>NZ_JAFLRH010000018.1 GCF_017310645.1 Paradesulfitobacterium ferrireducens | reverse complement strand
ATTACCTTTTGTAGATGGAGGGTTTATTTAGTGTACCCTTTTTTCTAAAAATCAACTAAATCATGGAAATCACCTTCCTATATTTTTTCGGTAAATTACTTGACTTTTACCGCAGTCTTACAGGCACATCCTGAAGATATTCTCAACGTCCTTTGGGGTCAGGGGCTTAAACCCTTGTAATACATCGCCTCTGCAAGCCCTCTTCGCCATGACCTTAAAGTTTGCTTCATCCATACCAATTTCAGTGAGGGTGCTTTGCAGGCCAAGCTCCTTGAACAAGAAATCGCTCAGGCATGCAATCGCACGCTTTGCTCCTTCCATATCGGAAAGCGACGCATCTACACCAAATACATTTACACCAAATTTTTTAAACTGCGGTGAGGTGGATTCATCCAGAATATACTCCATCCAGCGGGGAGTGAGAATGGCAAGGCCAAGGCCATGTGTAATGTCATAAAAAGCAGAGAGCTCATGTTCCATGGCATGACAGCTGGCAGCCTGAAACCCACCGGTTTGGAGAAAGCCGTTCAGTGCCCATGAGGAAGCCCACATGAGGTTGGCCCGTGCTTCATAGTTATCCAGTTCCTTTACAGCAATCGGGGCGTATTTGACAACGGTCTTTATCACATCCTCCATAACACGGTCCACCATGTCCATTTTCTCTGAAGCGGTAAAATAAAAGACATCAAAAACGTGTGACAGGATATCCGCACTGCCGCAGGCAGTCTGGAACGCGCTGACGGAATAAGTATTGGCAGGATCAAGAAAGGATACCTTCGGCAGGAGCAGTGGATGCAGCAAGCCATACTTTTCGTTGGTGTCCATATTGCTGATGACGCTTCCCGTGTCCATCTCCGATCCGGTAGCTGCCAGCGTTAATACCGTGAGTACCGGCAAGGCTTTGGTAACAGGCGCTTTATGCGTCACCAGATCCCAGCTGTCTCCTTCGTAAAATGCGGAAGCGGCAATTGCCTTCGTACAGTCGATGGTAGAGCCGCCACCAACGGCAAGCAGCACGTCGATTTTTTCCTTTTTGCAGATATCCGCACCCTTATTGACAGTGGTGTGGCGGGGATTTGGCTCAATGCCTGACAGTTCAAAGACAGTAAGTCCGGCTCTTTGCAATTCTTCCATGATCTTGTCATAAAGGCCGATTTTCTTGATAGAGCCGCCGCCATAGGTCAGTAGCACACGGGTGCCATACTGCTTTAATTCTTCGCCTAAATGCCCCAGTTGGTTTTCACCGAAGTAAATCTTGGTTGTGTTTTGAAAAATAAAATTGTACATGTTCATTACTCCTTCATAATTGTTTTTGATAGGTCAGCCACAAGCCGCCGTCGTCTAATTTTTTTACTTCCTTCAGCCGAAAAGAAGCTGCCATCGTATTGTTGGCTTGATATTTACGCTCGATGGATGGGCCTTCATACACGGTTGGCGGAACGAGCGGCTGGGGAAAGCTGCCCTCCATCGTCACTCTGCCGCAGAGAAAGCCGTCCGCGCCGTATTCCCTGTGAATTCTGTAGTATTCCTCAATGAGTCCGCTGTGAGCATCTCTTCCTAAAAAGTCCCCGGTTACCTTTCCGTCCAGCGATGTCACCATGTTGCATATGATATACGGTCTGTCCATGAAACACCTCTCGTTCATTTCAGCCTGCCATAAGCTTCGTCGCCTACCGGTTCCAGCCATTCGTTGGACGCGCCCTCGGCAGGAATCTCCACTGCGAGATGAGCGAACCAGCTGTCTTTTGCCGCACCATGCCAGTGCTTGACCTCCGGCGGGATGTTGACTACGTCGCCGGGGTGCAGTTCCTGCGGTTCCTCTCCCCACGCCTGGTACCAGCCGCGTCCCTCGGTGCAGAGCAAAATCTGTCCGCCTTTATGGTGGATATGCCAGTTGTTGCGGCAGCCCGGCTCAAAAGTCACATTAGCAATGGGGCCGCCCTTGTCGGTCAGCGGCTGCAAATAAGCCTGACCGATGAAGTATTTGGAAAACATTTCGGGCAGCGGGACGCCCGTCTTAAAAAGTTCATTTCTTTCGTTGTTCATTGCAAAGTCCTCCTTTTTTAAGGTTTTAACCTCTCTTACCTTCCCAGACCTGTCAAAAACTCCACAGTCTGAGGATCATAATGGGAGAAGAATGCGCTTTCACTCTCGTCCAGGGCGGCAATTGCATGCATGTCTTCGACAGTCAGAGTAAAATTAAACACATCGAAGTTTTCGATCATCCGCTCTTTATGGGTGGTTTTCGGGATTACCACCACATCGCTCTGAATGAGGAAGCGCAGAATCACCTGAGCCACCGATTTGCTGTATTTGTCGCCAATAGACTTGATGACCGGATTGGTAAACATGTCCTTGCGGCCCTCTGCAAACGGTCCCCAGGACTCGTGCTGTACGCCATATTTCTTCATGATTTCGTGCGCGGCTTTCTGCTGCTGGAAGGGATGGGTTTCCACCTGATTGACAGCAGGGATGACCTCCTGGAATTGGCAGAAATCAATCAGGCGGTCAGGATAGAAGTTACTGACCCCGATGGCTCGGATCTTACCGTCCTTGTAAGCCTCTGTCATGGCGCGGTAGGTGCCGTAGTAATCGTTAAACGGCTGGTGGATCAGCAGCAGGTCGATATAGTCGGTTTTCAGCTTTTTCAGTGAATCCTCAATGGAGACTTTTGCTTTTTCATAGCCGCCGTTGGATATCCATACCTTGGTGGTAATAAACAATTCCGAACGAGGTATACCGCACTTTTGAATGGCATTGCCGACGCCTTCCTCGTTGTTGTAAGCCTGTGCGGTGTCTATGGAGCGGTAGCCTACGGAAATTGCATCCAGCACACAGCGCTCACATTCGGCCGGGTCTACCTGATAGACACCATAGCCGAGAATCGGCATGGTAATACCGTTATTTAATTTTACTGTATCCATATTTATTTCCTCCTGTTATTCTGTCCGCCGTAGACAGCGGACAATTTCATTTCTGATAAAGCATGATCGATTGCCTGAAGTTCAGATTCCGCCAGAACAATCTCAGCAGCGCCGGAGTTCTCTGTCAGCCGATCCGGCTTACGTGTCCCCGGTATCGGACAATCCAGGGCTTTTTCGCCAGCACCCACGCCAGCGAAATCTGAGCGGGAGTTGCACCCTTTTCCGTGGCTGTTTTTCTTAGCAGTTCAAGAAGCACCTGGTTTACTTCTACACTCTCCGCTTTAAATTGCGGCATGAAGCTTCTGTAATCCGTACCCGGCTCGAACCTTGAATTCTGATCGTACCTGTCAGACAAAAATCCGTTGGCCAATGGGCTGAACGCGACAAATCCAATGCCAAATTGCTCCAGTGTAGGGAAAAGTGAAAACTCATATTCACGGTTCTTCAATCATTTTAGCCGCCGTTTCGGTGTTGCCTACAGGCAGGTTTATGATACTCCCGCCGACATAATTGTTTCCCGCGCGGGAAAAGTAAGCGATAAGTGTTTTGCCTTTCATGTTTGTTTCTCCTTTCCAAATAAATCTCCATAGCAGGTATTTTTCTATCACTCAAAGAGCATAGCACTTAGAGTTAACTCCAAGTCAAGCGGTGTGATAAATACTTTTTTTGTATGGTCTGGTCATGTCCAAACGCAACCATTAACAGTATTCATCAATTGAGAATATATATGATTTTTGAACTATGTTCCTAAAAAAGCGTAGCTCAGAATTTATGCTGTTAAGAAGAAATTTATAAGAAAAGTTGCAACAATTAGAAATAAATTGTAAGCAATAAAACCTTTAAAGCTCAATGAGTATTTGAAGGTTTTATTGCTTACAATGGCTCAAACAGTTGTAACTATTGTTGGTTGATTACATAGCATGAAAGAAGTATAATATAGTTAGAATGTTACTACAAGGAGTTGATCCCATGCAGATTAAACCGTCCGCAAGCATCCGGCAGAACTACAATGAAATTGCGGCTTTATGCAAATCCTCCGGTGAGCCTGTGTATCTTACAAAAAACGGCGAGGGTGATCTCGTGGTTATGGATATAGAGGCGTTTAATCGCCGTGAAAAAATGCTGAAACTGAGGGAAGAACTGTTGGCTGTTGAGGAAGACCGTCTGGCCGGTCGTATGGGAAGCACACCAGATGAACTGGACAGCTACTTGGAAAGCATTATTGATGAGGTGGAACATGGAAAAGAAACCTCAATATAAAGTGATTGTCTCAGACCGTGCCCGTCAGATGCTGCCGGGGCATGTTCGATTTCTGGCACAGAAAAGTCCTATAACTGCCCGCAAAATAAAAAATGACCTGATGGACGCCATTCGCTCCCTTAACCAAATGCAGGAGCGTTTTCCATTTCTGGAGGCTGAATTTATCCCGCCAAATAAATATCACAAGATGTTCATTGAAAAATGGTATCTGATTCTGTATCAGATCAAGGACCAGACCGTGTACGTTGACTACATTGTGGATTGCAGGCAGGATTATGGGTGGTTGGTTTGAAATAGATTATGAACAAATTAGTGATTGGAATATTGGCACATGTGGATGCAGGCAAGACGACATTATCAGAGAGCATCCTTTATCTGAGCGGTAAGATTGGAAAATTGGGAAGAGTTGACAATAAGGACGCTTATTTAGACACCTATGAGTTAGAAAGGGCAAGAGGGATCACCATTTTCTCCAAACAGGCCATTTTTGAAATAGGGGAGACCCAGATTACCTTACTGGATACCCCAGGGCATGTGGATTTTTCGGCTGAAATGGAGAGAACACTTCAGGTGCTGGATTATGCCATTTTAGTAATAAGCGGTGCGGATGGGGTGCAGGGGCATACCAAAACCGTATGGCGGCTGCTTAAAATGTACCAGATTCCTGTTTTCTTATTCGTGAATAAGATGGATCAGGCCGGGACGGATAAGGACAAGTTAATCAAAGAAATGAAAGACCAGCTGGATGATGGCTGTATCGAATTCGGACAAGCTAAGACAGAGGGCTTTTACGATCAATTGGCCATGTGCGATGAAATCATGATGGAAGCCTATCTGGAAGCAGGGCATATTGAAACCGCGCAGATTAAAAAAGCTATCCTGGAGCGCAAAGTTTTTCCGTGCTTTTTCGGTTCCGCTTTAAAACTAGAGGGCGTTGAGCCATTTATGCGGGGCCTTGTGAAGTATGCACTGATACCTTCCTACCCCGATGAATTCGGGGCTAAAATATTCAAAATAGCAAGAGACGAGCAGGGAACCCGGCTTACGCACATGAAGCTTACCGGCGGAAGACTTAAGGTGAAGGATGTCTTAACGAATGGCATCTGGAAAGAGAAAGTGAATCAAATTCGTATCTATTCCGGACAGAAATTCGAAGCCGTGAACGAGATCGAGGCAGGTTCTGTATGCGCGGTAACCGGGCTCAGCCAAACCAGACCGGGAGAAGGCTTAGGGATAGAGGAAGTTTCAGCAGCCCCTGTATTAGAGCCCGTGCTGTCTTATCAGATTATCCTTCCGGAAGGCTGTGACCCTAGAGTGATGCTTCCCAAGCTGCGTCAGATTGAAGAAGAAGAACCGGAACTTCATATTGTCTGGGATGAGCAGCTGCAGGAAATTCAGGCACAGATTATGGGCGAGGTGCAGATTGAAATTCTGCAGAGCCTTATCCAAAGCCGTTTCGGGGTTGAGGTAGCCTTCGATGCGGGAAGGATTGTCTATAAAGAGACGATTGCAAATGTGGTAGAAGGGGTAGGGCACTTTGAGCCCTTGCGGCATTATGCGGAGGTTCACGTGATACTCACGCCGGGTGAGCCGGGAAGCGGTCTGCAGTTTAGGGCGGAATGCAGTGAGGATAGCTTAAGTAAAAGCTGGCAAAGACTTATATTATCTCATCTGGAAGAAAAAAACCATAAAGGAGTTCTGACCGGGTCAGCGATTACCGATATGAAAATCACTTTAGTCTCAGGTAGAGCACACAATAAGCATACGGATGGCGGTGACTTCAGAGAGGCTACCTACCGTGCAGTGCGCCAGGGCTTAAAGGAGGCCGAATCCATCGTGTTGGAGCCTTATTATGCCTTTCAGCTCGAACTGCCAGAGAAAATGGTAGGAAGAGCGATGAATGACATTGAGAAAATGCATGGCACCTGCGAAATCTCACAGACCAATGGCGAGACGGCGGTTCTTGTGGGGAGCGCTCCCGTTGTTACCATGAGGAATTACCAGAAAGAGGTCGTAGCCTATACCAAAGGACTTGGCAGGCTGTTTTGCAGCCTGAAAGGGTACGAACCATGCCATAATGCGGAAGAGGTCATAGAAAGTATCGGATATGATTCGGAAAGAGACTTGGAAAATCCGACAGGTTCCGTATTTTGCGCCCAGGGTGCAGGCTTTTTGGTTTCTTGGGATGAAGTGAAGGACTACATGCATGTTGAAAGCTATCTTCAGAAAAAAGACGATTTATCGGGAGAAACAGTCCGAAACCAGATCCCCTATACAGAAGAGAGGTCGATCAGTTTAGAGGAGATTGACCAAATTATCCATAACACCTTTTATGCGAACCAAGGGAGGAAGTCTGGCTGGAAAAGACGCAAAACAGCCGGCGAGAGTTATTATGAACCGGTTACCTTTGTCAGCAGACCGAAGGAAACCCAAGAAGAGTATCTCCTTGTGGATGGCTATAATATTATCCATGCCTGGCCAGAACTGAAAGAGCTTGCAGATGAGAATATGGACGGCGCCAGAATGAAGCTGCTTGATTCTCTAAGCAATTATCAGGGGATTCGAAAATGCCAGGTTATCGTAGTGTTTGACGCTTACCGTGTTCAGGGACATTCTGAGGAAGTAATCGACGATTATAATATCCATATGGTTTTTACCAGGGAGGCTCAAACGGCGGACCAGTATATCGAAAAGTTTGCCCATGACAATCAGAAGAAATATCATATTACCGTTGCGACGTCAGACGGTTTAGAGCAGCTTATTATCAGGGGAGCAGGATGTTCCTTGTTATCCGCCAGAGAACTTAAGGTTGAGATCGAAGGGGCTAATGAAAGAATAAAGCAAGAATACCAGGAAATACAGGGAAGGGACCGTAATTATCTCATCGATGTATTGTCTGCGGAAGCAAAACAGCAAATGAAAGAACTGATTAGGGAAAAACCATAGGACACTCGAAACCAGCTCATGTAGGAGTTGGTTTTTTCTTTCTCACTCAGGTATTATGCCCTTTGACAGACCATCGGCCCCGCTTCTATGTACACCACAATCAAAAAGCTTTTAGCCGCTGGATTAATTAAACACCTGGATGGTGGAGAAGACAAAAAACTTTTCCTGTTCTTGCATGAATACGCCATGAAAATGATTCTAGCGGAGTTTTTCATTGCGTTAACAGAAGGGAGAATAATGATGACGGATAAAGAAAAGTTTGAAGGCTTTAAGCAAAAGGTGATCCTGCCGGCGAATTAGCTCAAAAGGCGGCAGATCTGCATCGCCGGTGGCTTTTTTGGGGATAGCTACAGTAAAGAAGCGCATGCGGGAGTTGCTCAGATGTATGTAGATGATCCAAGATTTACAGCCTATTATGATGAGCGGCAACCTGGATTGGCCGCATTTTTAAGAGATGCAGTTCTCATTTATACCGGTATGAAAAAATAGGCTAGAATGATGATTACTTGACACAGTTCCCCATATAGCATAGGATAAAGAAGAACTACTCATGAAGGGGTGACGTTTCAGACCATACGCGACTAATCTTATTCGGGAATGCTCTTGTCAACAATTGCGAGTTATTTTAGGATAGGATTAGTATGAACCATGTAAACGATGGAACGATTGCATAGATTTCTCTGATAAAGATGCAATCTATGTTCCCCCTCGTTAAAGCCTTGACGGAAATCGGTTTTTCTTCATGTTTGTTCTGCCTCCTGTCCGAAAAAGGGATAGGAGGTTTGCTATGTTTGAGTTATTGCGCAACCGGCAAAAACTATACGAGCTTGAATAGGAGGGAACAGTGAATAATGAGCAAGCTATATGAATTTGAAGCAGAAATTAAGAAGGTACCCGATATTGACGGAGCCTATGTCGAAATACCATTTGATGTCAAGTCGGAGTTCGGAAAAGGAAGAGTCCCTGTCATCGCTACATTTGACGGTGAGCCTTATGAGGGCAGCCTTGTGAAAATGAAAACCCCATGCCATATAATCGGTATCAAAAAAGATATCAGAGCTAAAATCGGCAAACAACCTGGAGATATGGTTAAGGTAACTATTCAAGAAAGAGTAGCTCAGCCGATGCCATGAATTTACCATTGTCTACCGGGATCGTCGGCCATCATGTTAGTAGTGCCTTGGGGATAAAGAACATTATAATGATCAATCACTGGTTTTGGATTAGTGGTTGTGGCCGGAGAAAATACAAATTCAATTTATACTCCGGCCCTGCCGTGTAGCCGATGATTTCTTGCCCGTTGGACTTTGCGTCATAAGCCGGACAGGCTAAATTAAATCCTGTTCCTTACTTGCTTGGAGTAACTACCGCTTCAAATATCAGCAGCGCCGCAACTTTGACCGGAAACAAGCGATAGCGTGAAAATGGACAGGGATGCTCCTTTCATGATCAAAAATAAGTTATAAAAATCATAATTTCTCTTGACTCAAGGCAAAGCCTGTGGTAATTTTTACATATCAAGTTAATACTTGTTTTAGTGTGTGAAAGTGAAGACATAGACTTGATCTTGTTGAAATATAATAGTAACGATCCTTAGTGCTTTCTAAATAAGCAAAACAATTGCACAGAAAGGATTGGAACTCTTTAGTGAAAAAATACACGAGAAAAAAGATTTCTTGTTTATTAGTACTTCTACTGTCCTCAGGGTTTTTAACAGCTTGCAACACGAATATGAAGAAGGATGTAGTGACAGAGGCTAAAGAGTTCGCCATGGGGACAGTTATATCACAAAAAGTATATGGCGAAAACGGACAAGTGGCTATTGACGAAGCAATCGATAGAATCAAATATCTAGAAGGGCTCTTAACCTTTAATGCTCGGGAAGGGGATATTTACAATATAAATGAAAACGCTGGGAAGAAGAAAGTTGAACTAAATCCTATCACTCTAAAACTGATGACAAAAGCCCAACAAGTAGCAGAACTTAGTGATGGGGCTTTTGACATTACCATCGGCCCTTTGGTTAAAAGCTGGGGAATAGGAACGGAAAATGAACGGGTACCGGCACCGGAGGAAATACATAACTTGCTCCCGCTTATTAATTATAAAGACTTAGAAGTAGATAATCATACCGCATACCTAAAAAATCCGGGACAAATGGTTGATCTGGGGGGGATAGCCAAAGGATATGCTGGAGATGAAGTGATCGAAATATACAAAAAAAACGGAATAAAATCCGCTTTTATTAATCTTGGGGGTAATGTTGTGACCCTGGGAAGCAAGCCCGATGGCAGTCCTTGGACTGTCGGCATTCTTAATCCCCGGAAGGAGGATGCGGCGGAGGGACACCAAATCTTGGGGTCTATTACAGTTAGAAATAAAGCGGTTGTAACTGCAGGAGACGGGGAACGGTATTTTGTCAAAGATGGCAAGCGGTATCATCATATCATTGATCCGCATACAGGCTACCCGGCTCAGTCTGATTTAATGAGCGTTACTTTAATTACGGATTCTTCGTTTAACGCGGATGCTCTGGACACAGCAGTTTTTATTTTAGGATCAGAGAAAGGGATGGACCTTCTCCAAAAGTATGGCGGAATTGAGGCTATATTCATTACAACCGATAAAAAGATCTATGTTACAGATGGATTAAAAGGTAATTTCAAGTTGCTTGAAGGAAGCAGTAGCTATCAGTTGATTGACTAGTATTTGCTAAAGTAAGAACAAGAACAACAACTAGAACAACATTGTATATAATTAGGATTCATCCCGCCTAAGGTGATTTGAGTCCTAGCTATATAAAATTATTTACAGGAGGGAGAACATGAAAAAAACTCTGGGTCTTGTTCTATCGGTGTCACTCGTTCTTACTGCAATGGTATCCCCGTCTTTCGCTGTAGACACATCAACCTCAGCATCAGTTGAAGCTCCGGCTCCAACAACGCCAACAACTCCAAAAGCACCAGCCCCAAAAGCCCCCTCAGCTCCGTCAGCTGTCAATGCAGGCCTCGACACTACAAAATTACCGGAAGGTACGGTTGTTTACACGGTTGTCAGTGGAGATGTTTTCTGGAAAATTGCCAAAAAATATAGCTTAACAACCGCAGAATTGGCCAAATTAAATCCACATATTAAAAACGTTAACCGGATCTATCCCGGCGATAAATTGATCGTGAAGGCTGCTCCGGTGACTGCTCCAGCCGTATCTGCCAAGAAACTTTTTCATGGATTTGGTGAAGTGCCGAATTACCGAATCAGAGGCGAGAAAAAAGATAATTTGAACATCACTACAGCAAGCGCTTTATTTGATCAAGACGGTAAAATCGTAGACTTAACTTGGGACGTTATGGAAATTACTTACGATCTATTCCCCGGCTGGGTCGACCCCAAAGCGGACAAAGCGACTATGGACTCTTTTGCAGCTAAAATCGACGATATTTGGGAAACTAAGAGAGAAGAAGGCTACAACTATGATATGACCCATTTGAAAGCAAAAGGCGCTGCCGATAACCTGACCAAAAAAGAGTGGTTTGAACAGCTTGACTTCTATGAGGCATTCTTCAAAGGCAAGACTGTTTCAGAAGTAGAAGCTTGGTTCAAGAAATACACAGATGTTAACGGAAGACCTTATAAAATGGCTTATCCGGATAAGTTAACAGACGCAGATAAAGCGGTAGTTAAGACGTTCACAGCCGAAGAAAAAGCAATGCTTGTCGACGTTACAACCGGTGCTACGATGTCCCTGCAAGATCCGCACTCTCACTTCATTTCAGCTTTGAAAGAAGCCTATGAAGCGAGAGAAGAAGTGAAGTACTAGTATTAGGCTTCTATTGGGCTGTCTCAAGATTAGACTGATTTGAGACGGCCCGTTATTTTTGCGTTTTAAGAAGATCCGAATAAAGATATTCAAAAATCGCTTACTTTGTGCTATTATTAATAAATGTAAGGACTTATTTGGCTGAATTCATAGAATTTTTTGTTCGCCCTTATGTAAATAAGGAGTTAGGGGTGGCAATATTTTTATTTAGGAGGGTAAAGAGAAATGGATTTTGGTTTAACCGAAGAACAAAGAATGGTGCAAGAAATGGCCCGCGACTTCGCCCAAAAAGAAATTGCTCCTTATATTGAGGAGGACGAAGAAAATCATTACTATCGCAGAGAAATACTTACGAAAATGGGTGAGTTGGGCCTGCTGGGCTGGAGTATTCCGGAAGAGTACGGCGGAAACGGCATGGGCTGGATGGAAGCCGTCACTGCTTTATATGAAATATCTAAAGTTCATACTTCTTGGAGGCTGAGCATCAGCGGCAACACCTGGGGACCGGCCATGACCATTAACAAATATGGTACCGAGGAACAAAAACAAAAGTATATTCCCGGACTGGTCAGCGGGCAACTCGTCGGCAGCTTTGCGATCACCGAACCGAATACCGGTTCTGATGTCGCTAGTATGAAAACCTTTGCGGAAGATAAGGGTGACCACTGGTTAATCAACGGGACGAAAATGTGGATCTCGGGCGGACACACCAGCGACGTTGGACTTCTTTATGCTGCCACGGAAAAGGGTGGGGGTTATAAAGGACTGTCCTGCTTTATCATTGACTACAGGAATACCCCTGGGGTTACCAGAACTCCGATTCATACAAAAGTTGGTATGTGGCCGGCTCCGACCTCGGAACTGGTATTTGAGAACGCCGTCGTTCCGAAGGAAAACTTGTTAGGACCCCTGAATCAAGGTTTCCAAATTTGTATGTGGATGCTGAATAACACCCGCATGGGTTGTGCCACCGGTGCGGCTGCACTTTCAGCTGCAGCTCTGGAAGGTTCTGTTCAATATGCCAATGAGCGTACCCAGTTCGGCCAACAAATCGGCAAATTCCAAATGATTCAACAGCAGATCGCCGAAATGAAACTGGAAGACGAAGCGGCCAAATTTTTGGTTTACCGCGCAGCCTGGCTCAAAGACCATAACTTACCCAGCCAGCAGGAAACTTCTATGGCTAAGTTATATGGCGCGATGGCGGCCGTTCATGCGGCTAATATGGCCATGAAAATTTACGGTTCCTACGGTTATTCCACAGAGTATCCCTGCGGCAGATGGCTCCGCGATGCCAAGCAGTTTGAAACCCTTGAAGGAACATCCAATATCCATATGGGGATTATCGCGGGCATTGAATTAGGCTACCAGCAGAACCGTTAATCTTGGTGATATCGATTAACCCTAGTTAATCTTATTGCATAATAATGAGCAGCCTTACCATGCGAAAGGCTGCTTTCTATATACTCTAGTGTAGAAGCAATTTTACAATGAATAGAGAAGGATTTTCTAGTTTATTGTATGCGCCTTGTCCCCAATTTGTGAGTATCTGAAATAATCCTCCAACCTTCTCGGACCTACCAGGACATCTCTGCCGATGTACAATTGGCCGTCGTTCTTTGTTTTGACATTCCATTTGACCAAAGTAATCGAACCGTCCGCAATTTCAATGCCCGTGATGCTGCGGGGATGGACACAACTGCCATCATTGAAATAGGGGGGGTCTCCCACTTCCGGAAACATCGGCCTGTGGGTGTGGCCGGCAATTAACATATGTTTTTCCCGGATAACCCACTCAGTCAGTTTATTTTCAACGGTATCTTTCTTATCATAATTTTTGGCGGTACTGGTTGGGTCATTGACTCCAAATAACTCAAGCGGTCTCCAAAGATACCTAACTAAAAAGCGGCTGAATTTCCAAAGCGTATAATCGCAGAAACTCACTTGATGTCCGTGGATCAAGAGAATTCTTTGACCCGTCACCCGGTGTCTCAGAACTACACCCTCATGAAGCTTAATGTTCTCGAATAAGGGAATATACTTTTTCTCCGGTTCATGAAAGTAGCGGTATAAATTGTTTTGAACGCATTTATCATTTCGTTTCACCATATCATGATTTCCGAATATTAAATATAGCCTGCCTTCATTGAAGAATTTTGAAAGAAGCCAAAACGCGTCGCTGTGTACTTGGATAATGTCGGAGAGCTTTCTATTCTTCCAAAGTTCGTCTCCATCACCAATCTCAATATAAGTATAATTTTCATTGTAATAATGAGTTAAGGCTGCAAAATAGAGGTTTTGGTTCTTGGAAAAGTCATCAGCCCAGCTGCCATCCCCCCGGTGGACGTCACTCATTAAGATAAACTTCGAGGAGTCGTCAAAAGGAATTTCAGCCGCTGCTTCGAAAACTTTAGAAATCCGTTTCAACGTATGCATTTAGACCCTCCTCACGCTAACATTCCGTTTCTCCGTTTCTAATAACTTAATATATTGATTCAATTGCAAAAGGGTTCTGCCGACAAAAGAACTGCCAACAAAAGAAATGTTGCTTAACGCCCGGCATCGCTTTATAATTTTAGGTGTGGTTTTTCATTTGGAAGTACGGCCTTTTTTTATTTTTAAAATGCCAATCTCTTCGCAGTGTTGGTAGAACGGGAGGAAAAAAGAGAATGCCCATTACGGAAATCCTGGCGCGCAATGCCGAGATGTATGGACAAGAACGATGCATCACTGAGATTAACATGGACCTCCAGGAAAGTCACAATGTCACCTGGCTTGAGTACGAATTGATTGAAAACAACCCGGCCGGTGAATACCGGCGGGATATGACCTGGCGCGTTTTTGACGAGAAAGCCAACCGGCTGGCCAATCTCCTTTTAAAAAGGGGAATTAAAAAGGGAGATAAGGTCGCGATTCTGTTAATGAATTGCCTGGAATGGCTGCCGATTTATTTTGGTATCTTAAAAACGGGCGCGGTCGCTGTCCCGTTAAACTTTCGCTACACGGCTGAGGAAATCAAATACTGTTTAGGTTTATCCGAAGCGGTGGCCATGATTTTCGGGCCGGAATTTATCGGCCGGGTGGAAACGATCTATGATCAGATACCCAGAGTGAAGACGCTTTTTTATGCGGGAGAAAACCGTCCTTCTTTTGCTGAGAGCTATGACCGCCTCACGGCCAATTGTTCCTCGGAAGCCCCGCCGATTAAACTTGCGGATGAGGACGATGCGGCCGTTTATTTCTCTTCCGGCACGACGGGATTTCCCAAAGCCATTTTGCATACGCACCGCAGTCTGATGTCAGCCTGTGAAACGGAGCTCGAACACCATGGCCAAACGCTGGAAGATAATTTTCTGTTGATCCCGCCCCTTTACCATACCGGGGCCAAGATGCATTGGTTCGGGAGTTTGCTCTCGGGGAGCAAAGCGGTCTTGTTGCGCGGCGTGAAGCCGGAATGGATCCTCAAAACAGTCTCTGAAGAAAAAATCAGCATTGTCTGGCTTTTGGTTCCCTGGGCCCAGGACATTCTGGATGCCGTTGAAAGAGGAGAATTAAAGCTGGAAGACTATGATCTTTCCCGCTGGAGACTCATGCATATCGGGGCGCAGCCAGTTCCCCCCAGCTTAATTAACCGCTGGAAAAAATATTTCCCCAACCATCTTTACGATACCAACTATGGCTTGAGCGAATCGATCGGGCCAGGATGTGTCCATTTAGGGACTGAGAATATTCATAAAGTGGGCGCGATCGGAGTGCCGGGTCACAACTGGGAAGTCAAGATTACGGATGAGAATGGCTCCCCTGTACCCCGGGGTCAGGTGGGGGAATTGGCGGTCAAAGGACCGGGTGTGATGAAATGCTACTACAATGACCCGGAAGCGACTGCTGCAGTGCTCAAAGACGGCTGGTTGTTTACCGGGGATATGGCCCGGATGGATGAAGACGGTTTTATATATTTGGTTGACCGGAAAAAAGATGTGATTATCAGCGGGGGAGAGAATATCTATCCGGTGCAAATTGAGGATTTTCTCCGGGCGCATCCTGCAATCAAGGATGTAGCCGTGATCGGCTTGCCGGACGGGCGTCTGGGTGAAATAGCGGCCGCGATCATTGAACTAAAACCAGGTTGTCTGTGCACGGAAGAAGAAATCACGGTCTTCTGCGCCCCTATGCCGCGCTATAAACGTCCGCGCAAGATTATCTTTGATAACGTCCCGCGCAACCCCACCGGCAAGATTGAAAAACCGCGCCTGCGGGAGAAATTCGGCGCCGCAAGTTTAGTGGCGGCTCAAACGCAGAAATAATGCGGCAGAACAAGTGGGATAAAAACAAGAGCTGCTCTAAGAGCAGCTCTCTGTGAAATATCAAAGACTATATCGTATTGACCGAGGCAATGGCTATATTGAAACCTCTTCTCCGGGTTTTAAGGCGACCACTTGGGTATCCGGAGCCTTCTCTTGTGCCAATCGCACGAACCCTGATGCGTCCTGGGTAAGGATTGGGAAGGTGGCATAATGAATCGGAACGGCTGTCTTGGCTTTCAGTAAGCGTAGACTATAAGCGGCCTGTACCGGGTCCATCACAAAGACGCTGCCGATCGGAACCAGGGCCAGGTCGAGATGATAAATTTCACCCAATAATTCCATCCCGGCAAAAATCCCGGTATCTCCGGCGTGATAGATTGTTTTCTCGTCTTCCAAAGTAATGATATAGCCGCAGGGACTTCCGGCCGCGCTGGAATGCAAAGCCTGGGTCATGGTGATTTTAATTCCCTTGATTTCTACTGTCCCCCCGATATTCATCCCCATGCCGTAGGAGACGATATTATCCCCTTTGACACCGGCTTCCTGCAAGCCGGCGATTAATTCCGGCTGTACGACAACCGTTGCACCGGATGCTTCCACCAGAGCCGGAATGTCTGTCCCGATATGGTCAAAGTGATCGTGGCTTACTAAGATGATATCGACGCGGCCAAGATCCTCTCTCTTGACTGGGCAGCTCGGGTTGCCGGTGATCCAGGGATCGATAAGGATAGCCGTTCCTTGCTGACTGGTAATGAGACAAGCGGAATGACCGAGCCATTTGACCTGATGCATTGACAATTCCTCCCTTTTTTATAATGAAAGTATAATTCTCCGTCTGTATAAAATATCCTGCAACCTTTACCTGGACTTGGCAAAAAATTCTTACAATTTCTAGCGACTTTCTGATTTAGCCTACGTTGCGCTAAGTCGATTTGACATCATACCAATGCAGAATTGATTTACTCCCTAAAGTGCACATTTGGTATGGTTTTCGCCGCAAAAGGCAAACACCACTGCAATTTTGCAGTGGTGTTTGCCTGTCAACCCCTCATACTATTTGAATATTCAGGCTGGGATAACCACTCGCAAGATGTTTTCGACTGTTGAACCGCTGATTTACACCGATCAGGCCTCAGGGCAATTCCGAAACCGAAACATGGCATCTTACTTGCAAATGGCTAAGATAAACAACTATAAGCCTAGAGGTGTTGAAATATGAGATATGCAGAGACAGGGTATAACTTGGAAATTGATTTATCCAGCGGCAACATTGAAAAAGTAGAAACCGATCCGGCCTTAGCTGAACTTTATCTGGGCGGGCTGGGCACAAATGCCAAGATCTTATGGGACCGGGTTCCTCCTGAGGTTGACCCTTATTCACCTGAGAACCTGCTGATCTTCAGTGCCGGCCTTTTGGGCGGAACCCAGGCTCCCGGCGCCAACCGCACGATTGTCTCCAGTTTTTCTCCTCAGACCAAGCTCATGGCGTTTTCCATGATGGGCGGTTTCTTTGCGCCCGAGTTAAAGCATGCCGGGTATGACAAAGTAATCATTCGGGGCCGTGCTCCCAGCCTGGTGTATTTGTGGATTAACAATGACAAAGTGGAAATCCGCGATGCCAGTCACCTTCAGGGAAAAGGCACCTTGGAAACAGCGGAAATCATCCGGCGCGAATTGAATGAACCCAATGCGCATGTCGCGGCCATTGGCCTGGCCGGGGAAAACCGGGTCTATTTTGCCTCGATTGAACAGGGTCGCTCCAGTGCCAGCCGCTTAGGGCTGGGTGGGGTCATGGGGGACAAGAGGTTAAAGGCTATCGCTGTCCGCGGCACCAGGGATGTTAATATCGCCCGCCCGGCCGAATTTATAGGGCATTGCAATGATATTTTGAAATATGTCAAGTTCCGGGAGAAGAATCCGCTCGGGATGGTCGAACCTATTTTCCAAGGGCTGGGGTCGCCCCAGGAAATGAAGCTCCACGATGAAAAGTGGCACACCACCAGTTTCATGTGGGGCAATGCCCGTACGCGCAGGAAAGACTTCTGGACGGAAGAAGTGGAAAAGCAATGGACGGAAAGCGCGGAGAAAACGCTTGAGCGCTTCTTAAGCTGTTACAACTGCCCGCTCAGCTGCGGGGCCTCCGTGGCCTACCCGGGCGTTCCCAAATACATGATGAAATGTTATTCCAAACTGACATACACCATGGCCGCCATGTCGGATCTGGAGTTCGGGTACAGAATCAATTCCAATGCCCAGGCCTATGGTGTGGATGGATTTACCACCCCACAGACGATCGCCTTTGCCATCGAGCTTTATGAAGCAGGTATTCTGACGGACAAGGATCTGCCGGGGATGCCGTCCGATACGGAGGAGCGGTTTTTCTGGTTCCTCGACAAAATCGCCCGCCGTGAAGGAATCGGAGATATTCTGGCCAACGGTACCTATTGGGCAGCCAAGCAGATCGGCAACGGCGCGGAAGAGTACGCCCATAACAACATTAAAAAACACGAGCAGCTACCGCTTAAATTAGGGATGCTGAATCCGATTTACTTCCTAATGTATTCGACCGGGGAAAAAATCAACATCACCCAAATCGAAGGCCAGTTCCCGCAAGGGCCTTTTTCGAACCGGGAAGACCGGGAAGAGTTTATTAAGGACTGGATTCATGTTCCGGATGAAAAGTTTAAGCAGTATTTCCTGGATTGGAATCCGCGCGGGGAAAATTCCAATCCCTATTACCCGACGGTTGAAATGGCGTGCGAGCTGGTGGACTGGATGGAGATGATGCACTACATTGATGACTCCCTCGGAATGTGCGCCGGATTGTCCTCATTCCCGCTCAAGCCTGCCTATCATATCCACAATTATCCGGAAGTCATCTCGGCGGCGACTGGGATGGATTTCGATGAAGCCAGACTGAAAAAAACAGCGAAGAGAAACCGGACCCTGATCCGGGCGATCAATAACAGAAGAGGCTTAAGAAGACAGGATGACCGGCCGCCGGAAGACCATTGGAAGCACCGGTTCCCTGAACTTGAAAAGACGCTCTTAGATGAGTATTACAAATTCCGGGGATTTAACATGAACGGTGTTCCTACGCAAGAGACCCTGCAGGATTTGAACCTGGGTTATGTGGTCGAAGACTTTGAACAGAGAGGGATTTATGATGAGCAAAGTGAAGAAGAAAATTAAAACCATCCGCATCGATCTGGACAAGTGCAACGGCTGCAAGGCCTGTGAGGTGATCTGCGCTTCGTTTCATGCAACCCCCAAATACAGCAGCAACAATCCCGCGCGGGCCCGGATCCGCCTGATTCGCGATCCGCTGAGAGACGTGTTTGTGCCGGTCTACGCGGGGGAATATACCGCGGCCGAATGTATGGGCCGGGATAAATATATTATCAACGGCAAGGAATATGATGAATGCGGCTTTTGCCGGGCATCGTGTCCCTCCAGGGACGCTTTCAAGGAGCCGGATTCCGGCCTGCCCCTGAAATGCGACATGTGTGAAGATGACCCAACCCTCGAAGAGCCCATGTGTGTCCAGTGGTGCTTAGCCGATGCCCTTATTTATGAAGAAAGGGAAGAGGAAGTCGAAGAAGACGTCAAGCTGGATGACATGGAGGTCGGGCTCAAATCCCTGGTGGACAAATACGGCTTTGAGAAGCTAATAGAGACCATGGCACGGATAAACCAAAAGTAGGTAGAATTCAGAATTCAGGAACAAATTCAGAATTCAGGAACAGGAGTCAGAATAATTCCAAGACATAATTCTTAGTACTGACTACTGCTCCAAAAGTTACTACAAATTGTTTGTGAAAGAAGGGATCGAAAACTGTGGAAACTGTACAACCCTTCAAAGAGGCAATAGATGAAATCAAAGAGAGTGGGGCCGAAGCCTTAAAGTACTGCTATCAATGCGGGAGATGTGATACCGTTTGCCCATGGAACAGGGTTCGCACGTTTAGTATGCGCCTGCTCATCCGGGAGGCGACGTTCGGTTTGACTGAGATTGAACGGGAAGAGATCTGGCGATGCACGACCTGCGGCAAGTGTGTTCAGAAATGCCCCAGGGAAGTCAAGCAGATCGATAACATGATTGCCCTGCGCCGCTTTGCTTCGGGCTATGGGGTTTTCCCCGCACCGGTAAAGCCTGTCCGCACCGCCGGAGCCAACTTGGCCTCAGACGGCAACCCCTTCGGAGAAGATCGGGCCAAGCGGGCGGATTGGGCCCAGGGCCTCCCGGTCAAACCCTTTGCCGAAGGGATGGAAATCTTGTATTTTCCCGGCTGTTACCTGAGTTATGATGCAAGATTAAAGAAAGTTGCCGCCGCCACCGTCAATATCCTTAATAAGGCCGGGGTGGATTTCGGCATCCTGGGTGTCAAGGAAAACTGCTGCGGGGAAAGCATCCGCAAGACCGGGAATGAAGAACTCTTCAAACGCCTGGCCAAGGAGAATATCAAGACCTGGATCGAACACGGCGTCAGGAAAATCCTGGTCTCTTCCCCCCATTGCTACGAAACGTTTAAGAACGAGTACCCGGAAGAATTCAGGGTGAACTTTGAAATCGTGCATATAACCCAGTATTTGTTCGAGCTGATAAACGAGGGAAGGCTCAAGATTAACAAGGAGTACCTGAAGAAAATTACCTACCATGATCCATGCTACCTCGGCCGCCATAACGGCATCTTTGATGAACCGCGGGAGGTCTTGAAAAAGATACCCGGACTGGAACTGAACGAAATGCCGGAGTCGCGGGAAGAGAGCCTGTGCTGCGGCATGGGCGGGGGCAGGATTTGGATTGAGACTCAGAAGTCTGACCGTTTTGCAAACATCCGGCTGGAACAAGCGCTGGAAGCCGGGGCGGAGGAGCTGGTCACGGCCTGTCCCTATTGCATCACCAACTTTGAAGACAGCCGCTTGGTTTTGAACTATGATGATGCCATCCATGTGAAAGACATTACCGAGATTCTCCAGGAAGTCATCTGAGGTAATTTCAATAAAATACGGAAGAGGTGATAGAGATGGAAGAACTCCTGCTTAAAGAAAGAATCGCCCAGCTGGCGCAAAGCTCCGGCAGCACCAACTTCGGCGATGTGCTGGTTGTGGGCGGAGGGATCAGCGGCATTCAAGCGTCGCTCGACCTGGCCACGGCCGGCTTTAAAGTATACCTGGTGGATAAAGCGCCGAGCATTGGGGGCCATATGGCCCAGCTGGACAAGACCTTTCCCACCAATGACTGCTCTATGTGAATACTCAACCCCAAACTGGTCGAGGTCGGCCGGCATCCCAATATTGAGGTTCTGACGTACACTGAAGTTGAGCAGGTCGAAGGGGAAGCGGGTGACTTTAAGGTCACTCTGGTAAAAAAGCCCAAGTATATTGATGAGAGCATCTGCACGGGCTGTACCACCTGTGTTGAGTACTGCCCGGTCAAATACCCGGACCCGTTTAACCAAGAAATATCGGATAATAAAGCCATTCATATTTACTTTGCCCAAGCGATTCCCCTGGTCACCTATATTGATGAAAGCTGTCTTTACCTGAAAGAAAAGAAATGCAAAATCTGTGAAGCCGTCTGCAAAAATAAGGCCATTGATTTCAATCAAAAGCCGGAGAAAATCGAAATTAATGTAGGCGCGGTGGTGCTCTCACCCGGACTCGAGCCTTATGATCCCAAGCTCAGGAATGATTACGGCTACGGCAAGTATGAAAATGTGGTCACCAGTATGGATTATGAACGCCTGTTGTGCGCCACCGGACCCTACCAAGGGGAGATTCTGCGGGCTACGGACAAGAAGCATCCGCATAAAGTCGCCTGGATTCAATGTGTCGGGTCCAGACAGGTTAATCCGGCGCTGGGCGGCAACAGCTATTGTTCCGGGGTGTGCTGCACTTACGCCCAGAAGCAGGTGATTCTGACCAAAGAACACGACGCCGAGGCCGAGTGCACGATCTTCCACAATGATATTCGTTCCTATAACAAGGATTTTGAGCGTTTCTATCAAAGAACGGAAAATCTGCCGGGAGTCCGCTTTATTCGGAGCTACGTATCCATCGGGCGGGAGATTCCGGAGAGCAAGAACGTCACTATCCGCTATACCACCCCGGAAGGCGTTAAAGAAGAAGAATTTGATATGGTGGTCCTGTCCGTCGGCTTAAATCCTCCCAAAGAGTACGAAAAGCTGGCGGGTCAGTTCGGGATTGAGCTGAATCCTTACGGATTCAGTAAGATAAGTCCCGGAAATCCGATGGAGTCTACCCGGCCCGGGGTTTTTGTCAGCGGAGCTTTCCGGGGTCCGACCGATATTCCGGAGTCCGTGTTCAGCGCCAGCGGCGCCGGTTCCCAAATCGGGGAGCTCCTGGATCACAGGCGCGGCAAGCTGACCAAAGACAGGATATACCCCCCGGAAAAGGATGTAGCGCAAGAGGAGCCGAGAATCGGAGTCTTTGTCTGCCACTGCGGGGCCAATATCGGAAGAGTCGTGGATATTCCTTCCACGGTGGAATATGCCTTAAGCTTACCCAATGTTGTCTACGCCCAGGAACAGCTCTTCTCCTGCGCCAGCAATTCAGCCAATGAAATCACGGAGATGACCAAGGAAAAAGGGCTCAACCGGGTGGTGGTCGCGGCTTGCTCCCCCAGAACCCTGGAGCCGTTATTCCGGGATACCCTAAGAGAGGCGGGAATTAACCAATATTTCCTGGAGATGGCCAATATCCGGGAGCATAACTCCTGGGTCCATACCAAGGAAAAAGAAGAATCTACTAAGAAAGCCAAGGATCTCATCCGCATGTCCGTCGCCCGCGCCCGCTATTTAGAGCCCCTGCAGGAATATGACCTGCCGGTGAATAAGACGGCTTTGGTGGTGGGAGGCGGTCTCGCCGGGATGACCACGGCCCTTTCCATAGCCAACCAGGGGCATGAAGTCTATCTTTTGGAAAAAGAAAAAGACCTGGGCGGAATGGCCAGGCGGATCGGGCACACCCTGGAAGGCTTAGATGTTCAGGAGTATCTCCGGGATCTGATCCGCAAAGTTTACCGGCACCCTTCCGTCCATGTCTACACCGATGCCATTATTACTGAAACCGGTGGCTACGTCGGGAACTTTTTGACCAAGGTAAGATATGACCGCAGGGACATCGAAATCAAACACGGTGTCACCGTACTTGCGACCGGCGCCGACCTGTACCGGCCGGCGGAATACCTCTATGGCGAGGATGAGCGGGTGATGACCCATCTGGAGCTGGATGAGCGCATCGCTCACAAAGACGAAACGCTCTTGAACTCCGAGAGTCTGGTCATGATCCAGTGCGTGGGCTGCCGCAATGAAGACCGGAACTATTGCAGTCGGGTCTGCTGCAGCGAATCGATCAAAAACGCGCTCTCGCTCAAAGAGCTAAACCCCGGGATGGATATTTACATTCTCTTTAGGGATATCAGAACGTACGGTTATTATGAGAATTATTACCGGGAGGCAGCCGGGAAGGAGGTTCGGTTTATCCGGTATGAGCCGGAAGATAAACCCCACGTGGAAGCGGTGGAAGAGGACGGACGGAAGGTCTTAAGAGTGACCGTCACTGATCCGGTTTTAGGCAAGAAGCTGGAAATCGATGCCGATCACCTCGCTTTGGCAGCCGCCGTCATCCCGTCAGCGGATAATGACCAAGTCATTCAGCAATTCAAAGTGAACGCCAATCCGGACGGTTTCTTCAAAGAAGCTCATGTCAAATTAAAACCGGTGGATTTTGTGGCGGACGGAGTCTATCTTTGCGGCATGGCCCATTATCCCAAGTTTATCTCGGAAACGGTGAGCCAGGCTTATGGAGCGGCCGGGCGGGCTTTAACCCTTCTCTCCCATGATACGGTCGTCGCCTCCGGTTCGGTGTGCGTTGTGAATGAACGCAAGTGCATGGGCTGCGGAGCCTGTATTTCGTCCTGCACCTATGGCGCCTTGGATTTTGTAGACACCAGGCAGGGGAAAAAGGCCGGAGTTAATCCCGTGCTCTGTAAAGGATGCGGGCTCTGCAACTCCAAGTGCCCGACCGGAGCCATTTCACTGAAGCATTATACCGATGAAGAGATCATCAGCCAAATCGATGCGGCGATGGAATTCTGAGTACTTGATTAAGCAAGGAGGTGGGATCGATGAGTGCAGCACTTAAATTTAAGCCGAATATCCTGGGCTTTGTCTGCCATTGGTGAGGCTACGGCGCAGCAGATATGGCTGGAGTTTCCAGACTACAATACGCGAACGAAATCAGATTGATTCGGGTCATGTGTTCCGGGAGAGTGGACCTGTCCTTTGTCCTCAGAGCTTTCGCGAACGGAATGGACGGAGTGTTTATCGGCGGGTGCAACCTCGGTGAATGCAACTATGATACGCATGGAAATTACCATGCGCTTAACATGGTGCTTCTGGCAAAGAAGATCATGAATCACATCGGCTTGAACCCGGACCGGCTAAGGGTGGAATACATGTCCTCCGGTGACGGAATCCTCTTTGCCGAAGTCATGACCGATTTTACCAAAAAAGTGAAGGCCTTGGGCCCGTTGGGAAAAGGTGAAGGACTTGACGAACAGGAGTTAAAATCAAGACTTGCCGCAGTGAGCAATCTGGTCCCATATATTAAGATAGCAAAAAAAGAGAAGCTGGCCACTCCCCTTAAGCATAAGTCGAAGGCTGAATATGAAGCTCTGTTCACCAGTGAAGAGATTGACGAGCTGCTGGGCAAGCCCGTGTCCTATTATATCGATCCCAGCAAGTGCCAGGCCTGTATGATTTGCGCCAGGAGATGCCCGGAAGAGGCGATTATCAGCGTCAAAAACCAAATCCACGTCATTGAGCAGGATAAATGCATCAAGTGCGGAACTTGTTTCGATGTGTGCCCATCCCGCTTTGGCGCGGTAACCAAAATTAGCGGCGAGCCAGTTCCTCCTCCGCTGCCGGAGGAAGAACGAACGATCAAAAGAACAAATTAAGCTTGAGCATCTGATTTTTCCAAAATAAAATTATTAGCGGCGGTATAAACATGGGCTAATTCCGGTGTTTATACCGCCGCTTTTGATAATTACCCAAGCGTTAAATTCCAGATCGGCACCGCAGCAAATACAAAGAGACATCTTAAACTTAAACTTCCTAGCATTACCGCTGCATCACAGGCACAGATCGCGGGAGCAGCTCCCACATGATGAAGCTTTGCTGCCGCCTGTTCCTGTTCGGCTAAAGTAGGCGGATTTGTCTGGATCTGCAGGCGCGGCCGTTGTTTCCGGGCGTTAACGGCATAGAGGAAAAACGGCCCAACCAAACCTAAAGCCACCAAGATTACCCAGAACGGTACGGCTAAGGAACCGCTTATAAGCTTGGCAGCCGACTCTTGAGCCGCCATGCCGCGCACCCCGGACGCGGCCCGTTGGATAAAAAGCCCTAGGACGATGATCTCCGCTAACACAAGCGCAAGGTGGGCCTGGCATAACCGTCCTTCTTTAAGCTCTCCCTTCTCCATAAAATGAGCCAGAAGGGAAGTGGCGGAAAGTCCTGTAGACAAAGCGGATAATACAAAGAGCACCGGCGTCAGGATAGTGTTCCAAAACGGCACTGCTTCCACCACCGCTAAGAGCATCCCAGTATAAGATCCTGTGGCTAAAGCCAGTATAGCTCCCAGCCAAGTAAGCGCTTGCGGAGACTTTTTATTCTTCCAGGCATAATAGGCCCGGATCAATCCGACCAAGATAAAAGCGGAAAGGATATAAATACCCCAAGTCATGACGGAACGGAGATTGAGAAACATCCCTAAAATGAGCCATGGTTTCCGTAACCCTTGCCCTAAATCAAACACCAGGAGCAAAGCGCCAAAAGCTACAACCGGGGACGCGATGTAATAGCCAACTTTTTTCAAGCTAGCCGCATCCCCTAAAACCCCTTTCTCAGCAGCGAAGGAAGTGAGATATGCTCCTGCCCCCAGCCCGCCAAGGAAAAGATAAATTCCAATCAGCCATCCCCAATGCAGTTCCATTTTATTATTCCTCCTCACCGGCAGAATGTTCAGCAGGGACAATAACAAACGAAGGCTGGGTAAGCTCTATCGGAGGCAGTCCCTTTATATCCGGCTCGCTGACACCTTGTTCTTTCCTGAGTTCGTTGATATCTCCAAAGCGCAGAGCCTTTTTGGGGCAAGCTTTAACACAAGCGGGAGGATTTCCTTCGTCCTGTAGTTCATAGCAGAAATTACACTTGTGAACTGCTCCAGATTCCTCTTTCACAAGTTGAGGCGCATGATAAGGACAGGCATATACGCAATACCCGCAGCCTACACATTTAGCCGGATCCTGAATCACAATTCCGTCTTTTGCCCGTTTGGTATAAGCACCGACAGGACAAACTTTAAGGCATGCCGGGTCGGCACAATGATTACATGCGATGGAGAGATACAAATCTCCTTCCGGAGTTTCCTTTGTAAGCAATTTGCGCCACTCGGCACCTTTCTCCCATTTGTATTTTGATTTGCAAGCATTGACACATCTCTTACAGCCAATGCATGTCGCTTGATTATGATAGAAACCTAGCTGTTTTGGTTGACTCGCCCCGGCATCTGCCGCTTGAACACTTGCGACTTTAAAATTCCCCAAGGGTACACCTACAGCCACTGCCGCTGCAGTTAAAGCACCAAGTTTCAAAACCGAGCGGCGTGTTAGTTTGACCTTAAACATTGGCAACTTTGGCAATTGATACAACCCCTTCCCAAAATGATATGTACTAGAGTAAACTTTCACTAGGTTGGGTTTGAAGCCGATTTTTTCCGATCATCACAGAGGAAGTGCATGTGAACACAATAGCAGAGTTCTTTGTTAAAAGAATAGCATATTTATTCAATAAATAAAAACTTCTATAAACCCGCAAATTCGGTTATTATTTAGTAGTTTTATGGGTATAATCTTGTTTTAATAAGTTTTTTTCGGTATTCCTTAATTTTCATTGTCATGTCATGTATGAATAACTTTGAATACAAAAGTCAACTAAGGTGTTATAATGGACTTAATCGGGCAAATTGATTCCAAAAAATTCTAAGCGGTGAAAGCTGTATGAAGAAAATAGAGAAAATAATTGTAGCAGTCATTTTGGTTTTAAGTTTGATGTCTATCGGTTTTACCATGCTGCAAAAGCCCAGTCATTCCAATGGAAAGATTTTAATCAAAGTAGACAACCAAAAAGTTAAGGAAATCCCGCTAAATCAGTCTCCTGAAAGCAAGATTTACGATTTTCAGTTCCATGGCAACACCGGATATGTGGAGTCAAAAAACGGCCAAGTCAGAATCCTGGAAATGAGCAAGGACCTTTGCCCCAATGGTATTTGCTCGGACACCGGCTGGATTGATAAACCCTACCAATCGATTGTCTGCCTTCCGAATAAGATTATCATTACGATTGAAGGAGATAAAGATGATGCAATTGATGTAATACCTTAAAGAAAGGGGTGGATTAGCTTTTTAGCCCCTTGACACCGTAGGGATGCCTATGGTAATTTTCCCCTAGACGGTAGCAACAGCTGAAGGGAATGGACTGCCTATGTTAGTGAAAAAGAAGACAAAGAACAAAGTGGCTTCTGTTTTAGTTATACTGATGCTGACCGGATCTTTAACCGCTTGCAGCCCGGATCAGAACCAGTCCCCAGATAAAAATCAGGCCACCGAAGTTGAAGGCTTTGTCATGGGAACGGTGATTTCTCAGAAAGTTTATGGTAAAAACGGGCAAAAAGCGGTTGATGAGACCATGGCCAGAATGCAATATCTTGATGGGCTTTTAACATTTAATGCGCCGGAAGGGGATATATATAAGCTGAACGAAAATGCCGGCCAGAAGAAGGTTGAATTGAATCCAATCACTTTAAATATTATTAAAAAAGCCCAGCAAGTGGCTGAGCTGAGCAACGGGGCCTTTGATGTCACTGTAGGACCCTTGGTGAAAAGCTGGGGGATTGGAACGGAGCAAGAACGTGTACCGGCACCCGAGGACATTAAAAAGCTTCTCCCTTTGATTAATTATAAAGACTTAACGGTGGATGATCACTCGGCCGGTTTAAACAAAGCCGGACAAATGGTGGATCTAGGAGGCATTGCCAAAGGATATGCCGGGGATGAAGCGATTCAAATCTATAAAAAGAACGGCATCACCTCCGGGTTTGTTAATATCGGCGGCAATGTGGTCACTTTGGGAAGTAAACCGGACGGCAGCCCCTGGACGGTTGGCATTCGCAATCCCCGGCCCCAGGAACGCATGAGCGGACAACAAATTGTCGGGACTGTCACCGTCACCGATAAAGCGGTGGTCACAGCCGGAGATGACCAGCGTTACTTCGAGCAAGACGGCAAACGTTATCACCACATCCTGGATCCTCATACAGGATATCCAGCCCAATCTGATTTATTAAGCGTCACCTTAATTACAGATTCTTCTTTTGATGCAGATGCGCTGGATACGGCAGTCTTTATTTTAGGACTGGAGAAAGGGAAGGAGCTTCTGCGCCGGTATGGCGGAGTTGAGGCCGTTTTTATCACCACGGATAAAAAGATTTACGTCACTGACGGCCTAAAAGGAAATTTCACGCTCCATGATGAGAGCCATGAGTTTCAGTATGTTGAATAGCTATGGTTGAATAGTATGGCGAATAGTATGGTTTGGTGAGGGTAAAGAACCATGAACAAAAATAAAAAGTACGCTTTAATTATTATTATGGTGACCAATGCGATTCTGATTTCTTTTTTAGAATCGTTTATTCCCATCCCGATCCCGGTCCCCGGAATTAAACTAGGGTTGGCTAATATCATTACTATGATTGCCATCGTCTTTCTTAGTTGGCAGGATGTGCTTCTCATTGTTATTATACGAAGTTTTGTGGTCGCGATTCTAACCCGAGGCGTCATGATGATTGCCTTTAGCCTGAGCGGCGGTATTTTAAGCGCGATTGTAATGTGGCTTTTATATCAAAAATTATCTAGGTTTGTCAGTATCAAAGGAGTGAGTATTGCGGGGGCAATCATCCATAATTCGGCCCAGCTCCTGGTAGCATCTGTCATGTTGGGGCAGGCTGTTGTTTTGTATTATCTTCCGGTTCTTCTGATTTCTGCGGTGGTCACCGGCCTGATTACGGGAAGTATCGGGGAGATAGCTATCAAAGAAGTGAGCAAAAAAGGAGTTTTTCTAGAAGAAACCATACAAGAAGAAACGGCACAAGAAGAAAGGTAGTGCTATGGCGAATAATTCATTACTTATCCATCCAAAGATAGATTCTGCAGCAAATGTAAACAACGAATCCAAAATATCGGACTCGAAAAGGGTCTTAAATGCAGCCGGATTCATGGATATGGACGGCTTGATTAAACTTGTTCTTTTTATAACATTGGCGCTCATGCCGTTCTATTTCGTAAAAGCACTGAGTTTTGCCCTCCTGACCGGTTATTTATTGATCATCACGTTGCTCTCAGGAATAAAAATGCGTACCCTCTTTATCAGTGCTTCTTCCTACTTTATCATCGTGCTCATCCCATACCTTTTAGGACTAATGATCAATATCTTCATTTCCTTCCTTTCAAACGGTTATGCGTATACTCAAGAATCTGCTCAGATTTTGTTAAGACTCTTGAGATTATTTATTATGTGGTTTTTGAGCATCCTCTATTTTCAGACTACGCCAATGAAAACGGTTCTTGGACTCTTGGATCGATTCTTGTTCCCGCTGAAATTAGCCGGCCTTCCTGTTCAGGATTATTTAAAAGTCGTCATGTGTGCCGTGCTCGAGCTTAAGAACACGGGAGCCGAGCTCAAGGAGAGTTTGGCCAAAAGTATGAGATCGGTTTTAGGGGGAGAAAAGGCCAAGTTTATGTTCAAGTTAAATATAAAAGCCTTATCCCAAGTGATTGTTTCTCTGATTGTAAACTCTTTTGGCAAATTAGACCGGGTCGAAAAACTGGTTGAGAATGTTAATCCTGCGGATTTATACGGCTATTTCTTTAGATTGACTAAAAGAGAAATCATTGCTCTTTCTGGTTTTACCATGTTTACAATTTTGGTCATTATGGTTGAAAAGGGGTATTGGTAGAAGAAAAATTGGATTTCTGACACTTATTTTACAAAATTCTTCCTTGACAACCGAGTATAACATTTGGTAAAGTCAAGTATAGGTAAATGAAAGTAGGAACAAGAACAACCACCGTGATTGCGTGATCCAAGATTCGACCCCAGGTACTTACAATCTGACGAAAGGAGGCACTTTTGAGCCGGACAACAGACGGGACCCTAGGATTGCACTTGATAAAACTTTCTCAAGGAGGGAACTAGTGATGTTAAAGTTGAAGTTAATCCCGGTAGCTATGGTTTTGACAGCCGCACTAATTTTAGGTGGATGCGGCGCAAGCACTCCGGCTGCAAGCACGGATCAAGGGAAAGCAGCCCCGCAGGCAAGTGAAGTCAAGGTATATCACGGGTTAGGGGAAACTCCGGTTTTCCGCGTTGGACCTGGTAAAGATGCAAAAGGCGGACAGATTTACAGCATCAGTTATGTGATGGCGAATGCACTTTTTGATAAAGACGGCAAGATTATTGACGTTAATTTCGATTCTTTAGAGATCTTGTCCCCGAATGATGAAGAGCATCAAGGGGTTCCGGTTTTCTCCGGATGGCCGACCCAGCCCGGTTATCTTGGCACAGTTTCCAACACCAATGAAAGCGCAGCAACTCAAGTGGCTGCTTGGCAGACCAAGCGTGAACGCGGGGATCAGGCTTATGGCATGAACTGGTCAGAGCAAATCGGCAACTATCAGAAATTCTTTAAAGACAAAACCGTCGCCGAAATTGAACAATGGTTTGCCAAGAATACTTCTGATATAAACGGCCGTCCTTTGAAAGCGGATGCCAAAGATCCGAAAGACATCGAGAAATATAATAAGCTGACCGACGCTGAGAAGAAGGCTCTTGCCGATGTAACTTCCGGATCGACCATCAGCCTGAAGGACGCTCACGGTGATTTCATCGGTGCTTTGAAAAAAGCTTATGAAAATAAAGTTGAAGTAACAGTTAAGTAAAGTGAAATACCGGTAAATAAATTTGTTCTAGGAACGAATTAATCAAAGATAAGTATCCAAGAGATTGTTTTTAGAATCTCTTGGATACTTTTTTGTTTTCGTTGCACTATGCGGAAATCTGCCTTCGCTGCTCTGATACTGATGAAAATTATGAGGATCGTGCCCCAGGAGCTGGCCGCCGGTAAATACGGTTTAATTTGATTCTGAAAGTGCTCCTGAATGACAGAGTGATACAGCTCTCTCATTGGTTTTTTATGTCCGAGTCCGCTTGACGAATGAATACCTAAGATATATACTTTTATTAAATTATTAAACACTGTTTAACTAACAAACACTGTTTAATAGAAAGGAGGTGTAGCAATTTGGGTAGAAAACGGCAACTGCAAAAGCAGGAAGAAATCAGGAATGAAATCTTGGAAGTGGCCCGCAGCATCATTGCCAAGGATGGTGTCCGAGGATTGTCCATCCGGAAAATAACTAATGCCATGGATTATTCGCCGGCTATTATCTATCACTATTTTAAGGATAAAGGAGAAATCATCGAGACCTTAGTCAACGAAGGTTATGGAAGAATTCTTGCGGCGGTCCGTTCCGTGAAACGCAATGAAGATGAACCGGACACTGAACTGAGAGAAGTATTCACAAATTATATCAAGCAAGCGTTAGCTATTCCGGAAGAGTATAAAGCGATGATGCTCAATGACGAGGGGGCGGTTTTGCAGAAGACGGCTTTGCTCGAACGGGGGATTTCCAGGCGGAGCCCAACTATGCAGATGCTGTGTGATAACATCCAACGGGGGATCGACAAAGGGTGTTATCCCCCGTGTGACCCGGAGCTCACCGCTCAGATTATCTGGACGGCCACCTTTGGACTCATCATCAAACTTATCATCGAAAAGGATATCTCCTCTGAGCAAGTAGAGCGCCTGGTCGACCGGCATTTTGAGATCTTGTTCAGTGGGATAAAGGTAAGATCATAAAGAAAGTGAGGCGGGGAAATGAAGACGTTGATCGCTTATGCGACCAAGCACGGGTGTACTGAAAAATGCGCCCAAATTCTTGCGGAAAAAGAAAGTGGCTAAGGTAAACAAAGATACGACAAATCTCCTGGAAGATAAGATTAATCAATTCGTGGTGGATCTAAATAATATATAAGCCTTTGGAGACGTTTCGAGGTTTTATAATTTCGAGGTTAAAGAATTTTAAGGTTTGGTTCGAGGTTAAGGAGAGATGTGCCGTGAAGTTTAGGAATACGATCACAATGCTTGTACTTGCTATCGCAATCTTATCATTTCTGGCTTCGGCGTATGGTCTATTCTCAGACCAAGGTTCGGGTCAAGCTGAATTCCAGTCGATCCACGGGCAGACGGTTTCAACATGGATGAATCTGGGCGTGATATTCCTGCACTAAGACGTATTATCAGTAGGAATAAAGCAGGGAGAGAGCTTAAGTGAGGCTCTCTCCCTTATTGTCTATAAGAGTATCTAAACAAGCTTCCGGATAAGCAGTCTCAGATCGGGTGTCAGTGGTGCACGGACCCTGATTTTACGTCCGTATGCAGGATGAAGAAAAGAATATTCCAAGGCGTGCAGAGCCTGGCGTTCGATCAAGCTTGTATACCCGCCGTAAAGGTCATCTCCTAGCAGGGGATGGCCAAGAGCTTGGCAATGGGCGCGGATTTGATGCGTGCGTCCGGTGTGGAGGATGAATTCGAGCAGAGTCACGTTCCGGAAGCGCCGAAGCACATTATATTCCGTGAGCGCGGGCAAGCCGTCAGGCCGCACTTTCCGTTTAATAAAGCTTCCCGCCTCCAGCCCGATGGGTTGATCTATAAAACCGGTGTTCGGGCCGACAACCCCGGAGACAAACCCCAGATAACGCTTATGGATGAGCCCGCTTTCTAATTGGCGGGCTAATTGCTGGTGGGCAAAAATATTTTTGGCAATAATGACCACTCCGGAGGTGTTCCGGTCGATCCGGTGCACCGGCCGGAAAGGCCTGGGCTGCCCTTGGCTCTCCCAGTAAGCCGAGACATCATTGCCCAGGGTTCCTTCCGGGTAGCGGGGAGTAGGGTGCACGACCTGCCCGGCTCGTTTGCTCACGCCTAGAATGTAATCATCTTCGTAGAGAATATTGAGACCGAGTACCGTTGCTACCGGGTTAACCATTGTAACTGACTCTAGGGTTTCCATTCCAGTAATATTTAGGATATAATGCTCCTGGGATAGACTGTCTTTAGCGGCTGTTCTTAATCCGCTTAGTTCGTGCGTAAGAGGGGTAGCTGCGATTGTGGCTTCTTCCGGGGAGAACAGCTCAACGGTTAAAGTTTCCCCCGCGTGCCCCCGGGCGGACAGGAAGGTAAAACGCCCATCGACCCAAACCTTTTCCCCGATTTTCAGCTTTTGCAGCAGCCTGCGGGAGAAACGGAACTTGTGGTACAATATCTCATAATATTTTTTGCCTTCATCCTCGGGTTGCAAGACGTATTGCCAACGCTCATTCGGGGACATTGAATTTCTCCTTTATTTGTACAAATGGAAGTGACAAACCAACGATGCTAACGAAAATTAAGGGGCATACATATTATTACCAGGGCGGGACCAATCTAGGGTTGGTCCGGTATAAAAACGGGACGGCTTTGCTGGTGGATGCCGGAATTGATTCTACAGCCGGGAGGGCAGTCGCGCAAGCTTTGGAGAGTGAAAACCTTAAGCCCAAGTATGTGCTGATTACGCATGCCCACCCGGATCACTTCGGGGCAGTGAAGTGGCTGAAGGAACAATATCCGGGTTTGGTGCGCTATGCGGAGGAGCATGAAGCCGTATTCATGAAGCATCCGCGCCTGGAAAGCGAGGCGCTCTACGGGTCAGCTCCCTTGCGCCAGCTGGAAGGAAGATTCCTTAAAGGCCCGGCCGTTGAGATCGATGTGATCCTGCAGGCAGGGGAAGTGGAAATAGGGGATAAGCGTTTTCAGATTGTATCCCTGCCGGGGCATACCTATCACCAGGTGGGAGTCGTGACCGGGGACTCCGTGCTTTTTGCGGGAGACAGCCTCTTCAGCGAAGAGATTATGGAGAAGTATGGTTTTCCGTTCCTCTTAGATGTGGAGAAGCAGCTTCAAACCTTGGATTTTCTGGCCGGGCTCGAGGTGGAGCAGGTCGTTCTTGCTCATGCGGCTCAGGTGTATTCCGGGGTTAAAGAGCTGTGTGCGCAGAACAAAGCGCGGATCGAGCAGTATCTGGAGCTGGTGCTGGGCTGGTGTGACCAGCCGCTGACCCGGGAGGATGTCACGGAAAAAATTTTATCGGAAAGCGCCATGGAAGTGGATGTACCCGGGTATTACATGACATACGCGACGGCCGGCGCCTTTCTATCCTATCTGGCCAACCGCCAGGAGCTGAGCCTAACTGTCATCGGGGGCAAGTGCTACTTCTACCGGGATTGAATAGGTACTCAGAATTCAGTAGTCAGTACTCAGTAGATTTTGGTTATTACTATACGGCTAAGAATTCCTTATTGTTTTAGATATTATTCTGACTCCTGACTCCTGTGTACTGAGTACTAACCCACAATGCCTTCAGAATGATTTAGAAAAGGAGCGTTATATTAATGAAAGAACCGAGAATTGAAAAACTGGCAGACAACTTAATCGGCTATGCCGTGAACCTCCAGCCGGGAGAAAAGATCCTGATTGAGCTGGTGGGTTTAGAGATCCCCCTGGCCCAGGCTTTGATCAAACGGGTCTATGAAGCGGGCGGGGTTCCGTTTCTATCCATCTCTAATCATACGCTCATGCGGGAAATATTAAAAGGGATGACCGTGGAACAGGCGGAGGGAATGGCCCGTTGGGACCGGGCCAGGATGAGCGAGATGCAAGCCTATATCGGTGTGCGCTCCGGAGATAATATTAACGAGTGGGCGGACGTCCCGGCGCATAAATTGAAAATCTATGCTTCCTACTATTCGAAACCGGTGCATTCCGAGCAAAGAGTTCCGCATACGCGCTGGTGCGTGCTGCGCTACCCCAACTATTCCATGGCCCAACTGGCGAACATGAGCCTTGAAAGATTTGAGGATTTCTATTTTGATGTGTGCAACCTGGATTACGGCAAGATGTCCGAAGCCATGAACCCCTTGAAAGCTCTCATGGAACGCACCGACCAGGTTCGGATTGTCGGTCCGGGTACGGATTTAAGTTTTTCGATTAAGGGGATGCCTGCCATCAAATGCGACGGGCACGTAAACATCCCGGACGGGGAAATATTTACCGCACCGATTAAGGATTCAGTCAACGGAAAAATTACCTATAATACTCCGGCAGTATACCAAGGGTTTACCTATGAAGGAATCAGCCTCGAATTTGAGAACGGGAAAATCGTCAGGACCGGCGCCAATGACACGGAACGGATCGAAAATGTATTTAACACGGATGAAGGGGCACGCTACATCGGGGAATTTGCCTTGGGGGTAAATCCTTATATCGTGACCCCGATGAAAGACACTTTGTTCGATGAGAAAATCGACGGGAGTTTTCACTTTACTCCCGGGTCTTGTTATGATGAGTGTGACAACGGCAATAAATCAGCTATTCACTGGGACTTGGTCTCCATTCAACGGCCGGAGTATGGAGGCGGGGAGATTTATTTCGACGGAGTCTTAATTCGAAAGGACGGGCGTTTTGTCCTGCCGGAATTAGAAGGACTGAATCCGGAAAATCTAAAGTAAAAAGAAAGATTGACTCATAACAAGCCTCATGAATACATAAGGCTGTCAAAGAGGTATTAGTAAAGATTCTTGAGGAAAGAAGCAGAGAAACGTGAGCAAGAGTAAACGGTTGCGATTTATTTATAACCCTCACGCCGGTCGCCGTAAAGCCGTAGCTGCCCTCGACCATATCATCCAGATCTTTCAGGAAGGCGGGTACGAGGTGAGTATCCACCGGGCCGGCTCTCCGGCAGATATTGAACACACTGCGGCCGGGTCTTCAGATGTGCAGGTTCTGGTGGTGGCCGGTGGGGACGGCAGTGCTCACCATGCGGTGAACGGCTTAATGAAAATCAAAGAGAGTGAACGGCCGGTTCTCGGGATATTGCCGGTCGGAACCTCCAATGATTTGGCCTTTGCCCTCCGCTTGCCCCGATCCATTGCGGCCGCTTGTTCGGTGATCAATCAGGGGCGAATCTTTGCGATGGACTTGGGTGTGGTCAATGACCGGTATTTTGTCAATGTCGCGGCCGCCGGGTTTTTAACCGACATTTCTCAAAAAGTGGATGTGCGGGTGAAGAATGTCTTAGGCCAGCTTGCCTATTATCTGAAAGGGCTTGAAAGCCTGCCTTCTTTCCGCCCGTTTCGCCTCCAGTATGACCTGGAGGGAAAGCATTATCAGGAGGAAGTGATGCTCTTTCTGGCAGTGAACGGGCTCTCGGTCGGAGGGTTAAGGCAATTAATGCCCCGGGCATCTCTATCGGACGGCAAGCTGGATATCCTATTGGTGCGTCAAAGCGGCTGGCCGGAAGTTGTGCGCATCCTGTTCAGTTTGCTGCGCGGGGAAAAAACAGCGAGCGGTAAAATTGAGCAGTTTCAGACTGAGGAAATCATGGTTTATACAGACCGCTCACTGACATCCGATCTTGATGGGGAGTGGGGTCCGGAAAATCCATGGCACATAAAAATCGGACCCAAAATTTCCGTTTTTCATTAACATCCTTTCAACTGGGAGGGTATGAATGCTAGGAACTCCTTTTCACCAAGAGGTCTTGACTAAAATTAAAGACCTGACCACTGTATACGTGGTGGGGGGAGCGGTGCGCGACTTGAAACGAGGGGTTCCGGCCCATGACCTCGATGTCGTGGTGGCCATGAACTTGAACGATCTAGCCCAATCTTTGCAGGAATGGGGCTATCAGCCGCATCTCATGGGAGCCCACCAACAAACGGTCACACTTTTTAGGGACCGGGAACGGTTGGATTTTACGGAAATGCGGGGGAGTCTTGAGCAGGATGCATTGCGCAGGGATTTTACCGTGAATGCCGTCTATTATGACCCGCTCCATTCCGAGTTCATCGATCCGGTTGGCGGGCTCCGGGATTTAGAGGGAAATGTCCTGCAAGGGTGCGGCCGCCCGGAAGAACGGTTTGCCGAAGATCCGGTGCGCATCTTGCGCATGGTCCGGTTGGCCGTAGGTTTAGGGCTTCAGGTAGAAACAGAAACTTGGACAGCGGGTCAAAAGCTAATCGCCCGTCTGAAGGAAAGTGCGGTTGAGCGCATTACCGAGGAGCTGGGTAAAATCTTGCTCTTGCCGGAAGCAGAACCCGCTGTGCGCATGCTGAATGACCTGGAATATTTTAAGTTGTATCTGCCGGAGCTTGCCAGGCTGCAAGGATTAGTCCAAAACCGCTACCATTCCAAGGACGCTTGGGAACACACGCTCCATGTCCTCCAGAATACTCCGGCTAAACTCCTGCTCAGGCTGGCTGCCCTTTTTCACGATACGGGGAAGTGGGAAACGGCCAGTCATGAGTGCGATGTCTGGGGCAAATTGGAGGTGCGGGGAAGCAGGTTTTTCCTGGGAGAATTTGAATTAAGCGGCCGCAATCTGAGCGGCTGGCAAGGGCGGTCTGTATCGGTGCGCGGCGCCCGCCTGGATCACTACCCGGAAGTGATTCAAGTCAAACAGATCCGGTCCGGAAGAAATCAACAGGCAGGTTTTGCCTGGGTGCCGGATGGAAAACGCCATTTTTTGAACCATGAACGGGAAAGTGCAAGACTGGTAAAAAAGCAGATCCTTCCCCGCTTCCGCTGGTCGATGTTCCTGGAATCCGAGCATGGGGAGCGCGAGCTGCTGTATATCATTGAACACCATATGGCGGGAACCCTAACCTTCATGAATGAACTGAGAGGGGAAAGAGGGAACACGCCCCTGGAAGAGAAGGGAAAGCGTTTTGCCTGGGAGCATGGCTGGGATGGCCGCAGTTATAATCCGGTTAGATTAAACAATCTATTAGAACTGTGGCAGGCAGATTTCTTCGGCGGCAAGAAGCGGGCAGAGGGGGATGAGGAGAAGTTCGCCTCCATCCAGCAAAGCATCAGGACGGCCGGAGCTGCCATCGAAAAACGCTGGCAAGAACTTCAGTGGGAACCCCTGCAGAAAATGGCGCAGGAGTTGGGCTTAAGCGGCCCGGATTACGGCCGTTTTAAGGATCTTCTCAGAAAAAAGGCGGTTTTAGAGGGCTTTAACCTGGAGGATGAGGCGGCATTGGCCAAAGCGTATCAGGACTTTGTCCGGACCCCTCCTGCCTGGCGAAAATAAACCCATAAATGTTATTGACATATAAATAATATCAATTTATAATAATTACAAATAACAGGAACACTTAAACACATGATTTCCTGTTTACATGATTAATGTAAGAAAAGAAAGGGGTACTTAATATGAAAAAGTGGCAGTGCAAAGTATGCGGGTATGTTTACGAGGGGGAGGAAGCACCGGAAAGCTGCCCGGTTTGCGGAGCAGGCAAGGATCAATTTGTGCTTTTGACCGACGGCAACGGCGTCACGGATAAAAACTTAAGCGGAAACTGGGACGGGGAGACTGAGGAAGCCGGACTTTATTTTGCTTTTGCCAAAAAAGCGGAAGAAGAAGGCTATCCCGAGGTGGCCCAGGCTTTCGCCAAAATAGCGATTGAGGAAGCTTGGCACGCAGCGGAAATTGCAGCCATTCAAGGAAAAGTGAAATCCACCAAAGAGAACCTCGCCTGGAGGGTGGAAGCAGAGTTAGGCGCCCAAAAAGGGAAGGCCCAAGCGGCTGAGCATGCGCGCAAAGACGGCAACCTCGCTGCCGCCGAGTTCTTCGAGCGAGCCTCCAAGGACGAAGGCCGCCATGCGGCCGCCTTCAAAGGGCTTTTAGACCGACTCTTTTAATCGCAGTTTCTAATTCATGAGTTAAAATATTTGCCGGTAAAAGTTAATGACTTTTATCGGTCTTTCTTTTATTGGCTAAGAAAAGGCCGCACAAATCCCTTGCGCGGCCCTGGAGGAGGTAATATATAAAAAGTGAGGAAGGAAAAAGAAAAGGGTGATTGCTTGCCTAAAGTATAACATGAATTGCCCGAGTGGTTGTGAAGAATCTGTTTTGGTGGTGTTAAGTTTTTGTGAATTTGCTTGTCTTAGGATAGAATAGGGAATAGCAGGTTCTTAAATATGGCTTATTTCTATAATGTGACTGATTTCTATCTCGAGGTAAAGGAGAATGCTTTGGAATGAATACATACCTGCAACATTTGATTCTGGGCAAGATGGAGCTGTTGAAGGCCTTGGGGATTTCGCTCCTGATCGTTGCCTTTTTTTGGCTGATCCGGTATATCGTATCTAAATATCTGTACCGGCTTGTCTTTCATCTTACATCCAAATCCAAGCTGGAGATAGATGATAATCTGGCGCTTGCCTTTAAGCGTCCCGTCCTGATGTTTATTATGTTCATGGGGATTTATCTGGCCCTTCAAAATCTAACCCCGGTATTATTTCCTGATCCGGTGGGTGCGGCTTCATACCAGCGTTTTCTGTCGCATTCTTTAAGAACGTTTATTGTAATCTTCTTTGCCTGGGGGCTTTACAATATGGAAGAAAGCTCCTCCCTTATCTTTGAAAAGCTCCAAAATACCCTCCAGCTTCGAATAGACCGGATCCTGATTCCGTTTTTGTCCAAAACGTTTCGTTTTCTTACAGTGGCCTTGGCCATTATCGTGATCTTGCAGGAGTGGGAGTATGATATTAACGGATTTATAGCCGGTCTGGGACTGGGGGGATTGGCCTTTGCCCTGGCCGCCAAGGATACCATTGCCAACATTTTCGGCGGGGTAGTAATCATCATGGATAAGCCTTTTTCGATCGGGGATTGGATAAAAAGCTCCGAAGTGGAAGGAGTGGTGGAAGATATTAATTTTCGAAGTACCCGCATCAGAACCTTTGACCAAGCTTTAATCACTTTGCCGAACTCAATTTTAGCCAATGCATCCATTGTTAATTGGTCGAAAATGGGGAAACGCAGAATTTCCTTTAATTTAGGCGTGATGTACTCTACCCCCAAGGAGAAGCTCGAAGCCTGTATCCACAGTATTCACAAGATGCTGGAAGAGCATCCGGAAGTTCATAAAGAAACAATTTTGGTAGCTTTTGACCGTTTTAATGACAGCAGCCTGGATATTCATCTATATTTTTTTACCAATACAACGGTCTGGGCTGACTACATGAAGGTAAAGGAGGACATTAACTTTAAGATCATGGATATCCTGGAGAAAAACGGAGTCAGTGCAGCCTTCCCCAGTCAAAGTGTCTATTTTGAAACCCCTCTGGAGCAAGTAATAAAATAGGCTGTACTCAGAATTCAGGAACGTGAATGTCCGGGGGACATTCACGCCATGAGGCCATTTCTATAAATTATAACTATGGCCGAATGGAACAGTATTCAGAATAGTGATGGATAACAAAACCAGGAGGATGTGTCACCGGTGGTTCAGAAGAACCAGTCTTTAGATATATCTGCGGATGTGTGGAAAAAGAATATTAAAAAATGGGCGGCGGATTTGGGCTTTGTGGCCGCGGGGTTCACTTCAGCCGCGCCGGTGGAGGGCTTAAAGGAGATGCTTGAGCGGCGGGCGGCGCGGGGAGAGGCTACATCCTTTGAAAGCGTGGAGTGGGAGCTGCGCGTCAATCCAAAAGCCGTGTGGCCGGAGTGCGAAACGGTAGTGGTTCTGGCATATCCCCTTCCCTTAAGCACACCCGCTCGTGCGGGAGAAGGGGTGTTAGCGCGTTCAGCGGTGGGGGAAGATTATCACCGGCTGGTGCAGGAAAAACTGGAAGCCTTAAGCGCCAAAATCCTGGAAGACGGATGGCCCTCCTTACCACCCAAGACCCAGGTGGATACCGGGCCGCTGGTGGAGCGCGCCTTTGCGCTAAGAGCCGGAGTGGGCTGGATCGGACGCAATCAGCAGTTGATTGTCCCCGGATACGGCTCTTTTGTTGCTTTAGCCCTTCTTTTGCTGGACCGGGAACTGGCTCCTGACTGTCCTGTGTCCGATCAATGCGGTGCGTGCACCTTATGCCGGACAGCCTGCCCGGCACAGGTCATCGGCCGGGAAACTTTCGCGGCCCGCCGCTGTTTCTCCTATCTTACCCAAAGCAAAGAGGTCTTAGACAGGGAGAGTGCTCAGAGGCTGGGCGGGCGGATTTTCGGCTGTGATACCTGCCAGGAGGTCTGCCCGCATAATCGGGAGCGCATCGAGCAGGAGCGGGAACGAGCACAGGAGCTGGAGCAAGAACGAAAACAGGAGCTGGAGCGAGATCGGGTACAGGAACAAATGCATGAAAAAGAGCATAAACGGCAAGGGGAACCGGTGCCGTTTATGCTCAACAATAATTACCGGGGTGTGGATTTATATGATACCTTAAACTTGACCAAAGGGGAGTTTAACCGCCGTTTTCGAGCCAGTGCGGCCGGTTGGCGCGGCAAAGGGATACTTCAGCGCAACGCTTACCTGGCTTTAAAGCAGGCCGGTGATCCCCGTTTGCAGGCATGGCTCAAGGAGCGGGCGGAAAATGGGGAAATCCCTGCGTTGATTTTGCCGTATATCGATTCGCATTCTGACTCCTGACTTCTGTCTTCTGTTTCCTAATCTTGTTAGATTCTCCGTTTGACAAAGCGGCCGATCCGCTCCAGGGCTGCGCTGATCTGGTCGGTGGAATAGGCGTAGGAGCAGCGGATGTGCCCTTCCCCGGAAGGGCCGAATACGGAGCCGGGAACCACGGCTACTTTTTCCTCTTCGAGAAGTTTTTCGCAAAACTCTTCTGAGGAAAGACCGGTGGCAGAGATATTGGGGAAGGCATAAAATGCCCCCAGGGGTTCGAAACAGGATAAGCCCATATCGCGGAAGCCCTGGACAATAAGGCGGCGGCGCTGGTCATAGGTTGCTACCATGTCCCGCTTGGCCGATCCGGCGGCAGTCAGGGCTTCGATGGCTGCATACTGGGCCGTAATCGAGGCGCATAAAATAGTATATTGATGAATTTTGGTCATGCCGTGGATTAAGTCAGCGTTCCCGGCGACATAGCCCAGGCGCCAGCCGGTCATGGCATAGGCCTTGGAAAACCCGCTCACGTGCAGGGTGCGCTCACGCATCCCGGGAAGGCTGGCAAAGGCGGTATGGGTTCCGGCATAAGTGAGGTCGGAATATATTTCATCCGCTAAGACGATCAGGTCTTTTTCCTTGACAAATTTGGCAATCGGGAGCAGGTCTTCTCTGGTCATGATAGCTCCGGTGGGATTGTTGGGGTAGGCTAAGACCAAGAGCTTGGACTTCGGGGAGTAACTGCGCTCCAGATCCTGCACCCGCAAGCGGAAATCCTCTTGTTCCCGTGTGGGCACGTACTTTACCACCCCTCCGGAGAGCGCAGTGCAGGGTGCATAGGAAATATACGAGGGATCGGGAATCAGCACCTCATCCCCGGGGTTTAAGAGCGCGCGCATGACCAAGTCAACCGCTTCGCTCGCTCCGACTGTAACCAAAATCTCGCCGTTTGGGTTATACTCAACCCCGTTCTGCTTTTTTAAATAGCGGGCGAGCTCCTGGCGCAGTTCTAAAAGACCGGCATTGCTTGTGTACATGGTCTGGCCCTGTTCCAGGGAAAAGATGCCGCTTTCCCGGACGGTCCAAGGGGTGACAAAGTCGGGTTCCCCCACTCCTAATGAGACCACGTCTTTCATCGTGGATACCAAGTCAAAGAACCTGCGAATTCCGGAGGGGGGCATGTCGCGTACGGTAGAGTTAAGGTACTTGTTCATGGGGAGACCACGAGACGTTGAGCCGTCTCTTCCTGATTCATCAGTTCCACCCCGTCTTGTTTATAGCGGCGGAGAACAAAATGAGTCGCCGTGCTTTGAATATGTTCGAGCGTCGCCAGCTTTTCAGCGACAAACATGGCCACTTCCTGCATGGTCTGTCCTTCGATCAGCAGGGCTAAATCATACGCTCCCGACATGAGAAAGACGGTCTTAATCTGGGGGTACTTTTGCAAGCGCTTGGCGATTTTGTCGAAGCCGAAACCTCTTTGCGGCAATACTTTTACTTCAATCAGGGCTGCGACTTTCTCGTCTCCGGCTTTTTCCCAATCGATGAGCGGGTGGTATTGGACGATGACTTTGTCTTCTTCCCATTGCCGGATGCGCTCGCGAATGTACTCCACCTCCAGCCCGCTTTGGACGGAGAGTTCTTCAGGCGTCAAACGGCAATCCTGGGAAATCAAGGACAGCAGTTTACGGTCTTGATCTGACAGCATCTCTTAATCTCCTTCCTAAATAAGATACAACATCATGATAACACAGGTAACTGTATTATAACAATAGAAAATTATTCAGAAGCAAATTAAGCTTATATTATAACAATAACTGTAATTGTTTGTCTAGTTATATAACAGAAAAAAAGACTGGTGGGCGCTCAGCCCACCAATTTCATTTTTAGATCCTAACTTGTCAGCCAAATTGATTACAGTGAATTCTTGGTTGCGTTTAAGAGCCCGCCGGCCAGCAAAATCTCGGCTTGCCGTTTGGTAAGGTTATGCTGAACCATGATGGGTTCAGCTTGTCCATCAATAGAGAGTGCAAACGGCCCGGGGTTCAAAACCGCGGCCCTGAGGCCCGAAAGTTTTATTTTTGCACCTTCTCTAAGACGTTCCAAATCCTCTTCCTTGACAAAGGTGAGAGGCAGGATGCCGAAGTTGATCAGATTGGCTCGGTGGATGCGGGCAAAGCTCTGGGCCAGAACCACTCTAACCCCTAAATACATGGGAGCCAGGGCGGCGTGTTCGCGGCTGGATCCTTGACCGTAATTGTGGCCGGCAACCACCATTCCCTGGCCGGCTGCCCGCGCTTTTGCCGGGAATTCGGGGTCGATTTTATGGAAGACATATTCCGAAATGGCCGGGATATTTGAGCGCAGAGGAAGGATTTTGGAACCGGCAGGCATAATATCATCTGTGGTGATGTTATTGCTAAGCTTTAAGAGCACCGGCAGTTCGAGGGTGTCCGCAAGGGCCGGAGCAATAGGCAGAGGCTTGATATTGGGACCGCGCCGAATCGGTGTCTCCGGGTCTTGGGCCGGTAGGATCATCGAGTCATCAATGCGGAAAGTCTCGGGCAATTCAATCACGGGGGCCGGTCCTAAAGTGCGGGGGTCGGTTAAATGTCCGGTCAGGGCGCTGGCGGCAGCGATTTCCGGGCCGGCCAGGTAGACCTTGGCATCAGCCGTGCCGCTGCGGCCTTCGAAATTGCGGTTAAATGTGCGTACAGACACGGCTCCCGAGGAAGGGGACTGACCCATCCCGATGCAGGGGCCGCAGGCCGACTCCAGAAGACGCGCTCCGGCATCGAGCAGATCGGTCAAGGCGCCGTTGGAGGCTAACATCGTCAAGACCTGGCGTGAGCCGGGAGCAATGACCAGGCTCACATCGGGATGAACCCGTTTGCCCTTTAAGATGGCAGCCACCCGCATCAAATCACGGTAAGAAGAGTTGGTGCAGCTTCCGATCGCTACTTGATTTACCGGAACATCCGCCAGTTCGCTCACCGCAACCACCCGATCCGGGCTGTGGGGCTGGGCGACCAGAGGGGTAAGCTCGCTTAAGTGAATTACCACTTCTTCATCATAAACGGCATCCGCATCGGCTGAGAGTTCAACCCAGTCTTCCGCTCTCCCCTGGGCTTTTAAGAAGGCCAGGGTTTGGGCATCACTGGGAAATACCGAGGCGGTTGCCCCCAGTTCCGCTCCCATATTGGTGATGGTCGCGCGTTCCGGAACGGTGAGCAGGGCCACGCCGGGACCCGTGTATTCGATGATTTTGCCGACACCGCCTTTGACGGTGAGACGGCGCAACAGTTCCAGAATAATGTCCTTTGCTGAAACCCAATCCGGAAGCGTTCCCTCCAGCCTGACTTGCACCACTTTCGGGTCCGGAAGATAAAAAGCACCGCCCCCCATGGCTACGGCCACATCCAGGCCGCCGGCGCCGATGGCGAGCATGCCGATGCCGCCCCCTGTCGGGGTGTGGCTGTCCGATCCGAGCAAGGTTTTCCCGGGTTTGCCGAAACGCTCTAAATGCACTTGGTGGCAGATCCCGTTGCCCGGGCGGGAGAAGTTTATGCCGAAACGGGCGGCCGCACTTTGCAAAAAGGCATGGTCATCCGCATTTTCAAACCCGGTTTGCAGGGTGTTATGATCGACATAACTTACAGAAAGCTCAGTTTTAACCCGTGGTATGCCCATGGCTTCAAACTGTAAATACGCCATAGTCCCGGTGGCATCTTGGGTCAGGGTCTGATCGATGCGAATCCCGATTTCCTTTCCGGAACCCAGGTGACCGGAGACCAGATGCGCGTCTAAAATTTTATGGGTCAAGCTTTGTCCCATTCTTAACACTCCTTCTATAGAACACGATTTAAATAATTGAGTTAATCACCGGAAAAAATTAATGAAATAAAACGGGTCAAAGAGTACCTTAAGCTTTTTTAGAACACAAAAAAAATAACATTTTAACTGTATCAAAAACTGCTTGAAACATCCAGAGGAATTACACAAGTATACAAAATTTTTTTAGGACATTATTGTTATAATTTATAAAACTCCGGGACGAATCAAGTGAAAAGTATATGCTATTAAGTTGAGCAAAAAATAAAGCGGATAAGGCGCAGGCCAGTCGGTCAGCGTCTTGTTCTTATATTTTTTGGCTTTGGCAGCGTTTTCGGGTTATAATAGGGTGGAAAAGGAGAGTCAAGATGCCGATCTATGAATTTAAGTGTCCCCGGTGCGGGCAGACCTTCAACAAACTCTGCCGCCTGGGTGAATCAGGAGATAGTCTTGTTTGTCCCGGATGCGGGCAGGTAGGTCTGTGCCGGAAAATCTCAGGTTTTACCGCTCCCGGAGTAGCCGGGGGCAAGAGCTGCGCTTCGGACTGCAGCCGGTGTTCGGGCTGCCGCTAGATTGCTCTTAGAGAAAGGAACTTACCTCTTGAACAGGTTTTTGAATATTGTCATGGTTGAACCGGAAATTCCGCCCAATACCGGAAATGTGGCCCGTTTATGCGCGGCCACCGGAGCGACCCTGCATTTAGTGAAACCATTGGGTTTTGAATTGAATGATAAGTACTTAAAACGGGCGGGTTTAGATTACTGGCATCTCCTAGATATTTTAATTTATGAAAATTTTTTAGACTTTGAGGAGAAAAACCCGGTGGGCCCCCGTTATCTGGCAACAACCAAAGGAGAACGCGCCCATTCGGATATCCGGTTTGAGCAGGGAGGGTACTTCCTTTTCGGCAAAGAAACCAAAGGCTTGGCCCCGGAGATTTTAGCCAAGTACCCGGAGACAACGATGCGCTTGCCGATGCGCGCTGAAGCCAGGTCCCTTAATTTGTCCAATTCCGTGGCCGTAGTGGTGTATGAGGCCTTGCGCCAATGGAATTATCCCGGGTTAGTTTGAGTGAGCGGACGGAGGGTTAAGAAATTGCCATGACTTATGTATTAACCTTTATCATTGCTTTGGTCGTCGCAACTACCGCCACCCCGGTGTCCATGATACTGGCCAAACGCTGGAAAGCGATTGATTATCCCGGGGGAAGGCGGGTGCATAAACGGCCCATTCCGCGCTTGGGAGGGCTGGCTATTTATGCTGCCTTTTGGCTGGCTGTTTATCTGACCCAGGGATGGGATCAGCCGATCTGGGGCTTGTTTTTTGGGAGCACCCTGATCCTGATGGTCGGTGTCTGGGATGATATCCGTGGGATCCGGCCGTGGACCAAGCTCCTGTGGCAGATCGCCGCGGCAAGCATTCTGCTTTTTTATGGATATAATATGTATCAAGTGTCCCTGCCTATCCTTGGGCTGATTCCTTTTGGGGCGCTCGGGCTCTTGCTGACGGTCTTTTGGATTGTGGGCCTGGTTAATACCGTAAATATTTCGGATGGCCTGGATGGTTTGGCTGCAGGGATTTGTTTCGGGGCCGCTTTACTGCTCTTTTGGTCTGCCAATCGCATCGGGATGGAGGATGCGGGGAATTTAACCCTGGCCTTAGCCGGAGCCACGCTAGGCTTTCTCTTTTATAATTTTCATCCGGCGCGGGTTTTCATGGGGGATTCCGGGAGCATGTTTCTGGGATACGTGATCGGCGGCATTTCCATTATGGGTTTGTTAAAAACAGCGACCGTCCTCGGATTGGTCTTTCCGCTCCTGGTTTTGGGGATGCCGCTCACGGATATGGCTTTTGCGATTATCCGGCGCAAGCTTCGCGGCCGCTCGATTGCTATTGCTGACCGCGGGCACCTGCATCACCGGCTTTTAGATGCGGGGCTTTCCCAGAGGCAGGCGGTGTTTTTGCTCTATGCCATGAGTGCTTCCTTCGGCTTGGTTGCAGTCCTGGGAGCGGTTGGGTCTTGGATTTGGGCTACGGTTTTATTAGTAGCCAATTTCATCTTATTGGTGAGAATTTTAATGCGGCGCCCAGGTCTCATGGGAGTCCTCAGCCGCCGGCACGGGAAGTAAACCGTAAGTACTCAGGAGTCAGCAGACAGGAGTCAGAATATTTTTTGGTAAAATCAAAATGATAAGACCCTAAAGGAATACAAGAATCCTACTGACTCCTGACTCCTGAATTCTGGACTCCTGAATTCTGACTACTAACCAGCTAATTTAGCTCACTCTTAAGCATCCTCGTGCATAGAATGGTGCGAAAGGGGTGAGACTATGGCTTTGCGGGTATTTGCTTTTTATAACGGTCTTACGGAACAGGCAAGAGGTTACCGCTACTTACAGGAATATGGCAGCCTTTTAGATGATATGGCCTTATTCGAGATATCTATTCAGGCGAACGGGGAGTTGCAAGGAACACCCAGCCGCCGCTTGATTGCGGAAGCACATGCCTTGGGAATCAAGGTTTTTCTGGTGGTTAGCAATCTGACAGCGGAGGGGCAGTTTTCAACTCCGTTAATCAGCCGTTTAATAAGAGAACCGGTTTTTGCCGATAGGGTCTGGCGCAACATTTATAATCTCTTAGTTACTTATAAGTTCGATGGGGTCAATTTTGATTTAGAAAAAGGCTCTCCGGAAGACCGGACGTTGTTTAGTCGTTTTATTAATACCTGGACAGCCCGTTTCAAAGGTGTTAATTATCTGGTAAGTATTGATGTTCCCGCAAAAACCTCAGATGAGAGGACGGATGTCTGGAAAGGGGTTTTCGATTACCGGGCCTTAGGTCAAAGTGTGGACCAGGTAATCTTAATGACGTATGAAGAACATTGGCCGGGCAGCTCGCCTGGATCAGTAGCATCCTTACCCTGGGTGACCCGGGTCTTGAATTACGCCCTTGCTAATATTTCCGCCTCTAAGCTCTACTTAGGCTTGCCTCTTTATGGGTATGATTGGGAGCGCCCCGGCAAGGCTCAGGTGATCGGGTATAAACGGGCGCACGAACTTGCCCGCCGCTACGGAGCTCCGTTGCAATGGGATTCTGAGCAGCACAGTACGTTTTTTCGGTATGAGACCAGGGGACAGCGGCACACCGTCTATTTCGAAGATTTGCGCAGCCTCAAGGAAAAGTTAGATTTGGCTAAACGTAAAGGAATCGGCGGGGTCGCCCTATGGGAAATGAATTTAAGCTATCCGGAGTTTTGGGAGCTTTTAAGTGCAAATATTTAAATTCAGTGGTTAAGGAGGCCTAGCTATGCATATCGTTTTTCATGGACATGCTTGTTTTGAAATTAAAACAACTGCCGGTAATATCTTGATTGACCCGTTTCTCAGCGGAAATCCCCAGGCAGATGTTAAGCCGGAAGATTTGATAGATGTAGCCGCAGTGCTGGTGACGCACGGACATAGGGATCACTTGGGTGATGCCCTGAGTATCGCCCGCACAACCGGGGCCACTATTATCTCTACAGCGGAGCTTGCCGCTTATTGCAGAAAACAGGGCGCCAGCACCCATGCCATGCATATCGGGGGAAAATTCCGCTTCCCCTTCGGAACGGTAAAGCTGACTCCCGCTTGGCACGGGTCCGGAATTGAAACGGAGAACGGGATGATTTACGGCGGCCCGGCCTGTGGGTTCCTGCTTCAACTGGAAGGGCGCTGGCTGTATTATGCCGGGGATACGGGGCTTTTCAGTGATATGGAGCTGATCGGCCGCCGGCATCCGCTGGAGGTTGCCATGCTTCCGATCGGGGACAATTATGTGATGGGCCCGGATGATGCCGTGTACGCGGCGCAATTGATCCGGGCGAAATACGTGATTCCGATGCATTACAATACCTTTCCGGTAATTGAACAGGATGTGGGAGAATTTTTGACCATGCTCCAGCGCAAAGCACCGGAAAGCAGGGGTGTGGCCCTGGTTCCGGGTGAATTTCTGGAAGTGTAACTTCGATCTTGAAGGGTATTGTCTTATCTAAAATATAACTCTGTCTCCCGCCTCTTAAGGCGGGATATTTTTTGCAAAAAAAGGCAAAACTCTCTAATGAGGAGATGAATGCCTGATGACTCGCAAATTATGCACGGCCAATTGCTTGTACGCTGTCGACGGGCGCTGCCGTCTTGAACACCGACTGGGCGAACGGCAGCAGACATGCCCTCATTACGAAGGAGCTCTTTATCTGGGAGGGATGATCCATGAATAAGCCGAAGCCGCGTTTAAAGAAAACCAACCCGCTGGAACCGCTAAAAATGGAAATTGCTGCGGAGCTGGGGCTGCTAGAGCAAGTTAAAACCAAAGGCTGGGATTCCTTAAGCGCCGAGGATGCCGGGCGCATCGGAGGGATGATGACCCAGCGCTTGAAACGCGGGTCCAACTAACTTACTTCAGTTAGGTTTACTCTTCTGTTATAGAACAAGCGATGTTATTATGATATAATCACATTGGAATTAAGATTAAGGTGGAGCGTAAACTCCACCTTAAATGTATATTTCTCAGATTGAGTGGGGAGCGTCTTAAGTGAGCAAGACGAAGCATCAACAGATTTTAACCTTTATCGAAAACCTCGAGATTGGCAGTAAAGTCTCCGTCCGTTTTATTGCCAAAGAATTGGATGTGAGCGAGGGAACGGCTTACCGCGCTATCAAAGAAGCTGAAGCGAAAGGGCTGGTGCGGTCTATCCCCAAAGTGGGTACGATTCGTATTGAAGGAGTCAAGGAGAGGCAGATTGAGGATCTGACTTTGCGAGAAGTCGCACAAATTGTGGAAGGGGTTATCATTTGCGGGGGAGAGCATATGGACCGCTCCCCAAGCAAGTTTATCATTGCAGCCATGGAGCTGGAGGCGATGGTGCGCTATCTGGAAAAAGGCGCTCTCTGCATTGTCGGGAACCGGCGGGATGCGCAGCTGCTGGCCCTCCAGTATGGAGCCCCTCTGTTGGTCACGGGAGGACTGGATCCGGATAAAGAAGTGGTCAAGCTGGCTCAAGCCAAAGGTCTGCCGATCATTCAGTCTTCTTATGATACCTTTGTGGTCACGACTATGATTAACAGGGCTTTGTATGACCGCCTGATTGAGAAGGAACTGATCTTAGTGGAAGACATCATGGTAAAGGATGTCAGTTACTTGCGTACGGAGGCCACGGTTGAAGACTGGCGCGAGCTTTCTCAGCGTTCAGGCCACAGCCGTTTTCCGGTGGTTGATGAGCAGATGAATGTAGTTGGGGTAGTTACGGCGGTCGATGTGGCGGGAGCAGAACTGAAAACCTCGATTGTGGAGGTTATGAACCCGAATCCGTTTGTAGTAGGACGGGACGATCCGGTCACCCACATTTCCCGGATTATGGTCTGGGAAGGCTGGGACATTGCGGCGGTCGTGGACGGGGACAAGCTTATCGGCATCATCAGTTTGCAAGACGTGATTGAAGCCTACCAGCAGGTGCAAAAACAGCCCCAATTCGGGGAAACGGTGGATAACGTGGTCTTAAGCGGGTTTCGCTATGTGGAAGATCCGGAGCACCTGACCATTGAAGGGGAGATTACCCGCTTTATGGTCAATGAGTTCGGTTCGGCCGGGATCGGGGTTTTGGTGACTGTGATGAATATGGCCGGGTATATCGCCCTCCGTAAACGCTACCGCTTGGATGCGATTACGGAGAACTTTACCGTGTACCAGATGCAGCCGATTTCCGTCGGTACAGTTATCAAAGTGACTGCCAAGCTGCTATTAGTGGCCAAAAAACACTGCAACATTGAAATCGAAGTAACCTCCGGCCCGGAGATCGTGGCCAAAGGGCTGATGACGGCGCGCATGGGGGAGAAACAGCTCGGGTAATGCGGGGCTGTACAGGAGTCAGGAGACAGGAGTCAGAATTCAGGTGAGAGAAACGTCGATTTTATTCTGACTTCTGCCCTGAAAATAGACGAGGGGCAATTACTTAGCGAACCGTAGAGCAGAGGAGCGTCGAGAGCGCAGTTGATTCAGCGTTAAGCAGCGTCACGGTTCACTTCAGGTATTACCCTAAGGTTTGGCGCTGTAGCTGAATCAACAAGCGAACAGCTCCGGCGCGTGGTGAGCGGGTAATGCACCTTGGCTATTTTCATCCATCAGTGGTGCCGCATAGCGGCATGGGAGTCTGACTTCTGACTCCTGAATTCTGAATACCTTTTCACTTAAGATATTTCTCTGTTTTAGTTAAGAGGAGTGTTATGATTAATGTTCGTCCATTTACATGTCCATACTGAGTACAGCCTCTTGGACGGGGCGGCCCGGATCGACAAGGTGGTTAAACGGGCGGCGGCTCTGGGGATGAAGGCTTTGGCGATTACGGACCACGGTTCAATGTATGGAGTGATTGATTTCTATAAAGCCTGTAAGAAAGCAGGCATTAAACCGGTTATCGGATGCGAGGTTTACGTCGCGCCCTTTAAGCGGACGGACCGGACGCCGGGCCGGGATGATGCCAATTATCACTTGGTGCTCCTGGCGGAAAATGAAACCGGCTACCGCAACTTGGTGAGCCTGGTGTCGGCAGCCTACATAGACGGTTTTTATTATAAACCCAGGGTGGATAAAGAGATCTTAAGGGAACACTCAGAGGGCCTGATTGCGCTCAGCGGCTGCCTGGCCGGGGAAGTGGCCGAGAATCTGGTGCAGGACCGGTTCAATGATGCCTGCGCGGCGGCCCGCGAATACGAGGAGATTTTCGGGAAAGGCTCATTCTATCTCGAGCTTCAGGATCACGGCCTGAGCGATCAGAGGAAAGTAAACGCGGGGCTGTGGCGGGTTCATGAGGAGACCGGGATCCCGCTGGCGGCGACTAATGATGTGCATTATGTCGAGCGCGAGGATGCGTTTGTCCAGGATGTCCTTTTGTGCATTCAGACCGGAAAAACCATGGCTGACGCTGCGCGCATGAGCTTTTCCAGCCAGGATATGTACCTGAAGTCTGAAGAGGAAATGCATTTGCTTTTCGGCGAGCACCCTGAAGTGTTGGAAAATACCGCCCGGATCGCGGAGCGATGCTGCCTTGAGTTCCAATTCGGGAACAATTATTTGCCGGTATTTCAGGCACCGCCGGGGCTGAGCCTGGATGAATACTTAAGGCAGGAATGCCTCAAGGCCTTTCCGGTTTTGTACCCTGAGGCCGGGGACAAGGAGCGCGAGCGCCTGGAATATGAGTTAAAGGTTATTGCCCAGACCGGCTTTTCCGGGTATTTCCTGATCGTGGCTGATTTTTGCCGCTATGCGCGGGAACACGGAGTGGCTGTCGGGCCGGGGCGCGGCTCGGCGGCGGCGAGCATGGTCGCATATTTATTGGGAATCACCTCAGTCGAACCCCTCAGGCATGAGCTTTTGTTTGAACGCTTTCTGAATCCGGAGCGCATTAGCATGCCGGATATTGATATCGACTTTGACCCGGAAGGGCGCGAACGCGTCATTCACTATGTGACGGACAAGTACGGCGCGGACCGGGTATGCCAGATTATCACCTTCGGCACCATGGGGGCCAAGGGTGCGATCCGGGATATAGGCCGGGTTCTGGGCATCCCGCTGGGCCGGGTGGATAAAGTGGCCAAAGCGGTTCCCAACGACCTGGGCATGACCTTGGAGAAAGCATTAAGCCTGTCCCCGGAACTCGCCCGCATGGTTGAAGAGGATCAAGAAATTAAACGCTTGTACGAGTTAGCTTTGGCGGTAGAGGGGATGCCCCGGCACGCCTCAACTCATGCGGCGGGTGTGGTGATTGCCAAAGACCCCTTAACTAACTATCTGCCCCTGCAGAAAACTTCGGACGGGTTTCTCATGACCCAGTTCCCGATGAAGACGGTCGAGGAAATCGGGCTTTTGAAAATGGACTTCCTGGGCTTGCGCAATCTCACCATTCTTCGGGAAAGCGTGCGCTTAATTGAGGAGACACGGGGAGTCAAACTTAATTTGCAAACCCTGCCCCTCGATGACCAAGCCACCTATGCCTTGCTCTCAGCCGGTAACAGCAGTGGGGTCTTCCAGTTGGAAAGCGGCGGAATGCGGGCCATTCTCAAAGACTTAAAGCCTTCCTGCTTTGAGGATATTATTGCTGTCAATGCACTTTACCGCCCTGGCCCCATGGAACAGATTCCGGAGTATATCCGGCGTAAGCATGGCGGGAAGATCACCTACCTTCATCCCAAGCTGGAGCCCATTTTGAAAACTACCTATGGGATTATTGTCTACCAGGAACAGGTGATGCAGATTGCCCGGGATTTGGCCGGATATTCCCTGGGGCGCGCCGATTTGCTCAGGCGGGCCATGGGCAAGAAGAAAAAAGAAATCATGGATGAGGAACGCCAGAACTTTATTTACGGGCTGAAAGACGCTGAGGGCAAGACGGTGATCCCCGGGGCTCTAAATATGGGGCTGTCTCAGGCTGAGGCGGAAGAGATTTTTGATTTAATGGCTAAATTTGCGGAGTACGGGTTTAATAAGGGACACGCCACCGCCTATGCCGTGATTTCCTATCAGACGGCTTATTTGAAAGCCAATTACCCGGCTGAATTTATGGCGGCCCTCCTCAGTACAGTTATGGATTCTTCGGATAAAGTTTCATTTTATATTCAGGAAGCACGCCAGCAGGGGCTTGAGGTTCTGGCCCCGGATGTGCAGCACAGTGAAGCCGGTTTTCGCCTGGAAGGGGATAAAATCCGCTTCGGCTTGGGAGCGATCCGCAATCTGGGTTTGAATGTCATTGAAAAGATTCTGGAAGCGCGCAGGCCGGAACCGTTTAAGTCCTTCTCGGACTTCTGCCTCAGGGTTGATAACAAGGTTTTGAATAAGCGGGTTTTAGAAAGCTTGATCCGGGCCGGGGCACTTTCCTCTTTCTGTTCGCGGCGTCAAGGCCTGGCCCTGATGGATGAGATTTTAAGTATGGTCAACCGGCGGCAGAAAGACCGGAATTCCGGTCAGATCTCCCTCTTTGACCTGGGAACGGTTGAGGAGGAGGGGGAGGCTGAGCTGCCCGCAGTCGAGGAATTTTCTCAGAGTGAAATCTTGGCTATGGAGAAGGAATATTTAGGAATCTATTTAAGCGGGCATCCTCTGGCGGAGAAAATGTCTAAGATTCGAGACGTCACTTCGTTTGATATCGCAGCCTGCCAGGAATGGGAAGAGGACCGGCCGCTGGTTTTGGGCGGAATCATTACCGCCTTGCGTCAGACCGTGACCAAAAAAGGGGAAATGATGGCCAGCTTTGTGCTGGAAGATTTAAGCGGGAGTATGGACGTTTTGGTCTTTCCCCGGATTTTTCCTCAGATCCAAAGGTTGGGTAATGACGTGGCAGTCTTTGTCAGCGGGCGTTATGTGGTGCGGGATGAGGAGAAGAAGATTTTTGCGGAGAGAATCGTGCCGGTGGATGAATACGTGGATGAGTTCGCACGCCAACGCGAAGGGGTTAGGACGAAGCTCCCCAAATTGTTTCTAAGGATTCCGGACGAAAACAGTGAGCTGATTGAGGCAGTGTTGTCCCTGCTTCAGCGTTTTCCGGGATCGAACCCGGTGTATTTCTATTTTACGTCCAATAAGAAGATCGTGGAGAGCAAGCAGGAATTCTGGGTAAAAGAGGGGACGCCTGTCCAGGAAGCATTGGGGAAAATATTGGGTCCGGAAAATGTGGCCTGGAAAGCGGGATAAAGTTCGCTCAGCAAGGCATCTTGCCTCATGTGGTATTGTATGAGAAATTGTTCGACATGAAGAGGATTCTGTCAATTGATAGAGAAGTATGAGGACAGAATGTTAGCAAAGGAGATATAAGAAAGTGCGTATTGCGATTTATCCGGGTACATTTGATCCGGTTACCTATGGGCATTTGGACATCCTGCAACGGGCAACCGATGTTTTTGATGAAGTGATTATCGCAGTTGCGGCTGATAGTAATAAATCCCCGCTATTTTCCCTGGGAGAAAGGATGCAGCTCTTAACAGAAGCAACTCAAGGAATGCCCGGTGTCAGTGTCCGCGTTTTTGAGGGGCTGACGGTCGAGTTTGCCCGCCGCTCTATGGCAAAAGCGATCATTCGTGGGCTCAGGGTAATGTCTGACTTTGAGTATGAATTTCAGCTGGCCTTAATGAATAAAAAACTGGCCCCGGATATCGAAACAGTCTTTTTGGTGGCTAAAAGCGATTATTCCTTTATCAGCTCGAGTGCGATTAAGTGGGCGGCCAGCCTGCACGGAAGTGTGTCCGACCTGGTGCCGCCGCATGTGGAAAAAGCTTTAATTGAAAAATACGCCACCGCGCGCATCGACTAATGTAATTGTGGAATCGGCCCGGGGATTGTCGTATCTTGCGTTCCTGGGCTTTCTTGCACATTGTCCAGCCCTATGATATTATGATACCGAAAAATTGGACTTGAGGTGCTTACTATGCCTGAAATGATAGAACTTGGCAATGATTATATCGTGGTAAAAGCGCTTGAAAACGGTGTGACGATTATCGGACTGACCCGCGGCAAAGACACCCGTTTTCATCATTCCGAGAAGCTGGACAAAGGGGAAGTCATGATTGCTCAATTTACTGAGCATACTTCTGCGATTAAGATTCGCGGGCAAGCGGTGATATACACTAAGCACGGGGAGATTACCGCAGGCTGTTAAACGTGGCTTACTGGTTTCGCAAGGAGGATCAAGTCAATGTGGACTGTGGTTTATATTGCTCCAAATAAAGGGATTGCTGAAAAGTACAAGAAGATTCTTACAGATGAAGGATTGCTCGTGCAACTGCGTACGATTGGGTCTTCGCACCTGGGCGATCATGCCTCGGTTGAGATTCTGGTGCCTGAATCCGAGGCCGAGGAAGCCCATGAGATCATTACCACGGTAATGGGGAGCTAATGAATGTTTAAGGATATGTTTCGGAAACCCAAGTATGTGACGATTCCATCGGTTCCTCCCGCAGCTTCTACGAAACAAGAGGCCCTGCAGCAGCCCGTGAGCCGCCGGGAATTGCCTGACGGCTTATGGGTAAAGTGCCCTAAATGCGGAGAAGTATTATTCAGCAAAGATCTGGAAGAAAATCAACGGGTCTGTCTCAAATGCAGCCATCACCTGCGGATTTCGGCCCGGGCGCGTTTGGAATACTTGATTGATAAAAACAGTTTTGAAGAATGGGACACAGAGCTGCGATCTGCAGATCCTCTGGGTTTTCCCGGCTACCGGGAAAAATTAGCTGAAGCGGCTGAAAGCACCGGGATGAGTGAAGGGGTCTTAACCGGACGTGCTTCCATCGAAGGCAACCAAACCGTTCTGGTGTTTAACGAATCTGGCTTTATGATGGGCAGCATGGGTTCAGTAGTCGGGGAAAAGATTGCCCGGGCCGTTGAGAAGGCCCTGGAACTGCGCCTGCCTGTCATTATCTTCTCTACTTCCGGCGGGGCCCGTATGCAGGAAGGGATACTCTCTCTTTATCAAATGGCTAAGACGAGTGCAGCCCTGGCCAAGTTGGCAGATGCCGGGCTTCTCTATATCTCTGTCCTAACTGACCCGACTTTTGGCGGGGTAACGGCGAGTTATGCCTCTTTGGGGGATATCATCATCGCCGAACCCGGAGCACTCATCGGTTTTACCGGCCCGCGGGTTATTAAGCAAACGATGCGGCAGGAGCTTCCTCCGGGTGCCCAGACCGCAGAATTTAACCAACTGCACGGATCAATCGATTTGATTGTCGAGCGGGCGCAGATGCGCCCGACGCTCGCACGTTTACTGCGCTATCATCGGGAAGGGGCGAAGTATGGCGCAACTGTTTGAATTTGAAAAGCCATTGCTTGAATTGGAAAATAAAATTGCTGAACTGCAAAAATTCTCACGGGAAAAACAAATCGATCTTTCCTCTGAGATCACGACCCTGGAGAACAAGCTGGAGCATTTGAAAAAAACAATCTACACCCAACTGGAGCCCTGGCAAAAAGTGATGATTGCCAGGCATCCGGAACGCCCGAATTTTTATGATTATGCACCGCTCTTGTTCGAAGATTTCCTGGAACTCCATGGGGATCGCTGCTTCGCGGATGACCGCTCGGTCGTGGGCGGTATTGCTGTCTTTAGGGGTATTCCGGTCACCGTGGTGGCACATGTCAAAGGAAAAGACACCAAAGAAAATATCCAGCGCAACTTTGGTATGCCTCATCCGGAAGGATATCGAAAAGCGCTGCGCCTTATGAACCAGGCAGAGAAGTTTGGCCGCCCGATCTTCACGTTTATCGACACCCCCGGAGCTGCCTGTGACTTAGGTGCGGAAGAAAGAGGGCAGTCTGAAGCTATTGCCCGCTGTTTAATGGCCATGTCAGGCTATCATGTGCCGGTTATCAGCACAGTCATCGGAGAAGGGGGAAGCGGCGGAGCCTTGGCTTTTGGCGTGGGCAATGTCATTCTCATGCTGGAGAATTCCTTTTATACGGTCATCGCCCCGGAAAGCTGTGCTTCGATTCTCTGGAAAGACCCGGGCCAGGCGCGTGAAGCGGCTACGGCCCTCAAATTTACTTCCCAGGATCTGTTCAGTTTAGGAATCGTGGACGAAATCGTCCCCGAGCCGCTTGGCGGAGCCCACCGGAATCCTGAACAAACGGCAGAAGTTCTCGCCGAGAAGATCGACAAACATCTAAAAGCCTTGAAGGCTTATAAACCGGAAGAGCTGATGGAGCGGCGCTATCACAAGATCAGATCAATCGGAGTGTTTGAACGCGAAATCCTTGAATAAGCGGAAACCTTGGAAGTGGAAGGTGGGATCCGATGAATCATGAGGACTTTCAGGGACTGATCTTAGAACAGTTTAACCGGGTATTCGGAGAACTGGCCGATATTAACTCCAAAGTCGGCGGGCTTGAGAAGCGCTTTGACGAGCTGGAAGAGAAAGTCCTCGGACTCGATGCTAAGGTTAGCCGGAATACGCTTCTGCTTGAGCGCACCGATAAAAATGGATAAAAATGTAATGCAATTTATTAAAAATATTGCTTGACGAAAGTTTTTCCCGATGTTATTATATTTAAGTCACAAGTTTTGCCGAAGTGGCGGAATTGGCAGACGCGTCGGTCTCAAAAACCGATGGCTTCACGGCCGTGCCGGTTCGACCCCGGCCTTCGGCACCAGTAATATGAAGGCTTTCGGGCCTTTTTTCTTTATGTGCTGCTCATCAAGTGACGGGAACGTACCCAAAACGTACCCGTCCTTTTCTTTATCCGCTTAAATCTCAGAACTGTCTTGGGAGCAAAGAAATAAGGCACCTGTAAAAGGTGCCCTTTAAAAATTGTTAACCCTTAACAATAGTTAATCAGAGTTTTTCGTCAGTGTGTGTTACACCATGATTAAAAAGAAATGTAATAGAATAGAGACCGGCTATACCAACCAGGGTATAAATTAACCTGCTCAACCCGGATGAAGCCCTAAACGTGTCTCCGCCAAAAACGGCGGTCACTAGATCCCATTGAAAGACACCGACTAACAACCAATTTATGGCTCCGATAACGACAAGTATTAAAGCGGTTCTAGACAACCAATTCATGACATAAGCCTCCTTTTGTAAATTATATCTATTATTGTAAATTTACTAGTTATTATTCATTTTTGAGAGCGGTAAGGTAAAAGTTTTCGTCATTTTTTGAGGCCGAAGGAAAACCGGTAGCCGTTGCAGAATATTACAAGGAAAAGCAAGGGGGAAAGCCTATGGAGTATGTCGTGGAGATGCTGAACATTCGCAAGGAATTTCCGGGTGTCGTCGCCAACGATGATATCACGTTACAAGTGAAAAAAGGGGAAATTCACGCCTTGCTGGGGGAAAACGGCGCCGGAAAATCAACCCTTATGGGCATTCTTTTTGGCCTGTATCAGGCGGACAGCGGGTCGATCCGCATCAAAGGACGCGAAGTTCGCATTGCCAATCCGAATGTTGCCAATGACCTTGGTATCGGAATGGTGCATCAGCATTTCAAATTGGTTCACAATTTTACAATAACGGAGAACATCGTTTTAGGAATAGAACCTAAAAAAGGATTAAGGCTTGATTTAAAAGCTGCGGCCGAGCGCATTCAGCTTTTGTCTGAGCGATATGGCCTTAATGTGGATCCTTATGAAAAAATTGAAAATGTTTCGGTCGGAATGCAGCAGCGTGTCGAGATTATTAAAATGCTTTATCGTGACGCCGAGGTCTTGATTTTTGATGAGCCCACGGCGGTACTGACTCCGCAAGAGGTTCTTGAACTGATGAAGATTATGAAAAACCTGGTGGCAGAAGGCAAGTCAATCATCTTGATCACGCATAAATTAAAAGAGATCAAGGCGGTAGCTGACCGCTGTACAGTGATTCGGAGAGGTAAACTGGTCGGCACGGTAGAAGTTGCAGTGACCAGTGAAGCCCAAATGGCGGAAATGATGGTCGGGCGCAAGGTATCTTTCAAGGTGAACAAATCGGAAAGTAATCCGGGTGATGTTATTCTCAAAGTACATAACATATCAGTCTTAAATCATCGCAAGGTTTTGGGGTTAAAGGATTTTTCCCTCGAGGTGCGTTCTGGTGAGATCGTGGGTGTCGCCGGGGTTGACGGAAATGGGCAGGCCGAGCTGGTCGAAGCGATCACGGGGCTGAGAAAGGTTGAATCCGGAGAAATCCTGTTAAAAAATAAGGACATTACTCAAATGCCGATTCGCCGGCGCATCGAGGCCGGGATAGCGCATATTCCGGAAGACCGGCAAATGAGAGGGCTGGTTCTCGATTATACCATTGAAGACAATATGGTCCTGGAAGTGTACGACCGCACCCCGTTCTCGCATAATGGTTTGCTTAGACGCGAAGTCATCCGGGATTATTCCGATCAGATCATGGAACGTTTTGATGTCCGGGCCGGGGAAGGAGCGCAATCGCTTGCCCGCTCGCTCTCGGGAGGGAATCAGCAGAAAGCGATCGTCGGGCGTGAGATAGAATTGAATCCGGATTTGTTAATTGCGGCTCAACCGACAAGGGGGCTTGATGTGGGTTCGATTGAATATATTCACAAGCGTTTAGTGGAGCAACGGGACAGCGGGAAAGCGGTGCTGCTGGTCTCACTGGAGCTGGACGAAATTCTCAATGTTTCTGACCGGATAGCCATTGTCAGCAACGGAGAGTTGATTGGGATGGTAAACGCGGCTGAAACCGATGAACATGAGGTAGGACTTATGATGGCCGGAGTCAGAAAGGGTGAAAGTCATTGAAGCTTCAGTTCGGGAAAGGCTCCTTCAAAAATGTTGCGGTCGCGCTTCTGGCGATTGTCTTTGGACTGTTGGCAGGGGCTGTCTTAATCACTTTAACCGGCAGTGATCCGTTAGCCGGGTATGCCTACCTGTTCAAAGGGGGGCTCATGAGCTTAGAACGCTTTGGGGATACCCTGGCTACTTCCACTCCGCTGATTTTGTCCGGTTTGTCCGTGGCTTTTGCCTTTAAGACGGGCCTTTTCAATATCGGGGCTGCCGGGCAGATGCTTATGGGAGGATTTTGCGCCACGGCGGTGGGCCTAACCTTGGACTTGCCTTCCGTTATGATCCTGCCGCTTGCGATCATGGCCTCAATAGTGGGAGGAGCTGTTTGGGCCTTTATTCCGGGAATTTTAAAAGCGCGCTTTAATGTGCATGAAGTGGTGTCCACGATTATGATGAATTGGATTGGATATTGGGTTGTCTATTATGCCGTACCGGGTTACTTCAAGGGGGAGTTCCTGGAAACGGAGTCCAGAGCCATTCCGGATGCAGCATCTCTCAAAGTAGGGTGGCTTTCTCAGTTGTTCAACGGCTCGTTTATTAATCTGGGCTTGTTCTTAGCGATAGCCGCCGTTGTTTTAATTGCATTTATCCTTAATAAAACCGTTATAGGCTATGAATTAAAAGCGGTCGGCTATAACCGCTTTGCCGCGGAATATGCCGGAATCAATGTCAACCGCAACATTGTTTTATCCATGATGATTGCCGGAGCCTTGGCGGGGTTGGGAGGGGCAACCCTCTATATCGGCAATGCCAGCAACATCCAAATCGGTGTGCTGCCCGCCCAGGGATTTGACGGAATTGCGGTCGCTTTGCTGGGTGCGAATTCTCCCTGGGGTTCCCTGTTGGCGGCTTTGTTTTTTGGGCTTCTCTATTCCGGGAAAGGGTTTATGAATGCGATGATCCAAATCCCGCCCGAAATTGCAGATACGATTATTGCGACGATCATTTACTTTGCGGCGACCAGTGTCTTAATCGAGAGGCTGCTTAAGCGATTACGCTCTAGAAAGAGAGGGCAATAACGATGTGGACGGTCTTAACGCAAATCTTTCCATATGCCGTTGCCTTTACGATTCCGTTGCTGATTACAGCGCTGGGAGGGCTTTTTTCAGAACGCAGCGGGGTGGTAAACATCGGACTGGAAGGGCTGATGGTTGTCGGCTCTTTCGGCGGGGCTCTGGCCATATTCAAGCTGCAACCCGCGTTTCCGAACGGAGCGGTCTGGATCGGGATCATGGTCGCCATGCTCTCGGGAGCTGTCTTTGCTCTCTTGCACGCCTTTGCCAGTATTAACCTGAGTGCCAACCAGGTGATTAGCGGAACGGCCATCAATATGCTGGCCGGTGCCCTGACAGTATTTTTGGCCAGGAATATCACGGGAAGCGGCAATATCCGCATTGCCAGCGGCCTGACCCGTATGGACATCCCTGTTCTGTCCTCGCTGCCGGTGGTGGGCAAGCTCTTCTTTACCCAGACATATCCCTCGACCTGGCTCGTGCTCGCTATCTTAGGCCTTAGCTGGTATGTCCTTTATCAAACCGCTTTTGGACTGAGACTGCGGGCCTGCGGGGAACATCCGCACGCCGCGGATTCGGCGGGAGTGAATGTCTTCCGCGTGCGCTATCTGGCCGTGATCTTATCGGGGGCTTTCGCCGGATTAGGAGGGGTGATTATTCTGATAACCTATTCCGGGGAGTTTACCGGAAGTGTATCCGGACTAGGGTTTCTTGCCTTGGCATCCTTGATTTTCGGACAATGGAAGCCCTTGGGGATACTGGGAGCGACTTTTTTCTTCGGCTTTGCCAGTACCATAGCCAATGTGTCCCAGGTGATGCCCGCCCTTGCATCCATACCGGGCGTCTTATTGAAGGTCTTTCCTTATGTTTTAACCCTGATTGCCTTAATCATATTCTCGAAAACGACCCAGGCACCGAGAGCTGCCGGTGAACCCTTCGAGCATGGCAAACGGTAAGACAGTCTTACGCAATTGACTTCGAAGAATTTGAGTGATACGATGGGTACATTGGTAAAGTTTAGAAAACAAATTAAAAGGGAGGCTTGTGGATGTTCAAGAAACTTACGGCTATTTTCATGTCAACGGTGCTGACGGCAACCTTGCTGGCAGGCTGCGGCAGCACGCCCAACCCAGGAAGCTCCGGCAGCGGAGGAGCTTCGGCTGCAACGGCATTCAAGGTCGGAATGGTTACGGACTCCGGATCAATTGACGATAAGTCCTTTAATCAGGGAACCTGGGAAGGGGTTCAGAAGGCCGGCAAAGATCTGGGCCTCGAGACGAAATACTTAAAGCCGACCGGAACGACGGAAGCAGATTACTTAAAAGAAATTGGAAACCTGCATGATGCGGGATATAAGTTCATCGTGACGCCTGGGTTCAAGTTTTCAACCGCTATCTATCAGGCCCAAGACAAATATCAGGACAGCAAATTTGTCATCATTGACGCAAGCCCCGCTGACAAAAACGGGAAGGAAAGCATCAAACCGAACACCGTTGCGATTTTCTTTGCCGAACATGAATCGGGCTTCTTGGCCGGGGTCGCAACCGCCCTTCAACTGAAAGAAGGGGATGTCGGATTTATCGGCGGTATGGAAATTCCTCCGGTACAACGCTACAACTGGGGCTTCCAACAAGGGATAAAATATGCCAATGCAAATTTCGGCACGAAAATTACCATAAAACCCGAAAATGTTGTCTACCAGGGTACATTTACGGAAATCGCGGCCGGACAACAACTGGCGGCCCACATGTATGACAGCGGGGTTAAAGCAATCTTCGCCGCCGCTGGCAGCGTCGGCCTGGGAACCATCAATGAGGCGAAAGCCCGGGCCAAAGCGGGCAAAGAAGCCTGGGTTATCGGAGTGGATGTTGATCAGTATAACGAAGGTATTTATGACGGAACAAAATCGATCATTTTGACTTCCGCGATGAAGAAGATTGATACCGCTGCTTATGACATGGTGAAAGCTGAAAAAGACGGGAAGTTCGAAGGCGGGAAAGCGATCACCTTTGATTCCAAGAACAACGGCATCGGGATTCCGGACAAGAACCCGAATTTAAGCAGCGATGTCACTACGAAAGTTGCTGAGGTGCTCAAGAAAATCCAAGCGGGTGAGATTAAAGTTTCCGGTGAACGGGGAGACCTGATTAAATAGCATTTATTAAGGTTGCGTGGCATACGGTGGATATGAGTTCATTCAAGAGGGCTGTCTCATGTGAGACAGCCCTTAAACTGTGTCCCAAGAATTAAGACAGGTTCTTGAAGAGCATTCTTTGTATTAGGCCTTGTCTATGATATAGTAAATAAATAAGCCATGTACACCATTTTAATCTAAGTAAATTAATTCTCCGTTAAGGGAAAGGAGCATCCTCCTGTGCCGCGGATTATCATTTTAGACGGAAACAGCCTCGCCAACCGCGCCTTTTATGCCCTGCCGATGCTGACTACTTCTGACGGCAGGCCGACAAATGTTTTGCACGGCTTTATGACCATGCTTCTGAGGCTATTAAGTGAGCAAAATCCGGATTATTGGCTCGTAACCTTTGATAAAAGCAAAGCAACGGTTAGGATTGAACAGTATGCGGAATACAAAGCCCAGCGCAAAGAAACTCCGGAAGGCTTGCGCCCGCAGTTCGATTACTTGAAAGATGTGCTGTCCGCTTTTGAAGTGCCGATGTTGGAATTGGAAGGGTATGAAGCGGATGACTTAATTGCCTCTGTCGCCCGCAAGGCGGAGAGCAGGGGTTGGGAAGTACAAATTTATACCGGAGACCGCGATGCCTTGCAGCTCGTTTCTCCTAAGATTAACGTTTTCCTCACGAAGAAGGGGATCAGCGAAGTCGAGTGTTATGATGAGCACCATCTCTGGGAACGCTACCAGCTTCGCCCTGCTCAGATTATTGATCTTAAGGGCTTGATGGGAGACAGCTCCGACAACATCCCGGGTGTTCCGGGAATCGGGGAAAAGATTGCCCTTAAGCTTCTGTGGGAATTCGGAACGGTAGAAGAAGTCTTGGCTCAGAAAGAAAACGTATCCGGCAAGAAGATCAAGAATGCCTTGGAACAATATGAGGAGCAGGCCCTTTTAAGCAAACGCCTGGCCACAATGCTGACGGAGGTGCCCATCGAATTTGCCCTGGAGGATTTCGTTCGCCGGCGTCCGAACGAAGAGGCGGTTGCGGAAATCCTTAATAAATACAGTTTGCGTAATATTGCCCGCCTCTGGCACGAAAAACATGCCCGCCCCGTTGTTCCCGCCAGTCAATCTGTTAAACAAACAGCTCAACTTCAAGAGAACGAGACAGGGAGCCTTTTTGATTTCGCAGAGGTTCAAGCAGAGAGCCTAGCAGAGGCTCAAGCAGGGACTGAGTCTGCCGCACCGATCGAGGATAAGGCTGTAGTTACTCCCTGGCAAAAAAAGAAACTAAGCGAGCAAGACTGGCGCAGTGTGTTGGAACGCTGGCAGCTGGAAGCAAAGCCGGTAACTATTGCTGTGCGCCTGGAGGGAGGGAGTACGCTCACTTATCGCTGGCAGGAATGGGCAGTAACAGGGGACGGTGAGGAAGAAGTTTTCGCTTTCACCCGTCAGGATGCTTCCTCGGAACTAGTCAACGCGTGGTTTCAGCTTCTTGCCAATTCTCAAGTGCCGAAGACGGTAGCAGACGGTAAATCCCTGAGGGCTGCTTTGCTTGCTGATAATCCTGACCGGGCCGAAGGAGCAGAGCTTGTCGGATTAAAGCTTGATCTGAGTTTAGCGGCATATCTCATTAACCCGGCGCGCAACAAATTTGAGCCCGTAGAATTGGTCCGGTCCTATTTTCCGGGCCAAGAGCCTTTCCCGGATCTATATGAAGAAGCCCAGGCCCTGGCCGGGATTGGGCCAAAGTATACCCTTGAACTGGAAAGGCTCGGTTTAACTTCCCTTTTGCACACGATGGAGCAGCCTTTAAGCGCAGTCTTAGTCAGAATGGAAAGGCATGGGATTGCGGTAGACAGCCAAAGCCTGCGCGACTTCGGGGAGAAAGTTCAAGGGGCGCTTTCCTTGCTTGAACAGGAGATTTACGAACTTGCAGCCGGGCAGTTTAATATTAACTCGACCCAGCAGCTTGGGCATATTCTCTTTGAGAAACTGGGGCTTCCGCCCGTGAAAAAAACGAAAACAGGATTTTCCACCGATGCCGAAACTTTGGAAGAACTGCGCCCGGCCCATCCGATTATTGAAAAAATCCTTGATTACCGCCAGCTCAGCAAGCTCATGTCTACCTATGTCAATGGCTTGCTTGCCCAGGTGCATGAGGGCAGGATTCATACCACGTTCCAGCAGACCGTGACTGCGACCGGCCGCCTCTCAAGCACCGAGCCCAATCTCCAAAACATTCCCATGAGGCTGGAATACGGGCGCCAATTGCGCAAGGTGTTTAAGCCGACAGAGGATAATTGGCTCATGCTTTCGGCCGATTACTCCCAGATCGAGCTGCGCATTTTGGCCCACTACTCCGAAGACCCCTTATTGTGCGAGTCTTTCGACCTGGGGCAGGATGTGCACACCCGGACAGCGGCTGAAGTTTTCGGGGTTCCGCTGACGGAGGTCACTCCGGACTTAAGGCGTAAAGCCAAAGCGGTCAACTTCGGTTTAGTCTATGGCCTTACGGATTTTGGCCTGGCGCGTGATTTAGGGATTCCTCGCAAAGAAGCTAAATCTTATATTGACCAGTATTTTACCCGCTACCACGGAGTCAAACAATATTTGGAAGACGTGGTCAAGCGGGCTAAAGCAGAGGGGCAAGTGCGCACTTTGCTCAACCGGCTGCGTTTAATCCCGGAAATTCACCATCCGAACCGGGTTCAGCGCCAGTTCGGAGAGCGGATTGCCATGAACAGCCCGGTCCAGGGCACCGCTGCCGACATCATGAAACTGGCTATGCTGGGAGTAGACACAGGGCTCAAAGGCCTGCGCTCCAAAATGCTGCTCCAGGTGCATGACGAGCTATTGCTCCAGGTTGCCCCGGAGGAGCTGGAGCAAGTCGCAGCCATGGTGAAAGAAAAAATGGAGCAAGCCTATCCATTGGCTGTTCCGCTGATTGTAGAATGCAAGGTCGGCCCCAACTGGTATGAAATGAAACCGTATATTTTTAGAAGAAACGGAGTAATAAACGATGCCGGAACTGCCGGAAGTTGAGACAATTCGCCGTACTTTGGCAGGTCATATTACCGGATTGGAAATCACCGGGGTAACCCTGTACTGGCCTGGGGCTGTACGCAGCTGGGAAAGCCTTCCCTTTCCCGAGATCGTGAAAGAAAGCCGGATTCAAAGTTTAGACCGGCGCGGGAAATATTTGCTCATTCACCTAGACAACGGCTATACTTTAGTTGCCCATATGCGCATGACCGGCCGCTTGCTCTATTACCCGGAGGGACTGGCACCGGCGCGCCACACCCATGTGGTTTTTAAGCTTACTCAGGGGGAACTCCATTTTAACGATACCCGCAAATTCGGCCGGATTCAGGCTGTCCCGAGTGCAGAGTGCTTAAATATATCTTCTTTAAGCATCCTAGGTCCGGAACCGCTGAGTGAAGAAGTGTCACCCGCGCGCTTAGGAGATGGTCTGGCCCGCAAAAAGAAGAATCTCAAGGCCGCCCTCCTCGATCAGACCGTGGTCGCAGGCTTAGGGAATATCTATGTGGATGAAGCCTTGTTTCGCGCCGGCTTACACCCGGAACGCCCCGCTTCTTCCCTCACCGCAGCCGAATTAAAAGCACTCCGTCAAGCCATAAGAGACGTGTTAGAGGCGGGGATTCAAGCCAATGGCACCTCTTTTCGCGACTATCGGGATGCCAACGGTGAACTCGGCTTATTTCAGAAAATGCTTAAAGCCTATGGCCGCGGCGGGAAACCTTGCGTTCACTGCGGCCAGCCCCTGATCAGAAAAAAAGTCGCCGGCCGCACCACCGTCTTCTGCGAACATTGCCAACACTAAAATATTGAGTAGCTCTGGCGCGTGGTGAGCGGGCTATGCATTCTACTAATCCAAGAGGATGAGTCATGAGCATACTATCATGTCATAATTGCAGTGTCGATATTGCAGGGGAACCCCTGTTTCAAAATCTTACCTTTGCCATTGAGAAAGATGAGAAAGTTGGTTTGATCGGTCCCAACGGAGCCGGAAAAACCACTTTGCTAAAAGCTTGCCTCGGTGAATACCCTTTGGAAGCCGGTCAAATCATCCTATCCGGAGAAGTGGGGTATTTAGCCCAGGCTCCCGAGCTGGCGGGCGGGGGTAAGGTGTTTGAGAACATGCTCAATGTGCGCTCGGACCTGCTTCAGATGCGGGCCGAGCTTCACGAGCTTGAACAAAGAATCACGGCTCTTCCGCAGGAAAGGCTATTAAAACAGTACGCCTTGCTCACCGAAAAGTATGAACAAGAGGGCGGGTATGCTCTGGAAGCTCAGGTGCGCAGGATTCTGGCCGGGCTTGCTCTTGACCGGGAAACCGAAACACCGGTAGAGCACTTGAGCGGGGGACAAAAGACCCGTTTAGCCTTGGCCAAGCTTTTGCTGCGCGCGCCCTCTCTGCTAATTCTGGATGAACCGACTAACCATTTGGATCTGGAGGCCCTGGAATGGCTGGAGAATTTCCTCAGGAATTACACCGGTGCGGTCTTGGTGGTCTCCCATGACCGCTACTTTCTTGACCGCCTGGTTTCCAAGATCTTGTACCTGGAACACGGCAGCCTGCAGACCTATAGCGGGAATTTTTCCGATTATGAGCTGCAGCGGGCTTTGGCCGAGAAGACTCAGGCCAAAGAGGCTGAGCGCCTTGGGAAAAAGATTGCCCGGCTCGAGGAATATATCCGGAGAAACAAAGCGGGGGTCAATGCCCGCCAGGCCCGCGGCCGGGAAATTATGCTCCAAAGACTGAAAGCCGGAGCGGAATATAGCAGTTCCTTCACCAACCGTGCGAACGAGGTCAAGCTTGCGCCTACAGTCATTGACCGCAGCGGGGACCGGGTGCTTGATGCCGAAGGAATCGGCGTCAGCTTCGACGGGCGCAGGATTTTCCATGACGTTAACCTTCACCTGCGGCGGGGAGAGCGGGTGGCCCTGCTCGGAAAAAACGGGGTTGGCAAGTCCACCTTGCTTAAAGTGATTGCCCAGGAATACGCCGTCCAGGAAGGAAACGTGCGTCTGGGTGCAAACGTAAAAGTCAGTTACTATGCCCAGGAGCATGAAAGCTTAAATCCCGCCCTAACCATCATGGATGAGCTTCGGACTGCATCTTCCCTTAAAGACCCGGAGATCCGGTCACTTCTGGCCCGTTATGGTTTTCGCGGGGACGATGTGTACAAACAAGTCGGGTACTTAAGCGGCGGGGAAAAAAGCCGCCTGGCGTTGTGCAAGCTTTTTCTCACCCAGGGGAATTTCCTTTTGCTCGACGAGCCGACCAACCATCTGGATGCCCGTGTCCGGGAGGTCTTGGAAGAAACTTTGCAGGAATATAACGGGACGGTATTAATGGTTTCCCATGACCGCTACTTTTTGAATAAACTCGCTCATAAGATTGCCTATCTCGAAACGGATGGATTGAGTCTGTATGAGGGAGATTACACCGGTTTTCGGGAAGAATTTCAAGCTCAGCTTGAGAGTAGCCAGGTTCAAGAGAAAAGTGACGGTGATCAAAAACAAGCCCGTCTGGAGCAGAAAGCGGCGAAACGCAGGCAAAAATCTATCCAACAGCTGGAAGAGGAAATTCAAGCCCTCGAAACTCGTCTCAGTGAACTTGAGCTGGCTATGGAGCAAACAGCCTCGGATTATGAGCAAGCTCTAACCCTTCATCAGGAATATGAAGAAACCAAAGACCGCCTCGATCAGACCATGACTGCCTGGCTTGAAGCGTGTAACTGATTTCACCATTTCAGCCTTCCACCCATATATTATCCTGAAGTTACAGGGTGGAGGGATACATAATGGGGACAGCGATCCTGATGGCAATTGCTTTGAGCTTGGATGGTTTTGGGGTAGGTTTAGCGTATGGCCTGCGCCGGATCAGAATTCCTATCACCTCTATGGGGGTAATTGCCTTATGCACGGTCGCGGCAATGGGAATATCGATGTTATTTGGAAATTGGATGGTACTATGGCTCGAGTTATTTCCGGCCCACTATCTTGGGGCAGGTATCCTTTTAGGTTTAGGCAGCTTTCAGTTGGTTAAAGCGCTGCGCCAGGACCGTCGAGAACCAGTGACCGTACCGGCCATAGCACCAGTCTATGAGGATTCGGACCCGGAACCTTTGTTTCAGCTGGAGTTCTTAGGGCTAATCATTCAGGTGATGCGCTCCCCGGACTTAGCCGATATGGACCGCTCGGGCGGGATCAGCCTCCGCGAAAGCTTTCTTCTCGGTACCGCTTTGGCGGTAGATGCCTTTGCTTCCGGGATTGGAGCAGCTCTGGCCGGGATGACGATATCTCTTATTGTAATCGTGGCTTTTACACAAATGGGGATGCTAAAGTTGGGGCAGCAGCTAGCCGGCAAAGTACCGGAAGCTCTTATGAACAAGGCCCAGCTGTTACCCGGTATTGTTCTGATTTTAGTAGGAATCGGGAAAATCTTTTAGCGTATAAACAGGGGGTGACTGTTTGCATACCATAGGGCTTACCGGAGGGATCGGCAGCGGGAAATCCAGTGTGGCCGGTTGGTTTCAAACCCATGGAGTTCCGGTGCTGGATGCGGATAAAATTGTGCATCAACTCTTGGCGGGTAATAGTGAAACCATTGCCCGGCTTGCCCGCGAATTCGGCCAAGATATTCTGGGCACGGATGGGGCCGTTGACCGGAGGGCGCTTGGCAGAATTGTATTTAATGATGAGATCCGGCGCAGGCGACTCGAAAATATTTTGCATCCACAAGTTTTAGCTGAGATGGAGCGAGAGAGAATAGTTCTAAAGAACCAAGGGGAAAAGGTTTGTATCTGGGATGTTCCCCTTTTATTTGAGGCCGGGATGGACAAGTTCGTGGATGAAGTCTGGGTCGTGTGGGTTCCGCTTGAAACCCAGATTGGGCGTGTTCTGCAGCGGGACAAGCTCAGCCGGGAGGAAATCCTGGCCCGCCTTCAGGCCCAGATGCCGTTAGAGGACAAAGCCTCCAGGGCTGAAACCGTGATCGATAACTCCAAAACCTGGAAAGAAACGGAAGAACGGCTTAAAATATTATGGAAACGATTAGTGCAGGACTTAAATCAAAAAAAGTGAATAAAGTATTAGCGCCGGCTTAAATATCAAGCTTTAAATGGGTGCCAAGAGATCCTGAATTTTGTGCGAAAGATAAGGTTATAATTAGGAGTTTTAATGAAAAGAAGAAGCATTTTCTTGCTGACTATCAAAAGAATATTCGTTTTAAGTATGCTCATTATTTTGTTCCTATGGGGAACAGGGCAGATTGAAACGATTCAAAAAATATTTTATCCTTATCCATACCGGGCTACGGTAGAAAAATTTTCTGCTCAGTATGGAGTTGACCCCTTGCTGGTGGCGGCAGTAATTCGGGAAGAAAGCAAGTTTCTGCCCAAATCCGAATCCCATAAAGGAGCTAAGGGCTTAATGCAGCTGATGCCTAACACCGCCCGCTGGATTTCCGAAAGCATGGGAGATGTAAACTATAGAGATGAGGATCTTGTGCTCCCGGAAAAAAATATTCAGTATGGTACCTGGTATTTAGCCAATTTGAAAAAAGAATTTAATAATGATCTGATTTTAGCTTTGGCTGCTTATAACGGGGGCAGCGGGCATGTCAAAGAATGGCTGGGACAAAAACTGCTTGATCCGAAAAATATCCGTCAAGAAGATATCCCTTTTCAAGAAACCCGCGAGTATGTTGGGCGGGTCTTGAAAAGTTACGCCAGATACATTAAGCTTTATTCAGGGAAGTGAGGATAGATATGAAAAACGGTGAACCGAATGAGACCAAACAGATTTTAACCCGGCTAAAGACCGTCAGAGGTCATGTTGCCGCCGTCGAACGCATGATAGAAGAGGATAAATCATGTGAGGAAGTGCTAATGCAGCTGGTCGCCATCCGTTCCGCCATTCATAAGGTGTCGGTTGTGGTGGCCCAGCGTTATGCCAATACCTGCATGATTGATGCCCTCGAACAAGGGCAAGACCGGAAAGAAGTCTTAAATAAAGCGATTGAAACGTTAATGAAGCTAAATCAGTAATCAGTAATCAGGAGTCAGGAGTTCATTTTAAGCCGCCGCTTTAAGTAGCTGGCGGTTTTTACTATTTCTAATACTATTTCAGTTTGAATAAGCCTAGCCGATAATTCTTTCTTATATTTTCTACCTTCTATACCCATACCCAGATTCGCAGAGTTACGTGTCGAAAATAGTTAGATTGTACAGAAAGGAACAGATGTATAGATGTTATCTATAGTCAAAAACTTATTGACCTTGCTATAGTTTCGATGTATTCTTAAATCGAAAATTAAATATCCCCGTGGCGGGGGGGAGGGGTAAAGATGCTGGAGTGTTCACACTGCGGCCAACTCGTGGCGGAATTTCGCCCGAAGTTTTTCATGGTGCTTGAAAAAGTCGATCCGTTGCCTCCTAATGTGAAAGCCATAACATGCCCAAAGTGCGGGGGCTTGAATTACGCGATTAACCTGGACCATTGTTCCCAGTGCGGCTTTTTCCGACCGCTTTATAATCCGATGGAACCGGAACAGATTTTGAACCTGGGCTGCCGCGGCCAGTGCCTGGCACAACCGTATCAGCATGAGGAAACAGCAGGGAAGTAGTCAGTAGTCAAGTAGTCAGTATAAGGAAGCTGCAATCTGTAATCATTCTGAATTCTGACTCCTGAATTCTGAATACCTCTAAAGAGAAAAATCCCTATACCTTACTTTGTGAACTAATTAACTTAAATTTATACTTGGGATAACTTTCCCATGGGAGGTGAAACGGATATGGCAGATAATTTCTTGGAGGCTTATGGCAAAGAAACGAGCCGGGATGTAGGTACAAGAACCATGAATTATTTTCGGGAGCTTTTCAGCCTGGAAATGCCGCTGGGGCGCATGATGAAAATGATGCCGGGGATGATCAAATTTGCCACAGCCAGTAAGGACACACGGGAAGATCTATTCAAGTTCATGCCTCAAATGATGCCCATGATGAAACAGGCTTTCACGGGCAAGAAAGAGGAATAGGGGGGACAAGGAGTGCTCGAACAAGTCAAAGACTGGGATGACGATTTTTACGAGAAGTTTAAACCGATTGCCATGGGATTTGTGAACGAGGCGGAAAAATGCCTGCAGTGCGGCAAATGCACCGGCCAATGCCCGGCGGCAGCCGTTACGCCCAGTTACAATCCGCGCAAAATTATCCGTGATTTAGTGAACGGCAACTTAAAAAGGGTGTTATCCAGCGTCGAATTGTGGCAGTGCTTTTTCTGCAGCGGCTGCTTTTCCGTCTGCCCCATGGATATCAACTTTCCCTTCTTCGTATTCATGTTCCGCTTAGCCGCCATGAATGAAGGGTATGGCTGGGAAGATGTAAAGCAGCTGGAAGGGTATGCGGAAAAAGATTATCTCAGGAAGGGAATTACGGTGTCCACTTTCGAGCGTAATCCCGAAGTGGTGGAAACCATTGGGGATATCAGCAAGATTCGGATGGAAGCAGGGCTGCCGCCGGAACGTAAAGTGAGTGACCGGGGCTTGGCAGAGATCAACATGATTTCTGACTTAAGCGGGATGACCTCTTTCATGAAGAAAATCGGGGGAGTTGAACTCCTGGACTGCAAAACCTGCAATGATGAACAAGCGAAACGCTGCAAAACCAAACCGCTGCCTTCCAAAGTAGGCAAGATCAAAACCAAGCTTCGTTTCTATAATTACGGCGAACCGGGAGGGAAAGCACATGCCGAGGCTTGACAAAGTAACACAAATACCCAAACCTGAACAGATCTTTTTCTTCAAAAGCTGCGTAGCCAGCAATAAATACCCTGGAATCGAATCCTGCGGCTGGGAATCGCTTAAGATTCTGGGGGTGGAGCCGGTTGACTCTGACGAGCAGACATGCTGCGGCGGGTTTGTGACCTTTGCCAATGTAGCCGCTCCGACAGCTTCCATGCCTGCGGTTGCGCGCAACCTTTCCTTGGCCGAGGAGAAAAACCTTGACACTTGCGTACTATGCAACGGCTGCTGGACCTTCCTCAATGAGTTCGGTCACTTTATGAACCACAATGAAGAAGTGAAAGCCAGTGTCAACATGATGATGAACATGATGGGCCGAGAGTACAAAGGCACCAGTAATGTTTATCACATCGCCGAAATGTTCTACCGCTTGAAGGACGACATTGCCAAGAATGTCAAACGTCCACTCAAAGGGGTAAAAGTAGCGACCCACTACGGCTGCCACTACCTCGGCGGCGGAAAGTATACCGCGATTGATGATGCGCAAATGCCGACTTATATGGAAGAACTGATTGAAATATTGGGCGGGACCGTGGTTCCTTATACGGCCAACCGTGAGTGCTGCGGCACCGGATTTACGCAAATTATCAACGGCAAGGATCTTTCCCTGGAGCATACTCAGCACAAACTGGATTCTGTGCAGGAAGCAGATCCTGATCTTCTGATCGTACAATGCCCGTATTGTCACAGCCAGCTCGACCGGGTGCAGCAGCAGCTGAACTACCGCCAGGGAGCCAATTATCAAACCCCGGTCATTCACATTGCCCAGCTTATCGGCCTGGGTCTGGGCCTGCCGGTTCCGAAACTTGCCTTTGCCGCTCATATCAGCGGACGCCAGCGCCTTGAAGAAGTCTTAGACCGTATCGGTCGTTAGAGGAGGAAAAAACGTGAGTAAAAAGACTTTAGTCATCGGCGGCGGCATCGCTGGAATCACCGCTGCCCAAAAAATTGCCCAAAACGGGGGAGAAGTCATTTTAATTGAAAAAGAAGCGGAGCTTGGCGGCAACTTTGCCAAACTGGCTTTCACTTTCCCGGTTCTGGGCGATGCCAAAGCCTTAGTCGCCAAAGAGATCGATGCAGTTAAATCCGCTGCCGGAGTAGAGATTCTAACCTACACTACTCTGCAATCCTGCCAGGGAAGCGCCGGGGATTTCACGGTTGAGTTAAAAAGCGCGTCCGGCACCCGCAGTGAGAACGTGGCGGCCATTATCGTCGCCGCCGGTTTCCACTACATGGAGCCGACTGCTTATACCGAGTACAGCTATGGCCGTTCTAAGAACGTCGTGACCAGCCTGGAGTTTGAAAAAATGGCGGCGGAAAACCGCCTGCCCCAAGGAAAAGCCCGGGTGGTGTTCGTCCACTGCGTGGGTTCGCGGGACAAGGCCAAAGGCTACCGCTACTGCTCCAAGATTTGCTGCTCTTACTCCGCTAAGCACGCTATCATGATGAAAAAAGCCAATCCTCAGTCTTTGAACTATGTCTTCTATATTGACATTCGCGCCCTGGGCAAGGGATATGAAGAATTTATCCGCTCCGCCATGGAAGAGTATAATGTCCGTTATATCCGCGGCCGCGTCGCCAAAGTGATCGAAAATGAAGGAAAGCTGATCGTGCGCGCGGAAGATTCCTTAATCGGCAATCCTGTAGAAGTGGAAGCGGATTTAGTCGTGCTGGCCTCGGCCATGGAGCCGCCCGAAGGTTCACGCGAACTGGCTCAGGTTCTGGGAATTGCCACGGATGAATACGGCTTTTTCCAAGAGACCGAGGCCAATGTCCGTCCCGTGAATTCCTCGAAGCCCGGCATCTTCCTCGCCGGAAGCTGTACTCAGCCGATGGAAATCGCGGCCTCAGTCGCAATGGGTGGCTTGGCTGCGAGTGAGGCCCTGACATTAATTAAGTAGATAAGCTAGAAAGAATTTAGAAAATATTTGAAGTGAGCGGGCAAATCAGGATAAAGGAAGTGACCATATATGCGTTTACGGATTGTGGAAGACGGAGTGCGTACAACAGTTGAACAGGCAATCCATAAGTCGCTGACTGCCTGCCTCCAGTGCTCAAAATGCGGCGGCGGGTGTGCCCATACGGAAGAATTTGACCTGACCCCGCGCCAAGTGGTTGAATCCCTTTTGGACTGTCAGGATGACAAAGTATTAAACAGCCGCACGATCTGGCTTTGCGGCAAAAACTGCACCGGCTGCCAGGCCGTTTGTCCGGTGGGGCTTCCGTTAAACGAAATCAATGCTGTCTTAAGAGAGGAAGCGTTAGCCCGCGGCATTGAGCCGAAGTACCAGCAGCCGTCATTGGTTTATCATAAGTTTGAACACTGTGCGAAACACCGAGGAGAGGGTGAAGCGAGTGAAAGTATTTTTAGGGGAGAAGCATAGTTTCCTGGAGGAAGTGGAGGCCCGCAGCGGCCAGAAAGTTCAGGAATGCTACCAGTGCAGCAAATGTTCCGGTGGTTGTCCGTTTTCACGCGTGATGGACTATGCCCCAAACTCTATTTTGGAAATGATCGTATACGGCATGAAAGACCAACTGCTGTCGAGTAAAGCGATTCAAATGTGCATCCAGTGCGGAACATGCGGCGCGCAATGTCCGGCCGGATTTGAGCTGTACGAGGTTATGAATGTCCTTAGAGAAATGGCCAAAGAAGAAGGGTATAAGACCAATGAGAAAAAAATCCCCAAGATGAACAGCATTTTCCTTGGGGAAGTGCGCAACCTTGGCCGCATGCACGAAGTAAACCTGATGGTGAAAAATATGTTCAGCCAGGGACAACTGGTAAAAGACGTGGCTACCCTAATCCCGATCGGTCCCCCGATGTTTCTGAAAGGAATCATGGGCGTAGGAGACATGCTTTCGCATAAGATTCAGGGGCAAGCCCATGTGGCCAAGATTTTCGAAAACGTTGAGAAAATGCAAGGAGGGCATGCCAAATGAAAACAGGATATTTTCCCGGATGTTCCCTCCATTCCACGGCCAAAAACTATGACGCCTCCACCAAGGCGGTCATGAACACGCTCGGAGTCCAGTTGGAAGAGGTTCCGGACTGGAACTGCTGCGGCTCGACTCCGGCGCACCAGACCGATCATCTCCTGGCCTTGGCCCTGCCTGCCCGCAACCTGGCCCAGGCGGAAAAAGCCGGAATGAAGGATATCATGGCTCCTTGTGCCGCCTGCTTCAACCACCTGCGCACGGCAGAAATTGAATGCAAAGCCCAGCCTGAGACCAAGCAAAAAGTAGAAAAAGTAATTGAGATGAAGCTGAATAACTCCGTGCATGTCCTGAATATTCTGGAACTGTTAGTAGACCGCATCGGGATTGACGCCATTGCCAAGAAAGTCAAGAAGCCGCTCAAAGGGTTGAAAATTGCGCCCTATTACGGCTGCATGCTCACCCGTCCGGCTAAAATTACCCAATTTGACCACCCGACCAATCCGACCAGCATGGATCAGCTGTTAGAGGCCTTAGGCGCAGACGTTGTGTCCTGGGGCGGGAAAACGGACTGCTGCGGCGCGGCCCACGTCCTGACCCGGCTCGAAGTCGTGGTTGACTTAAGCGGGCGCATTGTGCACCAGGCTAAAGACGCCGGAGCGGACACCATCGCTACCGCCTGCCCGATGTGTATGTCCAATCTTGACCTGCGTCAGGGTGCCGTTGCCAAAGCTACCGGCAGAGACACTAAAGTCCCGGTTATGTACCTTACGGAAATCGTCGGCATGGCCCTTGGTATTCCTTCGTCCCAGCTGGGAGTCGGGAAGCACGTGGTCAGCACCGCCCCGGTACAGGCGAAGATCAGCTAAGTTTATTCCTAACGAAATATCTTAAGAAGATTACCTGAGAGGAGGGATAGTCCCCCCTCTTTCGCATTTTCAAAGCCCGTTGAGGAAAAATTTCTTCTGTAGCAGAAAAAAATAACCTTAAACCGTTGACAAAAGAAAGCGAATCGCATATATTGAAAACGTGTAATACCCCAAGGGGGTATAGGGGGGGAATAAAAGAGCACAAATTTCCCATCCATACCTTCGTAAATATGTTAAATCTTTATGGGTCAAACTAAAATGTCAGATAAAGAACAAAGGAGAGCGAAAAATATGAGTGAACGAATCTTATACCTGACAATGGATGAACTTGAAAAGGAGCTTCAAAGCCAAAAGGGCTATCTCGTCTTAGACTTCTTTTCAGAAGATTGTCCTCCCTGCGACCAACTAGCCCCTATTTATGAGCGTATGGCGGCTAAATTTCCGCAGGTTAAATTCGTCAAAATGATGCGCCAAGCCAACCGCCCCCTGGCTGAGCGCCTGGGTGTCAAAGGGAGCCCGACCGTTCTCTTCTTTGAAAACGGCAAGGAAGTGGGGGAACGCCTGACCGGATATATAAGCCTGTCTCAAATGCGGATCGCCATGGAGAAGTTCCTGGGAATCGAGAGTGAACAGGTGGAGAAAGAACATTACCAAGCGGACGTCCTCATCCTAGGCGGCGGCCCGGCCGGACTGACCGCAGCCATTTACGCCTCCCGCTCCCGGCTTAAGACCATCGTGGTGGAGCAAGGGTTGGCCGGCGGTCAAGCTGCGACCACCTTCCACATCGCCAACTTCCCTGGTACCAATGGGACTGTGGGCGGCAAGGACTTAATGCAGAACATGATTGAGCAGGCAAAGAGCTTTGGCGCAGACATCCATGACCTTAAAGAGGTTGTAAGCGTGGATCTGCAGGGCGATATGAAACAAATCAGCACGATAGATGCGGACTATAACGCTCCCGTCATTATCATTGCCACCGGGGCTGAATCCCGCCGCCTGCCGGCCGACGGAGAACCGGAATACCGCGGCAAAGGAGTCCATTACTGTGCCACCTGTGACGGAGCGATGTACCAAGATGCCGATAATGTCATCGTCGTCGGCGGCGGTAACTCAGCGGTTGAGGAAGCGGGTTTCCTGACTAAATACGCCAAGCATGTGACCATCGTACACCAGTTTGACCACTTCCAAGCATCGAAAACCGCTCAGGAAGAAGCCGCAGCTAATCCAAAGATTAGCGTGATCTGGGATTCTGAGCCGCGCAGGATTGTAGGCAACGGGCATCTCACCGGAATCGAGATTGAGAATGTAAAAACCCATGAGCGAACGGTCGTCCATGCCAACGGGGCTTTCGTCTATATCGGGATGCAGCCGCGCACGGATCTGTTTAAGGACCAACTGAAAATCAACGATTGGGGTTATGTGGTTGCCGATGATGAGATGCGTACGGATATCCCGGGAGTCTTTGTGGCCGGTGACGTGCGCAGCAAGACAGTAAGACAAGTAGCGACCGCCGTCGGAGACGGGGCTGTGGCAGCTGTAAATGCCGAACGCTTTCTGGCGAGCCGCAAGAGCCATTAGAGCAGATGTACTAACTCTTACCTTAGAACTAAGCCTAGGCATATGATGAAGTACGCGTTATCAAATAGCCCAAAGTTCTAAAAAACGACTGATCTAGCTATGAATACTTTAGAAATGGGGAAAACTCTCTGTGATGAACCCTAACTTTTAACAAGGAGGTTTTCCCCATGCCAATCATTGATTTTAGTGAAGATGAACTTGAAGTAATCCGCAAGTCCCTGAACAACTGCCGCAATACCTGTGACGAAGGCGGGCCGATTAAAGGCTGCCCAGAATGCCAAAAGATCGATGCCGTCCTGGCAAAGATCCGTTGAGGTGGTTGGAATGACAGCGGATCTATTGGAGCTTAAGAAACACTACGAACTGGCAATTGTGGGTTGTGGGCCGGCAGGAATGTCTGCCGCCCTCAACGCCAAAATCCGCAACAGGGACTTTGTCCTCTTAGGTACGGAGGAATGCAGCCCCAAACTGGCGAAGGCCCCCCAAGTAGATAATTTCCTCGGTTTTCCCGGAATCAAAGGTGAAGAACTGCGCTTGCGCTTTTTTGAACATCTGCGGCACTTGGGGATACAGATCGTTCCTCTTAAAGTGACTAACATTTATCCCGGTCCCCCATTTACCTTGGTCGGGAAAGACAAGTCATTGGAAGCGGATGCAGTCATTTTGGCAACCGGAGTCTCCACCCAGAAACTATTCAAGCGGGAATCCGAGCTTTTAGGAAAAGGCCTGGGCTATTGCGCTACCTGTGACGGTCCGCTTTATAAAGGCAAAAGCGTGATCATTATTTCCTATAGTGCCGAAGGAGAAGCTGAAGCGAATTTCATGGCAGATATTTGCTCACATGTTTTTTACATTCCCTACTATTCTGATATTGTGAGAATTAATCCCCGAGTCGAAGTAAGACAGGGGAAAGTCAGTGAAATTCTCGGTACTAACGGTGTCGAAGGAGTACTCATAAACAGTGAGAGATTGGAAGCCGACGGCGTCTTTATCCTCAGAGAAAGCGTCCCCGCTGAACAGCTGGTTTCAGGGATAACGCTCAATGATGGGGCCATCGCGGTTAACCACAAGCTTGAGACCAACATCCCGGGACTATTTGCAGCCGGAGACTGCACCGGCCAGCCTTATCAACTCGTAAAAGCTGCCGGAGAAGGAGGCACTGCCGCTCTCCAGGCAATTAAGTATCTGGATGCCCTGGAACGGGATGAGAGTGCAAATGCAGCGCTGAGAGCTACGGGAGCCCAGCCCCCTGACCCTCAAACGCCGGAGATTCCGGTACCCCAGCTTCTACTCCATTGAGACCGGTTATTAAATCAAATGTGGATTAATCATTTATATCGATCATGTTCAGAAAACTACCGTCGCAAAAATTAGGCAAAATTACTTGAGAATTTCCAAGTCTATCATTGACGTATATAAGTCTTTCACGTAAAATAGTTCTCAGGATTGAGCACATACCCTATGGGGGTTGGGGTTAGATAGAGAGACAACGGAGTGGAGGAAACGAGTTTGAGCGTTGTGATGAGCCGGATAATTACCCGTTATAGCAATGAAGATAACAACACGAATTTGAGCTGTGGCGGGAACATTGTCCACTTAAACCTAAAACCCGGGGAAAAAGTGCTTGATTTAGGATGCGGACGCGGCGGGGAAACTTTGCTGGCTGCTGCAGCCGTTGGCACAGAAGGCTTTGTCTGGGGTCTGGACCTGACCCCGCGTATGCTTGACCTGGCTCGGGAACGCGCTCTCACAGAGAATATTTATAATATAGAATTCGTCCAGGGGTCAATGGAGCAGATTCCTCTGCCTGACGCTTCCCTGGACGCGGTCTTAAGCAACTGCGCCATTAACCACGCCCCTGACAAGCTCAAAGTTTATCATGAAATATTCCGCGTACTTAAACCCGGTGGACGCTTTGTCGTCTCCGATATTATGACTGACAACCCCTTGCCCCAGGAAATTAAGGAAGATCCGGATGCGATCGCTGCCTGCTTCGGCGGGGCCATCACGGTCCGGGAATATGAAGAAGCCTTAGCTGCGGCCGGTTTTCCTGAGATTGATATTTATAAGGAACGGCGTTACCTGAAAAACGGGTATGAAATGATAAGCCGTACGTTTCAAGGCGTCAAGCCGCTTGAACGAAAGGGGGTGAATCAATAGATGCGTCCACTCACACAAACATCTTCTGCTTGCTGCACCAGTCTCGCACTTAATGTCGCTCAGTGCTGCTCCAAATCTTCGCAGATCGTTGCGGGATGCCACGACTAATCCAGGGGTGATAAGTCCTAGAATTAGAACATTATTTGACGTTTGGTTAATGGTCCTGGATAAGTTGACTACGCTTCAGATGGAGTTCGAGCTCCATCTGAAGTAAGCTTCTTTTGAAACAACTCTGAAATGATCCGGCAAGCTCCTTTGCCTAATTTCATTTTTTAGAAGAATAAAGTCAGGAAACCAGGGCTCCTGAATTCTGCCCTGAATACTGACTACACTATGTAGGAGATGGGGTACATGCATTTTAGCCGTTACAATTTAATTCTTCCGATGAAAGAAAATCCCCGGTTTCCGTATGCAATCATGAATTCTCTCTCGGGTGCGTTCGATTTGGTTCAGCAGCCGGAGTATGAGAAATTAAGCGCTTTGCAGCAGGGCAACCCTGTAGAGGATAAAGAATTTTTGGACTATCTCCTGCAGCGGGGGTATATGTATCACTCTCCCAAAGAAGAGGAAGACCGCCTGCACCAGCGTTGGCCCGAATTTCAGGAGGCTTTGCAGGAGAGTGCGCCTCAGGTGCTGCTTGTACCGACGTACGGCTGCAATCTGGCCTGTGCCTATTGCTATCAGAATGGAATTAAGCAGAAAACCCAGCTTATGAGCAAAGAAGTCGTGGATGTGTTCTTTGACCACTTAAAGAAGCAGTTCCCCAATAAAAAACCGTTCATCACCCTGTTTGGCGGGGAAGCTCTCATTGCCTCCGAACGCCAGAAGGACGTTATAGATTATATCGTGAAAAAAGCCGCCAAGGGCGGGTACGCTATTTCTGCCGTGACCAACGGCTATGATTTGATCGATTACCTCGATATTTTGGAGCAAGCTGAAGTCAAAGAAATCCAGATTACCCTGGACGGGCCGCAGGCGGTTCATGATGTCCGCCGCTCCACCGCCAACGGCAAAGGCACCTATGAGCGCATTATGCTCGGAGTTACGGAAGCAGTTAAGCGTCAGATCCCCATCAATCTGCGCATGGTTGTGGATAAAAGCAATTATGAAGATTTAGTGACTTTAGCCGAAGACTTAGATAAGCGCGGCTGGCTGGATCTCCCGGTCCAGCGTTTCAAAACGCAGATTGGGCGCAATTACGAGCTCTTCGAATGCTATGCCGCACCCCAGCACCTCTTGGATCAAGCGGAGCACTGGGCGATGTTTGTAGAGCTGGCAGAGAAATACCCGATTCTAAAGAAACTGCACCAGCCCGAGTTCAAAGGAATTCATCACTTGGTCCAGACCGGGGAACTTTATCTTCCAAGCTATGACACCTGCCCGGCCTGCAAAACGGAGTGGGTCTTCGACCTTTACGGGGACATTTACGGCTGTACGGCAACCACCGGGCAAGATGAGTATAAGCTCGGAACCTTTTATCCCGACTACCGTGTGCGTCAGCGGGATGTGCGCGAGTGGCAGGAGCGGAGCGTGCTTACGATTCCTAAATGCCAGGACTGCGATGTCAGTCTGATCTGCGGCGGCGGCTGCGGCGCGGTGGCCAAGACTAAGACCGGACAAATCCAGAGTCCGGATTGCCGGCCGATTAAAGAGATTCTAACCTTGGGCCTTAAATACTATGGAGATGAATTACTCAAGATGGGATACTAGGAGGTGTGTACGCATGCCGAGTTATGACTTGATTTGCCAGGAATGCGGCCATAAATTCTCTGTATTCTGCAGCATCAGCCAGCGGGACAAGCAGCGCTGCCCGCAGTGTGACAGCGACAAAGTCGGCACCCGCTTTACCGCGGTCACCATTGGCGGCAGCAAGAGCGGAGGCAGCAGTTCCTCCGCCGGCAGAGTAAGCTTTGGCTGAGCAGGCTGTTAAATGGAAACCGGGTGTTTCCGGGATAAATATCCTACCAAAATTCTGACTCCTGCCCTGTAACATGCCGGCAAGCTACCTTGCCCGCTCACCACGCGCCGGAGCTGCTCGCTTGTCGACTCGCTACCGCGCCAAACCTTTGGGTAATACCTGGAGTGAACCGTGGCGCGGCTTCACGCTTCGTCGACTGCGCTCACGACGCTCCTCTGCTCTACGGTTCGCTCCGCAAGGTAGCTTGCCTGTTACATTCATCAGTGGTGCTGCGTAGCAGCATGGAAGTCTGACTCCTGAATACTGACTACTGAATGACTACTGAAACGGAGTGATAACATGTCCGCCTATATTTTAGAGAAACTGTGCCGCAGCTGTAAGCGTTGCCTCAACGCCTGCCCCAATGAAGCGATTAAAATGGTAGGCCCCCAACCGGTCGTTCAACCGGAATTATGTGTGGAATGTGAAGAGTGCATGGAAGTATGCATGCATGGAGCCATTACTTTCCGTGCGGATAAGGAGGCTCAGGCCAATGGATGACCGCGAATCACTCGAAAAACAACTGCAGCAAGTAGAAACAGAACTGGCGGATCTGATCGCACGCTGGCCGGCTCACTCCGTAAAACCGGATATGATCTTCAAACGCGATGACCTGGAAGAAGAGCGGGACCGCCTGAAGGAGCTGCTCAAATAAAACTTTGGCTAACCCTTTCTGTGCCGGTACCGGCACTGGTACGATCCTCTGAAAAAGGAGGGATCCAAGTGGAAATTCCGGCAGATGAACAGAAGCTGCGCCTGCTTGCCAAGATCGAAGAAATTTACAGTCGGGTGTTCAGCCTGCGTGAGCAGGTAGAAGCTGACCAGGACAGCTTATCCGTCATCCAGGAAGCTGCTGTCGTCCGGACCTGCTTGGATGAATTGGAAAAGCTCGTCTTCGAGCGCTACAGCAGGGAATGCCTGCTCTCATCAGCAGGCCAGGTCACGGATGAGGTCGGAAGACTGTTGGTGGTCTTGAATAGGCTGTTTAAATGAGGGAGATTATTTATATTTATTAAATACGACAGCCTTTAGGCTGTCGCTTTTTGGTTTGAATCGGATTTTTGTGAGCAGTTAAGTAGCAGTACTTTCTAAGTTGAGAAAAGGTCGGAAGAATCTGGGCCTAAAAAATTCGTAATGATCTTTTCAAGTTCTTCGGGAGGAAAACAAAGCCGTTCTCAGCTTCCAAGATGTTAGTATGACTATACCATATAATGGAATTGGAAGGGGTTATGAAGATGGTATTTAAACATTTGGGTCAGCGAATCAGAGAAGAAAGGACGAAGTATAGACTTACGCATGAACAACTTGCAGAGGCTGCCGAAATTAACGAGTCATACATAGGTCAGGTCGAATGGGGTGAAAAGAACCCTAGCTTAGAGACATTCGGTCACGCTTGGTGATGCCTCCATTATTCTTTGGCGAAGGTGGCCACTCTTAAAACATTTCATACCAACAAGGAATTAATCGAAATTCATCGAATATTTCAGGGTAAATGATTGCGGGATGGGGGTCAGGACATGCCAATGGCCAAGGCTGCGCACAAGGCCGAGTGGAGTTGGGACTTGGTCAGACAGATCAACGAGAGTGCGGATCTATTGGAAGGGTTGAGGGAATTTCTTAAGGGTTTATGCTACCGTTACTCGCCCAAGATGGCGGGTATTTGGCTTAAGGAAGAGGAAGGCTGGCGAGAAGCGGATTGGCAGGGGGAACGGAATCCGGAGCTGGAAGGGGTAGTCCAAGGCCTGCTGCCACGGTTCTCCGCTGCGGATTCCGAGGGCGCGAAACTGGCTGTCTCCCTGGATGAAGAAGGGCTCCTTTCTGCTTTTCCGTTGCGCCAGCGCCGAACCCGTTTCTTGCTCGGCACCTGCCTCGTGCTGTTATCGGACCAGAATCCGGCGGAACAGGCGGAAATGAACCGTTGGGTGGAGCATTTTTCCTGGCTTTTGGCGCTCCATATTGAACGGGAGCAAGAACGCAAGCGTTATTTGCGCCAGCAGGCTTCTTTGAACTTACTCCTTGGTGGGAGCAATATACTTAATAATGTGGCCAATGAAGCTAAGCTTTTCAGCGAAGCGGGCGAGATGGCGATGGGGATTCTGAATGTCGACAAAGGGCTGTTTATCGTTGAGGACGCTCTGGATCATGACAAGATTTGGTTTCGCGGGTTTGGCCGCTTAAAAGATGTCGATCTGAGCCTGGATCGGGTCAGGGTTGCCCAACAGAAAGGCCGATATTGTGATTTTGAGGGGGAGTCCCTGGAAGGGGAATGCCGGGAATGCCCTTATTTTGACATGGTGTGCCGCAAAGGGTTGGGAGAGATGCCGGAAGACATGTTGTTTACCAAGTACCCGCTCTTCAGCAATGGTGCGGTCATCGGGGAACTGCGCCTTCTGCATCAGAGAAACGAATTGGATGGGCTGGACAAAGATACATTGAATACCTTCGTGCTGCAGATCTCGGTTGCGCTGGAGACTTTGCGGCACCGTTCTACGTTGGAACGCCTGGCTACCCATGATCCTTTGACAGGGCTCTTAAACCGCACGGGTTTGGAAGAACGTCTGGAAGCCGAGTGTTCCCGCGCGGCCAGGGCTCAAGAGCAACTTCTCTTTATTGTTTTGGATCTGGATCATTTTAAGCAGGTAAATGATACCTTGGGGCATCCCGCCGGGGACCAGCTTCTGATCAAAATTGGGTCAGCCCTGGCGCATCATGTCAGGGTGCATGATCTGGTGGCGCGCTTAGGCGGGGATGAATTCGTGGTTGTCTTTGCCCGTTGGGAAGAATCTCAGGTGAGTTATGACCGGGTGCGAGCCTGGCTGGCGGAGGTGGAAGCCTCGTTGCCGAAGCTTGGCATTGACCTTGGCCTGAGTGCCGGGGTCGCCCGTTTTCCAGAAAATACGGATTTCCGTTCGCTCTACCAGAAAGCTGATGAGGCCTTGTATCAGGCAAAACAGCAGGGACGCCACAGAATCTGCGGCTTGGAGAGAGTTTAATAGGAAAATCAATACCCAATCCATCACAAAAATTCAACCCAGGTATGTTGACAGAAATAATTGAAATAATTATAATCTAAGGTGACCAGTAAAACTTTACTCATTGGGTAAACAATAGGGGTGGCCCGTGAAAATCAATCAAGCAACAGACTACGCTTTCCGGACGGTGCTCTTTTTAGCGAAGCAATGGGATAGTCACTTGGTGATGGCTCAGGATATTGCTAAAAGTGAAGTAATTCCCATGCGTTATCTCCTGAAAATTATGCCTTCTTTGATTAAAGCGGGGATCGTCACATCCGTGCGGGGGGTTGGAGGGGGGTACGCTTTAGCCAAAGATCCTCGGGACATAACCTTGCTGGATATCCTGGAGGCGGTCGAGGGTCCGATTGAGCTGAACCGCTGCTTGATCAGGCCCGATTTGTGCAGCAAAAACGGGTCGGCGACCTGTGAGATTCATGCGGCGCTGGCCCAAATTCAGAACAGGCTGCGGCGCGATTTCCAAAGTTACGCGGTGGCTGATCTTATCTAGGGTAGGGAAAAAATTTTTGCTTAATACTATACCCAATGAGTATACTTTTACACTTCTTATTCATAGAAGAAGTGTAGGGGTACATAATTCCAGGGTTCAGGCTCAGATGCAGCAAGAATTGTACCAAATCCAGCACTGAGTACCGCCACGGGAAGGAGGGCAGTTTGAACCGGCGGGATTTCTGTCAAAACAGTAGGAAATTCATCTGAATGGAGGGGAATTTATGGATGGTTTATTGCTTTCCAGGCTACAGTTTGCCGTGACGTCAAGCTATCATTTTCTATTTGTTCCGTTAACCTTGGGTTTGTCCATCTTGGTTGCAATCATGGAAACAATGTATGTTCGTTCGGGGAATGAAGCGTACAAAAAAATGACTAAGTTTTGGGGCAAGCTCTTCCTCATTAATTTTGCCATGGGTGTGGTTACCGGGCTGGTTCAGGAATTTCAATTCGGCATGAATTGGTCGGAATATTCCCGCTTTGTGGGGGATATTTTTGGGGCTCCTTTGGCGGTGGAAGCGCTGCTGGCCTTCTTTATCGAGTCGACGTTTTTGGGACTGTGGATTTTCGGGTGGGAGCGGTTTTCTCCGAAATTGCACGCGCTCTTTATTTGGTTGGTGGCCTTAGCCAGCAATATTTCCGCCCTGTGGATTTTAATTGCGAATTCCTTTATGCAGCAGCCGGTTGGTTACGTATTGCGCAATGGCCGGGCGGAAATGACGGACTTCGGCGCATTGCTGACCAATCCCCATGTCCTGTATCAATTTCCCCACACCATCTTAAGCGGGTATGTGACGGCGTCCTTCTTTATCTTGGGTGTGAGTGCTTACCACTTGTTGCGCCAAAACCACCTGGAGCTTTTTCGGCGTTCGGTTAAACTGGCGCTCACCTTCGGCGTAATTACGGCGGTTTTGCTTCTGGGCATCGGGCATTTCCAAGGGGTGCATCTGGTTCAGACCCAGCCAATGAAAATGGCGGCGGCAGAGGCTCATTGGGAAACCGAAAGCCCGGCCGGTTTCAACGTGGTTGCCGGAATTGACGAACAAAAGCAAACAAATACTTTTACCCTAAAAATTCCCGGGCTTTTAAGCTTTATTTCCGGCAGCCAGGAGGTCCAGGGAATCAAGGATTTACAGGCGGCCGATGTGGCAAAATACGGGCCGGGCAATTATATTCCACCGGTAACCTCTCTTTTCTGGAGTTTTCGTCTTATGATCTTAGCTGGGGGCTGGCTGCTCCTGATGCTGCTCCTGGGCTGGTACTATTGGCGCAAACGCGATCTGGAACAGCGCCGGGGCTTTCTGAAAGTGCTCCTGTGGACGATTGCCGTGCCTTATATCGCCAATATCGCCGGTTGGTATTTGGCTGAGGTGGGGCGTCAACCCTGGATTGTGTACGGTTTGCAAAAAACTGCTTCCGCAGTTTCTCCGGTCGTCTCCGGTGGAGCGGTTCTGACCACGTTAATCGGATTTACCTTGATTTACGGTGTATTAGCCATTGCCGATGTCTACCTGCTGGTTAAATTCATTAAAGCGGGACCGGAGGATAGCGTGCTGAATCAAGCACCGGGAACTTCAGGAAAGGGGGCGTCCTTATGGACTTAAATAGTTTGTGGTTCATCCTGATTGCGATCTTGTTTGCCGGCTTTTTCTTCTTGGAAGGGTTTGATTACGGAGTCGGGATCTTACTTCCTTTCTTAGGCAAGAATGAGACGGAGCGGCGGGTGCTGATCAACACGATTGGACCGGTCTGGGATGGGAACGAAGTGTGGTTAATCACCGCCGGCGGTGCGATGTTCGCGGCCTTCCCCAACTGGTATGCAACCCTTTTCAGCGGTTTTTATCTGGCGCTTTTCCTCATTTTGTTCGCCCTAATTGTGCGGGGAGTGGCGTTTGAGTTTCGCAGCAGTGACCGCAGCCCGGCCTGGCGCACTCTGTGGGACCGCCTGCTCTTTTTGGGGAGTTTCCTTTCCGCTTTGCTCTGGGGTGTGGCGGTAGCCAATCTGTTGCGCGGGGTGCCCATTAACGCCCAAATGCAGTATGCCGGCTCGTTCTTCGACCTTTTGTCCCCCTACACGCTGGTGGGCGGGCTGGTGTTTTTGGTTCTCTTCATCTGGCACGGTGCGCTCTACCTGGCCTTGAAGACGGAAGGGGATATAGCCCGCAGAGCGCAAGGGGCAGCATCAACGGCCGGGTTGGTCACGATCCTGTTGGTGGCTCTGTTGGCGGTTCTGACCTTCTTCCAAACCGCTTTGTTTACGAAGCCGGTCGCCGTGGTCTTTCTGGTTCTCGCTTTCCTGACCCTCCTCTTGGCCTATCTGTTCCTCAAACAGGGACGGGCTGGCTGGGCTTTCGGGTTTAACGCCGGGACGATCCTGACGCTCACCGCCGCCGTTTTTGCCGGATTGTTCCCCCAAGTCATGATCTCCAACCTGAACCCGGCCTGGAGTCTGACCATCTATAACGCTTCTTCCAGTCCTTACACGTTAAAGATCATGACCATTGTGGCCTTGATTATGGTGCCGATTGTCCTCCTGTATCAGGGCTGGACTTATTGGGTGTTCCGCAAACGGGTGACGGAAAAAGATCTTCATTATTAAAACCGGGGGATGGAAAAATGCTGGACAAGAGAATGCTGGGGGTGGCCAGGGGAGTAGCGCGGTATTTGGCTTGGGCTCTGGGCTTTGGCTGGCTGGTAAGCCTGGGCACGGTTTTCCAGGCAAAGTATCTGGCTTTGGCGATTGACGGAGTATTTCTGGCCGGAAAAGATTTGGCACAGCTGTGGCCCTGGCTTAAACTGGCGCTCTTGTTCATGATCGTGCGGGCTCTCGGGCAATGGTTGAGTTCCGTGTGGGCGGTGCGGGCGGCTGTTCAGGTTAAAGACTCCCTGCGCAGCCGTCTGCTTGGCCGTTTGGTTTCCCTGGGTCCGCTTTACGTGCGCGGGGAAAAGGAAGGGGAATTGCTCAATCTCCTGACCGCCGGGGTGGACGCGCTCGAAGAATATTTTGCCCGTTATCTTCCCCAATTGGCTTTGGCGGCTATTGTTCCTTTAACGCTGCTTCTGTTCATCTTTCCGGTGGATTATGTTTCCGGAATCATCGTGCTCGTGACCGTTCCTTTGATTCCTTTATTCATGATCCTTATCGGTAAAATGGCTGATCACAAAGCTAAACAGCAGTGGCAGACGCTCAGCCGGATGAGCGGGCATTTTTTGGATGTCTTAAAGGGTCTGGCGACCTTGAAGCTCTTTGGCCGCAGCCGCGACCAAAGCCGGGTTATCGCTCGGATCAGTGATGAGTTTCGGGTTGAGACGCTGGCCGTCTTGCGGGTGGCTTTTCTTTCCGCTTTGGTTCTGGAATTTTTGGCCACGATCAGCACGGCACTGGTGGCGGTTTCCCTGGGCTTGCGCTTGGTGGAAAACCGCCTTTCCTTTGTGGACGCCTTTTTCCTGCTGCAGATTATCCCGGAAGTATACCTGCCTTTGCGTCAACTGGGAAGTTCCTTTCATACCGCCATGTCCGGGGTGAATGCGGCGGAAAAAATCTTCGCCCTCCTGGCGGACGGATCCGTATCGCCGAAGCTTCAGGCCGATGGGAAGGGCAGGGAAGAGCCCCCGTTCGTGCTTGACTCGATCGAAGTGGAATTCCGCCAGGTCACGTTCGCCTACGCCGGGGAGAGTTCCGGGAGTCAAGGCGGCCCCGGCCCGCTGGCATTAGATCGAGTTAGCTTTTCCCTGTGTTCCGGGCAGAAGACTGCCTTGGTGGGTCCGAGCGGGGCCGGGAAATCGAGTGTTGTAAACCTTTTGCTTAAATATGCGGAGCCCGCTGACGGGGAAATCCTGATTAACGGCAGGCCGCTTGCGGGTTTAACCCGGGACGAATGGTACCGGCACGTGGCGGTGGTGGCCCAGCATCCTTCTCTGTTCAGTGCCAGTGTGCGGGCTAACATTGCTTTGGGCGATAGAGCGAGCGGGGAGGAGGAGATCAGGCGGGCAGCGCGCCTGGCCGGGGCTGAGGAGTTCATTGCCCGACTCCCTCAAGGGTATGAAACCGTGGTGGGAGAGGGGGGGGTCAGACTCAGCGGCGGTCAGGCCCAACGGATCGCTCTGGCCCGGGCCTTTCTTAAAAATGCACCGCTGCTCATCCTGGATGAACCCACGGCAGGGTTGGATGTTTTTGCTGAAGAGCAGATAGAGGAGGCCCTGGCGCAGTTGTGCCGGGGACGCACGGTCTTGGTTATCGCGCATCGCTTGTCCACCGTCGAGGGGGCGGATCGCATTCTTGTTCTTGATCGGGGAAAAATCGTGGAAGCGGGCCGGCATCAGGAGCTTTATGCCCGCCAGGCTCTCTACTACCGCCTGATCCGTGAGGCGAGGGGAGGGATTTAGATGGGGGCTTTACGGCGCCTGCTCCTGCTTCTGCTGCCGAACCTGCCGGGCCTTTCAGGGGCGCTCTTTTTTGCCTTCTGTACCGTGGCCGGTAATATCGGCCTTATGGCCACCTCCGCTTATCTTATTTCCCGGGCAGCGCTGCACCCGCCAATCCTTGATTTAATGGTGGCCATTGTCGGGGTGCGTTTTTTTGGAATCAGCCGCGGGCTTTGGCGTTACGGAGAACGCTATTTTTCCCATGACGTTACGTTTCGCAGCTTGGCCCGGTTACGGGTGGCCTTTTTCAAGGCACTTGAACCGTTGGCTCCGGCCCGCCTCCTGTCTTACCACAGCGGAGATTTGTTCAGCCGGATTATTGCCGACGTGGAGCGGGAGCAATATTTCTTTTTACGCGTGCTGTTGCCTCCTGTGGTCGCGTTGACCGTGCTCGTGGTCTACACCCTGTTCCTGAGTTTCTTTGCCCCAAGCCTGGCAGGGGTGTTCATCTTCTTTTTTCTCTTGGCCGGATTGGGTTTGCCGTTGCTGGTGGACCTCGTGCTGCAAAATACGGCGCGCCGGCTGGTCACTTTGAAAGGCACTTACCAGAGCCGTTTGGCTGAACTTTTCCGCGGTCTGGGGGATGTGCTCGTTTATGGGGAAATGGAAGCGCAACAGGCTTTGTTAAGGCTCTTAAACCGGGAAATCCTGAACTTGGAAACCAGAGGAGCCCGCTATGTTGGTCTTGGTTCAGCGCTGAACGGTCTGCTCATGAATTTGGCCCTGTGGAGTGTTCTGGTCGTGGCCATACCGCTCGTCGGCAGCGGGAAACTAAATGGCGTTTATGTGGCCATGCTCGCGTTGGGTACCGTGAGTGCCTTTGAGGCGGTCTTGCCCCTTCCGGGGTGGGGCCAGCATTTGCGGGAGAGCAAGGCGGCAGCGGAACGCCTGGCCGAGATTATGGGAGCGGAAGCAAGCGATCGGCAAGGGTCCGAATCTGAGGCTGGCGCGCAGAAAAAAATCAATGCTTTTGGGGGCGCTCCCAGCCTTGTGTTTGAAGAGCTTTATTTTCGCTATGCCCCTGAGCAACCCTGGGTGTTAACGGATGTGAGCTGTACGTTGCCGCCGGGGAGCAAAATTGCCCTTATCGGCCCCAGTGGAGCGGGGAAGAGCACCATGGTCCATCTGCTTCTCCGCTTCTGGGATTACGAACGGGGCAGGATTACCTTAAACGGCCAGGATTTACGCGAGTTTGCGCCGGATGAGGTGCGGAAGTTGTTCAGTGTCGTGAGTCAGGACACCCACCTCTTTCACGCCACGATCCGGGAAAACCTGCTTTTGGCGAAACTAACGGCTGATCAGGCCGAATTGGAACGGGCGGCGATGAAGGCCAAACTCCATGAGTTCATTGCCGGCCTGCCCGAGGGGTATGATACTTATGTGGGGGAAGAGGGATTTAAGCTTTCGGGTGGGCAGCGCCAGCGCTTGGCCATTGCCCGGGCGCTGTTAAGGGATGCCCCGATTCTGGTCTTGGACGAAGCCACGTCCGGTCTTGATGCGGAGCAGGAAAAGGCAGTCTTACAGGAAATATTTGAGCTTTTCGCCGGGAAGACGATCATCATGATCACGCACCATGTGCTTGGGCTCCCGGAGACGGACCGGATCTTGGTTTTACAGGAAGGTTCTGTGGTTGAAGAGGGCACACCCGGGGAACTATGGCAGAAAAACGGACTTTACCGGCGCATGGTGGAAAGAGGGCTATAAAATTATCTGCTCGAGCTAAGTGGGATTTTCAATGTGGGCACAGGGAGCGGGTACTCCGTGCGGGAAGTGATTGAGAAGGCACGTGAGGTAACAGGCCGGGAGATTATGGTGCACGAAGACGAAATAAGGCCGGGTGACCCGGCCGTCTTGGTTGCGAAAGTGGAGAAGATTAGTCATAGTAGCGAATGCACTTTTCAACCAGAAATTTTACAATATCGTCTGCCTGGGCCGTTTCATAGTAGCCAAGCATTAAGGTGTTGAATTCCAAAATGTCCTTTACCCGGATATTAAACACGCCGTAGCCAGCGTTGATCAAAATGCCGCTTGCCATAAGACGAGCCGTGCGCTTGTTTCCGTCCCAGTAGAACTGATTATAAGCCGCCCAAAGAAACAACCGTATAGCCTGCTCTACCGGATGGAAGTCGCCCAGGATAACCGGGAGCTCGGAATCAAAAATGAGGTCAAGTTCTTGCCAAGCGGGAGACTTATACTTTTCCGTTCCGGCAATCCCTACGGAGCCGGTGCGGAACTTTCCCCATTCGAGAGATTCCTCCCTGGCGATCAGGTTGTTCACTGCGTGGAACATTTCCTTTGATACCCGGAACTCCTCTTTGGCAACAATCTTCAGGAGCATGTGCCAGCTGTCCTTGATATTAAGAACCTGCTGCACGTCGCTTATTTTGTGACCGCCAATGGTTATACCGTCCATTAAAGTCTGGACTTCGGGGAAGGTTAGCGGATTGTTCTCCATCTGCGACGTATCGAATACATACTCCGGCAGCATCTTCTTTGCCTGGAACAGCGCCAGCTTTCTATTTGGTTCTAGGGCAGGAGTCTGGATTTTATAGTCGTAATGGAATAACATGTATATCACCGCTTCCAAATATTTATTATTCTTCTCCCTTAGGGGCTAATGAACCATGAAAAATTATACCATAAATTACCTTTTTTATCTATCATAGGGGAAGTCAGGAGCAATAAGGGTACGAATGATTCGAATGTTCGAATGTTCGAATGTTCGAATGTTCGAATGATTACTTTTCCGAAGGTAATTTTGCAGATGATTTAGGCCTAGCTTTGGAAATGGCTTAAGAGTCGTCCGGAGGGGTATGGGGATTAATTTCATTGGGTTAAGAAGTGTTGTAATCTTAATTAAATATTGGAGAGGTTTTCGAATTAATGCTTATTCTTAGAAATATACTGAGCCACTTGTCCAAGAAAACGGTCAATATCTTTAAGGTTAGTCTGAAGGATGTCGTATATAAACTCCGGTGATATGTCCCAATATATATGCACCAATCGGTTTCGAAACTTGGTCATTTCGAGCATTGCAGGCTCTAGCCCCTGAGTGATCTGATGCCTTTCTAATTCCTGAAATACATCGGCATAGGTTCTGGGAGCATCGAGTTGCAGATCAATCTGGAGCATAGAAATTAAACGGTTTCCTACATTAATACACGATTCGATGCAGAGCTGAAGATAACGCTCTGTAGCACTTTGTAGAAGAGAATTAGACAAAAATTTTTCCTTAGGAGTTTTTGCTACTTCTTTTAAGCGTCCGAGGTATTTTGTAATCTGACGCATTTGAAAGGCCAGCTTTTCATCCATGAACGATCCTCCTCGTGAGCGTTTCCAAAAGTGTTTGGTTGCACTCGTCCAATAGAGGTTTGAAATCGAGGTAATACTTAACTGTTCGGTCCCAAAAATCGATGTATTCTTCACGGTTATTAAGTAAGAGGATCTTCGCACTTTTAATAGCTCCATACTGCATTGATAGGGGAGCGGTGTTGAGATTGATTAAATCAATATCATCCGATTCTAGTACATCCGACACGATGCTGTAAACTTCACGGTGAGTGTTAATGAGCTCATTGTCGTTAAGGTGGTTTCCGTATAAAACTGCCAGATCTACATCACTTAGCGGAGTTTCTTTGCCTGTGGCTAATGAACCAAATAGGATGATGGCAGAGATCTTTCGATTGAAGTGGGACAGGGATAGAGGCAGAATATCGAGTCTTTCCCTAATTAAAGTAAAATTAAGGGGTTTGTTATCAAATCTCAATTTGGATCATCCTTTAAAGCATAATATTAATACCAAATATTACCTATAATAATAACATGCAGTTTAAGGGATGGCAATACTTGCCCCGTTGGCATCGACTTCCAAAGTATACACCCTGACATCAAGGGCTTTTTTAGTCAGTGATTGCCGCATCCCCGCGGCGATTCGGGAAGCTTGAACCGCTGGGCTAAGAGCAATGAGAGTCGGGCCGGACCCGCTGAGCGCAGCCCCATAAGCTCCAGCTTCCAGGGCAGCAGCGATGGCCGTGTGCATGCCAGGAATAAGGGCGGCCCGTTGGTCCTGATGGAGCTTGTCCCGCATCCCTTCGTGCAGAAGTTCATAGTTTTCTGTGAGAAAGGCTTCAACAATGAGGCCGACATGGGCGATATTAAAAACGGCATCTTTGCGTGAAACCTCAGGTTTGAGTACGGCCCGGGCTTTTTCTGTTTTGACCAGAATTTCCGGAACCACAGCAATCGCAGTTAGCTTAGGTGAGCGAGCGAGAATACGGGTGTGAACCCCGTTTTCTGTGGGAACGGAAAGAGTCACTCCCCCAAAGAGCGCGGGTGCGACGTTGTCCGGGTGTCCCTCTAAGGCATTGGCCATTTGCAGGAGTTCGTTCTGGGTTAAGAGGTTACCGGCTACGGCATTGGCGGCGAGAAGACCCCCGACGATGGCTGTGGAACTGCTGCCTAAGCCCCGGGCCGGAGGAATGTGAATGTCTAGGGTAAGGGTTACGGATGGAATAGGGAAGTTGATGCTGTGCCAGAGATGAAGCATGGTTTTCCAGACGAGGTTGCTTTCATCGGTTGTGATGCCTTCGGCATAGGGTCCGGTACACTTGATTTTTAGGGAGTTGGCTGATGCCTCGGTTTCAACCGTGATGGTATTATATAAAGAGAGAGCAAGGCCCAGGCAGTCAAAGCCAGGGCCTAAATTTGCAGATGTCGCCGGGACGCGTACCTCGACTTTCATGATAAAATCCTCCAGAAATATTACTAAATAGGAGTCAGAATTAGCGCCCATCCTCAAACCGAATCATATTCTGCACGTTTAAGACTTTGCTGTAAGCACGCACAGACTCCAGGGCTTCCTGAAGCTTGCCCTCACGGCAGGGGTGGGTGACTAGGACGATTTCGGCTTCCTGATGGCCGCGCGGTTTTTGGATAATGGAAGCAAAGCTGATTTCCGCTTCCGCAAAGAGCAAAGCGAGGGTGGCGAGCACCCGGGGTTCGTCTTTAACCAGCAGCCGGATATAAAAAGCAGTAGTGAAGCTGTCTGTTTCCTTGATGGGCAAGTCCTGATAACAGGTGCAATTGATGGCGGAAGTGGAATTGGATTGAATGTTCCGCACCACTTGCATGATATCGGAAACCACCGCACTGCCGGTGGGCAGGGAACCGGCCCCGCGCCCGTAGAACATGGTTTCCCCGACGGCGTCTCCCACGACAAAAATGGCGTTGAAAACCCCGTTGACCGAAGCCAAGGGATGGGTTTTGGGGATGATAGCCGGGTGCACGCGCATTTCGATTCCTTCGTCCTGGTGTTTGGCAATAGCCAGGAGTTTGATGGTGCATCCCAGTTCATTGGCGTACTCTATATCTTCGCGGGTGATCTTCGAAATTCCTTCTACATAAACATCATCTAAGGTGACGCGCGAGTTAAAGGCGATTGAAGCCAAAATGGCCAGTTTGCGGGCAGCGTCCAGGCCTTCCACATCCGAGGCGGGATTGGCTTCGGCATAGCCAAGTTTTTGGGCTTCGGCCAGAACCTCGGCGTAATCCCGTCCCTGTTCGGACATGGCGGTTAGGATATAGTTGGTCGTGCCGTTGATGATGCCCACGAGGGCCGTGAGGCGGTTGGCCGCTAAAGACTGCTTGAGGGCGGCAATAATCGGGATGCCCCCGGCGACACTGGCTTCAAAGTACAGATCCTTGCCCGCTTCTTTGGCGGCGGTGAGGAGTTCCTGACCGTGTTCAGCCAATAGGTCTTTATTGGCTGTGATGACATTTTTCTGATTGGCTAAGGCTTTTAATATATACGTGCGGGCAGGCTCGATACCGCCGATCACTTCCACCACAATATCAATTTCCGGGTCACTGAGAATATCTTCAGCGTTATCTGTCATTTCAAAATCACCGCTGATCTGGCGCGGTGCTGTCAGGTCGCGGACCAGCACTTTTTTCACCCGGATTTTACTTTCCGTGCGGGTTTGTATATCTTCGGCATTTTGTTGTAAAATTTGAATGACGCCGGTTCCAACCGTGCCCAATCCTAAGATTCCGATGTTAATCATCTGCTTTTCCGCTCCTTTGGACGTGTACAAATGTTTTTTTATAGTGGACATTATAGCAGGGATGCTTGTTCTTTGACAAGAGGGTTACATAGTTAGCAGTCATTTAGCATGAGTTTAGTATGATGGGTATGATTTAGCTTTATATGTTAGCATATTTTGAAATTTAAGGCTTTGAGCGATTTGGAACTTTTTCCTGAGAAGTGGTTGACACTGTATTCTGTATCATATACACTAGACTTAAATTAAGTGATGTATTATAACACAGGGTCCAAATCGTTTGGATTACACCGTGGGTAGAAAAAACCCATGCGGAAGGTTCCACGTTCATCGGAGCTACGCCTGGGTTTTTGTGTTAGGGCAAAAATTTTGGAAAGGGGTTTTTAGTTATGGGGCTTATCATCTATTGCAATGGCGCGTATGTACCGGAAGAGGAGGCGAAAGTATCAATTTTTGACCACGGCTTCCTTTACGGGGATGGAATTTTTGAAGGGATTCGCGCCTATCACGGGCGGGTGTTCAAACTTCCGGAACACTTAAAGCGCCTGTACGAGTCGGCCCAGTCCATCCGCATGGACATTGGCATGCCGGTGGAAGAGATGCAGGAAATCGTGCTCGAAACCTTAAGGCGCAATAACCTTCGCGATGCCTATATCCGGCTGGTTGTATCCCGGGGCAAAGGGGATTTGGGCCTAGACCCCAATAATTGCCCGAAGGCTGCCACTTTCTGCATCGCCGATCAAATTAAACTGTATCCGCCCAGCATGTACGATGAGGGGCTGGAAGTAAAAACCGTGGCCATTCGCCGCAATAACCCGGATTCCCTGAACCCGCGCATCAAATCCCTGAACTACCTTAATAATATTCTGGCGAAGATCGAAGCGAGAGAGGCCGGAGTGATGGAAGCCATTATGCTGAATCAAGAGGGCTATGTGGCTGAATGCACGGGGGACAACATCTTCATGGTGCGCAATGGAGTCTTATATACTCCTCCGATTTTCGTTGGAATTCTCGAAGGAATTACGCGCAACACCGTGATAGAGATTGCCCGCAAGCAGGGAATGGAAGTGCGTGAAGAACTCTTTACCCGACATGACCTCTACACCGCAGATGAGATTTTCCTTACCGGCACGGCGGCTGAGCTGATTCCGGTCGTGAAAATGGATGGACGTATCGTTGGCAAGGGAGTTCCGGGAGAAGTCTTTAAGAAACTTTTAACAGAGTTTAGGGAAGTAACCAAGATTGACGGTCCGGAAATCTTTGCTTAATCAAAAATGAACTAACTTTGTTTACAAAGTAGAAAAGCATATAAAGTAGAAATAAAGAGGAGAGGGAGAGCCTGTGAACAGTGATACTGTAAAACGGGGCATAGACCGGGCGCCGCACCGTTCTTTGCTTAAAGCGCTGGGACTGACAGACAGAGAGATTAATAAGCCGTTTATCGGGGTGGTAAATTCCTTCACCGAGCTGGTGCCAGGGCATATGCATTTACGCCAGATTGCGGACGCTGTGAAAGCAGGCATCCGGGAAAACGGCGGGACTCCGTTTGAGTTTTCCACGGTGGCGGTGTGTGACGGGATCGCCATGGGCCATGAAGGGATGCACTTTTCCCTGGCCAGCCGCGAACTGATTGCCGATTCGATCGAAGTGATGGCCAGAGGGCACCAGCTCGATGCCCTGGTCTTAATTCCGAGCTGTGACAAAATTGTTCCAGGGATGCTGATGGCGGCGATGCGCCTGAATTTACCCGCGATTGTGGTCAGCGGCGGACCGATGCTTCCCGGGAAATTCGAAGGGAAAGCCGTGAGCTTAAGCACGGTCTTTGAAGGTGTGGGCAAAGTCCACGCCAACCTGGCGGATGAAAGCTGGCTTAAGAGCCTGGAGCTAAAAGCCTGCCCGACTGCCGGTTCCTGCGCCGGGATGTTTACCGCTAATTCCATGAACTGCCTGACCGAAGCTTTAGGTTTGGCCCTGCCCGGCAATGGCACGGTTCCGGCCGTCTACTCCGAGCGCCTGATCCTGGCCAAAGAAACCGGGTATCAGGTGATGGAGCTGGTGCGCCAAAATATCCGGCCGCGGGATATTATCACCCCTAAAGCAATTGCCAACGGGGTGGCTTTGGATATGGCCTTAGGCTGCTCCACCAATACGATTTTGCATTTGCCGGCGATTGCCCAGGAGGGCGGAATTGACTGGGATTTAAGCCGGGTGAACGAAATCAGTGAGCACACGCCTCAAGTGTGCAAGTTAAGCCCGGCCGGGCCGCATCACCTGGTGGATCTGCATGAAGCCGGTGGGGTGAGCGCGGTCTTAAAACAGCTGATCGATGCCGGGCTGTTTGACGCTTCAGCCCTGACTGTGTCCGGTGTGACCCAGGGTGAACGCTTAAGTGAGGCCAAAGTGATCGATGCCGGTGTCATTAAGCCGGTCGCTGAACCTTATTCCAAGCAAGGCGGGCTCAAAATCCTGTTTGGCGACCTGGCTTCCGAGGGGGCAGTGATTAAACAGGGAGCGCTTTCCGCGCAGGACTTGGTCTTTGAAGGAAAGGCCAAGGTGTTTGACGGGGAAGTGGCTGTGACCCAGGCAATTCAGAACGGAGAAATCGTAGCCGGAGATGTGGTCATTATCCGGTATGAAGGGCCGAAAGGCGGCCCCGGCATGCGTGAGATGCTTGGACCGACTTCGATGCTCGCCGGAATGGGACTGGATTCTTCGGTAGCCCTCCTGACAGACGGGCGCTTTTCAGGAGCCAGCCGCGGGCTGTCCATCGGGCATATTTCTCCGGAAGCGGCTTTGGGCGGGGAGATTGCTTATGTAGCGACCGGAGATACGGTGAGAATCGACCTGAAAGCCGGACGGATTGACTGGCTGCTTCCGGAAGCAGAGAAAGAGAAACGGCGCCAGGGTGTGAAAGAACTAACAAGACGTGAAGGCTATTTGGGCCGCTATGCTCAGTTTGTGCAGTCGGCATCCAAAGGTGCGGCCTTTAGATCCGGGAAGGAGGAGTAGGCGTGACCGGTGCGGAAGTTTTGCTTAAAGCCCTGGAGGATGAAGGGGTTGAATTGATTTTCGGATATCCCGGAGGCGTGCTCTTGGCTTTGTATGACGCGCTCTTGGACAGCAAGATCCGGCATATCGGGGTGCGCCATGAGCAAGGGGCGGTGCATGCGGCCGATGCTTATGCCCGGGCCGGCAATCGAGTCGGAGTCTGCCTTGGCACCTCCGGACCGGGTGCGACCAACCTCGTGACCGGGATCGCCAATGCCTATATGGATTCCGTTCCAATCGTGGTCCTGACCGGACAGGTTTCAACCGGTTTGCTTGGGTCGGATTCCTTCCAGGAAGCGGATATTACAGGCATTACCATGCCGATTACCAAGCATTCTTATTTGGTAAGAGACCCGCGTGAGCTGCCGCGGATTGTGAAAGAGGCCTTTTATATCGCCGCCAGCGGGCGCCCGGGCCCGGTCTTAATCGACCTGCCCAAGGATGTACTCGCGGCCCGGGATGTGGTGGCAGCTCCGGCGGTGCCGAAACTGAAGAGTTATAAAGTGTTTGGCAAGGGAAATGCCGGACAGATTGAGGAAACCGCCAAGGCCATTGCTCAAAGCCAGAGACCTGTATTGTATGCGGGCGGCGGGGTGATTAACTCCGGAGCACAGACGGCCTTAAAAGAACTGGTGGAAGCGACTTCCCTGCCGGTAGTCACGACTTTGATGGGGATTGGGAGCCTGCCTGCGGGGCACCCGAATCTTCTAGGGATGGTCGGGATGCACGGGACGGTTACGGCCAACTATGCGGTGGATGACTGTGACTTGCTGATTGCGGTCGGTGTCCGTTTTGATGACCGGGTGACCAGCGGTTTGGGCCATAAGTTTGCAACCAAGGCTAAAATCGTGCACATTGATGTGGACCCGGCAGAAATCGGCAAGGTGGTGCGCACCCATATCCCGCTGGTGGGCGATGCCAAGCTGGTGCTCGAAGACTTAATGAGCTTGGTGCAAAAGCAGGATAAACCCGAATGGTGGAACCAGCTGAGGCAGTGGCAGAAAGACTATCCGCTCCGGTATGACACGGACCGTCTAACCCCGCAAATGGTGATTGAAAAGATTGGGAAAATTGCCGGAGAAGATGCGATCCTCTGTACGGATGTGGGCCAGCACCAGATGTGGGCGGCTCAGTTTTATCCCGTGGCTCGTCCCCGCCATTTTATCACGAGCGGAGGCTTAGGGACGATGGGCTTCGGGCTCCCGGCTTCTGTGGGCGCGCAGATCGCGCAGCCGGATAAAACGGTGTTTTTAGTCACCGGGGACGGCTCCCTGCAAATGACCATTCAAGAGCTGGCGACCATCATCCAGCATAAGCTTCCGATAAAAATCGCCCTCATGAACAACGGGGTTTTAGGCATGGTCCGCCAGTGGCAAAAGATGTTCTATGATGAGCGCTTCAGCCAAATCCAGCTGCACGCCAACCCGGACTTTATCAAGGTGGCAGAGGCTTACGGCCTTAAAGGGATTCGGGTCACAGACGTTTCCCAGGTGGAAGGGGCCTTGACCGAAGCCCGGGATTATCGCGGACCGGTGCTGGTGGAGTTCATGATTTCCCCGGATGAGGATGTGCTCCCGATGGTGCCGCCGGGCAAAGAAATTACGGAAATGCTGGGGAGGTAGAAAAGATGCTGCATACGTTAGCCGTGCTCGTCGAAAACCATCCCGGCGTTTTGACCCGGGTCGCCGGGTTGTTTGCCCGCCGGGCGTATAATATCGAAAGCTTGTCCGTCTGCCAGACGGAAGACCCGGGAATTTCCCGCATGACCATTGTGGTGGACGGGGATGACCAGGTGATCGAGCAAGTGAGCAAGCAGCTGCATAAGCTGGTGGTCGTGCATAAAGTCACCGATCTCACCGGAGAAGCGATTGTCGACCGGGAACTGGCCCTGATCCGGGTTAAAGTGAATAATGAGACCCGCCTGGAAGTGCTCCAGACCGTGGATGTATTCCGGGGCCGGGTTGTGGACATGGGCCGCACCAATATTACGGTCGAGCTGACCGGAGACGGGGAAAAAATCGACGCTTTCGTGCGCACCGTCCGCCCGTACGGACTGATGGAGCTGGTGCGCACCGGCAAAATTGCGATCACGAGATCGGACAACTAAGAGAGTTAATTTTTGGTGTAAGAAGGCTTGGGCTAAAAGCCCAAGCGTGTTATACTTAGAGCATTACAAATAGGGAGATGAGGATTTCAATGGCAAAAATGTATTATGAATCCGATGCGAACCTCGAACTTTTCAGCGGCAAAACGATCGCAGTGATGGGGTACGGTAGCCAAGGGCATGCCCAAGCCCAAAACTTAAAGGATTCCGGCCTTAACGTCGTGATCGGGCTGCGTCCGGGAAGCAGGCGCTGGGCTCTGGCTCAGGAAGCAGGCTTTGAAGTGATGACAGTGGCTGACGCTGCTGCCAAAGCGGATGTGATTCAGATTCTCCTGCCGGATGAAAGGCAAGCGGCAGTTTATGAAGCGGAAATCAAGCCGAATCTGGCCGCCGGCAATGCGCTGGTGTTCTCCCACGGCTTTAATATTCATTTTGCACAAATCGTTGCTCCGAAAGATGTCGATGTTTACATGGTTGCTCCCAAAGGACCCGGACACCTGGTACGCCGCACTTATACCGAGGGTGCAGGGGTTCCGGCTTTGATCGCCGTTCATCAAGATGCCAGCGGCCGGGCCAAAGAAATGGCCCTCGCTCATGCTAAAGGAATCGGTGCCACCCGTGCCGGGGTTCTGGAGACCACCTTTGCGGAAGAGACAGAAACCGACCTCTTCGGGGAGCAAGCTGTTCTGTGCGGCGGCACCAGCGAACTGGTGAAAGCCGGGTTTGAGACCTTGGTGGAAGCCGGGTATCAGCCGGAGATCGCTTATTTCGAGTGCCTGCACGAATTGAAACTAATCGTTGATTTGATGTATGAAGGCGGGCTCACCCGCATGCGTTATTCTGTGTCCGACACCGCCCAATACGGGGATCAGGTGACCGGTAAACGCATTATCACGGAAGAAACCCGCAAAGAGATGAAGAAAGTGCTGGCTGAGATTCAAAACGGGGAATTTGCCAAAGCCTGGCTTTTGGAAAACCAAGCCAACCGCCCGAACTTTAATGCAGTCGCCCGTAGGGAAGAAAACCAACTCATCGAAAGAGTCGGCAAAGAACTGCGGAGCATGATGAGCTGGCTGCCGAAGCCGAAAGAAGACTAAAATAGTTGGGGGTAGAGGATGCGCCGGATAGAGATTTTCGATACCACTTTAAGAGACGGGGAGCAGTCTCCGGGCGTGGCGCTGAACGTTGAGGAAAAATTGCAGATTGCCTTTCAATTAGCTAAATTGGGGGTAAACGTCCTGGAAGCCGGATTTCCCATTGCTTCCCCCGGTGATTTCCAAAGTGTGAGCCGGATTGCCAAAGAGGTTCGCACGGTTGGGATCGCCGCCCTTGCCCGCACCCAGGAGCTGGATATTGAGCGGGCCTGGGAAGCCATTAAGGTGGCTGAGTATCCGCGCATTCACACCTTCATTGCCACGTCCCCCATTCACATGCGGGCCAAACTGCAAAAGTCGCCTGAGGAAGTCTTGGAGCAAGCCGTGCAAGCGGTGCGCCTGGCTAAGTCGAAGGTGAGCGATGTGGAGTTTAGTGCGGAAGACGCCTCGCGTAGTGAGTTGGACTTTCTGGCCCGGATTTTCTCGAAGGTGATTGAGGCGGGGGCCACGGTCTTAAATATTCCGGATACTGTGGGTTATGCAACTCCGGATGAGTTCGCCGCTTTTGTCAAAGCCGTCATGGATAAGACCGATGGCATTGAAAAAGTCAAAGTGAGCGTCCACTGCCATAACGACTTGGGGCTGGCTGTAGCCAACTCCCTGGCGGCCCTAAACGTCGGGGTGCAGCAGCTTGAATGTACGATTAACGGGATCGGAGAGCGGGCCGGGAATGCTGCGCTTGAAGAACTGGTGATGGCCTTAAAGACCCGGCGTGACCGCTACCGGTTTGAGACCGGGATTGTCACGACCGAGATTGCCCGCACCAGCCAGTTGGTCGCCCGTTTGACCGGGATGATGGTGCAGCATAATAAAGCGATCGTCGGGAAAAATGCCTTTGCCCATGAATCCGGCATCCATCAGGATGGGGTCTTAAAAGAGCGCCAGACCTATGAGATTATGTCTCCCGCTTCTATCGGGCTGGATGTGGACTCGATCGTTCTGGGCAAACACTCAGGCCGCCACGCGGTGCGCCAGCGCTTGGCCGAACTCGGGCTGGAACTGGATGACCGCAAGTTCGAGGAGATGTTCAACCGCTTTAAGGTCTTGGCTGAACGGAAACGGGAAGTCACAACGGCGGACTTGTTCTCTTTGGTGGAAGCACCAGGGGCTGAGGAGCAAGTCGTGTTGGATTATTTTCAGGTGTCCAGCGGGACCAACATGGTGCCTACGGCTACGGTTGCCCTAAAGTACCGGGAGCAGGAGTATAAGGATGCTGCCTGCGGGGACGGTCCGGTGGATGCCGCCTTCAAAGCGATCGATAAAGTCTTGGGCACCAAAGGCAAGCTGATGCACTACTCCCTGCAGGCGATTGACGGCGGGGAAGACGCCCAGGGAGAAGTGACGGTTGCGGTTCAGTTCGGGGAACACCTGGTCGGGGGCCGGGGTGTGAGTACGGATATTATTGAAGGCAGTGTCAAAGCCTATCTCCAGGCTGTGAACCGGGCTATCGAAAGAGGATGGATTGATCTCGCGAAGTAAGAAGAGATTTTGGGAGAAGGGAGATGATAGGGATGTCCATGACCATTACGGAAAAAATTCTGGCACAACATGCAGGGCTGGAGGAAGTGGTGCCTGGGCAGCTCATCACCGCCAAACTCGATATGGTATTGGCGAATGATGTCACGGCCCCGGTCGCGGTCAAGGAATTTGTCAAGTTCGAAGTGGACAGTGTGTTTGACCGGAGCAAAGTGGCCCTGGTGCTGGATCACTTTACCCCGAATAAGGACATTGCCTCGGCTGAACAAAGCAAGCAGGTGCGTGAGTTTGCGCGCCGACATGAGATTGAGCACTTCTATGATGTGGGCAAGGTCGGGATTGAACACTGCCTTTTGCCTGAGCAAGGGCTTACTTTGCCCGGAGATTTGATTATTGGGGCCGATTCCCATACATGCACCTACGGTGCCCTGGGCGCATTTGCCACCGGTGTCGGGAGCACAGACTTGGCGGCGGGATTAGCCACCGGGGAAGCGTGGTTCCGGGTGCCGGAGTCCATTAAATTTGTCTTCCACGGAACCAAGTTCCAACCGTGGGTGAGCGGCAAGGACTTAATCTTATATGTAATCGGCAAGATCGGAGTGGACGGCGCCCGCTACCAAGCCATGGAATTTACCGGGGAAGGGATTTCCGCCCTCTCCATGGACGGCCGCTTTACCATGTGCAATATGGCGATTGAAGCCGGGGCCAAAAACGGGATTATTGCTCCGGATGAGAAGACGTTCGCTTATTTAGAGGGACGCTCCAAGCGCCCGTATACTGTTTATACCAGTGATCCGGACGCTAAGTATGCGCAAGTGTTTGAATTCGATGTCGCCGATATTCCGCTCCAAGTGGCGTTCCCGCATTTGCCTGAAAATACGAAATCAGTCCAGGAAGCGAGCGGGGTCAAGATCGACCAGGTCGTGATCGGCTCCTGTACCAACGGACGCATGGAAGACCTGCGTATGGCCGCCCAAATTCTGCGCGGCCATAAGGTGCATCCGCATGTGCGCACCTTGGTGTTCCCCGGAACCCAGGAAATTTACCGCCAGGCTATGCACGAAGGGTTGATCGACACCTTTATCGAAGCCGGAGTGGCTGTCAGCACTCCGACCTGCGGACCGTGCCTCGGCGGACACATGGGAATTTTGGCCAAAGGGGAGCGCGCTCTGGCAACTACCAACCGCAATTTTGTCGGCAGAATGGGCCATCCGGAAAGCGAAGTTTACCTGGCTAATCCGGCTGTGGCTGCTGCTTCCGCAATCCGCGGGCAAATAGCGCATCCTGAGGAGGTGGTCTAAGATGGGTAAAGCTTGGAAATTCGGCCATGATATTGATACGGATGTGATTATCCCAGCCCGTTACCTCAATAATTCTGATCCGGAGCACTTGGCGAAGCATTGCATGGAAGACGGAGATGTGACTTTTGCCGAGAAAGTGCAGGAGGGAGATATTTTAGTCGCTGGGAAAAACTTCGGCTGCGGCTCTTCCCGGGAGCATGCTCCTATCGCGATCAAGGCCGCCAAGGTCAAAGTGGTGATTGCAGAGTCTTATGCCCGGATTTTTTACCGCAATGCTTTGAATATCGGGCTACCAATCCTGGAGTGCCCGGAAGCGGTGGCCGGAATTAATGCCGGGGACGAGGTTACGGTCGATCTTGAGAGCGGCAAAGTTGAAAATCTCACTCAAAAAACCAGTTTTCAAGCCCGTCCCTTCCCACCGTTTATGCAGGAGCTGATTAATACGGGCGGCTTGATACCATATGTGCGGGGGAGGAAGAAGAATGCCTAAAGTGGTGGTTTTACCCGGTGACGGCATTGGCCGTGAAATTGTACCCCAGGCCATGCGGGTGGTGCAGGCCGTAATCAAGGACTCTCCGGTAAAGCTCGAATTTGAAGAGCATTTGGTCGGAGGCGCAGCCATTGATGCGGTGGGCAAAGCTTTGCCGGATGAAACACTCAAGGCTTGCCTTGAGGCGGATGCGGTTCTGCTTGGGGCCATTGGGGGACCGAAATGGGACACTCTGCCGACAGCCCAACGTCCGGAAGTAGCCGCTCTTTTACCCTTAAGAAAACATTTGGAACTCTACGCTAATATTCGCCCGGTCCGCATGCTTCCCGCTTTGGTTCATGCTTCGACCCTCAAGCAGGAAGTGATCGAAAATGTGGATATGGTCGTGATCCGGGAGTTGACCGGCGGGCTTTATTTCGGGGAAAAAGGCCGCAAGGACAACCCGCGCTCGGCCTATGACGTCATGGTTTATAACGAGGATGAAATCAATCGCATTGTTCGCTTCGGCTTCGAAACGGCGCGCAAACGGAGCAAGAAGCTGTGCTCGGTTGACAAGGCCAATGTCATTGAAACTTCCCGCTTCTGGCGTGAAGTAACCCTTGAGGTTGCCAAGGACTATCCGGATGTCGAGCTCACCCATATGTATGTTGACAATGCCGCGATGCAGCTCGTACGCTATCCCAAACAATTTGATGTCATCGTGACGGAGAACATGTTTGGGGATATTCTTACGGACCTGGCTTCCATGCTCGGCGGCTCCATCGGCATGCTGGCCTCTGCCAGCCTCAATGGGCAGAAAGGCTTGTATGAGCCAGCCCACGGTTCCGCTCCGGATATCGCGGGCAAGAACCTGGCCAATCCGCTGGCCACGATTCTCTCCGGAGCCCTCATGCTTCGCTACACCTTTAGCTTGGAGCAAGAAGCGCAGGCCATTGAGCAAGCCGTAGAGAAAGTCCTGAATGACGGCTTCCGCACCGGCGACCTGGCCCAGCCCGGGGACAAAGTCTTAGGCACGGTCGAGATGGGGGATAAGGTGCTGGAGGCACTAGGCAGCAGATAGAGCAAATAGGAGTCAGAATTCAGTATACGAGGAGTCAGAATACCTTACCTACAATACTACAAAATAACAATTCAATGACCGGCCCGGCGGTAGTTCTTGCTTCCAGAGAGGGAAACAGATGGTGGGAGTTTTCCAGGCAGTGAGACCGCAACCCAGCCGTGAGATGCCGATGATGAGTCGGACGGAGTTCCCGCCGTTAACGGGAGACTACGCTTAACCGGTTGATTAAGCTGTGGCGTGAGCCGGCCGCTTTTGAGTGGCAATTAAGGTGGTACCGCGAAAGACTTCTTTCGTCCTTATGAGGATGGGAGAAGTCTTTTTTGGCTATCCGCATCTTTCCGGTTTTTATTCTTAGGTAGGTCCAAATTATTTTGATTGAATATGCTTAAGTAGGACAATTATTATGGGGGAATGAAAGTGAAGCAAAAAATAGGGTTTGTTGGAGCGGGCAATCTGGCGGAAGCTGTTGTGAAAGGACTGACGAACAGCCAGAGCCCTGAAATCAGGATGACTGACATTAATCAAGAGCGTCTACAGATTTTGCATCAGACATACGGTGCAATTCCTGCCACTCTGGAGCAAGTCATTGAGGAATCCGAAATCATCATTATTGCGGTGAAGCCGAAAGACATTTTGGATGTTTTAAGCGAGATTCAAATGGTTAATTATAAGGGGAAACTATTTATCAGTGTGGCTGCGGGCATTTCTTTACAAGTCATTGAAAACTACCTGCCGGGGGCGGCGGTTGTTAGAATCATGCCCAACACGGCCACGGCAGTCCTTCAATCCGTTACCGGAATGGCTAAGGGGAGCCTGGTCAGTGATGAGCAGGCTGAAGCGGCGGCCGGGATATTTGCGACTGTAGGCAAGGTGCTCTGGCTGGAAGAGCACAAGATGAATGCAGTAACTGCGATCAGTGGCAGCGGTTCGGCCTATTATTACCTTTTTACTGAGCTTTTGATGAAGGCGGGAGTCGAGCTGGGATTAACCGAAGAAGAAGCGGAAGTTCTGGTGCGCCAGACCATCATCGGAGCTGGGCAAATGATGGCTTCCAGCGGAAAGACGCCTGCACGCCTGCGGGAGGAAGTGACCTCGCCCAACGGCACGACATTTGCGGCTTTGCGAGTGTTTGAAAAAGCCGGTTTGGAGGAGATTATGCTCAAGGCCGCAGACGCCGCGGCTAAACGGGCCGAGGAAATGGAAAGGGAGTACGCAAGGTAGGAGATTTCAGAAGTAAAGAAAGTAATTTCCTAAAGTAAAGCAAAAGTAATTTCCTAAGGAAAGGGAGTATTCCGGTTTGAAGTCCGATATTAAACGGCTTGTGCTAAAGATTGGAAGCAGCGGTCTTAATCACCCCCAGGGCGGTTTGAATGATGCGGCCTTGGTTGAGATTGTCGAGCTGATTGTAGAGTTCAACAAGCGGGGGGTGGAGTGTGTCCTAGTCAGTTCCGGGGCGGTGGCCGCAGGGATGGGACAATTGGGTCTTACTTCCAGGCCGCGTGATGTAGCGGGCAAACAGGCGGCGGCTGCGGTGGGCCAGGGAGTTTTAATCGAAAAATATGCCCAGCATTTTGAAAAACATGGACTGGTGTGTGCTCAGGTACTTATAACGCGTACGGATTTGTCCGATGCCTCACGTTACCGCAATGCCCAGAACACACTGGAAAGGCTGCTCCGCTTTCATGTGGTGCCGATTATCAATGAAAATGACACCGTGGCTGTGGAAGAACTGTGTTTTGGAGACAATGACCGCTTGTCCGCGTTAGTGGCCGGGCTGGTTCATGCGGACCTGCTGGTGATTCTCACGGATGTGGACGGGCTGTACACGGCAAATCCCAAAAAAGATGCCTCAGCCCGTTTGGTGGAGGAAGTTGAGGATGTATCCGAAGTGATGGGAATGGCCGGGGGTGTGGGCTCACAACTTGGAAGCGGGGGCATGATTACCAAGATCAAGGCGGCGGAAATCGCTACCCGCTTTGGGATTGGACTGCTTCTGCTGAATTCAGAGCGGACTCCGGAGTTAACCGGACTGCTCCAGGGGCAACAGCCGGTCGGGACCTATTTTGTACCGTCCAAGCACCGTCTGATCGGGCGCAAACGCTGGATTGCCTACGGTGGGTTGTCTGAAGGAAGCATTATAATAGATGACGGGGCTGTCAGGGCCTTGGCGGAAGAGGGCAAGAGCCTCTTGGCCAAGGGGATTACAGGGGTTGAAGGAAACTGGGACCGCAAAGAGTTGGTGCGGATCATTAACAAAGAAGGACAGGAGATTGCGCGCGGGCTCTCAGAATTAAGCAGTGCGGAAGTGGAACAGGTGAAAGGGCTGCACTCGGAGCAAATGCTGAATCTTATTTCTGATCTTGAGGGAGAAGAAGTGGTGCACCGGGACAATATGACTCTCATGGGGGAGCCGGGGGCTCGGTGATTAAATTCAAGGGAGGCTAGGTGAAATGGACTTTTTTCCTGAACTGATAACAATTGGGGAGCGGGCCAAGCAGGCTGCGCGCAAGCTGGCATTTTCGGGGACCGAGAGCAAGAATCGAGCTTTGCTCGCAATGGCCGAGGCGTTGCTTGTACATGAACAGGAAATCTTAGAGGCGAATGCCCGGGATGTGAAAGCAGCCGAAGAGAAAGGCTTGAAGAAAAGCCTGGTTAACCGCCTGCGTCTCACACCGGAGGGCATCAAGGACATGAGCCAAGCTTTAAAGGAAGTCGTGTCTTTGCCTGACCCTGTAGGAGAAGGGGAGTTCTGGACCAGGCCCAATGGATTAAGAATCCAGCAGACGCGAGTGCCTCTAGGCGTGGTGGCCATGATCTATGAAGCCAGGCCCAACGTCACGGTGGATGCGGCAGCGCTCTGCCTTAAATCCGGGAATGCGGTGATCTTGCGCGGCGGGTCGGAAGCCATTGAGAGCAATAAAGTGTTAGCCCGCGTGATTGCTGAAGCTGCGGAACAAAGCGGCCTGCCTCAAGGTTCGATTCAACTGGTGATGGAGACGGACCGGGAGTGGGTTAACCAGCTCATGCGCATGAACGGGTATGTCGATGTCATTATCCCGCGCGGCGGAGCGGGGCTGATCCAGACCGTCGTGCAGCTGGCGACCGTGCCGGTGATTGAGACGGGGACGGGCGTATGTCATGCTTATGTGGACCGGGATGCCGATTTTGCCAAAGCCATACCAATCGTCATCAATGCCAAAACCCAAAAACCGGGAGTGTGCAATGCCCTGGAGACGTTATTAGTGGATGAACCGGTTGCGCAAGCATTCCTTCCATTAATCGGGGAGGAATTAGTCAAGCACAAAGTGGAGATTCGCGGGTGTGCCAGGACACGCGAGATTTTGCCTTACGCCAGGGAGGCTGCGGAAGAAGACTGGGCCACGGAATACCTGGATCTCATTATCAGTGTCAAGGTAGTCAAGGATCTGGACGAGGCCTTAGATCATATCTACCGCTACAGCACGAAACATTCCGAGACCATCATCACGGAAAATTATTCGAAAGCGCAGCGTTTTCTGCGCGAAATCGATGCCGCTGCGGTCTACGTCAACGCCTCGACCCGCTTTACTGATGGGGGTAGGTTTGGCTTTGGCGCGGAGATAGGGATCAGCACCCAGAAGCTTCACGCCCGCGGACCGATGGGCCTGCGTGAATTGACGACGGTGAAGTATATGGTCTATGGGGACGGGCAGATCGTCAAGTAGAGAAGTGAAATCACTATTAAGTGAGAAACTCCCGCCTGGCGGGAGTTTCTTCATGCCAATCAGAAAGTTAAATCTCTGGTGGCATAAGTGCAACTAAACAAGTGCGTTAGTCCTTCACGGACTAACGGGCTTGCGCCTTCGCCGATGGCAAACAAGTGCGTTATTGCCACCGGCAGTAACGGGCGCAAGCCGAGTTTTCTTTAGTAGTTAGCCGTATACTTTGGGTAAATTATTGACGGGGTTGCTCAGTGGTCTTACTTTGGTCAAAGGCGTTTTTCTTCCGGGCGCATTCCCCTTTTTGCTGGTTGGGATCATGCTTATAGTTAATAGCCTTTTCAATGCGAGTTTTGAGGTTGGCTTTAATTTTGTCAGCCATTTCGGGGGTAATCTTACCGTCCTTTAAGGCTTGCTCAATTCTCGCTTCGGCTGAAGCTTGCATTTTGGCGGCGAGATCTGTTGGCGATATCCCTTTGGCCTGAGCGATTTCGGCTAAAGATTTGCCGCTTTTCAGTTCCTGTTTAAGGGTGGCCGAATCTACACCCAAAATAGATTGCAGGTCGCTCCAATTTCCTTTCTGACCATGTTTGGGCATGCGTTTGTGTTCAAACTGGTGTGTTTTTACCTGGTCGTTGATGCTTTGGTCAGGAGAAGAATTTGAGTTCGCCCAAGCGATGCCGCTGGCACCTAACGCCAAAGACAGTGTCAGAACCACGATAATCGTCAATTTCTTTCCCTGCACGCTGAACCACGCTCCTTTTTTCCATTTGATTTTAGGGGATATAAGGAATACAAAAGGTGGGTTGTGCTCTGAGCGGATACACGGCTAACCTATATTAGTATGAGCCAGTTCTAAGCAAATGATGAACACATTTTCATAATCTTTTCTTTTCGGCTGGAATCAATGCCTCCCAAAAATTGTCTAAGTCTGTTATGCCATTCTTTTTCATTCTCGGTATGATGGAGGTCTTGGCCTATCATATCTTTGGGCAGCCTTTTAACAAGAAGGGCGACCTCTATATCTCCCAGTGACTGAAACACTTCTATAAATTCTTGGTCAAAGAGGCAATACCCCTCGAGCAGATCGACCAAATCAATGATGCTGTGAATTTCTCTCTGGATGATTGAAATTTTGTCTGAGACATACCGGCATGCATTTGGGTTGGAACCCGCATAATAGCACGAGCAAAAAGCATAGGTGATCTTTCAAAATGAGATATCAAATGATCATAAGCATCTATTTGCTATGGAACATATTGACGATGACGGTGGTTGGCCTGGATAAGTATAAAGCCCGCCATAACCGGTGGCGCATACGTGAAAGCACCTTACTCAGTCTTGCATGCGCTATGGGAGGAGTAGGAGTATTTTTCGGCATGCAGCTGTTCCGGCATAAGACACAGCATGCGAAGTTTACCGTGGGTGTTCCTTTGGCCATTGCATTGAATGTAGCCGTGGCCGTTTTGACATGGAAATTGCCCTGGCACTGATGCTGATTCCAATTGGTGTGCTTTTCTATAAAGAAGGCTTTGGAGGAAACAAAATCATCGGTTCGGCTTTATGCATTCTAGGATTGGTTCTTATTAATAAGTAAGACTTAAAAGATCTGTTTCAAGTTGTTATTGAAAGATATTATATGGAATATTTCTTCCAAAACAGGAATATAATAAGTTATTGACGTTCAATAATCTTGATGGTAAGATAACATTCGTCTCCGGTTGAGGCGACAAACCCAATCGGGGATAAACTTAAAGTATTAGTTTGATCTTTGAAAACTAAACAACAAGACGCCAATGGAACTCGTCAGTAAAAGCTGAGCAATCAGCCGTAACTGAGAAAAATGATTTTGAGCGAATCAAAATCTCTTAAAATGCATCGAGATACGAGGGAAGTGCTCGTCGAATGCTTGCCGTCCTGGCGCATTCGACACTCAGAACCTCGTGTTCTTCGTAAATTTTACGGAGAGTTTGATCCTGGCTCAGGACGAACGCTGGCGGCGTGCCTAACACATGCAAGTCGAACGGCTGATCGATGTCCGAAGTCCGAGGTCCGAAATCCGAATTAAGTAAGAATATTGGGTAATTGGTAAGTTTAAGACCCAAAAAGATACTTGAATTCGGACATCGAGCATCGGACTTCGGACTTCGGTTGGCAGTGGCGGACGGGTGAGTAACGCGTGGGTAACCTACCCATAAGACCGGGACAACCCCTGGAAACGGGGGCTAATACCGGATGAGCTTAGCTTGAGGCATCTCAAGCTAAGGAAAGGTGG
>NZ_JAFLRH010000044.1 GCF_017310645.1 Paradesulfitobacterium ferrireducens | reverse complement strand
TTGAACACTGCTAAGAAATAAAAAAATTACTCACTTTGTTAAAATACAAAAAAGCTTGAACACCTTGCAAATACAGGGCTTTCAAGCTTTTTATAGTTCTTAACTGTCAAAGATGAGATTTGGATCAGCACTGCCTGGGCGTTGATATTCTCACCTTTGTCATTAAATTGAATGGCGTCTTGAGGGAGAATGTGGTTAGTAAAGTTGGTTTGGGCGATGGCATCACGAAGTTTGTTTTTATCAGTGGACGCGGCTCTTTCTAAAGAATCGGCCAAAACCTTAATAGCTGTATAGCCGAACATGGCATGTGGGCTCATGTTATCATTGAACTTTTCTTTGTAAGCCGCAAGAACTTTTTCAGAGGCTTGGCTATTGGGATTCCAACGATAATTCACATCCATTAACCCTTCAGCACCTTGACCTAAATCCTGAATTATTTTGGGATCGCTAATCGCTCCATTGGCAATCCCAACGATTCCTTTGAATTTCAGGTTGCGTTCCCGAATTGCCTTCATTAATAAGGCCTGATCACGGTAATAACCGACACCGACTACTAAATCAGGATTCAGTCCGGCCAATTTGGTGACTTCTGAGCTCAGGGTAGCGGTGCTGGCCGCGTAGGGAATATCGCCGACAACGGTTAAGTCAGCTTTAGCAATATTCTTTTTGACATAATCCGCAAAGTAAGTTCCAAAGAGGGAGTTTTCATGAACGATGGCAATGGTTTTAATATCCGGTGTCTTAATTTCTTTCATATAACGCAGAAAATCGTTGCTGAAAGTATCTGCGTTGGGCTGAATGCGAAAACTGTACTTAAAGCCGCGTTCCTGAATATTGGTCGTGGCTGCTACTGTGATTAAGAACGGGGTCTGTGCTTTCTCAGCTTCCTGAGTAGCGGTAACCGTCGCACTACTGGTATATGTCCCTATTAAAGCTACCGCACCCTCGCGGATAAGCCTTTGAGCCTCACTTGCCGCCTTATCCGGCAAGCCCTGATTATCCCCGACGAGAAGCTTTAATTTCGCTCCGCCTAAAGATTTAATGCCGCCTGCCGCATTGATTTCATCAACAGCCAACTGGGCTGCGTTGGTAATTGCTTTCCCTTCATAAGCCATGCTTCCCGTCATGGGATGAATACTCCCAATTAAAATTTCTTTCACTTGAGATTGAGCACTATTATTGTTGTTGTTTGAAGCTTGGGACCCACACCCAGCAAGGCTAACAACCATAGTGAACACTAAGATTACCGCTAGAAACCACTTGAATCTTGACATCATGTAAATCCTCCTTTTTCCCCTCTAGTACACGTTTTCCACCCTTTGGCTTAAAAAATAAACTGCACGGATCACCCCCTTAACTTTCTGATATACTGTTCAGTTTTTATGTTGGTATTGCCTGTATGCTTTTCCGCATGGCGGAATGATCATAAAGTTTAAACCTTATGAGTTCTCCAGTTCGCAACGCCGTTCTATTTTAATGGTTACGATTCGAAGCTTACTTTCATCTTTCAAATCCCTTTCCACCCCAGCCTGATGGAAATATTTTTTGCAGTAACCGTTACTTGTTCAATTAACATTGGCAACCGCTCCTCTGTAAAACGAGACTCCGGACCGGAAATACTAAGTCCGGCAATGCAAATTCCCTCGTGATTACGAATCGGTGCCGAAACTGAAGCCGAGCCAATGTTTCTTTCACTATGACTCACGGCATAACCCCGTTCGCGAATAAGAGTTAATTCTTCAAGTAATTTTTCAGGTGTAATAGGAGTTCCTTGTACTGTTGAACCCAAATCTTTTGCCCGCACGATTCTTTCAATCTCTTTCCCGGAGAGATGTGCTAACAGCAATTTCCCTGAACCAGCCAACCAGAGGGGATTGCGGCCGCCAATTTGCACAAAATTTCTTACTGCCTCAGTACTTTCCACCTTCTCAATACAAACCCGTTCATAATCATCAACAATATTTAGGGTAACGGTCTCTCGGGTATTAGCACTTACTTCGCGCATAAGAGGTAAAGCAACTTCCCGCACTTCAAGTCCCGACACGACTGCATATCCTAAATCAAACAACTTAAAACCTAACCTGTACTTTTGATTTTGCAAACTCTGGACTACAAAACCCCTCTCTTCAAGGGTTTTCAAAATCCTATGCACTGTACTTTTATACATACTAAGCCTTGCGGCGATTTCAGATATTCCTAATTCGGGCTCATTTACAGAGAATGAACATAGGACATCAATCGCCTTATCAAGACTTTGAATCGTGCTCGAACCTTCCTTTTTCTTGTCAATTTGCATCGCAACAACCCCTTGCTTAAAATCTAAATCGTTCTACCTGTCAGAACGTTGTTCCATTTCCGTCTATTTAGATATTACTGATTTTTCTTAACCATCGCATTAATATTAGGTCCAATTGTTGAATATTGAGGATGAATGGTTGTTATTAGGACTTAAATGGTAAGTCGTAGAATCAAAACAGCATTGACAACTAACAACCTAACACTTATAATTAGGTTGTAAGTTGCTAGCGTCTATCGGGTTTTTATAAAGGAGGGATCTTGAAGCATGCTAAATGTTTGTTTGATCGGTTTGGGCAGAACAGGAAAAGAGATAGCAAAGATCCTCTTGCAGCAAGAAGACATGCGGCTGGTAATGGCCGTCTGCAGTGAACACAGTGCCAAAGATGGCAAGGACTTAGGTGAGATCCTCAACATACAAGAAACTGGAATAATCGTTGAAAGCTGCAGCAAGCTCGAGGAAAATATTCTAAAGAACAAACCGGATGTGGCCATTGATTTTTCAAATCCGGAAGCAACTTTGTATAACACCATGATTCTGGGCAAACACAAGATTCCTGTGGTTATCGGTACCACCGGATTCAATGAGTTTCAGAGCCATAAGCTGGTTTCCTTAGCCAGGTACTATAAGACGGGAATTTTACACGCTCCCAACATTACCATGGGGGTTAATGTCTTAATGGTGCTCACCAATCTAGCCGCAAGTATTCTTGAGAGTTATGACTGTACCATTACTGAATCCCATTTTAAGAATAAAAAAGATGCTCCATCCGGTACCGCCATCAAAATCGCCAAAGAGGTGGCCAAAGCCAGGTCGAATTCAACCGCTGTTCACGATCAAGACTACAGTGACATTCCCATTCATGCGATCCGGGCGGGGGGAATTATCGGGCACCATAAAGTGATCTTAGCCGGGGAATACGATCAAATCGAAATCTCCCATGAATCCTTTGCCCGGACTGCTTTTGCCATGGGCGCGCTTAAAGCCGTAAAATTCATTCATAACAAGGTTGGATTTTACGAAATGGATGATGTCCTCGATCTAAAAAATGTAGTGATGCGCTACTTAGAGCGGGAAAGCATGATTCGCAAACACCGTTATCTTAACTTTGACAGTCAATTTCTTGGAGCGAACGGTCTAAATGGGAACGATACTGATTTGGAATACGTAAAACCCGCAAATTAAAGTCACAAAACCCTTTTGAGATTATGGTATGAAGAAAGTGCTCAATCCCTGCAATAGGGAAAGAGCACTTTCCTTTCCTATATAACCCCTTCTTCTTTCATTGTAACAATCTCCTGCTCAGAATACCCTAAGCTTATTAGGATCTCCTCGGCATGCTCCCCTAACAGAGGAGGATGCAGTTTATATTCCGGCGGGGTTAAGGAAAGCTTAATCGGGCTTCCCGGGACTTTAACGCTTCCGGCCTTGGGATGCTCCAACTCAACAATCATGTTGCGGTGCTTCACCTGAGGATGGTTTACCACTTCAGAAATGTCGTTTACCGGGCCGCAGGGAACTTTGGCTTCCTCCAAAATCTTCAACCATTCGGCCACATCTTTCTGGGCAAATGTATCATTCAGTATGGCATTCAGTTCATCCCGGTGCTTCACCCGCATGACATTCGTGGCAAACTTCGGATCGTCCGCAAAGTCGAAATTCATCCCTTTGCAGAAGCGCTGCCAGATCGCGTCATTGCCGACAGCCAGGATAAAGTATTTATCCCTTGCTTTGTACGCCTGGTATGGAACAATACTCGGGTGAGCTGTGCCCATGCGTTTGGGCATCTGGCCGTTGGCCAGATAAGCAGCCGCAACATAAGTCAGCCAAGACACTTCTGTATCGAGCAGGGAAACATCGACGTACTGCCCCTGCCCGCTTTCCTTCTTTACTAGAAGGGCGGAAAGAATGCCCAAAGCTGCATACATAGCCGCTCCCAAATCAATTAAGGCGACTCCGATCCGGACCGGATTCCCGTCTTCCTCCCCAGTGAGGGACATGAGCCCGCCGATTCCCTGCATCATAAGGTCAAAGGCCGGAAAGCTTTGGAAAGGTCCGTCCTGCCCAAAGCCTGAGATCGAGCAATAAATGATATCCGGCTTCACTTTGCGTACGGATTCATAATCCAGACCCAGACGTTTGGTCGTTCCCGGGAGGAAATTCTCGATAATGACATCACATTCCGCCGCCAGCTTTAATAGGATTTCCCTGCCCTTTTCACTTTTCATGTCAACCGTGATGCTTTTCTTATTGCGGTTAATGCTTAAGTAGTACGTACTTTCCCCTTCGACAAAAGGCGGCCCCCAGGCCCGGGTCTCATCTCCTTTGCCCGGCATCTCCACCTTTATGATTTCCGCGCCCAAATCCCCCAACAGCATGGTGCAATATGGACCGGCCACCACTCTGGATATGTCAAGCACTTTTACTCCTGCAAGCGGAAGATTCATCTCTTAACCCTCCTCAAAAACCACAACCCCATTGTCCACGATCAGTTTGCCGTCCATCTTAACTGTGGGCTTATACACTACCATGTCCATATGCACCGGGGAGTAAACCGTGCCGCCATAACTGACATTGGCGCCGATGGCCATGTGCAGAGTGCCGCGGGCCTTCTTCTCTTCTTCAAAATCCCCGTTAAAGAGGCAGTCCGGATTAAGCCCGATTCCGAATTCTGCAACATTGGTGGCATTCTCCACTTCCGAGAAAATCTGATTCAGGCGCCTTGCGGCCACCGGGTCTCCCTCACAGCTAACAACGCGCCCGTTCTTGATTTCGAGCCGGACCGGTTCCGGATGACTGCCGATATAACAGATCGGGCCGTCAACCACCAGGGTTCCGTTCACGGTTCCTTCATCCGGTGCCTGGGATACCTCTCCATCGGAGAAGGCCATCTGCATCCCGGGCTTATGCGCTTTTCCGCACTCTACATAGACCACATTGGAAATATTGCCTTTAAGGTTTGTTCCCAAAGGACTGGTGATTTCAATGGTTTTGCTTTGACGCCATAAAGCGGCCAAACGCTCCCCCTCAGCATAAAGGCTTTCATAGTCCGCCAGCGCGCCTCCTTGAATCCAGTTGATCATATCGCGCATGACCATGGAGTTATGGCGGATTTTACCTTCTTTGAGCAAGTCCCAGATTTTCTGATTATAAATGGAAGCCCCGGAGGTACGGGTAATCCCAATACTTACATCTGCTCCCTCATAGGCTTTCTCAATAATTTTCGAGACATTGGTAGATTTTTGCCCGGGCATGCGGCTGGGAGTCATGCAAATGACATATTCCGCTCCCGCAGCCTGAACCGCACCTGCCAGGGCATACACCATCCGCATGTCGGTGGCAGTATCACAGACGATAATGACTTCTTCCCCGGGTTTAACTTCCATTAACTGCTTGATAATGCGGTCCGCCTGAACAGATGCTTCGATAATTTGACTCATTCCCTTTTTCCTCCTTATTTTTTTGAATTCTATTTTTCAAAATGTACTTTTTGATGAAATTTTATTTTCATGGAATTTTAAAAATTTTTCTTTAAGAATCTCCGGGGGGTACTTGTAAACGGAATTTACCTTGTTTACTGGGAGATGTAATCAGCCTGCTTCTTGATTTTAGCATTTCTAAACCGCACGCTGGCGAACATCAGCCCAACCAGTATGATCCCGATAATATCTGTCATCGTCCCTGGATCTACCAGCATCACTCCGCCAATGATTAACACAACCCGCTCCCACCATTTAACCGGACCCAGCAAATAGCCGCTTAATCCGCCGGCCAGTCCAATCATGCCGATGAAAGCCGTGATTAAGGCTTTTACTATCTCTATCCCTGTGACATTAACCAACACCAGAACAGGCGCGGTCGCGAAAATATAAGGGACAAGGTAAGCGGCAAAGGCAAGCCTGGTCGCATTGAACCCGGTCTTGATGGGTTCTGCTCCGGAGATTCCTGAAGCCGCGAAGGCTGCCAACGCAACCGGCGGAGTAACATCAGCCAAAATTCCGAAATAGAAAACAAACAGGTGAGCGGCAATGACAGGCACTCCCACCGACACCAAAGCCGGTGCTGCGATCGTTGCCTGGATAATGTAATTGGCCGTTGTGGGAACACCCATGCCGAGGATGAGAGAAGCAATCATAGTGAAAAACATGGTCAGATAGATGTTGCCATGGGATAGGGAAACAATACCTGTTGCAACCTTAAGCCCCACCCCGGTTAAAGTCACAATCCCAACCAAGATTCCGGCCGTCGCACAAGCTACGGCCACCGGCACGGCCGAACGGGCGCCTTCTTCTAGCGCTTCCAAAAACTCTGGGAAAGACATCCTCGTATCTTTACTAAACAAGCTGACGATCAGTGTAAGAATAATCCCATAAAAGGCGGCCTTCATCGCGGTTTGGCCGGAAGTGAGAAAGTACACGATACCGACAATAGGGAGCAATAAATACCATTTCTTTTTCAGCAATTCGGAAGCACGCGGGAGATCACTTTTCGGAATCCCTTTCAGGCCGGTGCGTTTAGCCTCTAAATGAACCATTAAGAAAACACCGGTAAAATAAAGAATGGCAGGAATTGCAGCGGCGGCGGCAATTTTAATATAAGGAAATCCGGTAAACTCGGTCATGATAAAGGCTGCGGCCCCCATAATCGGGGGCATCAATTGCCCGCCGGTTGAAGCGGCTGCCTCCACTGCTCCGGCAAATTCCTTGCGGTAGCCAATGCTTTTCATTAAGGGGATCGTTACCGAGCCCGTACCTACGACATTGGCCACAGAACTTCCGGAGACCGTGCCCTGCAAGGCGCTGGCAATAACCGCCGCCTTGGCGGGCCCGCCGCTATAGTGTCCGGTAACAGACACAGCCAGCGAAGTTAGCCAGTCACCAATCCCGGTTTTGCGAAGGAATGTGGCAAAGATCATAAAGAGAAAAATAAAAGTGGAAGAAACGGCTATCGGAACTCCAAAAATACCTTCGGTCGAAAGGAAGCTGTGCGTGAGAATTCTCGTAAAAGTAAACCCCCGGTGCCCCATAAAACCGGGTACCAGATAGCCGAAGTGACCGTAGAGCAAAAATATTACCGCCAAGGTTAGGAGCACCCAGCCAACGACTCGTCTGACCGCCTCCAGGACTAAGACGACTCCCAACATACTGATGATTAGATCCATACGGGTATAAGCCCCCGCCCGCATCGTAAGCGGCTCATAAAAAATCACATGATAACTCGCGACCATTGCCGAAAGCAAAGCTAATAAGTAGTCATACCACCGGATTTTGTTGCTGCGGTCCTTGCGTTTTAAGGGATAAAGGAGATAGACCAGCACCAAGGCGAAACCTAAGTGGGGCGCTCTTTGTAATGTAGGAGGAAACACTCCCATAGCGGCAGTATAAAGCTGAAGCAAGCTCCAGATGATAGCAAGGACTGCGACCACCCGGGCCATCGGTCCCCGCAGCCGCCTAAAGGCTGACTCACGGTCATATTTAGCCATTAATTCCTGCTGTTGCTCCATGGAGAGAGTTTCCACATCAGCAGCCATACTTTATCCTCCTCTCACACCGGATCTTGTTTCTTGCACACTTGGATCTTGTATTTTGGCAGAGACGCTACATGTCACACGCAAACATACAGCGTCTCTGTGATCGAATTTATCAACTTGCAACTTTTGTTTCAACACTCATTCATTCTATTTATTCAAATCATGCTTTTATGACGGAAGGGTTACCCCTTTTTCTTTGTAATACTTGATTGCTCCGGGATGAAGCGGAGTGGTTACACCCTGCAAAGCATTTTTGAGCAGGATTTCTTTCCCCATATTATGCTGCTTGGCGATTTCTTCGTTATTTTCATACATAATCTTGGTTAAGTTATACACTGTATCTTCATCCAAGTCTGAGCGGGCATAAAGCACGGATTTCAAAGATACTGTCTGAACGTCTTTATCAACGCCTTTATAAGTATTGGCCGGGATCGTGTAGGGCGCGACCAACGGGAATTTGGCCATCAGTTCTTCAAGCTTCGGGCTTTTTATTTCTAAGAAACGGATGGCTTTGGTGGTCGTGACATCTGTAATAGCCGAGGCCGGCACCCCGAGCACATTCCAAGCGGCATCAAGATGCCCGTCTTTGAACTGGTCGACGGCATCGGCAAAAGTGGCATAAATCGGAGTATAATCTTTATTAAAATCTAAGCCATACACCTGAAGAATTGCTTTGGTCGTCACTTCCGTTCCGCTGCCGACCGGACCAACCGCAACCTTTTTACCTTTGAGGCCGCTAATATCCTGGATATTGCTGTCTGCCGCCGCAAACCCCTGCAAGACCTCGGGATAGATGGCGCCAAGCGCTAAGAATTTCTTCTGGGCGCCTTCTTTGAACGACCCTACCCCTTTATAAGCATCTTCAGCCACATTATTCATCGCCAAGGCGATGTCGGCATCCCCGCTGTTAAGCAGCCGAATATTTTCGACTGAAGCCCCGGTGGATTGGACCGTCACATTAATCTTGCTGTCATGGGCATTCCACACTTGGGCCATAGCCCCACCCAACGGATAATAGGTACCTGCAGTGCCGCCGGTTGCAAACAGAAGCTCCTTTTTCTTGGCCGGAGCGGACGAGGAATCCGTGCCGCCGCCGCATCCGCTCAATGTCAGGGCGAGCAATGAAATACCGGCGAGAATCGCAATTCTTCTCTTTTTCATTTCTTTTACCTCCCTCTCCAAATTTTATTAATATTGTCTATGAAAATATTATTGCACGTATTCATTATTTTTGCAATATTTTTTTCGCCAATATCACAAATGTTCTGAACTTTTTTCGCAAAAATTAGGTTGTCACACACCGGAGAATGACTTATACTTTATTTGGTATGATTAGGAAATGAAAGGACGGAGAAAGAGCCATAGAACCGCAAATCTCAGTTTTACATAGGATTTCCCAGCTCTACGGCCAGATGAGCGCTTCCCACCAGGCTTTGGCCGATGTCATTATTAAAGACCCGCAGGAGGCCGCCTTTTACAATGTCGGCGAACTGGCCCGGACTGCAGGTGTCAGTGAATCCACCGTAACCCGTTTTGCTGTTTTTCTCGGGTATTCGGGATTCCCCGCGCTTTCACGCGAGCTTCAGGAAATCGTCCGTTCCAAGCTTTCCACCGGAGAACGGTTTCGCCTGTCGCGCAAAGTCCAAAACGATGAGGATAGGGCTGCGGTCAGTTTTTTTGAAGAAGATTTACAAAACATCCTCATGACTATAGAGCGAATTGATCTCGAGTCTTATAAGCGCACGGTCAATTCTCTTCTAGCCGCCCGCCGCGTCGGCATCGCCTGTGCACGCAGCTCGGTTTCCCTAGGCCTGTTTCTTGAGTTTTATCTTAATTTACTGAACAAGGATGTGATTCTCTTTACCGGAGAGCCCCGCACCTTGGATCTGCTTGAACGTTTCGGGCCGGAAGATGTTGTAATCGGGATCAGTTTTGCCCGCTATACCCAGTTTACGGTGAAGTGTCTAACCTATGCCAAAAAAAAGGGGGCTAAAATCGTAGCCCTTACAGACTATCCATCCTCACCCCTGGCTGTACAGGCTGACGAAGTTCTCTTAACCCCTACCGGCATCGCTTCCCACATGGACTCATTCGCCGCACCGCTCTCGGTCATTACCGCTCTGCTGAGATCGATGGCTTATAAAGTTCCTGAGCAGGTTGCGCAGGCCTTAAATGATCAGGAGGATATTTGGACCGGCTTTGATGTCTATGTTCACCCAAACAAATAAGTTGCGCATTCATTGCATGCATAAAAACAAGGGGCTTGTGTACTTTGCCTTACAATTAATTGTACACAAGCCCCTCGATTCATTTAAAAACCCAAACCTATTCCGGTAAATACTGCGCGCTCCAGCTTTCCGAAACGACACCCTCATCAATCATCCGCTCAATCTCCGAATCGGAAAAACCAATCTCTTTGAGTATTTGCCGTGTACTCTTACCATATTTCTCCGTAGGCTTCAATGTCCGCACCCTCGCAAACTGCGGCCGAATCGCACATTCCGATATGAGTTCAACCTTTCTGCCAGCCGGATGGTCTTGAAAGCGAGTGAACTGGTAAGTTCCGCCGCTTGCATGGGGATCAATACCGTCTTCGCTTACATAGCGCTCACGCAGCGAAGTCAATGAACCCATCTCGCAGGCACTGACATTACTATTTTGCAGCCGGTTGACCCAATAGGCCGCATCATGCGTTTTGAAGCGCTCGTTCAGGAAACGCTCGCGCTCTTCGGCCTCGATCTCGCTCAGACCATTTAGCCCCTCCACATTATTTAAGCGCTCGATATCTTCTTCCTTTACTGAGAGGAAAAACCATGAATCGCGGGCTTCATAACAGCGGCGCAGGGCATTCCAGCCTTTGGCTTCCCGTCCTCTCGGTTCATCGAAGGGACCGCGATCCGCAAAATCATACATAAATGGAATCTGAATCAGCTGGCCTGCACTGCTTAATGACGCCCGGGCAATATCTCCTTCCCCGGTTCGTTTGCGTTTGTATAAGGCTGTCGCGGTGGCAAAAGCCCCGCAGAAACCCGCCAGAAAATCGATGGTGCCCATATGTGCGTGTTCCTCAGGGGTGGACAGGGAACCCCCAAATCGCTCCATCACGCCTGTGGAGGCTTGTACGGTATCATCATATCCTACATAATGAGTGCGCGGCCCTTGCCGCGGTCCGCCGTAAGCATCAATCCTGCAGAAAATTATATTTGGATTAATGGCTTTAAGAGACTCGTAGTCAATACCTAAAGAATGAATTTGCCGTTCCAGACCGTTAAACGTAAGCACATCAGCCCACTGAACTAGGCGCGTTAAGACGTCCTTTCCCTGTTCGCTTTTTATATCGGCCAAGATGCTGCGCTTGTTCCGGTTCGTCAATAGTCCACAATCAATGGTATTCCAAGGATCAAAAGTTGGCTTAGTCGGATCAAGCTTAATCACTTCAGCTCCAAAACGGCTCAAGGTAGATGCCACCGTCGGACCCGCAATAACATTGGTTAAATCAAGAATGCGGACGCCCTCTAGCCAACTTCCGTCAAAGCCGTGATCAGTTAGAACGTTTGCGGAGCGGATATCCCTGTTTTGGGCAAGGCTTTCCAGTATCTCATTTCGGTGCTGGTCCGGTTGAGGCGCAAGCTCCCCTTTGGCATTGAATTCAGCACAGCTTTCCAGCCAGGCAATCGGTCCGGCCTGCCTTCTCCTGCCCTGCACCGGATGCTCAATGTCATGGACAAGGCCGGAAGTCAAGGCATGTTCACTGTTAAGCCATTCTTTAGTGGTACGATGAGCGGCTAAGGGGGCGCCGGCTTCACCAAAGATCTGTTCCCATTCAAAACTGGTTTTTTCTTGGAAGCGTTCCTTCATCTTAGGTGCCAGCCAATCTGCCCACTTCTTGGACAAGGGATAAAGTCCTAAGGCGCAATCCACCCCTTCAGGCCACTGGTCTTTGTCTAAATACCAATCATTAAGCTCCGGCAGGCCAGCCTCCAACGCTTCATCCAAGAGCCCCAGAACCTTGAGCGCCTTATGCGAGTGAGTAACCTGGGAACACGCTACCAGGTACACAGGCCGTCCATCGGCACAATAATAACTTCGGTAGAAGGGATCGAGGAATTCCTGCAGGTCTTCGTAGTCCAAATTCATCGGCTGGCCCGCCTTGCGGCGCTTAGCAATTTCGATTTCCCGTTGAGACAAATAACGTTCGGGATAATTTTCAACATATTTCGAATTGTATCCCAATCCTTCCATGAGGGCAGATGCAATAGGCACTTCGATGATATCCCCGCGGCCATGCCCCTCCCGGGCATAGAGCGCCGCTGCTACAGATAGAGCACCCAGCACGGAACCATAGGCGGATGCCAGGGTCAGCGGGCTGAAAGAGGGATTGATTCCCATTAATACCCGGTTTAGCCCCATATCCGTAAACTGTCCGGAAGCTGAGGCAATGATTTCTTCCCAGGCTTGAATATGGGCTCTTTCCGCATCGGATGAGGCAAATCCGGGCATTGAAAGGTAAATTAGGGATGGATTCATGGCACAGGCCTCTTGAGGACCAAAGCCTAAGCGCGCCATGACTCCCGGCCGGAAATTTTCAATCAGCACATCAGCGCTGGCAATCAGCTTGCGCGCTATGATCAGATCGTCTTCCTTTTTGAGATCAAGAATAATGCTTTTTTTACGGCGGTTCAGAGTTTCCATAGCCGGTGAATTCCAACGAGGGCCCCCCGGCGGATCAATCCGTATCACCTCAGCTCCCTGGTCTGCAAGCATCGCGGCTGTCGCCGGACCGGCCACATATTGCCCGAAATCAAGAACACGAATCCCTTCCATCGGATTTTTAGTATTGGCTGCAGGTTTCATAAAATTCTTGTTTACCTCCTGTCAACTGAATCATATATTCCGGGCTACTTCATAAGCGCTCCAAATCGCGTGCATAATGTTGCGGGGAGCTTGCGCATCACCAATGGCATAGATTTCAGGTACGCTAGCGCTTAACTGCCGGTAAAGATCATTGTCCGCAGTAAACCCTACGGCCAGCACGACGGTGTCAACGGTTACGGTCTTTTGCTGAAACTGTTTGTTCATAACCACAACACCCTGGTCTAAAACTTCGGCCACACCGGAATTCGTCAGAATGTCTACCTGATGAAGCCTTAACAAATCGAGCAGCATTTTTTTCTTGGAATGGAAAACAGGTTGACCGGCCGCCATCAATTCCTGAGCGCTTTCAATAATGATTACTTTTTTCCCGGCTTGGGCCAGCCAAAGCGCCGTTTCACAGCCTACCAGGCCACCTCCGACAACAGCTACTGAGCTGCCCGCCTGCAGTCTGCCTAACAACAAATCAACAGCCGTTGTAACGTTCTCCTTATCAATTCCGGGGATCATCAACTTTATGGGCTTAGATCCCGTCGCTACGAACACCACATCAGGATTTTCGGCCTGGATGAGTTCAGGAGTGACTGCCTGCTTCATCTGGATTTTGACCTGCAGTTCAGCAAGCTGGCTTTTATACCATTGGAGCAGACGGATCTCATCTCTTTTAAATGAAGGCACGGAAGCTTCCAGGATATGCCCGCCTAATTCCGCCGTTTTCTCATAAAGTGTTACCTGATGGCCCCTGATAGCAGCTACCCTGGCTGCCTCAAGACCGGCAATTCCCCCTCCGGCAATCAGGACTTTTTTCGGTTTCGGGGTAATTTGGATTTCAAATTGGCGCTCCCGGCCGGCAGCGGGATTTACGGCACAAGAAAGCGGTTTGAAAAGGTCTTCGCGGTTGAGGCAGCCATCATAGCATCCCAGGCAGGGCCTGATATCTTCCAGTTTGTGCTTGAGCATTTTATTGGGCCAATATGGATCGGCTAAAAGCCCTCTTCCCAAGGAAACAACATCAGCCCCTTCGTCTGCCAAAGCCTTTACAGCAATTTCCGGCAACTCCAGCCGGCCTGCAACAAGGACAGGAATTTTTACCGTTTGCTTTAACTTCGTTGTATACGGCAAATAACAACCGTGTTCCTGATAACCGGGGGGATGAGGCCAATACCAGCCTTCATAGCTGCCGACATCTGCGTTCAGGGAATCATAGCCAGCTTGTTCCAGAATCCTTGCAACTTCCAATCCTTCCTCCAGGTCACGGCCCCGTTCCACAAACTCCTCCCCAGGAAGTCCGCCCTGGCCCCAGTCTTTAATAAAACTCTTTAAGCTGAAACGCATTTGCACCGGAAAATCTTTCCCGGTACAGCGTTTTATTTCCTTCAGGATTTCTATGGCAAAGGTCAAACGAGCTTTTAAATCACCGCCATATTTATCTGTTCTTTTATTGAAAAAGGCAACGGCGAACTGATCGAGAAGGTACCCTTCATGCAGAGCGTGAATTTCAATCCCATCGAAGCCGGACTTGACTGCTAATTTGGCAGCTTCGCCGAATTTTTGCACAATGGTTTCAACCTCCGCTGTTGTCAGCTCCCGGCATGTCACCTCGGGATCCCAGTAGTTCGGAACAGCGGATGGAGCAACCGGTTGACCAGCAATATAGGACGGACTGCCAACCCGGCCAAAGCCCGCCGTTAATTGCAAAAAGATCTTGGCACCATAGGCATGAACCCGTTCCGTTAATTCCGAAGCCGTTGCAATAAAATGAAACGGCCTATACGTGGCACAAGGATCGCTAGGCAAATAGAATGGTTCGATCTCATTCTCAACCTTGACCAGACCGGTTATAATTAACCCGACCCCCCCTTTAGCCCTCTCCACATAATAGTCAATCGCCCTTTCTGAAAACCCTCCATCAGATGTTGACAATCCGTATATGTCCATCGGGGACATCGAAATCCGATTTTTAATTTCTACATTTCCTATCTTTAACGGTTGAAAAAGTAATGCTGTATCCAACTTCAATCCTCCACTTTCATGAATTTTCTTAAATTATCCATGCAATAAGGATGCCATATAGGATAAACTAAATAACCCCTGGCATTTTTAAGATTGCGAAGGGAATCATAATGAAATAAATCATCTGCTTTTCCGAGGAAATGGGAGTAGCTCCAAAGACAATTTTCATTATCGACATGCAATAATTCATCAGGCTGCAAAACTAAAGTGCCCAATCCCAGTTATAGGGAATGAGCACTTATAGATATTTTAAGTTATTCCGTTGCCACTAATCCTATTATGCCTTGCTGCTGCTTACCAAGACTCCGTCGAGAATCTTGGCCCCTTGCCCCTCAGGCAGGGCCATGACCGGGTTAATATCGAGGCTGAGCAGATCTTCCCCGCCTTCATATGCCAACTGGCTGACTCCGAGCAGAATCTCGACCAGCGCTTCTTTATCCACGGCCTGCTTCCCTCTGACTCCGTTCAGCATGGCAGCGCCCTTGATTTGTTTGAGCATATCCCAGGCATCCTCCCGGCTCAGGGGCACCGGCTTTAAGACGACGTCCTTTAACACTTCGACAAAGATGCCGCCGAGCCCGAACAGAATTTGCGGGCCTAGGACGGGATCACGCTGGAGCCCGACAATGCATTCAACCCCTGGGGGAACTTGCTCCTGCACCAGAACTCCGTTAATCTGAGCGGCCGGGTTATAAGCTTTGCCTTTGGCCATAATCTCAGCAAATTTTGCCGCAACTTCTGCGGCTGAGCTCACATTAATCGCAACTCCGCCGGCTTCAGTTTTATGCAAAATATCCGGGGAATCGATTTTCATTACCACAGGATAACCCATGGAATCAGCTAAACTGACGGCGTGCTCAGCACTGGTGGCCAGGAATTCCTTCGTGACCGGCAAGCTGTACATATCCAGAATTTCCTTGGTGGCGTGCTCACTTAAAGCCTGGGTGCTTTCCCTAAGGATTCCCTGCACCTTGGCCTTTCTCTCGTCATTCACCGGACCGGCAGCCGGAGCCTTCCAGTTTTTGCGGAAATTGGCGTAGCGATACAGGGCGCCGACCGCTTTGGCGGCGCGGGCCGGGGAATGATAGAGCGGGACGCCTGCTTCCTGCAGTTCGTCAAAACCGGGTTTGGCAACCTGGCCCACGCTCCAGCTCACGACCAGCGGCTTGTCTGTTCCCAGCGCACTTTCAGCAATATCACGGCCAATTTTCTCTGCCATTTTACCGGTGGCCATTGTAATGGCGACAATCAGCATATCCAGTTCATCCGAAGCCAGCAGGATTTGCAGGCACTTCTTAAACTCGTCCCCTTGGTTCAGTGATTGAGCAGTGACATCGACCGGGTTGATGGCAGAACCAAATGCAGGAATGACTTTGCGCACTTCTTCCTGCAGCGCTTCACTGAGTTCCGGGACTTGGAGATTAACCTCTTCCGAACGGTCAGCCAGCAAAATTCCAACTCCGCCGGACATGGTCACGATTCCAACCCGGTTTCCTTTCGGCAGTTTGCCGGGAATAAAGGCCTGGGCCAAGTCGACGATATCATCACTGTCATTAGCCTGGAAGATTCCCATCTTCTCAAAATAGCTTTTGTAAGCCGCTCCGGAGCCTGTGAGCGCTGCGGTATGGGTAGCGGCAGCTTTCTGTCCGCTGGCCGAGTTGCCCACTTTCAGTGCAATGATCGGTTTCCCTAGATTCGCCGCTTGTTCCGCGGTTTTTCTGAAGCTTTCCCCGTCCCTCAGTCCTTCCAGATAGGAAAGAATCACTTTCGTATTCGGGTTCTCAACCACATAGGACAGGCCTTCGCCCGCGGTCATATCCACTTCATTGCCGGTCGTGACCACAAAGTTAACCCCAACCCCAGCTTCTTGCAAGAGGTTAAAGAGCATAAACCCTACCGCGCCGCTTTGGGAAACCAAAGCCACCGGGCCGGCTTTTACTTTGTCCATTTCCAGGGAGCCGCTGAACGAAGCCATAAGGCCGGTCGAAACATTGAGCATACCCAGACAGTTCGGCCCTATCAGGCGCATGTTGTATTCTTTGGCGATGTCTTTAAGCTCTAGCTGCAAGGCTTTATCTCCGGTCTCCGCAAAGCCGGACGAGAAAATAATGGCCCGTTTGATTCCCTTTTTCCCGCAGTCGCGCAAGATACGCGGCACTCTGGCAGCGGCAATGGCAATCAGGGCGAGGTCAACTTGTTCCGGGATGGCTTCAACCGACGGGTAGCAAGCGAGTCCTGAAATTTCTTGATATTTAGGGTTGACCGGATAAATTTTCCCTTGATAATTATGCTTTAGTAAGTACTTGAGAATTTTTCCGTTGATTGTTGAAAAGTCCTGGCTGGCCCCGATAATGGCCACACCTGTGGGTTCCATTAAATAGCGCATCCACTCTTCCCCCTCATTTTTCTATAACGTGCATATTGCTTGTTCCGATTAGAGGAACATCGTTCCAGATAAATCTATCATATCAAACCAAGAAGCCCGAAACAGTAATTGTCGGGCGAAGTGTTGTTATTTATGGGTGAACGGTTGTTTTTTAAGGTTAAGTGGTTGCAAATATACTAAATCTTTGGAACATTAACAAAGAAACCAGATCACTCCGGTTTGTAACCAAGTTTAAGAGAGATCTCGCGCGCATACTTACGCAGCAGCGTAATATATTCCATGTTTTTTTCTTTGGTGAAGCGGAAGGTAGGCCCTCCAATCCCAAAGCCGGCCGCTATACTTCCTTCGTGATCATAGATAGGGGCCGCGATCACCGTTGAACCCAAGTCAACTTCATCCGCTGTAATTGAAATTTGTTCACGGCGAATTTGGGATAATTCTTTTCTAAGCTGAACCGGGTCCATCGGGCTATTGTCACTTAGGCGAACGATATTCTGTGTTGCAAGGTAATGTTCAATAAAATCATCTGATTCAAAGGCTAAGAGTATTTTTTTAGATGCTCCGCAATGAAGGGGCAGGCGCATTCCGTGTGATGCTTTCAGGGTCATCGACTGAGCACCTTCCACAAACTCAATTCCCACTCCGGCATATCCTTCCCGGATTGTAAGCAGGATCGACTCTCCGGTAATCAGAGCCATGTGCTGCATGATCGGAAAAGCAATATTGCGCAAATTGATATTCCCAGCCGCAACTTTCCCCAGTTCGAACACCCGCAAACCTAAACGGTACTTTTCCGTGAGCGGGTCCTTCTCTACAAAACCGTATTTCTGCATCGAGATCAAGATGCGGTGAACAACACTTTTGGGCAGCCCTAATTTATGGCTGAGTTCAGTCACCCCTAACAAATGCTGCTGATGATTAAATGTCGTTAAAATCGTCAGAGCTTTTTCCACCGTTTGGACCCCTTCCGATTTTCCGGTACGTTCTTTCTTTTTTTCCGCAGCCAGTACCTCTTCAATTTTTCCGCTCATTCGCCTCTCCCCTGGCAGATGATGTTCCGTAATGTGAAACATCATTCCGATTTTTATATGTGAGCTGATTTTAGTCTAATTTTGTATATTTTGAAAAGCATTAGAGGACAAGCGGGCGAAATCAGCGTGTCAACGGTCGCTTTACACGGGTGAATAGCATATGTAAGCAGCTTCCCTACGATGAAGGGATTCGTCCCGAATAGACGAATCCCTTCATTACCTGAGATAACGGAACCAGGCAAGCTGCCTTGCAGAGCGAACCGGTATTCCTGATCTTCGTTAGATAAGCCCTTTCTTCACCAGCCAGTCATGCGCAATTTTATCAAGATCTTGTTTCTCTACATCAGCCAGGTAATTCAATTGAATAATATCTTCATTGCTGATTGCACCCCAGAGCTTTTCTAGAACTTTATCCAAGTTTAGCTCTTTGCGAACGGAATCTTTGATCATCACGATGCCATATTCCGGGGGCAGGAAGTGTTTATCGTCTTCCAGGGTGACCTGATTAAACTTCTTGAGACGCCCATCCGTGCTATAGGCAACGATTGCCTGGACATTGTTGTTAGCCAAAGCCTGATAAATCAAATTATAGTCCATTGATACTTCTTTCTTCCAATTGAGTCCATAAGCCTTTTTCATTCCAGGCATTCCGCTTTCCGGAATATTGGCAAAATCCTGATCCATGCCTACAGCCCAATCCTTTGCATAGGGAACAATATCCGAATCTTTCTTAAGATTGAATTTTTGGGCTGTTTCAGCAGATACAGCAATGGCATAGTTATCATAAAAGCCCAATTTAGGAGAAACCCAGACCCCATACTGTTTCATTTCTTCAGTCCGAACGTAATCCAAAACAGATTCCGGATTGGCCTTATACTGGTCATTGTAAGCTTGTTTGAAAATCTTTTGGAATTGAGTTCCGGCATACCCACTGTAAATTTGGATATCGCCTTTAACTAAAGAGTCATGCATTAACGAAGACATTCCAGAAGTTCTTTTTACCGTTACTTTGACGGATGTATTCTTCTCAATGATCTCCTTCAGCATATAATCCACGATTGCAGGTTCATTGTAATCCTGCGCGGCAATCGTAAGCTCTTTAATCGCAGAGCCTGTTTGATTAGAAGACGTATTGTTACTCGTCTGCTGAGTAGTTCCCGAACTGCCGCATCCGACCAGTGTTGCCGCAATCAGCCCAACAACCATAAAATTTAACCAGAGACGTTTTTTCATTTCGACTCCCCCTATAAATTTAAATTGTATCCAAACCATTTCTAATATTTTGACATCTTAATGTTTAATTGTGCGAATTCCGCGCGGAGTAAGTGCTATCTCCAGCCTGCCCATTAAAAACTCGGCTAAGAAAGCTAAGAGCATTGCAGGTAAGGTGCCGGCCAGCACAATATCATTGGCGGCCATGCTTAGTCCCCGCATGATCAATTCTCCCAATCCCCCGGCCCCAATCAAGGCTCCCAAGGTTGCAAACCCAATCGTACCCACCAGGGCCGAGCGCACACCGGCAATAATCACTTTTAAGGCCAGTGGGAGTTCAATCATCCACAGCAGCTGCCAATCGGTAACCCCCATCCCAATCGCGGCATCTTTCACTTCGCGCGACACCCCGGTAATCCCCACAAAGGTGTTTCGAACAATCGGCATCAGCGCGTAAAGAAAGAGTGCAATGACCGTAGGCAGTAAGCCCAGCCCCACGCCAATGGCGATTAACAATGCGAGCAAGGCCAGGCTCGGAACCGTTTGCATCGCATTGCTAAACCCCAGAAGCCATGGATACAGTCTGGGAATCCGAGTTGCAAGAATCGTTAACGGGACGGCAATCAGGATTGCTAAACCCATAGGTATCATCACGATGAACAGGTGTTCCCAAATAGCGTGAAGGACATTGTCTGAATGGGTTGAGATGAAATGAAATGTTTCTGCTAATAACTGCATTTAGCTCACCACCTTTGTCGAGGCAGCTTCTTTATCTGCCAGACGTACGTTGTCCAGAAAACTAATCAGATCCGCCCGGTTTACAATCCCTACAATCTTCCCATCAAAGTCCGTAACCGTCAATGAATCCAGATTATGGGATAAGATGAGCTGCATGCTCTGGAGTACGGTCGATTCCGGTCGGATCGTAATTTCGGGTTCCGGATTGACACTAACCTGACCGGAAACCGGAGCTACGACTTTGGACATAATATCTGCCACCGGCATTTCCGTTTTCTGGCGAAGCAAGCGCTGGCGCCCGATAAAATTAGCCACGAACTCATCCGCAGGAGCACGTAAAATTTGCTCGGGACTTTCTGCCTGGACGATGTCTCCATTGCGCATAATGACAATCCGGTCAGCCATGCGTACCGCTTCATCCATGTCATGAGTCACAAAGACAATGGTCTTATGCACACTCCGCTGCAACCGTTTTAATTCATCCTGCAGCTGTTCACGGGTGATAGGATCTAGGGCTCCAAACGGCTCGTCCATCAAAATGATATCCGGATCATGGGCTAGAGCGCGCAAAACACCGATCCGCTGCTGTTGTCCCCCGCTTAGTTCGGAAGGATAGCGGTCCATAAACACATCAGGATTCATTTCAATTAACTCAAGTAATTCTTTAGCGCGGGCGCGGCGTTCGTTTTCTTTTATCCCTTTTAACTTCAGCACAAAGGTAATGTTCTCCGCAATCGTTAAATGTGGGATTAAACCGACTTGCTGAATCACATACCCTAAACGCCGTCTCAATTCAACGGGGGGATAGCTTTTATAATCCTTACCATCGATCTCAATGGTACCGGACGTGGGTTCTACCAAGCGGTTCATCATCCGTAAAGTGGTTGATTTGCCGCACCCGGAAGGACCAATGAGTACAACAAATTCTCCGCGTTTGATTTCCAAGGTAAACTCCTTAACTGCAACCGTACCATCAGGGAATTTTTTTGTTAATTTCTTAAATGCTAAAATAGTACCCAGCCCCCTCCTCGTCTAATAATTAACCCTTCGTTTTGTGTGAACTGACTGCAATGTCTGGCCTGTCTCTTTGAATCAATTCACCTCCCGTTATAATCTTGAAAGCAGTTAAGGATTAATAACAATGGTTGCAAAAGACGTGCCAGCCCTGCCTGAAAAGCCAGTTCAGCCTATTTCAAGTATTAAAACCAATTGGAATGTTTTATTTAATGATAATATTCATTAAATTTTGTTTGGTCTAAGCCAAAGACAAACATAGTGCAATGAATATATTCATTGCTAGAATTCCATTTTTCATTACTCCATATGATGGCAAACTTCCTTGCCGAGGCGGGGCAAGGAAGTTTCTCTTTTGAGTATTAAGTTACGCCGGCTATTTATATTTCTTCAACAGTTTCACGACGGTTGACTGGTCTACCTCCAACACTTTTGCCACTTTGTAGGTGGATTTATACATTTCATAAGCAGTTGTGACCAAATGCTGCTCGACCTCTTTTTTAGCCAATTTCAAAGGAATAATGTCTGTACAAATAACCTTGCCCTGGTCCGGCTTGATATCCAACATACTTTGAAGGTAATCCAAGGTAATGGTCTCGGATTCATTAATAACAATGATCCGTTCCATGACATGCTCCAGCTCACGGACATTTCCCGGCCACTCATAGTGATAGAAAGCCTGCATAATCTCGGGCGTGAGCTTCTTGTTCAATCCGTACTTGGCGTTGAATTTATCGAGAAAATATTTAACCAGCGCCGGGATATCCTCTTTGCGTTCCCTTAGTGGCGGAATTACAATCGGAACCACATTGAGCCGGTAATATAAATCCTTACGGAAGTGGCCTTCATGCACCATCTGCAATAAATCGCGGTTTGTCGCAGCCACCACCCGGGTATTAATCTTAACTTTTTTCGTCCCTCCGACCCGGTCGATCTGGCGGTCTTGCAAAAAGTCCAAAAGCTTAACCTGTACGCGCAGGGGCAATTCTCCGATTTCATCCAGGAACAGCGTCCCATTATTAGCCAGTTCGATTTTACCGATTTTTCCGCCTTTATTGGCCCCGGTAAAAGCACCGCTCTCATAGCCGAACAACTCGGATTCAATTAAGTTTTCCGGAATCAAGCTGCAGTTCAGTTTAATAAAAGGTTCGTCTCTGCGCTTGCTTAAATAGTGAATCGTTTTCGTAACGACTTCTTTGCCGACTCCTGATTCCCCTTGAATGAGGACGGTTAAATCCATGGGCGCTATTTTGGCCACAGTTTCTTTAATATGGGTCATGGCCCGGCTCTGGTAGATAAAGCTTACCTGTCCAAACATCTCTTCTCTAAGTAAATTCAATTCCTCATTCTTGCGTTCAATCTCACTGTTTTTTTCTTCAATTTCTTCCCTCAGCTTATTTATTTCCAAAATATCCTTAGATGTACTAATAACCCGTGTAATTTCCCCCTCTTCATTGAAGATAGGAATCGCTGTCGCTAAGACCCTTTTCCCTGATTTCATTTCCTGCATCATATTAACCTTCTTCTTTTGCATCAAAACTTGCATTGTGATGCTTGTGGAAAAGACATGTTCCTTTTCAAGTTCTGTAACATGTTTGCCTACGACATCCGCATAATTCACCTGACACACTCTCTCCGCGGCGGGGTTAAGACGTAAAATATATCCATTATGATCAGTTACAAATATCTCCTCTTCAATATTCTGAAAGATTTGTTCATATTCCATTAAGGTTTCTTTGATTTCTTTATTCTTAACCACTAAATAATTGGCAAGTTTATCGATACACTTAAGATTGTCCACAATTCCAACCGGATAATGCTCAGGGTTAAGGATTACTGCCAGGTCGGTATTTAATTGATTTAATTCCAAGACAGAATAGTCCGAATTCAAAGTGCAAAAACTCAGGTTTGGTTCAATATCCCCAAGCAATAAATTCTGGGTATTTGATTGCTTGGCGGCACTTTTTATGATCTCAGCCATTACAAGTTCTGCAGGAATCACCTTTTCCAACCCTTGTTCCGAGAGGGTAAGAATAAATTTTGGCCGTCGTTGCACCAGTGTATCCTTAAGAGACCAAAGTTCCGTATCAGGAGGATAAATTTCAAAATCTCTGCTGGCTAAATCCAAAATAACCATGTGCGTTCCTCCTTTAGTGGTGTGTATAGATGGCGGGGAGTCCGGGAGTCACACCCGGCTGCATAGATTTAGAGTCTATGTGATCTTGCCGATCCACCCCCCGTGATGAAAACTAAAGAATCATCGCCAACATAGTTGCGACTCCAATTTGCAGAGGATCGTGTATCAAGTGCCGCTCATATTTGGTCAAAGCCTCTTGCTTCAGGCCCAGCGGGATTCCCGGGGCAGCCAGCATTGCCTCATGCGGTAGGTCATCCGCTCCGATAAAGCCCCCGGCCGGGGTCGCATCCAGAATGAACTGATATTTAGATAGTGCCTCCAACAAGGAATGCTCAATCGTTACCTGGGCATCCGTTTGGTAGGCTTTTAAGGCTTCCGGTTGAATATCAAAGAGCTTAACCCAGGCACCCAGTTCCTTAAGAAAGGCAACCGCGCTCTGTCCCACCGGTCCTGCCCCTAAAACCAAAACCTCTTGCCCCTTTAGGCCTTTGGCCATGTGTGCCAGGGCTGCCACATAGCCCCTTCCGGTGGCCTCTCCATTATCGACATAAGACCCTTTCCCTACATTATAGGCAATAAATCGATCATCATCTGCCACAAATATGATGCTTGCTTTGCGATCGATGGCTTCAGCAATTCCAGCCACATCAGCAGCCCTGGTAACAAAGCAATCGAAGCCAAGAAATTGGATAATGCTTTGCACAGACTCTGAAAAGCCACCGATGATTCCCTGACCCGAAGTAATCGGGACAGCCGCCGCCATATGATTTTGAGCTGCCTGCTTAAAACTCTCGCGAGTGATCCCGGCGGCAAAAGAGGCAAGAGCCGCTAAATCCACCCCGGTTTTCTCAATCAACGATAAGTTATACTGCGTCAGCTCAGAATCCAGCTTATCAATGTCATGCGTAGTTAAGCGCGTCATATCTTTCTCCCTTAAACGAGACTTCATTCAGAGGGAGATTCAATTCCCACTGAATGTTAGTTCAACGTTAAATATTTAAGCGTGAACCATCGAGATAAGATAAGCTGCGTCCGACTCTGCGGATATTACGATGGCCTTCCAAAGCCATCGCCAAGCGCTCTACCCCAAATCCTATACCTACCCAGGGATCAATGATTCCCCAAGCCGGGTCGAGTTTATGAGGGCCAAAGGCTCCAGAGCCTAACTCCAGATCCCCTGCAACCACATCGATAGTAGTCCCGTAAACTTCGGATTCATCTATCTCCAGCTGATAATCCTTAAGACCAATCGCTTCCATCATCATGGCCGCCAGTTCACGCAGACGCGCCGTCTGCTCTCCTTCCGGCGTTCCCAGCTCTACTAGGTTAAGCATGGTAAACTCATTTAAGTGATTAGCCCCTTGAGACTCTTTACGAAAACAAGGTCCGACTTCAAAAATCCGTACCGGTTTCCCCCATAACCGGTCCAGGTCCCGCAGCAAGTAATAAAGATTGGGGGCAAGCATTGGCCGCAGGCACTTGTTGTCATCCACCCAAAAGACCTGTTTGGAGAGCGGATGATCTCGAGTAATGGTCATCTTCTCCAGCATGCCTTTGGCCAACATAATGGGGGTTGTCACTTGGACAAAACCGGCCTCATTCAGCCGCTGAACCATCTTGCTTTCAAGCCGGCATACCAGAGGCCGGAAACCACTGTTTTTTAATTCAAGCAGATGTCTTTTATTTTTTTGCACCAATTCTCTTTCAATTTTTTGAAAAGTCTTATCCCTTTCCGTGGTGCCGTCAAATTCTTGATCCAGTAAAGCAATATCCCCATTGAGCTCTATTAACTTCTGTCTTTGAGTCACTGTCCAGGTCATACTCATCGAGGGAACCTCCAGGACGTTTAGTCAAATCCGCCATTCTCTTTTCCAACTATTTTAATAATTCGCGAATTAATTTTAAAGTCCTGCCGTCTTTTTTACTTAAATATTATTTTCTAATCTCCATCGAAGCCGATTGCCCAAGTGCCAAACCGGCCGCTACCTCGATTGTTTTCAGAATACCGGAAATACCGGGGCAACTGGGATGTTTGCTGTATTTGCTAAACACCTCATAGACTTTTCCCTGATGCAGCTTCTGAAAGATCTCCTGGTAAGCATCCACTTCCTGCAGTTCTGCGGCAATCTTCTGGTAGGAAGGACAAGTACTGGTGATATTAAGCTTTACCTTGCTTCCTTCAATTTGTTCTGCTTCCACCTTTACTTCAAACCCGCAGATTCCGCATTTAATCTCTCCCGTTGCCATCTCAATCAACCTCTCTTCATATAATTTTTTCATTCTATAGTAGTTAGCGATAGCGGCTGTTTTGGCAGGTAGCGCGGCCGCTGCAGTAATCACAGGTGGTACAGAAGGATTCAAAAGGCATGGTCAGGTTTTTGCCCACCGGAATAATGAACGAACTGGATTTGACCGGGGACATGAGAAAAGAAGCAGTTAAACGGACTCCAATCTGCTCTGCATTCACCAGGGAAAAAATCACCCTTTGCCCTTCCATCGGGATTTTGTGCCCGCCCGGACTGACGTTAAAGCCAATGGTCATGCCCTCCGCTGAGACCTTCTCAAAAACTTCCCGGCGGACCAAACCCCGCGCCTCATCAACTGCTGTGGTGCCGTACGCGTCCAGAGTTATTCCTTCCAAGGCCTCCCCGGCATTGAATAAATTCGTGACTTCTTGTTCAAGGTCCGGACCCGCTGTCGTAATACCAACTGCGGCCTGTGAAGCTCCCTGAAAAAATTTGTCCACACAGGAAAGCTTATATTTGCCGTCCAGCAGAATTTGGTTCGTGCCCGCGACTTCAACCGGGACCAAGATATACAGGCACTGGGCCTTGATTAGCTTTAAGGCTTTATTGCGGGTATTCTCCGTGATTTCCCGGACAGTGGCATTCATCTCTTTCTTAACCCCGCCATACCCCATGGCCCGGAAGACTTCTTCAGGCTTTAATTCGAGCGATTCCCAAGTCAAAACAGTCATTTCGAACCTCCCATACCGAAAAAGTAATTCCTAAAAACCGAGAGCATCCATAAAAAACTCCTGAAAATCCTGCCTGGTGGATAGCTCGACATGAATCACCTTGCGCGCTAATTCCTCAGCCTCCTGCCGTAAGTCTGCAGAAAGGAGGGCAAACTTGGCACCCGCTCCGGCAGCATTGCCCACAGAGACAATCTTGTCCGGAGTGACCGGGGGCAGCAAGCCCAGCGCCAGGGCGCTCTCTTTATCGATATAACTCCCGAACGCTCCGGCCAATAAGACTTGATCAAGATCGTCTACACTGAGTCCGGCTTCCTTAAGCAAGATCTGAATCCCGGCATATACTGCCGCTTTGGCTAGCTGCAGCTCCCGCACATCCTTTTGGGTGATAACTACCGCTTCCTGACCCGGTTCATATGCGAGAATAAAGTGGGTACCGTAAGCGTCGTTGCGGTCAAGCCGGGAACGCAACGTTTCAGGCAAGTGCTCGGCTTGTTCCCGGTTCAGCATTCTCCCGCTCCCATCTACGATTCCCGCTTTCACTAATTCACTGACAATATCCATTAAACCGGAACCGCAAATTCCCTTGGCCGGCGCCTTTCCGATAATACTTAAATGGACGTCCTGATCGATCTTTACCTTTTCAATCGCCCCGGTTGCCGCCCGCATGCCGAATTGAATCTGAGCCCCTTCGAATGCCGGTCCGGCAGCTGTCGAACACGTCCAGAGCTTCCCGGAAGCCGCCAATACGATCTCACCGTTGGTGCCGATGTCGACCGCCAGGCGCATCCCCTCCTGCTTATGCACCCCGGTGGAGAGAATCACGCCCACGGTATCCGCGCCCACATATCCCGCGATGTTGGGGAGCATATAGACCGGGGCATGGGCGAATATTTCCAAGCCCAAGTCTTGCGCTTCCGCCCGCACCAAATGCGCCGTGATTGGAATAAATGGGGATGAGGCTAAATACGTCGGATCTAATCCCAGGAACAAATGACTCATGGTGGTATTGCCCACAACAGCGACCTGCATGATTTCCTCAGGAGAAATTTCGGCCGCTTGCGCCAGCTTTGTAAGCAAGCGGTTAATCACGCCCACAACCCGCTTATTCAGATGTTCCAGCCCTCTGGCATCATTCATGACATGCTCAATCCGGGCAATCACATCCGCCCCGAAAATATTCTGGGCATTTGTAGCCGATGCTGTAGCCAAAGTCTCCCCGGTGAGCAAATTCACCAGCGCAGCTACCACCGTCGTGGTGCCGATATCCACCGCCAACCCAAACAATTGGCCCGAGGTATCCCCTGCATCCACTTTCAGTATCTCACCGTTCGCTACCGAGGCCGTGACTTTAAAATTATCTTCCCGCAGGCTGCGGTGCAGACAGCGCAAGACATCCATTGGCATGTTCAGGCGGTCTAAGCCTAAAGCATTGCCCAGGCGCGTGGCATCCGGACTCTGATCTTCGAGCGAAGGCTTCTCCAGCTTGAGAAATACTTTTCGAATACCGGGATTCAGTTGAAAATCCAGCTCGCGTTGGGTCAACTCACTCTTACGGTGCAAGGAAACTTCCAGTTGCGGAATCTCTACCACCAGATCGCGGCTGACGGTGGTCCGGCAAGCCAGTACCGGCTCCTCGTTATCTTCCCCTAAGAGCTTAACCCGGCATTTCCCGCAGGTTCCCTTGCCGCCGCACGGGCCTTCCAGTTCAATCCCTGCTTCTACGGCCGCCTCCATAATGGTCAAGCCATCCCTTACTTGGATCTTGGTCTTAGCCGGAAGAAACGTTACATTAAAAGTATTCATAATTTCTCACCCTCTAATCGTTCCTCTATATCTACTCTGATTCAATTTATATCTACTCTGATTCTATTTATAAAAACTGATGCTGCAACACCATTCTTCCCGGCGGTGTGACTACAAATTCTTCGTCCCATTCGCCTCTGAACATCTTTTCCAGAAGACGCAAAGATCCTTTGAGTTCTCCATGGGGAACCTTAATGAAGCCGGCCACCCGTTGGGAGTATGCCAGGCAGCTTTCCATTTTCTCTACTCCGGTATCAATAAAAACTATACGCTGGTAGTTGGCGTACTGAGAATCAATCAACCAACGGGCATTTTCTTCCCCATATTTTTCTACGTATCGAAGATAGTCCCCATAAGGTTCGGCCCCCTGGTCAATCCATCCTTTGCTAAGGAAATAAGTGCCCGGGAATTGTTCAAATTCACGGTCGTACACTTCCCGTGCACCCAAGAGAAGACTAATACAATCGTGTACTTTGGGGATAACCAAAGTATGGCGTTCAGAACTAAGATTTGCGACTCCATAGGAACATAGCCCATAGCCAAAAAGAAGCGTATCATGCTCAACATCCGCATCAATACGTTGTTGAAGTTCCGCCTGCAGCTTCTGGGGAGTATTATGCAGCGCATAGGGCAGCAATTCGAGCTCAATATCCGCTGGCAAAACCATTTTAATCTCATCAGCCATGGTGCTGCAGGCTATTATTTTCGCATGCATTGCTACTCCCCCCAATAAGGCCGGCCGATAGCGGTTAAAGCGAAACGGGTTTCAATGAATACCTTTCCTAACGGTGTCTCAATATAAACTTCTTCTTTATCGGTTACGATTTCCGGTGCTCTGGCTCCTGAGCGGTATACGTTTTCCAAAATGATGCCTCTGGTCTTTTCCAGCGCATAATTTTCTGCCTCTTCTAAGTCTACAAACCCTTCCATTCCCCAAGGGGCGTGAATAATGAAGCCTGTTTTGGCTCCCGGACGAATAACGAAATGAATGGTTTCAACAACTTTTCCAACCGCGGCCCCGACCGCATTGGCAACTTCTGCATGGGTCGGAATTAATAAATCCGTATGGAAAGCTTGGCCCACCGGGGGCAAGTAAGACTTGACCGGGGCTCCGATCGCTACAATTGGCAAGTCTAAATTTACCTGAACTCCAAAGCGGCCTTTGGCAGCACCGGATAGGAAGCGTTCGAGAAATAATCCGGCTCCTTCGTTCTTTTCCAAATTAATTTCCCGGCCTTCATAAGTGATCAGGCTTTGTAAGATATCAATGCTTAAAGTATCTTTAACTCTTTGTAAAATAGCAAGCAGAAACTCTTCGGTATCTAACTTCATCCGCTTGGCCAGAATATGGGCGCAAGCCGTGGCTGCTTCCACATCCCAGGCTGTAAAACGTTTGAGCGCGTGCAAAGTATCCGTGGGAGTAAAAGAAATCCGTCCTGCAATTTGGCTGTCTTCAAGCCCGCCCATGGGCAAAAAGCCCTCATGGATGCCCGTCCGTTCCGCCAGGGTGAAAATATTATGGGGGCCGTCCTGGAGCGCATGAATAATCTCGAGTTCCTGTTTAGATAAACTGTTTAAGTCAATGGGCGGTTTGAGTAAAAACCATGAATCAACCGGTTGCCCATTTAAAATGACGCCCTGGGGATTTACTTCCATCAACTCCCGGGTCAAATACGGGTAACGGGCAGCCATGACTGAAACGGGCCAAACCCGTTTCGGGCCAATCTGCAATTTAGAGTCAGCGGATACTTGAATATAACTGTCCCCGCCCAGCCCAAACGTACTGATTGCCGCCGCCTCAACTCTAGTCCTCCAGCCCCCGACAACCGCCCCTTCTTTTTTTAACCTGGGCCTGCCATCTTCTAAAACAGCTAAATCCGTAGTCGTACCACCCATATCAAGAACCAAAGCATGTTCTGATTCTGTTAAGAATGCAGCACCCACAATGCTGGCCGCCGGGCCTGAAAGAATCGTTTCAATCGGCTTTTCCCGTGCCACTTCTTCGCTCATAAGAGAGCCGTCACCCTTCACCACCATCATCGGGGCAAGAATTCCTCTTTCTTTTAGAACGGTTCTCACAGACATTAAGAGCTCGGCAATAACCGTCAGTAAACGAGCGTTCAAACAAGCGGTGACTGTACGCTCCTGGAAACCCAATTCAGTCGTCAGCTGGTGAGCACAGATCACCGGAAGGTCTAACAGTTCTTGAACAAGCTTTCGGGCTATTAGCTCGTGTTCCGGGTTTCGAATACTCAGATAGCCCGACACGGCAATTGCTTCCACTTTCCCTTTCATATTGGTTAAAGCCTCAGAAAGAGCGGCAAGATCTAGCTCCGCCTGCTCTTGTCCGTGGACATTGTGTCCTCCGGAGACTACGGCGGTCATATGGGCAGGGACATTCCCAATCGCCTCATGCCCTATGAGCACCAGTCCAACGCGGCAGCCCTTCCCCTCCACTACGGCATTAGTCGCCAGGGTGGTGGAAAGCGCCACTAAACCAACTTTACTCAATTCATCTGATCCTAAATTGTCGATGCATTCCCGAATGCCAATGGATAGATCCTCCCGCGTGGTAAAGGCTTTGGCTTTTCCTTTAATTTCTCCGCTGGCCGGATCCAGTAAGACTCCATCAGTATACGTTCCACCGGTGTCAATTCCTAAGGTAAGCTTATTCATCCATTTCAACTCTCCTCGGAAAACGCTAACCCCTTTAATTCTAAAAAATTTATTTCTGATTTATCTCTCTGTTTTCTAAAGTGCTTATTACTCAAATGCACTGAAAGGGTTGGCCTTGAGTACTGGACTCAAGGCCATTTTACCGCAAGATTTACGATTTTTCTATAAATAGTTACAAAGTTTATCCTTTACTTATTATCGTACAGCCCTTTTCTGTGAGCATTGAGATAATTCATGCAATATGGATCTTTTCCTAAAAGCGTGGCCGACGCCTGAACATATCCCATCATGGTCGCATCGAGAGGGTTCAGGATGTAGCTGTCCATACCCATGCTCATGGTTTGAACCATAAATAGCTGGTTTAGGATCTTACGGTTGGGCAGCCCAAACGAAACATTGCTGAGGCCGCAGACTTTATGCACATTGGGAAATTCCTGCGTGATCAGTCTTACAGTATCTAGAACTTCCAGGCCAGCTTTATCACTGGTACTGACCGGCTTGACCAGCGGATCGAAATAAATGTCATCTTCCGCCACTCCTGCCGCCGTCAGTTTTTGATGCAGATTACGCGCCACTTGCATCCTGTCTTCCGCAGTTTCAGGCATGCCGGAGTCATCCATGCACAGAGCGACAACTTTAGTTTTATACTTTAAGACTAAGGGAAGAATTTCATTGTAGCGTTCGCTTTCCCCGGTGATGGAATTGATTAATGGTTGGCCGTATTTGGCTAAGGCCAGCCCGGCCTCAATCGCTTTGGGATTAGGACTGTCAATGCAAAGGGGAACCTCAACCACTTCCTGTACCGTGTTCACCAGCCACTCCATGGTCTCGACCTCGTCAAATACCATGGTTCCGCAGTTTACGTCCACATAATTGGCCCCTGCTTCCACCTGCTCTTGGGCGATTTTTTTAATATACTCCGCATCTCTGTTTTCTACAGCTTCATTGATTGCTTTTCTGCTGGTATTAATCAGTTCTCCGATGATTAACATGCTGACTCCTCCTGACATATTTACTACTGCTCGGCAAGCTCCTTTGCCTATTTTTAATTCTCATGTGCTAGGGCTTAGCTGGCTTTTCCGACTAACTTAAAGCACAGGTCTTTGGCAACCATGGCATCGGAGCCGTATCCATCGGCACCAATCTCATCGGCAAAACTTTGAGATACAGGAGCTCCTCCGACAATGACCTTTACTTGATCTCTAAGACCTTCTTCTTTTAAGAGTTCGATGGTAGCTTTCATGTTCAGCATGGTGGTGGTCAGGAGCGCGGACATGCCCACAATTTGGGGCTTATGCTCACGAATGGCTTTGACAAAGCCCTCCGGAGCGATATCTGTCCCAAGATTGACCACCTTGAAGCCGCCGCTTTCCAGGATCATTGCCACCAGGCTTTTGCCGATGTCATGCAGGTCACCCTTTACGGTCCCTAAAACAACGGTTCCAACCGAAGGCATATCTGTGTCCGCAATTAATGGTTTGACGAGTTCCATGCCTCCCGCCATTGCCTTGGCGGACATCATCACTTCCGGCACAAACATATCCTCAGCCTTAAAGCGTACGCCAACGACATTCATGCCAGCAATCAGTCCGTCATTGATGATTTCCAGCGGACCGATTCCTTTATCGATCATCTCTTGGGTTATTTCTTTCACTTTACCGAAATTTCCAGTTATGACGGATTCGGCTAAATCATTGAAGCTGCTCATTAGATTCCCTCCCTTGTGTAATCCAGGGATAATCCGGGCAAATTCTCGAGTGTCATACGCTTCCACTTGAGCAGCTGGTTCGGCCGGACTCCGTACTCAAAAGCGATTTGAACTAAAGGTTTTTCCCCTTTTTCCAGTTCTTTGATGACTTGAATTCTAAGCGAAGCGGTAGAATGTTTTCTCAGGTGCATAGTATGACTCACCTCTTCTTTGCCTTTATTCCCATGCATTTTTAGTTTAAATTCTATGGAAACTTTTCTAAGCCAGATAAAAACTATATCATTTTCTACTTAGCCGAAACTGAATTTTTTTGAGTATTGGCATCATCCAGTGTGATTTCCTTGGGAGCACAAGCTGCACCATAATCCTCGCGAATCATTTTTAGGAATGAGAGGGTGAGGATGATGAGAACAAAAACCAAGGGAACTGCGGCAACGACAGATGATGTCTGAATGGCATTCATTCCGCCGAGGGAAAGAACGGCAATTCCAACCGCAGCCAAGGCCAATGCCCACACAATCCGGTTCCAGCGGGCCGGTTGTTCGCCGTCGGCTAGATGCTTTGTAGCCATCGAGGCGCAGGTATAAGCCGAAGAATCCAGGCAAGTTGCCAAGAAGACAAATTCAAGCAGCAAGAAAAGAACCAAAACGACCTGCCACATCGGCAAACTGGTAATCACCGCGACAATGGCGGCCGGACCGCCTTGTTCCGAAAGAATTTGTCCAACCGGCAGAATCTTGTTGAACTCCAAGTGCAAGGTATAGCCGCCGAAAACGCCGAAGAAAGCCCAGTCGCCCAAAGTGCCCCACAGGATTTCCGCAATAATTAACTGCTTCAAAGTCCGGCCCCTGGAGATCCTGGCTACAAACAGACCCATATAGGGAGCTAAAGCGACCCACCAGGCCCAATAGAATACGGTCCAGCCTTGCGGGAATCCGCTCTTGCCTATAGGATCGGTATAGAAGCTCATGCGCAGGAAATTTTGGAGCAGCACTCCGACACTGTCTGAGAAAACGGAGAGTATAAAGAAGGTCGGCCCTACAATCATCACCAGCACAATCATACCCAAAGCCAGATAGACGTTAATGTCACTGAGTATTTTAATTCCTTTATAAAGCCCGGTGTACACGCTAAATCCGAATATCAAGGTCCAAATTGCGAGAATTGCCAAATTCAGCCATATAGACTGTGGAATTCCTAATAGTTTAGAAGCTGCCTCCGCCAGCAAAGGAACCCCCAGTCCAAGAGACGTTCCAAAACCACCGACAATCCCAAACATCACGGTAATATCGATGACCTTACCTACCCAGCCATCCACCATATTGCCCAGAATAGGGCGGCAAGCCGTACTCGCTCTCAGTTGCGTGTCCTTGCGCACATAATAAATATAGGCAATCGGTAAAGTTGGCAAGGTATACATAGCCCAAGCACTGAATCCCCAGTGGAACATACCGTAAGTGACGGCCCATTCGGCAGCCTGAACCGTATTCTTTGCGATGCCGAAAGGCGGGCCTTGCAAGTAATAAAGCGGCTCAGCTATAGACCAATAGATCAAGCTTGATCCAATCCCCGCACAAAAGAGAATCGCGATCCAGCTAACCGTTGAAAACTCCGGTTTATCGTCGGGCCCACCCAGTTTGACGTTTCCATAACGGCCTAATGCTACCCAAAGCAGGAATACAAAAACCATGAAAGTGCCAATTTGAAACAGCCAATCCAGTTTGAAAGTGGTCCAGGTTAAAGCAGCGTTTACCATTTTGGTTCCAGCTTCACGGTTTAGGATTAGAGCGATGGAGAGTCCGAAGATTACGATGAAAGCGGGCCAAAATACCTTGTGGTCCAGTTCTGGTTTTCTTGCCATGTAAGCGCCTCCTTTTAGTTCGAGCTATTAATACCATTCCTAAAATTTAGCGTTTGTTCCGTGTCTATCTGCCGTCTTCTAATTGCTGCGGATCACCTCAAAAAATCTCAGCCTCCTCCCGGGCCCGCTTCAGGATTAATTCAAGTTCGGCGTCGACCCCGGCACTGAGCGGCTCCACTTGATGGTTTGAAAGCAGTTCCTTAGCCTTTTCCCTGGCCTTCTTCTCGATTTTTTCTCCCTTGAGCGCCCATTTTTCAAAGGTCTGCCTGTCTCCAAGCGGAGGATCCCACAGTTCTCCGGCTCTCAGGTATTTGCGGGTATGCTTGTGAGCCAGGAAATTCCCATGGCTTTCAATCACTTCGGCAATGACATCTACTGCCAGCCTCTCGGTCGTGACTTCCACCCCTTGAATCGTCCGTTGGACGACCGAAGACAATTCATTGTCCATGACCAGCATTGCAAAACAAGAGGTAAGCACATTGTCGAGCGAGCCGGCAGCGGCCAGGACATCCGTTCCGATCAGAGCCGGCATCAGGGCATTATACAGGTGTTCATACCCGCTTTGAGCATCCGCCGATTTGGCCGCCCCGGAATACCCAGTGGCCGTGGACGGGATGCCATAATAGCGCGCCATTTCAATCGAGGCAGCGGCGGCCGTCCCCATCTCCGGCATGGCCCATAGGCCTACCCCGGAGCGCATATCCATGAAAGTTACCCGCGGGGACATAATCACCGGGCTGCCCGGCTTTAAGAGCTGGCTTGCCACCACTCCGGCCAGAATCTCGGCATTATGCTGAGCCACGCATCCGATCAAGGTCATGGGGCCAGTCGAGCCCATCATCGGGCAGGGAATAACCCCCAAGGGCAGCCCTGCTTCCACGATGTCTATCAAAGCTTCAGCCGGGTCAAAGCCATACTCCAGCGGACTTAACGGGGATACCTCGATATAGGCCAAAGGTTTCTGCCTAAGCGCTTCTTTGCCGCCGGCGACTGCGGCCAGAATGTCCACGATATACTTCATTTCATGGGAAGACTCGGCACAGATGCGCAAAGGCTTGGTGGTGTTGCGAAGCATGGCCACTGTTTCCGCCGAGACGATGATTTCCTGAGGCACATCCCGCGGAAAGATTGGAGAAATGACGTGGATATACTCGAGCGCATCCGCCAATTTCACATAATCCTCCAGATCTTTCAGGGTGACATCCCGCTTCTCTCCGGAGTCCAGATCCATGATAGACGGAGTGCCGACACAGGTTTGGGCATAGGCTTTGTTTTTCCCGAACTCCAGCATATGCGAGTCATCCCGGCCGTAAACCTTGAAGGTTTTCGGGGCTGTGCTTAAAGCCTTCTCGACCACCTCAGGAGGAAAAACAATCCGGTCCCCCTGTTCCTTGCAACCATTATTCACAAGAAGTTTTTTCAATCTAGGGGAAGTGGTATGGATTCCGATTTGATTAAGAATAGCTAAGGTTGCCTGATGTACTTGCTTAACTTCAGCTTCCGAAAGAAATTCAAATCTCAACTCGTCCTCCCCTTTCACTCTCCCATTTCGATTTGGCGAGCCCTGGCAATCACTTTATCAAATTCAGCCTCAACTTCCGGGCTTAAGGGCAGCACTTGATGGGTTGCAATCAATTCTTTAGCCGTTCTCCGGGCTTTTTCCTCCACTTTCTCACCCGTAAACGCCCATTTTTCAAAGGTCTGGCGGTCACCCAGCGGCGGAACCCATAATTCCCCGGCGCGCAGGTACTTACGCGTGTGCTTGTGGGCTAAGAAATTGCCGTGGCTTTCAATCACTTCGGCAACGACATCCACAGCCAGTTTCTCTTCATTGACCTCGACCCCTTTAATTGTCCGCTGGACAACTGAGGAAATCTCGTTATCCATCACCAGCATGGCATAGCAGGAAGTCAGTGCATTGTCCAGAGAACCGGCGGAACCGATGATATCACTCCCAACCAGGGATTCCATCAGGGCATTGTACAGGTGTTCATACCCGCTTTGTGCGTCTGCAGTCTTAGAAGCTCCGCAATAACCTCCGGGAGCCACCGGGATATTATAGAAGCGTCCCAGCTGATTCATCGCCGCGCCGGCCAAACCCATTTCCGGCATCGCCCATAGGCCCACTCCTGATCTCATATCCATAAAGGTTGCCCGGGAAGACATAGTGAGCGGGGCCCCGGGTTTTAGAAGCTGGGCGGCAATGACCCCGGCCAGGATTTCCGCATTATGCTGGGCCACCGTGCCAATCAGGGTCATAGGCCCGGTCGAACCCATCATCGGGCAAGGTTCAACCCCTAAAGGCAGCCCTGCTTCCACCACATCTAATAAGGCCTCAGCCGGATCAAATCCATATTCCAAAGGACTGAGCGGGGATACCGGAATGGTCGCAATCGGTTTTTCCCGGAGCGCTTCCTCCCCGCCGGCAACCAAACGCAGAAGCTCCAGGATATACGGCAGCTCGCGCGCCGACTCAACACAGATACTGAGCGGCTTCGAAGTATTGCGCAGCAAGGTGGCGGTCTCAATTGTCAGGATAATTTCTTGGGGCACATCCCGCGGGAAAATCGGGGAGATAATGTTGACATAATCAAGCGCATCCGCCAGGCGGGTATATTCTTCAAGGTCTTTAACGGTGGCATCCCGCTTTTCCCCGGTGTCCAGGTCCATCATGGAGGGAGTTCCGACACAGGTTTGGCAGTATGCTTTTTTCCAGCCGATTTCTAAGACATGGGAATCGTTTCTGCCATAGAGCTTAAAGCTGGGCGGCACCGTTTTCAGAGCTTTTTCAATCACGTCTTCCGTGAAAACGATCCGGTCTCCGTGCTCCTCACAGCCGTGATCCAAAAGCAGGGATTTAAACCGCTCTGAAGTGGTATGAATCCCTACCCTTTTCAGGATCTCCACGCTGGCCTGGTGAATCTGCAGAAGCTCTTCTTGAGAAAAAAGTTCAAATTTCACAGCAAGTCTCCTCCATTCTGCCTTAGCTGGCAGCTACCAGCTTTTTGCATATTTCAACAGCAGTAATGGCGTCTTCCGCATAGCCGTCGGCTCCGATTTTATCCGCCCACGCCTGGTTAATCGGGGCCCCGCCGATCATCACCTTGACCTGATCCCGCAGGCCTTCTTCGGTGAGGACTTCGATAATCTCCTTTTGGCGCCCGATGGTAGTAGTTAAAAGGGCCGAAATTCCGATGACGTTTGGCTTCAGTTCCTTAATCTTTTCGATGAACTTGCCGGCAGGGACATCCACTCCCAGATCCACCACTTCAAAACCGGATGTTTTCAGCATCATGCCCACGATATTTTTCCCGATTTCATGGAGGTCGCCTTGAACCGTACCCATCAGCACCCTTCCATGAAATTCCCGGCTGGTTCCGACAAGCAGAGGTTCTAAGAGCTTAACCCCGGCGTCCATGGCTTTCGCTCCCAGCAAAAGATCCGGCAGAAAATACTGGCCGGAACCAAAGTATTCTCCCACGATTCGGATTCCTTTGGTCAAAGCATCATTGATAATAACCAGTGGCTCAACCCCGGCATCCACTGCTTTCTGGGTTAATTCTACGACTAGACTGTCGTCGCCCTCGATCACTGCTTCCGTTAAACGGGTTAAAATTTCTTCACGACTCATTCATACACCCCCAAAAATTATTTGCTGCCGTTGTCGGTAAGCGCCGTGTTATTGGTTAGCGCTGAGCCGTAATGCTGGGCAAAAAAGGTTGAATTGAATTTTGACAGCTTCCACTCCGGAATCTTACAGGCCGGGCAGCTTCCGGTTGTCCATTTATTGCGGATCCAACGGGCCGCCCGGCTATTCTTGGAGTTGCGGCTTATAATTACCTTATTGCAGTGCGTGGTAATTTCCGAGTATCCGCCTTTTTCCGTAATCGATTTTATTCCGTGCAGGACGCCGGTTCGGGAAGGCCAAAGCTTAATCTTCTGGATCAGGAGAAAGAAATCCACCCGTTTGCGATAAAATCTTCTGGCGTTGTCACTTTTACTCATACCTTGCCCCCCAAGTCTTCACGCGAGGAGCCGGCCGCAAACCGGCTCCTGCACAGAAAATTTATTTTTTCACACCGTATTCGGCTTCTGCTTCTTCCACGATCGCCCGGATATTGGCTTTGGCATCATCTGAAAGCGGCTCAGGTTTGTGGTTTTCCAAGATCGAGATCGCTTCCTCATAAGCTCTTTCCGTATAATCCTTGCCGCCAAGAGCTAACCATGCATCACGCATTCTCCGGTCAATCAGCTTGGATTGGGACTGCTCCTTCTTAAAGTTGCGGTACGTATGATCATGGGTTATGAATTCACCACCGGCACCTACCTCTTTGATGACATCCACAGCCAATGTGTCATCGTTCACCGGAATTCCTGAGACAGCCTTTTTAATCATTTTCGCCGTTTCGTTATCCATCACCAGCTGGGCGAAGTCAAAGGTAATCCCTAGCTCCAGCATCCCTAAACCATAGATTAAATTGGCCCCGCCTAGGGCAGCTAATAATCCGGTTATGGTTTTTTCATGGGCTGCTTGCGCATCGGGTACTTTGCTGTCAGCCTAGCCGCCGGCAACCCAGCTCGGCAGAAGATAATACTGGGCCAGTTTCGCCACACCGGCATTAATCATGCCCAGTTCCGGCGAACCTACCGGGGCCGTGGTGTATTTCAGGTCCATGATCGTAGTGGAGCTTCCGTAAATGACCGGTGCGCCCTTTTTGGTGAGCTGGTTTAAGACAATTCCGCTGAGCACCTCAGCATTATGGGTTACCAGGGTGCCGGCCAAGGTTACCGGCGCGGAGCCTCCGGCCATGGCCATAGACAGAACATTGACTGCGATCCCCGCCCGAGCCGCTTCAATCAAGACTTCCGTGCAATCTCTCACCAGTTGCAGCGGGCTGGTAGGGCAGACAATCGTGCTGTAAATCGGGCGCTCTTTTAATTTATCCTTGCCCCCGGCGGCCGCTGCCGCCATGTCTACAATCTTGCGGAAATTTTTCCCGTTATTGGCCCCGCTGAAGCAATGCTTTGAGGTATTGTTAAAAAACGCTTCCGCTTCATGAAGCGGCCCTACTAAGGCATGCTCATCCTGGGCGGCCACGGCCCGTTCAAAGACATCCACTTCACTCAAGTAGTCACATACCAGAGCAGCATTCCCGACGTCCTGTTTAGTTGATTTGCGGTATTCCCGGGTATACGGATCAATTACCCGAATCCCTTCCCCGAAATTGGTAAACCCTACCCGGCTGCCGTCCAAGACAATGTCATTTTTGGGATTGCGCCCGGCCAGGAAAAGGGTGCTGGGGGCAGAGCGAATCGCATCTTCCACCAAATACGGAGGAATCTTGACAATGTGATTCGTGCGGTCAACCTCGGCTCCGCCGCCGTAAAAAATCTCTAACGCCTCGTCGTCTTCTACTTTAACCCCTGTCTTATACAGTACTTCCAGGGTGGCACAATGGATGGCATAGAGCTCATCTTCTGTAAACAGATTGAGTCCCATGCCTTCCGTCTGGCTTCTCCCTGCGAACAAGTTGCGTTTCAAGCGAGTCACCTCCAAGTAATTACTGAACCTTGGTCTAGGAAGCTTGCTCTTTCTAACTTAATCCCGTTGAACGAGACTTCATTCAGAGGGGGATTCAACCCCCACTGAATGTTAGTCGAGTCCATACTGGACTTAACCGCCCTTTGGCACCCGCCGCCTATTAAGGCGGGGGACTTAGGGCGTGTTAGTTCAGTGTTAAACTTCGGGAGTGGAATCCAGATAAAACGATAAATTGAAATGATTACGGATGTTCTCAATCACATCACAGCGCTTGACCCAAGCTTCCTCAAACGTGGGTGCCGTCAGAATCAGAGTGGCTACGAACGAGGTACAGTCCGGGCGGAAATTAGTAATCGCCTCATCCGCGCCGAAAAAGCCATACACGTGTTTCAGCGGCCCGGCGCCGGCCATGATGTGTTCCCCCAGAGTCTCGATCCCCTCATCTCCGACCCGGACATGCTCGTAGACCACGGCCTGAGCCTGGCTGATATCTGCTTTCAGCGGCACCCTGCCCTGAGCAAATACCTGGTACAGATATTCCAGCATATTGACTCCGCTTGATTTGTAGACTGCGGTCGGAGTCTGGCTGGGCAAGCGCGCATCAATCTCTAAGACCTTAAGCTGCCCATGGTGATTAATCACTTCGACATCCATAATCCCATTGAGATGAATGAGGCGGGCCAGTTCCTCCGCCAGCTCCCGAAACTCCTGTTCTAAATCCTCGCTGAGTTCGGTCGGAGCGGATACCCGTTTGCAGTCATACCCTCTGTCCATTCCCAGATCCGTGATTTGCACTGAGACCACTTGTCCCTGGGCTCCAATGACCTCAATCGAGTAGGAGGGCCCTTCCAGATACTCTTGAATCACCCAGTCCTGGCGCGTTCCGTTTAACTGGCCCAGAAATTCGCTTAAATCCTTTTCATCATAAAACTTGCGCACACCCTGGCTGCCGCTGGCTGAGGAAGGCTTGGCAATCACCGGCAGAGTGCAGTCCGGCCAATAAGCCGGAGCCGGAATCCCATGGCCGTGAAAGAGAGCATCGGATTTTTGTTTAGATGAAGAAAGGGCATAGGCTTCAGGGTCAAAGGCCAAAGGGACTTGGCAAGTATGCGCAAGATCCCTCAGTTTCTCCAAGACCGCTTCATCTTCAATGGCCGGGATGATCAGGTCAGCATTTCGAATCACATCCGCAATTTTATCCGCGTTGCTCAGAATGTCCGCCCTACAAAATTCATCACACATTCCTGAGGCGGGAGCGTCAGCATCCTTATCCACCACCAGGACATCCCAGCCGGCTTGCTTAGCCAGGTAGGCCGCCTCGACCCCTTGCAGCTTCCCGCCGATCACCGCTACCCTCATCTGGCACCCCCCAGTTCCCCGGTAGAATGCATGAGGCTTACACTCGCTCTTTCCTTTTCCACCCAAGCCTTATACTCTTCAGCCGTGGCAGCCGTAAGATTCATCCCTTCCAGAATCGGGAGAATTCCACGGACCGTGCGGTGACCTTCTTCGATTCCTTTGCTGCTTTGAGCCACCCCTGCCAGTCCCAGCTGCGGCGGAATCAAAGAAGTAATGACATTGGCCCCTGCATTAATCCGGGCCTGTGCCCCTTCGACCCCGTCGACATCCAGGGATGCCGGAATCAATCGATTCGGGAATAAAAGGCGCATAACAGCAATAATTTTCAACTCTTTGAGCCGGTCCGGAGTTGGCCAGGCACTCATAGAACTCCCTGCTTGCGGTACAAAACTCATGACTCGCACCTGGTGGGCTCCAAGCTCCTGCATGGAGTTCAGGGAATCGGCGATATCCGCCAAACTCTCTCCTACTCCGGCCAGGATTCCTTCTTCAATCAGCAGGTGCTGTTCCACGGCCTGCTTCTTGCTGAGATAACGGCGGTCATAGCTCTGGTTTAAGCGTAAGCTCTTAAATAACTGTCTGTTATGGGTCTCCTGGTAGCAGGCATACCAATCCGCCCCGGCTTCTGCCAACTGTGCCAATCCCCGCTTTGATAGCACTCCCGGAGAAATCATGACCGGGAGGCCGGTCTGGGATTTGACCTTGCCAACCAGCTCCGCCAGAGATTGAATCCCATTCCCACGGTGGCGGTAAAAAGGATCTTCACCCAGCGTCAGGTCAATCAGGTGCACTCCGGATTCAGCCAAACTGACCGCCGCCTCCACGATTTCCTCATCCGTTTTGCGGTAACGGTGCGGCAGGTCGTTGGATTTGCGGTAATAGCAAAAAGCGCAGTCATTGCGGCACCAGGTGGAAAAGTAAACAAATCCATATAAAAAGAGTTTATTGCTGAAATGTCTGGCCCTCAGTTCCCGGGCTGTCCGGAAAAGGGCGGCCAAGTCCCGTTCAGTACTTAGACCAAGGAGAAAGATAATCTCCGGTTTGGATAATCTCTCCCCATCCGCCGCTTTCGCCAAAACTTGCTCAAGCTTTTGAGTGCGCGTGCCGTCGTTCATGTTGCCCACCTTCCAGAAGTTCCCTTACAGAATTTAATTCGTGATAAGACCCTAAAGGAGAATCGTTTTATTTTCCTAATAAAGCCAATGCCTTGGTCACGGCCTCAGCCGCATCCTCAGCGTAAGCGTCGGCCCCGATTCTGTCGGCCCATCTCTGGGTAGCCGGAGCTCCGCCGACCATGGTTTTGAAGCGGTCACGCAAGCCATTCTTACGCAGCTCATCTTCCAATTTCTTCTGCCCCATCAGCGTGGTAGTGAGCAGGGCGCTGGTTCCGATGATGTCGGCTTCCACTTCAAGCGCTTTTTCAATAATTTTAACCGTGGGCACATCCCGGCCCAGATCATAGACTTCAATGCCTTGCGTTTTCAAGAGAGACACCACAATCCCTTTGCCGATATCATGGACATCACCCTCGACCGTTGCAATCACCATTTTAGCTTTAGCTTGCGGGGTTCCTCCTTGAATGGCCGCATCCAGGATGGCAACGGCAGATTTCATAACTTCGGATGAAAGAATCAGCTGAGGCAGGAACACTTCCCCCCGTCCGAATAGGTCCCCCATTTGGCGGATGCCATAGCTAAAACCTTCACTCAGAACTTGCACCGGATCAAAACCTTGGGCCACTGCGCGCTCAGCCACAGCCACCGCGCGGGCCTGGTCGCACTGCAATATCGTTTCTCTCGCCTCGGCAATAATATCTTCTAAACTCAAGACCAGCCCTCCTTACATTTTTCTCCTCTTACATCCCTGTTTTGCGTTTGAAATTCTCGACTGCTTTAATCTTCATATCTAAAACTCTGGCAATATTGAACTTGGCTTCCATTCCGATTGAAGCACCAACCCGTGCTTGGACATGCCCAATGTCAAGCTGTTCCCTGACCTCTTTCATTACGGCTTCGTCACACAGGTCAAAAGTGGAAACACCTACTTTAGCGGCTACATACTCTTTGGCTTCCTTGATTTTCATGCCTTTGGTCATTTGCATCCGCGCTACCAGATCTCCGGCAGTACGGATTCCGCCCATGCCAGCGGCCATTTCGTGAGTTATAGCCATACCGAAAGGATCGCCATGGCCAATCTACAACCCGTCAGCCTTTCCGATCTCAACGAGGGCTTTGTCCGCTCTGGACACAGCATCCACCGGCGGGGTGTTGGTCACGGGAATTGCGCCCACACCCATACCCACATTGACATGAACCGGGATGCTGGCAGCTTCCGTACAAGCTTTGACGAAGGTTACCGCCCGCGCGATATTCCAGGCAAAGCTCATGCTGCTGTTGGTATTAATGACTGCGCCGAAAATCGCGGCTCCGGCTTTTTCCGCCATCTTCACCTGTTGATGCGGATACAGTCCGGCTAAGCGGGTGCCGTCATAATACAGCTCCCCATGCATCCCGAGAACAAACTCCCCGGCCATTCCGAACTCAATCGCGATATCCGGATACTTTTCTTTTAAGATTTCCGCTGCTTTCAAGGTAGCGAGCACATCCGCATCCCCGGAAGCCCCGACCGTATCGAAGTTAATACCGTCGGCCCCAGACTCGTACATCCTGCTGGCGACATAAACAATATCTTTGACAGCGTGTTCCATCGCTTCTTCCTGGGCTGCTTTGGCCTCATCGATCTTGGCCAAAGGCAACAGCTCAGACCAGTTCTCAATCGGTCCGTCCGGCTTGGTATACAGGCCTAAGTTCGGCATGGCTCCATAAAAAACCGGGATAATGGTATTAAGCTGAATATGCTCCATGGCCTGGCATTCTTCGTGGATAATCGCTTTCAGCTGTTTATAGCTGTAATCTACATGACCTAGTTCCATGGTATCGGAACAAAATGCCCGCTCGTGCGTTAATATCGCAGCCGACCGGTCCATCGGAACCCCAGCCCGCACCGGCAGCTTCAAGGTTCCGGCGTCAAAACTTACAATCACTTCATCGCCGCGTTCCACGGTCACAGCCTTCTCAGGCATGGTACAGATTTCAAACAAGCGGTCAAGCTCGGCCTCGGTCAGCGCAGGGATCTTACCCCGGTCTGCCGCATCTTGGGTTCCCTCTTCCAAGTCAAACCGGATATCTTCTTTGCTCATTCTGGTTGGAGATCCATCGCCATAGCGAGTGAAAATATCACTCATCCTTTAATTCCCCCCTTGTTCATTCATAAGAAAAGTAGAATAATTTTGATAAAAGGAGTTTAAGAATAGCATTTAATATTTACCTAACAAACCTCCCCCCTTTTAGTAAGACAATTTTGATTAATAGCAAAAAACATGCCATAAAAAACAGGCCTTGAAAAGGCCTGTTTATGCGGTTTGAGAGGAAACAACGACTTATGGCATTTAATTTTTAATGAAAAAAATCATCACTGAACATCTTTAATTTTATGAATTGTCAAAACAACCCTATTGCAGCTCATTTTAAGCATTAATGATTTTTTTCATTGCATTACAATGATCTATTTCATCAGGTTGAACTCAAGCTGGATTTATCCTTTACAGCTGAAGCAGAAGGCGAAGAAGTCGACATCTGAACCAGTATAACTCCTCCGATAATAATGATCGCTGATAGCACCATACTTGTTGAGACGGGCTCACCCACGATTCCTCCCAGGATTACGGCAACCACCGGATTGACATACGCATACGTCCCCGCCTTGGTGGCGGGCCAAGATTTAAGTACATAGAGATAAGAGCCATACCCCACTATCGATCCAAAGAGGATCAGATATAAGGTCACGAGTAGACCGGTGGCCGTGAAATGAAGTTTCGAGAATTCCCCCATCCCAATGCCAATCCCAGCGAGCATTACTCCGCCGGTCAGCATCTGAATGCTTAAATTGGCCAGAGTTGAGCCGCCGGAGCGAATCCTCTGAATATAAACAGAACCAATGGCCCAGATAAAAGAAGCTAAAAGCAATAGTACAGCTCCCCAAATATTAACCGAGGCTGCGTTTTCTCCGGACAAAACCAGGAACGACATCCCGCCAAAGCCCAACAGCAAGCCAAGCCAGGCTTTAATCCCCGGCTTCTGACCGCCGGGAATTAAAAACTCAATAATAGCGATAAACAAAGGACCGGTTGCCACAATCAAAGAAGTGATTCCGGAATGAACCCATTGGGCCGTCCATACGACGATACCGATCCCTCCTTGAAAAAGTAGGCCAACCACTGTCTGCTGCCAGACACCATTTAGACCTGCCGGAAAAGCTTCTTTGCGGACAACGGTATAAACCAGCAGAATCAATCCGGCAATGATAAACCGGATCCCGGAAAATAATTCCGGCGGCAGCTCGCTGACACCAATGCGGTTTACTAAATAGGTTGAACCCCAAATCACCGAAACTGCCAGATAGGCCAAAATGACTTTGAATTCACCCCCGGAACTTCTATTATCTCTTCCTCCGGATTCTTCATCAGCATCATTATCATTATTCACAGCCTTATCTCCCCTTAAAACCCGCTTATAATATTGCGCCAAATCACTATACTCTATCAAATAAAGATCCTTAACAAATTGAAAAGGAACGGCCCAAACTAGGTTGGACCGCTCGTAATAATAGGAGGAGGTATTAACAAACTTAGACAAACTGCTTAGCCGGCAGTTTATTTAAGTGTAGTTAACCAATGCTTTTCTGCACTTTGGCAAAGGCATTCTCAAGAATAGTTAAAGCTTGCTCCAGCTGCTCATCCGTGATCACCAAAGGCATGAGCATACGGATCACGTTGCCGAACACGCCGGCGTTGATGATAATCAAGCCATTGTTTAAGCACTCCTGAGTAATGCGGGCGGTTTCTTCTTTAGCCGGCTCTTTAGTTTGACGGTCTTTGACCAGCTCAATGCCAATCATGGCTCCCAAGTTGCGGATATCCCCAATCAGGGCATACTTCTCTTGCATATCTTTGAGGCGCTCCATGACTACATTGCCGATTTTTTCAGCTTTAGCCGGGAGCTGCTCTTGCTCGATGTAGTCAATGGTTGCCAGGGCTGCCGCACAGGAGAGCGGATTACCGGCATAGGTTCCGCCTAATTGTCCGGGTCCGGGTGCATCCATAATCTCCGCCTTGCCTACGACGGCACTCAAAGGCAGGCCGGCTGCAATCGACTTGGCCATGGTCATGATATCCGGAACCACGCCAAATTGCTCAGAAGCAAACATTTTTCCGGTACGGCCGAAGCCGGTTTGTACTTCATCTATGATCAGAAGGATGCCGTGCTGTTCCGCAATTTTCTTCAGTCCCGGGAGGAATTCCTTCGGCGGAACAATAAAACCGCCTTCCCCTTGGACCGGTTCAATAATCATGGCTGCGACGGACTCCGGTGCCACTTCCGCCGCAAAAAAACGATCAAACTGCTGCAGGCACTGCATGCCGCAGCCCGGATAACTTGAACCATAGTGGCAGCGGTAACAATAAGCGGAAGGAATTCGATGGACATCCGGAGCAAACGGCCCAAACCCATGCTTGTAAGGTTTAACCTTACTGGTTAAGGCCATGGTCATATTGGTGCGTCCGTGGAAAGCCATTTCAAAGGCAAGAATTCCGGTTCTCTTGGTGTAAGCGCGTGCAATCTTCACCGCATTCTCAACAGCCTCGGCCCCGCTGTTCACCAAAGCGGTCTTTTTCTCAAACGTACCGGGAGTAATCTCCGTCAGTTTCTGAGCCAGATCAACGAAACTATCATACATTGTAACCATGAAGCACGTATGAAGAAGTTTTTCCGCCTGGTCTTGAATCGCCTTGACTACCGGTTTCGGACAATGCCCGGCGTTGATTACCCCGATCCCGCCATAAAAGTCGATAAAGGTATTACCGTCAACATCAGTCATTAAGGCACCCTCGGCCCGGTCAATAAAGAGCGGAGTACCGTTAGAAATCCCCTGGGCTACGTACTTTTGTTTTTTCTCTAATAAGGATTGGGAGTTGGGTCCTGGAATTTGTGTTTTTAACGTCAACTTAGCCATCCTCCTCTTTTTCGAATAACTTGCACCATAAATCTCATGCAATTTTTATGCCAGATTGCATAATATGCTAAAGGCGCTTCCTCTCAGACAATTCAATCTATTCCCAGATAATCTGGATGCATTATTGCATGATGCGATTTAGACTTAATTTAGAGATTTTCGCTCATTGTTATAGCTTTCAGGGTTAATGCCTCTGCGCATTGATATAATGCGCAGAGGCATTAACTACTCGGAATATGGAATCAGTTTAAAGATAACCGGAGCACAATTATCCGGACACTGGGCCGTGACTTCTCCGGTAAAACCTAACGCCTCCGGAGACACCCGCTTGCGCAAGGCAAAGACAAAGGGGAAGATTGCAGATAGCGCCGTGACGCAAACATTGCCTGACGCACCTTTGTCAATTAAGGCACCATCAATAATAATGACATCCCCTTGTTTATAATGCTTGCATTCGGATGATTGCACTTCGATCCTGATCTTTTGTTCTTGGAAACTCATTAGTCCCTCCTTTCTAATAAGGTCAGGTCCTTTTCAAAGAAATGCTTATCTTGCACTGATCCGGGTGGCTTCTTTGGTCTGATGCGGAGCGCTGATCCAGCCGCGTACTTCCATGCCTTCAGCTACTCGCTTAACAGCCAGCATATAGGCTGCAACTCTCATGTTCACGTCTTTTCGAGATTTATAGAGGTCATACACCCCATGGAACGCCTGGCTCATGATATTGCCGAGCTTCTCATTCACTTCTTCCACCGACCAGTAATAACCCATGTTATTCTGCACCCATTCAAAATAGGAAACTGTCACTCCGCCGGCATTGGCCAGGATATCAGGCACAACCAGAATCCCTTTTTGCTCAAGGATCTTGTCCGCCTCGGGTGTGGTCGGTCCGTTCGCCGCCTCAACCACATAGCGGGCTTTAATGTTATGGGCATTTTTATCCGTAATCTGGTTCTCTAAGGCTGCGGGGATTAAAATATCACATTCCAGTTCAAGCAGTTCCGCATTGGTGATGGTTTTCGCTCCGCGATAATTAACCACGGACCCGGTCTCAGTCGCATGTTCCTGAACCTTATACGGATTGAGTCCTCTTGGATTATAGATTCCACCCTTAACATCACTGATTCCGATAATCTTAGCCTTTTTATCATAGAGTATTTTGGCCGTATATCCGCCGACATTGCCGAACCCTTGGATAACAACAGATACTCCCTCAAGGTTAATATTTAATTTTTTCACCAAATCTTCGATGACGAATACAACACCCTGGGCCGTCGCCTGGGTTCTTCCCAAAGAACCGCCGATAATTAACGGCTTTCCGGTAATCACACCAAACGAGTTGTATTGCTTAATCATACTGAATTCATCCATCATCCAAGACATGATCTGAGGATTGGTATTGACATCCGGGGCAGGTATATCCTTCTCCGGTCCAATCAGCGGCGCGATGGCCTGGATATAGGCTCTGCTCAGTCTTTCCAGCTCGGCAGCCGACAACTCCTCCGGATTGACAATCACCCCGCCTTTGGCCCCTCCATAGGGAATACCGACCACGGCACACTTAAAAGTCATCCACATCGCCAAGGCTTTTACTTCATCCATGCTAACATCTTGGTGAAACCTCACTCCGCCCTTGGCCGGTCCTAAGGCATCATTGTGCTGGGCGCGATACCCGGAGAAAACTCTGGTGCTGCCGTCATCCATCCTGACAGGGATTAAAACGCTCAATGAACGTTTGGGCTCCTTAAGCAGCTCATATACACTGGCATTAAGATGGAGCTTATCAACGGCCATTTTAAGTTGTTCCTGGGCAATTACAAAAGAATTCAAACTGTCTGACATTGAGGACACCGCCTTTTACATATTATTTTGTATACACCATACTTATTGCAAAAGGCGTGCCAAGATGGAAGAAGAAAGGCGCATCCCGCAAGGGGAACGGCTTAAAGGTTATAATGATCTTGCGCCGAGGTTGATTCTTCATGCATTTATGCATTTTCACCGCATTTGCGTAAAATCTCTGAGCCTTGGCTCCGCTTGAGCTAAGATATTTGTGTATAATGTATTCAAGACTCATTTAATGCGTCAATGCATTTTTTATATTTTCTAGTTTAGTGTCCCCCCAGATAGGCGGCCTTGACTTCCGGATCAGTCACCAGTTCACCGGCTATCCCGGTTTTTACGATGCGGCCGGTTTCCATAATATAAGCCCGATGGGCTGTACGCAGAGCAGTCATGGCCTTCTTTCTTTGGTTTTTTCCACCCTTAAACTTGGTCAACTACTTTGAAAAGCCGGAATCCGCAAGGCCTATGGAATTTCGAGTCTCGTTGTATTCCAAATCATTTTCCAGCTGGTATTCCAAGGCCGGAATCTATTTCGGCTGTTAGAAAGCAAGCGTGTGGGGTCACTTCCAGGTAAAGATGTTATCTATCGATTCCTCAATGAATCCTGTTACAACTGGAGGCGTTTCTATCAATTGCTAAGCCTCAAGGTTGTTTCAGGATTTGAAAGCCTCACCTCGGCACAGCGTATCAGAGTTTTTATCGTGGATGATTCTGTCGTGGGCCGGGAACGGCGCGGAGACAAAACACGGATGAGCGTTCGCTAGGAGGCTTGTTTTACTTTTTTGCCGATGAGGTAATGGACATAGATTTAAAACCAGCATTGCGTCAGTTAATGGCCTTTGTTCTGGACATACTCAGGAATAAATCAAAGAACAGCGAGGCATCGCTTAGTCAATTACGAGATTGGATCAGTGAATTACCCAGTTATATCAAGGCTTTACTCACATTATCAGGGTGCGAAAGTTGAGACAATAGTTTTTTAATTGACTTTTTTTTGAACATTTTGTCCCCTCCATAATCTTTGGAATTTTGGAAACCTTAGAACTAAAAAATTTTTTGCTCTTTCTCACCCTTTCTTATTCTAAAATTCAATTCAGTTATAACCATTTAATGGCTAGAAATCAGGTTCCAGCCAAAGTTGACTTTTTAATAGCCCTCGTACCTTATTCTGATTGATTTAGCAGTAAGGCATTATCCCCTTTATCTTTGAGAATTCCGTACCGGTGCATTTTTCTCACGATGGTTGATTGGTTAACTTCTAACGCCTCGGCCATGCGGTAGGTATTTCTGTAACGGGCCAAGGCCTTAGTTAAGAGTTGCCTTTCCAACTCTTCCGTGGCGTTTTTGATGGAACAGATATCGAGCACAAAGACCTTCTCCGAGCTTCCGTCTGCATGCAGGATATAATCAGGCAAGTGGACCGGGAGAATCTCATGAGCGTCAACGGTGACAACTAAACGTTCGATTAAATTTTCCAGTTCCCGGACATTGCCCGGCCAGTTGTAATTGACCAAGAGTTCTTTAGTATCGGAAGATATTTTCTTATACAGTTCATATTTGTCTGAGAATGCCTGCAAGAAGTGATCAATCAAGACCGGAATATCTTCCTTGCGGTGGCGCAGCGGCGGAATAATCAGAGGAACAACATTTAACCGGTAATACAGGTCTTCACGGAATTTCCTCTCCTTAATTAACCGCTGAATATTGCGATTGGTCGCGGCGATAATACGGGCGTTTACTTCAATATAATCACTGCCCCCAACCCGCATCATTCTTCTTTCTTGAATCACATGAAGAAGCTTAACTTGAAGGTTTAGCGGCAGTTCGCTGATTTCATCCAGGAACACCGTTCCTCCGTTGGCTAGCTCCAGCAAGCCTTTTTTGCCGTCTTTTTTGGCACCGGTAAAAGCTCCTGCCTCATACCCAAAGAGTTCCGATTCAATTAGATTCTCCGGAATCGCGCCACAGTTAATCGTAATGAATGGCTTATCGTTTCTGCGGCTCATTTGATGAATCTTCGAAGCAATGACACCCTTGCCGACACCGGATTCCCCTTCGATCAAAACCGTCGAATCCACACCGGCCACTTTTTCCGCCAAATCAAGAATATGTTGCATGGTAGTGCTGTTCGTAATAATTTCAATGGAATGAATTCTTTCTTTGCGCAGTTTCGCTATTTCCGAGCGGTAATTGTCCATGAGCTTTTCGGTTTCTTCCAAGCGCTGGCGCAGGTTGCTTAATTCCGTGATATCCCGGGAGTTGGTCACAATCCTGATGATTTCTCCTTTTTCATCAAACACCGGGTTGCCGGTCACTATCAGCTTTTGCCCGCTTTTAGTGTTTTGTACGGAGGTTACCCGTTTCCTGGTCTTAAGCACCTGGGGTGTGATGCTGGGGGTAAACAATCCCTGCTCTTCCAGCTCACTCACATGCCGGCCCACAATCTCTTCGGCCTTCACTCCATATAAACGCTCTCCGGCTTTGTTCACTCTTAGAGTTATTCCCTGGCCGTCCGTGACATAAATCTCATCATAGGAGGAATTAAAAATAGCCTCCAATTCCCGGTTCAATTCTTTCGTAATTTCCAACTCCTGAGCCACCGCATCCAGGTCGGTTATGTCCTGAAAAGAAGTCACAACTCCGCTTAATTTCTCCCCCTCAAATACAGGTTTATGGTTAAAGATGAGGATCCGGCCCCCAATGTCTACTTTTTCATTCAGAATGGCTTCACCGGTTTCCAAGACTTGCAGAACGGCCGAATCAGGAAGAATCTCCCTGGCCTTTTCCCCGATGACGTTGCCATTAATGCCAAGGAGTTCTCTGGCGGTTTTATTGCAAGCAATCAGAAAACCAAGAACATCCACCATGATTACACCATGGTGCATTTCCTGAAAACCCTGTTCAAAATCCATCCCCTTCGCACCTCCAGCGGATATTATATATGTAGCAACTTTCGTGCCAAGCATCGCAGCCCCAGTATCTTAGGGATCTATTGTCATACTTATTCGCAAATTTGTTATTTTTAGATTTATACAAAATGCTCTTTCGCATTTTTTACTAATGCTGCTATGAATCTCTAGCTACCTTAACCTCAGTCCAGTCCCTGATTCATCATTCAATGTATTTAAGCATTGTTCTTATGCTGCTTTACATTATTATGGCATAAAGATTTCATTCTTACAAGAGGAAATGTTTTTACTGTAAAAAATATTCTATAAATTTGTTTAATATGTCGAAAAACAATACATTAATCGTTTGATCAATGCATGATGCTGCACTACTTCATTATTTACTTATTTTAGTCCTAATCAATCATTGATTCAAGGGGTGCGCATCCATGCGTATGCACACCTTACTATGTTTCATTTACTTAAAAGAAACCGTTCGCACATCTTCCAAAAAGTTCGGATAAGAAACAGCAGCGGCTTCCATGCCTTCCAAGCTTACCCCTTCTTGCGAGAGCATTCCGGCAACGGCCCAGGCCATCGCTAAACGGTGGTCTCCGTGGCTTTGAGCTTGGCCGCCTCTTAGAGTTTTTTGGCCAATAATCCAAAACCCGTCCGGCAATTCCTCAATCTTGGCGCCAAGCGCCTTCAAACCTTCCACTACCGTACGGATCCGGTCACTTTCTTTTACCCGTAATTCCTGGGCATCCCGCACCACGGTCTCCCCTTCCGCCAGGCAGGCAGCGACTGCAAAAACCGGGAGTTCATCAATTAAACGCGGGATCATCTCACCCCGGATTTCGACTCCATGCAGAGGTGCCGGACGCACGACTAGGGTTGCTCTTGGTTCTCCGCTTATTTCTTTAATATCTCTTTCCTCGATATCCGCACCCATGAGGCGCAGCGCATCCAGAATTCCGGTGCGGGTAGGATTTACCCCCACATCCCTGATAATCAGCTCCCCGCTTTTTATTAAGCTGGCTAAGACCAGCAAAAAAGCAGCCGAAGAGATGTCTCCCGGAACCGAGATCTCCTGCCCATGAAGGGGTTTCCCGCTTTTGACCAGAACCCTCGGTCCTGCGGCCACCAGATTAGCTCCAAAAGCCTGCAGCATTCTTTCCGTATGATCCCGCGAAAGCACCGGTTCAATGACTGTGGTCTCACCCTGCGCCCTTAACCCTGCCAGAATCAAGGCAGACTTCACTTGGGCGGAGGCCACCTCTGTCCGGATTTCCTTCCCCTGCAATGTTCCACCCTGTATGGTTAAAGGAGCATAATTTCCTCCCTGGCGGCCTAGAATTCTTGCCCCCATCTCGCGCAAGGGATCACCAACCCGGCGCATCGGACGGCGGCGGATCGAAGAGTCGCCCGTAAGGGTCGCGGCAAAGGGGCTGCCCGCCAAAACTCCCAGCAGCAGGCGCATGGTGGTGCCGGAATTCCCTACATCCAGAACGTCTTGAGGCTCTTCCCACGAGTCCATCCCCTGCCCGCGTATCCAGACTTCCGTTCCCTTCTGCTCCCATTCAACTCCCAATCCTTTTAGGCAGCTGAGAGTGCTTAAACAATCTTCCCCCAGCAAAAAGTCCGTAATATGGGTCTCCCCTTCAGCCATGCCTCCAAATAAAGCGGCCCGGTGGGAAATGGATTTATCTCCGGGTACCCGCAGTTCCCCTCTAATCCCGGAAACCGGCTCAATGAACACTCCCTGCATTCCAGCTAACACCTCGCTAAAAACGGGGTTCAACATGGATTGAACCCCGTCATTCCCTATAATTGTACTAGATTGAATTTAGTTTTTCCATACTTCTTCTTACATCATGCGCTTGGCGGAAAGCCTCTGCAATACCGTCCCCATCTCCCTGGCGCACATAATCGCTAAGCTGTGTCAGCTTCTCCTGCCATAGTTCCAGCCCTTGTAAAACGGCAGGTGCATTTTTAGTTAGGATTTCCCGCCACATTTCCGGAGAACTATCTGCAATCCGGGTGATCTCGCGAAAACTCCTGCCGGCTAACTGCAGTGCGGAAGAGGCCGAGTCGCCTAGATCATTGGCCGCCAGAGCTAAAGCCACTGCCAAAAGATGTGGGATATGGCTTACAAGCGCCACTTCTGCATCGTGCTCTGCCGGTTCACGCAAAATAACCTTCGCGCCTAAACGCTCCAAAAGCCTGCTTAAGGCTTCAACTACGGTCCCGGGGCAGTCCGGCAAAGGGGTTAATACATACGGAAACCCTTGAAATAGCCGGGGATCAGCGACGGCAAAACCCGACTTTTCCGAGCCGGTCATTGGATGCCCTCCTACAAAGAAAGCACCCTTGTCCTTAAAATTCCCAGCCCGAGCGCAAATATCCGTTTTTAGACTTCCTACGTCGGTTAAGATCGCTCCATCCCTTATCCTATTGCCAAAGCGGGTGAGACTGTCTACCAAATGAGGCAAGGGCAAGGCAACCACCACCAGGTCGTAATCCAGAAACTCCGGAATCTCGGTCAGGCCTTTGCTGATCCATCCTTTTTCCAGAGCGCCATTTAGGCTTGATTCATCCCGGTCAACCGCTTCAACCTCCCAACCCTCGAGATGAAGGGCTCCCGCCCAAGAGCCTCCGATCAATCCCAGGCCGATAATACAGGCCCGCGCCTTGGCCTCACCCCGCCAACCCGCGGATAGAATCTGGGGCCGGGTCTGCCCGGGCATCAGCCAACAACCCCTTTCAGGGGCCGGTCCAAAGCAGAGCTTAAGCGGGAAAGCTCTTGCATCATCAACTTAAAATTCGGAGGAGTCAATGACTGCTTGCCGTCGGAAACCGCTTTTTCGGGCTGGGGATGAACTTCGACGATGAGGCCGTCCGCCCCGGCAGCCAACGCAGCCTTGGCCATCGGCTGCACCAGCTGCCAGCGCCCGGTTCCATGGCTCGGGTCGACAATCACCGGCAAATGGGACAATGCATGGAGCGCCGGTACCATGCTCAAATCCAGGGTATTGCGGGTATAGGTTTCAAAGGTGCGGATACCGCGCTCACAGAACATCACGTTATAATTGCCGCCGTCCATCAAATACTCCGCCGCCATCATCCATTCTTCCAAGGTTGCGGAAGGCCCCCGCTTAAGCATGACGGGTTTATTCACTTTAGCCACTTCTTTGAGAAGGAAAAAATTCTGCATGTTGCGGGCGCCGATTTGCAAGATATCCGCATACTCTGCCACTAACTTGACATCGCGCACATCCACCACTTCGGTAATGACCAATAACCCGGTTTGTTCCCGGGCTTCTGCCAGGTAACGCAGCCCTTCTTCCTCCAAGCCCTGAAAAGAGTACGGGGAGGTGCGCGGCTTAAAGGCTCCTCCGCGCAAGAAGGTCGCACCGGCTACTTTAACGGCATGCGCCGTTTCCAATAGCTGAGAACGGCTTTCCACCGCACATGGACCGGCCATCATGTGAACCTCGTCCCCGCCGATGGTATGGGGACCAATACGGATGACGGTGTCAACCGGTTGGAATTCCCGGCTGACCAGCTTATACGGCGCTAAAATCGGAACAACCTTTTCCACCCACGGAAGGGCTTCGAGATCAAGGCTCTGTAATCTGGTCCGGTCCCCGACCGCCCCGATAATGGTCTTTTCTACGCCTTGGGAAAGATGAACCTTGAACCCCTCTTCTTTGAGACGTGTGGTAATTTCCTCGATTTCTGCTTCTCCTGAGCCATGCTTCAAAACGATAATCATTGCTCTTTTCCCCTTTCTACCATCCTACTTATTTTTAGAATTTTATAATTGGATTATCCTACCGACCTGCAATAGTGTCCTAAAAAGCCAAAAAAGCACCCCGAATAAGAGGGTGCTTATAGCCAACCGCTCCCATCCTACCTAACCTACAAATAAACTTAGCTTAAGCCGTGCTTCCATCCTACTGTCTCCCTGCTCGGAAGACCCTACCGTCATAACAGGCAAAAACCTTTTTACCATTTTACCACAGGTATCTTAAAAGACACAATTGGTAAGAAAAATTTTTGTGTAAGAAAAATTTTTCTAGGCCATTACTTTGCGTCCTACAGCCCGGGCTACCGGATTCAAGGCTTGCATCAGCTCGGCAAAGTGCTTGAAATTCAAAGACTGGGAACCATCGCTCATGGCCTCGGACGGCTGAGGATGCACCTCAATCATCAACCCGTCCGCACCGGCCGCAACCCCCGCCAACGCCACCGGGGCAACCAAAGACCATCTCCCCGTTCCGTGGCTTGGGTCAAGCACAATCGGAAGATGGGACAGCTCCTTCATGGCCGGAATCGCAGTAATATCGACGGTATTGCGCGTATAAGTCTCAAACGTCCGGATGCCGCGTTCGCAGAGCACCACTTGGTCGTTACCCTCCGCCAAAATATATTCGGCCGCATAAATCCATTCCTCAAGTGTGGCTGCCAGCCCCCGCTTCAGAAATACCGGATGCCGCGAGCGACCGGCTTCACTTAAAAGGGTAAAGTTCTGCATATTGCGCGAACCGATTTGAATCATGTCAGCCACAGCTGCCACCCGTTCAATATCACGGACATCCATAACCTCAGTCACGACAGGAAGCCCTGTCTCTTTTTTGATAGCAGCTAATATTTCAAGTCCGGTTTCCCCCTTGCCGCGAAAAGAATAGGGGGATGTTCTCGGTTTATAGGCACCCCCGCGCAATACCGTTGCTCCTAAACGTTTAACCTCTTGCGCAGTAGCGAGCAATTGTTCATAACTCTCGATGGCACATGGGCCGGCAATGACAATCACCTGAGGGCCGCCGAACACAGCGTTTCCCACTTGCACCTGGGTAGTTCCCTCAGTTTCCTCATTCCGGCGGGCGATTAATTGCACCGGGCTCCCTCCCTTCTCTAAGGAAATTACTCTAAGACGTATTTTACCGCTTGCAGACTGGAGTGTAAACAACTGTTTTAGTTGTGTCCGCACACGTCCTTAGTTATGAATCCTCATAGCCTCAACCGCTAAAAATTCCGTCAGATTGGGTAAAGTTTATTCTGATATAGGTTATTTCCAGATTCTTCATGATGTTCATGGGGTCGCTTTCAGGCTTCGCACCCAGGCGAAGATCTCTTGTTCCCTTTCTATCAAGGCTCCGGGGTTTAACTGCTTGGCATCCAGTGCCGCGAAGCGTTCAACTAAAGCGCTGCCGACTACGACTCCGTCCACAAAGGGGGCTAAGCGCTGCACCTGCTCAGAGTTTCGAATCCCAAAGCCAACACAGAGCGGAAGCTTGAGCTGCCTTAAATCCTTGATAAAATTAAGAACTGTGGCCGGGATTTCCACTTCTCCGCCGGTAATCCCGTTCCGTGAAAGAACATAGGCAAATCCCTGGTTCTCGGAAGCGAGTGCTTTAATATCTTCCGGTTCACCGGTCTGAGCAATCATAGGAATAAAGGACAAGTGTCCTCCTGCTGCTTGAGCAAGCCCGGTGCCCAAGGATCTCAGCCCTTTGCTCTCGCGCCAGGGCAGATCTGGAATAATCAGCCCGTCTACTCCCGCCGTTACGGCATCTTGGATAAACTTTTCCCACCCGTACTGGAGCATGGGATTAAGATAACCCATCAAGAGCAGCGGGGTTGAATAAGACTTGCGGAAGGCACGTACGATATCCAGGGTCTTGGTAAAGGTCATCCCCTGTGCAAGAGCTCTTTCGGCAGCCGCTTGAATCACCGGGCCGTCAGCCATGGGATCGCTGAAAGGGATCCCCAGTTCAATCACATCGACTCCGCTTTCGGCTAAACCGCTTAAGCGGCGCACGCTTGTGTCCGGATCAGGATCTCCGGCCATCAAATACATAATAAGCCGGGTTAAGCCTGCCGCCGGTTCGGAAAAGGCACGGTTCAAGCGCTCACTCATGCTGACTCCTCCCTTTCAGGTAAGCAGCAAGGGTTTCCACATCTTTATCCCCGCGCCCGGATAAATTGACCACAATTACTTGCTCGGACGGGAGCTCGGGTGCAAGCTTTGCCGCATAAGCTACCGCATGGGCGCTTTCAAGGGCAGGCAGAATCCCTTCCGTGCGCGCAAGGAGCTCACACGCCCTTACCGCTTCCTCATCGGATATACGCACATACTCGGCCCGGCCGATCTCTTGCAGGTAGCTGTGTTCAGGCCCTACTCCAGGATAATCAAGCCCGGCTGACACGGAATGAGTCATGGTGATTTGCCCGTCTTCGTCCTGAAGCAGGTAACTATAGGCCCCATGCAGCACACCCGGCCGGCCTAAGGACAAGGTCGCGGCATTATTCCCGGAGGCATCTCCCTTACCCCCTGCTTCTACCCCGATCAGGCGTACCCCCTCATCCTCAATAAAGGGGCGGAAAAAGCCAATTGCATTGCTTCCACCACCGACACACGCCACCAAGGCATCCGGAAGCCTGGCTATCCTATCCAAAGCCTGCGCCCGGGTTTCCTCCCCGATGATGCGCTGAAAATCGCGGACAATGGTCGGGTAGGGATGGGGTCCGGCTGCCGTACCGAAACAGTAAAAGGTATTATCCACGTTAGTCACCCAGTCGCGCAAAGCCTCATTGATCGCATCTTTAAGCGTACGCGAGCCGATGGTGACGGCCCGCACTTCTGCTCCCAGCAAACGCATGCGTAAGACATTCAGGTGCTGGCGGCGCACATCTTCCTCCCCCATATAAACCACACAGGACAACCCAAACAGGGCACAGGCTGTCGCCGTCGCCACGCCGTGCTGGCCGGCCCCGGTTTCTGCGATTACACGGGTTTTGCCCATTCTTTTCGCTAACAACACCTGACCCAAGGTGTTATTGATCTTATGGGCGCCGGTATGGTTCAAATCCTCCCGTTTCAGGAAAATGCGGGCGCCGCCCAGGGCTTCGGTCAAACGCGTTGCTTCATAGAGCAAGGAAGGCCGGCCTACATACTTTGACAAAAGCGCTTGAAACTCCGTCCGAAACGCGTCATCTTCCTGAGCCGCCCGATAAGCCCGCTCCAATTCCCGCAAAGCGGGTACCAACGTTTCCGGCACATAAGCCCCGCCAAAGGGGCCAAACCGGCCTGGGGCATCGCCCTGACCCATGAGTTCATGAATTTTATCACTTATCATTTTTTAACGGTCTCCTTACTTAAGCCTGTTAAAGCGCAGCAACCTGGGCCAGGTCAGAACGCAGGGCCTCCAGTTTACCTAAAGCCCTTCCGGAATCGATACTATCCTGCGCCAGCTTTACGCCTTCCCGGATACTCCCGGCCTTTCCGGCCGCATAGAGAGCGGTTCCGGCATTTAAGACCACAATATCCCTCTTTGGCCCCGGTACTCCCCGGAGAATGTCCAGAGTAATGCGGGCATTTTCTTCCGGTCCGCCGCCGCGTAAATCCTCAAGCGTACAACGGGCGAAGCCATAATCTTCCGGTACGATGGTAAACTCCGTCAGCTGTCCGCCTTCCACCATAATGGCCTGGGTCTTGGCTGTAAGGGTCACCTCGTCCAGCCCGTCCTCTCCGGTTACCACCACTGCACGCTTTGTACCAAGGATAGCCAAAGCCTTTGCTAACTTCGGCAGAATCTGCAGGGAGGAAACCCCCAGCAGTTGATTCGGGGCTGCGGCAGGATTAAGCAGCGGACCCAGTAGATTAAAAATCGTGCGCACTCCCAGTTCGCGCCGGTGGGAAGCGACTTTGCCCAGGGCCGGATGATACAACGGAGCAAACAAGAAAGCCATCCCAACCTCTTCCAGATTGCGAGCGCTTTCCTCTGGTTTAAGATCCAAAGCAACTCCGAGCTGCTCCAGCACATCCGCGCTCCCGCACCGCCCGGATGCAAACCGGTTCCCGTGCTTGGCCACGGGTACTCCGGCTCCGGCCACAACAAATGCCGCCGTAGTGGAAATATTAAAGGTTCCGGCACTGTCTCCTCCGGTGCCGCAGGTATCCACGGTTGTCGCAGGCGCCGGAATGGTATGGCTGAGTCCCCGCAAGACCCGGGCAAACCCCGCGATTTCCTCAGCAGTTTCTCCCTTAATCCGCAAACCCAAAAGCAACGCTCCCACCTGGGACGGGGCAACATCTCCTGCCAATAGTTCTTTCATCACTTGTGCTGCCAATTCTTCCGCAAGATTTTCCCCCACCGACAATTTGTTCAAGGCTTCCCGAATTCCACTCATACTCCGCTCTCCTTTCTCAGCTTGACTCAGCTCTGTGCTCATATTCTTACTTGACTCTGTTATTTCAATAAACCTTTGCAGAATCTTTTCCCCTTCCCGGGTCAAGATGCTCTCCGGATGAAACTGAACCCCGAAAAAAGGAAACCTCTTGTGTTCCAGCGCCATCACCAAACCCTGCTCCGTGAAAGCTGAAACTTCCCAATCAGCACTTAAGCTATCTCGGTCCACCATTAAAGAATGATAGCGCCCGGCCAGAAACCCTTGCCGAAGTCCCGCAAACAGCCCGCGGCCAAGGTGATAAATCTTGGATTTCTTGCCGTGCACAATCTGGGGCGCCCGCACCACACGGCCTCCCAGTGCTTCAGCCAAAGCCTGGTGCCCCAGGCAAACCCCTAAGACAGGTATAACCTCACCTTGCCCGGCCCTGCGCGCAACTTCAGCCAGCAGTTCGAGCGACACCCCGGCTTCCTTCGGCGTGCACGGCCCGGGGGATATAATGATTCCCTGCGGTTTTACCGCTAAAATCTCGTCCACCGTTTTCTCGTCATTGCGCACGACTTGAATATCTGCGCCCAAACGTCCAAATTCCTGGACCAGGTTGTACGTGAAAGAATCATAGTTATCAATCATCAGAAGCAAGTTCATCCACCACCTTCATTAAGGCTTTGGCCTTATGCACGGTTTCTTGGTACTCTGCCTCCGGGATGGAATCGAAGACAATTCCGGCTCCTGCCTGAACGCTGATCTCATCTTCTGTCAGACACAGGGTTCTAATCGTAATGCAAAAATCGATATCTCCGTTCCAACGTACGATCCCGAGAGCACCGCCATAGGCTCCCCGATAAGCGGGCTCTAACTGCTGCAGGATTTCCATGGCCCGCACCTTGGGAGCTCCGCTCAAAGTCCCTGCGGGGAAGGCTGCCTTTAAGGCTTCATGCCCATCATACCCTGCTGCCAGCTCGCCTTCTACCATGGATACCAAGTGCATCACATGGGAAAATCTCTCAACTGCAGCGTATTGCGTCACCTGCACCGTACCATAGCGACTGACCCTTCCCAGATCGTTGCGCCCCAAGTCCACCAGCATCGCATGCTCCGCATTTTCTTTTTCATCATGTCTGAGTTCATACTCATAGGCCAGATCTGCCTCCTCTGTACTCCCGCGGGGGCGGGTGCCGGCAATCGGGCAAGTCCGAATGCGCGCTCCGATCGAAGATACCAGGAGTTCAGGCGAACTTCCGACCAAAGTTTCTTCTTCACCCTGAAGGCAAAATAGATAAGGAGAAGGGTTAAGGTCACGGAGCCTGCGATAAATAGCCCAGGGAGAATAATTCCCTTTTTTGCGGAAACGCTGGGAGTACACAGCCTGGAAGACATCCCCGGATTGAATGAATTCCTTAATCCGATCAACCGCCGAAATAAAATCTTCCGGTTTCATGTTGCTCTCCCAGGTGATTTTCGCCGCTACCGGGATTTCCGCAGCTGTTCTGACTGCTGTGCTTCCGGTGGTCTTCGCGTCTATTGCGACTTTACTTTCAGTTTCAACAATATTTCCAACAGCATTCCCCCACTGCTCCAGAGTGGAGTTTACATCCCCCGTGTTTTCCCCAAAAACTTCTAATACCAAACGGTTTTTAAGCGGTAAGAGAATGAGGTTAACCGGACATAAGCGGAAAAAGTACCCCGGCTTCGAGTGTGCTGAAGCCGGCCTATGCCAGTGGAGCCCCCATTCATAATCCACATATCCTATGACTCCGCTCTCCCAGTTCCGCCAGTCTTCACCCACCGCTTCTTTCTGCTCTTGCATGAAAGCGCGTACGGCCGCCACTGGGTCATGGCCTGCTGCAGTCTGTCGCCGGTGTTTTATGACCCACCCTGAGCCAAAGCCGACATATGACCGCTCATAATCCCTTTCCTGCCCTTCAAGCAGTACCGTGCAGGGTAAGCCTAATTCGCGGCCTAGCTCAACCAGACGAAGTACTAAGTTCCGCTTAATTTTAACCTCCCACTCAGCCCTTGCTGCCTGCATCCTCTCACCTCTTTCTTTATCTTAATAAAAGCAAAAAACCAGCACTCAAACGAGCACTGGTCCATAGCAAACACACCAGCTAAACTCATCTCAGCTCTTCTCAACTAATCTCAACTAGGCTCTACGCTATTCAAATATACGGGGGGATCTCAACGGTTCAAGCTTTTCTCGGCTCAACTCAAAACGCACCTGTAGGAGCCTGACTCCTGAGTTCTTACTCCTGACTCCTGACTACCTTTTACTTTCGTAGTAACACTTTATATTAGTATAGTAGAAGAAACTTCCTCTCGTCAATCAAAACCTAAAATTTTTTATTAAAACTTTATTGAGACTTTATTGAGCCGCCAAATCCTGGCGCAGACTCACGGCCTTGCGCAGATAAACATGGCTGATATCCATTTGGCTTTTATCTGTATTAACATGAAGCAGTACCCGGATACATAAAGGCATGGACCCGGGTACCGGAATCTCAGTCGCACACAGCAGCGGCACCCGGTCCCAGCCCATTTCGCGTGCACTCGAAGCAGGGAAATCCGCATTTAAATCAGCGGTGACCGTGAAAATAGCACTTACAATATCTTCTTTAATCAGTTCGTTCTCTTGGACAATGGCATGAAGCAATTCTTTGGTAGCCTCTTTGATCTCTGCGGCCGTGTTATGTTCGACGGTTGTTGCACCGCGGATTCCGCGCACCATAGTAACCCCTCCTTTTACAGCTCCTTCGGAGCCGCCCGGTGTCCAAGCCCTACCGCTACCTCATCAAGATGAAGCAGGCCGACCCCAAAGAAAACCGCCACGCTTAAATGCTCATCCCACCGGGAAATCGCAATTTTCCCACCGATGTTAAGCCCCATGGCTTTCGGCATAACCTGGCTTAAGGCTTCCCGGGTAGCACCGGCGACAGCGCCTTCATCCCCGTGGGTCTCTTTGGCAACTCCTTCACGTTTGGCTGCTACCACAGCGCGCTCGACGATTTTCTTAATAGAAGCCACATATTCCCCGCCGTAATCAACCGCTGCCGTCTTGATTCCTTGCTTAAGGAACATTTCTTTTAACTGGGCTTCTTCCTCCCGGCTTTCGGTCATAGCCATGCGCAAAGCCGCTGTGGCTACTTTCTTGCTCTGAGCGATCATACAATACTTCCTTTCAAACCGAAATGACACCACAGGTGTCATTTTCGCGTTTCCATCCTACCCTGCTCGGTCTCCGTCCTACACCTTGGCCCATGATTCAATTTAGGAAAATTATAGTATGCCGCTCAGAAATTTTCAAGGAAATTACAATGAAACTTATTATATGAGCGTAATGAGCGGAATGAGCGGAACAATTCAGGGGGATACAAACATACTTTGTACATCCTTATTTAAGACAAAGGTCTGGTTAAGACGGGGTTCATGCAAACGGGAATCGAGCTTAGAGACTTGAACTTTTACCACCCCGTTGATTTCCCGGGCATCAAGCTGGATCACTCCGGTGCGCACTTTTAGCTGTTTTTCCCCTTCACCCAGGACGGCAATGACTTTCCCATCCTGCCACACCCTAACCGCTGCAGCCGGAGATGTCTTCAGAACCAGTACCCAGGTGCCTGCCGCTTCGCCTGCGTTTTGATTGACAGAGGCTGCGCTTCCGGCTGCTGCATTGGCGCTTCCCAGCGCCGTATCCGCCAGTTCTAAAGAAGGTGACTCCACTTTCTGGGCAACGGCCAGGTAAAATTGAACAGGGTCTTTGGCCAGACTGAGCTGGGCTAGGACTAACAGCACAGAAGCCAAAATTAAGACGCGAATTAATCGCCGTTCTCCGCGTTCAACAAAATCATTGAAACTGAACCTTCGACTGCGACGCACCACCGGCCACCCACTCCCTGCCTGAAAACTTGTTATCAGTTTATGCAGCCATCCGGTTTGTCAGACCGATAAAGAAAACTTGGCTGGCGCCGAGTTCTAGACGAAGGCGGCTGCCCTAGTTTTTCTTATGCACCTTCGAAGTTATGCTTTCAGATATGCCAAAGAACACTTGGCTTGCTCTCGAGTGATTGCAGATATGCAGCCGCTGCCCGTCCGGCCCGGTACCCCATGGCAAAGGCAGCCTGGAGATTATATCCTCCGGTCACGCCATCCACATCGATGACTTCACCGGCCCAATAAAGCCCCGTTATTTTCTTGGAGGCCATATTTTTGGGATTGATTTCCTTTACATCGACTCCACCGGCAGTCACAATCGCTGCGGCCAGCGGCAGAGTCCCAGTAACCGTGAGGGGAAGCTCCCGCAATAAGGATACAAGGCGTTTCCGTTCCTCCCGGGTTATTTGATGCACAGAGCGTTCCGGTTCAATTCCGGACAAGTTTATCATGACCGGAATCAGGCTTTTGGGCAGGAGGGCTGCTAAAGAGTTCTTAAACTGCTTGTTGCTTAGTTCATGAAAATCCCGCTGTACCCGTAAATCAAGCTGTTCCTCGCTCAAGGCCGGCTTTAGGTTAAGGGTCAGTCTAACCGGTTTGTCTTCGCGCACCGCATCCCCCGCCATCCTGCTAAGGGTAAGAATTACCGGTCCGGACACCCCAAAATGCGTAAATAGCATTTCCCCGAACTCCACTGCTTTTTTCTTACCCTCGATCCATAAAGCGACTTCCACGTTTCTAAGGGAGAGCCCTTGCACCTCTTGAACCCATGCTTCCGCTGTCCGCAGCGGGATTAGGGCCGGGCGGGGAGGAATAACCCGGTGTCCAAGAGCCCGCGCAAAACGGTATCCATCTCCGCTGGAACCTGTGCCGGGATAAGAAGCCCCTCCGGTGCATACAATTACTGCCTGAGCGGCATACACGCCCTCTCCGCTGACTGTAACTCCGGTTATTTGGTCGTCCTGAAGCAAAAGGCTTTCCACCGTTTTCCCCGGTTTAATCTCAACCTTTGCTTCTGTTAAAAACTGCTCCAAAGCCTGGACCACAGCCTCCGCCTCGTCTGAGACCGGAAAAACCCTGCCCCCGCGTTCGACTTTTGTTTCCACCCCGTAGCGGGCTAAAAACTCTCTGAGTTTTACATTGTCAAATTCTCTCAGAATCCCTTGCAGAAAGCGTCCGTTCCCGGGATATTTAATAATGAAATCCTCCACGTTGGCTGCATTGGTAATATTGCAGCGGCCCTTTCCGGAAATCGTAATTTTTCGCCCCAAGCATTCTTTCTTTTCCAGAAGAAGCACCTGGGCTCCAGAGAGGCCTGCTTGTCCGGCAGCCATCATCCCGGCTGCTCCCCCGCCTACGACGATAATACGTTGTGTGTTCATTCCCTTTGAATTCCTTTGCTTTAAGAATTATTGACGATTTAGTAAACTCAAATTAATTTGTTGATTGGTCCATTATATCGAGGAGTATGCGTATTTACAAGAAAACGACATTTAGGATACGGGATTTGGTAAAACTTATCATTAAGACCTGCTGATTCTCTACGGTGGCCATCATGGGTGTGCTATAATGTAAGTACTGAGTACTGAGTACTCAGTACTCAGTACTCAGGAGCCAGGAGTCAGAATCATTTTTGTGCAGAATAAAGAGTTTAACTGCGCTGAAGGAATGCAGAAATTCCTACTGACTACTGACTACTGAATTCTGACTACCAGAATAGTATCAAATAATATCTCGGGAGAAAACTTATGACTCTGTTTCCTCTTTATTTATCTTTAAAAGTAGCCTTTTTCGCGACCCTACTCGGTCTGATTGCCGCAGTACCTTTAGCCTGGGCATTTACCCAGTATCATCATCCCCTGATAAAATGGTTTAATTCCCTGACTACTCTTCCCCTAATCTTGCCGCCGACGGTACTGGGCTATTATCTGTTGGTACTGGTCGGTCGCCAAAGTGCGATTGGACAACTCTATGAGCAACTCACGGGGAAAACACTGGTTTTTTCCTGGCAAGGTGCTGTCTTGGCCTCTTCGATTGTATCCTTTCCCCTGCTCATTTCCGCCATTCGCAATGCTATGAGTCATGTCTCGCCTGACCTAATCGCTGCCGCCCGCTTGCTGGGACACAGCAACTGGCATGTTTTCTGGACGATCGTGTTGCCCTTGTCTTGGCGTGGAATAATATCCGGGGTGGCCTTAGCTTTCGCACGGGCCATGGGCGACTTCGGCGCGACCCTTATGGTGGCAGGAAATATTCCGGGAGTCACTCAGACCATGTCCATCGCTGTTTACGATGCCATGATGTCCGGAGACATCGTTCAAGCCAACTTTTTGGCTCTGATCATGACCGCCGTGGCTATCATCGTTCTCTTTTTGCTCTACCGTTTGGAACAAAAGGTTCATCACGAGCACGACCGTAATGTGTAGTATTAGTCAATGCATAATCTATTGAAAGGGCTGGCTTCATGAGTTTACCCATCTTCCAGGCTAAGTTTAAGAAAACCTTATACTCTTTTAATCTTGAGCTGGATCTTATTTTGAATGAAGGAGAGACTCTGGGGATCCTCGGTCCCTCCGGCAGCGGGAAAAGTATGAGCTTAAGAGCCATTGCCGGACTCATCAAACCGGAACATGGGGTCATTTCTCTTAAGGGCCGCTTTCTTTTTGACAGTGATAAAGGTTTTGATGCCCCGCCCCAGCAGCGCCGTATTGGGTATGTCTTTCAGCATTACGCGCTCTTTCCTCACATGACCGTGGCCGAGAATATTTCTTATGCTCTTGCGCGCACTCTGAAAGGAGTAAAGCGCAAAGAGCGAATCCATAAACTCCTGGAGGAGATCCGCCTCACCGAACACGCCTCACGCTATCCTTCTCAGCTTTCCGGCGGGCAACAGCAGCGGGTTGCGCTCATGAGAGCTTTGGCGGCCGACCCTGACCTGCTCTTACTGGACGAGCCCTTTTCCGCTCTGGATGCTGAACTGCGCGGCGAGCTTGAAGCTTTGGTCCTGCGTTTCCGTTCCTCCCATAATGTACCCTATATTCTCGTCACTCATAACTTGGAGGAAGCATACCGTCTCTGTGATAAGCTTGTTATTATCGAACAGGGAAAAGTCTTGCAGCTTGGACCGAAGGAAGAACTTCTGCGGCGGCCGCAAACCTTGGAAGTAGCCCGCAAAGTAGGAGCCAAAAACCTGTGGGAAGGTGAAGTCATAAATACTGGTACTTCCGGAGGAACGGTGTATGTCCCTGCCTTAAACGAGGAACTGATTATTCATAGTCTGCCCGAGGCGGCGGCAACACTTGCTCCATCTAAAGTCTGGCTGGGAATCCGGCCGGTGGAAGCCGTGCTTCTCTCCGGACCCGAACCGGGTTTGCCTAACACTTTTCCGATTGAAATCATAAACCAGATTCGGGGGGTTCAGTCCCACACCTTATTCGTTACCCCTTTAGGGAAGAGAGACGGTGAAGCAATCCAGATTGAAGTTCCCGGTCACAGACTTGGGGCCGATCCGCCTTATCTCTATCTCCCGCCCGATAAGCTTTTTGCCTTAACCCATTAAGGAAAATCTTACCGACAAAAAATTAGAAGGAGAATTTGAATGAAATTAGATCAACGTACCGTCGTTATTGCTCAAATTGCCGCTGCGACAGCGGCCAATGCCATGACCGCACTGCGGGCAGCCATCACTGAAGCCCAGTCCCAAGGAATCCCTAAGGAAGAAATCCGTGAGGTTCTGGCCCTGGCCCAGGAGGTACAGCAAGCACCCATCGCCCATACAGATAGTTTGGCCAAACAGCTGCTCCGCGAAAGCACAACCAAGAAGCCGGAACACAAGCCGGAACATACGCATCGCCATCACCATATACATAGAGACGATTGCGACTGCCAGTCCTAAATAAACCCCAGGCAAGATGCCTTGCAGAGCGAACCGTTCGAGCAGAGGAGCGTCGTGAGCGCAGTCGATGAAGCGTTAAGCCGCGCCACGGTTTACTTCAGGTAATACCCTGAGGTTTGGCGCGGTAGCTGAGTCGACAAGTGAGCAGCTCCGGCGCGTGGTGAGCGGGCAAGGCAGCTTGCCGGAATTACTAAAGAGAGGAGAAAAACTCATGGATCTTATGGAAGCCCTCCAACGCCGCCGTAGTATCCGGTCCTATAAGCCGGACCCAGTGGAACCGGAGAAAATCGCCCTAGTCTTGGAGGCGGCACGCCTCGCCCCCTCTTGGAAGAACCTCCAGTGCTGGCGCTTTATGGTTGTCACCCGCCTTGACAAACGCCAGGGAGTGGCGGAAGCCCTTCCGGAGACCAATCCGGGACGCAAGGCTCTGCTTGAAGCACCGGTAAATATTATTCTGTGCGCTAACCCCCAAGAGTCCGAAGTGTGGGAAGGTAAGGATTTCTACATGCTCGATGCCGGTTTAGCCATGGAGCATTTGATCCTGGCGGCCACCGCTCAGGGGCTTGCCACCTGCTGGCAGGGATTATTCAGCGAAGACAAAATGCGCTCAGCCTTAGGAATACCGGACAACTTCCGGGTGATTGCAGTCACTCCGCTGGGGTATCCCGCCCAAGAAAAAAGCCCCCGTCCGCGCAAGGCTTTAGGAGAAATAGCCTTTGGCGAACACTGGGGACAAGCCTGGACTTAAAGAAAAAAGTTTTGTTTTTCCGGACCGGCACTGGCACAGGCTATACATAACTCCGAATGGTCGAAGATTTGCTTGCCGCAGCGGCTGCAATAACGGGAGCTGCCTTCATGCAGCCTGATTTTGCCGCTGAAGAGGCGGGGGGAGATCATTTTAACCGTAAACTTCAGGGCTTGGGGACGGCAAGTTTCCACGCAGCGTCCACACTGCACGCATTGGTAGGGTTCAAAGACCAACTTCAATTTTCCGTTCTCTTCCCGCTTGCTTAAGGCTCCCTGGGGACAGATCAAAGCGCATACGCCGCAACTGGTGCAGGATTCATCAACCAAAAGGGTGGAAAACGGAAAACGAGTGTGGGGACGTTGGTTTAATAATTCCCGTAGCCAAGTCCGCGCCCGCGGAATGTTGTAAGTTTCATCGCGTTTGAGCCCCGGCAGTAATTCTTCAAGTTTTTCTTTGCCGCGCGCCCTTAATCCTATAGGGCGTACCTCGGGTTCCGTGGGTTGGGGGAGTGATTCGATACCGTTGTCAGGTTTCACGATAATTTTAAGAGGCTCATGCTCCGGCCACTCTGCATGAAGAGTATTAAACAATTTAACACTCTGAGCGCAGGCTGCTTTATCCTCACACTCAGAACACACCCCTGTAAAAATCTTTACCGGCTTTTCCTCAGCCAATACCATTAATCCTGTCCATGTGTCCCGGTCAAAAAGACCAAGACAAGGCACTTCAAAACCCGCTTGAACGGCTAACGGGCAATGGAGATTTATCTCGTCCGCACCCGCCAGATAAGTATAGAACGCGTCAACCGTATGGTCCACCATGCCGTCGCTGGGGCAGACAGCCATACAGGCACCGCATTCCGTGCAGGCGCGGGCATTAATCTCCATTCCCGCCGAAATTGCCCGGTGTGGGCACGCTTCCACACAAAGCCGGCACGGCTGTGCATATGGTTTTTTATGATTAAGGCAATTGCCCGGATGATGAATCATTTGGATTAGCATGGTTATTCCTCATTCTGAATTTCTTTTTCCGTTTTATTATTCGCTTTGGGAAGCGTTCTCTCCTTTATTAAGGTTTAATTCGAAACGGCTGCCAAACCCTTTGGAATTATCTGTTAAACGCAAAATCTCCGGCTCAATACAATGCCAACGCGCGGCAATTACTCCTTTGAACTGAGACGGGGCTTCAAAAATATGGCGCACAGCCGGAAACTTGCGGAGATAAGCAGCCAAAGCCAAAGCCTTTTCTGCCGCAGATGTCACCAGGTACGCACGCCCTTGAATCTGTAAGCCTTGAATGGTCTGCCATTCTTGACAGTCTTCAGTGATAGCGGCCGCTATCATTTCATCAAGCTGCAAATTCCGGCTGTGCTTCGTCTTAGCCTCAGACAAAAAATATAGTTTAAAACCACGGTTGACATAAAACACCGGGGTAGCCCAGACTCCGTCAGAACCCACCGTTGCCAGTACCAGGGTGGTATGCTGCTCGATGTAATTAAGAATAAGTTCCACCGTGGACTCGGCCATGCTCGGAATCTCCTTCAGTATTCGTTAAAACCAGCTATAAGCAAAGGGGGAAATCTATATCTCCAGGGAACAGCGTAAACTAGACCACATCAGGTTGGCTCTTCAAACGGCCTGGAACCCGGGTATGAACGGTTTCCGCGATATTTCTTTAGTATATGAAGCCTTGCCTGAACTTAGTTTGGACGAAATCGATCCATCCTTATCCCTATTTAAGAAAAAGCTCCAGGCTCCCCTGTTAATCAACGCGATCACAGGCGGACACCCGAAGGTAAAGGCCATAAACTTAAGCCTGGCCCGCACCGCCCGGCGCTATGGAATCGCCATGGCTGTCGGCTCGCAACGGGCGGGGCTGGATAACCCTCAGGTGCGTGATACTTATACCATTGCCCGGGAGGAAAATCCGGACGGATTGCTTTTCGCCAATTTAAGTGCCACAGCCACCCCGGAAATGGCTTTGGCAGCCATCGAGATGATAGATGCTGACGCCATCCAGCTTCACCTGAACACGGCCCAAGAATTGGCGATGCCCGAAGGAGACCGGGATTTCCGCGGAATCTCAGACAACATTAAAAAGGTCGTTAAAGCCTCCCCCGTTCCGGTGATCGTTAAGGAAGTGGGCTCTGGCCTCAGGTACGAAACGGCCCGCCGCCTCTTGCGGGCCGGAGTCAGCTGCTTAGACATCGGGGGCAGCGGCGGTACTGATTTTGTCCGGATTGAGCACCTGCGCGCGGATCATGCCCACGCATCACCGGAGGTTCGGGGACTCACCTCGGCCGTTAGCTTGCTCGAAGTATTGAGTCTGAACTTGCCGCCTCTGGTTATTGCCTCCGGGGGCTTTAGCGAGCCTTTGGAAATAGCCGCTGCTTTGGCTTTAGGTGCGAAAATCGTGGGGATAGCAGGACATCCTCTACGAGTTTTAATAGAGCAATCCGAAGAAGCCCTAAATCAATGGATTGAACATCTTATTGCGGGACTGCGCCGGACAATGCTTATGAGCGGAGCGCGCACCCTGGAAGATCTCGCCCTTAAACCCGTAGTCATCACCGGCCGCACTGCCGAGTGGCTGCGGACACGCGATATCCCTTATGAACATTACGCCCGCAGGTAAAGTTAGCGGGCGTATTTTTGTTCTAAAGCTTTGAGCTCCTGTTGGAACGATTGACTGAAACGATAGAGTATTCTCTCAAGGTCGAGACGGTGAATATTCACACTCTCCGGACTTAGGAATTCAATCTTGCGAAATTCCGGTTTGAGCAGCAACGGCAGCAAATCTTCAATATTTTCAGCACGTAACGTAAGAACAATCGGAGCAAAGGCAGACTGCTGCAATTTACGCCCGTTGTCTTCCGTAACAGTATAAATATCCAAACTCAGATCCACATCCTCCAGTACAACCCCTTGCAAGGGGACATTGCGCAAGAGATTGACCTGCTCTTCCCGCATGACCTCTGCCATCTCTTCCTTCGTCTTACCTCCGAAAAAGAAACGGCCTGATCTCGCCTCTCCCCGATAATCGAGGCGGATGCGCACCCGGATGTGCTCGGTAAGCACCTCATCTCCGATTCTTATTTTCATCTCCGTTCCCCTCTCTTCAAATAACACCGCCTATCATGAGTTATTATTTCTCCATAAAGCTTGTTTTTTCCTTCTGATTATATCCCAGACATCACGAAACGAAAGGGAACACCAATTTACGCAAAAATAAGCATGGCACTAAGGCCGGTGAGAATTCCCAGTAAGGCGACCGCACCTGCGACAAACAATATCACCTTCATGGGAAATACCCGTTTAATCATAATCAGGGAAGGCAGGCTGACGGCAGGTAGGGTCATGAGCAGAGCAACCCCTGGGCCAACACCCAAGCCATAGGACATGAGGGATTGAACAATAGGGATTTCAGCCGCAGTTGGTATAATGAATAACGTCCCACCAAGCGCAAAAAAGATAATGGCTATCATGCTGTTTGCCCATTCCGGGTCAAGAGCCGGAAATAACCAGGCCCGGATTGCCCCCAGTAAAACTACTACAATGACATATGCGGGAATCGTGTCAAGAATAAGTGCCCACAGGGCTCGAATCCAGCGCATAAGCAAACTGCCTTTTTCCTCCGAAGCCGCTTCTACGGATCTAAATTTTTCGTTCATGACTCCAGGCATGTTTACAAACATGTCCGGTGGCATATCCTTGATCTTCTCCTGGGCGTTTACAAGATAATTGGCCAGATAACTCACTCCGAAAACCAGAATTATTCCGCCAAAGATCCGGACCAAAGCCAACTCCCAAGATAGCACAAAGCCCATAAAAATAATGGTGGCCGGATTAAGCACCGGATTACCGAGCCAATATGCGAGCGCAGCCCCGACTGACGCTTTTCGTTCTCGGAGTCCGACGGCTACAGGAGCCGCACAGCAGGTACACATCATGGATGGCATGCCTGCCAGACCTGCCAAAGCAGTGCTTTTAAAGCCGGAGCTGCCAAAGACTTTCTGAATCCAGTGCTGTGGAAGCAGGACTTGAACTAAAGAACCAAGCAACAGCCCAAGAATAACAGCTTTCCATACCGACTTAAAATAGGTGATGGTGTAACTCCACGCCGCAGACCAGGAAGGAGCAGGCGGTGTTGCTGCCTGTCCGGAGACGATGGACGCCCCCAGCGAATGCTCTGTTGCAGCGATAAGAGCCTTATGATAATATGGATACCATTTGACATACCAGGCCCCGACAAGAAAAATAGCCATAAATATTAAGACAGGTATGAGATATGGGTGGGCTTTATGCACCTGTGTTTGTTTAACGGTTTGTTTCGATTTAACGTCGGGTCTTAAAATATTTTGATCCATGTATTTCTCCTCTTTCAGTAAAAGTACAACCAATTATAACTTATGACTTATATTAACTATTATCATTATATTATAAACGCTCAAGCTCCTTCAAGAGGTTTTTTTAGGCATTTGTAATCAAAAGAGACGTGTCATTACTAACACATCTCTCTATGCAGGATCAATTTAAAGCGTAGAAAGAACGTAAGGAAGATAACCGATTAACTTCCACCTTCAAGTCCGACAAGGGCACCAGTGAAGTCAGAGCCTGGGCCGCAGGTCCCAAGAAATCTTGGCAATCGTCGGACCAAGGATCGGCCCGGAACCGGCGATAGAAGCAAAATGGGTTAAGTACAATTTTCCTGCACATACTAACAAAAAGGCTCAAGGAGGAACACCGATGGAGAGAACGGTAACTGCTATTTTCAAAAGCCCACAACAAACCAAGGAAGCTGTGGAAGAGATCCAGGGAGAATCCCTCGCGAACAGTAAGATTTCCGTATTAGTGCGTACAGAATATATCCACCAGGGAAGTTTTCAGGAAGAATTTGCCGCCGAATTAAACCTTTACCCTCCGGAAGTCAATCTGGACCGCTTTAATTCTTGGCTGGTTCAAGCGCCTCCGATGGAAGTCCCGAATTTGGGAGAGGTAGTTGCCGCCGGGCCTTTGGCCAACGAATTAATGAAAAGGCCCCATGGGGAAGGATTGGTGGAAGCTCTCTTAAGCTATGGCTTGTCCGCAGAGAGGGCGCGCCATTATGAGCATGAGGTGCGCACGGGGCACTACTTGGTTCTGATCACGACAGAACATGAAAAAGTCAACTCGGTTGCCAATGCCCTGCAGAAATTCGGCGGGCGGGATATAGAGAAATGGAATAAAGAAATTGATCACCCGCTTCATCCCGCTCACTAAAGAAGCCCGACTTCCTGTTTGAGCAGGCGTACTTCGCGGTCATTCAGCTTTCGATATTCCCCGGGTTTTAGCCCGGCATCCAGAACCAACGGTCCGAAGCGCACGCGTTTAAGCTTAGCCACGGGATACCCTGCCGCCTCACACATACGCCGGATTTGACGGTTTCTCCCTTCATGAATCGTAATTTCGAGTAATTCCAGCCCGCCTTTCATGGCGGGCTTTAGCCGTTTGACCAAGGCCGGGGCAGTTTTGCCGTCTTCCAGTTCTACCCCTTCTTTTAATTGAGTGACAGCTTTTTCACTCACCGGTCCAGGCAGCCACACCTGGTAAGTCTTATTCACTCCATAGCGCGGGTGCGTCAGCCGAAAGGCCAAATTCCCGTCATTCGTCAGCACGAGCAAACCAGAGGTGTCATAATCCAGCCTGCCCACCGGAAAGAGGCGCGCGGGTGCATCCCCGAACAAATCTAGAACGGTTTTTCTTCCCCGGGGATCGCTGGCACTGGTAATGACCCCAACCGGCTTATTGAGGATGTAGTAATGCAGTTCATGGCTTTTTTTTATGAATTTCCCGTTAACCGCAATCTGATCATGCGGGTTGACTTTGCTCCCCAGGGTGACAATTTTTTCCCCGTTGACCGTGACATGACCGCCCAGTATGAGCTTTTCGGCATGACGGCGGGAAGAAATTCCGGCCTGAGCCAGCACTTTTTGGAGACGCTCAGGCTTATTATCTGAGTCTGGCAAAGGATTCAACTCCTGTCTGCTCTCTTATCTAACCATATTATACCACAGGAGCTCACCTAAGCATGTACCGAGAATTAGTCATGAAAAGACCCGGTGCACAATCCAGATGGAAGCGATCAACCCGACTAAATCCGCCAATAGCCCGACTTTAAGCGCATAGCGGTATTTGCGGATTCCTACCGAACCGAAATACACCGTCAGTACAAAGAAGGTCGTATCCGTACTTCCCTGTAAAGTGGAAGCCAAGCGTCCGATCAGGGAATCCGGGCCATACTGATTAATGAGCTGGGTCGCCACCCCTAAGGCTCCGGAACCGCTCAAAGGCCTGAGAATCGCTAAGGGTATGATGGCGGTCAGATTGGAATCGAGGCCAAAATAATTAAAGACCGGTGCCAGCAAACGGGCTAAAAGGTCCAATGCTCCGGAATCAATAAATACCCGAATTGAAACCAGCATCCCGATCAAAAACGGGAGGATGCGCACTCCGGTTTTGAAACCGTCTTCTGCTCCGGCCACAAAAGATTCATAAACCGGGACTTTGCGCAGGTAGGCCAAGACCGGAATTAATAATAGCAGCAACGGAATAGCCCAGCGTGAGATTTCGGCGATAATACTCATGGCCTCCTCCTCTGCCTGTGCCTGAAGATAAAATCGGCTAGAATGGCGACCGTCATTGCACACCCGGTGGCAAAGATGGTCGTGCCGATAATCTCAGTCGGGTTGAGGGAATTGGCTTTCAGCCTGACACCGATGATTGTGGCCGGGACCAGAGTGATGCAAGAGGTATTGAGGGCGAGAAAAGTAATCATGGCCGGACTCGCCACTTCCGGGTTCGGGTTTTCCTTTTGCAATTCCTGCATGGCTTTCAAGCCGAAAGGCGTGGCTGCATTGCCCAGGCCCAGGACATTGGCGCTTAAATTCATAATAATCGCCCCTAAAGCCGGGCTTTCGGGCTTCAGGGACGGAAACAGCCTGCGGATAGCCGGTCCGAAAAGGCGGGCGACCAGGCGGATAAACCCTGCTTCCTCCGCCAAGCGCATGAGTCCCAGCCATAAGCTCATTACCCCGATTAATTCGATTGCCACTTCAACCCCCAGCTCCGCTGCTTTCATGGCTGAGGTGGTCACCGTATCGATGCGCCCGGTCATAGCCGCTACGATAATCCCAGTCGCCAGCATCACAAGCCAAATAAGATTAACCATCTTCCATCCCCCTCGTCTCAAATTTATGACCGGCGGGATGGGATTAGAATACAAAAGACCGGGTGCATCAATTCTTGCAACCGGTCTTTGTCAAGTTTATTTTTACTTTACATCAGTTTAAATCTTTATCTTCGACGCTAATCACATCATCTATTTCATCATGTTTTTCTTTTTTCTTAAACATCCCGGCTACTTTATCTAAAAGATCAGGAACAGCGTCAATGATCCGGTCTACCACCACATTCCCTTCAACCGGCAATAGTCTTACCTGGCCGTTCCCAACTACCAGGAAGCCGACCGGCTGAACGGACACCCCGGCGCCGCTGCCCCCGCCGAAGGGTAAGGAAGTCTTGTCATTTTCCTCAGAGTCCCCATTCCCTTTATGTCCTTCGGGTGGCGGAAACTCACTGCCGCCGGCAGCAAAGCCGCAAGCCACTCTGGAAACCGGAATAATCACAGAGCCGTCCGGAGTTTCGACCGCATCTCCTACAATCGTATTGACATCCACTATCTGTTGGATGCTCTCCATCGCTGTCTTCATCAGAGCTTCAATTGGATGATTCCCCATCCCGTCTACCCCCTTAATTCACGCACCAGAGTCCGTGCCAAATTTAATCCGGCAAAAATAATATGGCCTATTCGCAGCTTGAATATGCAATGAACGTCACAGGTAAAACCGGGTTTCTGAAAATCCGGAACCACCTCTAATACCGGTCGTCTCACTTCAACTTTAATTTGATGGTAAAGCCTGGCCAGTGAGTATCCAATCAAGGACCAGAAAGCGCCTGCGGCCAGTCCGGTTTGGGCCGGATCTTTAAAGCCTATACATATGCGCCATTCTAAAGCCGTACAATGTATCCCCCGGTAAAAACGAGCTTTTGCCTGCTGCAGCTTGGCCAAGAAATAGGGAAAACGGGGCCAGAACCGGAAAAAGAAGTGCTCATGAAACCGGCGCACGCGCATTTTGGTTTTCGTTTTGCGCTTGCCCACAACGGCAGAACTGACCGTTTGTTTTGCTTCAAGCTCAGGTCCTTTTTCCCACTCTAATTGGACCGTAGGGATTTCCATGTGAAACTTCCAAACCCCTCGCAGCACACTTAATTCCAGCTCGATATGATCATATTCTTCAATTCTGCGGTAACGGAAATCAACCACCGCTCGCAGCGCCAGCACCAGGGCTAACCACAGAAAAAGGGCGATGAGGAACGCCAAGAAGCGCACACAACCACCTCGGATACAGAAGTCAGGTGTCAAGGAGTCAGAAATCAGGAGTCTGGAGTCAGAAGTCAGGCTCTGAAATTTTAATCTTCCCATTATAAGAAAAAATATACCGGGTAATCCCCGGTATATTTCATATTTGGAATTTACGCAAAGGTGCTTGCCGGCTATCTTCAAGGCAGAATCTACTCTTCTTCCTCAGCCGTACCGGCACTTTCAGCAAAGGCCTCCGTGTCCAAGCTCGGCAACTCAGACAGTGAACTTAAACCAAAGTGCACGAGAAACTGTTCCGTCGTTCCGAACAAGACCGGACGCCCTGGCCCGTCTTTACGTCCTACCTCTTTGACCAACCCTTTTTCAACCAAGGTTGCAACCGCCCGGTCAGACTGAACCCCGCGCAGAAAATCAATTTCCCCCCTGGTCGTGGGCTGTTTATAAGCGATAATGGAAAGAACCTCAAGGGCTGCCGCAGACAGACCCTGCGCAGGCTGTTTGTACAAGGCTTCAATATATGGCGCCAGTTCCGGCTTGGTGCCAAGCTTAAAGCCATCATTGATCCGGATAAGGGCCAGCCCATGTTCTGAAGCTTTATACTTCTGTTCTAATTCCTGAACCAGTTCAGCCGCCTCATGAGGCGCTAAATCCACAAGTTCGGCCAAGGTTTCTATGGTTAAAGGATCTTTGGCCACGAACAATAGAGCTTCCAATGCCGCCATTTCTTTCTCGCGAAAGAGCATCCTACATACTCCAATCTACTTGCTATTTACTATTATCCTCATCCAGATCCTGCAAGGCCGTTTCTGTTGGAAAAACGGTGATCTCACTCCGTACCGAAGGTTGCTCCGCCCGGATTTTCCCTGCTTTTAAGAGCTCAAGCACCGATAAGAAGGCCATCACGATCTCCAGACGGGAATTAAAACGTAAAAGCTCCTGAAAACGAATCCCTTTGGCATGAAGGACAACGCGCCGGAGCACATCCTGGGCCATTTCCTCAATGGTGATTGCCTCCGGAGCGATGCGCTGGATTTCCTCACCCTGCTCTGCCCGCTCGAACACGCGTCTGAAAGCTTCTAACAAATCTCCAAACCCCACTTCGGTCAGGGGATCTTCTTTTGAGGAAAAGGATGAGATGATCTCTTCCACATCGATTTCCCGAAAGTAAGGGTGTCCGGAGGCTGACTCATACGAGGCTAGGACCTCAGCAGCCTGCTTAAACGAGCGGTAAGCCAGCAGTCTTTCCAGCAGCTCCCGCCTGGGATCTTCTTCCTCTGTTTCTTCTTTTTCAGGTTTAGGTTTGGGAAGAAGATATAAGGATTTGAGGTACAAAAGCTGGGCAGCTAAGACCAGAAATTCACTGGTCACTTCCATATCCAAATTTTCCATTTCCCGTACCACCTCCACAAACTGGTCGGCAATACGGGCAATGGGGATATCCCATATATCTACTTTTTCCTGCTGAATCAAGTGCAAGAGCAAATCCAAAGGTCCTTGAAAAGCAGGGAGTTCTACATATGGCAGGCGGTGTCCCTCTTCCATTATACACCCATCGCTTGGCGAACTTCCTTCATAGTCTCCTGCGCAGTCACCCGCGCTTTTTCCGCTCCTTCTTGTAAGACTTTGTCCACGCGTTTTCCGTCAGCCCAATAAAGACGCCTTTCCCTGATGGGAGCCAGAAGTTTATCCAAGTTCGCCGCTAAATTCTTCTTGCACGCAACACACCCGATTTTCCCCCCGCGGCAATTCTCCCGGACTTCCTCAATTTCCGGAGTGTATATCTCATGGAACTTGTGCACGATGCACACTTCCGGATGCCCCGGGTCATCCTTGCGCAGGCGGGCCGGATCGGTAATCATTTGCTGCACCCGCGTCCAAATCTCTTCCGGGGAGGCGGCCAAAGAAATCGCATTGTTATAGCTTTTACTCATCTTGCGCCCGTCCACTCCCGGAAGGAGCGGGACTTTGCCGATTAAAGCCTTCGGTTCCGGGAAAACCGGCTCATACATATAGTTGAACCTGCGGGCGACCTCCCGGGTCAGCTCCACATGCGGAATCTGGTCCTCCCCGACCGGCACTGCGTCCGCTTTATATATCAAAATATCGGCAGCCTGGAGCAGAGGGTAACCCAGGAAACCATAGGTGGAAATATCTTTTCCTTCCTGGCCCAGTTGCTGGATTTGGTCCTTGTACGTGGGCACGCGTTCCAGCCAGGATAAGGGAGTAAACATGGAAAAAAGCAAGTGAAGCTCCGCATGTTCGAGCACGTGTGATTGAATAAAGACCGCACTTTGTTCCGGGTCAATCCCGACACTAAGCCAGTCAAGCGCAATCTCCCTCCGCAAAGCCGGCAAATCCAAGGCATCGGCATAACCCGTCGTCAAGGCATGCCAATCCGCAATCGCAAAATAACTTTCGTACTGGGCTTGCAGGGCAACCCAGTTTTGAATCACACTCAAATGTCCGATGTGCAAAGAGCCTGTCGGCCGCATTCCGCTGAGTATTCTTGGCATGGAAATTCACTTCCTTTATTTTAATAACGGCGATAGAATAAGCACCGTGACCGTTTGATAGAGGTTAAAGAGAAACATAACCGCAGGGCTGATAATCCTTCCCAGGACATTGGTAAACAAGAAGAAGATTAGAATGAACATCCCATATTGTTTGATGGCCCAAAAATGTCCGGCAAAGCGGCTGGGCAGTATGCCGCCGACCACAGAAAATCCGTCCAAAGGCGGGATCGGAATTAGATTAAAAACCCCGAGCCCCAAGTTCATAAATACGATTGCCATAAAGACTTCAGATATCACCGGGGCCCAGCTCGTACCATACAACCAGTGGAGGGTCAGAACCCACAATAGCATACTGACAAATGCAATCAGCAAATTCATAACCGGCCCTGCTAAAGCTACGAGCATCTCGCTCCGGAGCGGATTGCCGCGAAAGTTGTTGGGATTGATCAGTACTGGCTTAGCCCAGCCAAAGCGGTAAAAAAGGGCCATCAGAGTTCCGAAAATATCCAGATGCGCCACCGGGTTGAGAGTGAGCCTCCCGGTCAGACGGGGCGTGGGATCGCCTAAACGGTCAGCCATCCAGGCATGGGCAAATTCATGAAAGGCAAACCCGATCAAAAGCGCGGGAACATTCGCAATCAAACTTGGAAGGTCAAAATTGAACAAATTCACTCCATTCCTTTCCTGTGGAATTCTTAAAGCGAATTCCGGTCAGATCCCGATTCTTCTATACTAACATTCAGCGGGGGTTGAATCCCCCTCTGAATGAAGTCTCCTTCAATAGCTTGGCCACATAATTCTGTTCCTCTGCCGGAGTTTTAATCTTTCCTTCAAGCCATGCCCGGCGGACACGCTGAAGCATTTTCCCGACAGCCGGTCCTTCTTTGACCCCCAGGGAAAGCAGAGCATGACCATCAAGATTCATCTTTAAGTTCGCTAACGCATGCTTATAACCCTGCAAAGCGGTTCTTAGTTCTTGGTCAAGTTCCAGCAAATCCACCAGCCAGGACGGAGTATGTGACAGTTTAACATCCATTTCGCTTAAAGTGAGCGGCCCCTTCTTTAATTCAGAGCGCAAGCGTGCGTACTCCAGGGTACGGGCACGTATTTCCCGGCTTAGGCGTAATCTTCCGAGGACATGCTCAATCTCTGCCTGGTTCATTTTGCTTAAAGTTTTGAGCCAATGACAGATCGTTTTAACGTTCCCAACTTTCTCGCTTTTACCTTCTATCTTAGTAGTTATTTCTTCTTCAGTCAGCTCTGAGTTATTTTCTTTGTCAGTATTCCAGGGCAGCTTCCTCTCAAACCAGGCATCCAAAACTTTCGATTCCTGAAGAACCCTTACAATCCCGGTATAGTTCTCTTCCTGAAAAATAAGCATAAATTCATCCGTAAACCGCTCCATGCTAAGCTTTTGCAGGACACCGGCGTCTAAGGCCGTGTGCACGGCATCCACTGTTTCTTTAGCGAGCTTAAAGCCATAGCGGCCGCCAAAACGATGGGCACGCAGCATACGCGTGGGATCGTCGATAAAGCTCAAGTTGTGCAAGAGCCGGATTTCCCCTTGCTGCAAATCGCGCAAGCCGCCATAATAATCTATTAACTCTCCGTAACGTTCTCCACTTAAAGCAATGGCCATGGAATTAATCGTAAAATCACGGCGGAATAAATCATCCCTGAGGCACGACTCTTCTACCTGAGGCAGTGCACCCGGGAAAGCATAATACTCCCAGCGCGTGCTGGCAACATCCAAATGTGTTCCGTCCGCAAAGGAAATGCGCGCCGTTCCGAATTCCGAATGCAGGGTCAGCTCTCCTTGCGGCAAGCGCCGCAGAAGCGCCCGGGCGAAGCGCAGGCCGCTGCCTTCGACCACAAAATCCAGATCCTGGCTGGGTCTGAGTAATAAAAGATCGCGCACAAACCCGCCTACCAGATAGACGGAACACTCTTGCTCCTGCGCTACCTCGCGCACCAGTCCGATGATAGCAGTCAATGTCGCCGGCAGCCGTTCGAAAAGAGCCATAATATCTTCACGCATGGCCTGGCTGCGCTGGCGGGCTAAAGCAGATTCAATCGGGACGGCACTGCCGTGGATAATGCGCAAGACATCCGAACGCGAGACGATCCCAACCACTTTCCCATGATCTACGACCGGAACCCGCCCGATGTCATGCTGAACCATTAATCTCTGGATTTCCTCCAAGGGGGTACTCGGATGCACGCTGATGACGTCCGAGGTCATAAATCCTTTAACCGGAGCATGTTCCAGTCCGTGCTGCAAGGCCTTTTCCACATCCCGGCGCGAGATAATACCAATCACTTTGCGTTCCTGATCTACAACCGGAACACCGGTATGCCCGTATTTGAGCAGGATCTGCTCCACATCCGCCAGCTTGGTCTCGGCCGCGACAGCCTTTACCGGAAAACTCATCATATCCCCGGCCATATACGGGCGGCGCACCCGGCTCCGAATCTCGGAGCGCAGCCGCTCCAAGACACTTTCGGCATCCATCCCTTTTAACGTAGCAGACGCAGCCTTGGGATGTCCGGAACCGCCAAAGACCTGCACGATTTCATGGACTGCCAACCCTTTGCCGCGCGAACGGGCAACCAGATAGAGCCGGTTTTCCATCTGTACCAGTAAAAACCAGGTGTCAGCTCCCTCCAGCTCTCCCACCCGATGGGCAATGAGCGCCAGCCCTCCGATATATTCCTCGCTCCTGGCTTGTGCAATGTAGACCGAAACCCCGTCAAATATTTCCGTCCGCCCCTGATCGAGCAGTTGTTGCAAAAGCTCCTTTTGTTCCTCTGATAAGCCCTTCCGCAGCAGCTCCGCGATCACGCTTAAATTAGCGCCTTGCTCGAGTAAATAAGCGACAGCCCGGACATCACGCACCGTAGTGTTTTCAAAGAGCAGGCTCCCTGTATCATCATAGATCCCCAAAGCCATTAAAGTCGCTTCAAACGCGCTTAACGGAAGACGCAAACCCGACAAGCGCTCAATCAGTAAGGTGGTGCAGGCTCCCACCGGCTCAATCACCCAACCCGGCTGGAGAGTGCCGTTATAGGGATGATGATCAAACACTTCCAGCTCAATTCCAGGCAGGCGGGCAACCTTATCTCCCAGGCCCCCGGCGCGCTTCAGGTCATGCGTATCAACCAGCACTACCCGTGTCACTTCATCCAAATTCACATTTTGCGCCCGCCTGAAAGGAAGCCGGTCCTTGGCTAAGGCTAAGAAGTCCTGGACATATGGGTTTGATTTTCCGTCCATGACAAAAAAACTGTTTGGATAAAGTTTTTGGGCAGCCACCAGTGACGCTAAGGCATCAAAATCCAGTTGGCGGTGGGAAAGAATGATATCCATAGACCCGTCCTTAAAGCATTTCTTAATATTATATCATGAAACAGCAGCTCACCCAAACGCATCAACGACGAAAGCGCCCCCGCTTGATGCAGAAGCGCTTTACCATTTTTTAGTATGATTACATGGCCTCGTTAATTTCTTCAGTCGCTTGGTCAATTTGCTCTTGAGTTAAGCCCCTTTTCAAAAGGTTAAAATTAATGGCATCCGACCAGAAAGCAGATTTCGCAGCCATTTTTTTGAAGGCCTTGGCCTTATTCTTATCCTGTTTGGAACGGGCATCAGCATTGGCTTGCACAATGGAACAGATATAACGCGCTTTAATCAAAGCATCCTGTTCCAGACTCTGAAAATTGGTGTTGAGTTCATCAATCAGCCGGCGGTAGTATTCCGAGAATTCTTCAAACGGCAACTCTTGGTCCATATGTAAGTATTCCTTTAATTTCTCAAACAGCGTATCCATATGCCCTCCTGTAAATTCAAACAATCGGAGATATTATACCCCGGTTTTAATTCGACCGCAAGGCTTACTTCAGCCATTTCTGTTTCCAGAAGTACCAAAAAGCTAAAGCCGCGATTACTAAGCTAAGAGTATAGAAAACAGGGAGGCCATAAGCTTTATGAATCAAGGGCATGTTTTCGAAATTCATCCCGAAAAAACTGGTGAGCAGATTGATCGGCAATAGAATCGTGGCCATAAGGGTTAAAAGCTTCATAATATCATTCGAACGGTTGTCAACTGCCGCTTGATAGGCTTCCCGTAAGTTTTCAACCAAGTCATGCATTTGGCGGACATCATCTAATTCTCTCTGGGTATCAGCCACAAGATCCTTCCACAGCGCCGGCCCCGCCGACTTCTGAAATTCGGACAGCCTGCTGAAAACGGAGAGATGAGAATTCAGAGATTTTTTAAGCCGGAGAACCTTGCGGTGCAAATGAATAATTCTTTCTTGCTGCCACCTGCGCGCGCCTTTTAAGATCTCCACTTCCACATGATCCATCCCTTGCTCTAATTGTTCAAGCCAAGCCTGATGATGCCCTAATACGAAATAACCAAGGTTCAGCGCTAAATCAAGAGGCTCATTTAGCAAGCCGCGTTCGGCCCAAGCAGCAAGCAGTTCAGGCTTAATTTCACCCCAACCCATAAGCACAAACGCGTCTTTGGTGATAAAAAAACGCATCTTATGTTCTTGGCCTTTGTTATTAAGATCGTTAAATAAAACAAAATGAAGATTAGGCCCGATATGTTCAAAAAGCGGGCTGCGCCCCTCCTTACTCTCCCATTCCTTACTAAATTTTATTTCCGAACCGAATATTCGGGATGAGTGCGTCTTTAATTCCGGAGCTTCCGCCACGACCAAGCGGAAACAATCTTGGGCGCAGCCTTCTTGCAGGTGAGCGCCCATTTTTTTTAATCCATTAGTATGTATCAGAAACTCTTCCATCAATTATCCCTTCCCGGCTTGAGAGGGGGCCAGAACCTCCACTTCAACGATAATGCCGTCTTCAACCTGCTGAAGTTTCAAATTCTCGGAATCAAGCTTTTTGTTGCCCAACTCTGCCTTTTCAAATCCAGTCTCTTCTGAGCGGGCCTTCTCTAATTCAGTCTTCTCGGGTCTAATCTTTTCCTGCTTAATATTCGCCTTCTGGGGTTCTTTCTCCTTTAATGCTATATTATCAGTTAGAACAACTTCCGCCTTTTCGCTATTAATCCCCTGAGCGATTTGACTTTCTACTTTATGCGAAAAAATATTCACCGTTTTCCCGGATTCAAAAAAATTACGGGCCACTTCTTTTGTTTCCTGCGTATTAACCTTCCAATAACTTATTCCTTCCTCTGTTACAAAATTTCCCGGCAAGGTCTGAGAAATAACAGTTGCCTTATTAAGACGCACCATCACATTGGCCAGAGTGAGCATTTCCTTGAAATCCAAATCCGTCTTGATTGAGCTGACTATTTGAGGAATAAGCACCGGTAATTTGGGCAAGGTCTTTAACTGAAGCAGTTCCTGAGCGGCCGCCTTTAAGACAGCCTGCTGGCGGACAGTACGTGAGATATCTGCCAAAGCATCATGACGAAAACGGGCATATTGTAAGGCTTGGTCTCCATTTAGACGCTGCGTTCCTTGTTTAAGATTAATGATTCCGTCTTCCGCATCCCCGGTGATATAGTACATGTCTTTCTCAACCGTAAGGGTAACCCCCCCCAGGGTGTCAATCGTTTTCTTGAATCCTGCGAAATCGGTCAATAAATAGCCATCCAGCTTCAGGCCCAATAAATTTTCCACCATCTTCTTCGTGCTTGCCAGACCTGAACCACCCCTGGCTGCCATATTAATTTTTCCCGTTCCGTACTTCGGCAGCTCTACTTGAGTATCCCTCGGTATTGACAAGAGTCCGATTTGGCCCTTCTGGGGATTAACCTGAGCCACCACAAGCGTATCGGTATTGCTAATAGAAGGTTCTCCCGGCCTGATATCTACACCCACCAGAAGCACTGTCAAAGGGCTCACCGAGCCAGGGACCGGGAGCTCCGGTTCGGCTTCCGGTTCATCTTTAATTTCCCCGGTCTCTGAATTTTGGACCAACGGTTCGGGCAACGGTGACCGGAAATCTAAAAGGGACGTCAAATTTAGGAAATAACTTAATGCTATGAGCAATCCCAGTGCAATCAAACTTAAGATTATAGCTCGTTTTCGCATTTTTGACCAAACGGGAATACCCTCTCTTTTCCTTTTCATACCAAAGCGCCCTCACTCTTTTTTCTTGTCCAACTAAGTTATAGCATCGACAAGAAAGAGATAATTATGCTTTGGTATCTTAATTTTTGTAAGAATAAAACCGGCCGTGAAACTACGGCCGGCAAGTAGATATGCGCAAATTCTTTCTCTAAAAATAAAAGATCAGCAAATAAATCATAGATATGGCTACTGAAACGATCATCATTGGGAATGCCAGCTTCATAAATTTAACAAAGCTTATGGCGTACCCGTTTTTCTCAGCCAGGCCGGCGACAATGACATTAGCCGAGGCACCGATAATGGTGCCGTTTCCGCCTAGGCAGGCTCCAAGAGAAAGTGCCCACCATAAAGGTTCCAAAGCCTGGGGGGTAAGCCCTCCCAAGTTCCCCATCTGGTGAATCAAAGGAATCATGGTTGCCACAAAGGGAATGTTATCCACAAAGGCTGAGGCAATGGCTGAAAGCCAGAGAATGAGCATTCCGGTAAATACAAAATTTCCGGCGGTGACATTCAAAGCCCACTGAGCCAGCTTATTGATCAGCCCAGTCTCCACCAGCCCACCGACGACGATAAATAAACCTAGGAAGAAAAAGATCGAAGGCCACTCCACGGCCAATAAGATATCTTCTGGTTCTTCCCGTGCGATAAACATCAGGAGTGCCGCTCCGGACAAGGCAATGGTGGCGGATTCAAGATGCAAGGACTGGTGCAGGACAAATCCGGTAATAATCAAGGCTAAAACAACCAGACTTTTTTTAAGAAGTCCATAATCTTTAATCTCGTCGCGCGGGTTGACATTGGTTACTTTGCGTTTTACCTCATCCGAAACCTGAAGCTTATGACGGTAGAGAAAATAGAAAATCAGCATAGTTACGATATGAATGACGATGATCACCGGAGTCAAGTTCGTAATAAAATCAAGAAAGCCCAGATGTGTCTGGCTTCCAATCATAATGTTGGGTGGATCGCCGATTAGGGTCGCCGTACCTCCGATATTACTGGCTAAGACTTGACTCAATAAAAAAGGAATTGGATTGAGGCCAAGGCTGTCGGCAATGGTAAAAGTAATGGGTACAATCAATAATACGGTCGTTACATTGTCCAGAAAGGCGGATAAGATCGCCGTCACCGTCGCTAAAGCAATCAGGATCCGGATCGGTTCCCCTTTGGCGATACGGACAGCTTTTAAGGCTAAGTATTGGAAGACCCCGGTGCGCCGGGTGATTCCTACCACGATCATCATGCCGATAAGAAGTCCTAGTGTGTTCCAATCGATGTGCTCAATTGCCTTTTCTTGGTCAAGAACCCCGGCTAAAATGAGGATCATGCCGCCAAGCAAGGCTGCGATCGCACGGTGAACTTTCTCTGAAATGATCAAGACATAAGTGAGGATGAAAATAGCGAGAGCAATAGTGGCCTGCACAGAAAATCACTCCTCCAATGTAATGGCTCCAAAAGATACGGCCCCCTTCACCGTTCTTCGGAGAGTGCGATTCATTTGCGCACACAATGAAAGGGTGGTTCTACCACCCCTAATCTTGTCTCCCATTATATTACATCATTCGTGTCCTTTTGTGAAGTACCACGAAACTTTTTACATCAACCCGACTAATTTAGGCAGGGTTAAGACTCCGATCAGGATTATGAAATAAGCGAAAAAGTCCAACCAAAATCCGGTTTTTATCATTTTTGTAACCGGCACTAGGCCTGAACCGTAGACAATGGCATTGGGCGGCGTGGACACAGGCAGCATAAAGGCCATGCTGGCGGCCAAAGTTGCCCCGAGTGCCGGTGGAATCGGGCTTACTTGGGCCTGGGTTGCAATCGCGATGACAATGGGTACGACCATGGTGGCCGCCGCTGTATTGGAAGTCGTTTCAGTCAGTAATACCGAAATGAAAATCGCAAGTGCAGTAATACTGATAAGGCTGTCTGCCCCGGTCAGGCTGACTAAGCCATTGCCTACGGCTTTGGCCAAGCCGGTTTTGAACATGAGATCCCCCAGCGCAATCCCTCCGCCGAAGAGTAAAAGCGTTCCCCAGTCAATATTCAGAGCCTGCTTGGCTGTGATGGTAAACTCCCGTTTTTTCCAGTTGGTCGGAAGCACGAACAGCAAGGAAGCGGCCAATAAGGCAACCACCGATTCCGGAAAAGTGCTGGCAAAATGCACATAATTCGGGCCTTTGGTACCCTCAATAATGGCGAGAATCCCAGGGTAAACCCAAAGCGCAACGGCTACCAAAAAAGCCAGCAAGGCGTTGATTTGCCCTCGGGTCCAAGAGCCCATGGCTTTTTTCTGTTCTGAGATATAGTCATTGCTGCCTGATGCATCTTTAGCCGGCGGCGGGGAAGTCCTGGAAATATAAAAGTAGAGGAAAATAAACATGATGATCATGATAGGTACTGTGACTTCCATCCATTGGACAAACGGAATCTTTACTTTAAGGATCTTTTCCATGCTTGCCAGGCCAATCAGATTCGGGGGAGAGCCAATCGGGGTGCCGATGCCGCCGATGCTGGCCGTGTAAGCTACCATTAGCATCATGCCGGTGCCGAATTTGCTCTTGCCCGCATCCTCCGCTTTGACGTTGGCGATTGCCCCCAAAACTCCGAGGCCGATCGGGTACATCATGGCAGCGGTGGCTGTATTTGAAAGCCACATTGACAAGAAGGTGATAATGGCGCCGAATGCAAAAAGAATTCGATAGGCATTTCCTTTTACCGCGCTTAAAGATAAAATTCCCAGTGCAAAGCGGCGGTCGAGACCTTGCACCGCCATCGCTTCAGCCAGGATAAACCCGCCGAGAAACAACATAATCGTAGGATCAGCAAAGGCAGCAAAAGCCTCTTTGGCTGTAGTCACTCCGAAAATGACAGTTAAGATAGGGCCAAGGATGGCTGCTATCGGAATCGGAACCGCTTCCGTTATCCATAAAGTAACAGTAAAGACAAAGATGGCGGCTAGATTATGGGCAGCAGGAGACAATCCCGCGATGGGCATATAATAAAATAACAAGAATAAGGCAGGAGCCAGAAAAAATCCCACTGTCTTACGGATGCGTTCAAACTTCTCTTCCCCGGCAGAAATCGTCTGTCCGGGGTGTGCTCCCGGGGCCACGTCAACTTTAGTTGCCATTTTCCTCTCTCCTCTTTCCTCTTTTCCAACTTCTCTTTTTCCAATTTGTGGATACATTTTCTACTTTGCCACGATTAAAATCCATACCTCCTTTTACATGATTATTTGCATTTTATGAATGCATCAAGTTTGGCATTATTCATTATTGCAAAATTTATGCCATTTGTAAATAATATATAAATATTTAGATAAAGCGGTCGAGAGTTAATGTACTCTAGCTGCATCGAGATTACGTTATAATTAAAAATTTAATGAATATATTCTAGTTTATAGAAATTATTTATAATTTTTCAGATAAAATTACAAAACATTAATACATTCAGATATGTAAAGAAAACTTGGCTTGTGCCACCAGAGATTTATGCTTTCTGATGGTACAAAAAAAGCGGGGTTGAATCCCGCTTTGGTACAGTATCTAATAACGTTTAGTTCAGTACTTCTTTAAGTAGTGGAATCAGGTCATCAAAACGCTCGAGCACGTGGGCTCCCGCCGCCTTTAGTTTAGCCATCTTTTGCGAAGGCTTGCCTGAACCGCCCGCAATCATGGCCCCCGCATGCCCGAATACTGTTCCCTCCGGCATGCTTTCCGTAAAGCGGCCCGCCACAAAGCTAAATAAAGGTTTGCTAAACTCTCCGGCCTGAATCAGTTCAGCCGCATCTTCTTCGAAACTGGTCCCGGGCTCGGAGAAGGTGACCACAGCCTCGGTTTCCGGGTCTGCCTGATAGAGCTTTAACAAGTCGCTGATACTTGTCCCAATAAGAGCGTCCCCGCCGATGCTTACCGAGGTGCTGACTCCATATCCTGCCCGCTTCACCATCCAGGATGTTTCGGCGGTCATGCCGCCGCTGCGGGAGATTACCCCCACTTTTCCCGGCACAAAACAGCGCTCGACCTTGTCTCCCCCGATGGCCCCGACTTTCACCCGGTCTTTCGGCGTGATCATCCCCACCGAATTGGGGCCGATGACCTGAACTCCGGCCTGTTTGGCCCGGGCCAGAAACTTAAGAGCGTCAGCCTGGGGCACGTTTTCTGTGGCAATAAGAATCAGTTTAACCCCGCAGGCAATGCTTTCCAGCACCGCATCATAGACAAAGGCCGGGGGAACGTAGACAACCGAGGTATTGATTTCGTGTACCTGTACGGCTTTTTTCAAAGTATCATACACCGGCACTCCGTGAACATCCTGCCCTTCCTTGCCCGGTGTGACTCCTGCTAAAATCATGGTCCCGTAGTCCAAGCTGTGCTTCGTAACCATGGCTGCTTCACGGCCGGTGATTCCCTGAATCGCAATGCGTGAATGTTTGTCTAATAAGATGGACATCCTTAGTTCCTCCCCTCGCCAGCCTCAGAAGCCTGTACTCTTTCTACAATCCGCTTGGCTGCTTCAGTAATCGTGGCATCATCCCCATAATACTCAATCCCTGCGGCTGTAAAGATTTCCCGGGCTGCTTCATCGTTTACCCCTGCTTCCCGCACTACCACCGGAAAGGTTGCCGGGTCTTTACCCAGGTCTTTCAAGGCCTGCACCACCCCTTTGGCCATAATGTCCACTTGGGTATTGTTCGTGATATTATGCGCGACAAACAGCCCTTTAACCCCCGGCTTCGAGAGAATACCCTTGGTAATGCCGTAAACCTTGCGTTCGGGCGGGTTGCCCCCAACTTCACTGTAATTGGCAGGCTTACCCCCAAAGGAGATAATCGCATCGAAGGAGAGCAGGCTGCCGCCCCCGCCGCCGCAGAGAAAGCCGATATTCCCGTCATCCATTTCCGTATACCGGGCTGTCCCCCGGTAAGGGTCGGCTTCATTGACCTCAACCATGGCTTTTTCTAATTCAGTGAGCGGACGCCAGGCCCTTTCACTTCCTAACTGCACCATATTGCTCAGCTCAGGATGGCGGTACATGGCACTGTCATCCACACTCATCACTGAGGCTGCGGCCATGACTTCCCCGCTTTCAGTCAGCACGAGCGGGTTAATCTCTAACAAGGTCGCATCTTTTTCACTGAAAACCCGATATAGCCTAACTAAAGCCTGGGTCGCCAAGGTTAGAGGTTTGCCGCTAAGGCCCAGTCCTGCCCAAATTTCCTTAGCTTCATATTCAGCCAGCCCAAAAAGAGGGTCAACATGTCTGGTGCAGACTTTTTCCGGTTTCTCCCGGCTTAATTCCTCTACATCCACGCCGCCCTCCAGGCTGGCGATGATGACCGGGGCTTGTTTGCCCTTGTCCACGGTAATGGACAGGTACCATTCCTGGGCAATAGCTATTTTCTCCTCCACCAACACTTTTTCCACCGGGAAATGCCTTACCGTCACGCTTAAAAGCTCACGCGCCAGGCTTTCCGCTTCTTCCCCGCTTTGCGCGAATTTAATAGCTCCGGCTTTTCCTCTTTTACCGACAGGAACAAGCGCCTTTAACACCACCGGGAAACCAAGCTTTTCACCCTTCTCCCGGGCTTCCTCAGGGGTATGGGCTACCGCACTTTTCGGTACGGCTACGCCATATTCCGCAATGAGTTGTTTGCTAAAATTCTCCAGGATTTTACCCATGGGGTTCTCCCTCCTCTACCATGCTAGTTATGCTTGCCCGTACTGGGCTAAGACTTGTTCGGCACGCTTGAGCACCGGTTCGTCCAGCATTTTTCCTTTCCACTGCACCGCTCCTTTGCCTTCGGCTTGGGCCTGGCGGTACACCTCAACAATTTGGCGGGCCTCTTCGATTTCTTCAGCAGGCGGAGTAAACATCTCGTTCACAATCCCGATTTGGGCCGGGTGGATGATGAGCTTGCCCTTAAAGCCTAAGAGCTTGCCAGCCAGGGTATCTTGGCGCAAGCCTTCTTCATCTTTGAGCGCCGGATACACGGTATCCACCGGCCCTTCCAAACGGGCGGCAGCAGATGCCCCCACCAGGCGGGCTCTGGCATAGGCCAAAGTTGAAGGATCTCCGGTGTAATTGAGTCCCAGATCAAGGGAATAATCCAGGGCGCCAAAGACCAAGCGTCTTACCCTTCTGCTGGCCCGGGCAATTTCCAAAGCCTGTTCCACTCCGGCAGCAGTTTCGATGAGAGGATAAATCCCGGTCTCATTGTCGGCACCGAGCAGCTGCGAGATGGTCCAGCACACTTTCTTGACATCGGTTGCAATTTCCGCTTTCGGCAGCATGACTCCATCCGGATTGAGCGGAAGCACGGCCAGCAAATCTTTTAGGGCCCAAGGGGAAGTAACGGCGTTGATGCGCACCAACACAGGTTTGATTCTTTCACCCTTTAGCAGGGTGGCAATATTGGTCCGGGCCTGATCTTTTTCAGACGGGGCCACCGCATCTTCCAAATCCAGTACAACGATATCCGCTGTTGAGGCCAGCGCTTTTTCAGCCTTCTTTACATCACTGGACGGGGCAAAGAGAAATGTTCGGCCGCGCATGCAATCATCCTTTCTATTTTCCAAACAATTTTTTAAGAGCGTAGGCGGATGTTTCCCGGTTGAGTTTGGCGATTGAGCGAGTTAGGGGTATCTCCTTGGGACAGGCTTTGGCGCAGTTTTGGGCATTGCCGCAGTCGGCGATGCCCCCTTCGCCCATTAAGGCTTCCAGGCGGGCCTCTTTCCGAAAGGCGCCGGTCGGGTGGGAATTCACAAGATCCACTTGAGCGATGGCTGCCGGTCCGATGAATTTGCTCTTGGAGTTAACATTCGGGCAGGCTTCCATGCAGCAGCCACAGGTCATGCACTTGGATAATTCATAAGCCGCTTCCTGCACGTTTTGGGAAATTTTCGGACCCGGACCCATGTCATAGGTGCCGTCAATATCGATCCAAGCCTTAACCTTGCGCAAGTTAGAGAACATGACTTGCCGGTCCACGACCAAGTCTCTCACGAGGGGGAATTTGGTCAGGGGAGCCAGGCGGATAGGCTGGGCCAGATTATCCACCAGAGCTGAGCAGGCCTGGCGGGCGGTGCCGTTGATAATCATGGTGCAGGCCCCGCACACTTCTTCCAGACAGTTGCATTCCCAAGCCACCGGAGTGGTTGCTTCTCCTTTGGCATTGACCGGATTCTTCTGGATCTCCATTAGGGCCGCAACCACATTCATTTTAGGGAAATACGGCACCTTGAATTCTTCCCAATAAGCGACTGCCTGCGGATTGTCACAGCGTTTAATGATAAACGTTATCTTTTTAGACATTGGCCATCGTCACCTCTTTTGCGACATCGTAACGACGCTGGCGTGGTTTGATATAAGCTGTGTCCACCGGTTCATAACTGAAGCTGGGGCCGTCAGGGGTAAATCCCGCTTTGGTGGTTTTAAGCCAGTTTTCATCATCCCGTTCCGGGAAATCCGGCTTATAGTGGGCACCCCGGCTTTCGTTGCGGTGCAAGGCTCCGAGCGTAATGACCCTGGCTAAATGGAGCATCGGCCAAAGCCTGCGCGTAAAGGGCACGATCTGGTTGCCCCAGGGGGCGCCGTTGCCAACCCCGATATTGTGATAGCGCTCGATCAGTTCCTGGATCTTCTCATCCGTGGCTTTCAGGCGGTCATTGTAGCGGACGACTGTGACATTCTCAAGCATCCATTCTCCTAATTCCTGGTGCAGCTTATAGGGATTCTCTTTTCCCTCCATCTTGAAGATAGCCGCATTTTGTTTTTCTTCCCTGGTCTTCGCCGCTTCGAAAAGACTTGGGGGCAAATCTTCGGAACGTTTACTTAAGCCTTCAGCATAGGCAATCGCTTTGGGCCCGGCAACCATTCCCGCATAAATCGCGGCTACTAAGGAATTGCCGCCCAGCCGGTTGGCCCCGTGGTATTGGTATTCACACTCCCCGGCGGCAAAGAGCCCCGGAATATTGGTCATCTGGTCATAGTCGACCCAGAGCCCGCCCATGGAATAATGCACGGCCGGGAAGGTCTGCATCGGCACTTTGCGCGGGTCATCCCCGACGAACTTCTCATAAATATCCACGACACCCGCCAGCTTGCGGTTAATCTCTTTCGGATCGAGATGGGAGATATCCAGATAGACCTTGTTTTCCCCGTCCACTCCCAGCTTCATATCCACACATACTTTGAAAATGGCCCGGGTGGCAATGTCCCGCGGCACCATATTTCCGTAGGCCGGATACCATTCTTCGAGGAAATACCAGGGTTTGCCGTCTTTGTAAACCCAGACCCGGCCCCCTTCTCCCCTGATCGACTCAGACATCAGGCGCAGTTTGTCCCGGCCCGGAATGGCGGAAGGGTGGACTTGAATGAATTCTCCATTGGCGTAAATTGCTCCCTGTTGATATAAGCCGGCTGCCGCCGATCCGGTATTAATGGTGGAGTTGGTGCTGCGCCCGAAAATCATGCCTAAGCCGCCGGTGGCCATGATCACTGCATCTGCAGGAAACACTTGCACTTCTAAATTCTTAAGGTCTTGCACTACAATCCCGCGGCAGCGTCCCTCGTCATCCTGCACAATGGACAGGAATTCCCATTCCTCGTAACGCCTGACCAGACCCGCATCTTCATAACGGCGCACCTGTTCATCCAAGGCGTAAATGAGCTGCTGTCCGGTTGTAGCCCCCGCAAAAACCGTACGGGAATACTTAGCCCCGCCCAGACGACGCACATCAATGAAACCTTCCGTGGTGCGGTTAAAGGTTACCCCCATGCGATCCATTAAATAAATAATGCTAGGGGCCGCTTCGATCATATTTTTAACCGGGGGTTGGTTTGCCAGAAAATCCCCGCCGTAAATCGTGTCATCAAAATGCTCCCAAGTGGAATCTCCCTCGCCCTTGGTATTAACCGCAGCATTAATTCCGCCCTGGGCGCATACGGAGTGTGAACGCTTGCAGGGAACCAGGGAAAACAAGTCGACCTTATGGCCGCTTTCCGCAATCTTAATCGCACTCATGAGCCCGGCCAAACCGCCCCCGACCACAATCACTTTGGTTGTCACAACTCCCCCTCCTTTTCTTGTTATTCGGAAATTTACTTTCTGAAATTTTCCTATTGATCTTTTACCTGTTTCATAAGAACGCGCACATTCGATTTACTTGAAAGCGAGGAGTGCATTAACTCCGACAACGGTTAAAACGACGAAAACTAAGGTGGATAAATAAGCCGCTTTTCTCTGGGCCCCTTCCCCAATCGTAATTCCCCAGCTGATCAGGAAAGACCAAAGTCCGTTGGCAAAATGCACAAACGTGGCAACCAGACCGATCAAATAGAGAACGATCACTGCAGGGTTGCTCAAAGCCTGCGCGACCACGTTAAAACTGATTTCACCGGATGAAAAACGCAAGATCAGGACATGCCAACCCACAAAAATGAGGGTGATAATGGCGGTGACCCGCTGAACATAAAAAAGCCAGTTCCGAAAATAGGAATACGCCAGGACATTGTTGCGCGTCAGATATACAACCCAAATCCCATAGAATGCGTGAAACAGGATAGGAGCAAAAATGATGATAACTTCCAAGGCCCAGAGGTAAGGGATGCTGTGAAGTAGTGCAACCCCTTGGTTAAAGGCCTTTTCTCCTTTAACCGCTAAAGAATTGATGAACATATGCTCCAACAGAAAAATTCCAATCGGGAAAATACCGGATAACGAGTGCAGTTTGCGCCATAAAAACGAATTTGTCACTGCTAAAACCTCCTCTCTTGCTTATATTCGCGTTAAAATTTAGGTTCTATTTTAAGTACTATTTGTAAACTCACTTTACTAATTTCGACTTTTGACTGCTTATTTGGTATCTTAAATCGCGAATGCTTTTTGAAGCATTTCGGATAGATTCGTCACTTTCTCCAGCTCATTCACAGCATTTATGATGTTTTCTACACCTGATAGGGAGAACTTAAACTGAGCCAACCCCCTGAATTTATCCACCAATTGTTCGTGGGTGACAGGATTTTCCGGATCTCCCTGAGGATAATCCGTTCTCCCTGCAAAGGTAGTTCCTGCTGTATCTGTTATTTCGACTACTGCAGGCCATTTCTCCGGGTAAAGAGCCGTAATCTCAGCATCCTCCACCAGTTCTACCTTCGAAAGAAGGGATTGGATCACAGGGTTATTCAGATTCTCCGGACTAAACTCATATAAACCAGCTTTTCTGGCGGTTGCAGCGAGGGAGACACAGAAAGGCAGACTGAATTTTGCTGCATATAGGGAATCCGGGGCAAAATTACCTGTGATGTCAATGGCAATCGGGTAGGTCTTAACCACAATCTTAGCAATTTGTTCCGGCTTGAGGTGATGTTGTTTTACTATGTCCAGGACAACATCAATCGCATGGTGGGTATGACGGCAGGATGCATGGATTTTATAACAGTTCTCAACGATCTTATACCCCCGGCCGAGGCCCGAGGTGATTTTATCCAAGTCATATTCCGCAGCCGTGGCCCGGATAAACCCTTTTTCCCCCTCAAGGATCTTCTTCGCGGCCGTGAATCCTTTCTGCGCCAATAGCGCGGACAGCAGACCGTTAAGGCACGATTTTCCCGGATGCAGGTGCTTGCTCATAGCCCCATCAGCCAGAAACTCCCACAAGCCCGCAGCCTGAGTCCCGGCACTCCCCAAGGCATCAGTCATTTGTTCCTCATTCAGGCTCAGGATTTTACCCGCAGCTGCCGCCGCTCCATAAGTACCGACGGTACCGGTGGTATGCCAGTAATAGTAATGCGCCGGGGTCACGGCTTCCCCGATGCGGATCGCTACCTCATACCCGACCACGATTCCCTCAATTAAGCCCTTGCCCGTGGCCCCGGCCTTCTCAGCCGCAGCCAGCGCTGCCGGAATAATCGCAGCCCCTGCGTGGATAATCGAAGCTTTATGGACATCATCAAGCTCCACGATGTGAGAGATCGCGCCATTAACCAGCGCCGCTAAAATGCTCGAGGTTTTTTTGCCCGTGCTTAATACCGTGGCTTCGGGATTTCCTCCCAATTCCTCAACAACCTGAAGCATGATCTGCCCCGGCACCTTTTCCGCCCCCGCCGCCGCCGAGCCTATCCAGTCAAGGAATGCGTCCTTGGCGGCCTGGATCACTTCCGGCGGGAAATCATCATAGCGGGCATTGACTGCAAAGCGGGCTAACTCTTGTGAGATCGTCACACTCATTCCTCCCCTCAATAGGTCACACTATTTTGAATTTGCAATTTGCGTGCCAACTTCATTTTAGGCGTTATTATCCATAAAAATTTATTTTAGTCCCGGCTTTCGAGTTTTAATGTTAAATATATGAACAAGTATCATTTGTTTTGTTCACTATCTGAACAGTAATCCGCTTTGCTCGATGAAGTTTATCTGAATAAAACCGTGTGGATATTATCCACACGGTTTTATTGGGGGTAAAGAAATCATGAAGCTTGATCTTTAGTGGATGCCGCCCCTAAATAGACATTGCGAATGTCATGTGTATTAATACTGCTGGTCGGACCCTCCATAACCACTTTTCCATTAGCCAAAATAAACGCATAACTCGCTGCGCTAAGGGCCAAACTTGCATTCTGCTCTACCACTAGAATCGTGGTTCCTTGTTCCTCATTTATCTTCTTTAAGATTTCAAACACATTTTCAGCAACCAAAGGCGCTAATCCCAGGGATGGTTCATCAAGCAGGAGCAGTTTGGGTTTAGTCATAAGAGCCCTGCCAATAGCCAACATTTGTTGCTCCCCGCCGCTAAGGTAGCCCGCCGTTTGGTTTCTCCGCTCCTTAAGCACCGGGAAGTAACGGTAAATTACTTCATAAGCTTCTTTTCTCTCGTTTCGTTTTACATTCCCGATTAAGGTTCCCATTTTCAGATTCTCTTCAACCGTAAGGTTTTTGCATATCTCCCTTCCTTCCATAACTTGGCAGATTCCGCTTTTTGCTAAGGAGACGGTAGGCTTTCCAAGAGTTGACATTTGCTCAAACATAATATCCCCTTCAGCCACTCTGCCGTTTTCCAAAGATAGAAGGCCTGAGATTGCTTTAAGGGTTGTACTCTTACCGGAGCCGTTCGCACCGAGAAGGGTTACAATACTGCCTTCATCTACTTTTAAGCTAACCCCTCGCAAAGCCAGTATTACTTGATTATAAAAGACCTTAATATTTTTCACTTCAAGTAATGTTTTCATTGATCTCCCCCTGCAAAAAGTTCCTTAAATACTACTTTGTAACTTGAACCCAATCGTCGATTTCTGTATATTTTCCATTTTTAATTTCAAGCAGCTTAGTTGTGCTAAATCCCTTGTGATCAGCATAGGTAATGTTTCCTGTTGCTCCGCCCGGATTAAAATCCTTAATGCCTTCCAGGGCGTCACGTACCTGTTTGCGGAATTCGGCAAGTTCCGGAAGTTTGCCATTATTCTTCTTGATAACTTGTTTAATAGCTTCGTTGATCAGCATTCCTTCAACCCAGCCTTTAAGATAATACTGATCCTTCTTCTGGATTTGATTCGATTTGCCGAATTCTTCAATGTCTTTCATAGCCGGGAAATCTGAACCCCAAGATTGATACATTTGAAGTGCTTTGAAGCCATTTGCTTTATCGCCAAGATTCTGAATGATGATAGGACTTACACCATAGAAGTTACCAATAAATTTGTCGGCAGGTACTCCAACCTTCGCAGCATCCCGCAAAATCGCGATGATATTGTTGACAGAATCTTGAATATAGACATAGTCAGGGTTTAATTTTTTAATGCTGAGAAGTTGGGATGTCAGGTCTGTAGCTTTCATGGGGTATGAAATATTAGCAACTAATTCCATCCCTTGGCTGGCAACCCATTTTTCCTTCTCAACATTTGTTGTAGGAGCAGTACCATACTCAGCATCATTATGCAAGAATGCAACTTTCTTTGCTCCCTTGGATTTTGCCCATAACATAGCGGCTTTAATTTGATCTTCATAGGATAAGCCTAAGGTGAAGATATAAGGATATTTTTGAGGGTCTATAACATCACTTAACATGGTTTCAGATACAAAAGGAACTTTGACCACATTATTAATCTCATCACGTAAGGCTTTTGTTACTCCAGTGCTCCAACCATTAATGACTACTGCTTTATCAACAGTGGAGAGGCGTTTGAAAAGTTTAATTTCTTCTTCCATTTGATATTTGCCATCAAGCAACAAGGCGTTATACTTGTAACCATCTACCCCGCCTTTGGAGTTTATGAATTCAAAATAATCTTTTGTTCCATAAGACATGCCATTAACATCGCTATCAGGCCCAGTAATTGTACCCCAAATTCCAACAGTAATTTTGTCTTTTTCTCCCCCGGTTGAACCGCCTGTTCCAGATGTGCTGCTGCCGGCAGAACCACATCCAGCTACGACAAGTGAAAGCACTAAAACAATCACAAGAGCTAAACTTATTTTTCTTTTCCTAAAATGCATTTTTTACCTTCCTCCTCGTTTTCAATTTTTGCTTCCGGGAATTTACTGAATATGAGATAGGTTCCTTGACTCACCCCCCTTTTTTAAGAATAAACCCTTAAACCAACGTCCAATTCTTGGGATAATATCTGATAGACCTTTGGGCTCAAATAATAAGAACAGTATGATGAGTAACCCAAAAGTCATATCACGCAGCGCGGCAAACAACGCTTCCATTGGATAGAACTGTGCAAGAATATTGGTTATATATTCAATACCCTGGGGAAGCAATGTGACAAAGATGGCCCCGTAAATGGCTCCTGCAATAGTCCCTGGTCCGCCGATAATTACCATGGCCACATATTGAATTGATACTGATAAGACAAAGGACTCGGGGACAACAAGTGTCAGATAGAGTGCCAAGAGACTACCCGCGACACCGGCATAAAAGGAACTGATGGCGAATGAAATCAGCTTATATTTGAAACTGCTTATCCCAATAATCTCCGCCGCGATATCGCGGTCGCGAATTGCGATAAAAGCTCTTCCGGTTTTAGTTTTGAATAGGTTAGAGGCTGTCCAAATGGCAATTAAAGCAAATCCCATTGCCAGATAATAAAATCTTTGATCCGTTCCGAAGGAAAAACCAAGGATGGACGGAGACTCAATATACATCCCCGAAACCCCGCCGGTTACACTTCTCCAGTTCTTAAACACATACTCCAAGAGAATCTGTGAAGCCAAAGTGGCCATCGCCAGATATAATCCTTTCAATCTTAAAGAAGGTGATCCAAATATAATACCGGCGATTGCACTTGCTATTCCTCCAATAAGAACTGCAAGCAGAAAGGGAAGATGATAGTTCGTCATCAGGTATCCGGCAACATAAGCTCCCACTCCCATGAAAGCTGCATGTCCAAGCGAGATCTGACCGGTATATCCGGTTAAAATATTCAATCCTACTGCACCGGTCACAGCAATAGCCGCAAGATTGACTAAGGAAAGGATATAGTTTCCACTATACAGAGGGACAGTCGCAAGGATCGCTGCTATGACGGCCCATTTAACAAGCGATTTTTTATTTACCATACTCTACTCTCCTCAATTGTAAAGCTATTCTTTAAGAGCCTGCAATTTCGGCAAAAGTCTATCCTCAGGCGGTAGCGTTCCTTATAAGTAGCGCCTTCGGCGATACTGTCGACAGGACAGTATCGTACCGGAGACTTTTGTCTTACAAGCGCTCTACTTCTTTGGTGCCAAACAGGCCTTGGGGCTTAATCAATAAAATTATCAATAATATTGCAAAAGCGACAACTTGATCGATTGCTCCACTTACTATAGTAGCTAAATATCCTCCGGCCACACTTTCAATAACTCCAATTACAAGTCCACCGATGACAGCACCCAGGAGACTGTCAAACCCTCCAAGTATTACAACGGGAAAAGCCTTTAACCCAACATCACTCATATTAATGTTTAGCAAGCTGATGTTAGCCAGGAGGATTCCACCTAAAGCAGCTACAATTCCGGAAAATACCCAAGATAACCCTACAACCGAAAATACATTTACTCCAAGAGATGCTGCTGCTTTTTGGTTATCGGCAACTCCCCGCATGGCTAAGCCTAAATCTGTATATTTGAAGAAAAAGACGAATAAAACAAAGATAATTACAGCCACAACCATACTCCAGAAATATACCTGCGGTAATTTAATTCCTAAGAGATTAATGGTGCTTTCCGGAAAGATTTTAGGGAAAGAATACATACTCGTTCCCCATACTCCGGTTACTCCGCCCTTTAAGAAGATCGATAACCCGAGAGTAACCATAATTACACTGATAAGCGGACCATGGGCAATACGCCGTAACACAAAGCGCTCTGCCAGATAACCAATGACACCGGACAAGAGTAAAGTTACCGGCAAGGCGATAAAGATGGGTAAACCCCAACTGACTAGGGATGTATACCCGATAAAGGCTCCGATCATCACCAATTCGCCTTGGGCAAAATTAATCACGCGGGTCGCTTTATATATGAGGACAGTTCCTAGCGCAATCAGGGCATAGACACTTCCAATCGATATCCCAATTAAAATGAACTGTAAAAGAAGCATTAGCTCACATCCTTTTCATATTGCTTACCCAGATAAATCGTAATGACTTGTTCGTTGTTTTGTATTTCTTGTGGAGTACCTTCAGCAATTTTTTGCCCAAAGTTCATGACCACGATACGGTCGGAAATGCTCATTACGACCTCCATGTCATGTTCAACCAACAAGATTGTGAGATTCCATGCTTTCTTAAAATGGAGCAAACACTCAACCATATCCCGGCTCTCATCATTATTCATGCCGGCCACAGGCTCATCCAGAATCAACAATTCCGGCCGGGATGCTAAAGCCCGCCCCAAATCCACTCGTTTCTGAAGCCCATAAGGCAGCGTTCCTACAAAACGGTTGCGCACCTCATCCAAGCCCAGCCTTTTTAATATTTCTTCCCTGAGGTATTTCTCTTCCTCACGTTCTTCTTTCTTAGCCCATGGTAAATGAAACATCCCGCTTAAGGTGGACGCTTTCAGCCGGTTGTGTGAACCCAGCTTAATGTTGTCCAAGACACTCATACCTGCAAAAAGTTCTGTGTTTTGAAAGGTACGAGAAACACCCAAAGCCGTTATGTTATATGGCTTGAGCGGATTCAGCAGTTTATCCTTAAAGTAGATTTCTCCCTTCGTCGGTTTATAAAAAGAACAAATCGCATTAATTACACTGGTTTTCCCCGCGCCATTGGGACCGATTAAGGAGAATAATTCCCCTTCTTTAATCTCGAAACTCACTCCATTAAGAGCCTGAATCCCTCCGAATGATAAACTGAGTTTGTCTAGTTTTAGTATCATTGTCTTTTCACCCTTACTACAGCTTTTTTAACCAATAATTCGAATAGATTGCCCCTAACGGATTGTGGGCCAGAACTCGGTCCTTTACCACCAGTGTGGTAACAGGCGCTTCGGAATACTTGGTGAACAGGATATCATGGCCCACACAGAGGCCGACGATTATATTTAAGTCAGTTCCAACCTCTGCCAAGTATTTTGCTTGCCCGATCGGATTGCAGCATGCTTCGTAACGTCCATCAACTACATTAGGAAGGCCGAAGGTCTTTTTATCTACTCCGCCTACCTTGCACAAAACGGATTCCACTTTAAAATCCTTACCTAAAATTCCGCTTAGCACCCGCGCTTCCTTTGCTAAACCCACGCAAAATGCCATTCCCAGGCTTTTATATCCCATTTCTTTGGCAAACATCATCAGTTCCTGCAAACGAGTGAGCTTCATATAATGTTCTGCCTCAAGACGGCTGGCGATTTTCAGTATATTGAGATTAATAGGATCTTCATATTCCGGTCTGATCCATCCTTGATCATAACAGCTGTCCCCTTGATAACAGGCATTCGATTTTGCGCACTCAGCGCATTTCATTCTCATCCCTTCACCCCCTCAATTTTGCAGAATTTAGTAAAAATTCCCACCATTTTGATTCTGTTGAATTATTCTAATACCTGGACTTAACCTTCATGAGTTAACCCTCCTGAATTTACGATTCATTAGTCAATTTCCATACTCGTTATTCGTGAATCTTATCAAGTTCTTCCTCACCAACATCAAATACCGAATTAATAGCAGGATTCGGCGTTTCATTAAAGTATTCGGGAAGTCTATCGTCTAAATTCGTAAACCCAGCCCGCCGATTGAACTCACGCTCCCATTTAACGGTTTGATCCGCTAACTTAAAGAGATCCTCTGCGGATAACTGTGTTCCCAATTGTGAATTTACCAAGCGGCTTAGAACCTCAGGGTAAGGGCCAAGCGCTACTACCGCAAACATACATAACCCTAGATCGTCATAAATCGGGATTGTGTACTGCATTTTCTTTGATAAATCTGCCTGACCTTCGCGGGAGTTATGATCCACTTTGGCTCTAGCTGTTGCCCCTGCCGTATGGTCTGCTCCCATGGGTGAGGTAGCATAAGTTACCCCCATGCCTTTTATACCCCTGGGCTCATAACCGGGCATTGCCTGCCCTTTGACCACAGGAAGATTCAACACACCCAAAACCTTGCCCGCCGTCTCAGCACCCATACCAAGAACTCTGCCCTGAAGCGTACCCTTTCCAATCTCGTGCACCAGATTTAGGGCTCCTTCCTGATCCCCGAAAGGAATTAACCCTCCCGCCATCGCTACCCCAAGGGCTGCACCGGTTTCAATCGTATCCAGTCCATAATCATTGCACAGGTAATTTAGCTTAGCGATGACATCCAGATCATCAATGTTCAGATTCGAACCCATAAGGGCAATGGTTTCATATTCGAGGGGGGCGACGATATCTTTTCCGCTTTCATCGACATAAACATTGGAACAACGGATCATACATCCGGGCATACACGCATGGGTTGTTTTTCCTTTACGCTCGCTAATAATATCATGCATTCTTTCTCCACTGATTTTTTCAGCCCACTCAAATTTTCCGGTAGAAAAATTGCGTGTAGGCAACCCCCCTACAGCATTCGTAACCTGAACCATTGCAGCCGTACCATAAATGTTATAGGCCTCTACAACCGGTGATTCTTTTAGAATCTTGCTGTAATCCTGCATCGCTTGATTAAATTCCCGAACATCCGCCGCTTCCAGGACACCTAAACCTTTATCATCCAGGACGATGGCCTTAAGCCCTTTGGAGCCCATCAGAGCGCCAAGCCCCCCTCGTCCGCTATAACGGCTGGGAACGCCATCTATATCCGTATTTGCAATGCCCGCTGCCAAAAATTTATTTTCTCCCGCCGGACCAATACAAGAAACAGCAACATTCGAGCCATACTTTTCTCTTAGTTTCCGGGCCGTCTCATATACACCCAGACCCCAGTACTGCTCTGCCTCAAGCAAGGCAGCACCGTTTGCGTCAACCTTAAGCAGATATTTCCGTTCAGAACTAGGAAGGCCCTCTACCACAATTCCTTTGTATCGCAGTCGGCCAAGCTTTATTCCCACAACTCCGCCCCCGTTGCTTTCTTTAACGCCCCCGGTAAGCGGACTTTTTCCTCCGATCGAAATCCGTCCTGAACTAAGAACTTTGCTCCCGCCTAGCAAACCGGGTGCAAAAATCAACTTATTATGTTTTCCCAACGGTTCGCACGTAGGTTTGACTTCGTCCAGCAAAAGCTTAGCAATGAATGCGCGGCCCCCAAGAAGTTTATACTCTTCTTTAACAGGTTCCTCTTTAATACTTAACTCCGTCATATTTACGCGCAATATTTTATTCAATTGTACAAACCTCCTCAGAAAAACAATGTCTTATTGTATTGTTCAAGTGGATTAAAATTCATAAGTAAAAAAATGGCTTTTCATATACTCGGACAAGCCCGGAGAGTCTCTCAAGGCTCTCCGGTTGCCCATATGATTAAGGAGGGGATCGCCAATATTATGCCGCTTCTGTTAGTCATTTAAGGCATTGCTATAAATTGCTTGAATATCTTTTGCCGTTAAAACATATGGGGTATTACCAAGAAGCCTGGTATCGGTAAACGCCGTTTCTGCAAGGGCCGGAACCAGTTTGGGATCAACTCCGATTGATTTTAACCCAACCGGCAAAGATGCACCCAAACATAAACGGCGAATGGCTTTTAAGAATGCCATGGCACTGTCATATTGAGATAAACCGCCGACTTTTTCACCCATTGCTTCAGCCATATTGGCATAGCGTTCTAATAAAGCGGGTGCGATATATTCCATGGTATGAACGAAGTTTACAACATTGGAGATTCCATGGGAAACGTGATATTCCATAGCGACCGGATAAGCGAGCGCGTGAACCGCCCCTGCACCGGCATTGTTTAGGACGATTCCCGCTAACACACTGCCTAAGGCCATATTATAACGCGCTTCAAGTTTGCTTCCGTTTTTGACTGCGGGAATCAAGTTTGCGGCGATGAGACGGATAGCCTCCAAGGCTATCGGGTCAGTCGCCGGATTTCTATTGACTGCTATATAGGCCTCGACTGCATGAATAAAGGCATCAATTCCTGTCGCAGCCGTAACATGGCCAGGCATTGAAATTGTGAGTTCAGGATCGACAAAGGCAGCCCTGGCCATAATATTCGGGCTAGAAACAGCTGTCTTTCTTTTGATGGCATCGTCCCCGAATAAAGCAAACTTTGTAACTTCAGAACCTGTTCCGGAAGTCGTCGCAACTAAAATTACCGGGGCTGCCGGATTCGGGACTTTTTCGACACCTAGGAAATCCGATACTTCCCCCTCATTTGTCATCATCAGAGAAGCCAGCTTCGTAACATCCATGGCGCTCCCGCCGCCAACCCCGATAAAGAAGCTGAAATCACCTTCTTTGGCAATTTTCACAATCTCATGCAGGCTGTCGAGATTTGGCTCAGGCTGAACTTCAGAATACACCTCAAATTCTATCCCAGCATCTTTTAGAGGCTGTTCAATTTTCGGAAGTATCCCTGCGCTTACAACCCCTTTATCCGTGACAATCAAGACTCTGGAAGCTCCTAATTGTTTAGCCTTAATTCCTATCCCTTTTACAGATCCGTTTCCAAAGTTTAATTCCGGTGTACGGAAAACGAAGCTTTTCATTTCCAATAATCCTCCCTTATTCATCTCGAATCTTCTTCTGCTGCCTCCGAAGAAAATTAATATGCGTTCCGCAAGATTCCTTCTATGTCTGCCGCTGTAAGACGACGGGGATTATTGCGCAATAATCTTCCAACCTCCAGAGTTTTTTCGGCCATATCGGGCAATTGTGCTTCATTTACGCCCAATCCTCGTAAAGTCGCGGTAATTTTAACATCCCGAATTAAACGTTTTACAGCTTTCACACTTAACATCGCAGCTTCAAACTGATTCAAACCCCTAACATTTTCCCCCATGAGTTCAGCGACCTTAACAAAACGGTCCAGCGCAACCGGGACATTGTATTCCATGACATGAGGCAGAAGCAATCCGCATAACACCCCGTGCGGCGCATGGGTAGCTGCCCCGACAGGATAGGCAATCGCATGGGCCGCCCCGACTCCTGCATTGGAAAATGCCATCCCGGCCAACACACTTCCCAAAGCCATGTTATACCGAGCTTTCACATTCTGCCCTTGGTCTACTGCCAGTCTAAGGTTATCACTAACTAGCTTGATTGCTTTCTCTGCCAAAGCATCCGTTAAATCATTGGTTCCTTGATACAACGCTTCGCCCTCAGCCAGCAAATACTCGAACCCAATAGCCGTATAGGCTTCGATAGCGTGAGTTAAGGCATCAATTCCGGTCGATGCGGTTACAGCCGGTGGCATTTTAACCGTCAACATCGGGTCAACTAAAGCGATCATGGGTCTGATATAGTTATCAGAGATTCCGATTTTCAAATTAGCCTGTAAGTCAGTTAACACTGCAGCCGGAGTAACCTCTGTTCCAGTACCAGAAGTAGTGGGAATGGCAACCAAAGGTAAAACCGGACCGGGAACCTTAAACTCTCCAAAATAATCTTTCGGACTGCCGCCGTATGTCAACAGGACTGCAACTGCCTTGGCTAAGTCAATCGAACTCCCGCCGCCCAAACCGATGATTGCGCCGCAATTCTGATTTTTGGCAAAATCATAAGCCTCAACAGCCTTTTCAACTCGAGGTTCAGGTTCACATTGATCATATACCGCATAAGAAACTCCCTCTTGTTTAAGCGACGAGAGTGCTGTTTCGAGAATACCCGCCGCTTTAATTCCCGGGTCTGTCACAACAAGAGCCGTTTTCTCAGATAAGCTCTGCATTAACTTTCCTAAACCTTGAACCGCATCATTTCCAAAAATAATCTTTCCCGCAGTCGAAAAATTCCAAACATTGCGCACAAAGATTCCCTCCTCTTTAAGTTATACTCGTCCTTATTGCAAAAACCATGCCAAAACTCCAAGGCGAGTAGATCTGGTCATTTTGTTCTTACTCATCCTTGGAGCTGTTCATTTCTTAAACATCATGATTTAATTGTTAACGCCCAGATAACACGAACTACTTTTTAAAACCATAAGCTTTATACCGTATTTTCCTCATCGATTGTTATTCACCGTTAATATCCTTTGTCTTCTTCCATAAAGTTGTTCGACTGATACCTAAGATTTTTGCGAGTTCGGATTTATTCTTAACCACGTCTTGAAGCTGCTTAATAATTTCTGTTTCCATGTCCTCTAACTTGGCGGTTCTAATTTTAATGACATTATTCCCGGTTGCTGACTCTACTTGCATATTTTCGGCAACTCCCTCCGAGATGCTGTCCAGGTAATCTGCTTCGACAACTTGGCCCTCGGTGATCACGACACAGCGTTCCACAATGTTTTCCAATTCCCTCACATTTCCGGGCCATTCATAGCGAAGAAACCATTGCCATATCTCCGGAGCAAATTCTTGAATATCTTTATTGAATTTCCTATTAAAAATTTCTAAGAAATGATTGACTAAATGGGGAATATCTTCTCTCCGCTCCCTGAGCGCTGGAATCTTAAGGTTTAAAACGTTGAGACGGAAGTATAGATCCTGGCGAAATTTCATAGTTTCAACCATTTGCTTTAAGTTCTCGTTTGTGGCGGCAATAATTCGCACATCTACCGGGACAATGCGGTCTCCTCCCACGCGTCTTACTTCTTTCTCTTGCAGCACTCTAAGTAAACGCGCCTGAAGGTTTAAAGCAATGGTGCCGATCTCATCCAGGAAAATCGTTCCCCCATGGGCCAGCTCAAACAGCCCGGGTTTCCCCCCTTTTTTTGCCCCTGTAAACGCCCCGTCTTCATATCCAAACAATTCACTCTCCAGCAGATTTTCAGGCAAGGCCGCACAATTGATCGCAACAAAAGGACCGTTTTTACGGGAACTGAACGTATGCAAGCTTTGAGCAAGCAGTTCTTTGCCAGTTCCGCTTTCTCCGATAATCAGCACGGTTGAATCAGTGGCTCCAAATTTTTGGGCCCGTTTCAATAAGTCTTTCATGCTTTGACTTTGAGCAATAATATCAGCGAGAGAGAATTTCGCAACCAGGCCTTTGCGGTAAATCTCTCTCCGGATATGCTGTTCAATGTTCTGAATCTTGGTGACATCCTGTAAAGTATAAACCAAACCAAAATATTCTCCCCCGGAGTTAATGGGGATTCTGTTAAACAACACCTGAAATTGGCCCACTTTTCGGATTTGGTTCCTCAAGTGGCTTTCTTCCTCAAACAATCCATCAGTACTGATAAACTGTGATAAGGCTTGCACACTCATCCCAATCACATCATGAGCTTTGATCCCGAGAATTCTTTCGGCCACCGAATTCAGCACCGTGACTTTGTGCTGCGTGTCAAAGGCAATAATGCCTTCGTAGGTATTATTAATAATTGTTTTTAATTGTTCCTTATTGGCCCGTTCTTTTTGTACAATGTCCAGTATTCCTTGCGCCCTTTGCAGTGCTTGCACCACAGCCCGGCGGCTCGATCGAATTAACCCTCCTTTGATTCCATGCGCTTCAGCAAGACTGACACCATACTCTCCGCCCCCGACCAACGCATCGACCCCGTCATGATAAGCTTTTTGAACTTGCTCTGCAATATGCTGTCTTTTGGTATAGAGGTATTGTTGGACCTCAATTCCAAGTATTTTTTCAATGTAATTAAAATCATAATCAATCTTATGGTACTTATATGCGACAAACCCGATGCGTCGCGCTCCTGATATTTTGGCTTCCCACAGAGCCTGCAAGATATCAAAATCTGTGAGTTCGATTATGACTACCGGCAGATCAACGATTTCCTTAATCGCTTCCGCCGTACCTCCGCGGCTGACAATCACATCAATTCCCTTTTGTTCTTTAAGCATCTCTTTCACAACTTTAGCAGCACTATCTAAAATCTCTTCGATCACAATAATATCAATTTCCAGTTCTTCAGCAACATGCCTGATCAATCCGGTGACCTCGCGATAAGGTGAAGTAACTAAAATACTTGCTTTCAAAACGTATACCCCCAACCTATAATACATATCTGGTATTAAAGTCAGTATTCTAGTTTCATCTTACATATATCAGAATAGTTATTCAATATATAATTTTTTTATTTATGTTATTGCTTTTAGCTTTACTTCTTCAAGAATAAGAAAACAGGTTAACTCCGCGGTAACACTTAAATTACCTCTTCAAAGAATTAACCTGCTTCCAGGGGAAGATATGATTTCAATACAAATACTTTCAAAACGCATGCTTTGCCAACTATTGTAAAATTAACCTATATTCCCTTGAATTCCCTTACTTCATAACCTCTCTCGGAAGATACAAAGAAATATCCGGCCAGATCACTAACACTAGCAGAACGACGATCATAATCGCAATAAACGGGAGTACTCCTCTTACTACTTCCTCAAGTCTTTCTTTGGCCATAGAACTAACCACGAAGAGATTCAAACCCACCGGCGGTGTAATCATAGCCAGCTCCATGTTAACCGTCATAACGATGGCGAAGTGTATCGGGTCAATTCCCAAATGCTTGATAATCGGTAGCAGGATCGGCAAGGTGATAAGGATAATTGAGACCGCTTCCAAGAAAGTTCCCATAATAAAGAACATGAGCTGGGTAACCAAGAAGAACATGAAGACATTTAAGTTTGCCTCCCCAATCCACTGTGCCACCTTGTTCGGAACTTGATTGTTGGTTAAGAAGAGGGCAAAAACCATTGCTGCCGCAATAATCAGGAAAATCATGGAGGAAGTATTGATGGTCTCCCTTAAGACCGGCCGGATGTCTTTGAAGTGCAGTTCTTTATAAACAAACGCCGAAATAATAATGGTATAAAAAACGGCTACAACCGCAGCTTCTGTCGGCGTGGCCACCCCTTTATATATAGTGCCCAGAATCAATACCGGCAAGAACGCTCCGGGAATTGCTTTAACCGTAGCCCGCCAACGTTCTGCCCAAGAATACTTTTCTCCGATACCGTAATTGTTTTTCTTGGCATAAATGATTGCAATGGCAACAAGAATACCCCCAAGCAGAAGTCCCGGCAAAATTCCGGCCATAAACAGCTTGCCGATCGATTCATCCGAAGTAACCCCGTAAACAATCAGCGGAATGCTTGGGGGGATCAGGATTCCTAAAGTTCCGGAAGCTGCTATAAGCCCCATGGTGTAACGTTTGGGATAGCCGCCTTTCTCCATCGCCGGCAGCATGATGGCTCCGATCGCGGCAGCCGTGGCCGGGCTGGACCCGGAAATAGCCGCAAAAATCATGCAGGATAAAATGGTAACGACCGACAAGCCGCCGGGCAAATGCCCAATCCAAGACCGGAGTGCGTTAATTAAATATTTCGAAACCCCGCCTTTGGACATTAAAACTCCGGCCAGCACATATCCCGGAATGGCCATTAAGGGGGCTGAATTTAAGCCGGCAAACATGCGCTGAGGAATCATCATCATATTGAAATCACTGGTCGCCATAATGACGGCAATGGTGGACATGGCCAAGCTGATGGCAATCGGTACATTAAGCAGAAACAGAATAATAAATAAACTAAAGAGTGCTGCTACGATCATGTGAAGTCACCTCCCCATTCTGCCCGGGCGCCCATTCTTTGCCATGGCTGCGTATCATACTGTACAGTTTTACCAAGAACCGAAACGTCAGCATTGTTCCCGCTAAAGGTAAAATGCTGTACACAACATAAAGAGGAATTCCCACATCTGTAGAACGCTGGCCTGTATTATGGACGAAATTTACCAATACATAACCGTAATAAGCCAGGAAAAGACTAAACGCAGTCCCTACCCCATGCGCGAAAATGGTCACATAATATTTCACTCTGGGAGAAAAACGGTCAAAAAGCATATCCACTTTGATATGATGATCATTGCGCAAAGCAACGCTCGTTCCAATCAAGGTACCCCAGATAATCAAATATTGCGACACCTCATCAACCCAGGACTTGGGCGAATTCATAAAATAGCGCATAATCACTCCGTAAAAAATGATCGCAACCCCGGTAAATAAAAGCCCTCCGGAAATGATGTCCTCTAAAAACTCATACACCCGCCAAAACGTCTTCATCACCTGTCACCACCTCTGTTATATCTCTACCCGCCGGTTTTTAACACTAAACTAACATTCAGCGGGGGTTGAATCCCCCTCTGAATGAAGTCTCGTTCAAGAAGGGTCCTTCTGGCGAAGGACCCTGGTGTATACCCTTACTTTTTGCTGGCCGCTTTAGCCGCCTCTATCAAGTCTTTCCCGATGACACTTTCAAATTGGGTGTAGACAGGCTGCATCGCCTGCTGGAAAGCGGCCAACTGCGCTTCATTCAGAACGGTAAATTGCATCTTCCCGCTGTTTTTCAGGTTTTCCATGCTCTTTTGATCCAAAATTTCCGCCTGCTGAATTTCATATTTGGTAGCCTCAGCCATCGCTTCATCCAAGGCCTTGCGGATGTCCGCCGGGAGGCCATCCCAGAAGGATTTGTTCACGATAATCATATAATCAATGCGTCCGTGGTTGGAAACCGTTAAATAGGGCTGTACTTCCTGATATTTCTGAGTGTCAATATTGTTAAACGTGTTTTCCTGTCCTTCAACTGTTCCTTGTTGGAGCGCAGCATACGTTTCCCCGAAGGCAATCGTTGCGGATCCTGCTCCCAGAGCGCTAAACTGGGCTTCTAACACTTTACCGGCTTGAGTTCTGAATTTAATTCCGTTAAAATCTTTGGGTTCAACCAATGGCCTTACTTTATTGGTAAACTGTTTGAATCCGTTCGGCCACATCGCCAACCCCATGACATTGTATTTATCGAGACTGTTCATTAGCTTCTTGTTAACATCACTTTCCCAAAATTTATAGACGGCTTCATTATTCGGGAACAAGAAGGGAAGATCAACATACTGGAACTGCGGATTCATTCCGACCAGTTTGGTAACAGAGGGAGCAATGATTTGCACATTCCCGGACTGGACTGCTTCCAGCTCTTCTTTGTCTCCGTATAGCTGGGATGAAGGATAAACTTCTACTTTCACTTTGCCATTGGTTTTCTGTTCCGCAAGCTCTTTGAACTTGTTGGCAGCCATTCCTTTAGGAGAATCCGGAGTAGTCACATGGGCGAATTTCACAACAATCGGGCCCTTGTCCCCGCCCGCTGTAGAACTGCCGCACCCGGCCAATGTAAGGGATAATGCAGTTACCACGATAACCATGAGTGAAAAATACTTGTTCCTGCGCATTCTTTCTCCTCCTCAACTTAATTTTAAATAGGGTAACGTTCCTCTCGGCTGTTCTTTTAATAATCACCTCCGCGTAATTTAACACTTTATCTCGGCAAAATGCTTCAGCGTCCGTTATTTTTTAATCCACGGATAATATCTGCCCACTCGGGCCCAACTTCTAAAGCCAAGCGGTCATAAACCGGGAGCAATTCTTGCTGCCACATTTTTTCTTCATCCGGGCTTAATAAATGAATCTTTAGCTGGCCCTGTTTTTTTAGCTCCTCCAAATGATTATTGTTCACTTCTTCAGCCTTCCGTTGCTGCCATACCGTCACTTCGATCAGGGTTTCTTCTAAAATCTTGCGCACTTCAGCGGGTAAATTATTCCAAAATTCGGAATTTGACAGTACAACATACCCGATATAACCATGGTTGCTGATAGTTAAATATTTTTGAACTTGGTCAAACCGTTGGGTATAGATGTTAGAAATTGTATTTTCTTCCCCGTCTACACTACCGTCCGCCAGGGCTTGATGCACATCGCTGAATGGCATTGGTAAAGCAGCAGCCCCTAATTGCTTGAATTGATTCTCCAATACCTTAGAAGGCATTACCCGGAAGGTTAAATCCTTGAAATCCTTGACTTGGGCTAAGGGATGTTGATTATTGGTAATTTGTTTAAAACCGTTGTCCCACATGGCCAAGCCAAGCATGCCTTGTTCCTCAAGCCGGGCGAACAATTTCCGTCCGGCCGTGCCGTCCATCATGGCATGTACTTCCGTCAAATTTCTAAACGCGTAGGGCAAGTCCAGAATCTGCCAAGCGGGATCCAGCATCGACATCTTTGAAGTAGCCGGAGCAATCATTTGCACCGAACCGTTTTGCAATGCTTCGAACTCTTCCCCATCTTTGTAAAGAGATGAATTTGGAAATACCTGGACTTCAACATATCCTCCCGTTCTTTGCCTGACTAAATCGGCAAACCTCTGAGCAGCAAGACCTTTCGGTGTATTTTCAGCGACCACATGGGAAAACTTAATGACAATTTTCTCCCCTTTAGCAATTTGCTGCCCGTCGATAACACGTTTACCGCACCCGGGAACTGTGAACAGCAGGAAAAGAAGCGTAACTATAACTGTAACTATAACTGTAACTATAACTGTAACTGTAACTCTTCTGCCCATACTATCTACCTCATGCTGCTTTGTGTGGCGCGATAATTTTATCAATTCTGAGTATCCGTATTTTCTGATATTTGTGATTATTCTAAAGGGAATTTGATAGGAACACAACGATTTGACCATTTTGATATTAATGGTCATTTTGGTCATATCACTTTATACCTGTTTACCGGTCTCCCTACAGAACCATAGCGTGATTCCAACCGGACCTTGCCTCTCTTTTCAAGATACTCCAAATAACGCCTAGCCGTAACCCTTGCCAAGCCTACTCCCTCAGCCACTTCTTCGGCCGAAAAACCCTGCCCTCCCTCAGATAAAAACTTAAGCACCTGATTAAGTGTCAGAGTGCGTAGACCTTTGGGCAGATCTTCGTCACTCCCATTAAGACTCTGCGACCGGTTTGCCGAAGTATTCGAATTGATAAGCGCGTCTAAATCCTCCTGCCCAATCGCTGCCTGATCATTCAACTTCTCCAGATAGTGCCTGTATTTTTCCAGAGCAAGCTTTAAGCGCTCGCACTTAAAAGGCTTAATAATATAATCAACCACTCCGGAGCGCAACAAATCCTGCACCGTCTTTACATCATGAGCAGCGGTAATCATAATGAAATCCGTCGGAATCCCGCAGCGGCGTATTTCCTTCAAAACCTCCACTCCGTCCATATCGGGCAGGTAAATATCTAAAAGGACCAGACGCGGCCGCAGAGATTGAATTAAGTCTAAACCTTCCGCGCCGGACCTGGCTGTGCCGATGATTTGAAATCCGCCTATTTGCTCAATAAAACCTTCATTCACAGCCATCACCATGGGATCATCTTCAACTAGGATTAGATCTATCGGCTCCATTGTACTACCTCCTTCGTTAGCGCTATGCTTTAGCGTTTTGAACTTGAATAGGTATTTTGACCACAAAGCGCGTTCCCCAATTGCCGGATTCGAGTTCCAGTGTACCATGCACTTTGTCAACAGCGGTTTTTATTAAATATAATCCGATACCGCGGTTCTCAAAACCCTTGGTCGTATAACCCCATTCAAATATCCGCTCCTGTCGTTCCGGGGATATTCCCGGTCCCGTATCCTCTACACTGATAATCAATTCTTTTGCTTCTTGCTTGATAGAGCAATGCACTTCCTGCAGTTTTTGACCGATGACCGCTTCCAATGCGTTTTCCACCAAATTGCCAATAATTATCACCAGACTGCTTGTTTCAATATCACAGGGAACTTCCCCTAAAAATGATTCTTCCTCAAAAAACATCTCCACTTTTAGTTCTTTGGCCCGGTTATATTTGCCTAGTAACAGTCCGGCGACAGCAGGATTCAAAATATGCCTGCTCAAAAACTGCGTGACTTCTTGTTGTTCCTCGGTTACTGCAAATACGTAATCCAGAGCTTGTTGATGCTTTCGTAATTGGATAAGCCCGGCAATCGTGTGCAGTTTATTCAAATATTCGTGATTCTGAACCCTCAGGCCCTCGATAAAGGTTTTCACCCCGGTTAATTCTTCAGCCATTTTATTGACCTCGGTCTTGTCGCGAAAAGTGACCACTCCACCAACAACCTTTTCTTTGACCTTGATCGGCAAAAAGTTAGCTAACACGACAGTCTCGTTCAAGGCTAATTCCCGGTTAAGCTGTGCTTCCCCTGAATCCATGGCCCCGTTAATTCCCGCCTGCAGCGGACCTTCCGACAATAATTCACCCACCTCGCCCTGATTATCCCCGGTGATACGGACGGCCTCCATGTTTTTAACCGTAATCTTGAACTCCCGGTCAACCGCAATCACCCCTTCGCCCAAGGACTGGAAAATCGCTACTCTTTCCTCAAGTATCCGGGCAATTTCCTGGGGTTCCAGACTAAACATATTTTTCTTAATATTTCTGGCGAGGAAGATAGAACCCAGTACCCCGAAAGCCACTCCAATAAGAAGAGATGAGTACAACTGCAAGCGAAGTGCTCTCAGAGCCTCCGTAATCGTGGGAACTAAGATTCCCACTGCGACTGCACCGACTTGGCGGGTGCCTTCGTCAGTCATCACCGGCACGAATGCCCGTATCGAAGGTCCGGCTACCCCGACGGCGCGGGATAGGTACTCCTGCTTGCGCAAAGAGGGTGCTTCATCTCCGTCATCAAATTGTGTACCGATCCGGTCTTCCAACGGATGTGAATATCTTACCCGGGCCATATCAAAAGCCACAATATATTCCACACCGGTTGCCAGCCGGATGCGTTCTGCGATCGGTTGAATCGTCTTGGCCCCTTCCGGCTTACCCAGGTTTTCCTGGAGATCTTTCAATTCCGCGACGGTCCGGGCAATAGCCAAAGCACGCATCCCGATTTCATTCTCCTCGGCAGCCGTAGTCCGTTCAACAATGACAACTCCGGCCAGGAGCACAGAGAGAAGCACCAGGGTGAAGGATAAGAGTGCTATTTTGGTGCGGAGTTTTAGTTGAAAAGGAAGCAGCCTCATATGACTCCCTCTTATTTATAAGTTTAATTCTCTAAATTTTATATACCTTATGATATATTCGTCTAATTGTCTGTCTTTCCCTGCCATTGTTTTTAGTGCTTTAACCAGATCCTAAAAATCATCTTAGACAAAGAACTGTTTTAAAGAAAAAGGATACCGTTTTTGACGCTATCCCTTAAGTATTCATATTAGATCAGAGGACGGATTCCAAAATTACGCTAGATTGAGCCTATGATTATATCAACACTTGATGAGTAATTGTTTCCAGGAACTTCACAATTTCTGTATGATCCTGTTGCCCTTCGCCCATAAGCGCGGCGGCCTCATACACTTGCTCGACAGCGGAAGCCAAAAAAACCGGAACCCTGTTATCTTCAGCGAGGGCTGTCACCATTTTTACATCTTTTAAAAGCAATTTCAGGGAAAAACCTGAGTCAAATCTTCGCGGCAGAACAAAGATAGGAAACTTATAGTGGGTAGAGTAGCTTTGTCCCGAACTTGAGTTGATGTTTTCTAAGGCAACCTTTAAATCAAGTCCCAAGGTTTTCGCCAGAACCATTGCTTCCGTGGTCGCATATAGTGAGGTTGCCGATAGATAATTGTTAATCGCTTTAAGTGCATGGCCCGCTCCGGTCGTTCCTACCAAGGTTACCTTTTTCCCCAGGCACTGGAGGACCGGCAATACCGCTTCAAAATCTTTCCTGCTTCCTCCCACCATAATGGTGAGAGTCCTTTCCTTGGCTCCTTTAACCCCGCCTGAGACAGGCGCATCGATAAGGATCAGTCCCTTGGCCTGGGCGGATTGCGCCAGTTTCCTGGTAGATAGGACATAGGAACTGCTCATATCGATAATAACCCCTCCGGGGGCCATGGTTTCAAACAGCCCATCCGGCCCTGCAAGCACATCTTCGACGGCAGCCGAATTCGGGAGCATCGTAATGACAAGCTCATTTTCTCGGCCAATCTCCGCTAGCGAATTCGCTCTTTGGGCGCCCTCTGCCGCTAAAACATCCATTGCCTCCCTCTTGCTGTCAAAAACAGTAACCCTATAACCGGCACTGAGAAGATGAGCCGCCATCCATCTCCCCATCTGTCCCACACCGATAAACCCGATATGCATCAGCTTTGCTCATCCCTTCCAATTAATCCTGCGTTTCTCCTTGAGCATCCAATTCTGCATGAAGGGATCCGATTCGGGGATGAGCCCTGCCTGCAGCCGCAACTGCAGCCGCAATCACGATTTCATCCGCTCTGGGCGCATCCGGAATCCGGAACTCAAAACTCATGTGATGGGAGCGGATTTTTGCGTCCATTTTATGTTTAAGAGCCAAGTCAATTGTGGCTCCGGCCCCCGCCCGTTTTTCTGCTGAAGGCAGAAGTGTTTTAGCATTACCGCAAGTCTGACGAAACTCGTTGCCAAACACTAAGGTATGAATAATCGCCGAACCATGTTCCACTTCACCATCCAACCCTACCAGAGCCGCTTTGCCATACCCCTCGCATTCTTCTCCGCTAAGGCCAAGAACCTGCAACGCCTTCTCCGGCAGCATGCGACCAAGTTGGGCCGAATATTCGTCAATCAGGGGCTGCAGATTTTCAACATATCGTCCGGCAAAAGGATTCTTGATCACTGCCGCGGCCACGGCAACGCGTACAGGTTTTTCCACCGCCTTGAAACCTTCAATATACGTTTCTTCCATGGTGGTAACAATTTTTCTGATTTCCATTGGGTCTTCCTCCTCGGTACAAATTTTGTTTGCTCATTCCTCACATTTCTCACAAAACACTAAAGTACGAATAATAAATCCAGTGAGTGTAATGCCCTCCTTTCCTGCGCTTGTATCGCTTGTTTGCCTTTGTTCCGGTCCTGGGACTTCAACGCTTCAACCTGACGCAAGTGTTCTTCGTACGAATAAGTCAGGTTTTGACCCTGAGCCAATGTTAATATCCTTAACGGTCGGGCGGTGCGACAGAGAGACTGGTAGAACTCTAATAAAACCTTGTTACCGGCAAGGGTAAAAATGATGTTATGAAATTCTTCGTTTAGCTCATAGAAGCTATGGATGTTTTCCTGTTTGACACAGATAGATTGAGCTTGTAAGTTATCTTCCAGTCGGGATATTTCGCTTGCAGACAATTGGACAACACGGGCAGTCACTTTATCCATTGCAATTTCTTCAAACCGGTAAATTGCATCATAAAGCTCGTGAATCTCCTGTTTGGTAAACGTTCGGACGATCACGCCGTGATGGGGCACCCGCTGAACTAAACGATCCCGCTCAAGCATGAGCAAGGCCTCACGCACAGGAGCACGACTAGTACGAAATTCTTCGGCGAGAACAGTCTCAATTAAATGTTCTCCCGGATGAAGCAGTCCTGCGGCAATGCGTCTGGATATTTCCTCTGCAATAACCATCGCTGTTGTCTTCTTCATAACGCCATCCTCTTGGTCTTCAGTCAATGTTACTAAGATAAAAAACTTTTAGATCTATTAATTGGCTAAAAGGGTTCAAGGATTGTTTACAATATTGTCGACAATTCCTAAAAACCACTATACCAGATCCAGAATATTAGTTCAATTAGAAACCATAAAAAGCCTTGAGAACTTAGAAAACCAATAAACTTCATTTTTTAAAATGCTCTATGAAAATAGTTCACTTTTTCATGTGATTAAGGTCACGACTTCACATCCGTCTATTTGCTATATTTAAGCCATAATAATTGTAGTAACTATTTTGCTGCCTTGGAAAGGAGTACCGCCTATGCTACCCGGAAAAGCAATCACCACTGCCATGGGAATTTTACCTCATACGGACCTGGAGAAGGCTCTGGATTTATCTCTTTCTCTGGACATCCCTTTTTGGCCCCAATTGCCGCGCTTTCGCTTCAAAGAAGATATGTACGCCCAGTTCGCGGAGTATTTCCCGGGTATTATTATCGATGAAGACAAAGAGCTTCTGCGTTTTTCCAATGAACTATTCGCCGCACAGCTGGATGAATATCTGGCAACCAGCGCCGATCCGGAAGCATTTGCTCTTTCCCCTGAGTTCTCCGTAGCTTTGCGCGCATTTCTCGATCTTGACCTGTCCCAATACACGATGATCCGGGGACAAACCGTGGGGCCGGTCAGTTTTGGCCTTAAAATCTGCGATGAAGACTTAAAACCTATGATTTATAATGATTTCGTCCGGGAAATCATGTATGACTTTCTTAAGCAAAAGATGACCTGGCAGTACCACGAATTAGAAAAAGTTCATCCCAATCCCTTCGTCTGGCTGGATGAACCCGGTCTGGAAATGATTTTCAACTCTTTCAGCGCTTATACTTCTGAATTGGCACAAACAGAATACCGGGCTTTTCTGGCCCAGCTTCCCGGTCCCAAGGGAGTCCACCTGTGCGGCAATCCGGACTGGTCTTTTCTCCTAAACGCAGACCTGGATATCCTTTCTGTCGATGCCTTTAGCTGGGGACATATTCTGGTGCGTTATCAGGATGAAGTGAAAGAATTCCTGCATAAAGGCGGAATTATCGCCTGGGGTATCACACCTACACTCACCTCAGAATTAGAAACGGAAACTGCGGCTACGCTCACTGACCGCCTGCTCAAGCTCTGGGAGTTTTTGGGGACTCACGGACTGGATGAACAGCTGATTTTCGACCGTTCTTGGCTCGCCCCCTCCCGCTGTTGTCTGATTAACACCGATGGCACGGCCAGTGTCGAACAGTCCTTTAGACTTCTTAAACAAATCTCGGCCAACATTCGTTCTAGTAAGGAGTTTTAGAGAATTTTCTAGGTGTGGCGGCGGCGGGATACGCCGCCTTTTTACATTCCGTAATAAACTTATTTACTAAGCGCGCATCTTTCTTCCCCGCTGTTTCTACCCCCGAACTGACATCTACAATTTCCGGACGTACGGTTTCGATTGCATCCTTTACGTTTTCCGGATTAAGGCCGCCCGCTAAAATTAAGGAAATTCCTGAAGCTTTAATGTTCATAAAAAGGCTCTGAATTTCAGGATTGCTCCATGGCAGCGGCTGCCCCGTCCCTCCGAATTGTCCCATCACAGCGGAGTCAACGAGAATCCCCTGAACCTGCCCCTGCCATCCCTGAAGCTCTGTAATCAAATCCTCTTCAACGTCACCAAAGTCCTCATTCATCCTGTCATTATTCTTAAAAGCGGATTTTTTCTCTGCCAGATCCACCTTAATCGCTTTAATCAAGGGTAAGCCAAGATGGCTGTAATCCGCAGGATTCTCATCCCCATGGAGTTGGATCACCGTCAGACCACTCACCCTCGTAATGCGCTCAACCTCTGCCGGGGAGAAATCCACAAAAACCCCCACCCTGGCTACAAATGGAGGAAGTTTCTTTGTAATCTCCCATACTGATGCCGGATCTATATAACGCTTGCTTTTATGTGCAAAAACAAAGCCCAAGGCATCAGCACCGGCATTCACGGCCGTTAACGCTTCATCTAAAGAACGAATCCCGCAGATTTTTACCCTCACCAAGAAAAACACCTTCTCTATTAGCTATAGCTAACTGCATTATCTATAGCTAACTATTATTACTCTGCCGTACCGTTTTCCGCGACCTTCCGGCTGCCAGCAAGCCCGAGATATGGGCAGCCGGGTTGCCGCTGCGGACACAGGATTCCCCGACTAGAACCGCACTAACCCCAGTTGCCGCCACGTATCCCGCGTGTTCGGGCGAATGAATCCCGCTTTCGCTCACCGCGACGCAGCCAGCCGGTATCATGTCCACAAGCTCCGCCGTGGTCTCTAAACGAACCTCAAATGTTCGTAAGTTCCGATTATTAATGCCGATAGTCCTGGCTCCGGCAGCAAGGGCTATACTTACTTCCTCCCGGTCATGGCATTCGACCAGAGTTTCTAATCCAATCTCTGCAGCCACCTTAAGCAGGGCTGCCAGTTCTTTTTCCCCCAATAGCGCCACGATCAGGAGAATGGCATCGGCACCATAGAACCGGCTTTCCAGCACCTGATATTCAGTGAAAATAAAATCCTTGCGCAAGACCGGAAAGGCGATCTGGTTGCGAACATTAACCAAATCCTCTAGCGTTCCTCGAAAATAATCTTCCTCCGTCAACACGGAAATGACTTTAGCCCCCCCCTGTTCATATGCTTGCACCAATTGAGGGAGAGTACAAGCCCATGGAATGGAGCCTAAGCTTGGAGACGCCCGTTTCACTTCCGCTATCACATCGAACCTATCCGCAGCCAATTCCCAGGGACGCCGGGGCGGAGCTCCTTGTTCAAGCCGCCGCACCAGTTCCGTAAACGGCACCCGGCTTTGGGCCTGGGTCAACCTTTGTTCTTTCTTGGCCATGATTTTCTGTAAGATGTCCGCACTCATCAATCATTTTCTCCTTTATCTCTAAAAATTAGAAAACCGGTACTCAAATGAGTACCGGCCTATTTTAGCACCAGCTTGCTCATCTCAGCTCATCTCTGCTTTGCTCGGCTTTGTTTTACTTTACTCCGCTTTCTCTGCTTAGCTTTGCTATACTTAACTCTTATGTGCGCTCGACTCTACTGTTTATTAAAATTCCCTAATCTCTGCGGCTGAACGCTAGTTTCCTAAAGTTACAATGTCAAATATAATTTCTTCATATCCTAGTATACGAAAGCTTCTATCGGCGGTCAATGTACATTTTTTCAAACATGTACCTTTTCATATGGTAGTTTCATATGGTACATTTCAACAGTCATTTTATCATTTTATCCACTCAATGGCCTGAACAGGGCAAACATCCACACACTTTAGGCACGTAAGACAATTCTTATCGATCTGGCCTCCTTGATGACCGATCGCCCCCACTAGCACCTCCGGTTGCGGACAGACTTTCGTACAGGCCTTACAGCTTGTACATTTCGCGGTGACCAGCAGTTGCGGGGAGCCAAGGGCTACACCGATTGCGCCCCAGGGGCAGATGTAATTGCACCAAGTCCGGCCGCCCTTCCAGAAAGCCAGAATCAGGATGAGCGGGAAGGCGATGATAAACGGACAAATGATCCATAGAATCCAGAATTTCGTAAAGACCGAAGCCCAGTAAGTTTGGGTCATGGATGCGGGCAAAGCCATGTTCCATGGGCTGAACGTTATAATGAAAATTGCCGCAAACAGGGCGACAAAAACTTTGCGCAAGTGCCTCGATTTCAAAATAGAGCCCGCTTTGTTCACCGGATTAATGCCATCCGCAATAAAGCTGGTAGGGCAGTATTGTCCGCAGTAATGCCTGCCGAATTTAGCGGGCAGAATAAAGGCTCCGATAACTCCTAGGACCGAAATAAAGTACCACTCTAAAGGAGCTTTGTACCATGGATTCTGAATTAAAGACAAAAGCATTAGAATAAATAGGATAAGGAACAGAAAAAATGAAGTGCGCTGGTTGCGCCGGCGGATTTCTCCGAATGTAATTTTAGACATCTTGATCTTCCTTCCTCTTACTTTGTTTATCGTTTGCGGCACATCGTTAGAATGAACATTCTTTCTAGAGGCGTCATATAATCTATAAAACCTTTATAATGGTTTCAATAACTTGTACATTGAATTGCTACGATTGCGGCTAAATAGCTGCTACTTTCGAATAGCGCTCCAAGCTAAAGAAAATGTCTCCTCCAAACAATCAGGCAGGCTTTTTTTCAACACTCCCCTGAGTCTAAGCTCTACAACTTTCAAAATGCCTCCCATAAAAATTCCTGCCGCCAGGTCCTCACTTCCGGCACGCACTTCTCCTATTGCTATCCCATCTCTAATCCAGGCCGTAACCGCTGCAAACGGCTCCGAGAGGCAGATAGGCACATGGTCGGGATAGATTTCGGCATGGCGCATGAAGAGCATGTATTCCATACGAAGGGAGTCGTCTTCACAAAGTGCGTATAAATAACGCACCAAAGCCTTAAGCTTAGCCTCCGTACCGGTTAACTCAGCCGTTTGCCTGTGCATCGTTTCTACAAAAGAACGCATCGTCTCCTCGTATAATTCTTTCGCCAACTCCTGTTTATTCTCAAAATGATGATAGATCGAGCCAATGCTCACTTCCGAAGCGCGCACAATATCCGGAATAGACGTGTTAAAATAACCCCTCTGGACAAACAGTTGACGGGCGGTATCCATAATTCTTTGACGGGTGCCATCGGGTTTATGCCTAGCCTTTTCCATGAATTCCTCCTAGAAAGAATGTTCATTCTAATTATACTATAAAAAATAATGTTTATGCACATATTGCTTTGCCGCATCTGTTAATATGACCAACTATAATCTCTCCTCCTCCCGGTCCAGCCTTCTCTCAATTTCTTCATCCGTCAAATCCCATTCCCGCATCATTTGCCGGGCCCGCTCCCGCTGCTCTATATAAAAAGCCCGTCTCTGTTCTCTGTCGTCCAAACGGCCGGAATTCCTTCTGGTAAAGTTGCGCCAAGCGCGGTAGAGCGAATAACTGAGGATAGAAGTTAGAATTAACATCATTAAACTCTCTAGCGGACTGCCAAAACCAAACCCGATAATCATGCGCAACCCTCCCCAGCCTGTTGAGTCACTCTGATTCTAATTATACCCACCGGAAAGTATTTAGCAAATAAGATGACAAATAAAAAGGCTATGTATTTTTACATAACCTCAAACTCCTCGGGTCTTTGACACTTGCGTTTATATAGAAATCCCTACAAGCCTTGAAAACAGGGCTTTTTTTATTGGAAAAATGTCAAATTCTCTTCAATTATTAGTGCGTAATTTTGCGTAATGTGTTATAATGTAAGGGATTGGAGGGGATTGTTGCTATGCGGCTTAGTATATCCAAGTCTAAAAATGCTACTTCGCTTTATGCCATACAATCTGTTTA
>NZ_JAFLRH010000009.1 GCF_017310645.1 Paradesulfitobacterium ferrireducens | reverse complement strand
TTGAACACTGCTAAGAAATAAAAAAATTACTCACTTTGTTAAAATACAAAAAAGCTTGAACACCTTGCAAATACAGGGCTTTCAAGCTTTTTATAGTTCTTAACTGTCAAAGATGAGATTACACACATGTACATGATAGTACAAACATCTAAAAATTACAAGAAAAAGAAGAATACTTTCGATTTATACATTAAGAATACATTGTATATATGGATTCTATATGTAGAAGTTTATAAATACTCCGTATCACTCGCTAAAAAGTAATACGGAGTTTAGTTTTAGACTTCTATTCTGCTAAATACTTCTCCACTTCTACTGCCGCCAGCGCACCGTCCCCTACGGCTGTTGCCACCTGGCGCAGCGGGGTTGTACGGATATCCCCGGCAGCGTACACCCCGGGAAGGTTTGTTCTCAGCAAGGCATCGGTTTTTATATACCCGCGTTCATCCACATCCAGATCCCCTTCAAGGAACTGGGCATTGGGCTCTGTGCCAACGTACACGAACACTCCGTCAATTGCGATTTCTTTCTCTTCCCCGCTTTTAACATTTTTTATGCGGACTCCTTCCACGTGGTCAGACCCGAGAATTTCCGTGACGACAGCATCCAGCTCGAATTTAATCTTAGGATTATCTTGGGCCCGTTTGACTGCAATTTGAGCTGCCCGGAAACCTTGCCGGCGGTGGACAATTGTCACTTGGTCGGCGAATTTGGTTAAGTATATACCTTCTTCAAGAGCAGCATCCCCGCCTCCGACCACTACGACTTTTTTTCCCCGGAAAAAAGCACCGTCACAGGTCGCACAGTAAGATACTCCCCGCCCGTGAAAGGTATCTTCCCCCGGAACACCGAGAGGGCGGGGTTTTGAACCGGCTGCAATGATTACAGCCCGGCCCTCGATAGTTTGGGCATCGGTTTCAACTTTTTTTACTTCTCCTTTGAGGTCAAGCCTCTGAACCTGTTCGAAAATAAATTCGGCTCCAAAAGCTGACGCTTGTTGATGAAATGCATTCATTAATTCATATCCGCCGATTCCATCGCTAAATCCGGGATAGTTCTCGATTTTTTCAGTGGAAGCCGCTTGTCCGCCCGGCATTCCCATTTCTACAATCGCAGTCTTAAGACCTCCCCGGGAAGCGTAGATTCCGGCAGTTAAGCCCGCCGGCCCTGCACCGACAATAATGACATCATACATCGTTCTGAACACCTCACTTAAAAATATAACACAACATACCCCTTAAGGGTATTCTATGATAGTATAGCACATTCATACCTGGAAAGGAAACTTACTTTTTCCTTACAACATTTTCTTCGGATCAGCAAAAATAATGTGAAGGTATTTTTCCCATTTGGGAAGAATATATAATGCGGAATACTTTGGTAAAGCTGGTAAGGAGGAAATAATTTTGCACCGTGTCTTAAAAACTCTGATCGGTCTGCTAATTCTGATAGCGATTCTGGCAGGGATAAGCGGGCTTTATGAAGATTGGCTCTGGTTTAAAGATTTAGGCTATCTTGCCCTCTTCTGGACCCCGCTCTTAAGCAAGTGGTTAATTCAGGCGATCAACGGCACTATTCTCTTTGTTTTTATCGCCGGAACTCTTTTATCTGTAAGGCATGCTATCCTGACCTTTATCAACGCCCGTCTCCGCCAGCGTCTGAGGTTGGTGCAAGAAATGGATGGCCCGGTCTTTACTTTGAGCCAGCGCCGGTTTACCCTTTGGCTCCTCCTGGCCTCTGCCGTGATCAGCTTTGCCATTAGTTTTATCGCCGGGTTTACCGGCTGGCTTGAAGTGCTCGCTTTCGTAAACCCTACTTCCTTTGGCCAAATAGATCCCGTTTTCGGGAAGGATCTCTCCTTTTATTTCTTTTCCCTCCCTTTTATGCAGACCCTGTATAACGCTTTTTTTGGGCCGATTTTTCTTCTGACGTTTTTCACAGCCCTTTTCTATACACTCACTGGAGTCCTGCACTTTAATTCACTTAAAATATGGCGCCGGGGATCGGTAGAAATCGCCGGCGCTGCAAGGCGTCACTTAGCGATATTAGTAAGCTTCTTATTCGCCCTCAAAGCCTTCGGTTATTTCCTTGATATTTATCAACTCTTATATTCCCAACACGGACATGTGATCGGGGCCGGTTATACAGACATGCATGCAACTCTGCCGGTGCTGAAAGTCTTGATCACGCTCGCACTTCTTGGTCTTATCGCCGGCTTCCTAGCACTGAAAATGCGCGATGAACGCTTTCTTACTCTACCGGTTACAGGACTTTTTCTGATCAGTACCATCTTTTATACGATTTTTCCCGTATTAATCCAATCCCTGATCGTAGTTCCAAACGAATTAGATAAAGAAGCACCCTATATAGCGAATGAAATAAAGCTGACGCGCTTCGGATACGGTCTTGATCGTATCCAGGAACTGGATTATCCCGGCAATACTCCTCTAACACCTAATTCCTTGAAAACGGAACAAGCGACTCTGAACAATGTCAGGCTGAATGATACCCGGCCGCTCTTGCAGACATTCACCCAGAAACAAGGAATCCGGCTTTATTATAAATTTCATGATATTGATGTTGACCGGTATACGGTAAACGGAGAATACCGTCAAGTTCTCATCGCCCCGCGCGAAATATCTACCCCAGATCTCGATCCCAAAGCTAAAACCTTTATTAACACCCGTTTTAAATACACTCACGGTTACGGCATAGCCGGCTCCTTTGCCAATGCAGTAACGGCTGAAGGGCTGCCTTCTTTTGCTATCAAAGATGTGCCCCCGGTCACGGAATTTACGGAACTTAAGTTGAACGAACCCAGGATTTATTACGGCGAGCTTACGAATGACTGGGTGGTTGTAAACGCCAACATAAAAGAATTCGACTACCCCCAAGGAAGCTCTAATGCGGAAAATAACTATAACGGACAGACTGGGATCCTTTTCACAGGGTTCAATAAGTTAATGCTTTCCCTTAACCACGGCACGTTTCGTTTTTATCTTAACCGGGAAATCACAAGCCAAAGCCGGATTCTCTTGCACCGCAATATCAGGGAACGCGTTGAAAAACTGGCGCCCTTCTTAAGGTTTGACGATGACCCTTATTTAGTGGTGAATGACGGACGGCTGTTCTGGATCATCGATGCCTATACTGCCTCAAATTCCCTGCCTTATGCCAGCACTTACCCCGAGCAAGACTTTAACTATATCCGCAACTCGGTTAAAGTGGTTGTCGATGCTTATAATGGGAATGTAGACTTTTATGCAGTCAATGACCAAGATCCCCTGCTCCAGACTTACCGGAAGATATTTCCGGGTGTTTTTAAAGATCTTTCCCTGATGCCGGCCGGACTTCAGGCCCATTTGCGCTATCCTGAGCTGCTCTTTACCATTCAAAGTAATATGTTGAAGACGTTCCACATGACCAATCCGGCTGTTTTTTATAACAAAGAGGATGCCTGGGATATCGCCAAAGAATTGTATGAATCCAAACCGCAAAATGTGGATCCCTACTATACAATCATGAAAATTCCCGGTGCCTCCAAAGAAGAGTTTATTCTCATGCTTCCGTTCACCCCGGCCTCAAGCACCACCAACACCCGCAATAATATGGTAGCCTGGATGGCGGCCCGGATGGATCAAGGAAATTACGGCCAGTTGATCGTGTATAAACTGCCTAAAAATATCGAAGTAGACGGTCCGCTCCAAATCGAATCCCGCATTGATCAAGATCCGGAGATTTCGAAACAACTGGCGCTCTGGGATCAGAAAGGTTCAAGCGTCATCAGAGGAAATCTTCTTGCTCTCCCGCTGGCAGGAAACTTCCTCTACGTCGAACCCATTTACCTTCAGTCCGACAAAGGAGGAAGTATTCCAGAAATGAAGCGGGTGGTGGTCGCTTACCAGGATCGCCTGGTGATGACTGAAACCCTGGACTTAGCGCTGACCCAGCTCTTCGGAGAGACTGCTCTTACCGTTACTGCGCCGGAGCCAGGGCAAGCGGCCCCGCCCCCGGCTCCTACCCCTTCTACTCCCTCCGTTCCCCCGAGCCAAGGGGATATTACTTCTATTCTTGAACAAATAGAGCAGGTGCGAACCCTCTTAGACAACCTTGAATCTCAGGTAAAGTCCTTACAGTGAAGTCAGCGGCTTTAATTCAACGATAGTCATACTGCCCTCCGGGCGCAGTTGAAAGAGTTCTGCCCCATCCCTGGTGACATAACTGGTTTCTCCCTTCTCTTCTCCCAAATCGATCTGTTGCTCTTTACCATCTTGCACAACGTGCAACTGGTTCTGGCCGTATATAATGAGCTGGCCTTTTGATCCTATCACCGTTTTGCTGTCTTTAAATGGGATTGACCCTTCCCACTGAGTCTCGGCTGCAGTATTTATATTTTTTAAGTCTGAGCTATCCTTAACGGTAAGGATTTTTACGAGCTGGTTATTATCGATTTCACCGAGATATACAACTCCATTTCCTGTTCCCAGTAAATATTGGTTGTCTTTTTTGGTGATCGCGTAACGCTGCCATCCTTTAACCGCAGCGACTTGTTTCGATGTTCCCTGCTTGCTGTCGATATAAAGTGTGCCGTATTGATCCGATACAGCCACATTGGTTATGGTTTCCCCGCCTTTGGTCAGGTTGCTGATATCCTTCATCACGTCAATTTCCAGCAGCTTCATTGTGGTTCCGCTTTTCACTGTTAAATAAATCAGATTGGTCGAGGTCGAGAAATCCAGGTGAATGATTTGACCACCGGCCGGAAAATAGCTGTCTAATGACTCTACGTCATTTTTGCGGTCTTCCGGTTCAATGCCCTCATCATCTAGAAACTCAAGGGTATAGAGTTCAGTGATTTGCGGATTGTAGGGCTTAACCGGCTGGGTTTGACTGGGGGCAGGGGTTGAAGGTTTGGGTGACTCCGGTTGAGGTTTTGAAGGCAATGACTCTTGCGGGTCTTCTTTCTGGGTTTTAGGAACTGTGAGCTGAGCGGCGGAAGTGTGCGCCACCGTCGCTTTAGTTTGGGTTGCCGGTTTAGCGGGGGTAGGATTTGGTGCCGCCGGATTTTGGCGGGCATAAAAGTAAATTAAGGTATTGCGGTCAGGGAGCCACTTATAGGAAATTACCCCCATCCCCTTAGGGTTTCCTGAAGGTGCGCTCTTGCTAAACACCAGTTTCTCACTTTTAAGATTAAATACTTTAAAGACTCCGTGATCCACGGTGGCCAAGTATTTTTTATCATACGATAACTGGGGATTTTCCAAGTTTGAGCCCGGAATGCGCGCGGTTAAACTGGCCGTTATCGGTTCATTTGAAGGTGGAGCTAAAACCTTGGCAATGCTGTGGTCTAAAAACGAGTATAGAGCAAACTGAACCAAGAGTGAAATCACGGTCCAGGTTAGAAGAATACGCAGTTTCTTTTTCATGATTTGACCCCTTTGCATCTTAACTTATGGCATCACCACAAATGCGGTCGGAATATAGCGTTCTCCGAAAATATTCCATAATTTGTTGACGATTTTACCATTATAAACCATTTCGGAGGAAGATCCTCCATCCAGGTTGACCGCATTCACGGCATCATACTTCTGGAAAATATTCATAACATCCCGCAGTGAGGCACCGACACTCCAGGTAGGCTGGCGGCCGTCAATCACTACAAAGATAATGGTACCGTCAGCCGTTTGTCCAATAGCGGTACGAGGGGCCCAGCCCCAACCGCCGTCTCCTTTTACCAACGGTTTACCGTCTTCAATCAGATTGGGTCCGAAGGTTACAGCCTCTTTAATGTTATTTTGAGCCAGTTCGGAAGCACTCATTTCTTTGATTATCAACTTTCCGTTCCCATCGAGCGCTACCAATGAGGCTTTTTGATTCTCGACATTATTATGCACCAGCTTCCCGTTTTGCACCGTTAAGCCAAACGGAAAACCGCCGTTCCCTTTGCCATTCGGGTCATAAAACCCCCCACCGTTAACACCGGCGACTGCCCCGGCATCTTTCACCATATCGGTCAAACGCTGTCCTTGTTCACCCAAATCCTTGGTTACCGCGACTTTCACCCGTTTAGGGTCACGCACCAGCATGACCTTGCCTTTGAAGTTGGGACCTTTAATATCTTCGATTGTAATCCCGTCGTCTGACACGACTTGTTCCGTGCCGATTTTTAGATTTGAGCCAACTCCCTGGGAATCATTGCTACGAAGAATGGTATTAATTTCGTCCTGCGATAGAAAAAAACGCACAACTTGGGGATGACGCGAGGTTTCAACCGCTCCGACCGCAACTACTTTTAACGATTGAAACGGTCCGTAGAAAAGGACAAACGGGGCTAAAAGAATAGAAAAAATTACATTAAAAAGTAAAAAAAGCACAAGATTTTTAGCTTTGATTCTTCTTTTTCTTTTTCGCATCATATTTTCTCCTGTTTTTTGTTCACTTCGATTAGACATAGCATAAAACAAGGCCGCATGTCTTTATGTGCGGCCATTTGACTTAAAATTTATGTCGCTATAAGTATAGCAAATCACCTTTATTCAATCAACTAGGATTCTGATTCCATCAACTCGGATTAATCATAATCCGGTAGGTCAGATTGGCTGCTTTGTCAATCATATTGGCCACGCTGCAATATTTCTCCATCGAAAGGGAGACTGCCCGTTGAAGCTTGTCCTCAGGTAAAGTTTTACCCCAAAATTTATAAACCACCTCTATGTCAGTGAATACTTTAGGATGGTCTGCAGCCCGCTCACCCTGTACGAATATATGAAACCGGTCAAAGTCCACTCTCATTTTTTCCAAGATTGAAACGGCATCCATGCCGCTGCATCCTGCGATAGCCATTAAGACCAGTTCCATCGGACTGGCCCCCATACCGGTTCCGCCTGCTTTGACACTTTGGTCAATATGAGTAACTACTTTGGCATTGCCCTCTCCCTGAAAATGCATACCTTTAATATGTTTAACCAAGATCTCCATCATTGGATCCCCTTTCTGGCATCCACACGCCTTTAATGATGTCTCGGGCGGTGGCGGCAATGTTTTTACGTGTAGCCATAGCCTGGTTCCTTATGACCGTGTAAGCGGTTTCTTCACTATGGCCGAATTCATGAATCAACTTTAATTGGGCTTGAAAGATCAGCTTGCGGGTGCTTAATTCCTGTTCAAGTCTGCGGATACGCTCGTTTAATTCCTTTTCTCGTTTAAATCGCTGCTCCACCGTTTGGACCCCTGCTAATAAATCCAAAGCTCTTAATGGGTATAGCAAAATTTGGTGAGCTTCGATTTGTCTTGCCGGTGTTAGGGATTGGTACTCTTCCGCGGTTAATATTAAAATGATCGGACAGAGATTTTGAATGAGCACTGTTTCTAAAAATTCTTGGGTCTTAAGTCCGTGGATGCTCCAATCTGCAATAATTAAATCCGGTTCGTACCGGTGAAGCAAACGCAGCGCTTCCATCCCGTTTTTCATGCAGGCTACCGCTTCATATCCTGCCAGTGGTAAAATAGGCCTAATCTCCTGGAATATAGAACTTTTCTCTATAACCAGTATTGCCCGTCTCATATCCTCACACTCTCGTTCTCTTTAATAACCATTTATTTGGCCAAGACTTCTAGTTTTTCATCTCCGCTCTTAAACTCCGGTTCCAAGGAACGGGTCCGTTGGTAAATCTTTTTGCCCGGTGTTACTCTTCTTGGAAAGATTAAGACAAATAAACTTAGCGCCCCGATAGTTAAACTTAAAGATTGAAGGTCCAAGAGAAAAAAGACGATCGGAACCAGGTTCGCCGGGGTCCCAATGGCATACCCATACTTTCCGATGGCTTCTAAACTTAAATTCGGGCGCTGCCATACCTTTAAGCCATAGTAATCCAGGGAATTGATCAGTTCGTGAGCTTTCTGAGAGAACGGATCCGTTGATGATGTGTAGATAAAGCCTTGTTTGGTATAGATCTTATCTAGTTCCACCGGATTTCCGGTGACCGCCGCTTTGGTAAACGTTCTCTCTATGCGCAACACATCGTCAAGGGCGATATTCACTGGGCCCTTCTCAGTGATTACTGTGTAAAGTCCCCGGTCCACGAGTTCAATATTGTTTACGTCCGTATCCATGAGTTTGAGACCCAAAACCGATACAGCTAATAAGCCCAGACATAAATATATAATTCTTCCCATCAAGATTTCAAGACTTGTGCCACGTTTTAATGTCATCAAAGAAGACACTTCCTTCTTATCTTTTCCTCAGTCTTTAGTTTAACCACAAAGAGTATTTTACTATAATTGATTTTGACATACAAACTAATTGACAATTTCTGTCACAAAACGGAAAAAGAGGCCTATTCCAGCCTCTTTCAAGTTGCTTGAATCATTCTTAAATAAATGTCAAACGAACCAATGATTAATCTACGCTTAAATGAGACAGCCTGTCGGCAATTTCTTGTAAATTAATCTTTATTCGAGCCGCTCCACTGTCCATGGCCGCTTTGGCTACAGCCTGGGCCACCGCGGGAGCAATCCTCCGGTCAAAGGCAGCGGGTATCACATAATCCGCAGTTAGCTCTTCATCCGTAATTAGGTTGGCTATCGCGTAAGCCGCGGCAATCTTCATTTCTTCATTGATCGCAGTCGCTCGCACGTCTAAGGCTCCCCGGAAAATACCCGGAAAAGCCAGTACATTATTTACCTGATTCGGCATGTCAGAGCGCCCGGTTCCGACCACTGCTGCTCCGGCTTCTTTCGCAAGTTCCGGCATGATTTCCGGCACCGGGTTAGCCATGGCAAAGATAATTGCATCTTTGGCCATAGAATGAACCATTTCGGGGGTCACTGTATTCGCAGCCGATACCCCGATAAAGACATCCGCCCCGCGAATGGCATCAGCTAAACTTCCTTTAAGTTTAGCTTTATTAGTGACTTTCGCGATATCATCTTTAGTCTGGTTCATTCCTTCCGGTCTGCCCTCATAGATCGCACCGTGACGGTCACACATGATGACATCGTTTACACCCATGCTCATTAAAAGCTTGATGATCGCAACACCCGCAGCGCCGGCGCCATTGGTCACGACCTTGATGCCTTTCAGCTCCTTGCCTACAACTTTCAGCGCATTAATGAGACCGGCCATGGTGACAATCGCTGTTCCATGTTGATCATCATGGAAAACCGGAATGTTCATTTCTTTTTTGAGACGTTCTTCAATCTCAAAACAAGACGGTGCCCCGATGTCCTCTAAGTTTATCCCGCCAAATGACGGCTCAAGCAGTTTTACCGTCTCAACAATTTGATCAATGTCTTTAGTATTTATACAAATTGGAAATGCATCCACATCGGCAAACGATTTGAAGAGAACGGATTTTCCTTCCATGACCGGCAGAGAGGCATCTGCCCCGATGTCACCTAACCCTAAGACGGCCGTTCCATTGGAAACCACTGCCACAAAGTTTCCTTTATTAGTATAAGTGTAGGCTAAGTCTTTGTTTTTGTGAATTTCTTTGCAGGGTTCTGCAACTCCAGGAGAATAAGCGAGGGATAAATCTCTGGCATTCTTCACAGCAACTTTACTTGCCACCACTAATTTCCCTCTGTGCTCCCGGTGTAAAGCTAAAGAATCTTCGCCGAGTGTACCCAAAACTAATCCCGCCTTTCTTAAATTATTGATTTAGGCAAGTATGCCATTTTGAACAAGACCATAGTCCATAGCATTCTACTTCCTCAGCCAGCGGTCAAGAGCGTACTTATTGGTTTCACGGTTCAGATCAGCAATGCCGGTGGTAAGCGGAATACCCTTCGGACAAGCCCTGACACAGTTTTGAGCATTGCCGCAGTCCGTGATTCCTCCATCGTCCAGCAGAGCCTCCAGCCGCTCATGTTTGTTCATTTCCCCGGTGGGATGCGTATTAAACAAGCGCACTTGCGAAATGGCGGCCGGTCCGATGAATTTGGAACGGGAATTCACCTGGGGGCAAGCTTCCATGCAGCACCCGCAGGTCATGCACTTTGAAAGTTCATAAGCCCACTGTCTCTTCACCTCAGCCATACGCGGACCGGGGCCTAAGTTATACGTCCCGTCAATCGGAATCCAGGCTCTCACTTTTTTAAGGTTGTCAAACATAATCTGCCGGTCTACCATCAGATCCCGAACCAAGGGAAACTTAGTTAAAGGTTCGAGCACGATCGGCTGCTCCAACTGATCGACCAAAGCGGAGCAAGCCTGGCGTGACTGACCGTTAATATTCATCGTGCAGGCACCGCACACCTCCTCCAGGCAGTTGCACTCCCAGACGACCGGAGAGGTACGCTCACCTTGAGCATTGACCGGGTTTTTCTGAATATCCATTAAGCAGGAAATAATATTCATCTTGGCCCGGTAGGGCACCTCAAATTCTTCCCAGCGTGCCGCCTTATCCGGACCATCTTGACGGCGTATTTTTAAGCGAATCATTTTTTGATCGGCCATTTCTTCTCCCTCCTTGCTATCTATCTTTTACTTATCGATGTCATAGCGGCGGGGCCGCGGCGGTATCAAAGAAACGTCGACCGGCTCATAGCTGAATTCCGGCCCGCCTGGTGTCCAAGTCGCCAAAGTGGTTTTGAGCCAATTCTCATCATCACGCTCCGGAAATTCCGGTTTATAGTGAGCACCGCGGCTTTCGTTGCGGCGCAAAGCGCCGAGTGTAATCACGCGCGCCAGTTCCATCATGTTCCATAAGTGCCGGATGAAGGTGGCGTTTTGCGAACTCCAGGTCACTTGGTCATCGAGCCCGATATTTTGCCAACGCTGCATCAACTCTTGAATTTTCTTGTCAGTTGCCTCTAACTTGTCGTTATAACGGATGACGGTGACATTTTCTGTCATGATCTCCCCGAGCTCTTGATGCAAGAGGTAAGCGTTCTCCGTTCCTTTCATGTTAAGGATGCGCGCCCACTTTTCTTCTTGCAGTTTTTGCTCGAGGGTAAAGGCCGGTTCAGTACCGGATGGAGTTTTTAACTTATTCTTTTGAATGTATTCAAGGGATTTCGGTCCTGCCACCATTCCCCCGTAGATCGCTGACAGCAGGGAATTGGCTCCCAGGCGGTTGCCTCCATGATACTGGTATTCACATTCTCCGGCAGCAAAGAGTCCTGGGATATTAGTCATTTGATCATAATCTACCCACAGCCCGCCCATTGAATAGTGAACCGCAGGGAAAATGCGCATGGGAACTTTCTTGGGATCATCTCCGACAAACTTCTCATAGATCTCAAGAATACCGCCTAATTTAATTTGCAATTCTTCCGGGTCTTTATGGGAAAGGTCCAAATAAACCATGTTTTCCCCGTTTATCCCTAAGCCGAGGTCAAATACCACATGGTAAATCGCACGGGTCGCAATATCCCGCGGTACGAGATTACCATAGGCTGGATACATCTCCTCCAGGAAGTACCAAGGTTTTCCTTCCTTATATGTCCAGACGCGTCCACCTTCCCCGCGGGCCGATTCAGACATGAGCCTGAGCTTATCTTCGCCGGGAATTGCGGTGGGATGAATCTGAATGAATTCCCCGTTGGCATATTTGACACCTTGCTGATAGAGAGCAGATGCGGCAGAGCCGGTATTAATGGTTGAGTTCGTGCTCTTGCCAAAGATCATGCCCGGTCCTCCGGTGGCAACAATGACGGCGTCTGCCGGGAAGGAACGGATGCTCATATCCCTTAGATTCTGAGCGACGATACCCCGGCATACCCCATCCTCAATGACCGCGGACAAGAACTCCCAGCTTTCATACTTTGTAACCAATCCTTCAACTTCAAAACGCCGCACTTGCTCATCTAGAGCGTAAAGCAGCTGCTGCCCGGTCGTTGCTCCGGCAAAGGCCGTGCGATGACGTTTGGTGCCTCCAAAGCGCCGAAAATCCAGCAACCCTTCTGGCGTCCGGTTAAACATCACTCCCATGCGGTCCATTAAATGAATAATTCCAGGAGCAGCATCACACATATCCTTCACCGGAGGCTGATTGGCCAGAAAATCTCCGCCATACACACTGTCATCAAAATGTTCCCAAGTCGAATCTCCTTCTCCCTTGGTATTAACAGCGCCGTTAATACCTCCTTGCGCACAGACGGAATGCGAGCGTTTCACGGGGACAAGGGAAAATAAATCAACCGAGGTACCGGCTTCCGCAATTTTAATCGCAGCCATTAAACCGGCCAGCCCGCCCCCGACAATTATCACTTTACTCATTGCTTCTCTCCTCCTCTCCTTATTTAAGAAACGCCGTTAAATCGCTCAAGCCGACCACAGACAATACAATAAAAATTCCCCCACACACATAAGACCATATTTGCTGAGAACGGGGGCCGATGGTTAAGCCCCAAGTGATGGCAAAGGCCCATAAGCCGTTGGCAAAATGAAATATTGCCAGAACGACGCCCAACGCATAAAAGATGAGACCGGCAGGATTACTCACAAAATGCTGCAAGGCAGCAAACGTTGCTTCTCCAAATCTTAGAAGATAAACATGAGTCACGACGAAAATTACGGTGTAAATTCCGGATATTCTTTGAATGATGTAAAACCAGTTACGGGCATAGCGATAACGCAATACATTGCTCTGGCCGGTATACACGACCCAGGAGCCGTAAATTGCGTGAAAAGCAATCGGAATAAAGATAACAATAAGTTCAATAACAAAGATCCCGGGGAAATTACGCATCGTTTCAATCACTTTGTTATAAGTTTCAGCCCCCGCCCGCGCCGAAAGGTTAAGAACCATGTGAAACGCAAGAAAAACTCCAATCGGCAGCAGTCCAAGCAAAGAATGGACGCGGCGAATTAAAAAATGATAAGGACTTTGTCTGGTACTCAAACTAATCTCTCCTCTCTTATCTTTTCCTAATTTGGTTAATATGCAACTTTAGTGCCAGTTTTTTGGTTTGCAGAAATTATTCTGAGAATATTTAACTGCTCAGGGTTGAAAGCAGCCAACCTAAGGGTATAAAGCTGATTAAAGGTATTATAATAAGCGAACTTCCGCGACTGAATCTTTATATTTTGTGGGAATCGTCTTGAACAACAGTCAAGATAATGCTTATAATTTTTAGATTTTGGATTTCTATTATTTATAAGTAATCTAAGGAACCGGTCTATCTGAGTGTCTTTAATTTATTATAGAGTGTTGCTAGAGAAATATTTAGAGCCTGGGCTGCTTTCTTTTTCCCTTCCACAGACTCTCCATAGCGGTTCAAAGCAATGCGGATCATCCGTTTCTCCATCTCATCCAAAGGAATCAATTCTTCAAATTCGCGTCCCAGTTTAGAAATCGGGGTATCTACTAGATTCAGAATATGCCGGTTGGTTATCATATCTTCTTCAACGGTAACCATGGCCCGTTCCATCACATTTTGCAACTCACGAACATTTCCCGGCCAAGTATAGTTCATTAGAAGCTGCTCAGCCTGAGCTGAAAGCCCGGCCACTTTCTTGCCGAATTTACGGTTAAACTTTACGATTAAGGATTGGGCATAGGCTGGAATATCTTCTTTGTGCTTGCGTAAGGGTGGTAAATGAAGCTCAACCACATTCAGGCGGTAATAGAGGTCTTCCCGGAAGTCCCCTTTTTTCACCATTTCCCTGAGGTTGCGATTGGTGGCGGCAATCACCCGCACATTCACTTTGATGGTTTGGGTACCACCCACCCGCTCAAACTCCATATCCTGAACGACCCGTAATAACTTGGCTTGCAGGTACAGGTTCATATCCCCAATCTCATCTAAAAAAATAGTTCCCCCATGGGCCAGTTCCATTTTTCCCAGCTTAGTTTTACCTGCCCCTGTAAACGCTCCTTTTTCATAACCAAAAAATTCACTTTCCAATAGGGTTTCCGGAATGGCAGCACAATTGACTTTTATGAACGGCTTGTCCCAGCGCTGGCTGGCACTGTGGATTGCATGCGCAAAAAGTTCTTTACCCGTACCGCTCTCTCCGGTGATTAACACGGTGGAATTACTCCTGGAAGCTTTGCGTGCCAGATCTAAAGCTTTTTCAAACTCAGGATGACTGCCGATAATATCGTCAAAGGTATAAGCACTGGTAGAAATTTGATTAATCCGCGTTTGCAAGTCATCGATCACCTGATTCGAAGCTTGCAATTGTTCCATCAACTTATAAATATCAGTTAAAGGTTGGAAGACTACCACCGCCCCCTCCATTCTGCCTTCAACCGCTATCGGGGAAGCATTGGAAATCACCTCGGCTTCGCTCCCGCCGACCCGGGACCGGTGGGCAAAAATTTGATCATGGGTACGCAAGGCCCGGGCCAGAGCTCCGTTAGGAGAGACCTCAAAAATGTTTTGTCCAATACGCTGGGTTGCGGACAATCCGGTAACCCGGGTAAAAGACGGGTTAACGTATTTAATCGTACCATCATTTCCAGCTACCTCAATCGCTTCTTGCACGGAATTTAAAATGGCATCCAGCTCTCCTTTGAGGCGCTTCATCTCAGACAACTTCTCTTTTTCCTCGATCACATGCATCATGAGGTTGGCACTTTTTGCTTCCATAACTGAAGTAGACGGGAGCTTCAGCTGCTCAATTTCCGCTTGTACCTCTTTTACCCCTGTCGCTTCAATCATTAAATCCAATCCGTCCGTTTGACAAAACTCCGCAATCGTTTGGCAAGTGTAGATGCCATCCGCTTGAGCCATTTTTATGCCGGGGGCGTCCAAAGATTTATCACAAACTACGGCAATCTCAACATGTTCAATACCGCGCAAGGTCTTATAAATTGAGGAGCCCCCTCTTCCAGCCCCAATAATTCCAACTTTTACTTTGCGCGCCAACTCTAACACCTCCTAACCTCAAAAAACTTTTCGGATATCAGGCAGCACAATCAGTCTTCTTACTAATTATTAGAATATTCGTCATTGGTGTTTAGATTTCCTGCTCTATTTAATAAGTTTTGGAAAAATTATTTAAAATAGGGGCTGAGCCTTTCTAATAACTTTAAAAGTTCACTTGGAGCTAGGTTTAGCCTGGGAAGTATAGGCGGGGTCTCTTTAGTTAAAGGTTTGGCTCCGGTGGTTTGCGGCGGAACGACTGCCCGTACCGCAATTGTACTTAAAATTTCAAGAATTAAGATGGGGAGGGTACCACGCAATCCGGGAAAGGTTAATATAGGGATGATGAACCAGGTCGTCGGAGCGTACGGTTCCGAAGAGTAATGGGCAAAAAGTATGATGCTTACAACGACAGGGTTCTCAGCGGTTTGATGAATTATGAACTCCCCTCCTCCAGCGAAGGCTTGGGAATAGGCCGGCGTTTGCAGGGGATCTGAGGTATTCGCTGCGATCGTTCCAAGCAGTGCTTGAAGCTCTCCTAACGGCATCGTGATTCGGCGGTCGGGATTGGCCGGATCAGCCAGCGGAACTGTTTTTAAACCAAAAATATACTTAGCTAAGATTAAGAAAATCTGGGCCCCGATCAATACCCCTGCCGCACCGAAAAGTTTTCCTGTGAGAAGAGGCTGCAGCATGAAAAATGATGCACTTCCGGGTACGGAACTAACCGGAGCGGAAATACCAAGAGCCAGATTAAGTGCGGTAAGGTCAGTATCTGCATTAATCTGACTCACCATAAAGCATCACCTCTTTATGGTAATATATGGGTTTAGACGGCTGTGGTGTTCTTAAGTAATCCCGGTAAACAAATCAGACTTCCGGCCGTTGTTGGTGCCTTCGTTTTAAATATTCAAAAACTCTCTCCGGGGAGGTATTCAATATCTGTCCCTCCGGTATCCCCGCCTCGTGTACTAACTCTAAAGCCAAGGCAAATTCTCCGACTCTATCCCAAAAATGGGCATCGCTGCCTAGGATGACCGGACCGCCATAGCGGGCCATAAAGCGCGCGAAGCGGGTGCAATTATCCCAAGCCCCCTTTTTGTGTGGTGCCAGAGAGCTATTGTTTATTTCCACCGGAACCCCAAGCGAAGCTGAAGCATGAGCGATCCGTTCCAAATCCAATTCAAAATCCGGCCGGCCCGGATGGACCATCATATCAGAAAAAGGGTTGTTCATGGCTTTTAGATAAGCCTCGGTATTTTCCTCAACTGTTCCTCCCGGATAACAAATGACATGCATTCCTACGAGCACGAGCTGCATCAGGGCCAAATAACGCAAAGGAAGATCCAGTTCCCCTTCATGGCTGGTTATATTAGCCTCCACACCCTTTAAAATTTTAACCCCGGAAAGCTCATCCGGGAGTATTGCTAAATTCCCGAAATGATATAGGTTGGGAGCCCCTGGCATGCTCGGCCCGTGATCAGTCATACCTAAAAGCTTAAGTCCCCTGCGCGCGGCGGCCAGTGCATTTTCGCTAATCGTACTATAGGCATGTCCGCTGGCGACCGTATGCGTATGCAAGTCTACCAGTATTTCCATAAAATCACCTCGCCCCATAGTATAACCCGGTAAAGGAAACTTACTTCAGATGGGGTTTTAACCCCATCTGAAGTTTAGTTGAACTTATCCAGGGGCGCTAAGCCATCGGATAAAATAAAAAAGTGCTACAAATTGCAGCACTAAAAGTATTAAGGATCTCTAATTTATTGTTTTTTAGGTGCGGGTTTAACTGTTGAATCTACATTAAAGCGAAAACTAGCCTCCGATGTCTGAGTAACTCCTCCGGCCGGGTTCGGTTTTACACGGAGCACAATCATATGTTGACCTGCCGTTGCACTATTGCCTGCCGCGTCACCCAGTGCTTTGATTTGACGGAAAGCGATACGGGCCGTGGCACCGGGTTCCAGGGCATCAAGGTTTCCCGGTTTCGTGATCTTTTGTTTATTATCCCCAATCAATGAAATTTCCAGCTCAATCGGGATATTCGTCATCTTTTGCGCCGTAGTGTTCTGAATGGTAGCGATTAAATCAAATGTTTTTGCCGGAATGACTTGTGATCCTTTTAAGGTTACCGTTCCGTAGGTCATATCTTTAACTACGGATGAGGGTTCAACCGTTAAGCTTAACATCTTAAGCTCAGGGACCACACTGTTTTTAGCGGCACTGGCTTGGATGGTCTGCCAGAACGTAACAGCGGCAAAGCTCAGGACAAAGATGACCAAAACACTTAAGAAAATTGTGAAATACTTGCGTTTAATCGCAATCACTTTAGCCAAATTAACACCTCCATATCCTTGGTATTTAATTCTAAAAAACAATATGCACGTCCCACCAAGGACATGCATACTAGCGTAAATTTTTATTTATTCAGTCCTTCCCTTTCTTGATATTTACGTAAGCGGATATCTTGGTCGCATGTCAGACGAAAAACTCTCGACATTTGGAGCAGTCTGGATGTTGTTCGGTCTCCGAGATAGGTTTCCATTTCCTCCAGACTAAGATTGGTCGTGATCACTGTTGGCAGCTGTTCATTCAAACGGTAATTGATAATCGAATACAAGCGGTTTCGAGTCCATTCCGTATAATTATGGGCACCTAAATCATCCAGCACTAAAATAGGGATTTCACGGGCTGTATCCAGGAGATCCATTTCATTATGCTCTCCTTTGTTGCTAAAGGTTGCTCTCAATTCGTCAAGCAAATCCGGAACGACCAAGAAAAGCACTCTAAAATCCTTTTCGATTAAGGCATTGGCAATACAGGCAGCAAGAAAAGTCTTACCCGACCCGACCGGACCGGTAAACAGCAGTCCTAAACCCGTATCTTCCCCTTCTAAACAGCCTTCCACAAATTCAAGCGCTGCTGAACGGGCTTTCTGAGCATTGAGGCGATGGGCCGGGTTGGAGCCGGAATCGTAATAATCTAAATGGAAGTGCTCAAAACGGCTGTTCATGAGGCTGCGGGCCATGCGGGCATGACGAAAGCGGTTTTCCACTTTTTTTTGCTGCATACAGCGGCAAGGTTTGGCAATATCGCCTTCTAAGATGATTCCCCGGTCTTCACAAAGCGGACAAACTGCGTGTTTGACACTTTCAGTCTTAATTTCTTTTCCACTTCCCGTCTGGGCAAACAAGCTGGGATCTAAGCCCTCCCTCAAAATTTCCCGTACCTTTTTCATGAGAAGAAATCCTTTCTTTACAGATAAAAGTTTTCATATTTATCCGGATTAGCAGCGTTCTTTCTGGATCCGCTTTTGCTTTGGTATTTTTTCTCCTGACGGGCTTGGAAATGAATATCATCGGCTTCTACTTCAGCCCGTGTCCGAAAACCTTTTTTCTCCCATTCACGCAGGATAGAATCAATATAGCGAAAGTTGCGGATTCCGGCACTGACTCCCCTCCGCAAAGCCTCTATGATTAATTCTTCCGTAAAGCAGGACGTTAGCCAGTGGGTAATATGTTCACACTCCAATCCGGTGAGCGGACGGCCTATTTCCTGTTCGAAAATGGCTACCAACCGTTCTGTAGATACTGCTTTAGCGCTTACCTGCGGCTGCTGTGTCGTTTCTAATTCAAGCATGCGCTCAATCGCCCACCGGTCAGCCAATTCTTCGATTAAACCAACCAAGTTAAAAGCGTTGACCCATGTTTTTTCTTCTCCATTCCACTTTTTTTCAAGCGCGATTAACTTGCGCCGGGTCAACCCGGCAATAATCTCTTCAATATGCTCCGTCGTCGTTCCCATCCTGGCGGCCATTACTTCTGGGGCAGGATACGGGGTTACGTTCATTTCACTTAAGATTTGTATGATCAAAATAAGTTCCTGATCACTTAAGCCTAGGTCTTTATAATGTGTTAATAGTAGCTTGGGAACAGCAGTCATTCCCGAAAAGAAAAGAGCTTGTGTAAAGCTCCCATAAACATTCACTTTGTTCACAATCCCCACTCCAAAAAACTTTGCTTATTGATCACCTGAGAATGTTTAAGATATATTCTCCATTTGCTCTAAAAATCCTCTTGATCCTCAGGTTATAGAACCTGACAAATATTAGCCGGATTAGGCCGATTATCTCACTAAGGTGTCGAATTAAGCTCAAAGACAAAACTTGAGCACGATATCTCTTAGAATAATTTACCATAGTATGGAAGGAATTACCTGTTCTTGTGTCGTATTACTCATATCGTAAGCTAGAAAAGACTTCAAAGGAGGATTTGCTATGAATGACCACCAGGAACTAATTGCCCTGGTCGAGCGAGCTTGTACCCATCCCGCTTTGGGTGTAAAACATTGTCTAAGGGTTTACCATTTGGCGAAAGAACTGTCCCAGCACTTAACCCTTGATGACGACGTTCTGTTCGTTGCAGCTATGCTTCATGATACCGGTAAATATCCGGTGTATGCACTCCCTAATGTTGACCACCCTTTACGTTCCAAGGGTGTCGCCACCAATATCCTACAGCGTCAAACCTTTTCCCCGAATAAACTTCCGAAAGTGTTAGATGCAATTGAATCCCACATGTATTATTCCGAACCCGGCAAAAGTGACGAAGCCGTTTATTTAAGAGATGCCAATATCCTAGATAATTTAGGGAACATCGGACTCATGCGCTTATTCAGTCTCATCGGGCATGATGAATTAACCCGAACCCCTCAAGATGCCATTGAAAGAGCACGAACCTTTGCAGAAGCACTTCCGAATAAAGTGTATACCCGGGCCGGACGCCGCTTGGCTGTGAAACGCCGCGAGGAAATTCTTCGTTTCTTGGCCGGAATAAAACGGCAAACAGCGGAATATGCCTGGATTTAAGTTATTTCTTTTGCTCCTCGAGCCAACGGGTCATTCTTTCAATCACCTGAACCACATAATCCAAGTTACGGTCGCGCTGTCCCTGATCAATGAATTGCTTCAAGCGGTGGCGCAAACGGACATAGGCCCGGTTGACTTGGGAGCGTGAAACCCGGCGGTCCGTCTCTTTTTTGGGTTTGATTGGAGGTAATCCGGACAGTTCTTGGGGCATAACCGGGCGCGTGCTTTGAGCGGAAGCTGCATCTGCTGCCCGGGCTAATGCTTCAGACACCCGCTCAAGCCAAGGCTTGGCCGGTGCATAGCGAACGATTTGGTTGGGCAAGAATTCAATGACTTCTCCTAGCTGGGGAATGATTGGATTCTTGTTGTACTTTTGGAATACTTTTTGGGCAAATTCAGCTTGAGCCTCCGCTTCTCCGTGAACCAAAATAATATTTTCCGTTTCCGCACAGGAAATCCAGTTCAAAAGCTCATCTTGATCCGCATGGGCGGACATGCCTTCAATCATTTGGATCTGCGCTTTCACAGCAACGGTTTCCCCATGGATTCTAACTTCTTTAGCTCCGTCAATTAACTGCCGCCCCAGCGTTCCTTGGGCTTGATACCCCACGAAAATGACTGTGGCATTTTCCCGCCAGAGGTTATGCTTGAGATGATGCTTAATCCTTCCCGCATCGGCCATGCCGCTGGCTGCAATGATGATCGCAGGTCCCGGCATATTATTCAAGGCCATGGAATCCTGAGCGGTAAGACTAAAGTGCACATTACTCATGGTCAGGGGGTTTTCTCCCCGGCTGATTAAGTTACGGGTTTCCGCATCAAAATTGGCCGTATTCTCTTGGAATATCTTGGTAGCTGAAATAGCCAAAGGACTGTCTATATAGATCGGAAGAATTGGGATTTCATTAGTCGCCTGGAGCTGGCTGATATAAAACAGTAAATCCTGGGTGCGTTCGATGGCAAACGCAGGGATAATGATATTGCCTTTGGCTTCATAGGCTGAACGGATAATTTCCGCCAATTCGTTCAGACGGTTGCCGCTTTCTTGATGGAGCCTATTGCCATAGGTAGTTTCCATAATAATAACATCTTCCCCGCATAAAATGCTGGGATCTTCAATATACGGTTGATTAGGGTTACCGATATCCCCTGAAAATACGACATTTTTAGTGGCCTGCTCTTCCTTAACTTCAAGCCGGACATGGGCGGACCCTAAAATATGCCCTGCATCTCTTAATTCAAAACTAAGGGAGGGACTTAACTTCACCCTGTCCTTATAATTAACGCTTTGAAACAGCGGCAAGGCAAGCATCCCATCTTCTGCTGTGTAAATCGGTTCCAAAACCGGCAGCCCCGCCCGTCCCCGTTTTCGGTTTTTGCGCTCAACCTCCATCTCTTGAATATGCCCGCTATCCGGGAGCATAATCGAGCAAAGTTTTACCGTTTCGGGAGTAGCCCAAATCTTGCCCTTGTACCCTTTTTTTACGAGCTTCGGCAGTAATCCTGAGTGGTCAATGTGAGCGTGCGTTAAGATGACCCCATCAATTGAAGACGGCTCAAACGGAAACTCACCGTAGTTTAATTCTTTCAGCGTTTTCGATCCTTGAAACATACCGCAGTCGATCAAGAGGCGAAAATCAGCTGTTTCCACTAAATAGCATGAACCGGTGACAACCTGTGCTGCCCCCAAAAAGCTAATTTTCATGCCAGTGCTCCTTCCACATATTCATTTCTAATTGAGGTCAACCAGTTTTAACTTAACCGCTTTCAGCGCAGCTTGGGTACGGTCCTCAACATCTAATTTTCGGAAAATACTCGAGAGGTGATTTTTTACTGTCTTCTCACTAATATAGAGAGCGCCGCCAATTTCTTTATTGGAAGCTCCCCGCACAACATAGTTTAAGATATCCAGTTCACGGGCACTTAAACCATAGTTTTCTTTAGGGGGAATAGGATGGGCAAGCTGTCCCAAAAGTTTCCCCGTGACTGCCGGAGAAAGAATTGGTTCTCCTATATATACCTTGTGAATCGACTCAATTAATGTTTTCGGATCGACATCTTTGAGCAGGTATCCTGCCACACCGAGCTGCAAGACCTCAAAAACTTTCTCATCTGAGTCATCGACGGTCAGGACTAATATTCCGATATTGGGTTTTTCACGCCGGATCACGCGGCATGCGTCTAGTCCGTTAACTCCGGGCATGTTTAAATCCATGAGCAGGACATCGAATGGGATTTTACGGGTTATATTGATCGCACCCTGCCCGTCCCCGACTTCTTCTACGACCTCGATTCCTTCTTCAAAGGACAGAATTCTTCTTAGACCCTCGCGCAGCAAGGGATGATCATCCGCTATAACGACGCGTATCACCCGGCTGTTCCCTCCTCTTGTACAAATGGAATCGAAAATTCCACCGTTGTTCCTTTCCCTTGGGAGGATTGAACAGTGAAATGTCCATTGAACATCTCTACTCTTTCGCGCATTCCTACTAAACCAAAGTGTTCGGTAGCGTCTTCCAAGATTTTATCGACTTCGAATCCTTTTCCGAAATCCTGGACACTGGCACTGGTCCACTCGTCCTGGAATTCCACACAGACCTTTACCCGGTCAGACGCGGAATGTTTGGCAACATTAGTCATTCCCTCTTGAATCAGACGAAACAGAGCGACCTCCATGATGGGCAGAAGACGTCTTTCCCGCCCTTCAACCCGGAGTTCGCATTGAATATGATAGGTCTCCTGAAAATTATCGAGATATTTCTTAAGGGCCGGGATCACGCCGAGATCATCCAAGGCCATCGGCCTGAGGTCAAAAATTATGCGCCGAATATCTTGGAGATTGGAGCGCACCAGGTTCTTTAAATCTTTAAGTTCCCCTTTCACCCGGCTCGGGTCAAGGTCCAAGAGCTTTTCTGCGATTTCCAGACGCAGCACGATATTGGCCAGGGTTTGAGCAGGGCCATCGTGCATTTCGCGCGCCACCCGGCGCCGTTCATCTTCCTGGGCTTTGATCACCCGCAGACCGGTTTCCTGACGTTGGTCAGTTCCCCGTCCGTGATATATATCGGCAATGCTTCCTTGCAAGAGGTTGATGGCCACGCTCACCTTCGACATTAGGTTTTCAGCACGTTCAATGGTCGCCTGCATTTGGCGCAGAGCCCGTTCAATCTCGTCACGGCGTGAACGCTGCTGCACTTCCTTAGCCTGTAACAGTTGCAGCTTCATCTGGGCTTCTGTGGCTTGTGAATAGGTCTCCATCATCTCTTGTTCAGTATGTTTTTTATAATCGCGGCTGACTTCCATTAGTTTTTGCCTGAGACGGCGCTCCAGTTTTTGGTGCTGGTCAACATCTTTAATCGTCTGAACGATATCGACCCGCAATTGCCCGAGTTCCTGCGTTAAACGCTGAATTTCAGAGCGAGTAGACTCAGCGATTAAAAAAATTTCTTCTTTGCCGGACTCTATTGAACTAAGAGTTTTTTTAAGAATTTCTCCTAAGCGGTCTGCCACTGTCTGCCCCTCACTCTTGCTTGACGATTTTTAAGTATTTAGTTGTATTCGACACGGAAATTCTTTTTTCCTACTTGACCGCTAAAAATGCAAATGAGATTCTCGAAAAAAAACACTCTGCACTAAAAACTGCAGAGTGCTTTTTTTAATTATAATGTTTTAACTTTTCTGTTTTTCCGTTCGACCGTTTTTCGAATTTGACGTTCCAGCCGCCGCCAATATTTTAAATCTTCATAGTTTAAAACGATTGTTTTCCAGCCTTCGGCCCGCATTTTATGTTCGACTTCAGTTCCATTGGCAACTTGATCAAGATAAATTAATACATCTTCCACTTGGGCCAGAAACTGATATCCCGCCAAATTCATATTCCAGCGCACTGACGCTTTGGGGAAGAGATAACTGAGCACTAAAGCCAAATGCTCTGCCTCTGTCGGTACGGATAATGGCCGTTTCACAGCCCCCTTGGATAGCTTCCTTGCGGATGTATGCAGTTCTACTTCTGGTTCTATGACTCGTTCTGCATCCGGCTCTTGTACAGGCTCTGTTTCTGGATCGGTTTTAGATTCAGCTTTAGACTCTTCTTTAGACTCTTCTTTAGACTCTTCTTTAGGCTCTTCTATGGGTGCTTCTTTAGGCTCTTCTTTAGGCTCTTCTATGGGTGCTTCTGATGGAAGCGCTGGCATTGTATCAATTCTGTTCTCATAGGCTCTTATCTTTACTTGACTAAGGTCAGTCTTAGACGTCGAACGGCCGTCAATGATATTGACTCGGGCTCCGGCTATGGTTGGAGGAGGCGGGGCGATGGACGCGGATTCCATGATCATTCTTTCCAGTATCGTGTTAAACACAGGAAAATTTTCTATGACACGGGGGTCCGGAAGCCGCTGTTCGATTATTTGTCTGACCCCATTATAAATTTCTCCCTCCGAAAGAGAAGATACGCTGGCTAAAGCTGCCACCAGCTTCTGGGCGCTTTTTAAGCCGCGCTGAAATTCTGCATCTGCATCTGGGCCGGTGAGTAAGCATACTGCAAAAAGTTTTTCGATGATATGGTCTATATGTTCTTGAATCCCAGGATCTTGGAAAAAGTACGCTTCCAAGTTTGTCCACCTCCATGAAAATAATCCTGTTCGATAGCTATGCAGCAAAAGGATTAGATATGTATGGAGAAAGACTTTTTCTTTATTTGTTAACGGATTTTATCCAAATAATATAAAACTTGTGCCACTGTCCCTTTGGCGTGGGTAATGGTTTCCGGAATATCTTTGGCTCCGGTACATGAACCTGCTGCAAACACTCCAGGAACCTGATCCTTATTTTGACCGTTATCGAGGTAAAATCCGCGGGCATCTAATCCAAGGCCAAGCTGCGGAAAGTCCAAGGCTAAATGATTATTAGGTTTTTGAGCCGGCACCAGAATTAGAAGATCATACGTTTCTTCCATGAGAGAACCGGTATACGAATCAGCAAGGCGCAGAGTTAAAGTTTTTGCCGGATAGCTGAATACTTTGGACGGTGTTGCCCGGATGAGTTTAACTTTATTCGACACGATGTCTTCAGACCTGATATTGAATAAGTCCCGATAAAAAACGTCAATTTTTATGTGAGGATAGAAGTAGCTTAAACGCCGCACCAAGTGCTGAGCATAAGCACAGCAATAGCGTGAACAATAGTTGGCATGATGAGGGCGTTCATCCCTGCTCCCTATACACAAGGCAATTCCGATTCGACGCAAGCGGCCAAACCTGGCATTAAGCTTTTGCGGATCTGCTAGAACCGGTTCCAGTTCAGAGGCCAAAACCACTTGTTTGAGCACGGGATAGCCCAACTCTTCCGGAATCTCCGGATGATGGATTTGAAACCCGGTTGCAACCACGAAGGCCTGAACTTCTAGTGATGTCTCGGCTCCTAGGTCTGAGCGGATTTCATTCAGTAATCTTATACTGGCTCTTAAATGCGGGGGATTACCCTGCAAGCCGGTGAGCATGCTATAAGGCAATGGGTGAATGTTGGGATAATGAACAAGCTTTGTCTTAGATTTTGCGATCAGGCAGGCCGAACATTCCTGACAATGTTCCGTCGCTTTACAGGCATACAGTCTGCCTTTGCCCCCCATTTCCTTATCTTGTTCCAATAAAAAGACTTCATGGCCTGCCTGCGCTATACCCAGGCTTACCGTAATCCCCGCAATTCCAGCACCTACAACTAAAATCCTATCGCTCATGCCTCTCTCCATTAACTCACTTCTTGATTGGTATATGTCCGCAACACTTGGTTTAACTCTTGCTGCCACAGTGCCGGAGAGTTGGCGGCTACCGCTATTATGTGAACAAGTTGAGGCTTAGCCCCCATCTCTTGTAGTATTCTCTGTATATCCCCCGTTCTGTGTTCTTTATGACTGGCACAGCTTCCAGGGGGACAGGTAGCAAGGATCAAACGCTCCGCACCGTGAAGCCACCCTTCTACCAGGTAGGAATGATCGAGTGCACACGCACAAGGAACAATCATTAATTCAACCTTGGCCGCCATCTTTGAGGGTAGAGTTGTTTTTCTTAAGGCCACTGCACCTGAATTCTGGCAGGCAAATACTAAAACCTTATTCTTTGAATTTTTGCGTAGATGCTCGTAAACCAAGGCGCGGTTAAACAAAGGAAAGGAAACTGCTCCCTTGGGACAAGCACTCACACAAATTCCACAAGCCTGGCAGGCCAAAGGATCTAACATCACCCGGGAATGATTCCGGTCAAGCTCAACCGCCCCTGCCGGACACACTTGAGAGCAGGTGGAACACAAGGAACAGCGTTCAGGGTCGATGATAGGGAAGGTATCTGTAATGCTTAGTTCTCCTTCCCGGAGAGGGGCGATTTCCCCGGCTACGGCAACAGCCGCTTCTTCAACCGCCACTCCTGATACCACGGCCTCATGAATCACGAAAATGCCCGGACGGTTGGCACCCGGAGGGTAATTGAATATTGAAGAGGATTTAAGTTTAAACTTGTTTTGCAGACGTACCAATTCTGAACTAGGTGTAAATATTTCTCCTACAAACAGAGTGCTAACCGTTTGTTCAAACTCTAAATTCAGAAAAGGGTCATAATAACCCAGACGCAACCCCTTTTCCTCTGTCCGAATTGTTAAGGGATTATTTACTCGCCAAAATTTAACACCTGCATGCAGGCACCGTTGGTACGATTCTTCATGCTCTAAAGTTCCAAGTTTTAGATTTGTATAAAACACATAAACACCGGCGCCTTGGCTTCTCAAGCGCAGTGCCTGATCCAGGGCGCGGCTGAAAGTATGTTCATTATCTAAATCCCTAAGATAAAAAGCATAATCCTGTGGGCCGGCACTAAACCAATGTTTCGCTTTAGCAATTGGTTGGATCCACTCTGTCCTGGGAAATCCCGGATCAAGTCCGGCCTTCGGTTCCAAGGCTAAGACAATCGCCCCGGCATCGATCCATTCAACATTTCCAGTCTCTCTTTGAACCACTTTTACCCTAAAATTGCCCCTTTGCCCGGATACTTCTACAACTCGAGCACTCTCCTTTATCCAAGTCACCGGGTGAACGGAAAGGGTCTCAACTACAACCTGTGCCGCTTCCCCATTTCCGATCACAAGCACTGACGAATGGACAGAGATGTTCATTTTAACCACTCCCATTTTCCACCCATATCTTTAGGCCAAATATTGGCATTACTCTGAATATGGCGAGGGGTTAATTCATGGATGCTAAAACAAGGTCCCCAGGGAATTCCCCGGGGACCTACCCTGGACAAGCTTAGCGAGTGCGGAACACTTTCAGATAAGAATCGGCATAGATACTCTTGTTAAGCAAGATTTGAGCAGTAGCCGCAGCATCAACGAGGGCATCATCATTCGCGTCAACGATTGCAGCGTCAAGGCCTACAGCCATGGCCATCGCTAAATATGTTCTGTTGATTAAGTGACGGTCCGGAGATTTCTGAGAAACATTGGAAAGTCCTAAGACTGTCCGGGGAGCCGGATTAGCCAAAGTCTTTATTTGACGCAGGGATTCCAAAACTTCCGGAGCATGTTCTTGAGCCACATTGACCGGCAGAATGAGCGGGTCAATGTAGAGCTCTTCCATCGGCAAACCAAACTCGTCGGCGGCAGCGACTAATTCCATGGCAAAGGCCACGCGGTTTTCAGCGTCTTTGGGAATACCCTTTTTATCCATGGTCAGGCCGATCAAAGATGCATTGTATTGGACAGCCATGGGAAAGACGCGTTCGATTTTAGCACGCTCCGCCGGGCAGGAGTTGATCATAGCCGGGCGTTTACATAATTTTAAACCCTCTTCGATGGCATCATAGTTGGTTGAGTCTAAACACAGAGGCAAATCAGAAACTTCTTGAATGACGTTAACCATCCATTTGTATGCTTCCGGCCGCTCTTCGGTCGGAACAGCCGGTCCAGAGTTTACATCCAGATAATGCGCTCCACCTTCTTGTTGTTTCAAAGCCCAATGTTGAAAAGGCTTAGGATCCTTATTGCGGAGAGCTTCTCCAATATCCTTAAACATCCCGTTAATACGTTCGCCAATAATAATCAATCCGCTCACGTCCTTTCAAAAAATTAAATATATTTTTAAGTCGGAGGCAGCCGCAGCGCAAACTATCCAGCTGGCGCTGCGGGCCAGATTATTGTTTTGGTTTTGCAGTATTTAAGCGTTTTGCTCCATCATATCGGCAATATTTCTTTGCACTAACCGAACGGAGGCTGGGTTGCGCATTAACAAAATGCTGGCACCCACTTGGAGCAGAGCAGCAGCAGTAACTGCCTCCCACAAAATGCCGCGGTCTTGCAGTTCACCCCACCCCGGGAATTCACCTGCCCCGACATTAGCTTCTTTGGCCCGGTTGGCCTCATAGCCCACCGTACAAATCATGGGCATAGAAAGCATTTTATCTCCGGCCAAAGCACCCAGACGGGCCCGCTCCATAATGGAATAGGCATATTCAATTCCGAAGCCCAAACCGCCGATCATGGGGTCAATCACAATTTTGTTCAAAGGCAAGCCCATTTCATTGATCAAAATGTTGAGCTGTTTACAAATGTTAATATCAAGCGGAGAACGGGCAATGACATTATGCTTGTGCACCATGGCAGCAGCCGTAATGGACTTATAGTTATCCTGCTCCGCCAAACCGATTAACAGGTTTTCTCCGGCAGCCGCTTCCGCCACAGCAGCCATCACTTCATTATCTTTTTCCGGATCTTCGCAGCCCACTACAATTAAAGGAACGCCAACAGCTGCTAAGACATCTTTCACCACTTGCGCGCATTGTTCAGGACTGCGGTTTTCTCCTTCCGGGTCAGCACCGATTAATTTAAGATAAATTGCATCTGCACCGAATTCTTCGACACATTTTTTGGCCATTGCTACCGGGTTTCCCAGTACATCCCCGAATTGCTCTTTAATGGTGTCGTTCCACGGCGGAACAATATCAGTGACTTCCATTGCAATAATCGGACGGTTCTCAACACTGCCTTCGAACTGTAGAAACGGCAGGGTTCCGTCACCACCCACTCTGATTACAGAGGTACGGGTACCGCCCTCTGCAGCGGTAGCGCCGAGAACAACCTCACCGACTTTACTTGGATACTTTTCTTTTACTAAAGTTACGGGCATTGACCTCTCTCCTTTCTACTTCAAGATCCCTACACGACTGATAATTTTCTTGACAGCTTGAACGGACACCGCATCGTCAGGCAAGTCATATAAGGCTTTGCCTGCCAAATCCTGTGTCACCACCAGCGGGTCTAACGGAATATCTCCAATCACTTTTAACCCGGTTTGGGCAATTTCATCGGCCAATGATTCCAAACTGTTGTCCGCAGTCTTGGTAACGACTAAGTAAACTTCCCCGACTTCGGCTCTCATTCCCCGGATCAAATCATGAACCCGGCCGGCGGATCGAATCCCGCGAGCGGAAGAGTCACTGATGACAAACATCGTATCAATATGCGGAATGGTCCTGCGGCTGATGTGTTCGAGACCGGCTTCCGTATCCACTGCCACAAAATCATAGTTACTGCCCAAATTCTCCAGATATTTACGCAATAGATCATTGGGATAGCAATAGCACCCAGGCCCCTGAGGACCGCCCATGACCAATAGATCAATATCCTTCGATTCGACTAAAGACTGCTGCAGTTTATACTCAATAAAGATATCTTTGGGCATTCCGTCGGGAATGGCTTTGGGATTTTTGGCCTGTTCCAAAAGATCGGAAATGGTCGCAGTCACCGTAAGTCCCAGAGCCTCATTTAAGTTGGCGTTAGGATCCGCATCAACAGCCAGTATGGAGATTCCTTTTTTCTGTTTACTCAAGTGCCTGAGCATTAAAGCGGTAAACGTTGTCTTGCCCACCCCGCCCTTGCCGGCTACTGCTACATATTTTGTCATTTTACTCTCCACCTTCTTGTCACAGGTTATCAACCTTGCACGGACGGGAACAGGGATAAGTCCGTATGCGGTAAGAACAGCGCTGACACGAACTCGTCCATAAATGTGGTACCCACGGATAGCTCAATATAGGTCATTTTATGTCCCAGGTCCGCCGCTTCTTTCCAAGCATTTTGAGAAAGCAGCGCCAGCCTGGCACCTTTAACGGAAGAGTTCCCGATAAACTGGAATTTATCCTCCGGCAAATCCGGGAGCAACCCGATTTGAACGGAGTCATGGACATTCAGGTAATTCCCGAACCCACCGGCAATCACAATCCGGCTGATCATCTCGATATCGACAGCCACCATCGTCAGCAAAGAACGGATCCCGGCATAAATGGCCCCTTTGGCCCGGATTAAGTTTTTAACGTCATTTTCGGTAATGACAACATCCTTCTCGCCGCCGGATTGATGGGCCCAAGCCAGGACAAATTCTTTATCATCAGCGGTTGCCCGCAAGCGAGCAGATTGGGACGGGTGTTCAAGCTGGAAATTACCGGCCCGGTCAATGATACCTGCCTCTCTAAGTTTAGCCAGGCAGTCAACCAAACCGGAACCACAAATTCCTACCGGCGGTATTCTTCCAACCACTTTAAGATTGACATCTAACGTTTCCGGATCAATTTTAACCCTCTCAATAGCCCCCGGCATTGCTCTCATGCCAAAGGTAATGCCGCCGCCTTCAAAGCAAGGCCCTGCTGAACAGGCACAAGATACCAGCCAATCCTGGTTGCCCAGTACAATTTCCCCATTGGTGCCGATATCAATGAAGAGGACGATATCTTCTCCGTTCGCCATATCAGTAACCAGTGTACCGGAAACAATATCTCCGCCGACATAACTGGCTACTGAAGGAAAGGAGTGGACTAAGCCTTCCGGCAAGATATGAAGTCCAATCTGCCGGGCCGGCACGGACGGAACATCATTCATAGTCGGAATGTATGGCTCCAGCCGCACATATCTTGGATCCACACCCAGCAGTAATTGAGTCATGGTCGTATTGCCGGCCGTCATGGCGACTGCCAGGTCATTGAAATTAAGGTTTTGCCGGGAGATAATTTTGTCCGTGAGATCATTCACAGTATCAATGACCGCTTGATGAATCTCCTGCAAATTTTCCGGGCTTTCAACCGCATACACTATCCGGGAAATGACGTCATCCCCAAATTTAGCCTGCTTATTGTAAGTCCCCTGCTTATCTACAATTTCCCCGGTTAATAAGTTCACCAAGTAAACCACAACTGTGGTTGTGCCAATGTCAATCGCCAGACCATAAGGAGGAATATCATTGCCCTTCGCTACATGAGTTACCGTATACCCGGATTCCATGACGGTAAGCGTTACCGAAACATCCCAGTTAGCTTGGCGCAAGGTCTCGGGCAGTGTCTGGAGCACAGTCAGGGGAATCTGAATGGGCTTAGCCCCTGCATGTAAAACCTTTTTTAACTCCATACTCAGACGGGACCAGTCACTCGCGTTTTCCGTCAAAGTCGGTTCAGAAAGCTGAACCCTAACTTTGACAGCCAGAGGGTCGTGTCCGAACTTTTCCATCATGTCTTCTTCAGTTTCCTTAAGCAGACCTTTCTGGACATCCCCCATCAGCACTTGATGCTCTTGCAGCCTGGATTCGGGAGGAACTTCAACTGTTACATCACTTTGGACGAAGGTTTTACAGGCTAACCGAACTCCCTGGGACAGCTGCTCGGGAGACAGGTTGCCGGTACCCTCTACCTGGGGCTCTCCGGATATGACCAGAACTTTACAAGCGCCGCAACTACCTTTGCCCCCACAACTCGACTTAATATAAATCCCGGCTTTTGAAGCCGCCTTAAGCAGGGAGGTTCCGCTCTCCACTTCTATGATTCTGTTTTCCGGCATAAATTTAACTTGGCATTGGGGCATTTCGTCACTTCCCTCGCTCTCACTCAAAACCCTCTGAGATAATTATCTTTCTAGTATTACTTTGTGGTCAGTACTCAGGAGACAGGAGCCAGGAGTCAGAATAAACTTGAGCAAGGATCAAGAGAAAAGTATGCAAGGAACTACTGAATTCTGAATTCTGACTTCTGAATACCTGAACTACAGGGTCCGGGCAAAGGATACGATGCCGCTGGACTCCCGCGGTCCGACAATGACTTTCCACCCGGTCAGTTCTTGCAATTTCCCGGAAATTACGGCGACATAGCCGGGGATAATGACATTGCGGTGTTTCACTTTATCAGCGATTCCACTGGCTTCCATGGCAGCCGCGATCTTATCCGGCTCATATTTACCGGCTGCATACGCGGTCAGCACGGACGTCCCGTCGGTATCAATCGGAAGGATATAACTCGGAATCTTGCTGGCTTCCACTTCCCCTTCCACACTGTAATAGGTGAGAGAGAAGTTGGTGGTGATATAGAACGGAGAGTCCTCATTGACATCGCCCACCACGTGCAGCGTCGGCTCAACCTGAATCGGTTTCTGCGGATCCGTGTAGATATTCTGCCTCAAAGTAAGCAGCGGCAGCAAATGAGCCTTGATACTGGTCTTTATGACGATCGCACTGGCATACTTAGTTACATATACCGATGCTTCCAGGATTTCGTCCAGCGGTTCGCTCTTGCTCGTGAAAGCAATGACCGGATAGCCAAACGGACGGAATTTTTTCTTGATCGCCAGACGGCGCAAGTGGGTGAAGTTGGCCAAGCTTTGGCTCGGAGTTCTGGAACCGGGATCGAGCACAAACTCTTTGTAACCCAGAGCTTGAGCTTTCTCAACCAGGTCATTTAAAGCATCGAGTCCGTCAGCTTTTAGGATAACCGGCACGGCTTGCTCTTTTGCCAAATTAACGATGGCTTCATAGTTATCCGCGGTAGCACTGCCGATTAAAGGCTTGCGCTCTGCTACTTGGGGCACCGCTGCTTTCAAAGCTTCAGCGCTGTTGCTCAAAATAACCATAGACTTCTCAGTGGCTTTGGCTACAGCAGCGACCACTGCGGCAAAGCGGGCAGCGTCTCCGGATTCATTGACAACGGCTACGCCATCTAAAGAATAATGCAGACCAACGCGGTCATACTCCAGATCATTAATCTCAGCAACCTTGGCTGCGATCTCATCGTCACTCATGGTATCAGAGACTTGAATCAAAATAGTGGTAGGATGATAGAACGTTTTGTCATGACGGAACAGTACGGTCTCATCACCTAGGATGGAACCACTTCCGAATTTAATGGCTTTAATGGGCGGCGCCGATGCTGAATCCAAGGCTTCACGCGCAGCGTCTGTAACATGCGGGCAAGCGTCCAAAGAACCTTTCCCGGCAGCCAAAGCCATTGCAAAAGCCAGACATGTCGGTGTTCCGCATTCTCCGCAGTTTTTCTTCGGCAGCTGTTTGTAGATTTCTAAACCTGTTAAACCCATACTCTGACCCCTTTCTTATTGAAATGATATCGGCATGGGTCCGCCAGAGACCATTTATGTCTCTGACGGACCGCAAAAACAATGTAATTACATCAGTGGATCAAGATTGAAGCAGGGATGTCCTTTCTCTTCGAGGAAGGGCAGAATTTCTTCGACCGTGGTGCCGATGGTTTCATCCGCAATTTTGTCGATGAAGTCTTCTCCGAGTCCTTCATCAATCGCACGCTGCACGAAATCTTCGCGCAAGAATTCTTTTAACTCTTTTGGCATCCAGACAATACGGGCAATGCCGCCGTCTGCAGGAATGAACTTCTTACTTACAATATAGGTCCGTCCAATTCCCATGAAGCCAGGGGTTTGGAGACCGCCGCCGACCGTTCCGGCCAAAGTCGAGAAGGTCATGCCGCAAGGAGTCATGCCGCTGTGCTCACGGGTCGTGATCATTAGCCCGTTCGCTTCAGGTACAATTGCCATAATAGCCTCGAAGCAGCCGCAGGAAGTCATTGGCCTGTCCATCAGGGTGTACAGGTTCACTTCTTCCAAAGTATTGTTGGAAGCCGGCCTCAGGTAGTCATTGCAGCTTTGCCACATTCCTTTGACCTCATCAATGGCTGGTCCTTTGGGAATCGGCTGGTTCGGTCCGGTTGGGGTAATTTCAAAAGCTGCTTTGGCATCGAGCCAGCTCACCGCACCACAGAGTCCCACCCGTTCCGGAGTGACGATACAAACGTGGTTCGGCGCAAAGGATTGACACAGCAGACAAGAGTAAAACTCCTCAACCGACTCGTCCGTTAAGGCCTTCATGCGGGCATCGCGGGACCGGTAACGTTCGCGGGCTTTGACGATATTTTCTTCGACCAAGGCCTGGTCCGTAACGATCGTGACCTGGATCCGGTCCACGATCGCCGGGAACTCTGTCCGGAACTTATACATGAGAATTTCTCCAAGGTGCTTCCACAGGAAACCTTTGCTGCGCGCATCCTTGGAAATCCGCACCCAGGCCAGGTCGCGCTGCGCGGTGTGCCATACCCCTTCACCATAGTTAGCGAAGTAGTGAATGCGGCGCTCCAAAACCCCTTCAAAGTCGGCCTGCATTTTACGGCCATAGATATCAACCATGATACCCAGAGGCAACTTTGTCCCTTCCGGCACTTGGTCCAACTCCGGACCAATCACGGTCACTTGACCGTCTGTTACCTCGTCCTGTCCGACCATACGCACCAACTCAAAGGCTGTTGTACGACCGCCGCCACACTCCACATAGGTGTCGCCTTTACGTACCGTCTCACCTTCGAAAGCGGGGCCGAAGTTGACCGGAATAGGAAGATCCATGCTGGTGATTTTAATGCCACGCACTTCAAGAGCCAGCGGAACAATCTTATCATAGTCTGGTTCAGAGATATACCAGTCGGGAATCTGCATATCTTCGCCCAGCTCTTGGTCGGTTAAGACCGGGAAGCCCATGAAGATTGCACCCATGCTGGCAGCCAACTTAACATCATCCAATTCGCCGAGATTCAAAACGAATGCCCGGACACGGCGTCTCTGATAATCACGGTGTTCTTCGCGCCTGCCTGCAGGAATACCCCCGAAGGCCAGACCTGCACGGAAAGCGTAGTTAACTGCATGGATGATTTGTGTAAAGTTGCCCAAAGCAAAAACCGCATAGTCAATCCCGATCTTGGCATTCTCTTCCAGTAGTTGTTCAATGATTTCGTCGCAAAGGAAGATCATAAAGCCCTTGCCCATGAGGTCATCCAGCAATTTTTTCGCTGCTTTGGAATCTTTGGCGCGACCCAAAATAACCGCCACGCCAGGAATCGTCCAGTCAACCATCTTAATCCCGAATTTCCGGACAACCGGGTCGCCGAGGAAACCGGTCCAAGGCTCAACTTTCGGCTCATCGTTCTCCAAGTAGTGAATGGCTTCGATGATTTCCGCAGCATAGAGGACGGATTCCCCCCACAGCCGGGCATTCTCAAAAGTGCGCTCTGATCTGACTTGGTTGCGCAGCCGGTTCAGAATGGGAACCAATTCCCCTAATTTGGTAACTTTTTCACCAGAGAGACATGTGACAACCGGAAGGTGGTAGGCCGTGTCCGGATAACCGATCTCTTGTTCCGCACCATACGTTTTAATGGCCCGGTTAAGCAGGATTTCCGCATAAGTTAAGGCAATCAAGGTGCCGTCATAAGCTCGCCTAATCAGTTTAGTTCCTTGCTTACTCGGGTCAGTGATTGCTCCTTCATATATTTGTTCCATGGACATAAACCATTCCTCCTCCTTTCTTACCACCCTTGAGCGAGTGAAGTATTGAATTTCTCAGCTGCCTGTTTATGAATGCCCAGCTTCCAGGTTCGATATTCCAAGGCATCGAGCAGCTTCCGCGCCCCGATCACAGGATCCATCTCGAAGATAAAGCTACCTCCGAATACATCATGGGCAATTTGAGTGGTAATTCCATAGATAAGGTCGCTACCTTCAACTGGCGGCATCGAACCGACATGCGTCGGTAAGCCCATCGTCACACACCAAGTACCAATCGCCACGGCTTTTTCATGCATCGCTTCCGGCGCAGAGGCCACAAAGGGAACCTTGGGCACATCAACTCCCAGCTCATTGGCCATGGCAATCGCTAAATCCATACCTCGGCTGTTGTCCACGCAGGCACCCACGTGGAATACCAAGGGCAGTCCCGTGGTGAGTTGGGGATTCGCATCTTCGAGCATCTTCAGGAAGCTCTTGAGTCCGGGCCCGGCGTAAGCATCCACCGCCAACGGCGACATGAGTCCGAATTTGGCATACGCACCCGCCGAACACCCGGTTGCGATCACAAACACATCGTTTTTAACCAATTCCTTCAACACCGCAACGTGTCCTTCGTCCTGCGGACGTTTCAGGTTGTTGCACCCGGCCATGAGAGCAACCCCTTTTATTTGTCCGTTCAAAATGGCATCGGTGAGAACAGAAATCGGTCTTTCGGGGTTAACCTTGGAGAAAATATCCGTCAAAGCCTCAATACTAAACCCGGCTACCAGTTTGTGCCTTTCGCTGGGAATTGAGACTTTCTTAGGATCCCTGTTCTTATACGATTCAATCGCGATCTTAACGAGTTTCTTCGCGTCTTCCAGCGCTGTGGACGCATTAAAGGCTAAAAACTGTGATCCGGGAATTTTCATAATGCTTTCCGTTGTGACGATCTTTGTATGGAAGCATTCGGCAACTTGCTGGACCGCAGGATAAATACATTGGATGTCAACCACCATGGCATCCAGGGCACCGGTCATAATCGCCATTTCCTGGGAAGCCGATGATGTAGCCAAATACACTCCTTGACGCATTAATAATTCATTACCAGTACAACAGATACCCACAATATTGACGCCTTCAGCTCCAACCTTTTTGGCTTCGTCCGTCATCATTCTGGCCGCAGCCACAACCATTTCGCTTAACACCGGGTTATGGCCGTGGACCGCAATGTTGACCATCTTGGGATTGATCACACCCAAATTGGATTCAGAAACAATCGGTTCCGGCACGCCAAAAAGCACATCACTTAAAGTGGTACCGATATATTCACCGGCTAAATCTGCAAGCGATGCTTTTAAGCCACCAAAGATAATGTTAACAGGATCGGCGTCAACGCCCATTGCGGTTTGCGCGATCAATTCCGTAACCGTGCCATCAATGGCTTTCGGCATAATGTTAGTATGATTAAACTTCCTGCGCCGTCCTTCAGTCAGGAAACTATCTAAAAATGCCAATGGACGTTCTTGATAACGGCCAAAATCAGCATAACCTAATTCAACAACATCCGAAAGGATTTCCATATCACCCCGGTCAAGGGCCGAAATACCGAGTTTTTCAGCTAATTTACGGAGTTTCTCCGGAGATTTAATTTTATAATCCGGAGCGTGACCCTCGGTCATTGCATGTGCCGTATGCAAAACATGACGGGAGTGTTCCGAGTGGGATGCGGCCCCACCGGCTATTAAGCGCACCAGATTCCGTGACACAATCGTGTAGGCGGTAGCCCCGCATATTCCTTTGCTGGCCGGGCCGTCATCCGCTTTAACCCGGCAGGGGCCGGCGATACAGATACGGCAGCAAACACCTTTGTAACCAAATTGACATTGGGGTTGTTGCGCAACAACGCGGTCAAACACCGTTTCGATCTTTTGTTCTTGCGCTAATTTGAGCATTTCTGCGGCACCAGGATCCGTTGTGCGCATTGGATTTTTAGGTTCAACAACGCGCGGTGCATCGGAAGGACGGGCACTATGTGTCAAATCCCGATATCTTGGCATAATACAAACCTCCTCTTTCTAAAGATGAATTACATCACGATCGATGCAGACAGAGAACGATATCCTAACGCTTCATCTCCCTTCCCTCACAATTTTCTGGTAAATTTTATCTAGATGTAAACCTAGAGACCCCGCAGGCAACTGACTGTTTCCTGTGTTGATGGACATTTCCAATAATTCTTCGCTGTAAGGTACAATTCCCACCAGCTCAGCTTCGGAAAAGCGGTCTCTAAGAAAACTCTCTTCTTGAGCGGTTCGAACTTTATTTCCTACGACTACAACTCTAGGTATTCCAAGTTCCCGGGCCAGCTTTTGAATGATTACCACAGTCTGGAAACTGACTTTACTGGGCTCTGTCACGATAACCAAGACATCAACCCCTTGGGCCGTGCCCCGGGTCAATTGTTCAATCCCTGCCCCCATATCGAGAATGACCGTGTCCTCTTCACCCAAAATCAGGGAATTAACTAAGGCATGCAGGAAACTGTTTTCCTTACAATAACATGACGAACCGCCCCCTTTGATATTACCCATCCGGAAGAAACGGATAGGCCCCAGAGGGATGGAATAATCATCAAGAATATCGTCTACTTGCGGATTCAGCGGATAAAAAGCCCCGCTTCCGCCCATTCTCTCTTCAATTAATTCTTTCATATCCACAATCGGTTTTAAGTCAGCTAAAACATCTTCCTCAATCCCGAGCACGGTTCCAAGGCTGGCATCAGGATCAGCGTCTACAGCCAGGACATTGGTGCCTTTGGCCGCTAACCAATGCGCCAGATTTGCGGCAAATGTGGTCTTACCCACTCCTCCCTTGCCTGAGACAGCAATTTTCATTGTCATTAACCCCTTTAGTACGTAGTTTAGTTCTAATAAATCACTTATTTAAGTTCGAATAATTTTGCAGGCTTCACAAAGCCTATTTTACCACATTTCTAAATTAATACAATAAATCAATCAAACATTCAGAAAATTTCTTAATCCGGTTGAGCGGCATTTTTTTAGGGGTGAATAGTATTTTTTCTTGATTGAATGTTCGCGATCAAAGTCTATCATTCCTTCTTTGTGAAAAAAGATTCTATTTTTTAAGTTATTTCTTAAAATAATTTAATTTTATTATCTACTTTTATTTTTAAAAAGACGTGCCGATCTACTACTTGAATCTTTTAATTCAGCCACAAAATGTCTATTATTAGAACAAATAAACAACAATTGAAAAAATTTAATAATTTCTTTCAACTTGTTTGGATTTCTTTTCATTTATATCATAAAAAAGCCTGTTTACAAGCTTCTGAATCCTCGTTAATAATAAAAAACCGCAATCAAGCTTGCTAATACTAGGCAACTCTCCTTGCGGTTTAATGATAAAAATCAAATCCATATCCGTCATGAATTAAATTTATTTTAGTTTTTAGAAAGCCATAAAAGTTAATTTCTAACTTAAATCTCGTATTCCGTTTCCGAGGGACCGCTTTGTTCAAATCCGTTTGTTAATGCCGCTTCTTCGATTAAAGAAGAATTGATTGGAGGCGTGTCTTTCCCTTGATCATCCGTGATTTCATCCGTGTCTTCCCACAACAAGCTGGAATCGATATTATTGAAGTCGGCTAACTGCCAGAGGTATTTTCGCGGCGGCATCTCAGACATTATGCTTCACTCCCGTCTTTTGAGGTATTATTAGTACCAACGAGTTTACTTTTTTAGCATACCTGATAAACGACCGCACTATACCCTACCCAATTTTCATCGAACTGTCCAGTCTAACAGGTTGAACAGCTAATTTGTTTAAGTCAAACTCTTGAATTAAATCCCGGGCAAGGATTGCCAGCGGTTTGGGGAGCAATCCGGCCCAATACCCGAGCAGTCCGACCACTTGTTCAGGCTTAATCCCCTGCTCGCGCAGGGTTTTGATCCCGGGTACTTGGTGGCGTTTGGACAAGCGCCGGCCATCCTCGCCATAGACAAGCGGGATATGAACAAAAGCCGGCACCGGTCGCTTCAATGCCTCATAGAGTGCAATTTGTTTGGGAGTAGACCAAAGAAGGTCCGCACCCCGCACCACATGGGTGATATCCATTAAAGCATCGTCCACTACGACAGCCAATTGATAAGCGTGGACTCCATCACTGCGGCGGACAATGAAATCTCCCTGCTCCTGCTCGAGATTTATGATTTGAGAGCCAAAATTAAGATCCGTGAAGCGCAGTTCTCGGTCCGGAACCCGGAAACGCAGGCAATATCTCCTGCCTTCTTCTAAATATCGTTCTCTGAGAGCAGGAGGCAGATGCCGGCAGGTGCCCGGGTACTCCCGTCCGCTCCCGGTATCATGGGGAGCGGACACTACATTCTGCACCTCGGAGCGCGAACAGAAGCAGGGGTAAACCAGCCCTTTTATCTTAAGCCAGTTCAGAGTATCTTCATATAAATCCCAGCGCTGGCTTTGCTCATACGGCCCGAATGGTCCGCTGATATCCGGGCCTTCATCCCAATCTAAGCCGAGCCAACGGAGATCTTGCATCAGTAAACTCACATACTCGGAGCGGCTGCGCTGCGGGTCAAGGTCTTCAATACGCAGAACCATGGTTCCATTGCTTGAGCGCACTTGAAGCCAAGCCAGCAATGCGGTAAACGCATTCCCTAGATGCATTTCTCCGCTGGGACTGGGAGCAAATCGTCCTCTTACCTTCATAGAACCGGTTGAAATGAAATCCCGAAGGCTCCCCGGCCAACATGAGATGCAATCACGGCTCCCGCTTCGAACAACCGGATGTCATGACCGGGGAATTTCTGTTTCAGCTCATCCAGAAGGGTTAACGCTTCATCTGGTATAGCCACATGCTGGAGACAGATACGGTAAGGCCGGCCATCCGCCACAGCTCTCACTAATTCCTGTAAAGCCCTCTGCCAAGCCCGGGCGCGCGAACGCACCTTGTCAAAAACATCAATCTCCCCCTGCGGATTGATATAGAGAATGGGTTTAATCTGGAGCAAAGTACCCAGAAGTGCGGAAGCCCCCCCGATTCTGCCCCCGCGTTTGAGATTTTCCAAACTATCGACAATAAAGTATAATTCAGTTTGCTGTTTTAACTGGGTTATTTTATGTACAATTTCTTCAGCACCGGCTCCGGCTTGGGCCATTTCCCCGGCAGCCCAGCCTAAGAGGCCAAAGCTTAAAGCGGCCGAACCGGAATCAAGCACATGTATTCTTGGACTTGACATCATTTCCCGGGCCATTTGGGCGGAGCGATATGTACCGCTAATTTCTTGAGAAATGTGAATGCTCACAATCTCCTCATACCCTTCGGCCAATAATTGTTCATAAGTGTCTAAAAAGGCTCCGACTGGAGGTTGAGAGGTCGTCGGAAAGTTCCCGGTTTCCTTAATTTTTAACAACAGCAGTTCATTGCTTAATTCCGTTTCGGCAAAAGTTTCAGTTCCGATAGTTACGGTAAGCGGAACGATTTTAATTGGAAATTGGTTAAGGATATCGGATGTCAGGTATCCGGTAGAATCCATAACGATCGCAGTCTTGCTCACGATCAATATCCTCCAATCGTTTTTTAGGGATCTAATCTTTTTTGAGCATCTAATATATTTTAAATTAATTTTAGTATATCCTATCTTTAAGGTCCGAGCAATGAATTAAGAATAATTGACTTGACAGGCCAGATTGAGTTTGCTATGATAATACACGTTCTGAAAGAAACGGGGCGTAGCGCAGTTTGGTAGCGCGCTTGGTTCGGGACCAAGAGGCCGCAGGTTCGAATCCTGTCGCCCCGACCACTGATAATTCATATGCCGACGTAGCTCAATTGGCAGAGCAGCTGATTTGTAATCAGCAGGTTGCGGGTTCGAGTCCCATCGTCGGCTCCATTTTATTTTGAAAAGAAAAATCCCCGCGTCCGGGGATTTTGTCATAACATTGCGCATTGTCATATTCTTTCTCTATAATTTTTATCCTGTACTAGCAAATACGCTCACCCTTAATTATTTCAGGGGGTGAGCATTTTCTATCCTAAGATTTTACAATGCGAACTTTTTTCCTATAATTATAGTCAGACATTATTTATCTTTGGATGAACTGAGTAGCACAAATAGTCTCCTGGAAGGAAAGATAAGCATGCTTAAAGGTAAAAAGACCTTAATCCGTCCCTTGGAAGAGGAAGATATCGATCGCCTTTATGAATGGGTAAATGACCAAGAAGTGAATTTATGGGCAAGCGGCTCTTGGCCTTTGAGTACTTTGTTAAACCGTGAGCTGCTTAGGGACAGGTATTTACAGGAGTCTGCGGATGGGCAGCGCTTTGCCGTCTTAAATGAAAAAAATGTCTTGATCGGTACCATCGGTTTTAGGGATTTTAACATTCCCGCCCGCTCCGCTTCTCTCTTTATCAGCATCGGGGATAAAAACTTCTGGGGTAAAGGCTATGGCACGGACGCTCTCATCACCTTCGTCCGCTTTCTCTTCAGCCAATGGAACCTGCACCGTCTTTCCCTGGATACATGGGATGGCAATACCAGGGCCATCAAAGCTTATGAAAAAGCGGGCTTTCAAGTGGAAGGGAGGCAAAGAGAGGCGCGCTATATCCTCGGCAAGTACCATGATGCTATTCTGATGGGCTTACTTAAAAAGGATTTTGAATAGTCTTAATCCTCATCCCAATCCAAACTGCGGGCCACCGCCTTTTGCCAGCCCCGGTAAAGTTTTTCCCTATGCGGATCAGTCATTTGCGGCAGGAATTTTTGATCTAACTGCCAGGCCCGGGCCACTTCGGCCAGATCCCGCCAGAAACCGACAGCAAGCCCCGCCAAGTAAGCGGCTCCCAGGGCGGTCGTTTCCAAAACCTGCGGGCGCTCCACCGGTACCCCTAAAATATCCGCCTGAAACTGCATTAAGAAGTTGTTGGCCGCCGCTCCGCCGTCCACCTTTAATGCCTGAAGCTCAAGTGCGGCATCAGCCTGCATCGCCCCCAGCACGTCCTTGGTCTGGTAGGCAAGAGCTTCCAGGGTCGCGCGCACCAGGTGGGCCCGGCCAACTCCCCTGGTTAAGCCAAAAATGCTGCCGCGTGCTCTCATGTTCCAGTGAGGAGCTCCCAGCCCCGTAAAGGCAGGAATCACGTAGACCCCGGCGGAATCAGCAGCCTCAAGCGCCAGCTTCTCGGAATCGGCGGAAGTTTCGAGGATTTTCAAGCCGTCACGCAGCCACTGCACCGCTGCACCCGCAATAAACACACTGCCCTCAAGCGCGTATTCCACCTGCCCGTTCAGGCCCCAGGCAATGGTCGTGAGCAGGCCGTTCCCGGACTGAACCGCCTTGGTTCCGGTGTTCATGAGCATAAAACAGCCGGTGCCATACGTGTTTTTGGCCATACCCGGAGTAAAGCACATCTGTCCGAACAAAGCCGCCTGCTGGTCTCCGGCAATCCCGGCCACCGGAACGGACCATCCTTTGAACAGTCCGGATTCCGCTTCCCCGAAGACGATGCTTGAGGGCTTTACTAGCGGCAGGATGGAAAGGGGAATATCCAAGGCCTGCAGAATGTCTTCATCCCAGTTGAGCGTATGAATATTAAAGAGCATAGTGCGGGAAGCATTGGAATAATCTGTGGCATGCACCTTGCCTCCGGTTAGCCGCCACAGAAGCCAGGTATCGACTGTGCCAAAGAGCAATTCTCCGCGTGCCGCTTTGGCTCTTGCCCCCTCAACCTGCTCAAGCAGCCATTTGATTTTGGTTGCGGAAAAATAAGCATCAGGGATAAGCCCGGTCTTGGCCCGGATTTTGTCGGACCAGCCTTCCGCCTTTAACGCTTCCACCATCTCGGTGGTGCGGCGGCATTGCCACACCAGCGCCCGGTGGACCGGCTCCCCGGTATTTTTATCCCAAAGCACAGCCGTCTCCCGCTGATTGGTTATTCCGATGGCGGCAAGCTCTGCCGCTTTTACCCCGCTTTGCTCCAATACCTGTTCAATCACTTGATACTGGGTCTGCCATATTTCCGCCGCATCATGCTCGACCCAGCCGGGGTGAGGATAGTATTGCGTGATTTCTTTTTGCGCCACTGCTACCATTCTGCTCTGCCGGTCAAAAAGAATAGCGCGCGAACTCGTGGTTCCCTGATCCAAAGCCAAGATATAGGATTTGGCCATAGCACCACCCGGTAAAACCGGGCTTTTCGCCCCCCTTCATATGTACCTGCGGGAAAATCTTTTTACCCTTGAGAACAAATTTTAGACCATACTAAAAAATATTCGTTAAAGCGAAGACTAATCCTGCCGAAGAAGAATACTCAGCCGTTGAAAAAATGTGCTCTTGCATCTTGTCAAATCCGGTTAAATGGGTTAAGATAAATTCACAATCGAATAATATTCCTCTGGGGATAGGTGAAAATCCTTACCGGCGGTAAAGCCCGCGAACCTTCTTGGTTGACCCGGTGTGATTCCGGGGCCGACAGTATAGTCTGGATGGGAAGAGGATGTTGTAAAGGATCTCTAAGAAATTGCTTTTCTATAAAAAGCTTTTCTAATAAATAAAAGCTTTTCTAAAAAAAGCTTGACATGAGCAAATTTTTTGTATGCCTATTTCTTAGTAAGTATCCTTCCCAACATAAACCCGTGCTAAAAAAGGACACCTGGAGGAATCCAGGTGTTTTTCTGTGTTTAGCTGCTAAAACTAAAAGCAAATGATCAGAGAGTGACGAAATAAGCATGAATCATAAATTTACCCCTCAAGATGAATTTTATATGATAAGAGCCTTGGAGCTGGCTGCGTTGGCCAAAGGGAGAACAAGCCCCAATCCCATGGTCGGCTGCGTGATCGTCCGGGACGGAGATGTTGTAGGGGAAGGTTACCATCACCGGGCCGGAACACCTCATGCCGAGGTTCATGCCCTGGCGGCTGCCGGGAACCTGGCTGAGCACGCCACCGTTTACGTCTCGCTCGAACCCTGTTCCCATTTCGGACGTACCCCTCCCTGCGCCGATGCCTTGGTACGGGCCAAGGTCGACCGGGTCGTGGTGGCTATGGTTGATCCAAATCCTTTAGTTGCCGGAAATGGGATCAGACGCCTGCAGGAAGCCGGGATTAAAGTTGAGGTAGGCCTCCTGCAGACAGAGGCCCAAAAACTTAACGAAGCCTTTATCAAGGCTATGACTTCAGGGCTTCCATTCGTCCTGTATAAAGCCGCCTTTTCCCTCGATGGGAAAATAGCCACGGCCGGCGGGGAATCACGCTGGATCAGCAATGAGCAGTCCCGGGCCTACGTCCATTATTTGCGCAACTCCTATGATGTGATTATGGTAGGAAGCGAAACTGTCCTCAAGGACAACCCCGCGCTCACTTGCCGAATCGAAGGCGGGCGCGACCCCGTTCGCCTGATCGTAGACGGAACCCTGCGCCTGCCGGACACTGCTCAAGTTCTCTCCAGCTCCGGCTCAGCTCCCTGTATTATTGCGACTACCTTGGCGGCCCCCGCTACAAAAATCGCCGGCTTGCAAAGCCAACCGGGAGTGGAGGTCTGGCAATACCCAGAGAAGCGCTACGTTCCATTATCCACCGTTTTACGCGACCTCACTAAGAGAGGCTGGAACAGTGTCCTCCTGGAAGGCGGAGGGGGGTTAGCCGGGAATCTCATTCAAGCCGGGCTCGTTGATAAGATAGAGTTTTTTTTGGCTCCGAAATTAATCGGGAACGGCCCCTCTCCTCTCACTGGGCTTCAGCTCGCACAACTGGCTGATGCTCCGGAAATTACACAGCTGGAAGTCAGGACGGAAACAGGGGATGTGCACGTCTCCGGTTATCTTAAGCGGGATACTTCTAAATGAGATCAGATTATTATCATTATGTAGTGCTTCTTACCTTACTTCTTAATACTGAATACCTGCCCTGAATACTGGATAGAGGTGGTTTCTTGTTTACCGGCATTATCGAAGAACTGGGGACAGTTGACAATATCCGGCTGCTGCTGGATTCTGCTGAACTAACTGTCAGGGCCAATAAAGTTTTAGAGGGCACAGTCATTGGGGACAGCATTGCGGTTAATGGTGTCTGCCTCACTGTGGTCCGACTCGGTTCCCGCGAATTCACAGTCGATGTGATGGCTGAAACCCTGCATAAAACCAATCTCGCTGAACTCAAACGCGGAAGCCCGGTCAACTTGGAACGGGCTTTGCAACTCCAGACCAGGCTAGGCGGGCATTTAGTGAGCGGGCATGTGGACGGAGTCGGATGCATCTCCCGGATTGAGCCCGTAGGGATTGCCCGCGTATATGAAATCAGTGCCCCACCCCTTTTGCTCCCGTATATCCTCCCTAAAGGCTCGGTGGCAATTGATGGGATCTCTTTAACCGTGGTCGAAGTCACGGAGGAATTGTTTTCAGTCTCCCTCATCCCCCATACGTCAAAGGAAACAACCTTAGGCGGCAAAGGAATCGGAGACAAAGTGAATCTAGAAACTGACCTCATCGGTAAATATGTCGCCCGTTTTCTTACCCATTCTCACGAACGAAATGAGTCCAAGAAAAGTGACCTGACCCTAGATTTCCTGGCCCAGAACGGATTCTTATAACCATGCCCCATCATCGCTAAAAAACTAGGTAAGATGCCTTATAGAATATATCCAAAATTTCTAAAGACAAGGAGTGAATCCAAATGCCGTTTAATACCATTGAACAGGCTCTCGAAGATATTCGGGAAGGCCGCATGATTGTAGTGGTAGATGATGAGGACCGCGAAAATGAGGGAGACCTTTTGATGGCTGCTGAAAAGGCTACCCCTGAAGCGATTAATTTCATGGCTACTCATGCCCGAGGGCTTATCTGTGTCCCCCTCACCGGAGAGCGAATCGAAGCTCTCAAGTTAGATCCCATGGTCCAGCACAATACCGACCCGCATGGGACTGCTTTCACGGTTAGTGTGGACGGTGCGGACAGCACGACCGGAATATCTGCTTTTGAAAGGGCTGCTACCGTTAAAATTTTAATGGATCCGGACAGTAAACCGGAAGACTTGCGCCGTCCCGGACACATCTTCCCACTGCGGGCCCGCGAAGGGGGAGTCTTGGTGCGCGCCGGACATACCGAGGGAGCCGTTGACTTGGCCCGTCTGGCCGGGCTTCAACCCGCCGGCGTGATTTGCGAGATCATGAATGAAGACGGAAGCATGGCCCGGGTACCTGATCTTTTGAAGTTTGTGGAAAAACACGGGCTGAAACTGATTACCATTAAGGATCTTATCCGCTACCGCCGCCAAACGGAGAAATTAGTCGAGATGGTAGAAAGCATCCACTTGCCCACAGATTTTGGGGAGTTCCGGGCCGTTGGCTACCGTTCCCTTTTGGATGACCAGGATCATTTGGCCTTGGTGAAAGGAACGGTGGATGATGGGAAACCGGTCCTAGTCCGAGTGCATTCCGAATGCCTTACAGGAGATGTCTTTCACTCGAGACGCTGTGACTGCGGCGAGCAGTTAAGCGCAGCCCTGGCCCAGATCGAACGTGAAGGCCGGGGAGTTTTGCTCTATATGCGCCAGGAAGGCCGCGGGATCGGGCTTCTGAACAAGCTTAAAGCTTATAAGCTCCAGGAGGAAGGCAAAGACACAGTAGAAGCCAATATCGCCTTAGGTTTCCCGCCCGACCTCCGTGACTATGGTGTCGGGGCCCAGATTCTGGCAGACCTCGGCATCACCAAAGTTCGGCTAATGACGAATAATCCCCGCAAAATCGTTGGCTTGGAAGGTTACGGACTCGAAGTGGTTGAAAGGGTTCCGCTGGAAGTCTCCCCCAAACCGGAAAATGCCCGCTATCTCAACACCAAAAAAATCAGAATGGGACATTTTCTTACCGGTGTCCGTTAATTTTATAAAAATCCGGGTAAAGTCTTTAGACACATGAAGTTTTAGGAGGATGAACACATTGAAAACTTATGAAGGAAAATTAATGGGTAACGGGCTTAAATTTGGAATTGTTGCAGCCCGTTTTAATGAATTTATCACTAGCAAGCTCCTAGCCGGCGCACTGGATGCCTTAAAACGCCACGGGGTTGAGGAAGAAGACATAGAGATCGCCTGGGTCCCGGGAGCCTTTGAGATTCCCCTCCTGGCCAAAAAACTGGCTGAATCCAACCGCTATGATGCCGTGATTTGCCTGGGTGCTGTAATTCGGGGAGCCACGCCCCACTTTGACTACGTCAGCGCTGAAGTCAGTAAAGGAGTCGCCAATGCCTCCTTACAGACCGGTTTACCCATCATTTTCGGTGTGCTCACCACGGATAATATTGAACAAGCCATTGAGCGGGCCGGAACGAAAGCCGGGAATAAAGGCTTTGATGCGGCGGTCACCGCAATGGAGACAGCCAATTTACTCAAACAAATATCAATGTAATACCAGATTATGGTTATATGTCCACAAAATTTTCCTTGTCAAAGCATTCATTCTCCATTAGACTCATATGGTAGAACAAGTCTAACTTTTGACAAGGAGCTGAGCGCAATGACCACACCAACTTTATCCTCAGAAGAAGAAAAAGACATGCTCTATGCCGCTCACTCAGGAGATGATGAAGCTTTTAACCGCCTTATTTCTTATTATGAGCCGGAGATCCGGAAAATTGCCTGTAAATACTTTTTACAAAGGGCAGACTATGACGATCTGGTTCAAGACGGGCGGATTGCCATTTACAAAGCAGTACAATCTTATAAATTAGATTCCAATATCCCTTTCCGGCATTTCCTGCGGATGGTGATTAAACGCAAGCTGATTGACAGTCTGCGCGCTCATAACAGGCAAAAACACCTTTACTTTAATGCAGCCTTTTCTTTGAACAATTCTCTGTCCGAGGACCAAGATGAGACTTTCCTTAATGCCATGTCCAATATGGATGACCCTGAAACGACTATCATTGCCCTCGATGAAGCACGCAACTTAGTTCAAGAGCTGACTCAGGAACTGTCACAGCTGGAACGTTTAGTATTTCATTATCATTTTATTGCCGGATACCGGCAGCGCGAAGTGACTGAGCGTTTCGGCCTCACTCCTAAATCATTGGATAATGCCATCCAGCGGATTCGCCGAAAGACCATGCAATACCGTTCCCGTCAGGCGGGCTAATTTTCCTAAATAATTAAGGCTGTCCTTAATGATTACGCTTAGGACAGCCTTCTGCTTTACATAGTTTAATTAAACTTAGGCGATACCACCCATTTTACTGATCAGCTTGCTTACTTTAGAGTGGGCATCGGTTGCTTCATTCGCCAACCGGATGTAACGGTCTCTTAAGATATTGTGGTGAGCACGCGTTGCCAAGGTCATGTAGCCCATGGCTGCTCCGGCCACATCTTTTTCATAGTCATATAACATGTCGAGATCTGTAAAATTGCTCAAGATTATACTCCCCTTCCTTTAGACAAGATCACTTAACCCTTTGCGGATAAAATCAAGCGCATCCTCCAGCCCTTTGGCTTGATCCTTAAAAAAGGATTTGACAGAAGGATCACTGGCCATGTCGGCATAAAGCTGGCACTTCTTCAAAGCCACTTCAGTCTCGACCATACTCCGGGTTAACATGCCTTCATCAAAAATCTTCTTTTTCTCCGTATCATTGTACTGCATTAACTGACCCCCTTTTGGAACGTTCTGTTAAAAAATACATTCTCAGGTTGCGCAGTTTAGGCATAAATTATTCATTCAGCTAAGGTAATCTTCCCTAAAAACGGATAGCATGTTAGACTACAATTAATCGTATGCAAACTGAGGGGGATGTCTATGAAACTTCCGAATTTTAAGCGGGTCATGCGCGGGTACGAGCCGGAAAGCGTGGATCAGGCTTGGGCCGAAATGCAGCAACAACTGGCCGATCTCAATGCCGCGAACAAAGAATTGCGTTTACAGGTCAATAGCCTGCGCGAACAGACTCAGGAGTTCGAACACCGCTTAAAGTCCTATGTAGAAATGGAAAAAGAACTGCGTGATGCCTTGCTTAACGCCCAAAAAATAGCCAATCAGGTTCGGGAAGAAGCAGAGTCTAAGGCCGAAAAGCTCTTGGAATCCGCCCGCGCCGAAGCGGAAATGACGATTGAAGAAGCTATATCCGAAGCCGAAAGAAAAGCCGCTGAACTGGAATCTTTAATTGCCGGTCAGCGCGCTGAACTTGCGAGTTTGGAACAAGAAAAAGATGCGCTTCAAAGCGCAAAAGATTCCCTTGAACAAATGTTGGAGCAAGCAATGGCTCACCTGGAAGTTGCCGCGGCATTACTTACCAAAGAAGAAGTCATTCTTAAAGAAGATACTGAGAACCAAGACTAAAACTACAACACCAATGACAGCGACGGCTAAAAATCCCGCATTGTCTATACGAGGGTATCCTACATCTGAATGATTGTCTGCCGAAAGACCTGCCGCATGAGAATAATCTTTTACGGCGGGTTCTGTATTTTGGGCACTTAAAAGCTGCGCAGCAACCTCTTTATCCGCTGAACGCACATATAGATCCACCGCCCCGCTGCCGCTGTAAACTTTCATCACCTGAGCAAAATCCGGATAGCGTCTCACGGTCGGAATTCCCTGTTCTTCCAGAAAGCCTTGAATGATATCCGCTTCCAAATCCCCTTTGGTTGCGCATAAGAAGGACCATTCTTCCATCGGTACCCATCTCCCCCCACCTACTAAAACAGACGATTCCCTGATGTGCCGCAGCTAGTTTGGCAGCTTAAGCCCGTACTCCTGCCAGCGCCGGTCCACAAGCTTCACCGTTTCCGGATCAGGAACCAGTTCCTTGGGATACCCGGGCTTCATGCGCGCATCAATAATCATGGGTCCCTGGTAAACCAAGCGGTTGTGCTTTACCTCAGTCTTAACGTAAATATCATGGGCCGGATCAAAGCGGGTAAATACCTGCCATAAAAAGCCGGTTTGGTCTAAAGCATGCTCCAGATCATCCACTAGGATATAAAGCGGCCACTCCTTTCTGCCCTCTTCCTGCACCAAGTCAAGCAAATCTTGGGCCAGATGCTCCTGTCCGCTGAAGGCCGGAGCCTGAAGGACCAAACACCCGGGACAGAACGGCCTGGCTTCCGGAATCTGCGGCAGCTTGCCGCCGGTATACTCTTCAGGAAGCTTTTTCTTAGGTGAACCTAGACCGAGCATTACCGCTTTACTGCCATGATTCAGGCGGCGCCCGGTATAGTCCAGGGTATCCATCGAGGTTTCCGGAATAATGATAAGATCCGCTTCCGGTTCAAAACGCTCGAGAACCGTTTCCAGCAACCCTTTGAAATGGCTGAAATCAGTCGGTATATCCGTTATTAAAAGGAACTTGGTCAGGGTAAGCTGCCCTTCCCCGAGAATGCGCCAGGCATGGGCAACCGCTTCCCGGTGATAGCTTTCCCTAACCACTGCGGCAGCCAACGCATGAAACCCGGTTTCCGCATACGTCCACAAAGACTTAACTCCCGGCATTACTACCGGGAACAGCGGAGCCAGCAAGGCCTGCAAATACTCCCCAATAAAATAATCTTCCTGGCGGGGTTTGCCCACTACGGTCGCCGGGTAAATGGCATCCCGCCGCCGAAAAACAGTATGTATTTTGAAGACCGGAAAATCGTGTTCTAAGGAATAGTACCCGTAATGATCCCCAAACGGGCCTTCCGGCCGCCGGACTTTAGCCGGGACCATACCGCAGAACGCAAATTCCGCCTCGGCAATGAGCGGATGCGGGTGCGCTTCTGTCTGGACCCGGGAGAGCTTTTCCCCCATTAAAAAGGAGGTGAATATCAGCTCCGGAAGCATCTCCGGCAGAGGGGCAATGGCTGCAAGGATAAGAGCAGGCGGACCCCCCATGAAAAGAGTGACCGGGAGATCTTGACCCAGGCGCTCCGCCTCATAATGGTGGAAACCCCCGCCTTTATGTATCTGCCAGTGAATTCCGGTTTGCGCGGCCTCTTGAATGTGAATCCGGTACATCCCTAAATTATGCTCCCCGGTGGCAGGGTGCTCGGTATAGACCAAAGGCAGGGTGATGAAAGGCCCTCCGTCTTCCGGCCAGCTCGTAAGCGCCGGTAGTTTCCTCAAATCAACGGTTTGCTCCCGTACTTCCAGTACCGGAGCTTGTCCCTCTTTCACCGTGCGCAGTCCGATTTTAGTTAAGGATGTCAGCCATTCTCTTTCCTGCCACAGGGTCTTAAGACGAGGAGGTACAAGGCTTGGCAAAGCCTTGACCGCCTGTTGGACAATCCGTTCCGGCTTGGGGCCGACTGCCAAATCAACGCGCCGGCTGGTCCCGAACATATTCGTTACTACCGGAAAACTGCTCCCCTTCACCTTGGTGAATAAGAGCGCCGGCCCTTCGGCATCAATCACCCGCCGGTGAATTTCCGGCAATTCGAGATAAGGGTCAACTTCAGCCTCTATTTCTGCCAGCATCTTCTCCTGGCGCAGATAAGCCAGAAACTGGCGCAAGTTTTGATACATACGGCCACCTCGATCACTTATAAGTAAACAATGACTAGTGAGTAGACAGGATTCAGAAGACAGGAGTCAGAATAAAAGACGGAGAAAACATGTGAGAACCTATTAGTAATAATCTATAAGCTACAGAAACGTCCGGCTCCTACTTATTATATCTGGAGCCGGACTAAATTAACAGTTCCCTTTAACATCTGTTCCTTTTAACTACTGACTACTGACTACTGACTACTGAATTCTGACTCCTTCAACTTATTACTGCCTACCGAACGAATATTCCCCGCTTGACCCAATGTCTACCAGGATATGCTCTCCTTCTTTAAATTCACCCTGCAAAAGTTTGAAAGCGAGTGGGTTTTGCAGGCGCTGCTGGATTACCCGCTTCAGAGGACGGGCTCCGTAGACCGGATCATATCCTTCTTCAGCTAAGCGCATTTTGGCAGCTTCCGTCAGTTCAAGCGTGAGCTTGCGCTCCGCCAAGCGCCGGCGCAAAAGCGCAAGCTGAATATCCACAATGCGCCCGATGTGTTCTTTGGCAAGCGGATGGAAAACAATTATTTCATCGAGACGGTTCAGAAATTCCGGCCGGAAAAAATGGCGCAGTTCTTCCTGCACCCGGGAACGTAGCTCTTCCTGGTCAGTTCCCCGGTGCGTCAGTTCTTGAATCACGGGGCTGGCGATATTACTGGTGAGAATAACGACTGTATTCTTAAAGTTAACCATCCGCCCCTGTCCATCGGTCAAGCGCCCATCATCCAACAGCTGCAGGAGGACATTAAACACATCCCCATGGGCTTTTTCCACCTCATCGAACAGTATAACCGAATACGGGCGGCGGCGCACGGCCTCAGTCAACTGGCCGCCTTCCTCATATCCGACATAGCCCGGGGGGGCTCCCAGCAAGCGGGCTACGGTGTGCTTCTCCATATATTCGGACATATCGATGCGCACTAAGGCTTGCTCATCATCAAAGAGAAATTCGGCCAAGGCTCTGGCCAGTTCCGTTTTCCCGACTCCGGTAGGGCCAAGGAAAAGAAACGAACCCAGCGGCCGGTTCGGATCCTGCAAGCCGGCCCGCGCCCGCCGGACGGCATCGGCAACTGCCCGTACTGCTTCTTCCTGCCCTACCACACGCCCGTGGATGCGCTCTTCCATGTGCACAAGCTTATCCATTTCACTTTCCATCAGCTTGGTGACCGGAACATTGGTCCACTTGGCCACAACTTCAGCGACATCCTGCTCATCCACTTCCTGCTTTAAGAGAGAATTGTTCTTACTCTGCAGCTGCTCTTCCGCCTGGGCTAATTCTTTTTCCAAACTTGGCAATATCCCATACTGCAATTCAGCAGCCTTATTATAATCCAGCTGCTGCTGGGCTTGCTCCATCTGGACCCGTGCGCGTTCAATCTTTTCCTTAAGGGCCTGAATGTTGGCCAAGATCTCACGCTCTCTCTTAAGCTGGGTTTCCAGTATCTCCCGTTCTTGCTTGAGCTGTGCCAGCTCTTGTTCAATCCTTTCCAGGCGTTCCTTGCTCGATTCATCCTTTTCTTTCTTTAAAGCCTCCCGCTCGATTTCCAGCTGCATGCTGCGGCGCTTGATCTGGTCCAACTCAAAGGGGTCGCTCGTAATCTCCATGCGCATGCGCGCCGCTGCCTCATCAATAAGGTCAATCGCTTTATCCGGGAGAAATCGGTCGCTGATATAGCGGTCAGAGAGCACAGCCGCTGCAATAATCGCCGCGTCTGTGATCCGCACCCCGTGATGCGATTCATAGCGTTCTTTTAGACCCCTAAGAATCGAAATCGTGTCTTCCACCGTGGGCGCTCCCACAACCACCGGCTGAAAACGCCGTTCCAGAGCTGCATCTTTTTCAATGTGCTTGCGGTATTCATCCAGGGTGGTGGCCCCCACCATATGCAGTTCCCCGCGCGCCAGCATGGGCTTCATAATATTTCCTGCATCCATCGCCCCTTCGGCCGCCCCGGCTCCGACGACGTTATGGAGCTCATCGATAAATAAAATGACATCTTCGCGCTCTTGAACCTCTTTGAGCACGGCCTTTAAGCGCTCCTCAAATTCCCCCCGGTATTTGGCCCCTGCAATCAAAGCACCCATATCGAGGGAAAACACTTCCTTATTTTCGAGGGCCTGCGGCACATCTCCCCGCACAATCCGCTGGGCCAAACCTTCAACAATCGCCGTTTTCCCAACACCCGGTTCCCCGATCAGGACCGGATTATTCTTGGTGCGGCGCGAGAGAATCTGAATCACCCGCCTGATCTCCTCATCCCTGCCGATCACCGGGTCTAATTTACCGCGGCGGGCGTGCTCGACCAAGTTACGCCCGAAGTGTTCCAAGGCATTGTAGGTGTTTTCCGGATTCTGCCCGGTTACGCGCTGGGTTCCGCGGACTTCGCGCAAGGCCTGCAAAAGCCGCTCCCGGGTAATGCCTGCTTGCTTAAGAATCTGGGCGGCCGCACCTCCGGCTTTTTCTAAAAGCGCCAGCAAGAGATGCTCTGTACTGACATATTCATCCCCAAAGGTATCCATCTCATCATGGGCAGCGACTAAAACCGTGCGCAGGCGGGAAGAAATACCGAGCTGTACACCTGAGCCGCTGATTCGGGGCAGGCGCTGGATTTCCTGCCTAACCTTTTGGATCAAGGACCCTGGCGGAATGTTCATCTTATTTAAAACCTGGGGAACTACCCCTTCCCCTTGTTCCAATAATGCAAGCAAAAGGTGTTCAGGCTCTACTTGGGAATTCCCGTTGCGCTCCGTCAGACCTTGGGCATTGATAATCGCTTCTTGAGATTTTTGCGTAAACCGATTGGTATCAAATGACATAATTCAGCCCTCCTTCTGCTGTAATTATATTCCTTTTAAGTATGAAGGTCAATATTGGTCAGACAGTTTTTGACCAAGACTGACCTTTGAAGTTAAAAAAATTACCTCCAAAGCTTTAAAGCCTGAGGGATAATTGAAAATTTTACCGGAGCGAAACCGGGCTGCTCTCCGTCAAGTTCGAGCATTAGTTTATCCCGGCTCTGGACAGCAACCGTGCGCCCGCGATAAACGAGAACCCCCGGAACCTTAAGGTGGCTGCCGCGGTAGATTTTAGGCAAGTGCCTTAACAATTGCAGGGTAGAGAAATCCCCTAAGATTATGACATCGAATTGGCCGTCTGCCAGGTCAGCCTCGGGCGCGATCATCATCCCCCCGCCAAAATAGCGGCCATTCGCAACCATGACGCTGTTTAGCCTGCCCTCGATGACTGTTTCCCCATCAATCAGGCATTTGAAGATCTTATTGCGATAAGAGAGAATCACTTTTATGCTGGCGTATAAGAAAGAAATCTTTCCGCCCAGTACCTTACCGGTCTGATTTACCTTACCGGCGATGGCGGCACCCAGGCCCACATCCGCTACGTTCAGGAAATAGCGGGTGAGAACTTCCCCTTGTATATTTTCGTATTCGACTCGGCCTACATCAACCGGCATGATTTCGGCCCTGTTTAATACCTTCAGAAAAGAATCAAGTCCCCGTTCAATCCGCAAGGTCCGGATGAAATCACTTCCGGTACCATAAGTCAGAACGGCCAGTTCAGCCTCCTGTCTCAGAGCTTCATCTACAGAAAAGAACCCGTTCACGACCTCATTGAGCGTCCCATCCCCGCCCACAGCCATGATTCTGCGTTCCCCGCGCTCTAAGGCCGCTTGGGTTATGGACACCGCCTCCCACGGACCCGAAGTCAGGACATATTCCACAACCCAACCGGCAGCCTCAAGCTTTTCCCGAAAAGTTAACCACAACTTCCCTGTACGTCCGCTGGCCGAGGCGGGATTCACAACGGCGAACCATCTCTTTTTTTCCATTATTCTAGCTTGATCAGGATTTTGTTTTCTATCATAGTCATTTTCTTTCACTTGAACTATCTCTTCTCTTTAATTTTACTATCTGCTAAACTTCTTGCACACGGGCCAGGATGTCCTCTTTTACCCGCTGCAGGGTTTCCTCTAAACCTTCCCGCTTTTCCTCTTTGATTGAAAAGTAAAATTTGATCTTTGGTTCCGTTCCGGAAGGGCGCGCCATCACAAAACCGCCGCCGCGAAAGGAAAAGCGCAGGACATCCGAGCGCGGCAGGGTAAGAATGGATACTTCTCCGGTCTCCCATCTTTTGCCGAAGCGCTGCTCATAGTCATCAATCCGTTCAACCGGAATCCCACCGATCTCCCTAAACTCGAGCGAACGCAAGTGGTGCATAATCTTAGCCATTTGCTCTTTTCCTTCGATTCCCTCCAGGGTAAAGGACTTCTGATCTTCGATATAATACCCGAACCGGGTGTAGATGTCTTCAATTACGTCCAGGAGGGTGCGTCCCCCGTTTATTTTGTAATAAAGCGCTGCTTCAGCCAAGAGAACCGCTGCGATAATTCCGTCTTTATCCCGTACAAACGTCCCCGCCAAGTAGCCGTAGCTTTCTTCAAAGCCGAACTGGAACTGTCCCCAGCCCTCTTCTTCCATTTCATGGACTTTTTCGGCGATAAACTTAAAACCGGTCAGCACATTTTCCACTTTGACCTTGAACGAACGGGCCACCTCATCCGCTAAGTCGGTTGAAGCAATGGTTTTAATCACGGCGGCCTTCGCAGGGAGCGTTCCCAACGCTTGCTTCTGCCCAAGAATATAATGCATAAGAATGACTCCGGCCTGATTCCCGGTCAGCTGAACATAGGAACCGTCTCCGGCCCGGACCGCAACTCCCAGCCTGTCCGCATCCGGGTCCGTGGCTAAGATAAGATCCGCCCCTTGCTCCAGGGCATAGGAACGGGCTAAATCAAAAGTAGAAGGGATCTCTGGATTAGGAAAAGGAACTGTGGTAAATTCCGAGTCAGGCTTCTCTTGCTCAGGTACTACAAAAACAGAATGAAAACCGGCCTGGGCCAAAGCCTTGCGCACCAGCATCGTTCCTGCACCGTGCAGAGGGGTGTAAATGATTTTAAGTTTATTCCCGGATTTTAGATTCAGTTCCGGATGAATGGATAACGTCTGTACTTTCTTTAAGTAAGCCCGGTCTATTTCCTCTCCGATCATGACCAGAAGCTTCTGCCGGCGAGCCTCGTCTTCCGCCAGGGGTTCAATCCCCAACCAATCTTCCCGTTCCTGAATCTTAGCCAGGATGCGGTTAGCCTGCTCGGGCGGGACTTGCCCCCCGTCTTCCCAGTATACTTTATACCCGTTATATTCTTTGGGGTTATGGCTGGCCGTGATCACAATTCCTGCCAAGGTATGTAAATGCCGGACGGCAAAAGACAACTCCGGGGTTGGGCGCAGGGATTCAAATAGATAGGCTTTAATTCCGTTGCGGGCCAGTACCAGGGCGGCCTCCCGCGCAAATTCCGGGGAGAAGCGGCGTGAATCATAAGCAATTACAACTCCTCTTTCCCTGCCCCGCTGTCCATATTCCGCGATCAGATCAGCCAACCCCTGTGTCACTTTGCGCACTACATATTTATTCATGCGGTTTCTGCCGGCAGCCAGAATTCCTCTTAATCCTCCTGTACCGAACTCCAGATCAGTATAAAACCGGTCTTCGATTTCTTTCGGGTCTTGCAACCGGGAAAGCTCAGCCCTTGTTTCCTCGTCAAAATAGGGATTCTCCGCCCAAAGCTTATACCTTTCTTGGATCATGTAATTTCTCCTTTCTGATTAAGATTAGGAAAAACCCTCAGCTCTCAGCTGAGGGGCATAAAGGTATTATACCACAATTAAGTTAACAGTTCAGTAACTGCCTGTTTCACTTCTGCAAAAGCCGTAGCATGGCGCCTAATCTCCCCTGCGTCATCCACTCCCTTATACAGGCAGTCCCCGGCATATTTTATGTCAAACATATTGAAAAATGTTTGAACCGTTTTCTTGGCGCAATCAAAAACTTCTTCCCGATTCGTTCCGGCGGCGGAAAAAAACAGTCCCCGCCGCGGCAGGCGGGACGGATCTTCAATGATTGGCTGTTTAAGCAGATATTTCTTGGCCCAGAAGGGCTGCATCCGGTCGACCATCGCCTTAGTCTGAGCATTCACCCCCATAAAAAATATGGGAGCTGCGAGAATGATGCGGTCGGCCGCAACCAGGCGTTCCGACAGCACCTGGATATCATCTTTGAACTTGCATATTCCTTTGACTGAACAAGCATTGCACCCTTGGCACTGGGAAAAATCAAGCTCAGTGACATAAACTGTTTCCCCTCTATGTCCAAGCGCTCGCACCTGTTCCATGGCATGATGCAGCAGAATAGTTGTATTGCCGTGTCGGCGCGGGCTGCAGGCGAGCCCCAAAACCGATAATTCCATCTTAATCTCTCCCTTCTGCTAGGAACATCCCCAGCTTCCAGGGTATTTATACAAACGGCAATTAGAAGTCCAGGGCCATTTCATATTGAGCTGCAAAGGGTTCCAGGCTTATAGAACTTAGGAAATTAGCTAAAGCATCCACAGGCTGGTTGCGTAAAATCTGTCCTTCGATACTCGGAAAAAACTGTCTCAGGTTGGCCGCGCTCTTGACATCCACGCTCCAGGTGTCGAGCAAAACTTTGCCCGCACCTGAAACCAGCACTCCCATCCGCCCCGCGTCTTCAAGGTAAGCAGTAAGATCCGGATACCGCCTGAGACAGCTTTCCCGGCGCTGCCACGAAGGGGAGAATCCGCTCTGGATCCGGACGCCAAAATAATCATCAAGGGGAACTTTTCTTAAAGAACCCGGAACCAACTTCTGATTTACTATAGAATTGGTGCGTTCGAATCGGTAGATATGAAGAGGCCTTTGATAGCGAAACCCAGTTGCAGCATACACGCGCTGTGCAAAATTATCCGTGAGTACTTCTAGCTGAATGCGCTTTAGCCCCAAACGCTGCGCCACCGCCATCTCTGCTTTGATCAGAGGTGCGAACAGACCATGCCCGCGATATTCTGGGGCGATCGCCGCGCCGGCCAGCCATCCTTGCCTGCCCTCAAGCGCCAACAGTGCCAACCCCACGGCCCTGCCACCGACTTTGAGCAGCAAGGAAGCCGGCAAAGACACCCCCACTAACTCCAACCATACGCGCATCTGGTCGGGTGTATACTTAAAATTGAAAGTATACCCCTGCCAGCACCGGTTCCAGATATGGGTCAACTCGGATAAAGAAGTGCTATTTATACTTTCAAATGTGTAATTCATGAATCCTTTTTTCTCCTAAAACAATCTTCCCGAGAAAATTAAAAAACCCAGGAACACCGCCTGCATCGTGACCAGCCAGGCCAAAGCATCCCAGATGCGGCCCGTACCCCAAAACTTAAGGGTTTTGTTCTTACGCTCCAGGTAATCAAACCCAATCATGAGCAAGGCGTGATAAAAACCATAGGCAATGTATTGAAGCTGAGTTCCGTGCCAGATGCCCATGATCCCGAATAACAATAGATATCCGAGATAGGAAATGGTATAGCGGTTTTTGAACAATTTGCGTTTGGTCGCCCAAAAGACAAAACGCATGTAGATATAGTCCCGAAACCAATAGGAAAGAGACATATGCCAGCGATTCCAAAAATCTTTAATACTCTTGGAGATAAAAGGATACTTAAAGTTTTCCGGTGTGTTAATCCCAAGAATGTAGCTGACCCCAACCGCAAACGCACTATAGCCGGCAAAATCAAAAAAGAGGTACAAACCATAGGCGTACATATAATTAAGATCAGCTTGGAAGCCGGAGGCTTGGGCCAGCGGCCCCATCCATTTGAGGTTGATCAAATAGGCAATCACAAATTTATAGAGAAAACCTCTAAAGATAAAATCAATGCCAAGGGTTAAAAAGCCTCCATACTCTTGCCTGGAGAGCGGTTTTCTTAAATCAGTCAGGAAGTGGCGATACCGGTCAATCGGCCCGGAAGCCACCGTCGGAAAGAATAAAACAAAACTCATAAAGTCCAGGAGCTTAATCTCTTGAATCAGGCCATCCCTAACCTCTATAATGGTGCCGACGACCCGGAAGGTCAGGTAGGAAATACCCAAAAAACCGATTCCGGTATGCAAGAAGCCAGCCTTGACCAGGCTCGGGCTTAATTTTACCAAAGCTAAGGGTAAAATGGTTAAGCAAACGGCCAGATAAAAGACCCAGCTTTGGTTGTGACATGTTTTCCTCGTGCGATAATAAAGGTAAACCCGAACGAGGAACCATTCCCCCACAAAGAAGGCAGCGATTTGCATGAGAACACTGAGCGGACGGGCAATCAGCAGAAGCATGCCTAGGGTGGACAGGAATATCCAAGCTGAACGAATTCTGGCTGGGGCTCCCCCGAGCCCAAGCAGTATGGCGGGAAACAGCGGCACTAAAAGGTACAGAAAGAACTGGAAACTCTCGTATGGGACCATTAGTTACCCTCCGCCAGGGCGCGCCGGTCTACTTTACCGTTGGCAGTCATCGGCATTTTTTCAAGAAAGCGCAGCCGCCGCGGGATCATATACTCCGGCAGGTATTGCTTAAGCTGCTGCCTCATCTCCTGGCCGGCGTCAAATTCATCCATAATTGCCTTTTTCGTGGTCACAAAGGCCTGTAAATACTCGATTTTCTCCCGTTTTACCACCGGGAGGACCACCGCATTTTCCACCCATTCAATTTTGCGCAGATTTTCCTCTATATCCCCCAGTTCAATGCGGTACCCGTGAAGCTTCACCTGAAAATCGAGACGCCCATAGAAAAACAAAAGGCCATCTTTCCAAGCGCCGGCATCTCCGGTACGATAGGCTTGCCAGAATACACCCTCTTCTTCCCAACTGAAAAAGGCTCTTTTTGTTTGTTCCGGATTATTCAGGTAGCCAATGCTTACATTAGGGCCAGCGATCACAATTTCTCCCCGTTCTCCATCTTCAAGCATATCGGGAGCGGCAGTCAGCATCCCGCAGCACGCTTGTATATGTTCCGACAGACGATCTGAGTCGCAGATGATTAGTCTGCTATCCGGCTTGCATGCACCTACCGGCAGGGGATTGAACTGCTCCAGGATATCTGACGTAATTGAAATTGTAGTCGCGGCAACCGTTGCTTCGGTCGGACCGTAAAGATTTTCTACGACCGCTTGAGGAAAGCGGCTTTTAAGCTTGGAGGCGCAATCATGAGTTAACACTTCTCCACAGAAAAGGAAGCGTTTGAGGTTAGGTAGAAGGCTTTGCTCAAATTTGCGGTCAAGCAGACAGAAATCCGCAAACGAAGGAGTGGATACCCAGAAACTGACTCGTGAGTTTGCGAGGGACTCAAATAATTCCCTGTGGCTGGCGATCTGGGTTTTATCTATACTCCAGAGTGTTCCGCCCGTACTCAAGGCCATGTACAAATCCATGACCGAGAGGTCAAACGAGAAAGGGGCCTGATTCAAAAACACTTCTTGTTGCTCCTGAGGCGCATAGGCTGAATTCACCCACTTAAGGAAGCTTTCTAAGGCTTTGAGAGGTATTTGCACTCCTTTAGGGATGCCGGTACTACCGGAAGTATAAATAATATAGTAAACTTCCTCTGACTGCACAAAAATCTCTGAAGGAACCGTTTGCCCGAGAAAGTCCGCGTAAACTTCAGGAGAGTTCAGCTCCATGTTCTCAATGATTTTTAGGTCAAAGTTAAAAATTTCCCCGGGAACGGTCTGGGGAGAGAGGATTAACTTAGCTTGTGAGGAACGGATGATTTGCTGCAGACGGTCACCCGGTACTGAAGTGTCAACCGGAATATACGGGTTACCGGATTTTACCGCAGCCAAAAAAGAAACCAGCATTTCATTTTCCTTGTGTCCATATACAATAACCGGCGTCTGGCGTAAAATGTCATGTTCACGATAATATTGGCTAATCCAGGCTGCCAGGGCATCCGAATGCTCTTTCAGAGCCCCGTAGGTGATTATGTGATCCCGGTATTGATGCGCAACATGATTCATGCCTTTCCGTGACCATGAATCAATAGTTTCGATTAGCATGTAATCACAATCCTTATGTTTTTAGAAATTGTTGTAAATAAAAGGAGCCGTATTATGCTGCTTAAGTACAAAGTACAGAAAGAAAAGAGCCAGGAGAATGAGATAGTAATACCCCGCTTTCACCGTCCAGAAAGTGACGGAGCCCCATTTACTGTGAATGAAAGAATTCATCCAGTGCCTGATCAATATAAACCCATCCTTTCCAGCCGACATGCATGATATCCTGCAAAAAGTAGGACTCATACTCTTTATTGGAAAAGTCTGCCACCCGAAACCCTTGCTCGCTGATCATATTCTTGACCCGGGTATAATACCCATTTCTTTCCTTAGCCGGGAATCCGGTATAATCATACCAAAACCCGTTGACCGGGACAATGACAAATAAGGCTTGGGCCCCTTGTTCTTTTAACACTGTAAGCAGGAGGCTTAAATCCTGATATTCTGGAGAGGGGTAGGTTCTCGCATTCTTGGAGGCATTCTTTGCGGAAGCTAAATTCGGTTTAACATAAGTTAAATAGTAATCATCCTTGACCCCGAACGGGTTATTGCTGACGGAGGCCTGTCCTTTGGCTGAAGCCGCGTTAAGATAGGTACTCCATGGCTGCAGCTTTGGAGGGGGGGAGGATGTTAGATTGTTTTTTAGGGATTGCTTAACTTTCCATAGATAAATAGCACTTTTGATACTGTCTTTTATTTGCAAGCCTGCATATTCGATTTGACCCAGAGAGCGGTACACTGGATAAGTAAACCGGGTATTGGCGTCATCATCAGCCCCAACGGATGTAAGTAAACCGGTCAGGAAAGGGTAACTTGCCAAAGAATCGTGAAAATCCAGCAGGCGCTTGGCGATTTGCTTTTTGGTTGCAGCCGGCAGGTTTCGGTTAAATAGTAAGTCATAAGTTTGAAGAGCAGAAAAATTGCTTGCAAAATAATCAGAGGAAAGCCCTTCAGGCGAAAACCATTGGAGCGAAAGGACGATGGCTACCTTTTTCCCCTGTAAGGACTTGGCTTGGGAAGCAATATTTATTGTATGAATAAGATCCTGGCATCCACCTCTCCCAATCAGAAACGGGTAGAATCCTGTCGGTTCTCCGGCAAACAGGCTCGAAGGATGGAACTCGGACCAGGCGGAGAATTCCGATGAACCATACACGGTGAAGGTATCATCCCGCGCGGCGATGAGATCCCGAATAACAGTTCCTTTAAAAACATCCGTGTTTTGAGCAGCGGCAATTCCTTGGACCATCCGTTCATCAAACAAATACCTCTGTACTGCCCACCGGCTGAGCGGTCCGCCATAAAGGATTGTCAGCACCAATAACAGAAGGGCAGCCAAAGCGGGGCTTAAGCGTCTGAAAAGTCCCATTTAACCGACTCGCCCCTCCAGGTAACTGATGATTTTATTGGGCGTGGCCCACATTTCCCGTTCAACCTCTGTCGGTGCAATATCGATCTGCAATTGCTCATTGATTTCCATAAAAAGCTGTATAACTCCAAAAGAGTCTAATAGTCCGCTGTCGAAGAGCTCGACCTCCGGATTTCGAATGACCTCATCTGACCCGGTGATTTCTGCCAGGATGTCTAGAATTTTTTCCCGTATCATGGTTAATTAATAACCCCTTTTCTCTTAAATATTATCTAAACGCATGGAGTAACCTTAAATTAAAAATCCGGAATTTAATCCTTACATTAATTTACACCAAACCTGCCTATTACTCATGTATTGTATCCAAATTCTTGTACATTTTCAACCAAACTATATTCCAAAAGAAAAAAGGCTTTGATTCAAAGCCCCTGCTCCATGATCAATTTGTCTCCGACAATTGTTCCGCTTAACTCGGCCCAACCCGCCGGGAATTCAATCGCTGAAGATGCACCCTTAACATTCGGAGATATACGCATCGGTTCAAGTTCATCCGCAATCGCGCATACAAACCCTTTTTGGTCCAAAAACCAAACGGAAAGCGGAAACCTCATCCCCAGCATATGCACCTGATGACAGGGGAACAACCATAGTCCTTCTCCCTCTTCGAGTCCGGACTTGCCTAAAAGCCCTTTCAGTCTGAGCCAGAACGTATCCGCCTTAATGACTTTCGTACCGACCCACTTCCCGGTCCGTTCATTTCGGACTTGAACAAACTGTTTTTTACTCGGCACTTTGATCCCACCCATCCTTGAATTCACTGGCTCCTAAACATCTGCAGGATTTGAATCACAGCCGGCCCGAGAATAATAATAAAAATCCCCGGGAAAACAAAGAACACCAAAGGAATCATCATTTTAACCGGGGCTTTTTGAGCCTTTTCCTCTGCCCGCTGCCGGTGCTTCTGCCTAATTTGCGCAGCCTGGTTGCGCAAAACCCCGCCAATAGAGATTCCCAGCTGGTCGGCCTGGACCAGGGAAGCCACCACATTGCTTAAATCCTCCACCTGGTTGCGGCGGCTTAAATCGCGCAACGCTTCGCGGCGCGGCCTGCCCATTTTTATCTCTTGCAGGACGCGTAAAAATTCCTCCGCCAGCACTCCCCTTTGCTTTTCCACCACTTTAAGGAGCGCGGCATCAAAGCCGAGGCCGGCTTCCACGCTAACGGTCAAGAGGTCAAGCACATCAGGCAGGCAGTTAATTATCGCTTTTTGACGCTCATTCGCTTTGGCCTTTAACCACGATTCCGGAAATAAATAACCGAGCAAGAAGCCGGCCGCTCCCATTTCTATCCGCCAGAACAACGATTTGTGCTCCAGGCCGACGATAAGGACCAAGATCAAGGCTAAGGCCACCCCTAAGGCATAACGCAGTCCTTGCCATTCTACACTTCCCCATTGTCCGGAAAGCCCGGCCGCACTAAGATTGGCTTCCGTTTTCACTCTTTGTCCCCGGGGTGCAACCCGGGCCAAATTCGCGGCTAATTTGTGCAAAAGCGGACGCACTATTCTCTCCCTTAAAGATTTTATCTCCTCCGGCTGGCTTTCAATCTGCCCGAGTGCCCGCAGTATCCTTTCCTGGAAGAGGTTTTGTTCGTTTTTCCCTTCACGCAGGGCCAAAAGAGTAAAGGTAACACTCCCAAATACCCCAGCAGCCGCCATCCACTCCAGCATTCCTTATCCGCTCCTCTCCACTGAAAGGTTACACCTCGATCGATATGATCCGCCGGATAACAATGAAACCGATAATCTGGGACACCAGGCCTCCGCCGAGCATGGCCAGGCCCAAGGGTTCCGTAACCAGAAGCTTTAGATAACTGGGATTGATGACCATCAAAATTCCGGCAATGGCAAACGGCAGGCCTGCAATGATATATCCTGACGTTCTCCCCTGGGCCGTCAGCGTTTTAACTTCTTGCTGAATCCGAATCCGGTCTTGAATAGTGGCATGAATATTAAGCAAAACCTCTGCCAGGTTGCCCCCCACCTGACGCTGGATTAAGATGGCTGTTACCAGTAAATCCAGGTCATCGCTCCCAACCCGCTCAGATAAACGAAGCAACGCTTCTTCAGTCGGGGTACCGTAAGTCATTTCTCTTAGAGTGACTTGAAACTCGGCTGCAATCGGGTCGGGCATTTCCCGGCTCACCATCTCCATCGCCTGCAGCAGGCTAAAACCTGCTTTCAAAGAATTGGCCAATATTAGCAGCGCGTCAGCCAATTGATTGCTGAAACTCTTGCGTTTTCGTTTCTGGGCACTGCGGAGCCAAACCCTGGGCAGGATTAAGCCAAGCGACCCGGCGACAACCCCGGCATACACTTTAGATGTCAGAGCGAGGCCGAGTCCTGCCCCCACAAATACCAGAAACCCTTCCAGGACAAGCAATTCTCCCCCTTTGAGAGGAATCCCCGCGCGCACCAGTTCATGATCAAGGCGTTCCGTCCAACTGCGCGGTGCCCAGCGCCCTAAAGCACTTAAGATCTCCTTCAAGCTTCTGTTAGTGCGGCCGGGGTTCAACGGAGCTCTCCAAGCGGTAAACTTACGCAGTTTATCATCCAGGGACGGCTCCCGGCGCAAGATTAAACTGACTCCGACATAAACGGAGATAAAAATTGATACCGTGGTTAAAAACAAAGTTAAACGCAAAAATTCTTCCGGCATCGGGCCTGCCCCCTTTAATTCATGAATATATCCCCCGGCAGTTCTTGCCCCGCCGCCTCCAGGCGGTCAATAAATTGCGGTCGAATCCCGGTAGCCCTGTAATACCCCAGAACATTTCCCTGTTTATCCAGACCGGTCTGTTCAAAGCGGAAAATATCCTGTAAGACAATGACATCCCCTTCCATCCCTAACACTTCCGTGATATGGGTAATTCTGCGGCTTCCGTCACGCAGCCGGCTTTGCTGCACAATCAGGTCGATGGCACTCGCGATTTGCTCGCGGATAGCCCGCATCGGCAGCTCCATCCCTGCCATCATGACCATGGTTTCCAGGCGGGCCAGCATGTCGCGCGGGGCATTGGCGTGTCCGGTGGTAAGCGAGCCGTCATGTCCGGTGTTCATCGCCTGCAGCATATCCAATGCTTCCCCGCTGCGCACCTCACCCACAATAATCCGCTCCGGGCGCATGCGCAGGGCGTTCCGGACCAAATCCCGGATGGTGATGGCACCTTTCCCTTCAATATTTGCCGGTCTGGTCTCCAGGGTCACGACATGAGTCTGGCGCAGCTGGAGCTCAGCCGCGTCTTCTATGGTTATAATTCGCTCATCCTCCGGAATATAGGCCGAGAGCACCCCCAGGGTGGTGGTCTTGCCTGAGCCGGTACCTCCGGAGACGATGATATTCAGGCGGGCTTTGACACATGCTTCTAAAAAACGAGCCATCTCCCGGGTTAAGGTGCCGAAATGAATGAGATCCTCCACTTTGAACGGGTCTTTGGCAAACTTCCGGATGGTAAGGGTAGGGCCATTAAGGGCCAAAGGCGGAATAATGGCATTGACCCGCGAACCGTCCGGGAGACGGGCGTCAACCATCGGCTGGCTCTCATCAATTCTCCGGCCCAGCGGAGCTACAATTTTTTCTATGATATGGAGGACATGGGCGTCATCGTAAAATGAAATATCCGTTCTTTCCAGCCGGCCCTGGCGTTCAACATACACCTGGCGCGGTCCGTTCACCATCACTTCATTGACTTCGGGATCATTGAGCAGAGGGGTAATCGGGCCCAACCCTAGAATCTCGTCAATTAATTCTTGAACTAAGCGCTGCCGCTCCATTCGGGGAGGGGTAAGCCCTTTGCTTTCAGCCTCAGCGTCCAAGGTTTCCTCGATGACCGGCCTCAGATTATCTTCTGTCAAAGCGGGCAACGGAGCTGCTTCCAACGCTTTAATCACTTCATGATGAATATTGCTTTTAAAATCGCGCCAGGGGTCATTCACCCCGGCCTGCCTTGCGCCCCGCACCTCGGGGCGGGGGCTCCGCGTCTCTACCGATTTCTCTTCCTGAATTTTCCCTTTCTCCAAACGCTTAAGCAAGGACATCACTTATTCCCCCTTAGAAACCGAAGACTTTCTTAATCCCACGGAAATATTGCCAGCCATTCGATTGTTTAGGGGAAAACTTGGCCGTATCCACTGCAGCCTGAGGCCGGGTTAAATCTTCAACCATAGTGCGGATCCCCTCAGCCGCTTTGGAACCGGGGTGACCGAGAACAAACGGCATTCCCTGATTCACCGCCGCAACCAGATTGCGGCCGTCACTGGGTATTTCATAACGAATCCGGGAGCTAAGCGCCTTTTCTACATCTGGCACATCCAAACCCATTTCCTTACCGGAGCGGTTTAGAATGAGGCGAACTTTATCCCCGTGATGCAGACCATCCAGAACCTCCAAGCTAAGCTTGGTGTTTTTTAGAGTAGGGATATCGGTTGAAACCACCAGCCATATTTGCTCAGCTGCGTCGAAACTCACAAGGCTAATATCCTCAAAGCGGCTGATATTATCACAGATAATAAAGTCAAAATGGGGTTTTACTTCACTAAGAATCTTTTCAACGTGCTCGGCAGTGACCAACTCTGCGTACTCCGGACGCGTGGGGGCTGTTAATACTTGCAGTCCGGAAGAGTGAGTCAGCAGGGAAGACTGAATCTCGGCAAAATTAAGGGATGGCGCCTGAGTTAAATCAGCGATGGTTCGCTTGGGAGTCAGGTTAAGAAAAACAGCCACATCCCCAAACTGAAGGTTTAAGTCCAGTAACAGTACCCGCCATTTTCCGGATGAAGCCAGAGAAACCGCTAAATTCACCGCCAGGGTCGTTTTGCCTACACCCCCTTTGGTACTAAAGAAAGAAAGTACACGTCCGGAACGGGTTTGAGCCAGAGCGGACACGGCTTGGACCGGAGCCCCGAGGGCTTGGCGCTTGCGCTCTTCCATCTCATACACTTTGGCAATGGCTCCGGCCAATTCGTCCCCGGTAAAAGGTTTGACAATATATTCACGGGCCCCTGCCATCATTGCCTGTCTCAGGTAAGCTTGTTCCCCTTGCACAGACATTATCACTACAGCACAGCTTGGAACTCTTAAGGTTAAAAGCTCGGTGGCCCTGATTCCATTCATTTCCGGCATATTAATATCCATCAGCACAATGTCGGGATGCAGCTCTTCAGCCAGACGAATCGCTTCCGAACCGGATCCGGCTTCCCCGATCACCTTAATGTCCGCTTCAAATTGAAGCAAGCGCCGGATGCTGTCCCGAGTCTCACTGATATCATCCACAATGAGCACGCTGATCTGTTTCATATCACATCCCCCTATCTAAAAACACTGTGATAGTCCGAATTCAGAAAAACAGACTGGTCAATAGGAGTATCAGACCGCTGCTCGGTATTTGCAGGATTGCGTAGAAGCAAGCGCAGGCTTCCTTTTTCACTGCCAAGAGTTACGGCCATTGCTTGGGGAACGGATAAGGCCAGGGTATACGATTTGGCATCCGGTTTATTCTTATCACCGCTGATACTCTCCCCTACACTTAAGACCAGGACATCCTGGGCGGCTAAAGAAGTGATAGTCTTCGTACCATTCGCGTCTTTAATATCCATCGTGATCAGTACATCCACATGGTCCCCGGGTTTTACAGAATACCCGACTCCGCTGACCAAACTGATGGGAATGGCAACTGCCCGTTTCCCCTCCGGGACCGTAAGCGCACTGGAACCACCTACTCCGTTGCTTTTTACGGATTCCGTCCCTTTACTGCTACGCTCGACCATGGAAGAAAGCACGGGATCGCCCGGCTTCAAGTTAACCAAGACTACTGAACCTATCAAACCCTGAATGGAACTAAAGCCCCCCTGCGGATACCCGTTTGCCGGAACTTCTTTAAGAATTAACTGCTCCGGAGCCAGCACGGTGCGGGCTGCAACATCCGCTTTGGCAACCACCAGGGGTTTAAATTCAAGAGCCTTTTTCTTATTTAGCCCATTCAAGTATAAAAAAGCAGATCCAGCGGCAATCAAAGCGGAAATCAATGCCAGAAACACAAATCCTTTGCGCACCATTTTAGCCTCACCTCAGCAGTAATAATTATCCGAGCTCTTCAGATTAATTCGCTAATAGCTTTGGCGCATATAACCCGAAGTCTGACAGGGTATTCCCGTCTTCCATCTCCTGCTCGCTTTTCAACAAATCGGCTAAGCTCCCGCCGGCCTGCCCGCGCGTAACAACGGTGCGCAGGAAGCGGCCCCTGACGATCGAATCGACTCCGTTGCCTTCAACCCCTTCAAGGAAAAAGGCGGCAAAGCCTACAATTTCTACTTCATGAACGGAATTTCCATTGTGGGAAAGCACTTTAACGATGGGAAGATAGATAATTTCCGGTGCATCCCGGTCAAAATCAGCAAAGGTATTGCGTGGGACTCTGGTATCCCGGTCCAAACGCTCCGAAATTCCTTTAGAGGTTGGCCCACTCATATTTCCGTGTTTCACTTCCAAAACTTGCCCGATACTTAACGTCCCTTGATACCCGTTCGCCAGGTCTGTCTCATAATTCCGGGCCCCATTCCCGCTCAGTTCCAGAGCCCCGAACCAACCTCCGCGCGTAAAATCGTCTTTATCTTTTTTGCCCCCGTTTGCCCCTGATTTCAGGGTATATTCCTCTCCGTAAACAAAATCCTGTTCTTCAACACTTAGAGGAACAGCGCCGCTAAGGGATTGGGGCGGGACCATGATTGCTCTCGATGAAGCTCCGATCGTACTCTCTTTAATGCCCCAGATCGTTGCCAGATAGGCCGGAACGCTTTCTTCCGCCCGTACCACAATTTCTGCATTCCCGGAACGGAACTCCACTGAAATTCCGTTGACTCCATTTTCAGCAGCATAGGCCGTAGCTACTTCCTTCGCTCTGTCTGTATTTTGCGGAAGCTCCTGCACACCCGCCAGGGCCGCTGCATCTAGGGCATTCTGCAGATGGGCATGCCGGGCATAGAGTACGCCGACATCCGCAACCAGGGCGCCCATCCCAATCAAAGCGGTTAAACCCAACGTCACAATAATCGCCACATTCCCCTGCTCTTTTTTTTTGTATTCCATACCCTGCCCTCCAGACGTCTTTACGGTTGGGTTATTCCAGACGCATGCTCAAACGGGAACTAACAACTACCGGATTGGGGATAACCCCCTGAATCACCGGAATAATCAACTGCACCGGATACTCAACTTCGATCGTCACATCCTCGCCGGATTGACGCACGCTTTCCCCGGGAGATATTTGCACCATGAGTGAGGTTGGATTGAGAAAGGAAGCGGAATTCTGTATGGTCGTCAGGATATCTTGGTCATTCCCTCCGACACTGGCCACTCTAGCCCCCGCCCGGGCGGCATTATTCACCGTGATATAGGCATAGCCGACACGCCCCATTTCCGTCACTGCAAACAAGAGCAGCAGCAGGAGCGGGATAACTAAGGCCAATTCCAAGGCTGCCTGCCCTTCTTCTGTTCTCCAGCGTCTGCGCACCATTCCGGTTTCCTCCTATGCCAGCAACATAGCAACCAGCGTACCTAAAACCAAGGCAATTCCGTAAGGAAATTTTTCCTCTCCGGCGCTGCTGATGCTTTCGTGAAAGTGCTTAGGCTTTCCCCAAAAAGGCATGGTCAGAAAAAATTTAACCAATGTAGGGATAAATGCTTTACGGCGAGCCAAGAGCACCGCTGAAAACACTCCGCCGATGACAGCCCCGTAAAGGAACGCATAGAACACAAAATTCGCGCCACCGAATGCTCCAACCACACCTAAAAATTTAACATCCCCGGCCCCCATGCCGCCGAGAAAAAAAGGGATGATCAGCAAAGCCAACCCGACGCCCGCGCCTGTCAGTGAAGCTACCAGACCGCTGAAACCCTTTTCCCAAGTATTTAGGCAGAGGGCCAGGATAAATGCGGGCAGGAGCAGCCGGTTATAGATTTTGCGTTCGCGCCAATCGCTGTAGGAGGCTAAACCCAAAGTTATGGTGAGAGCCAGTTCGTTAAAACCCATAAATAGCACTCCTCTGCCTTAAGAAACAACCCTACTGCGGGCAGTAGGGTTAGTTCCAACGCTTGAGTTATTTTAGATCCCGTCTAGTTTGTCGGTGTTCCATCGAGTTCGTTGCTGATGGCAGTAAATCTGCCAACTAAGTTCGTACCGATTGCCGAAAGAGCTCCAATGACCACTACCGCAATCAAAGCGATAATCAGTCCGTATTCCGTCATTCCTTGACCGGCTTCATCTTTCACTAATTCTTTTAGTTTTAACATCATCTTGTTCAGCCCCCTTATTAATTTCCCGTTCAATTGTTTTCTTGAGTTTATTATACGGAAAGGGAGCATCCCTGAACATCAGGCCAAAGTCGGGATTTGCCTATATAAAAGTCCTAGCAAAAAGTCCCAAGCAATAGCATTTAACCGGGACTTAAGGCCTAATAGTTTTTTTATAATCATCGTGGAATCATCACATACACAAACCGTATAAAAAGACATCGAGTATTTCTGAAACGGATTGTTCCCGCTGGCCGAGGACTTGCCTTTCAATTTCAGTGCGGCGCACCCCCTGCTGCCCCAGACGCGGGTGCGAACTCAAGTGAGGCAAGTACGGTTTAAGGGAATTAATGAGCATAATGAAGGCAAGCGCTAAATTTTTGCTAGTGATTATTTCTAACTGCCGTTTAATTTCTCCCTGCTCCTGTGCTTTTTGGATAATTTGGGTCACGAGCTCAAGATAATGTTCATAAGTCTGGTTGCGCATATTTTTGCTACCATACTTCCGAGGGGTCCCTTCAGTGGTAAAAATATCCCACCAAATTTCCCGGTGATAACTCATAAAATCAATTTGCAGCAAACCCACCTGAAGTAATTTTTCACGTAAGGGTAATTCTTCCTCCATTAACTTGGTAAGACCCAATTCCAAACGGCGCCAGCTGGAAAGCAAAACCTGCTGGAAGAGTTCTTCTTTATTACTTACATAATTATAAATTGTTCCGACCGCTATTCCTGCCCGGGCAGCGACCGAACGCATCGATGCCCCGCGTAATCCTTTTTCACGCAGTTCGAATTTAGCCGCTTCCAATATCCTCTTTTCTAAAATATTTTCTTCCGCCATATGACCTTCCCCTTAATTTAATGCCTTAGCCAAACTACTCTGAAGACCCAAAGAAAAAAGACTGAACACAGGTTCAATCTTACCTCAATTTAATATGATTATTCAAGCCCGAATCAATAAATCTAACCTTATTCCTTAACTTATGATAAGTTTACATCTTTGCGATGCCTCTGCTTGTGCAGAAAACGCCCCCTACTGGAGGCGCCTTCCGGCCAAAAAGCGGCAAACTTAGTTTAGAAGATTACACCTAAAGCAATCAGGATTAAGATCGCAATCGCGATAATGCCTACCCCGACATATCCGCCGAAATAGCCGTATCCACAATATCCGTACATAAGAATCCTCCTTCCGAATCATGATTCTCAAATTCACAAGAGCACTAGCCCTTAAATTCTTAGAATACGATTCCCATGGCGATGAGCAAGAGAATGATAACGACTACTACTGCAATCCCAGGTAAGAAATTAGGCCCACAGCCGTCAACTGCTCCACCGAATGCCATTTGTCATCCCTCCGTGTTTTCCATATATTGGGTGTATTTTCTGGTATAATCTATGAACCTGGTTTCACAGAGGTTACTATTTTTAGGGAAGTCAGTCGTGATCCAAAAAACTGGTAATAATGGCATTCAAGCCTGCCGTTATAGAGCTTCCGGCTTTTGTCCCAGCGACGGCCGATCAACCTTTCCGGATGGGGATGGGTCGTTAGCATATGGAGGGACCAGTTATTGAGGCGCGCATAGGTTTCACCCAGTTCTTGGCAGACTCGGTCTACCTCTTCTTGTTCGCTCAGACGCTCACCATAGGGCGGATTGGTGATGATGTGTCCAAAGTGGAAACGCGAGCGCACCTCAGACACAGGCAGCTTTTGGTAGTGAACCACTCCTTCAAGTCCTGCTTCGAGGGTATGGATACGGGCCAATTCCAAGGATTTCGAGTCAATATCCGACCCATATATATGTAACGGAACAGCGGCCTGCCATAAGTCACGGGCTTCGATCCGTGCCTGCTCCCAGAACTTTGGTTTAATGTTGACCCACTTTTCCGCACTAAAGGTGCGTTCTAACCCGGGAGCCCGCTTTTGGGCCCATAGTGCTGCTTCGATTAAAATCGTCCCGGTACCGCAGAAAGGGTCGAGCAAAGCATACTCCGGTTTCCAGCCGCTCAAAGCTACCATAGCTGCAGCCAAGGTCTCTTTCACCGGGGCCGGACCGGCCAGACCACGGTACCCTCGTTTATGCAACCCCATGCCGCTGGTGTCGATGGTTAAGGTGACTTCATCTTTCAGCAGAGCCACTTCGATCTGATAAAGAGCTCCGCTTTCCGGAAACCAGGTTAAACCATACGTATCTCTTAACCGTTCTACAATCGCTTTTTTAACAATTGCCTGGCAGTCGGGGACGCTGAAGAGCTTGGATTTTACAGACTTGCCTTTGACCGGGAACAGGGCATCCGGAGGGAGCCACTCTTCCCAGGGCAGGGCTTTGGTCTGTTGGAACAATTCCTCAAAGCTCAAAGCTTTAAAACGGCCCATTTTAAGCAGTACCCGGTCGGCCGTGCGCAGCCACAGGTTAGTGCGGCAAATGGCCGCTTCGTTCCCTGCAAAATGAACTTTTCCGTTTTCCACCGTAACCTGGTCGTATCCCAAAGCTTTTAACTCACGGGCCACCAAGGCCTCTAACCCAAAAGCACTGGTGGCAATCAATTCTAATTTCACAAGCGTACCGCCTTTTTACCTTACTTCGCCATAAAATGGCGCAAGCTATCCTTCCACGGGGGCATTTGGTCGAGACCGCTCAGACGCAAACGGTAATTGTCCAGAACGGAATACCCGGGGCGCGCAGCTGCCCGCCCGGCTTCCTCAGTGCTCTGGGGGAGCACTGAGGCTTGCAGCCCGGCCAGTCTAATGATTTCCTTCGCAAATTCATACCAAGAGCATTCACCTTGCCCAGAGGTATGATACGTTCCGTAAAGCCCACTTTGCACTAGCTGATAAATCTGATTAGCCAGGTCTTTCGTCCAGGTTGGAGTCCCCAACTGGTCCGACACCACTTTAAGCGGATTGCGCTCTGAGGCGAGGCGCAGAATCGTCCGTACAAAGTTTGGCCCGTACTCCCCATAGAGCCAGGACGTCCGGCAGATATAATGCTTGGGCAGGATTTCCCGTACCATTTGCTCTCCGGCAAGTTTGGTACGGCCATAGACATTGAGCGGGTGCGGCGGATCCTCTTCACGGTACATTCTAGTCTGACGTCCGTCAAAGACATAATCTGTGCTGATATACACCAGGGCCGCATCGCAAGTGAGAGCGGCCGCGGCCAGATTGCGCGCGCCCAAGGCATTGTGGGTATATGCCAAATCTTCATTTTGTTCACAGGCATCCACCTGGGTATACGCCGCTGCATGAATAATAAGATCAGGCCTAGCTTCCCTTATTTTATTTCGGGCCAAAGCGGCATCCGTAATATCCAAGTCCTCCCGGCCCCAGGCCAAAACGTCATCCCCTCTGGCTGCAAAGACTAAAGCCACATCCTGGCCTAACTGTCCTTTTCCTCCGGTAATAACTACTTTCATCCGGCATGCTTCCTCCCTAATATAATCCCCAGCTCCTTAATCTGATCTTTTAACTCTTCGGGCTCCAGCGTAAGCTCCAGCCCTAATGCAAGAGCATAAATCGTGCAGCGGGCAACTTTTAGTTTGAGCAAATCCTCGGCTGCCAAGGCATAGATTCCTAACTGTATGGAATAGCGCCGCCGCAGAGCTGCAGCAGAGTCGTTCTCCAGGTTCCGCTCAGCACTTTGACCCATATTTAGGCGGTCTGTTTTATAATCCAGCACTTCTACCCCGTGTTCGCTGAAAATCAGAGTATCAATCACTCCTTGCACCAAAACAGGCTGCTGCAGCCCCGGCAGCTTCAGGCTTAAAGTAAATGCTGCTTCCCGTAAGACCTTGTCCGCACCCAGAAGGCGCATCCCCAGCGGGGATTGGAGCAATTCGAGTATACTGGCTCCGGGTATGGCCGCTCTCTGCTCAGCGGTAATGATGTGACGCTCTTCCAATGTTCTTAAAAAATGTGCCAGCCATTGTTCCCGCTGTGCGAGCGGGCGCTCCTGCCAGGAACGCCCAAGCTCAGACAAAGGAAGGTGCTGCATCACAAGATGGAGGGCAGTGCCTTTTTCTGCCGGGCTTAACTCCCGGGTACTTGCTTGGAGGAATTGCGGGCGCACGGTATTCAAAAGATCAGCCGTTCTCGGCTGCCCAATCCACGGTGATACCCCAGTGTTCACATCCTCATACCATAGAAGCTGCCGTTTTAGTTCACTGACACTAGTCTTGCCAATCTGGCTTACTTCAGCCATAAAGGGGTATTCCCAGTTTAGTCTGCGCTCAACCTCAGACAGCCAATACTCCGGCTCTTCTTTTGCTTTCGGGTCTTCATCTTGGTTAATACCTGCATCTTGATTTAGCCCTTGTTCAAAATTTGTGCTTTGTTCGTTTACCATAATTTCGAGACGCGCCTGGTGGGCAAAAGGGACGCGCTCACTGCGCATGAGCGCCGGAACAATCCAGTCAAGAAAAGAGCGGGCCTGACGCAAGTAGGCATCGGAAAAACCGTCTTCACTCAGGGTCGCCAGTTCATCCCATTTCTCGCTTTTATCTGTAAGTTTCTTAGCACTTCCGTAGAGCAAGAGTCTTTCTTTGGCTCTGGTTAAAGCCACGTACAGAATGCGCATCTCCTCGGCCACACTTTCCTGGGTTAAGACCTGTTTAATCCCCTGCTGGATAAATGATGGATACTCCACATTCTGATTAACATCGATTACGGGGGCACCCACTCCCAAGGATGAATGCATGAGCAGCCTGCCGCTTAAAGTACGCCTGTTAAACGCACTTCCCAGCCCGACCACAAAAACCACCGGAAACTCCAGTCCCTTGCTGGCGTGAACAGTCAGCAGGCGCACCACATCTTCATTTTCACCGAGAACGCGGGCGCTGCCCATATCTTTTCCCTGCTCCCGGAATTTGTCCAGAAACCTAAGAAAGCGGAAGAGCCCGCGGTAATTCGTCCTCTCAAAGCGGCAGGCCCGCTCATAGAGCGCGCGCAAGTTCGCCTGGCGCTGGGGACCGCCCGGAAGCGTGCCCACATAGGCCAAGTATCCTGTCTCCTCATAAATAAGAGTCAGGAGGTCCGCTAAAGAATGGCGGCGGGCAAATGTGCGCCACCGGTGCAAGTTCTGCCAAAAAGACAGAAGCTTAGCTTTAAGTTCTTCAGGCAAATCCTTATCGTACTCAGACAAATCCTTTTGGTCTCCCACAGCCGCTTCCAGGGCATCGTAAAAATCCCCCTGAGGTTGAACCAGGCGCAGCTTGCCTAGCTCAGCCCCATTAAGGCCAACCAGCGGGGAACGCAGAACCGCAGCCAACGGAATGTCTTGGCGCGGATTATCGATTACCTTAAGCAAGGAAAGAACAGTTTCCACTTCACTGAACCCAAAATACCCGGTCTTGGTATCGGCAAAGATCGGAACCTGAAGCTGCTGCAGTTCCTCGACATAAAGCGGAGCGACTGCAGAATAGGACCGCATTAGGATAACGATATCTGCATAGCGGACCGGGCGGAAATTACCAACTTTCTTATCAAACACTTGAAACTCCTGATATTCCACCATCCGGCGGATGCGCTCACCCACAAACCGCGCCTCTACCCGGGCCGCCTCAAGCTCTTCCTGAATCCCTTCCCCGGCGTAGATCTGCCCGGTTCCCTCGGTTCCCTGCCCGCTTTCTCCTAAAGTTGCTGATTCTGCACTCTCCCCGGCCTCATCTTCCCGGGTGCCGGGTGCAAATTCTTCAGGGTCAATCAGGTGCACTTCCACCGGGCCCTCCGCTGTAACTAACCCCTCCCGGTTGCTGACATAGGAAGCCCCGTATTGCAATGCTGCCTTGTCATCATAAGCAATCTCGGCTGCACCTGCGGTCATCAGCTGGCGGAAGAGGAAATTCACGCCTTCCACCACTTCCCGGCGGCTGCGGAAATTGCGTGCTAAATCCAGCACCAGATTTCCCGGCCCGGCTTCCTCACTCTTTTTCCGTTCCCGCTCCCAGTGAGGCCAATGCTTATATTTATCCAAGAAAAGGCTAGGATCGGCCATGCGGAAGCGGTAGATGCTTTGCTTGACATCTCCCACCATAAACAGGCTCCCGCCGGGAAAGCCGGAAATCAGCTGCAAGATGCGCTCCTGCGCCGCATTGATATCCTGGTATTCATCCACCAAAACCTCGCCAAACCGTTCCTGCAGCCCTAAAGCCAGCGGGCTGGCCTCATTGTCCTGCTCCAAGAGTGTTAAAGCCATATGTTCCAGGTCATTGAAATCAACCAGGTTGCGCTTTTGCTTCAGGTTTGCATATTCCTCACTAAACCTTAAAACCAGCTTGGCCATAGCTTCCACCAATTCACCGGTATGGCGCAAGGCGGGAATTTGCTCTCTCAGCGGCCAGGCAAAGAATTCTTCGGTTAATTTTTTAATAATTCCCTTTGCCTCATCTCTCAGCTTCCGGGCTTGCTCCCGCATAAGCACCGGATCATCTTTATCTTGGGCTCCGGCCTGGGTCCGAACCGCCGGCAAACGGCCGAACTCTACCCTTTGCACTGCCTCTTCAACCGCACTCCAGCTCCCCGAAAACAGAACGCGCTCAAGCCCTTTGAGCATCCCAAGCTCATCTTCGAGCAGCGCCAGGTAAGGCAGAGGCCCGCCCGGCCTGCGGGCCAGCGCAGCTGCCCGGGACAGCAGCTCAGAGGCCGAGCTGACCCGGTCCTTAAGCCCCTGGCGCACCGCCTGACCCCACGGACTTTGGGCCAGCTCTTCCACCTCATTCCATTGATATGCCTTAGCCAGAGCCTTAAGCCAATCTTGGGGACGGGCATGACTGGAAGCAAAGGTGTAAAGTTTAAGCACTTGCTCCATCAGCGGCCGGTCATCCCGGTCCGATCCGAATGCCTCCACTAAGCGGAGAAATCCGGAATCTTCCCGCTCATACCAGACCTCGAATAAATCTTCAATCACATCTTGGCGCAAGAGTTCCGCCTCGGCTTCATCGGCAATTCGAAATGCCGGGTCCAGCTCCAGCCGGTAGAAATGCCGGCGCGCCAGTTCAAGACAGAAAGAATGCAAAGTCGTAATATTTGCCTGCGGCAAAAGATGCAGCTGGCGTAAGAGACGTTCAGCCCGCTCCTTATCTGATTCCTGCCACAAAGCCTCTTCCAAGGCCTTTCCAACTCGCTCCCGCATCTCTGCCGCGGCCGCCTTGGTAAAAGTGACAACTAGAAGACGGTCAAGTTCAAGAGGGTGAGCTTCGTCCATAACGTGCCGGAGAATGCGTTCAACCAGAACCGCGGTTTTACCGGAGCCCGCAGCCGCTGCGACCAGCAAATTCCCTTGCAGCTCAATAGCCGCGAGCTGTTCGTCCGTCCACTCCGTCTTACCCATTCTTGGTCTCTCCTCCTTCAGCCTCAATCCGCTCAAGCTCCATCAGAGACTGGATCACGTCCTCCGCATTCAGCTGGGGCAAGACCCGGTAGCGGTTCTCCGGCAGGAACGGGTCAAAATGGCACACCGGTTTATAGGAACAATATTGGCACCCGTTCCTTTTTCCTTGACGGTAGGGAGCCAGTGCAATGTCTCCATCCAAAATCCGTTCCCCATATTGCTTTAATAAGCGGTATAGGTGGGCCCTTAAAGCTTGGAATTCCTCCAATGACAACACTTGGCTGTGCTTGCGAAAACTCCCGTCCTGATTTAGCTTTAGCCCGAGCAAGTCCGATTTCCCCTGGGCCAAGGTTTGATCCATCGCCTGCAAGACCGTGGGATTAGCCAGGAAATACCCGGCAACCTTGACCGAAGTTAACCGTTTCACGTCCAACTCGGCCTCGGATAACGGAATTTTCTCATGTAAACGGGGCTCCAGCACCGGGAAATAAATAAATCCGGCCGGAACCGCTTCCTCGCTTTCGGCTTCCGGCATCCTCCCCAGGAAAAGCTCGCTTCCCTGAAGAGCAACATCCAAATAAGCCAACAACTGCAAATCCAAACCATAAAACACATCACTTAAAGACAAGGCAGACTCCCGGGACTTATAATCGATAATGCGCACATATACCTTTCCCTCAACCACCGCCGCATCGATGCGGTCGATCTGCCCCCGCAGTACCAGGCTGCCGCCGTCAGACAAAGGCAGATTGACCGGCGGCAAAGGAGAGTCCGGGCCAAACTGCACCTCAAGCTCCAGCGGGACAAATATCCCGGCCCGGGCATGCTCAGACAATACTCTGACTGCGTGCAGCACTGTCCGCCGCAGCTTGTGCGTCAGATAACGGTAGCGGGCACTGCTTGAGAGGATTTTATACGGAAGCTCTGAGGCCACCACCGGTGTCAGCTCCTCCAGCATAGCCATCGCCTGGTCCTTCGTAATTGTTCCCCAATCCAAATGCTCAAGCCGTACCTTCTGTGCGAACTGATACAAGAGGCCATGGAAAAACTGACCCATATCCGGGCGGGAAAGTTCAAACACTTCCCGTTCACGCAAACGCAAACCATAATTGGCATAGTGAGAAAAAGGACATTGGGCGAAACGCTCCAAGCGGGAAACGCTGGTTAAAAGCCGGTGCCCGTACAGGCGACGAGCCAGGGGACGCGCCAGCTTCTGTTCCCGGTTGGCGGCAGCCGCTCCTTGAAGCAATAACCCGGCCTGTTTGGCGGTTGCGGGGTTCATAGCCAACGCCTGCTGAACTGCCTGCCATAAAGGAGAGAGGCTTTCTCCTTCACGCAGCTTTCTAAGCTGCAGCGCCAATAAGGAAAGAAGAGGCAGTGGATGGCTTACCACCTCCAGCCCATCCTCCTGACCCCACAGCTGCTCCTTCAATCCGGGCACCAGGGATTTAAGGCGGTTGATTACCGGGGAAGGTACAAGCGCTTTTCCATCCTCATCTGTGAGCGGGTAACTAAAATACAGGCGCTCCTGCGCCCGGGTCAACGCGGTGTAAATATAAAACTGTTCGTCATGGATCTGAGATCCGGACGCCAAAGTCAGGCCATTCTCTTCCAGCTTGTCCCGATCCTCAGCATTCAGAAGTCCGTTTTCCTGCCCGCGCGCCGGCAATACCCCTTCATTTGCACCCAGAACAAAGAGAACTCTGACTTCAGGGTTGCGGGAACGGTCCAAAGAACCGACCAGCACCTGATCCAAGCGCGGCGGAATTAGACCTAAGTGCAGGCTCTCAAGCCCGGATGCCAGGACATAACCGTACTCTTCCAAGCTCAGGGTCTCATCTCCCAGACCGGCCACCAGCTCATCCAATAAGCCCACGACGGCCTGCCAAAGTTGTTCCTGAAGCCCTGCTCCGTCCAAATCTCCTTCGTCTTTCATGTGCTCGGCCCAACGCCGGAGCTGCTCCGGCACCTTTAAGCTTTCAAGCAGCCGGTAGAGTGTGGTCGTTACCTCCCTGACCGTAGGCTGCCTGCCATCCGCATCCGGTGAAAGAACAGATACGAACGGAGCGAGCAAGGTATAGACCAACTTACGGCCTGCATTTAACTCCTGCTCTTCCCGGGCTAAGCCCTCTGCTTCTTCTGTACCCGCACGCCGCGGGCGAATCTGCCAAAGCTGGTGTGAGCGCCAAGCCGCGCCGTTAATTCCGGCCTGTAAGCAATAATTCTCCAGGCGGTCAACCTGATCGCGCTTCAGTGGAAAGAAATCCGTCTTTAAACAGCGAAAAAGCGGATCATAGGCCCAATCCGCTGCCGCCGTTTCTAGCGCGGAAAGCAAAAGTTCAATTAACGGATGCTGAATGACCGGGCGTTTATAATCGAGAAAGTGCGGAATTTCATAAAGTCGGAAAACATTTTCCACTATTTCGGCATAATCCGCCAAATCGCGGCTGAGTACGGCTATCTCCTGCCAGCGCAATCCTTCAACCCGGGCCAACCGCCTCAGCTCCCGGGCGATTCCCTCCACCTCCGCCCGGCGGTTCGGAGCCGCCGCAATCCGGAGCGAGCCAGGCTCATCCGCAGCTTTCCGGTAAGGCTGGCTTGGGTAGAGAAAGAAATATTGTTCTAAGTAATTGAGGATTCGATCCTGCTTAAACCGGTGCCCTTCCCTTAAGAGCACTGGCGGCAGCCAACGATCTCCCTGAGCTAAGGACCGGAGCGCCTGATAAGTCAGCCAGGGACCATAAAATACCCCTTGCTCCACTTCCTGCTCCAATAGTACAGGATCAAGCGTTAAGGTTACGGTGACTTCAGTGCCCAGGTTTAAAAGCCGCTCAATTATTTTCAATTCCTGGGGAGTAAAGCCCTTGAACCCGTCAATCCAGATTCTTGCCCCCTGTAAAAACAGTGCAGACCTAAGCTGATCCGCTGCCAAGGTCAAATCATCATCCGGGTCGCGCTTGCCTGCCAGTGCCTTTTCAAACTCCTCATAAAGCAGAGCCAAGTCATTCAATTTGGCAGCCAGGATAGGATCCGTTACCTCTATACCTGTAAGATCCTGGATCATGATCCGGTAAGTCTTAAATTCGGAAATTGCACCCGCCAGGCTTGCAGCCATGCCCGGGCGGGTGGCGGAGCGGGCAAAGGTTTGAAGTTTCTCTCTCTGCCCTAGAAGAATACGGCTTAAAAGCATGCGTTTGGCCGTTTCCCCCAAGCGCACTTGATTTACCCCCCCGGTTTCAGACAGCACTTTCCAGCTTAAGCGTTTAAAACTTATAACCTGAGCCCGCATCATACCGCCCAGATCCGGAGTCTTGGCTAAGGCCACTTCCATTTGATAGGTGGCTTGTTCCGGGACTAACAGAATCAGGGGATCTCCCAGAGGGTGTGCCCGGAGCTCGGTCCGAATCTCTTCCAGACAGAATGTGCTTTTGCCGCTGCCGGCCCGGCCCAAAACTAAACGCAAGCCCACCAATCCTTCCCCCTTATCTATTCATTCGGCACGAAGCCCCGGCCCAAGACCTCGCTGGCGTTTTGCACAATCATAAATGCCTCCGGGTCGACCTCCCGCACCACTTGCTTGAGACGTCCCACTTCAGGCAGGCTGACCACACACATAATAATTTCTTTCTCCCTGTCGGAGTACGCCCCCTGTCCATGCAGAAAGGTGGCTCCGCGTTTCACGTCCTGCAAAATGCGCTCAGCTACTTCTTCCGCTCTCCCGGACACAATCATAACGGACTTGGCCGGAATGCCGCTGATCACCGCATCGATGGTCCGGCTGTATGTAAACATGTACACCAGAGTATAGAGCACCGTCTTCGGACCCAGAATCGCCCAGGCCGCTAAGATGATAAAGACATTAAAAAAGAGGGATGTGGTGCCCATACCCCACCCGAATTTTCTTTGAATCACCTTGGCCACTATATCCGTTCCGCCCAGGCTGCCGCCAAAGCGAAAAACGATCCCGCCCCCGATTCCGCCGACCACTCCGCCGTAAAGAGCAGCCAGCAAAAGATCATCTATGGGAAGAGGTTTAATTCCTTTAAAAAGATCGAGAAACACGGTAAAGGTTGCTAAACCGACCAAAGTCTTGAGAATGAAGCGTTTGCTGACTTCACGCCAGCCCAGGACAAAAAGAGGAATGTTCAAAATTAAGGTCATGATCCCAATTGGCCAGCGCAGGGTGTAATAAAGCAGGAGTGCGATCCCGCCGATCCCCCCGCCCGCCAGCCCGGCATGGACGATAAAAGCTTGGATGCTGTAGGCCGAAATTACCGCTCCAAAGACAATTCCCGCAAGACGTCCCAGAAAGCGCAGTCCTTCTGTCCAAGACTTCAATTTTTTCTCCCCTTTGCCAAAATACATCCCTTAAGGTTCCCAGTAACATTATAAAATGCAAACCAACTTAAAGTAAAGGAGCCATCAGCCTGGCATGTGCTTCCATCATTCTTTGTGCCAAGCCCCTTTCCTTAAATTGAGCCAATTTCACCCGTTCTGACTCATGCAAATCATGAGTAAAGTCCTGTTCCAGCCGCTGGACAATCCCGCGGTTATAAATGGCCGCAGTCACTTCCAGATCCAGCTTAAAGCTGCGGATGTCGAAGTTGGCTGTACCAACAAAGGCAATGTCTTCATCCACCGTCACAATTTTGGCATGCAGGATCCCCTTTTGATAGGTATAAATCTGCACTCCCGCTTCCAAAAGCTCCTGAAAATAAGACTGGGATGCCAGCTGTACGAAACGGTGATCAGGGATGCCCTGAACCAATAATTTCACTTCCACCCCGCTTAAAGCCATGGTTTGCAGCAGGGTCACCATGCTTTCATCCGGGATTAAATATGGAGTCGTAATGTGGATTCTCTGATGTGCACCGGTCATCCCCTTGAACAACGCTTGTTTGACTGAATCCCAATAGGCATCCGGACCCCCCGCAATAATCTGGGTGAGTTGATGCCCAACCGGCTCGGGTTGGGGATAGTATTGTGCTCCCTGAACCTTTCGATTGGTGCAAAAACTCCAGTCATTAAGAAAGGCCGTCTGAAGCATAGCCACGGCTTCACCTTTTATCATTAAATGAGTATCCCGCCATAGTCCGAGGCTGCGGTCACGGTTCACATATTCATCCCCGACGTTCATCCCGCCTGTAAAAGCGGTTTTTCCGTCGATAATCACAATTTTGCGGTGATTACGGTAATTGAGCCTGCTGCCTAAATAAGGAAAGCGGACAGGGAAAAAGACATCGGTTTCAATCCCGGCTTGCTCCATGTCCTGATAAAACGATTGCGGCAAACCCTTGCTGCCCGCCCCATCCACTAAGAAGCGTACCTCTACCCCTTGCCGGCGTTTTCGAATCAATATATCCTGAATTTCCCTGCCAATCACATCATCCCGATAAATGTAATATTCCAGGTGGATGTGCTGAACAGCTTGCTCTAATTCCTGTTTGAGTACCCGGAACTTGTTCTGCCCATTGGTAAGAACAGTGATTTGATTATTGGCAGTTAGCGGAGCGGAGGCATTGGTCAGAATAAGCCTTGTGAGCCTTTTGGGGGCATATTGCTCTTCCTCCGGCATCGTCTTATTCATAGAAAGCTTGCGCTTTTGCCGGTCTGCAGCCTGTCTTAGCCTGGCCCCTTGAAGATGCTTATCCGGAAAAAGCCTGCCCCGGCGCGCAGAGAAACCCATGATCAGGTAAAGAAGAAAACCGGCTACCGGCAGTGCTCCCAGCACTGTCAGCCACCGGCGCGTTTTCTCGGGGTACCGGTTTTCAAGCACAATCATACTTTCCGCTAATATAAGTTGAATTAATATAAAGATTAGTCCAATATAAAGAGCCATTCCCCGCATAGTCTATTTCTCTGCTCCCTTTTAAGCCATTCCTTTGGACTGAGTCGTTCTATCCATCACTAGTATGCCGACTGGCTGCAGAACTGTTTCTAGTTCTAGGAAGATAATGGTTTGAATAGATAATAGTAGTAAAGATCCTTTACCTACTAAGGAGGCAAAACGTGTTCAAACAGACACGGGCTCTCAACCTGAAAAAATGTCCCCTGTGCGGACATGATATTCCAGCCCTGGCGGCGGAAACCCACGCTTCAGCCCATTTATGCCCGGAATGCGGTTTCCAGACCAACCCGGTACGTTCAGCTGCTCCCGGCCTCAGTGACCGGCGCTTGCGCGTTATCTTGCTCGCTTTCTTTTTTAGCTCTTTCGGTGTCCATAAATTTTATCTCAAACGCCCGCGGCAAGGAATGCTCTATCTGATTTTTTGTTGGACCTTTGTACCTGCACTCATCGGGATCTTAGAAAGCTTCTATTATCTAAGCTTAAGCAATGAAGCTTTCGAATCGAAATATGGCTTATTGAGCAAATGAACTTGGGATAATCTCTAAACTATCATATTAGTAGTAATAAAAGCCCCCGCTAAGGAGGGCTTTGACCGGTTACATCTTGGGGGCGAAGGTTGCACAGTCAGTCATCTCACTGTTGCTAGCGTTTGGGGGCTGAACCTCGATGGATGAAGCATGGCAATGATTGGCATGCCAGTAACTGCAAGAATCAACGACACATTTTACCCGGCTGATGGGTTCGTTTGAACGATCCACTCTTCCAGACATTTTGTAGCCTCCTTTCGCAATCTGAAATTAGACTGTGCACTTTCATAATTTTTATTCAGGATTTTTGCTCCGGCAAAACCCAAGTGTACTCGCCCTTATAACGGTTTCGAATCAAAGAAAGTTCTTTTCTTCGCTTTAGATACTCGGACACTTTCCCGGGAAGCCATTCCCGGAAATGATATTGATGGTTTTCATATTCAAAGCGCCGGCCGGGTTGGTCCAATTCCCACCGAACTCCTTCCGGCCCGGAAACCAGATGGGCCTCCTGTCCGCAGAACGGACAAACCTTACGGTCAGGTTGAGGAAATTTCCATATGTCTGACCAACAGGTTGGGCACTCTCCCTGCCTTTCAGCCCGTCCTTGCCCGAATAAGGCACGGCCCATTTGCCTAATGCGTTCAATATGGTCCTGATTCTCCAAAACTTCCCCGGGCAAAGCCCCAATAAACATATGGGCATCCTTGACATCCAGACCCAGCAGCCGGCTCAGCTGGACCAGACCGGATAACGTATACCCTTCCCAGCCATTAATCCCCGCTGTCCCAATCACCACACACGGTTTACCCCAAAAATCATCGGCCATTTGAGCCAAGGCCAAAATCCGGTCAGCCCACAGCTTCACGACCGCAGACGGCCCCAAGGCATAACAAGGAGCAGAGAGGATCAGTCCATCCGCTTCCTTGATTTTGGCCGCTAAAAAGTAAAGATCGTCCGGCAGCGGGCACGGTTTGCCCGGAGTCAGACAAGTATAGCATCCGCGGCAGGTCTGAAGGTTCAAATCCGTCAGGCGGACCAGTTCAAGCTCATGCTCGGCTCCGCTGGCAGCTGCCGCTTCTTTAACCAGGATCTCACCGTTAGCCAGCTTGCGCTGGGATGCGATAATCCCCATGATTTTTTTCATGCTTCTCCTCCTCTTTTTGCGGCTTGAATCAGAATTACTGCCGTGAGCACTAAAGCGCTTCCAAATACCTGCACGGAATTAAGAATTTCCCCCAGGATCACAAAAGCACTCACAGCCCCTACGACCGGCTCTAAAGAACTGATTAAGTTCGCCTGAAAAGGCCCAAGTTTTTTAATTCCGTTAAAATATAATCCAAACGGAAGCACGGTCGCGAAAACTGCAATATAAAGAAATTGCAGCCAAGCTGTTTGATCATAGCGCATGAATAAGACCCAGGGTGCCTGGTACAGCACCCAGGCAAGGGAGGCAAACCCCATCCCCCAGTTCAAAACAGCCCACGGAGAATAATTCTTCAATCCATACTGAGCATATACCGTATAGAAAGCCCAGGAAAACGCGGCAGCCAAACCCATCCCCAGACCCGGCAAAGTGATTCCCAGTCCCCGGCCTTGCCCGCGCACAATGAGATACCCTCCCCCCACTGCTGCCAGCAGGGCTAGGACTTTAGACCAGGAGAAACGTTCGGTTTTGGTCATAAGTCCATAGACAAGCACCAAGGCCGGCGCCAGGTACTCCAGGAAAATAGCGGTCGCTACGTTGGTCAGGCTGATCGCTAAGAGATAGGTCAGCTGGACCGCACCCAACCCCAGAATGCCAAAGACTGCAAAATAGGCAAGATCTTTCTTTTTTAGCACCAGATGTTGGCGCTTAAAAACAGCCAATAAGAGGCTAATCAGCACAAATGACAACAGTGCCCTAGCCTGGGCCAAATCATAGGGAGACATTTCATTATTAAATAGATATTTAGCAAAGGTACCAGACGTTCCCCATAACACTGCTGCTGATGCAACCTGAATTACCCCGGCCCAGCCCCGATTCGTCTTTAACATCTGAATTCTGTCTCCTGACTCCTGAATACTATCTAACATAAAGAGCAATTCAAGGAAAATTGATAATAAGATAACCCAGATATCCTGCAGATAACCACATAATTACCGCTGATACCCGGTTAAAAAGCTTCAAGCTGTTTTGAAAGGCCATGCGCCCAACCCAATGCCCGATCAAAGAAAGCAGAAAAAACCAGATCCAGGACACAGAGGCTGCGGCTGCTGCAAAAGCAAATCTCTCGCTGAATGTAGTGTAAACCGAGGCGCTTCCCCCAATCACGGCCAAAGTATCAATTAAGGCATGAGGATTGAGCAGGGATACAGAGAGACTGAAAGTGATCTGGCGCCGCGGAGGCCAGGCTGTATCCGTCAGGCCGGCAGCTTCTGCGCCCTGATCGCGCCAACTGGCCACGCCCATATAAAGTAAAAACAGGATTCCAACGACACCGATCAGATAACGGAACCATGTAATATGAAAGGCTGCTGCCGATACTCCCATTGCCCCTAAGCTGATAAGCAAGGTATCGGCCATTCCGGCAGTGATTAAGGTGGGTAATAAATTTACCCACCTTTTATGGACTGCGCCTTGAAATAAGATAAACCCGTTTTGCATGCCGATCGGCAGGATCAGCCCGATGGCTAAGATTATGCCATGAAGCCCCGCAGTCAAAACCATGGTGCACCCTATAGCTACTTAACAGTGACTGCAGTTCCGGAGGCACTCACCATTAACATGCTTTGCCCGACCACTTCATAATCGAGATCAATGCCGACCACCGCATTCCCGCCCAGTCTCAGAGCCCTCTGTTCTAACTCCTGTAAAGCGATGTTGCGCGCATCCTGCAGTTTCTCTTCATACGCCCCCGAGCGTCCGCCGATAATGTCGGTAATACTGGCGAACAAATCGCGCACAACATTCGCGCCCATGATCGCCTCTCCGGTTACGATTCCGTGATATGTAATAATCTCGCGCCCTTCAATACTCGGAGTAGTCGTTAAAATCATTCTTTATTCCTCCATTCGTTTTTTATTATCCTATACCATAAACTTGCAGAGCGCAAGAATCCCTGCATTTTTATAAACTTTCCATTTATCCATAACATGCTGTCATTTCTAAAAGTTCAGACAATGAACTACCGTTCAGTGGTATTATTCTTCCGTTCACCAATGAAATCTGACCGCTTATCCCGTGAATTATGACACCTTTCTTTGCGTTCCGCTATAATAGCTGTGTCTATAGAAGGAATGTAGTTCCTGTTTCCGGAACGAAACTAATCCGACAAACAGAAAAGAAAGGAGGAATAATCGCAAAACAAGTTCACTGAAAATTTACTATTTTTTCAAGAGGTTTATGAGCGACGTTTTAAAAAGGGAGGAGAAAATTTATGAAAAAGATTGTAGCCGTAATTCTATCCGCTTTCCTAACCTTTACTCTTGCCGGCTGCGGCGGTGGCAGCACTTCGACCGGTGGGGATTCCGGAAAGGTGGAAAAAATCAATATCGGAACCGGTACCACCTCAGGGGCCTATTATCCCATTGGCAACGCTTTGGCCAAGGTCTGGACTGATAAAGTAACAGGGGTAAGGGCATCTGCGCAGGCTACGGAAGCCAGTGCCAAAAACATAACTTTACTGCAGCAAAAGGAATCGGAAGTCGGCTTTACCATGGCCAACGTCGCATTTTCCGCTTACGAGGGCAAAGATACGTTTGAAGGCCGGGCGTATAAAGATTTGCGCGGGCTCAGCCAGCTTTATCCCAATGTGACCCAGATTGTCGTGCGTAAGGATTCCGGAATCAACTCCATCAAGGATTTAAAAGGAAAACGCTTTGTGCCAGGCGCTACCGGCAGCGGGACCCTGTTTAACTCAAAGGAAGTGCTTGGAGTTTATGGCCTGAATTTCTGGGACAAAGATAGCAAAAACGTGAATCCGGACTATGTCGGCTTTACGGAAGCAGCCGAGTTAATTAAAAATAAACAGGCCGATGCTGCTAACTTCTCAGGCGCCAGTCCTTTAGCCGCTATCATGGACGTGGCCAACTCAATCGACGTCAAAGTACTCTCACTCGAGCCGGATATGATCCAGGAAATCATCAAACAATATCCGTTCTATTATGAATACACGATTCCGGCCGGCACCTATAAAGGTCAGACAGAAGACGTCAAAACAGTAGCCCTGGCTAATCTGCTTGTGACCAGAGCCGACCTCAGTGAAGACTTGGTGTACAAACTGACCAAGGGGATGTATGAAAACCTTCCTGACTTAGTCGCAGCCCATTCCACTGCCAAATCGATCACTAAAGAAAACGGCCCAAAAGGCATGGGAACAATCCCGTTGCATCCCGGTGCTGCAAAATATTTCAAAGAAATAGGGGTACTTAAGTAAGGAAGGTGCCTTATGAGCGAGCAAGAAAAAAAGAAACCAATTACTGCCGATCAAATCGCTTCAGATGAAGTGGTGCAAGAACTGCTTGAAAAATACGACACTGAATCGCAATTTCGCAAATTTGCACCTAAAACTAAAATGGCTATCCTTGTTTCGACGGTTGCTATCCTGTGGTCCGCATTTCAGCTGTGGACCGCAGGGTTCGGCACCCTGGAAGCCATTAAAATGCGGGCAGCGCATTTAACCTTTGTCCTGGTTTTAATCTTCCTGCTCTACCCTGCTCGCAAAAAGAATATGAAATCCCTTCCCTCCATTTTCGATTGGGGTTTCATCATCCTGAGTATCGCCGTCGGAGCGTATATCTTTATTGCCAATGACCAGTTGGCCGCACGCGGCGGGTTGGCTATCACCAGAGATTACGTCTTCGGCGCTCTGGCAATCTTAGTCGTATTTGAGGGCGGGCGCAGGGCTCTCGGCAAGGAGCTGCCTATTCTCGGGCTTTTGTTTCTGGTATACGCCTATTTAGGTGAGTATATCCCGGGTTCTTTCGGCCACAGCGGCTTCTCGATCAAACGGATTATCGAGCACATGTATCTCGGAACCGAGGGAATCTTCGGTACAGCCTTAGGGGTATCTGCCTCCTATATTTTCTTATTTGTTCTCTTTGGTGCCTTTTTAGGCGAAACCGGGATGGCCAAATTTATTAACGACTCCTCCATGGCTCTGGCCGGCACTTCTCCGGGCGGACCCGCTAAAGTTGCGGTTTTTGCCAGCGGGCTAATGGGTACCATCAACGGAAGTGCCGTGGCCAATGTGGCTACGACCGGTGCGTTTACCATTCCCTTAATGAAAAGCGTCGGGTATAAACCCCATTTTGCCGGCGCCGTGGAGGCGGTCTCCTCTACGGGGGGCCAAATCATGCCACCGGTTATGGGCGCAGCCGCCTTTATTATGGCAGAATTTCTAAACATCCCGTATAAAAACATCATGATTGCCGCTCTTTTGCCCGCGTTCCTCTATTACCTGGCTGTCTTTGTCATGGTACACCTGGAAGCGGTGAAAACCGGACTCTCCGGAATTCCCCGGGATCAGCTCCCTTCCATGAAAGAAGTGCTTAAGGAACGCGGACATTTAGTCCTACCGTTAATTGCTATAATCTATTTGCTTGTTAAAGGAGTAACACCTACTTATGCAGCCTTCTACGGCATCATCATCGCCGTTCTGGCCAGCTATCTCCGTAAAAGCACCCGCATGAGTTTGAAAGGCATTTTGATGGCCATGGAAATGGGGGCCAAGGGAAGTGTCGGGGTAGCTATCGCCACTGCGGTCGTAGGATTCATTGTCGGAGTATCTTCTCTCACCAGTCTGGGCATCACCCTCGGAGATAATATGGTTGACTTGGCCCACGGCAGCCTGCTCCTAACCTTGATCCTCTCTATGATCACGGCTATCATTCTTGGTATGGGCATGCCAACAACCGCTGTCTACATCGTGGGGGCAACCATCGTGGCTCCGGCTTTGGTTAAACTCGGAATCGATCCTCTGTCTGCTCACTTGTTCGTCTTCTACTTCGGTAACATTTCCAACGTCACCCCACCCGTCGCTCTGGCTGCTTTCACCGGCGCCGGAATCGCGGGAGCAAACCCGAGTAAAGTGGGATGGACAGCCGCCCGCTTGGCAATCGCCGGTTTCCTCATCCCGTTCATTTGGATCTATTCTCCGGCTTTAATCGCTCAAGGCCATCCGACAGAAATTCTCCTGGCAGCGATTACCGCCAGCGTCGGGGTCATCGCCTTGGCAGGAGCGAGTCAGGGGTATCTAATAACAAAGACCAGCACTGTTCAAAGAGTGTTGTTGGCTGCAGCTGCCTTAGGTTTGATCAAACCAGGCTTAATTACCGACATATTCGGGTTTTCCGTACTTCTGATTGTGTTTTTATGGCAAAAGAAACAAAAAAGCAATGCTTCTCATGCTTTCGGACATTCTGGTTAGCTAAGCTGCTTGCACTTGTATGAGGATAAGTGCACCAGAAGAAAATATGCTTTCGGTTCAGTACGATAAAGAGCCGTTCACCTTTAGGACGGCTCTTTACTTTAGTTTTGACTGGAATATTTGATGGAAATGTTTAACATATGACAGTGGTTAGATTGCGACATTCGTAGAGCTTAGCGATTTTTATTTTTTTTAGAATAGCCGTGAAATCCGATTTTATCCGTCAACAAACGATATTCGCTTAGACTAAAACCATACGGCTGAATCCGTTCAATATCCGGTCGGCCTTTTTCATCCAGAACGTCCTCATTATAATGGATGGCCACCACATCCGCAATAAAGACATCGTGACTCCCCAAAGACAGGGTTTGTCTTACCCGGCACTCTATATTCACTGGGCATTCCGCGATCAGCGGTGCCTTGACTTGGCTCGCCGGCACCGGAGTTAGTCCGGTCTCCTTAAACTTATTCACCTTTTTCCCTGAAACTACCCCGCAAAAGTCAACTTCCTTCACCTGGGTCACAGTCGGGATGTTGATCACATATTCCCCGGACTCTTTGATAAGGCTATGAGAATACCGGATTGGGTTCACTCCAATATACACAACCGGCGGTTCTGAGCACATAATTCCTGTCCAGGCAATTGTAACCATATTGGGCTCCCCGCCCTCTATTTGGGAGGTAACGAGAACCGTTGGCACCGGAAATAAAACCGGGGCAGGTCTTGTCGCAACTTTCTTAATAATCATCATCCCCTTTCGCGACTACACATATTAATACTTATTATACTATGAATTTACCATTACATGAATAGTCTTCCACTAATCAGGATATTTATGTTACTATTAGATCATGGGTCAGCAGGAGCCGGGAACCAGGAGCCAGGATTAATAATTAGGAAATTATGCAGATAGAGGCAAAGGAAAAACCTTTATGAAGGTGGCTTGAGGATTGAATCCGATTACACTTTTTTTGGAACTTAAGATCGAAGCACTAACCCGGGGGCGGGAAAATGCCGGGCACGCGCTGGAATACCTGACATCCTTAATAAATGCGGTTCAAGGCCAAAAACATTATTATATTTTTATAGATGAAGTGTCCGCTGTCCCTCAACCGCGGAGCCGAATCGCCAAAGTAACGGAAGACTGCTTTCAGCTGTTCTGTCTGGAGAAAGAGGGTTATCCCCGTTTAATTAAAATACTTATTTTCTTTCAAAATAAAATATATGACAATTTCCTGATCAGACTGGATGATGAGCGCAATCTGTGCGAGATTGAAGACATTCAGATGCAAGACATCAGTGACCGGGGAATTGGCTCCGTCTGCCTGAAAAACCTGGAAAAAGTATTGCATCATAGTACCAAAGTTAACCGCATTATTGCAGGAATTGCTCCCCGAGATTACGAACGGCGCAAACACCTGTACCATTTCTACCGGGACAAGAATGGGTATCGCATCAAAACAGCAGTGACCCGCAATAGTTGGGGCTTAGTGGAAAAAATTCTCCCAAAAGATTCCTAATAAAATCCCCTTGATTCTCCTTTTGTAACCACCTTGTGAATTCTCTAAAAGAAAAAATAACGGCTCTGGTTACCCCTAATGTCACTCAGACCAACAGCGATTTAGACAGGGCCGCCGCTAATTTAGAAAATGATATTAACGCCTATAATTAACTGTACCTTCAGGATATCAGCAGCAATCTCTCCCAATACAGCCAGGACTACACGAGGCAAAAGATTCAAGAGCTTGAAAGCTATAAGAACCAATATAAACAAGAGCTTGACTCCCAGAAACTTCAAATTATTGCCGATTTGGAAAAACAAATTCAAAATGAAATCGACAAGAAATATAGCGAGGTCGAGTCAGATCTCCTGAAGAAGCTCAAGTAAAAATTAGGGTAATTGGAAACATGCAAGTCTCCAATTACCTTTTGCTATTGCTCGCAATAACATACGACCCGGTTGCGGCTCAGCGTTATTGCCTTATAAAACTGCTTAATTATCAGTACTCATATTACTCATTGCACGTTGTACATCCCATGAGCCTGCATGTAATTAAACAGATCTTCCCCATGCTGCTGTTCTTCTTTTTGTATGTGGTTTAGTGCTTGGCGTACGGCACTGTTGGTACTTTCGAAAATTACGGTGTCATAAGTACCGGACACATATTTTTCGGTCATTAACATATCATTGACCATTTGAGCATCATTTTGATTATAGCCGCCCTGGGCCCCTTGGGTAGATTTAGCCATTCCCTGCTGCGCCTGTTGTCCTTGTTGGGCTTGCCCTTGCTGTCCTTGTTGCTGATTTTGCTGGATATTGGGAACCTGTCCGCTGAGAATCTGGTTTAAGGTATCATAATGTTGTCTTTCATGATTGGCATGTTGGGTAAACATTTGTTTAAGTGCCTGGTCCTGGGCCTCATTGGTATAACGGGTATATTTCTGAATACAGGTTTCCTCATGGGTCTTCTGATCTTGAAGCAGCATTCTTTCTTTTTGACTAAGTTTGATGGTCAATTAAAGCACCTCCAGTCGCGATTTTTATACTCTGCTCTAGTTTCTTTCCTGGGCCAATTTTTTATACCAATCTGAAAGTAAATCTCCGGTGAAACAACCGGATAAAAATCAATTGATTCAGTTCAGTCTGGCTGCTTTCTTAAATATACATAGTTTTGGGTTAGTGTGCTGAGAGGAGAATGATTCATGCGGAAACGGCCAATTATTTTCATTATTCCCCGTCACCTGCTTATCCTGGCTGGCTCTATCGGGCTCATGCTCTTGATAGCTTCTTTTGGGCGGCTGGCGGTTTGGGGAACCGGAATAAAAGATAAGGTTATTGTGATTGACCCGGGGCACGGCGGCAAGGATCCCGGTGCCCAGTACGGCGGCATTCGGGAAAAGGATATTAACCTCGACGTTGCCCTGCGCCTGCGTACAGTCTTAGAGCAGCAAGGATGCCAAGTCATCCTGACCCGTGACTCAGATACGGATTTTTTTGCACCCGGGAAAGTGAGCGGCCAAATGGCTAAAAGAATCGAACTCAACCAGAGGGTAAAACTGGCTTCAAGCCATAATGCCGATCTTTTCATCAGCATCCATACCAATAGTTTCCCCCAGCGCAACTCGTATGGTATGGAGACATACTATCACTTAAAATCCTCCTCGGGTCAGGCCTTGGCCGAACGGATTCAAGATGCGCTCCGCACGGCTCAACCCGAAAATAAGCGCAAAGCCAAGCCCGGGGATTACTATCTAATCAACCAGACCACCATGCCGGCGGTTATAGTGGAAATCGGGTTCCTATCCAACTCCAAGGAGCGCAAACTTTTATTGAATGACACCTATAAAGACTCTGTTGCCCAAGCCATCGCAGTTGGCATTGACCGTTACTTTAGCGATTTTCCCCATGGGGTTCCGGAAAGCACTCCGGCCTTATCCAAGAACTCCGGCCCAATACCTGCAACTGCGGAAACATTTAGACTTTATTACCCGACAAACGCCTGGGATGATCTGGCCGCTGAAGAACGCCAAGCCCAAGGGACGCAATGGAGTGACCAGCCCCTGGCGGCTAAGGCAGCGTTTATCCTGAACGAGCTGATTAAAGGCCCTGCCTTAGCTGCACATGCTCAGGTCATTCCGCCGCAAACCCAAGTCCTTTCGGTCGAAATTAATAATCAGGTAGCCACGATTAACTTAAGCCGCGAAATTCGGGATCAATTCCCCGGGGGGGCCCTGGCGGAAGACATGACCGTCAACTCTCTGGTTTGGTCAACAACCCAGCTGCCCGGAATCCAAGGGGTTCGCATTCTGATTGACGGTCAATTTGCCGATTCTATTGGCGGCCACGTCATCTTGGACCATACCTTTACCTCCGCTCCGGTGATAGGCAAAGTCGCCCTGGTCATTGATGATTTTGGAATCAACAACCCGGGAACGAAAGAAATGTTAAATACCAATGTCCCATTTACTGCTGCCGTGATGCCGAATATGCTTTTTTCCCGCGAAGAAGCCGAGCTCTTGCATGCCAAAGGTCATGAAATCATCTTACACATGCCCCTTGAAGCCAAAGGCGGCCGTCCGGAGTGGTTGGGACCGGGAGCGCTATACACCGGATTAAGCAGTGAGGAATTGCAGCGGCGGCTCGCTCAAGGCTTAGACAGTGTTCCCTATGCCGTCGGAATCAGTAATCACATGGGCTCCAAAGGGAGTGAAAATACGGCGATTGCCGGGGAAATCGTAAAGATCGCCCAGGAGCGCAACCTTTTTGTGTTGGACAGCCGGACGAGTGAATCCTCTCTCTTAGCAAAGGCGGCTGAAAAAGCCGGCCTCCCCTGGGGACGGCGCGACATCTTTCTGGATAACTCCTCGAATCTTAGTTCTATTAAAAAACAACTCCGTCTCTTAATCGCAACTGCCAAAAAATATGGAAAAGCAATCGGGATTGGGCATGTGGGCCCTCAAGGCCCATACACGGCGCAAGCCATTCAAGAGCTGCTCCCGGAATTTGCTAAAGAAAGGATTCAAATTGTTCCGCTTTCGGAATTGCTTACTCACTAATTTCGACTACTTCTGCTATGTTATATAAATCTGTTGATATCACTCCCATATGATAATGAAATTCGAGTTTAATTCAGGTGGACGTAGGATTTTCAAGTTATTACGTCGAATGAATAAACTTTGGACCAAGATTGGTGTCATTTGGGAGGTTAGCACGTGCCCCCACGTTTTCGGATAAAGCTGCGCGGACAACTTCTATTGTTTACCGGCCTTTTGGTTCTGGTGCCATTGCTCCTCGTGGGATATCTCGTGGATCAACGCGTCAGTGCGGCCATGACCGAACAAGCCTTGTCCCATAATGCTCATGTCGGCAGCTTAGTGCAGACGGAAGTCAAACGTTTTGTAGAGACGGAGGAACAAGCCCTAGCTGTCGCTGCAGCCTCGGCAGATCTCTGGGAGCCGTCCCTCCGGCAACAGCATCTTGAACAGTTATATGGTTTGATGGCTCATTGGAAAAGAGTTTATATAGCCGACACTAACACCGGGAAAATTCTTAACAGCAGTCCCGGGGAAGATATCAGTAAGCTTCCGGCCATTTATGACGCACGCTTGCGCGACTGGTACCACCGGGCTTTAGTTAATCCCGGAGTATCCGTCAGTGAAATTTACCCGGACACTGTCACCGGGGAAGATATGATTACGTTCTCGACAGTGGTTCGGGATGAGGACGGCAATCTGGTTGGGGTTCTGGCCGCAGACCTGACCCGTGATTCATTGCGCAAAAGCCTGCAGGAGAAAATCGCCATTTCAACTAATGTGAATTTATGGTTGGTCGATCCCTTGGGACACTTTCTGCTTAAACCGGAAAATCCCAACGTCCCTCCGGTAAGCGCTTATTCCTCCCAATTTATTAATGAATTACAAAAAGATCAAATCGTCAGTCAAACCAAGATTCCGGAAGTTGGCTGGCTCGCCGTTGTTTCCCAAGATTCTGAAACGGCCTTGGGTGAAGTGCACCGGCTGTCTTTAGAAATCGCTTGGGTAACTTTTCTCTTTCTTGGTTTAGCCATTTTAGGGGTACTGTATTATGTTTATCGCCTTACTAAGCCAATAGACGTGCTGCTGCAGAGAATTCGAGCCATTGAGCAGGGGGCCTGCTGGCGTGATTTTCCTCCCATGCGCGTTCGGTTTGACGAAATCGGAGAAGTCGCACAGGCTTTTGATAAAGTGACGGAAGAATTACAGGAACTTTTACGCGATGTGATCACCACTTTAACTACCACTTTAGATGCGCGCGACCCTTATACCCGTCACCATTCCGAGCGCGTGTCCATTTATGCCCACCTGCTGGCTCAGCATCTGAATTGGCCTTCACTCGAAGCCGAGAATGTTTTGCGCGCCAGTTTGATGCATGATGTAGGGAAAATCGGGGTACCGGAGCAAATCTTGAACAAGCCCGGACCTTTAACCCCTGAGGAATATGAAATTATGAAAACCCACAGTCAGGGCAGTTTCGATATTTTGCTGCGAATCCCGTTCTATGTAAAACTTGGAATCGCGGAAATGGTACTGGAACATCACGAACGCTGGGATGGCAAAGGTTATCCTCTGGGTCTGAAGGGAACAGATATTCTTCCCGGGGCAAGAGTGATGGCCATCGCGGATGCATTTGATGCCATGACCTCTGATCGGGCCTACCGCAAAGCGCTTTCACTTGATGATGCGCTTAGAGAACTCCAGCGTGGAGCCGGCAAGCAGTTTGATCCGGAAATGGTTGAAGTCTTCCTCTCCATTCCTCGTCCCCTACTGGTCACCTGCATCTCCGCCTCCAGTGAAACTCAGATGAACCGGGTCCCGCTGACAGCGGTTTAGGATTAAAGAAGCGCCTAAGGGCGCTTCTTTAATCCTATCTCGGAGGTTTAATCAACATTCCGTTATTAAAATGGTTCATCGACCCAACCAAATCTATCACTGCCAAGATTTCTACAATTTGCGGATCACTAAAACCGGACTCATGTAATTCTTTACCGTAATTATTGATACACATTTCACAGTTATTAATGGTGGTCATTTCTTCATTCCCTCTTTTCAAGCCTAAATTCGATATCTTTGTTAGTATGGTTGAAAAAATTTCATTCAGATACCATTGGCAGCAGGAATTATTAGGAAAATGTGGAACTTTTCCATTACAGAATCTGTTTTGAGAAAAAATACAATAGGGAGTGAGTAAGGATGTCCCTCTTCGAAATCTTATGTTCCGTTCTGACGGAAGACGGCTGGAACTATGAAACCGATGTAAAGAATCAGATTGTCCGGCTTGAAATTCGCGGCGTGAATGCATCTTTTTATTCTTTTTTAATTGTTGATGATGAGCAAGAGTCTCTCCTGTGCAATACCCATATCAAGTTAAGGGTTCCACCCCTTAAGCATCTCGAAGTGTGTGAATTTATGAACCGGGTAAATTATGAGCTAGCCAACGGTAATTTTGAAATGGACATGGAAGACGGGGAAATCCGTTTTCGAACCTATCTGGACTTATCCGGAGCCGATCCCTCTAAAGAACAGATTCAAAACCTTATTTGGAACGCAGTTCAAAGCTTTGATAATTATTATCCCGGCCTCATCGAAATCATTTATCACGATCTAACTCCGGAAGAATCCATCCGCTTTTGTGATACTCAGGCAGCAAACGGTTAAAAAACGCTTTATCAACATGATAATAAAACCAAATTTGGTTATCCCATACTTATGTCACAACAATTACCTGAGTAAGTTTAACGTAATAACAAATAATAAGAACGTCTCCAATACATCCAAAACTCTAAAGGAGGGACCCAATCATGGCAGGAGAAAGAAGCACTAACCAACCGGCATCACAAGGCGCTGAGCAGTCGTTGGATCAATTCAAATATGAAATTGCCAACGAACTTGGAGTCCAACTCGGTGGTGACCGCACAAGCCGTGAAAATGGTTCTGTCGGTGGTATGATGACCAAACGCATGATCCAATTTGCTGAAGAGAACCTGAAGAGGGGTACCCGCATCTAACACATTTCCTATCGTTGAAAAGCAGAGGGATATCCATTTTGGATATCCCTCTCACTTTACCGCAGTACGTATTAGTGCGTCTAGCTTCCTTACCCTTATTATTTTGCCTCTGCCCGCTGTTTGACCCGGCTGAAAAATGGAACATGGAGGAAGAGTGCCCCCAACGCTCCCAGAAAGGCCACTGCCGCTGATAACCACAGATTTTCAACCATGCCCCAGCCCCAATCCAACATCACTCCGGCCACCGCGGGGGCAGCCATTTGTCCCAGACCGAAAGCTACGGTTACTGCCCCGAAAGCACTCGGAGCCAGTTTTGGTCCCACTTCGTCCCCACAAGCTGCATTCATAATTGCCGGAATACTAAAAATACTTAGCCCGTAAATTAGGGCTGCGATGGCAATCCCGGCATCCCAGGGCAGAACGGCAAAACTCACCAAACATGTTCCGTGCAACAAATAAACTAAAAACAAACCCCAGCGCCGGCCCAGGCGGTCGGAAACCCAGCCCCATAAAAACCCGCTGCCCAGGCTAAATATTCCCACCCAGGACCAAAGGCGCCCGGCAGCAACAGTGCTCCAACCCCGGGTTTCCGTTAGATAGGCGCCAAAGAAAGTAGTAAAAATCACATAAGAAAAACCAAAGGCAAAATAGATTAACCCCAACCTGCGCAACACAGGCTTTGACTGCCAGATTCGATAGATTTGGACCCAGATACTTTCTTTTTTATCCTTACCCTCCGCTGAATTAGTATTATTGGTATTTCCAGGGCGGTCGCGCAACATCAAGCCGGACCAGACCCCGATGATCACAACCATCACACCCAGCCCCAGCCAAGCAGAACGCCACCCTTCACCCCCCGCTTGATTTAACCAGCGGGGAATCATGTACCCATTGATTAAGAGCCCAAACCCTGATCCGCTTACTAATAGTCCGGAAGCCAATCCCCTTCGCTGCGGGGGTACCCAGGCACTCACCATCCCCATTACCGGCACATTGGCCCCTGCCATTCCTACCCCGGCTAATGCCAGCCATAACAGCGGCCACCAAAATCCATTTCCCCAAGCAGTTGCCAGCAAGGATACTCCCTCCACCAGCAAAGAGATAGCAATAACCTTGCGCGGTCCCCAGGACGACGCGGCGATTCCGGAGCCTAAGCTGAAAGATAGATAGCCGAGAAAGGCTGCCGTCACCACGATACCCATCTCAGAGTGGCTTAAGCCCAAACCGGACTGCATGCTGGGCAGAATCAAAGCCATACTGAAACGGCCAAACCCCAGAGACCCCAAAACAACCAGAACCCCTGTAAACAGTATTAATAAAACCTGGGTATTCTCTAAACGTCTATTATGGTCAACCCTGCGGTTTGCCCCCTCCGCCATAATCAGCCCCCCATTCTTAATATTTTCTATCTTTAGAATATTTTCTATATATTATTCGCAGTGAATCTCTCCATTCCTGCCTTTATTATATAAACTTGGTGCTTACCAAGCCAGCATATTCCCCTTAACGGTCAAAATTCCCGGCTTGCGGGCAGAAAAGAACACATAAACAGAGTTAAAATATACTTCTGCACCACCCGGTAGGTACTGATCCAGAGGTGGCCGGCCAGCCCCTCTCCGAAAAGCCTAAAAGTTGCACCAGGCTCAGAGCCCGGGCCAAGGCAACCCGCTGGCGCTGGCCTCCGCTTAACTGCCCAGGGAAGTGGTCCTGTACTTCCTCCAACCCCATGTCTAGGATTAACTTTTGCACCTTGGGTACTTTTCCGGCTCTTTTGTCAATGTATGCCCCGCATCTTGATAAACTTTGACCGCAGCGAACCGTTGATGTTCTTGATAGTTCGGACTGTTAGTATCGTAGTGAGTATGTCAGGAAAGAACTTCTCTAATCCCGTCTATGCTCACACTTAAAAAGCGCCCTCATTTCAGGCGCTTTGAATATACCATTATCTTCTTTGTTCGGTTGATTGTTTAGTCGTTTTTATTTCGTGACCGGAAAACTTTTTGACCATTCCGGAAAACCGCCCAGGAGGGACAGCGCGTTAAACCCGTTCATCTGCAGAACGGCAATTGCCTGGCCGGATGTTTGCCCGGAATAGCAGTAAACAATAATTTCTTTATCTTTAGGAAGAGAATCAAACCGTTGGCCCATCTCGTTAAACGGAATGTTAACCGCCCCCAGGATATGGCCAACAGCAAAATCTTCAGGCTTACGGATATCAACAAGATAAATTCTTTCAGGGTGCTCCATCTTGGCCTTAAGTCCGGGGCCGTCAATCAAATTGTAACTCGAGGGAATATTGGCAAAGTAATCCTTGGCTGCTTCCTTTAAGGTTGTTTCTTTGGCGAGATCCGGCTGATTTTGAAGCGCAGAAACAGGCGGAGAACCGGCACATCCCGTTACCGACACCAGGATAAGCAATACCGTGGCTGCTAATATGTACCCCCGTTTGGGTCTCCGCGCCATATCTTTCCCCTCTTATAATTGTTCTAAAAAGAGATTCTATTGAACTCTTTCCAGGTTAGTATATCCTAACTTCTGCCATGGAGCAACCACCTTCGCGAATATTCCCTGATACTACTCATTTTGCGTATTGCTACGGATTTTGTCGAATCAGAGAGAAGGAATTCAAAGTTGGTTGGCGAAATATTAAGATAATACTGAAACCCGGAGGGTGTTGCGCTTGAAACCAGATACCAAGCAGCAAGTCCTGCTTGCGCTTTATACTGAATACCAGAGAGATTTACCTAACTTTAATCATATTAGCGCGGCTTCATTAGGAATGGAGGTAGAAACTTTTAATTTTGCCCTCAAAAAGCTTCAGGATGAGGAGCTGATCGGAGATGTGCACCTGATCTGGGGAGATGAGAATGAATCCGTCCCCATGGGGGTTATCCTAAGTCTCTGTAAATTGACCAGGCTGGGAATTGAATATGTGGAACAGAATTTCGGACTTGTGAATGGATGGCCTGCCGCTCAAAAAGTAATGATTCTCGGTTCCAAATATCAAGAGTGGGGATTACAAGAGCTGTTCAGATTGTATAGTCGTGTTCAGGCAGAGCTTTAATTCTCCAAAATATTCCTTAATTCTTGTGCTTGTTTATGGGAACACTTAATTCGAATTTAAGACTAAAATCAAAATCCGCCTTGCTTGCTATAAGGCGGATTTTTGTATGGCTGCAATAACTGCTTCATCATCTTCGGTGCCGATGATATTATACAGCAGGTTATCCCACGGAGATAAACTGTCTATATGTCCAGCGGCCGGCCCGGCATCGGAGCGAACTGCTTCTTGCTGATTTTCAGCAGAAGCGGAAGCGGCAGGTACAAACAAGTCTTCCAAGGTAAATTCCACATCATGCTCTACTCTATCTACACTAACATGATTATGGCCTATTCTTTCGTCACTTACATGATCGCGGTTCAAATTCTCATGGTTTAAACTAAAGGCCTGACGCAAGGCAGTTTTAACCACCCCGGCCCGGTTTTCCGGCGGGATTGACGCCAAGACCTGCCATAGGTCTTGATCCTCTTCTTCAAAATATAAAGGTAAAAACGGTTCTCCCGACATCATGCGCCTGGGTTCGCCTTCTTCGTTAAGTTATTGACCATGTTGGCGGCCATGATCCGAAACCCGGTGGCATTGCCAAACTGGGGATCATTGATTAAAACCTTGTTTTCAAATTCCAGGTGCTCAAAGATCATTTCTCCCACTTTGCCGGCCACAAGCACGGTATGGATTTTCCCCATCATGGGTTTCAAAGTCTTTTTCACTTCCCGTCCAATATCTGTCCCTAACTGTTTGAGCATCATTTTCATGATAGGGTTTAAATTAATGGCCCCGTTGTTCCAGGGAAATTGGCCTCCATTGACGCGGAAGATCTTGTCCAACTCCTGGTCATTCGTCTCCAAGGGATTGAGATGGCTGGCCGTCATTTCTTTCAGCTTTTCCGCCACTCCGGTATAAGCCCATCTTAACCCTTTCTCAAGACTGAAAGAATTCGGGGGATCGAGCATTACTCCGTCATAGAAAGTCGCTACATCAGTGGTACGGAAACCCGGGTCAATCACAACGACATACCCTCCGAATAATTTGGGGCTGGTAGGAATCCCATATTCATTTAAGGTTTCCTTAATAAACACCCCGTAGCTTTGAGGGAGGACGCGGGAACGAAGAATATTCAGGTGACGGGTCTCCCCGGCCCGCGGCCCGGATCGGAAAGTCACCGAGAAAGAACCTTTCAACTCAGATTCATAACGGTCTTTCAGACTGGCATAGTATTTAACCGGCACTCCGGTACCCAGATAAACATTGGATTTAGGGCCCTGCTGGGCCAAAGCAATCGCCACGACCAGTAAGGCTGTGGCCTCTTCATCCGTGGATTTATCCTCATCCCAGCAATAATGGGCCTCATTCGGGTTTAAACTTTCCGCTAAACTGCCCATGAAATAATGACGTTCAATTCCGGTTGAATTATTTTTGACGATTACATCCAGCGAGGAGATTTGTGTTTCCAGATCAGATCCCTTATGCACGGAAGCATTCCCTAAGGTAGAGAAAATACGTTCATTCCCTTTGCAGATGACTGCCGGAAATAAAACCTTGGAATCCCCGGCATCCAGTTTAATCGCTCCGAATCCAGGGTCTCCCCCAGCGATCAGGATATCATTTTCGAACACAATTTTTCCCCCTCAATCCAGCATTATTGACAATCCGTTTATTTTATCTTTAATCAAACCATATTTTACACTAAAATACAACAAACTGACAGGGGGGAATTTATGAAACACATTGAAAATCCACGGAAATAACAAAACGGGTCAGGTCCTTCAGCAAATCTACCGTTTCCTCGCGGGACACGTAATTGCCATAGCGGTCAAAGAGGATGCGAATGAGGGGACGAGTCGGAAAGTTTTTCGGGATGGCGATTACCATTCCGATTTCTCCCGTATTCAATTTAACGACGGAATTTTCCGGATAGAGAATCAGACAACGCCAAAGAGCCATTACCACTTCCGGATCAAAATCCACCCCGGCTCCGGCCATGATCATTTCCAGCACATGATAAGGCGGAAGTCCGGCCCGGTAGGGACGGTCTGCCGTCAGGGCATCAAAGACATCAGCCACCGCAATGATGCGGGCAATTTCCGGAATCGCCCGTTGGCGCAGCCCTTGCGGGTATCCATGACCTTCCCATCGTTCATGATGGCTGCGGATGGCTCCCACCAGTTCAAGCGGAGCATTTGCCTGCCTTAATAAGTCCACCCCTTTTAGGGTATGCTCACGCACTAAAGCAAACTCAGTGCTTGTTAATTCTGAAGGCTTGTTTAATATCTCCAGGGGAACGCTTAATTTCCCCAGATCATGGAGCAAGCCGGAACAGGCAATCAGTTTAAGCTCATGCCCGCGAAAATTCATCTCCTGGCCGATTAAGGTCGCCAAGAGAGATACATTGACCGAGTGCACATAGGTATTGTTGTCATAGGTACGGAATTCGTTAAAGCTGATATACGTCCGTTCCTGGCGTCCCAGTTCCCTCAGGATGTTCTCGACCGTCAGCATGGTCTGCTCCAGGCGTTCCGGACTAACCAGGCTGGCATCATAGAAAATACGCTGCATGAACCCGAGAATATTGCGGTAAATTTCAGTAGGAAACCTTTGAACCTTGGTAGCGGTGGTGCATTCATATTCTAAAACATAGATCTGACGCGCGCACAGGAGTTCAAAGGTCGATGCTTTTACAATCTGGCCTCTGGCAAGGAGAAGTTTGCCCTGAGCATCAAATAAATCAAGGGGTGCAGGATCGCCAATTCTAAAGCTTCCTGCCGGTATCGGCTTCAATATAAGCTTCATCCCAATCCCCCTCTACTCCTTAGTCCTATAGTTTGAGTCCTGATTTTGTGCAATTTTACTCAAAGTAGTGTAAAAATGCCCCATACTGTTATTAACACTTTATTGTCTTATTCTCTCTTTAAGCACAAAATCCTGCACTTCGGCAGGAAAATGAAAAAAGCCTTGTCATAACTTTCCATACTCCAAGACTACACCTCCTTGACTCTAATTCCATAGGTTAGATAAGAGATTTAGTAAAGAGCACAGAGAGGCGGTGGTTCTACATGATAACTTGGACCACAAGGAGGGAACTGCATGAGTGACGGCATGAATCCCCTCTTAGTACAAAATGTGGCAGTGCCACTTCAGTTAAAACGGGAAAAATCCATCACTAAGTTAAAAGCTTTGGCCCGTTACTTAGGTCCCGCATTTATTGTCAGTGTTGCGTACATTGACCCCGGCAATTTCGCGACGAACATAAGCGGAGGTTCAAACTTCAACTATACCCTCATCTGGGTTGTTTTATGGAGCAACTTGATGGCTATCTTTTTACAGACACTTTCGGCCAAGTTAGGAATTGTGACCGGAGTAGACCTGGCGACTCAGTGCGGGCGTATCTTTAGCAAGCCGGTAAACACCCTCCTGTGGACGGTCATGCTCTTGGCAGCCATTGCGACCTATATGGCCGAATTCTTGGGAGCTACTTTAGGGTTCTACCTCTTATTTCACATTCCCCTGCTCCTTTCAGGACTTCTGACCATAGGGGTAACATTTATTATTGTGTACATGCAGCGCTTTGGCCAGCACGTGGTGGAACGGATCGTTGTTACTTTGGTTGCGGTGATCGGAATCTCGTATTTGATCGAAGTGTTTTTAGCCAAACCGGACTGGACACAAGTCGCCTATCACACACTCATACCCAGCCTGGGGCCGAACAGTGTCCTGGTTGCTTCCGGCATGCTGGGAGCCACCGTGATGCCCCACGTGATTTTCCTTCATTCCGAATTAGTAAAAGTCCGCCGTCAAAGCGATGATCTTGAGGAGGCACAAAGGCATTTTCGCATGGAAAGAGTCGATATCATCCTGGCGATGAATATTGCCTTCCTCGTCAATGCTGCCATGGTCGTCGTGGCTGCCTCTGTCTTCTACTCCCAAGGGCTCCCAGTAGATTCCATTGAGGATGCACACCGTTCCCTGACCCCATTATTGGGAAATCTTTCAAGCGGCGCCTTCGGCCTGGCCCTGCTCGCATCCGGGCTCTCTTCTTCCACGGTGGGCGCCATGGCCGGGGAGTGCATGATGAAAGGCTTTATCGGCCTTGACCTCCCGGTGAATCTAAGGCGGATTATAACCTTAATTCCTGCCCTTGTCTTGCTGGCCTTAGGGTTTAACCCCATGAAAATCTTAATCATTAGCCAAGTGACGTTAAGCTTTGCGCTTCCGGCGGCCATTATTCCACTTTTACTCATTACCGGCCGCAAAGATATTATGGGAGCGATGGCAAACCGCCCGCTCACCAATGTCGTCGGTGCGGTCATCGTGTCTTTGATCCTTAGTTTGAATGCGCTCTTGCTGTATTTGACCTTTACCACATAAGAAAAACCTCTTGCCAGGTCATTCAGTCTGTGCTATGCTATGGACAAATCAAATAACGCACTTTGTTACAGGTGCCCTGCGGGGAGAATAGGGAAGTCCGGAATACGTTAGTATGAGCCGGCGCGGACCCACCACTGTAAACGCTGAGCTGCCGCATGATGCCACTGGCTCTATGCTGGGAAGGCGCGGTGAAGCGAGGAAGCGAAAGCCAGAAGACCTGCCTGAAGCGAATAAGTCTTCCCCTGCAGGGGGGAGCAGCGGTGATGAAGGCAAAGTCCCGACCACACAAGTGGTTAGGACTTTTTATTTTTTCCATAAATTAAATTTGCCAAAAATTAAATTTAAGGAGGAGAAATGATGAAAACATTAACTGAACTCGAACAAGAATTAAAAAATCTACTTGCAGGGATTACTTCTCTGGATGAAGAAGCAATCGCTGAGACCCAGGCGCGGCTGGACTCACTCACCAAGCCCCAGGGAAGCCTGGGCCAGCTGGAAGAGATCGCCAAACAACTGGCCGGGATTCAACGGACTTCCAGCCCGCACATCCGAAAAAAGGCCGTGCTTCTGATGGCCGGAGATCACGGAGTCGTGGCCGAAGGAGTAAGCGCTTTTCCCCAGGAAGTTACCCCGCAAATGCTGTATAATTTCCTTAATGGGGGGGCGGCCATTAATGTCTTGTCCAGGCAAGCAGGGGCAGATGTCGTCTGCACCGATGTCGGGGTCGCTTTTCCTTTGGAACCGGCAGAGTTAATGAAGCGCCGGGTTAAGAACGGAACCGCAAATATGGCCCAAGGTCCGGCCATGACCCGAGCCGAAGCGATTCAGGCCATCCTGGTGGGAGCAGCTGTGGCCAAGGAACAAATAGACTTAGGAGCCAACCTTCTGGCAACCGGGGACATGGGCATCGGAAATACGACCCCCAGTTCAGCCATTGCCGCTCTCTATACCGGATTGCCGGTTGAGCAAGTAGTCGGCCGGGGTACCGGTGTGGATGACCGCGGCCTTGCCCGCAAGATTGAAGTGATCCATAAGGCCATCTCTCTTAATAAGCCGGACACGGATGATCCGCTGGATGTCCTGGCTAAGGTCGGAGGACTTGAAATTGCGGCCATTGCCGGTTCCATCCTGCAAGCGGCTGCCAGCCGGGCGGCTATCATCGTGGATGGCTTTATCTCCACCGCTGGTGCCCTGATTGCTGCGAAGCTCAGTCCCAATGCGGTCCGCTACATGCTCCCCTCCCATTCTTCGGTCGAACCGGGCCACCGCCAAGCCTTAAAAATTCTAGGCCTCGACCCGGTGCTCATTTTGAATATGCGCCTGGGAGAAGGAACCGGCGCAGCTTTAAGTATTTATCTGGTGGAAGCGGCTATTCATATCCTGGAGGAGATGGCCACCTTTGCCTCCGCCGGAGTCAGTGAACAAGCTTAAATATAAGGGAGTTGATGCACATTGTCCAAGCTGATTCTGGTTACCGGCGGTGCCCGCAGCGGCAAGAGTACATTTGCTGAGGCGTTGGCCCTTTCGAGCGGCCGGAAGGTAACCTACATTGCCACCGCCCAGATTTGGGACGAAGAAATGGCGTACCGGGTGCAAAAGCACAGACAATCACGCCCGGCGGAATGGGATCTGATCGAAGAACCGCTGAATATCAGGGAAGTCCTGTTCAGCCTGAAAGAAAATGTTGGTGTAGTTCTCCTGGACTGTGTAACTCTTTGGCTTTCAAACTTAATCCTAAAATACCATTCTATAGAGCCTGACCCTTACGCCAAAAGCACAAACCAAATAGAACATTATTCTACAGAGCAAACCCAGCCTTTTTACGAACAGCAAATTGAGCAGAAAATCCTGGCTCTCGTGCGGGAAGCTGCCGCTGCCGCCTTGGAAATCAATCCTACGGTTATTTTAGTCACCAATGAAGTAGGCTCCGGCATTGTACCGGACAACCCCTTGGCCCGCGCTTATCGCGACTTGGCCGGACGCAGCAATCAAATTCTGGCCCAGGCCGCCGCCGAGGTATATTTAGTGGTGGCGGGCTACCCCCTGGAAGTCAAAGGGCCGGGCCAACTAATTCTGGATAGATTGCAGGAGCGTTAACATGCGAGCACTTTTGATTGCCTTTACCTTCTTAACCCGCATCCCCTTTCCCCAGCCTCAAAATGTCACTACAGAAGAGTTTACCCGCTCCCAGCGCTATTACCCGCTGATCGGGCTCTTTCTGGGGGGTATCCTTTGGAGCACAGCGGCCCTTGCCGGAATCTTCTACCCTCCGCTGGCGGTTGCCGCCATCGTACTGGCTCTGGAAATCATTCTGACCGGAGGACTTCATCTGGATGGCTTTATGGACAGCATGGACGGCCTTTTGTCCGCGCGCACGCCCGAGCGCATGTTGGCAATAATGAAAGACAGCCGGGTGGGGGCTCATGCCTCCATCACCCTGGCTGTCCTTTTAATCCTTAAATTTTCCCTAATCGCCAGTTTTGATCCACGCTCTTACTATTTTTTGGTGCTTCCGCCCATGCTTGCCCGCTGGGCTTTCCTGATCGCCGTCATCCACTTTCCTTATGCGCGCAAGGAAGGGTTGGGCAAAGGTTTCCATGAATCTGGGCGCTGGGTTTTTTTTGTGGCAGAAGGAATGATCCTTGCGCTTTTGGTCTATTGGATCTATGGCCTGGCAGGAATCAGCGCCATTCTGAGCGCCCTTGCCTTGGTCACGCTCTTTTCCTGGCGGGTCGCCCGCCTCTTGGGTGGTTTAACCGGGGATATCTACGGAGCCATCATCGAGATAACGGAAGTAGTGGTGTTATTGGTAATTGTCGCTTATCTTTAGTAGGAGTCAGAATTCAGTACTCAGAAGTCAGAATAGAGAATACGTGTACTAAGTATCCCTTATTCTGGCTCCTGTCTCCTGACTACTGACTACTTATATGGTTACTCCCCCATGATAATCTTCCCTTTGCCGCTGTTTTTCCCTTCGTACAGCCGTTGATCCGCTAAGCGGTACAATCCTTCATAAGTATTGGTCTCTCTTGGATACTCAGCCACCCCTATGCTTACCCCTAAACCGTATTCTTCCAGGCTCATGTTCTCCCTCAGTCTTTCAATAATATCGATGGTTTCCGGACCTTTCTTCAGATCTGTAAGAACAAGGGTGAATTCGTCTCCACCGGTTCGGGCCACAATATCTTCTTCCCTCACGGAAGCGCGCAGGTTCTGGGCCAGCTTACGCAAGGCGGCATCCCCGACCGGATGCCCTTTGGTATCATTTAATTGCTTAAACCCATCTAAGTCAAGAATAAGAAAGATAAAACTGGAGTTGCGGCGGGTTGTTCCCGCCATTTCTTCGTGAATGCGCTGCTCAAATCCCTGACGGTTAAGGATTCCGGTCAAGCGGTCCGTTGAGGCCAGCCGCTCTAACTCCCAACGCTGCCGGATGGTTTCCAAGGCAACCCCTAAAACGCGCACAAAGGCTCCCAGGATTTCCTGGCGCTGCTCCAAGGCCTTGGCCCGCGAATCCATCAGCCACAGCTCACCCACCACTCCTGAATGCGTGCGCAAAGGTTCAATCAGGATCTTCTTCCACTTAAAAGGAAGCCTTTCACCGGCACTGTCTTCTCCAAATGAACGCAAGGTAGAATTTTGATGGGGAATATAACTGCTGGACGCGTTGACCAGTCTTAAGACTTCAGCCGTCCAGTTTGTTTCATTATGCCTGAGGCGCCCAAAAGGAGCACGCACTAGCCATGCATCCCCCTCTTGAATCAGGAAAAAGCCGGCTTCAAGATAGAGAATCTCCATGGCCATTTCCCCGGCCTCTGTCAGCAGCTGCTCTTCAGAGTCCGCCTGGACTAAGATCTCCGTCCCCCGTAGGAGCAAAGTTAAAGCCTGCTCCTTATCCCAGGCCGCCAGGAGCAGCTGTTGTTCATATACAAAGGACGAAATGAGAGGCATGAGCTGGTTCAGCCAGTGGATGCTTAATTCGTCAAAAGCCCCCTCTTCTGCACTGAAAAGGGTCAACACTCCTAACAGTTGTCCAAAATGCAGAAGGGGAACACAAAGGAGCTTTTTTAGGTCAAAGGCAAGCAGTTGCCCGGTCCAACTGGAAAAAGGTCCTGGGAATTCATCCCCGGCTTGGATATCCTGTAAAATCATCTTCCGGCGCAAACATTCCTGGGCTCCGGGACCATCCTGGTCAAACATTTTAAAATCCGCTGGGAACACCGTGTCCTTTAAAAAGCGTTCTTGTTCAGGATGCCGGGCGCTAATGGCCAGAGACTGAAACTCCTCATCCCGCCAGAGCCAAATCCCGGCCATAGCTGAGTGAAAAATATCCAGGCTGTAGCGGGTGAGTACTTTCAAGCCTTCTTCCAGGTTTTTCTGATGATTCATTTCCTGGAGCAATCCCAAGATTTCTTCCGGATTCAGTCTATTATTATCACTTATGCTTGAAGGGATAGACACAGGCTTTCTCACCTTTCGCCCTCGAACTGATTGAGCCCAGAAGATATTTGGCAGCCCTGATGTGAAATATAACTCAAGCAACTCTCTTTGAAACCAGGCTATGCGCCATCCTAAGATTTGCGCCTAGTTACTCCCTACTATTTTAGCATATTTTTGATCAAAGTAAGAGATTTTTTTATTTATAGCTTTTCCCTGTTCTTTCCAAGATAAAGTAAGGCAGAAGAGTTCATAAATTCTTCAAATTTTCGCCATACTCTTGTCATAACTGCAGGGTATTCTATAATTGTCCCGGATACGAAAATTAACAATCCGGAGAAGAAATTTTAAGGAGGTCTCACCAATATGAAAAAAAGATTAGCTGCAGGCATACTTACAGCAGCCCTGCTGGTCGGGGGAGCCACGGCCGCCCTCGGAGCCACAGACCCTGACAAACTCAGTGAAATCAAAGGACTATATCAGCAAATGTTCAATCTGCAGAAGGAAATCGCGGACAAAGAAGCGGCAGCCGGGATGATTACGGCTGACCAAGCTACCAACATTAAGAACAATATCGATCTGAAATCCCAGTACAATAGCCAGGCTCTTGACAATGGAATTGTGCCCAATATGGGACTGCGCGGCGGGCGCGGGGGCATCGGGATGGGCATGAACGGCGGCCAGCCGTTGACCCAGGAGCAGATTGATGCCATGAATGCCTTGCATCAACAGCGCCTCGAGCAATACAATGAAGCCGTGAAAAACGGGACGATTACCCCCGGTCAATTTACTCCCGGTTACGGAATGGGTGGCATGCGTGGCAGCCGCTTAGGCGGACAAGGACAGTTTGCTGTTCCGCCGGTTGCCGGCTCCACTTCCAGCAATTAACGAATTTAAAGTCAATCCTAATTCACTAGTAAAGCCCCCTTGTACCAACATGCTAGGGGGCTTTCTCCATATTCAAAACCTGATTTATAACCCGTTTGCTCTTACACCAAATCCCGAGCCACCGTTTTCACCGCTTCCAGAGTCCGGTCGATTTCCGCTTCTGTGGTAAAATGGGACGGACTGAAGCGCACAGTTCCTTGTTCCAGGGTCCCCAGGGTTTTATGGGCATGGGGAGCGCAGTGCAGCCCGGCACGGGCCACAATTCCCGCCGTTTGCTCAAGGGTATAAGCGACAAAGGTTGAGTCAAGATCACCAATATTAAAAGAAACGATCGATGCCTTGGAAGAAGCTCTGAACCCACCGTAGAGAATTAAATGCGGGATTTCTTTTAACCCGTCAATGAGGCGCTGGCACAGGGCCTGTTCACGCTCTTGAATTTGCTTTAGCCCCTGCGCTTTCAAGTAAGACATAGCCGCGCCCAGGCCTGCAATCCCAACTACGTTTAAAGTTCCGCTTTCAAGTGCATCCGGCAAAAAATCCGGCTGCTCGTCTGATTCGGAGACGCTCCCGGTTCCCCCATAAAGGAGCGGTTTTAGCGGCTTTACTTTGGATTTCACGATCAGCCCGCCGGTTCCCTGAGGTCCAAGCAAGCCTTTGTGTCCGGGGAAAGCCAAGAGATCAACCGGAAGCTGCCCCAGGTCGAGGGGAAAGACCCCTGCCGTTTGGGACGCATCCAAAAGGTACAACGCTCCATGCCTGTGTGCAATTCTTCCAATCTGTTCAACCGGCAGCAGAGTACCGGTGACATTGGACGCATGTACGGTCACCACCAGCTTGGTATTACCTTGAAACGCCTGGTCTAATTCAGCCCACGGGAATTCCTGATCAGGATGAACCATTATCTCCGTCACTTCCACCCCCTGATCAGCCAGCACTTTCAGGGGCCGGGTCACCGCATTGTGTTCCAGGGAAGAAGTGATCACATGATCTCCCGGCTGGAGCAGGCCAAAAAGGGCCTGATTCAGGGCATGGGTGGCATTATGAGTGAAAATCACCTGGGTTGGATCATCCGTCCCAAAAAACCGGCACAAATCTTCTCTGACTTGATGCACCAGACGCTGCGCCTTCAGGGAGGCTGCGTGCCCTCCCCGGCCGGCATTACCACCGAGATTCAAAGCCTCCAACATGGCTTGTTGGACCCCAGTCGGTTTCGGCCAGGTCGTGGCCGCATTATCGAGATATATCATTATTCTGGTCTCCTCCTGCTTGCTGAGTTACCCCGCGCAGACCCCGCTCACAGCCAGCGGCTCGTGATCAACCTTTGTCCACAGGTCAAATAACCCTTCCTGCAAGCTCCACTCCGGTTCCCACCCCAGAAGCGCTTTGGCCTTGTCCGGAGAAAGCGCGCTTTTGGCTACTCCCACTTCCCCCTCCGGGATAAAGACGATTTCCGGCTGTCTTGCACTCGCTAGCTTCAGATGCTCAGCCACTTCAAGAATCGTATGCCCGCAGCCGCTGGAAATATTCATAATTTCTCCCGAGAGCTTACTGTGACATGCCAAATAATTGGCCCTGGCCACATCATATACCGATACAAAATCCCGGCTTTGGCTGCCATCGCCGTTTATAACCAGGGGTAAGCGGTTTTGAATACGCCGGGCAAAAACCCGGCATACCCCTTTGGGATAGCTGTCTTTGCGATAAGGTCCATAGACATTGGCGTAGCGCAAGGCCAGCCACGGTATTTCCCAACGGCTGCCCCAGAGTTCCAAATACCGTTCAGCCGTCAGCTTGCCCAGCCCATACGGAGAACAGGGTGCCGGAGGTTCGTGCTCGCGCACGACCCCGGGATTGGCCCCATATACGGACGCCGAAGACGCGAACACAAAGCGCACCTGTCCTAAGGAACGGCATAACTCTAAGAGCCGCAGTGTTCCTTCGACATTCACCCGCAGGTCATCCTGCGGGCATTCCCAGGAAGCCTCAACATCAACGCGGGCCGCCAGGTGGATGACGGCCTGGGGTTTGAACCGGTGCAAAACCTCTGCCGCTTGTTCCGAAAAAATATCCGCCTTCAACCAGCGTACCGGTGCAGGCGGCCGGACGTGACCGGCGCTTAAATCATCAATTACCAAAACCTCATCCCCGGCATTCACCAGGTGATTGACCGTATGACTGCCGATGAACCCGGCCCCTCCTGTCACTGCGATGCGCACACTTATTCCTTCCTTTCCGACTCCGTATCTTGTCCTGAAATCAAAGCATAAACTTCTTCATAAGCCAGAACCATCTTCTCCAGCGAGTATTCCCTCCGGCACATGGCAGCGCCCTGTTCTCCCAGGCGCCTGCGCACATCCGGGCTGCGTAAGCTCTCCAGGGCGGCTTGCGCTTGCCTGTGCTCCCCGGTTTGATAGAATAAGACAGATGCTTCTTCTCCCCCTGTGGACTTAAACATTTTTACCAGCCCCGGCAAGGCCGGAGCCACGACCGGGACTCCCAGACTCAGGCTTTCGAGTACAGCCAAAGGCATCCCTTCCGAACGCGAGCTTAGAAATAACACATCGATACCGGCGAGGGCTGACTCAATATCTTCGGTTTCTCCCTGGAACAGAATCCGCCCCGGGCAAGCCGCATTCAGCTCTTTTATTCGGGTCGGTTCTCCCCCGCCAAACCACACAAAAAAGGTATCTGTCCCTAGAGCATGCTTGCCCAGATAATCCTTGGCGGTCTCCAGCCAAAACTCAGGGTTTTTAATCCAAGCCACCCGTGCCAGATTACCAATGACGTAAGCCTGAGGCGGTATACCCAGGGACTGTCTCATCTTCTCTCTCTGAACCGCGGTTTTTTCCGGTGCATCCCGCATCATGACGCCGTTTGGAATGACTTTAACCAAGCAGGGACGCCGGTTCACTCCCCCCGAGCCGTGCTTAAGCCATCCCTGAGCCTTGCCCGCATCATAATCTGCGGGATTGACAAAAACGAGGGCGCTGGTTCGCCGGGCCAAATAGCTCTCGATCGCGTGATATAAGATTCTTTTCCAGCGCGGGTGGTCCGGGCTGACCCCAAAACCATGTACGCTAAAACATACCGGCACCTGATACCGCGGGGCCAGCAGGCGGGCGAGCGCTCCGGCCTTGCTCGAATGAGCATGGACGAGATCATAGCCCCGCATGAGTTCGTGCCGGAGCGCTAAGCCCGCCCGCACATCATCTAGTCCAAGACCTCTCTGCAAGAACCGGTTCTTCACTACCTTGATCCCGGACTGTTCCAGCTCTCTGACCAACCTGCCGTCTTCCCCGCACATTACCGTCACCGTCCGCCCAAGCTTGCGCTGAGCCAGAGCCAGTTGGTAAACGACCTTCTGGGCCCCGCCCCATTCTGAACGCGTAATGACATGGAGAATATTCAAGCTAACGACCCTTTCTCAATATAATCGAGGGAATCGTGGCCAGAAGAACCCTTGTTTCCTCCCACAGCCCCTGACGGCGCAAATGCTGGAGGTCAAAAGAGAGCTTGGCTTCAGGACTGGCATCATACCCGGCCTGTATTTGCGCTTCCCCTGTCAGTCCGGGTGGGATAAGATGACGTAATTCATACCCCGGAAATTTCTTGATAAATTTTATAACAAAATCAGGGCGTTCGGGCCGCGGACCGACCCAATTCATTTCCCCGCGTACAATGTTTACCAGCTGGGGCAATTCATCCAAATGCGTGTGCCGGAGGAAGCGGCCTACTCTCGTGATCCGGCTGTCCTGCTCGCGGCAAAAAACCGGACCGCTCTCTGCCTCCGCATCAACCACCATCGTGCGGAATTTCCAGAGGACAAATGGTTTTCCTCTATACCCGACCCGTTCCTGTTTATAGATTACCGGACCTTGCGAATCAAGGCGAATAGCCAAGGTCACCAGCAGCAGCAGCGGAGAAGCCAGGATTAATAAGAGGAAAGCTGCCGCTCTTTGCAGCCAGAACCAGCGGTTCCGGCGCTCCGTTCCGGGAATGGGAAAAAAGATTAAGGGAATGTCCCCCAGCGGAACCGGGGCAGCCAGCAGGGATTCATACACTCCGGGAACAACCGCGGTCCGGATCTGGCGTTTCAAGGCCAGAAGCAAGGCTTTTTCCCGTTGTTCCAGCGATAAATCCGCGCCCAAAACCAGCAGGCTCAGGTGCCAGCCCTTACATTCGACAGCTTGGTCTCCCAATATTCCATGGTCATCAAGTATTCTTGGGTCTTTAAGGAGCTGCTCCAATTCCTTTTCCGAAGAAACCGCAAGCACTGAAGCAGGAGCATAGGCGGCACTCAGACCGTGCCTTAACCCCTCATCGGGAATATGCGAATAGAGCAGGATTACCTTGTCTTTGACCGTTCCATGTTTGAATTTGCCATCCTGTACCATGCTCTCCATGCCCCCGTTAATCCCCCTGCCCGCTGCCGGCTTCTGAATAAACCTGTTCGTAGCTGTCCAGACAATGATCCCAGGTGCGTGCGGCCACTCTCGACCGGCCTAAAGCTATCATCGCCTCTTTTTGCCGGGAAGTTAAGGCCAGGAATTCTTTAAGCGCGCGTGCCAACCCGGCGGCTGAAGGCTCGGCTAGGATTCCGGCCCCACCCGCAAGCAGGGGGGGGATTCCGCCGACTTCTGCTGCCAGCACCGGTTTGCCCCGGGCCATTCCCTCCAAGAGTGTCAGCGGTTCTCCTTCGCGCCGGGAAGGGAGCACCAGCAAATCGATTTCGTGCATCACCTGCCAAGGATTAGTGAGAAAGCCGTAAAAAACAACCTCCTGCCCGCAGGTTATGCCTTCTTGTTCCAGTTTAGTACGCTCGGGCCCGTCTCCGGCGATTAAAGTCTTAACCCTTACTCCTTCCTGAGCCAGCATCCCCAAAGCCTTAAGCCAGAGATCAAGCCCTTTTTCCGGCGCCAGGCGGGCAATAATCCCTACCGTAAGATACTGCGAATCAGTTTGGGTGCCACGCTTAAAGGCTGGATGCTGAATATTCGCAGGGGTTGGCTCTATTTCCACCGCATTCGGGATATAATAGGCACTAGTCAGTTGTGCCAGTGCCGGCGAAACCGCGCAGCGCTTGAGTCTTAAGGATTTAAGCAAAAACCGGGTGAGCTTTAGCTTCCAGGCCGGGCTCCCGTGAAGGGTAAGCACCGTCCCGGCCTCAATCCCGCCCAGGCGTTGGATGACTCTTAAGAAAAAGGCCAAAGGAGCGGTGTGCACGTGCACGATATCATAGTTTTGGCTTCGTAAAAGATAATAGAGTTGGCGCCAGACCACCGGAAACAGCCATTTCCACTTGGCTGAGAGCGGAAGGTCAATCACTTCCAGACCGGCTTCCCTGAGTTTGGGGCCAAAGATTCCGCCGCCGGCGATCACTGTCACCCGGTGTCCCCGCCGCTGCAGCCCCTGAGCCAAATGGCAAACCATTTTTTCCGCCCCGCCAATACTTAGCTGGCTCGTGATCAGGGCAATGTTCATCCCTGGCCCACCGAACGGCGGGCAATCTTCCCGCTGGAAAGTTTGGGCAGACTCTCGACCTGCTCCCACTCGCGCGGAATCTTATAATCTGCCAGGTACCGGCGGCAAAACTCACGCAGTTCCGGCAGGTGCAAGGCGCCCACTGCCACAAAATACGCTTTCCCGATTTCTCCCTTGGTCGGATGGGGCACACTCACGACGGCTGCCTCTTTTATCCCGGGATAGGACAATAAGACATCTTCCACTTCCCGCGGGGAATATTTAAGTCCCCCGCTGTGAATCAGGTCTTTGATCCGCCCTTCGATAAAGAGGTACCCATCCTGGTCAAAGCGGGCTAAATCCCCGGTTCTGAGCCATCCGTCCCGGAGCGCGGCCGCCGTTAGATCCGGCCGGTCCAGGTACCCGCGCATCACATTGGCTCCGCGGTACCACAACTCCCCGATTTGACCCTGGGGCAGTTCCCGGCCCTGAGGGTCGCAAATCTTGGCTTCTACCATAGGAGCGGGCTGCCCGACCGACCCCGTTTTCTTGTTCAGGGGATTTTCAAAGGCTACACACCCTTCCGATAAACCATATTGCTGATACACCGGCACTTGAAACAGCTGCTCAAATTTTTCTTCCCAGTGACGGTAGAGGTAAGCACCTCCGGTATTGACTCCCCTTAAAGCCAGCTTAGCCGGAATCTCATGTTCTTCCAGCTCAGTTAAAAGTCCGATCAGAGTAGGCACAAGCCAGGCAAACGTCACCCCGGTGTCTTCAAAACAGCGCACCATCTGGCGCGGATGCACACTTTCTTCGACCACGATCTCTGCACCCACGCTTAAAGCCAGAATCAGCCGGTCCGGCCGAAACACAAACGGGATTCCCAGGTAAAAAACGTCCCCCGCCTGGGCATAATGCCCCGGACACCCCACCCGGCACAACATATTGGCATGGGTTAAGGTTACCGCTTTTGGTTCACCTTGAGACCCGGATGTAAAGCGCAGGTGGGCCAGACCCGGTTCGGGCCGCCGCGCGGGTACAGACGGAGTATTGCTTTGCCACGTCCAAGCATGGCCGGTCCAGAGCCCGATATGAACGACTGAAGATCCCTCGACCGCCATGCGTGCTTCTTCCCAAGCCGCTACATCCGTCAGAAACCATTTTGGTTTTACCAGCTCCAGAATTCTGACCAGCTCACGCCCGGTAAGCCGGAGGGCCACCGGAGCCGCAACTCCGTCCGCCCTGGCTACCCCCCCATAAGCAGCCAAATAGCCGTAATGATTGCCGAATCTCAGCAAGACAAAATCCCCGGGAGCCAACCCTTGATGCTTGAGTTCACGGGCTAATGCCTTTCCGTCTTGCCCCCACTCACCATAGGTACAGCGCATGCGGCGGCTGTAATCGTGAAACAAGAAATGTTCGGGAAATTCATCACAAATACGCTCAATAAAAGCTCCGACAGTGTCTGCCCCCGCACTCACACGATTTCATCCTTCCTGTCATTTTTAAGGGTTGACCACAGCTTCTCTTCAATGAGCGTATGGCCGGCGACACTGATATGCTGCCCATCTAGCCATAACGCCTCATTGCCCATCTTCTGCAGGTCAGGGTAAATATCGCACACCTCATAACAATCGGAAAATCGCAAGACCAGCTCGCGCACGCGCTCTAAATTAGCCTGCCCCCGTACAAAAAATTCCCCATTGGCCGGAGTAGGGGTAAGCACAATCACCCGGGCCGGGCTTTGTTTTAAAAGCCGGCTGATTTCCTGCCAGACTTCCTCAATGCGGGACCAGTTTTCCCGGTGCCCCCCGAGCAGCAGGATTCCTGCCCTTTTGGCGATCCAGTAAGCTCTGCCCTGATTCGCCGGTTTCCAAGCCGTGGGGGCGAACCAGTTTAAGGCCGGATCCTCTGCTTTGTTTTCCCCGCTGAAGCCCAGACGTCTTAAGGTCCGGTCCCAGGTAGGCAAGACTAAAGCAGCCTGGATGTTGACAATAATCACATCCGGAAAACGAGCCAAAACATCCCGGCAGGCTTCAAGCAAAGAATCCCAGCGCGCCGCATACGGCACTAAATCAAAATGCACGTCACGCGATTCTTTGCGCCAGCGTTTCCAAAGCCTGCGGACAAAACCGTATTGCACCCCATGGGGCTTGCCCACAAGATGGCAGCCGCCGATAAATACTACTTTCATGCTCATCTCCATCACTGCATAATTAAAGTACTCAGTAGTCAGAATTCAGTACTCAGAATAAAGCTTAGTTCAGTCCAAAAATATATGTGAATACATAGACTTCCTCTATCTTTAACTTCGACAAACCAAAAATAAATCCTGCCAAAAGGCAGGATTAGGCTATTCTAAAACGTTATTTTTTAGTAAGAGATTCTTATTACCCTTCCTGATGACCATTCCCGATTACCCTTGGTTATTACCCTTAATATCTTTACCTCCGGGTTATTTGAGCCAGCTCAAGCGCGTCTTCCTGATAAATCCGGTTTAGAAGCCACTTATTTCCTTCCCAGATAAATTCCCAGAACTCCGTAAAGTAGAGCCGTTTCTCTTCGTCTCCGGCTATTGTGCGCCCGGAAGCATCAATAGTATAGTCAATTAAACTGGCGGAGAGCATGGCCACAAATTTTTCCCCGCTTTCACTGAGCGTGCTGTCAATAAACTCAATGTCATCCGGGTTCAGCACCGGTTCCTTAATCAGGTTGCGTTCCCCGCGCGTACGCATGTGTTCGAGATCGGCGCGGTATTTCTCACTCAAAGGAATGGCCAGGTACTCCGCCCCTTCACTGAGATCCTGTCTGCTCCAGGCATCCTGAAACCAGAAGAAAACCTGGCGGATGCGGCCGTTTAGATAGGCGCGGTCCCAGCGGGGAAACGTCTGGGCAAAATACTGCATGTTGTCCCGGGTGAAGGATATGGCCTGGGCAAAGCGCCGCATGTTATCCGCATTGGAAATCGGACGGCCGTTTATATCCACGGGGTCTGAGAAGGTATTCCGATTCTCCCAGGTATTCGGATTCTCCCAAGATTTCGGATTCTCCCTAGATTTCGGGCTCTGCCATGTATCCTGTTTGCGGCCAAACGGAGGAAAGACCATGTTCTCGCCGAAACCCCCATAATGGCTGCCGCCTCTCCCGAAACCGCCTTCGCCCCTGTAGCCCCCCCCGCGCCACTTGCGCGAGGCGCGCATGGCTTTAAAGACTAAATACAGGATGACCATGATAAACAGGAATCCGAATAAACCGGCGAAAATCGAACCCCCGGAATACCCTGTCCCGCCGATGAAAAATGGGAACGGAAACGGAAAGAACCCCCCCGTATAGCTGCGCCCGGAAAATCCTCCGGAGAAGCCTCCTCCTGAAAAGGTGCCGCCGGAAAAAGAGCCGCCGCTGAATGAACGGCCCGCGCTCCCGCCGAGGCTGCCCCCTTTGCCGCCGCCCGCTCGGGCCAAGACTAAAGTCGCTTGGCTAATAAGCAAAATTAATGTTGTTAAGGTTATTCCGAATCCCTTTCTCCACTTATCCACTGCTTTCACCTACTTGCGGCCAATTTCTGTCTTATTCTTTCCCTAGTTCGGCTTTGAGTTTAGCCAGCTCGTCTTCCACTTCGGCATTGGCTTTATTCTTTTCCAATTCCTCGAATTGATCTTCAAGCGAATTTCCGGTGGAAAGCATGGTTTTGGAAGCTTTGGCTTCCGCTTCCGCCCGCTCCACCCGTTCTTTCATGCGGTCGATATCAGCCAGCGGGTCACGGGTAGATACGCCCGAAATCGCCTCATTAGCCCGCTTCATGGTCTGGGCCCGGCGCTGGCGCATGACCAGGTTGTTGCGCTCCAGCTTTGCTTTTTCCAGCTTCTCAGTCAGAATGCGCAGGTTCTCCTGCAGGTCGGCCACAGCCTGTGCCTGATCCGCCAGTTGCTGTTCGTAGTCCTGTAAGCTTTGCTCGGCGTCTTTTTTTAGGGTTAACGCGGTGCGTGCCAAGTCATCTTTTCCTTGGGCCACAGCCAGCTTGGCTTGTTCCGTGCGTTGGGTGATGTCTTTGCGCAAGATTTCGATCCGTTCTTCCAGTTGGATTTTATCTGCAACCGCTCGGTTTACCTGGATCTGAAAGTTGCGCACTTCTTCCGTAGCCCGCGCTACGTATAAGTTAAGCATTTTCTCCGGATCCTCATTCTTATTCACGATATCCATAATGTTTGCCTGCAATAAATCTTTTACTCTGCTAAATAAACCCATGGTACCTTTCCCCCTTAATTTTCATTCATTGAATTAACCGTCAATTTAGACCCCTGTTAATTATCACTTAATGCAATCATCGTTATGCCTGCTTTTTAAAACCAAATCCAGCTTAAAATTAAAACCCCATTTTACATATTCTCCCCCCTCCCTGAAAATTCCTTTCACCTTCAGCTTAAAAATATAAAAAGACCTCACCTCCAATGGGCAAGGTCTTGCAACCGCTTCGCTTGGGATAGGCCGGATTCCTAAAGGAACCGTTTTGACGACACTATCCACGGTATCGCTACCGCTTGCTACTCCCCTTATTCCGAAATGAACTATCTAACATCTTTTATTTTAGGTAATAAGTTGTCGCTTGTCAAGTCCGAATTAGAAAAACTGAATTAGAAAAACTTTTTCGGTAAAAAAATTTTTCCTTAATACCGGAAATCTTTAAGTTCCCTTATTACCGGAAATCTTTAAGTTCCCTTAATACCGGAAATCTTTAAGTTCCTCTGCCGGAATATCAAACACCAAGCCGTTATTCGGCAGTGCCTCTGTCCGGAAATATCCGGGAACATCATTAAAAGCTGCACCTATTCCCGCTTCAGCATTGAAAGCCTGCTCTGCCTTCAAAATATCACGGGCCTGGGCAATTAACATCTCCTCCGTGATCTTCTCCCCGCTAAAGGCACTCGCCAATGAGGCAAATACCGGCATATTGTCCGGGAGCGGACCCACAAAGATACATACCCCCAGCATATCACAGACCATGGTCCAAATTTGCAGATTGCGCGACAAGTCAACCTGTCCGTCCACCTGATCCGGTTTTAGCCCGCCCCGGCCGGGAAGTGCATTCCCGGCAGTGTGGTCCGCCCCCATAGTCGAGGTGGCATAGGTAACGCCGGTTCCTTTGAGAGCACGCGGGTCGTATGCGGACATCGACTGCCCTTTCACCGCCGGCACCCGTTCTACGCCCAAAACCCGGCCGGTAACAGTCGCTCCCTGACCAAGAATCCGGCCTAAGCTTCCATGATGCGCTACCTCTGTCACCGCAGCGGTCATGCGTTCAAAATCGCCGAAGGGCAGAGCGCCACCTTCCATCGCCACTCCTAAGGCCACTCCCATTTCCATGGTATCGATCCCCAAATCATCACACAGCCGATCCAGGCGGGCGATCCCGTCCAGGTCATTTAAGCCGCAGTTGGAACCCAAAAGGGCGATGGTTTCATATTCAAGTCCGGAAGTAACATAGTTCCCTTCGGCATCATGAAAGATATTGGAACAGCGGATGGCACACCCCCTGGAACAGGCATGGCCGGTGGAACCGCCCCGCTCCGTACAGAGCTGATGCAGTTTCTCCCCTCCGATGTCATCCGCCCGGTCATTATGCCCACTGGAAAAATTACGGGTGGGCAAGCCGCCGACAGCATTGATAGCATTGACCAGCATGGCGGTGCCATAAGTGGTAAGCCCTTTCTTAGACTCGCTTAAAGCTTTGGCGAAATCCTTGGCCTTTTCCTTGAACTCACCGTTATGGACCGCCTCCACAATAAGCTTGTCCGGCCGCTCAAGCACGATGGCTTTAATTCCCTTACTCGCCAGGACTGCTCCCATGCCTCCCCTGCCGGCATGGCGGGCGGGCCGGCCTTCCATATCGCTCACAGCTACGGTCGCAATGGCAGCTCCTGCTTCCCCCGCCGGGCCCACTGAAATGACAGCGATCTTGTCTCCATATTCTGCTCTCAGCTTTTCTACGGCCTCATAATTTCCTAGACCCGCCAAATTGTCTTTCGTTTCGAATTTTACGCCTGTACCATTAATGTGCAATACCCAGGCATGTTTTTCCTGGGGCAATCCTTCAATTACGAGTGCCTTAATACCATGGCCAGCCAGGTATTGCCCGGCTAAGCCCCCGACATTGCTTTCCTTAATAGTGCCCGTAAGCGGGCTCTTCGCTCCAATCGACGTTCTTCCGGTGGACGGGGCACTGGTTCCTGTAAGCAGCCCGGGCGCAATAATTACTTTATTTTCCTCACCGAGAGCATAGCATCCCGGGTTTACTTCCGCAGCCAAAAACATGGAAGTAAGCCCCCGGCCTCCCAGGCCGGCATAATTTGATGGCACCGGTTCTATCTTCGCTTCCTGGCTCGTCATATTGATTCGGACAAAATGCATGTGTCTCTCCCCTTCCCTTCTTTACCCAGCAGAGTTGAATTGCGGTCCTAGTCCTTTGTTATTATTTCTGCGGCAAGTCCGAACTTCCTTCTCATTGTTAACAATATTAAGGAAAGTTTGAGAGATTCCCTACATAGCGATCCGGTAGAGCTCCTCGATGTCTTTCAAGGTGGTCTGGCGCGGATTGACGAGCACATTCCCGCTCTTCATGGCATCGACGGCCATATGGTGGATCAGCTCTTCTTTTACACCCACAGCGGTCAGATTTTTGGGAATGCCGATCTCATTGGAAAGCTGCCGGATTTCCTCAACCAAGGTGGCCGGTGTAAACCCTTCGATGACTTTTCCATCTTTAATATAGTTAAAGATCTTGCGGTATTTCCCTTTATCAGCCAGAGCATTAAACTCTAAGACCGTAGGCAAGAGCACCGCGTTGGCAATTCCGTGGGCAATCCCGAAGAATCCACCCAGAGGATGAGCCATGGCGTGAACATCACCCAGGCGTGCCCAGGCAAAAGCAATTCCGGCAAACATACTTCCAAGCAGCATACCCGAGGCAGCGTCAATGTCTGCACGGTTGGCTACAAATAACCGGATATTTTTTCCGATAAGCTCCATCGCTTTCTCCGCCATATCATCGGAGAAGGGAGAGGCCGCGCGTGAAATATAGGCTTCGATGGCATGGGTTAAAGCATCCATGCCGGTGGAAGCGGCAACCAGCGGAGGAAGGGTGGTGATTAACTCCGGGTCAAGCAGAGCCACGGCGGGAATGACTTTATCCGTAAAGACCGTGAGCTTATAATTTTTACTGCGGTCGGTGATCACCGCAAAGGGAGTCACTTCGCTCCCTGTACCCGCTGTCGTCGGAATGGCAATGACAGTGGCCGGATTTTCTTTGACTTTATACGCACCTTCGTACTCCTGAATCTTACCACCGTTTACTACCAAGACGGCAATCGCTTTGGCCGTATCCATGGGACTGCCCCCTCCGAGGCAAACAATTCCATCCAGGTTATGTTGTTTATACATCTTTACGCCTTTGTCCACCGTTTCCGTGGAAGGATTGGCTTCAACGTCCAGGTAAGTCACGCAGCCAATCCCATTCTCTTCTAAGATGGCCGTAACCTTGCCGACAAACCCTGCTGCTTCGAGACCACGGTCTGAAACCAGCAGGACTTTTCCGAGTCCTTTCTCTTGAACAATACCCGGCAGCTTTGCCAGACTTCCGGCGCCGAAGATTACTTCTCCTGGAATCTTAAAAGAAAACGGTTGAAAAGACATGATAAATTCCTCCTCGTACTATAATGATTTTAGATTAAAAACAGGGCGTGAGCCCTTGGTACATTTAGGTTTTTGGCTCTTTGAAAACTAAATAAGATATTGCGGGATTCATGGAATTCCTGAATAA
>NZ_JAFLRH010000007.1 GCF_017310645.1 Paradesulfitobacterium ferrireducens | reverse complement strand
TTCCCAAGTAACATCAATCGCCAAGCTTTAGACATGGTACGGTGGGCAGGCTTTGATCCATCCATTTACCTAAAATCCGCTGGCAGCATCCAGTAGCTGCTGTAAGAGATTACCATGCCCTAAAATAAAATCAGTGAATCTGAACTCGCGGAACAAGGGTTTAACTTAAGCCGGTCAGCTAAAGGGTGTGCCTGAACCTTAGCAACTTTAGAATTTGTGCTCGAACGGAACATGTTCCAAGCTGAATAAAGCATCAAGAGGGCAAATGTTATATAAAGCGCTTTGATGCTAATGAACTCTGCTATATATGCTCCGGTAATGGCTCCGATGGTGGTAGCTGTTTCTAAAAACATTCCCAGGCGGATATTGGTTAATTTATCGCGCACATAAGCCATGGCTGCTCCACTTGAAGTAGCGATTACGGAAATAATACTTGCGCCGATGGCTTCGTGAATATCCAGGCCGAGAGCTAGAGTAAGCGTTGGGATAACAATAATTCCGCCACCAAGTCCCAGTAAAGAACCGACAAAACCTGCGAGGATAGAGAAGATAAAAATTAACAAGATGTGCAAAAGCAAAGGAACCATCTCCTTTGCTCATTGTAACATTTACCCGAAACTTGTTCAAACGTAAGCGAGGCTGTCTAATATTAGACAGCCTCTGCTGATCTTGGATTATCCAGGGCTAGAGAATTATTTTACTACTTCATACCCTAAGCCTGCCCAGCTCTTCGGCAGGTCCTTGTTGCCCATCCCGAAGTTTAAGCTCTTAGCTTTAATGCCAACAAGGTTGAACAAGGAATCTGCTTGCCCGGCGGTTTGACCGGTGTAGCAATAGACTATAAGCGTTTTGTTCTTGCTTTGTTCGATGAGGGAATCCAGTTTGGTGCCAAGATCCGCACCATAAGGCACATTAATTGCGCCTTTAATGTGACCGGCTTCAAAATCCTTAGCTTGGCGAATATCTACTACTAGATATTTGCTGGCATCTTTGGCTAGCTCGTCTTTAAGAGCCGGGTCATCGATCTTATATGAATCTGCAGGCATATTAATGAAATAGTCTTTGACCGCTTTGTCAATATCTTTGTTCGGGCTGTCAACTGCTGCGGCATTTGGCATTGCAGTCGCTTCGGTTACTGTTGGGAATTTCTTGGCTAACCAGCCATAATTAATTCCATTACCCATTCCGCCATGGAGTGAACGGGCTTTAATCCCGGCAACATTCAGCAATGATACCGTTTGTCCGGCTGTCTGCCCGGTGTAGCAGGCTACGATAACCGTTTTGTCTTTGCCGGCTGCGCGGATTTTGTCCAGGTTATCAGCAATGTCTTTGCCGAACGGAACATTGACAGCACCTTGAATATGCCCTTTGGCATATTCATCAGCTTTACGGATATCCAAAACGAGGTAGGCACTGGCATTTTTCTCAAGTTCTGCTTTCAGTTTATCCTCACTGATTTTGTAGGAGTCGCCCACGGTGGGGATGTTGTTAAAATAGGAAACGACGGCCGCTTTAACTGCTTTGGCCGGATCTTCAGCCGGAGCGTTGCTGGAAGCACTAGGTGTTGACGAAGGGGTTGATGAAGTCGGGGTTGTGGTTTGGCCGCATCCGCTTAAGAGCAAGCCGAGGATGAGTAGAAGCGATAACAAGGAGTAGAGTTTTTTGTTGCGCATTTTTGTACCACCCTTTCTGTACACATTTAATTAATCCTTATTTTTTGGATTTGGATCTCCTGTATATTTAATATTCTCTGTTTTTGTGAAAATACCTTTTAGTACAAAGTCTCTAAGCTATAATGATTTGCGATATGAACATTAGAAATATAAATATAAGAAAAAAAGACCCCATCAATGATGGGGATAGAGGGCCGTTAAGCCCGGGTGGAAAAGGGTAGAGGAGTGTTTGACTGTAGTATACTCGAAATTATCAGTGTTGTCAGAAAAGTGTTCCTCAAAAGCTCAATTTTCAATGTGAATGGCTGTTTTAGCTCGGGGAACAAAAAACTCTTGACATTAAAACTATAGATTCTAAAATAGTAGTGGAGGTGTATTTGAGATGATTTTCACATGGTTAGTGGCTTTGATCGCCATTCTTGCCTTTGTTGCTGCCGCCTACGGAGATTATTGGTGCAGTAAGAACAAACATTCCGTTTATTATCAGGCGGTTCAGAAACCCATTGGCAAACAAGATCGGACCGTAGATATCCCGTTTTTTTCCGAGCATGATGCGTTTTACTCCAAGCTTAATACACTTTAAGTTATAGGTTTGACTTAGTGTTTATCAATTTATATTAAGTGATTTTGTTTTACTAGGAATTCAAGAATTAGACAATGGCTTGATGCACTTGCATTGAGCCATTGTCTAATTTAATATAGAAGAAAATTATCTTAGGCAGCGTTAAAGCCGGTAAGGAGAATGAAATGCATCAGTTTTGGTTTTTTATTGGAGATTTCCCTGTGCGAGCTTATGGTACCTTATTTGCCTTGGCTTTTATCTTGGGAGTGGGAGTTTCCCTGTATTTTGCCAATGCCGAGGGGAAACCGCATTTGAAGGAAGCCATTTTGGATCTGGCTCCCTTGCTCTTGCTTGGCGGTTTGCTTGGCGCCCGCTTTTGGCAAGTCTTCTTTTTTGACTGGGCCTATTACAAAAACAATCCCCAAGAAATCATTGCTGTATGGCATGGAGGTCTGTCCATTCAGGGAGGGGTTGTTGGGGCACTTTTGGTAGGGATAATCTATGTTTGGCGCAAGAAACTTCCTTTTTGGGAATTGGCAGATATCATCGCACCGGGACTGATTCTGGCTCAATCCATAGGTCGCGACGCCAACCTCATGAACGGTGATGCCTTTGGCGGGCCAACGGGAGGGGATTTCGGCCTGCTTTACCCAGTAGGGACAATTGCCCGGGAAAAATTCGGGGATCAGCCCCTGTGGCCGGCCGAGGTCTGGGAAGGACAGTTTGATGTCATACTCTTTGCCTTACTGGTTATCTTGAAACTAAAAAAATGGCCATCCGGTACGATCTTTTTGATTTACGCGGCAGGCTATAATTTGGCCCGGTTTTTCCTGGAACAATTGCGGGGGGATAGTCCCCGGTTTTTATTCCACTGGACTGCTGCCCAGTGGAGCAGTATGGCAACCGTTTTATTAGCGGTAGTCCTACTCATTTGGAGAATTGTCAGAGCGCGAAGGATTGCGTCCTAAGTGGAGAATGTCTATCCTGTTACGATTGACATTCTAAGCAAAGGATCTCAGAACCTTCTTCGCGCGTGAATTCGGATTTCACGGGTTCCTGACAGCGGGAGCAGACAGTCCAAACCAATGAGGTAGCTGTTTCGCTCAGACTTCCGGGCAGTCGTTTAACCGTACAAAAATCTTCTTCACTTAAGCTCAGAATCAGTTGAAGTAATTCTAAGGATTTATTTTGTTTCTGGCGGGGAGACAGGTTTTCCTGTGGTTCAGTCATTTTTTGGATAACGCTGCTTCGAATCGCAATCCGAATGATTTCCTCCGTACCGCTGTATTGAAAATGATAGACATGTTTACCATGCTCTTGAAGCTTTAAGGTTCTTTTACCCATAGTCGCATGGTTTAAAACCTGAAAGGCATCCAGGGCACAGGAGGCAGTTTCTGCCTTGACTAATACTTGAGCTTCAGGAGACGGTCTCAGGCCCAATTCGCGGCTGGCAATTTGTGCAACTCGAAATCCTAAAGCCACACCCGGGCAGCTATGGCCGTGAAAATCCGTCACTTGTTCCCAGGGAGTCTTCTCTACACACATTTTTTAGTCACTCCTCTATTATTTCTAGAAATGTACTCAGTTCAGTACTCAGAATTCAGTAGATGGACTGTATGCCTTGGGGTTTTGAAAAGATACTTTCTTTTAAGAGTATTGTAACTCCTGACTCCTGACTCTTAAACACTACCCCTGAATAATATTGTAGTCTTTCTGACAAAAAAAGAAAAGGGCTTTACCCCCTTGCGAATTTTATGATTTTCGCCGAACGTTTGCCTTACCGTTTGAATACAACTCCGATGATTCCGCCGATGCCGCCCGCAAGAAATGCAAATACCGATTTTTCACCGACTCGGAGCCAAAGCGTGTTCTCCGTTAGAATAAATGAAACCAGCAGAAGTACGATGACAAAGCCAAATCCGATGGCAAGACCATAGTATAAGCCTTTGGTGCCCGCTTGATAAGAGGTTAGAATCGCAGCAATGAAAATGCTGGCACTGAAAATAACAGTTGACGCCATGTCCGACTCAGGCAGAGATGTCAATGCAAGTAAGATTCCAAATCCTGCGGAAAAAATAAACGCCAGCACCGCTGCGATGACAATACCTTTTATAACCAGACTCAGGTTAAAGGATTTGGACATAAGGATATCCCCTCCTTTGTTACTTTCAAAATATGCTCCATTTTGGAGGAGTATGCCTAGAATCATATGAAGGGATTTCTATGAAGTGCATGTATCATGGCCTTGTTCGTGATATAATAAGGGAAGAAATTACCGGAAATGGGGAGGAATACAGATAGGGGAGGGGATCAACATGAAGAAAAATATTTTAGATTTTGGCACTATGAAATTGCATAGAGAAAAAATTCTAATGCTGACGGCCTATGATTATCCTTCGGCCCGCATAAGCGAACAAGCAGGCATAGAAATGCTTTTGGTAGGGGATTCACTCGGTATGGTCGTTCTGGGATATGATTCTACGGTACCGGTAACCATGGATGACATGCTGCATCATACGAAAGCGGTGTGTCGCGGGGCACCGGAAACCTTTGTGGTTGCTGATCTTCCCTTTATGAGCTATGTTTCGGAAGAGAGCGCTCTCTTCAACGGGGGGAGATTGCTCAAAGAAGGTGGAGCTGATGCCGTCAAGCTCGAAGGAGGAGAATACTACGCTCCGGTTGTAAACGCTTTAGTTAACGCAGGAATTCCGGTAGTAGGCCATATTGGTCTGACGCCGCAAACGGCCGGTCAGCTCGGGGGCTTTAAAGTCCAAGGGCGGGATCTTGAAAGTGTAGAGAAATTGAGCCGGGATGCGTTGGCTTTACAAGAGGCAGGTGCCTTCGCCATTGTCTTGGAAGCAATGCCCCGGCAAGTCGCCGAAAAAATAACCCTTGAATTAACGATTCCGACGATAGGAATTGGAGCAGGCGCCTCATGTGACGGACAGGTCTTGGTCTATCATGACTTATTAGGTTTATTCGAAAGGTTTAAGCCAAAATTTGTCAAGCAGTATGCGAACTTAGGCGTTCAAGCCTTGGAAGGGATACAGGCCTATATCAGAGAGGTTAAAGCCGGTGAGTTTCCCGCTTTGGAACATACGTTTACGCTGGCAGATGATGTTTTAGAGCGTCTGTATGGCGGTTAAGAGAAAGGAATGAAAAAGTTTGGGCCTGAGAGATAAAACGCAAAAGAAATTTCTGGAGTTCTTTGAAAAAATGGTAGATATTTATGGCAGTAACGAATTTGAAATCGCCTTTTCCGAAATTCAAAGGGGAACCGGTTCGGCCAATACCACCCTCAAACGGGCGCTTGATACCCTAAAAGAAGAAGGGATGATCGAGGTCAGCCCTGGCCGCAATTCCCGCTATGCCAAGTTTACCTACCTGTTAGCTCCCGCCAAACCGGCACTTAACCAGTCGCAGCCTCCGGCAGATTTGCCTGCAGCGAAAGCGGGCGCTCCGGTCACAATGGCTGAACCTACGCCCCAAGGAGAAGGACTACAGGAATCCGAGAGTATCCAAACCTTAAGTTTAGATGTTAAAGAATTAACTTATTTGGTTGAAAATTTAAGACGGCGCATGCGTACTCAGGAAATGACTATCGCTCTGTTTCAAGACCGTCTGGCAGAATTGGAAGATAAGTTACATAAACGCTAATTTCCCAAGCTTTACTAGAGAATTTTAAAGCCAGAAGTGTTATAATAACTACACAACCTGCCTTGTGCGTATGGATTATCTTGGTTTTGATCCTATTAGTGTTTCGGGAGTTAAATGTTAAGCATGTACATCAGGCCCTGTCAGGGAAGATGGAAAACTTAACCTAGACACCCACCTGCGAGAGCAGGGTCAGAAAACCTGGAGTCTTACGGCAAGGTGGGGAGGGTAGGGATTTCCCTACCCTTTCTTTCTTTTTAGTATGGAGGGGAAGAGGTTTTGACCAAAATCATATTAACCCGGCACGGGGAAACACAGTGGAATATTGAAGGCCGCGTCCAGGGTATGCTGGATTCCCCATTGACCGAGCGGGGATTGAATCAAGCCAAACGCTTAGCGTCCCGGTTAAAGCAGGAAGGGATTCAATACTTATATGCGAGTGACCGTCCCAGGGCTTTGGCTACGGCAGAGGTTATTCGAACGGAAATTGGGCTCACGGCACCTGTACTGCCGGCTCCTCAGTTCAGAGAGCTTTCCTTCGGAGAATGGGAAGGTAAAGTTTGGGCCGAGTTAAGGGAAAGTTATACGGATATCTTCGCGGTATGGGATAAATCTCCCTATCTGGTGCAGATTCCCGGTGGGGAAACCATGCCGGTAGTAGCGGAAAGAGCCTGGGATTACTTAAAGGCATTGATTAAAAAACACGCAGGGGAAACCATTTGCATAGTAACTCACGGGCTCACGCTTAAGCTGTTGGTAACCAAAGCCTTGGGTTTTGATGTGAGTGACTGGAAGAAAACCCCCTGGCAGTTTAACACAGCCTTAAATATTCTAGAACATAATGGGAATGCGATTTTACCTATGGTTTTAGGAGATTGCACTCATTTGGAGGATATGGAATAGATCCTTTTTAGAGTTTAGTGGTAGCATTGGCCCAATCTTGGGCAAATAGGTCACTTAGTTTAGCTGCAGCCTGGGGAGATGGAACTGTAATCGAGAATTCATGATTTATCACGAAGGTAGAATAGGTCCATCCCGAACTGCTGAAGAAAAAAGTACGTCCATCAAAGATACCGAGCCGGAGGTTAGAATTGTCCTGCAGGTAACGGATATCCACTCCTGCACTTTTTAACAGAGAAAGGACCGGCTGGACATCCTCTTTGAGGGCGTATTCTTTATTGAGTAAAAGGCGGACCTCCCGCCCTTTTTGTTTGGCGTCCACCAGGGCCTGTATGATATCCTCATCCTTTAGTTCCGTCACTTCCAGCCAGATGGAGCCTGAGCTGCGGGCAATCAGATTTTGAAGCTGCTGCTTGACTTTTGCATTAGTGGCTAGAATGATATTATCAGCGGGGGCCGGGGATGTTTTGGGTATGTCAAGAGCTAAGGTTGTGGTGAACTCCCAATCCCGAGCAAAAACAGCGGATGCTTTCCAAGCGGCATAACCTGTAAGCTCAACCGCCAGATCACGGGCGGATCGTCCTTCTTGGGTCCAAGTTGGTCCATACACCAAGGCGAATTGATGGTCAACAACCAGAAGTTTCACGTTATTGCTCTGACCTTTACGGGCAGGGTAGAACTGAGCCGAAATATCATGACTTTTAAATTGGTTCAGGGTAGCAGCGTTTGCCTTGCGGAATTGATCTAAAAGGACTTTTACCTCGACCCCGGAACTCGCTTTTTTAATTAAGAGATCCAGCAGCTGTGAATCGTCAAAACTTGCTTGTTCTACATAAATTGTTTTCTTGGCTGAATTTAACAGGGCTATGGTTCGATTATAAATGTCATCCTGTTGGCTTAAGATGGCTTCAGCGGGCAGGTTAGACACAGGAGTTTCTTTCTGCATAAACTTGGGTGTGGAAATGGTACACCCTCCTGTTATTAAGACCACAATGATTAAAATAACAGCTAAAAATCGTCTGAACATGAATTATCTCCCAACTCCTGTTATTTTCTAATTATACCATACTTAAGCTTTAGTTCAAAAATAGTTGGAAGTTGGCATAGAAACTTCATCTTCTTCATAAGGATTGGCAGAGCAGTACATGTGAGAAAGGGCATGATGACTGTGAAGCATGCTTCGCTTAAGACAGCTCTGCTTACGTTTTTCCTATTAATATTTATGAGCAAGCCGGCGGCTGCCGAGACTCAATTTTCAGCGGACAAAGCCTATCAACACGTTCAAACACTGGTTCAGAAAATCGGACCTCGTCCGGCCGGAAGCAAAGGAGAGACCAAAGCTGCGCAGTATATTTATTATATACTCGAACAGTACGGCTGGAAAGTTACTGAACAGCCGTTTAGCAAGGTCGTTGTGTCTAATAATCCTTTAGACACGGTTCAGAAGATTAAGGTTGTAAACAGCCAAAATATTATTGCAGAGCTCCCAGGTACGCATGCTGAAAGTATTGTTCTGGGCGCCCATTATGATTCAGCCGGACTGAGTGCCCCGGGAGCCGTTGATAATGCCTCCGGGGCAGGGGTGCTGTTGGAATTAGCCAGAGTTCTCAGTGCAGAACCGCATGAAGACACGTATCAACTAGTGTTTTTCGGGGCAGAGGAAATGGGGTTGGTCGGCTCCGGATATTTTGTGGAACGAACTGATCTTTCCGCCGTTAAATGGATGCTGAATCTGGATATGATCGGAACCCCCCTGTTAATTGACGGTGCCGGTAAGACATCGGCCCCTTGGGATTTATTGAAACAAGTAACCAAAATAGCGCAAGCAGAGAAAATTCCGTTCCACTTGAGCCGGGATTTTATGGTGATGACCAGGGATTCGTCCCAGGGAGGAGCCAGTGATTTTAGTTCTTTCCTTGCTCAAGGTGTGCCTGCGGTTGGGCTTGGAATCGCCGGGCGCCCGGCCGGGTATTTCCACCAGCCTGGAGATAAACTGGAGCAGGTGGCTCCCTTGGATTTAAAAACAGTTGGTGACTTTGCTTACCAGTTAGTGAAATCGGTAAAGGTGCAAGAATCCGGACCGAGAACTTGGGATGAACTCTATCTCACCTTCCAAGTGGGACCGCGGGTTCTAATGCTGCCAACGAATGCCCTTAGATTGCTCACTTTATTGATCATGGCCGGCACAGCCCTCATGCTGGTCAGGGTCTTAAAACCTGCTGTCCGCTGGAAAGATCTCTTTAAAATAATGGGGGTAACCGCAGCCACGGCTTTAGCCGACGTCTTGCTTAGCGGAAGCATGGAATTCATCTGGCAGACGGTGAAGCAAACTAACTGGGTTTGGTATGCGTACCCGGGTGTATTCGTTGGGGCTAGAGTCTTTGCCTTAGCCGGTCTATTACTCTTAATCACAAATTTATGGTCGTTGCTTAAGCTCCCGCAATCAGGGAGAATGTACTGGCTTGGGGCTGTCATATGGATTGCAGTAGCTGGGCTCGGGGCAGCTTTAGTCCGAGTGGATTTGGCTTTCCCTTTCATCTTTTGGCTGGCACTTCTTCTTGTCCAGTATTTTAGGCCTTCCTTTATCCTCACGCTTTTCGGTCCGTATTTTATCTATAAATTCCATTGGGAACTGTTGAATTCGGAACAATGGGTTAGCTATTACGAAACGGTCCACCGCTATCCCGTCCTTTTTGCCTTTATTTATACCGTTTTGCTTATTCCTCTGATGCTGGCAGGATTCCATGTCATCCGATCCCGAACCTACAATTGGAGAAGATTTCGTATTTCCACCCGGAAGCCAATCGTCCTGGCTTTAGGCGGGCTTATCTTAGGTCTGGGACTGGTGCCCGCATACACGACCGATTATCCCCAAGTTGTCATCCTTCAGGAGGAGTGGGTTGAGAACAAGGGCCAGCTTGTCATCCGTTCACCGGAAAACCTACCATCCCGCATTCACCGGCAATTTAACAGCACCTCTGGCAAAAGTGTCACCCTTCCGGCCTATTCTGCTGCTCCTCCCTTAGCTGCTGAAGCCACTGTAAACGAGCGGGCGGGAACCGTGCGGACGCTTGATGTCAATCTCTCTTTAAATTATGGGGTAGAACCGTATTTACTTTCTATAACTCTGTCAAGTCCTGAAGCCTTTCAATTGACTCAAGGCAGTGATTTCCTGCCCTCAAATAAGTTGCCTAAGAAAGTAGAGCTTAAGGGTAAAAAAGGAGCGGACGGAAATTACAACCTAACCGTTGAACGAACTCCGCCTCAGCGCCACAACCTTCAATTGACTATAGAGGCCAGCGGCAGGCTTGAAGTCACTGTGGAAGGAACATTTCCGGTATCTGCTCCTGCCTTGACCTTGGAGGAACCGCGGCTCGCGGTGCACTATCAAACCGTAGCCCGGAGAAGCTTTAATTTTTAAGAGCGATTTTGGAAAAATCTCCTCAGCATAGAGCCAAAAAACAGGTGCACACTATGATTGAGGAGGTTGATTTAAATGTACAAAAAGGTAGCCGTTGAAGACGGTTTAACCAATGTAGAACAAGCATTACAGGCTGCCGGGTACCATACAACGGCCATGGATGAAAAGTCCTTATACAATGTTCAGGCTGTGGTCGTTAAAGGAGACAGCGTGGACATTGCTGCGGAAGGGAATTTGCGAGTACCGGTGGTAAATGCAGCCGGCAGAACAGCCGAAGAAGTAGTAGAAGTCATCCGTGACCGTTTACAGTAAACCCTAGAATATAGAATCCGCATCACATGATTGTGCTGCGGATTCTATATTGGTGCGCCATGCTCAACATTAGCAAAAATTACCATATACTATAGCAGGAACATCCCAAGTCTTACCAATATTTCTTAAGTAAACGTCAGGAAGGAGAGCAACTCTTATGGCATTCGGGCTTATTCCTTTTGGTTTAGGTTTAGGTTTTGGCTATGGGTTAGGAGTGCTAACTGCTCCCCGGTATTATCCTTATCCCTATGCCCCTTATCCGCCTTATCCTTATCCGGCATATCCTTACCGTTATCCGGTGTGGTAGGATAGCACATTCGGACTTAGCTCTCTGGTTTGCCAGAGAGCTAAGTTGCTGGGTGCGCATTTGCAAACGTCCATGTTTAGCATATAATCAAGATATAAAAATGGAAAGGGGCGAATCTTTTCATGGTGGAGGGGCTTTCTGCTTTTGATTCAATTTGTAATCGTTTGCGCAATCATTCTTATAAACTGACTCCCCAGCGCCAGACTATTTTGCATACCTTTCTGCAGCATGCCGATGAGCATTTAAGTGCGGAAGATGTATATATGTTGGTCAAGCATCAATATCCGGAAATTGGTTTAGCCACAGTCTATCGGACGCTCGATATCTTGGCGGATATCGGAGTGCTCCAGAAAAATGATTTCGGAGATGGGCGAAGCCGGTATGAGTTTACGCGTAAGGATGAGCACCACCACCACCATTTAATCTGTCTCCGTTGCGGAAATGTATCTGAGTTTGATGATGACTTGCTCGAATCCTTGGAAGCTATTATCAGCAAGAAAACAGGGTTTGATGTCCATGATCACGATCTTAAATTCTACGGGTATTGCCAGAATTGTCAAAGCGAGCTTTCTTAGGCTCGCTAAAAGAAATATTCGCTCGAATATATGAGGAATATCAATAAACACTTGGGAATCAAAGCGAAGATTCATTGAAAAATCAGGAGTTTCACGGGATTTGACGCACGATTAGCCCCTGAAGCAAAAGGAAAAAAATGCCAGCTCGCCGAATACTAAGTAAAAACGATAAAGGGGCGAATGCTGTGAATAATCCTTTGGCCTCTCAGGAGGAGCACCAAAGAACCTCATTTGCAGAAAATACCTGGTTGCGTCAGATCCGGGGTTTGGGGTACATTTTCTTTGGCAAGCCTGATCAAGGAATAACATATGTAGTCGGGCGTTTAAAAAATGATCCTTATAGGTTCCATGTCCGTGAAGTCCGTTACCTGATTAAGCATCAAGTTTATCAAGAGACTCGAGACTATCTCGAAAACTTAAGTGACGAGAATTCAGAAAACAGGGCAGAGATTAAATTTTTGCTGGCCCAGTGTTATATAGGACAGGGCTTGGTTGGGGAAAGCCGTAATGCAGTCCAGGAAGCATTGGAGATAGAGCCGGAACGGGCGGAATATTGGGATCTCCTGGCTGATTGTTTTCTGGAACAGGGACAATGGCAAGAGGCTACGGCCTGTTTGGATAAATCCCTGCGGGCAGCTCCTACCCGGGCCGAGACCCTTTTTAGGTTAGGCACAATCTATTCTTATAATGAAGAGCATTTCGAAGCGTTGCGCTGTTTTCAAGGCTGTTGCCAACTGAAACCTCATAATCCGGTTTACTGGGAAATGAAAGCGGAAACTCATTTGAAATTAGAACAAATTGAACAGGCCTGTCATAGCTTTGAGAGGGCGCTGCGCTACTCCGCGAATATCGACGTAGCAGCCCGTTTGGCCTATTGTTATATTCAACTTGAACAGATCAAAAAAGGTATCAGGCATTATGAATTGGTACTAAAACATGAACCGGACCATTTCGACGCTTTAAGCAACCTGGCTGCGGTTTACCAGAACCAGGACCGCTCCCTTGAGGCTCTGAATCTCTTGGAAAGAGCGCATAGTGTACATCCCAATGACCCAATTTTATTAAACAATATGGGATATACCCTAGTGCATCTGGGACGGACTCGGAAGGCGACGGAATATTATCAAGCGGCTTTACGCCTGGCACCGGATCATCCGCTGATTATGTATAATTTAAGTGTGTGTCTCGTCAAGAGGGGAAACTGGGAGGAAGCCGTCAGATATCTGGAAAAACTCCTGGAGATCGATCCGGAGCATTCTGAGGCCTGGGCTTTGCTCGGAAATATTTATGACCAACTAAGGCAGTATGATGTTGCGACCGACTGTTTTAACCATTCTTTACGGCTCGCTTAGTTTATCATAAAAATAGTGAGGGGATATCTTCTGAAAGGTATCCTCTTTTATGTTTTTTTAGAGCCCCTTGCCGGTCTGGACTAGAATGTATTATTTCCATTTGAGAGCGAATAATGGTAAAATAATATGTAAATTGTCAATCAGGAGAGGACTAAATGTTTCAAACGGTGATTCGGTCACATTTTGACGCGGCTCATTTCTTACGGAATTATCAGGGGAAATGCGCCCATTTACACGGACATCGCTGGGATGTTGAAATAGGGGTAGAAGGCAAGCAGTTGGATCATACCGGGATGCTGGTAGACTTTGGAGAGCTGAAAAAAGCGCTGTATCAGGTGTTGGACCAGCTTGATCATCAATTATTAAATGACATTCCGGAATTTGCAAGAGAGAAAAATCCCACCGCTGAAAATTTGGCTGCTTATCTATATCGGGAAATTAAAGAGCGGCTGCTTCTGCCTGAAGGTCTAACATTAGCCGGGGTCAAGGTTTATGAGTCTCCTGATGCCTGGGCCTTATATAAGGAGGACTGACATGGCGGGAGTAGTATTGCTCTCAGGAGGACTCGATTCAACTGTGGCCATGGCTCTTTTCCTGGAACGAAATGCTCTTGATTTAGCGCTTACTTTCGATTATGGACAGAGGGCGGCTGCCAGGGAAATTGAGGCGGCTGCTTCCATAGCCGGGTACTACGGCCTTAAGCATAGGGTCGTCAAGCTCCCGTTTTTAGCCCAGGAAACCCACACGGCCTTGGTTGACCAGTCGCAAGCCTTACCTTCTCTTACCACGGAAGCGCTGGAAGATGACCGGGGACAAACGACTGCGAGTGCTCAGAATGTATGGGTTCCGAATAGAAATGGTTTATTAATCAATATTGCCGCAGTGTATGCTGAGAATCTTCCAGAACCCAGTTATCTTGTCACCGGCTTTAACCGGGAGGAGGCCGCGACATTCCCGGATAATTCTCAGGCGTTTATTGAGGCGGTCAATCAAAGCCTAAATTATTCAACGTCCAAGAATATCTCCGTAGTCAGTCCGACCTCACATTTGGATAAAATGGAAATTGTTGCTGAGGGCTTGCGTCTAAATATTCCTTGGAATCTTTTATGGAGCTGCTACGCAGGAGAAAAACACTGGTGCGGAACCTGTGAAAGCTGCCTCCGCTTAAAAAGAGCCCTCACCTTTAATAAGCAAGAAGCGCTCATTTCTAAGATATTCAAATAGCCCCTTATGCCCTTAAATGAAACTAGGCAAGCTGCCTTGCCGGAATTAAGGAGAAGTACCCGTGGAATATCTAATTCTCAAAGAACCCATGCCTTACGATGGAAGCCAGCTCCATTCCCTTTTTTGCTATAGGAATTTTGGCAAGATGGGGGACAGTGTTACTGTGTTTCGTGGTCCATGCAGTGTCCAGCAGGATGAGATGGTAGATCAGGAAGATGTGCGGGCCCAAGACTGGATTTTTAGTGAAGACATGCTTCATTTTATTATTGAACATTTTGAAATGGATTTGGAGAAAGCCATTATTCGCCAGCGGCTTTTAATCGCAACCATTAAAGAAGAGCTTGAAAGACATGGTATTCGCAGTGTTTACCGTGATGGGGATGACTTATTTGAAGAGGATCGTAAACTTTCAGTGAGTATTAGCACCTTGTCCCCGGTCTCTTCTATGATCCACTGTGGTCTTAATGTTTCCAGCCGGAACACCCCAGTGCCGGCTGTGAGTCTTCTGGATTTAGGGATTCAAGGTATCCTTGAATTCGGAGAAAGTGTTGCCAGACGCTACTGTGATGAGGTAAAATCAATTCGTCTTGCTCGTTGTAAAGTTAAAGGAGTTATCTAAAAATGTTAAGGATCCCGGTCATAGAGATATTTTCCTCGATTCAGGGGGAAGGTCCGTATGTTGGGTATCGTCAACTCTTTTTGCGTTTACCGGGGTGCAATTTAGCCTGTCCGTATTGTGACACCCCGGTAGCAGCAAGTTCCAAACTCAAAATTGAACGGATTTCCGGCTCCCGTGACTTTGAAGAAATCCCGAACCCGGTTTCCTTGAGTGACCTGTTAAAGCTTTTGCAAAGCTTTAACTTAAATCTCCACCATTCTCTGAGTGTCACCGGCGGAGAACCATTGCTCTGGGCGGAACAACTAGACCAACTTTTACCGCGTGTCAGAAAATTGGGATTAAAAATTTATCTCGAAACCAATGGCACTTTGCCGGGCAAGCTTGCACTGATTTTACCGTGGGTGGACATAATAAGCATGGATATTAAACTCCCCTATGCAGAAAATAATTTTTGGCAAGCTCACCAGGAGTTCTTAAGACAGGCCCGGGGAACGAAACTGTTTATTAAGATTGTCGTAGACCGGGAAACCGATTTAGCTTCATTGGAACAAGCGCGAAGCATGCTTAAGGGAGAAAATAAAGCGATCCCTGTAATCCTACAGCCTGTAACCCCAGTAAGAGGGTTACGGCCGCCTGAACCGAAGCAGATGCTTCAGTGGCAGGAATTTATGCTTAAAGAGCTTTTCTCAGTTCGAGTTATTCCCCAAACCCATGTGTATCTTGGGCAATTATGAGGGAGCAGTATATTATGCAAGTTTAAGGAGGAAGACGACGTTGGAGATGGACTCAGAAAAAATCGAACAAGCCGTGCGCATGATTTTAGAGGCAATTGGAGAAGATCCTGACCGCGAAGGCCTTTTGGATACCCCCAAACGGGTAGCCCGCATGTATGGAGAGATTTTTGCGGGTTTACATGAAGATCCGAGTGAACACCTCAAAGTTCAATTTTCTGAAGAACATGAAGAAATGGTCATCGTCAAAGATATCCCGGTTTATTCTATGTGCGAGCATCATTTGGTTCCATTCTATGGCAAGGCTCATGTGGCATATATTCCGCGCAAGGGGAAAATCACCGGGCTGTCTAAATTGGCACGGGTTGTCGAAGGGTTTTGCAAGAGGCCTCAGCTTCAAGAACGGCTCACCTCGCAAATTGCGGATTCAGTCATGGACATCTTAGAACCGCGAGGGGTTTTAGTGGTCATTGAAGCGGAGCACATGTGCATGACCATGCGCGGGGTAAAAAAACCCGGCTCCAAAACCTTAACTTCAGCTGTCCGAGGGATGTTTAAGACCAGCCAAGCCACGCGGGCCGAAGGGTTTGCCTTGATCCACGGTCATAAAGGGTAAAGCCATGGAGCAAAAGGAACAAGGAAAACTTGAACTCATTGCCACCCAAAAAGTAAGTGCCAATGCGGAACTTTATAAAATCATTGATTTTCTCAATAAAAATCTGAAACAGCACCATTTAATGTTTGGGCTAACCAAAAAAGAAGATACAATGACTATTTCGATTTATGAAGTGGAATAAAGCTTCGAAGTGATGGAGGGCTAATGCGCATACTGTTAACCAATGATGACGGTTTTTTTGCTCCGGGGCTGCAGGCTTTATACCAAACATTAGCATCTGACGGCTATGAAGTCGGGATTGTGGCTCCGGAAGGGCAGCGTTCGGCTGCAGGGCATGCCATTACTTTATTTGAACCGCTTTTTGTCAATGCCCACCAGCTGCCATTCGGGGGGGAAGGATTCTCAGTGCGCGGAACTCCCTCGGATTGTGTCAAATTAGCCATTCAAGGCGGGATTGTGGCTAAGCCGGATCTTCTAATATCGGGAATTAATTTGGGACAAAATTTAGGGACAGATGTTTTCTACTCCGGTACGGTGGCGGCAGCCCTCGAAGGCGTGCTGCTTGGAGTGCCTGCCCTGGCCGTATCCCTTGCCAGCTACCAGTTTGGGGATTTTCAACCGGCGGCAGGTTTTGTCCGTAAGCTTTTAAAGGATTGGAGCCTCATCACGGACGGCGGCCTGGTCAACATTAATATCCCGGGAACCCCTGCTGAGGAATGGCGCGGTGTTAAAGTGACGCGATTAGGAAAGGCCATTTACGAAAATATTTTTGAAAGGCGCCAAGACCCCCGCGGCAAGACCTATTATTGGCAAAGTGGAACCTTGACTCCGGATTATGAGGAAGATACCGATTTGCGTGCGGTCGGGGACGGGTATGTATCTTTAACCCCTATGCACAGTGATTTGACCGATTACAAACGCCTTAAATCCATGTCTCAACTCATGGATCAGTTTATGTCATAAATTACAAAATAGTTTTCTCTAAAAAGAATCAGGAGTAGTAATTTACTCCTGATTCTTATTCGATATCTAGCTTTAGAGCTGGCTTCCTTTCATAGCTTCCTCGGCGCGCCTGATCATCGCCTTAACCATGCTTCCTCCGATTCGTCCGCCCACGTGGCCGCATTCCCGGGAAGTCATGTTTTCCCATCCTTGTGATTGGATTTTTTCGGTTAACCCTAATTCAGATGCAACTTCCCATTTGAATTCATCCAAAACAGACTGGGGCAGGAGGCCACTGTTGCGATTGCGATTTCTTGCCATATACGAAGCATCTCCTTTCAATCTGTATTGGGACAATCCTATTTTTTGTCGAATACCCCGAAATTATATTACTGAAATATTGCCCACACTAAATGATAATAACAGAAAAGGAAGTTTTTCTATGTTTTTTTGGATATTTCTTTTTTATTTTGTCCTATTTTTAGTGATTTTTTCGGGTTCATTCAAGGAATGGAAATCTAAAAAAGGAAAAATCCTAAGGTTATTTTTCTTTCCTGCAATCTTTGGTTTGTTTATTGCATTTTTAACGGTGCTTAAGTTCTATTTTATCTATAAAATCGCACTGCTTGTCTTAGTTTTTATAACTTCGGTTATGAGCTATCGGCGTTACGGAGATTCTTTAAGGCATTGGCTGGGGAAATAGCAGGAGCTTATTTCCGGTAAAGGTATTTTCCAAACCAGGGAACACGGCGGAGATCTGAGAGAGTAATTCCTCCGTTCACTGCCAGGATTAGAGCGTAAATGATCAGACCGGCGCTTAATTTCTGGAGGGTAGCAGTAAATTCCCAGCCCAATGGACTGAGAAAACGGAACACGAGGATCATGCCTAAGCCCGCGCTCAGGGGCTGGAGCACAAAGTGCTGAAGGTCTAAGGCCATGCCTGAATAACGGATGATAAACATTAAGTTTAGAGTTGCCATAATAATCCAGCCCAAGATATAGGCCCAGGCACTGCCAAGCAGCCCCCAGTGGGGAAGGCCCGTAAGCATGAAAAGAAGCGGAACGCGTACTCCGGCTCCGATTAGGGAAACCAGTACCGGAAGGTGTACTTTGCCCAGTCCTTGCAGAATGCCGGTGGTTGTTTGCTGAAGATATGTAAAAATCCCGCCTAAAGCTAAGATTCTTAAAATAGGGGCAATGCCCGGGCTTTTGAAAAAAGAGGTTAAGGGGTCCGCAAACAGAAAGAGGACAATTAAACAGGGAAGCCCTAATAGAATGGTTAAACGTATGGCTTCACTGCTGCGTGCCCGCACAATTTGATACTGTTTGCGGGCTGCTGCTTCGGATATGGACGGAACGAGTGAGGTTGCCAGGGCAAAGGTAAAAACTGTCGGAAAGGTAAGCAAGGTAAAGGCTGAACCACCGAGTTGTCCGAAAAGGGTGGTTGCTTCCCGGGCAGTGTACCCCGCGATTTGCAGGCGTGCGGGTATGATCATGGCGTCTAGCGCGGATAGGCCGGAGGACATCAAGCGGCCGATCGTTACAGGAGAAGAAAGACGCCACATCTTTTGCATAATCAGCCGATATGAAAGGATACTTTCCCCGGAAGAAGGAGAGTTTTTTTTATTTCTTTGGTACTGAATGGTTATGACGATCAGCCCGATGATTTCCCCGATAAGCATGCCGAAAGCCAGTCCGGCGGCACTCCATTCCACCCCGCGGCTGGCAAAAGTAAAGGCAGCCGTGAAACCGACAGCGACCCGGGTAACCTGTTCGAAGATCTGGCTGAGTGCCGTAGGGATCATGTTTTGCAGCCCTTGAAAATACCCGCGAAAAGCAGATGAAACAGAGACCACAAAGATTGCAGGAATGCAAATACGGAAGATCTGAAGCACCCGGGGATCGGGGAAAATTTTATGAACGAAGAGCGGAGTCAGGATATATAAGAACAAAGAGACCACGACTCCGGAGACAGTTAGGATCATTAACGCGAGCTTGAAAATGGCCTTGGCTTGAGTCTGATGCCCCAGCGAGATTTCTTCCGCAACCATCTTCGCCACGGCTAAGGGAATACCGGCAGTGGTCAGTACGAGCGCAGTCATATAGACAGGGAAGACCATATTAAACAGGCCATATGCTTCCCCGCCGATATAAGACATGATCAAGTATTGATAAAGGAAACCCAGAATTCGGTTAAATAAATTCGCGGCCAAAAGAATACTGGCTCCGTACACGAACGTTCGCTTGGTCATGGAATTCCTCCGGAAACTTGTTTTATACCACAGTAAAGCATAGTTTCTGGTTCTCTATGTGCTCTAATAACTTTATGCGTCCGCTAAAAAGTAGATTCTTTGGCATTCGAAAATTAAGTGGAATTTTTTGAGTGGTTATCCTTTCGGTAAAAGGATTTTATAAAGAAACGGAGAATTTTTAAGTAGAGGGGAACTGAATGCCTTAAAAACTAAGGCAAGGAGGAATAAAACGCTAAAATTGGGGTATTCTACCTCGAAAGGGGGGATATTCCTAAGTGTGGCAATTGATAAAAAATGTTTTGATCTATACCCCGGAGCCGGTTCCCGAAACGGATTTATTAATTGTAGGTTCGCGGATTGCGGCCATTGGTAAAGGATTAACTCTTCCTGCCTATGCCGAGGGAGAGGTTATCGAAGGGCACGGGAATAAACTCGTTCCGGGTTTTATTGACGCCCATGTTCATATCTGCGGCGGGGGCGGGGAGGCCGGACCGGCTTCGAGGACGCCGGAGATCCAGCTGTCTCAGATCATTCGCGCCGGGACCACTACTTTAGTCGGTTTACTTGGGACGGATGCCATTTCCCGTTCCGTGTCTGAACTTTTAGTGAAGGCGCGGGCGCTGGAAGAGGAAGGGCTGACAACCTACATCTATAGCGGGGCCTATCAAGTTCCGACTCAAACTCTGTTTCCGAGCTTGCGCGAAGATTTAGTTTTGATCGATAAAGTCATTGGCGCCGGGGAAATCGCCATATCCGATCACCGTTCCGGGCAACCGCAATTGGCAGAACTCGAACACTTAACAGCTGAAGCCCGTGTCGGTGGGATGTTGGGCGGAAAAGCCGGGATTGTTCACTTGCACTTGGGAGAAGGAAAACGGGGGCTTGAGCCAATTTGGCAGATTTTAAGCCAAACGGAAATCCCGATTACCCAGTTTGTTCCGACACATATTAACCGGACTGATGCGCTCTTGGGGCAAGGGGTAGAATTCTTGAAGGCCGGCGGACATATAGATTTGACGGCGGGCTGTGATGATTTTCCGCAAGAATTGCAAGTGCCCGCTGTTTTGGGAATGCTCTATAAGCGAGAGCTGCTCAGTCACCAGGTCACCGTATCTTCTGACGGGAACGGGAGCATGCCGATCTATAATGATGCCGGAGTGCTGGTGGGTATGGGAGTAGGCTCGGTGGACGTTCTTTGGCGCGATGTGCGTGAGGGCATTCTGAACTATGGTTTGCCAATCGAGGCAGGACTTAGGGTCATTACTTCCAATGTGGCCACTGTTTTGCGCTTGGCTCGCAAAGGGATGATCAAAATAGGGTATGATGCCGATCTGGTTCTTTTGGATGAAGAGCTGCACATAAATGCCGTTTGGGCTAAAGGAAAACTCATGCTTAAAGACAGTCAACCGATTGTCTTTGGCACCTTCGAACATAAAGAAAATGCAACGACATAGTAGTCAGTACTCAGTACTCAGGAGAAACCGGTAAAGCATCGGGGGATTCTGAATTCTGATTACACTGAATCATTTAACTCCAGGACTTAAACTTCAGACTGAATATTACTCCTGTTTTCAATGTGGAAAGCAAAAGGCACCTGTCCTTTTCTTAATAACATGTTAGGGGGAGATAGTCTTGAAGACTTATGACACGGAGAACCTACGCAACGTCTGCTTGTTAGGGCACGGTGGGGCTGGCAAGACTTCACTGGCCGAAGCGCTCTTGTTTACATCCGGAGCGCTCAGTCGCATGGGGAAAGTTCCTGAGGGCAATACGGTATCGGATTACCTGCCTGAAGAGATTAAGCACAAAGTGTCGATTAGTACGGGTCTGGTGCCGGTGGAATGGCAGGGAGTTAAAGTTAATCTTTTAGATACGCCTGGGTATTCCGATTTTTTTGGTGAGGTCAAAAGTGCTTTGCGCGTCGTAGAATGTGGTGTTATGGTTCTGTGCGGTGTCGGCGGACTTGAAGTTCAGGCCGAAATCATTTGGGATCATTTGGAAGAACAGAAACTCCCCCGGCTTATTTTTATTAATAAATTAGACCGGGAGAATTCCAACTATGAGAAAGTACTGCAGCAACTTAAAGATGCTTATCCCCAGACCCGGTTCGTTCCGCTTCAGATTCCGATTGGAGCAGAGAATGATTTTAAGGGTCTGGTTGATATTATTGAGCAGAAAGCGTATATCTACGAAGGAAACGGCAGTGGCGGCTATCAGGTCAAGGATTTGCCGGCAGAGTACGCTGATGATGTGGAAATGATGAGGGATACCCTGGCTGAAGCCGCAGCCGAGGCGGATGATGGAATCCTCATGAAATATTTGGACGGAGAAAGTTTAACGAACGAAGAATTGCTGAAAGTCACCCGCTCAGCTCTTGCTCAGAATTTAATCGTCCCGGTTTTATGTGGTTCTTCATTGAAAAACATCGGAATTTCCAAGCTCCTGGATTTTCTAAAGGACAATGTCCCCAAGCCGCAAGTGATGGCAGAAAAGGCGGCCCTTGTGTTCAAAACCTTAGCAGATCCCTATGTGGGCAAAATGAGTTTCTTCCGGGTGTATGGGGGAAAATTTACCGCTGATTCTTTAGTCTATAACCCAAATAAGAATGCTGAAGAAAAAATGGGGCAGCCTTTTTACCTACGGGGCAAGGTTCAAGAAAACACAGCCAGTGTCAGTGCGGGTGATCTAGCGGTGGTGGCCAAACTGCAGGAGGTGGCAACCGGGGATACCCTTTGCGGCAAAGAGAAACCCGTGATTCTTCCGGGGATCGAGTTTCCTGTGCCCAATCTGGCGGTGGCGATTGAGCCTAAGAGTAAAGGAGACGAAGATAAGCTTGGATCGGCCCTCGCCCGGCTGGCTGAAGAGGATCCAACCATCAGGATCAGTAAAAACACGGAAACCAAAGAACTGATGCTTACCGGACTTGGAGAGATGCATTTAGAGATTCTCCAGGAAAAACTGGCGCGCAAGTTTGGTGTAGCCGTCAATGTTCGGGTGCCGCGGGTTCCTTACCGGGAGACCATCCGCAAAGCGGTCAAAGTAGAAGGCAAACACAAAAAGCAAAGCGGCGGGCATGGACAGTATGGACATGTCTGGCTTAACATCGAACCCCTGACCAGCAAAGAATTCGAATTTGCGGAAGAAGTTTTCGGCGGAGCCGTGCCAAAACAATATTTTCCCGCTGTTGAAAAAGGGGTGCGGGAAGCCATGCTGGAAGGGGTGGTTGCCGGTTACCCGATGACTGACGTCAAGGTTACCCTTTATGACGGTTCATATCACAGTGTGGACTCATCGGAGATGGCTTTTAAGCTGGCAGCGATCTTGGCTTTTCGCAAGGGAGCCGAGCAGGCGAAACCCATCTTGCTTGAACCGGTGGTTGAAGTGGAGGTACGCGTCCCGGAAGTCTTTATGGGAGATGTAATCGGAGATCTCAACGGCAAACGCGGCCGGGTTATGGGCATGGAGGCAGACGGGAAATACCAAGTGATCCGTGCTCAGGTTCCGCAATCTGAAATGATGCGCTATGCGATTGACCTAAAATCCTTAACCCAAGGCCGGGGGCATTTCTCAATGAAATTTTTACAATATGAGGAGGTTCCGGCTAAGATCAGCGAAAGTTTAGTTACTCAGCTTAAGGCTTCTCAGAATTAGTGAAGGGCACATCCAAGATAGGGGCTTAGGCCGAGAAAAAACTCGGCTTAAGCCTTTTTATATGGAAATAATTTCTTTTTACCACATACATTAAGATTGAAGTGAACCAGACTTGGTGGTACAATTACAGACGGATAACTATAACTATCTGATTGTTTCGCTCACCTTTCTATTAGGGCTAGGCCTTTGAAATGAGGCCTAGCTATCAGACAGAAAAATAGAGATATAATTTCGGCTCAGACGGGGGAAGGGAAAAATGAGCGTGCTCAATGTGGGACTGGATGTCGGTTCTACAACGGTCAAACTCGTTATTTTAGACAATAATGCCCTCATATATAAGCAGTATTTAAGGCACTTCTCAAATATAAAAAACACAGTCATCACCATGCTGGAAGATGCCAAAACCATTTTGCAAGGGCATCTGATGACATTAATGGTTACCGGTTCCGGCGGGGTTAATATTGCCCAGAGACTGGAAGTTTCGTTTATCCAAGAAGTGATCGCCTGCACCAATGCCATTAATAATGTCATCCCTAGTACGGATGTTGCTATCGAGCTGGGGGGTGAGGATGCCAAAATCACTTACTTGGGGGATGCGATTGAGCAAAGAATGAACGGCACCTGTGCCGGCGGAACCGGTGCTTTCATTGATCAGATGGCTGCTTTACTGCAAACGGACCCAACCGGGTTAAATGAACTTGCTAAAAAGCATAAAAATATTTATCCGATTGCTTCCCGTTGCGGGGTTTTTGCCAAGACCGATGTCCAGCCTTTACTCAATGAGGGAGCAGCCAAAGAAGATATTGCGGCTTCCGTTTTGCAGGCCGTGGTCAATCAAACCATCAGCGGCTTAGCCCAGGGAAGGCCGATTAGCGGAAATGTCGCTTTTTTAGGCGGGCCTTTGCATTTTATGTCCGAACTGCGCACCCGTTTTATTGAAACCTTGGCGCTTAAAAATCAGGAAGTGTTATTTCCGGAAGACTCACAGTACTTCGTGGCGATTGGGGCCGCGCTCTCTTCGCGCGAGGAGCAGCCTATGTCCTTTGAATGCCTGTATGAGCGGGCTCCGGGGATTTATCACATGCAAAGCGATGATGCGGATAAAATTGAACCGCTGTTTGAGAATGAAGAGGAATATCTGAAGTTTAAGGCCAGGCACGAAGCCCATAAAGTGAAAAGAATCGATCCCAAGGATTACCGGGGGAAAGCCTACTTAGGAATCGATGCCGGTTCTACCACCACCAAGCTGGCTTTGATTGATGAGAACGGGAGCCTGCTCTATTCCTATTATGGCAATAATATGGGCAGCCCGTTGGAATCTACCGTTGAAGCGCTCCAAAAAATGTTTGACACTCTCAACCCGGAGATTAGGATTGTAAATTCTACAGTTACGGGTTATGGGGAACATTTGATCAAAGCGGCCCTTAGAGTCGATATCGGAGAAATTGAGACGGTGGCCCACTATAAAGCAGCTGATTTCTTTCTGCCGGGAGTGGATTTTGTCTTAGATATTGGCGGCCAGGATATGAAAAGCCTGGTGATTCATGACGGGGTCATTGATTCTATCATGTTAAACGAAGCCTGTTCTTCCGGCTGCGGTTCCTTTATCGAGACATTTGCCAGCTCGCTCAATATGCCTGTCAAAGAATTTGCATCCGTGAGCCTCACCTCGCGCAATCCGGTGGATCTGGGCACCCGCTGTACCGTGTTTATGAATTCCAAAGTGAAACAAGCCCAGAAGGAAGGGGCCGAGGTCAGCGATATTTCTGCCGGAATCTCCATCTCTGTGATCAAAAATGCTCTGTTCAAAGTGATTCGTTTGCGCAATACGGAAGACCTTGGACGCAAAATTGTAGTCCAAGGTGGCACCTTCTATAATGAGGCGGTTTTGCGCTCGCTGGAGAAAATTATCGGCCGGGAGGTTGTCCGTCCGGATATTGCCGGAATTATGGGCGCTTTCGGGGCTGCTTTAATCGCCCGGGAACGGTACCAAGAAGGGTACGAAACAACTTTACTTTCTGCCTGCGAGTTGAAGGACTTCCGCACGGATACGTCCATGAAGCGCTGCGGTCTCTGCGGGAATAATTGTCTAATCACTGTGAAAAAATTCTCCAACGGAAGTGAATTTATTTCAGGAAACCGCTGTGAACGAGGCGCCGGCAAGGAAAAAGCCAATAACTCATTGCCTAATCTCTACGATTTTAAATATAAACGGGTATTTGATTATAAATCGTTGAGTGAGCAGGAAGCCAAACGCGGTACCATCGGCCTGCCCCGAGTGCTGAATGTTTATGAAGATTACCCCTTCTGGCATACATTCTTTACCAAGCTTGGCTACCGGGTGGTGTTATCCGGGCGTTCCTCCAAACGCCTGTATGAACTGGGCATGGACACGATCCCTTCAGAATCAGCCTGCTATCCGGCGAAGCTGGTGCACGGCCATATTGCGGATTTAGTGCAAAAAGGGATTAATAAGATTTTCTATCCTTCCATTCCGTATAACATTCCGGAAGATTCCGGAGCCAATAATAAATATAATTGTCCGGTGGTCACTTCCTATCCGGAAACCATCCGGGCCAACATGGATATCCTGCGGACTCATGACGTAAGGTTCTATCATCCGTTTCTTCCTTTGGATATGCCGAAACGGATGACTAAGCGCCTAATCAGGGAACTGGCGCCGGAGGGGCTAAATAAGCACGAAATTATTGAGGCTGTAAGAAGTGCTTATGCCGAATTGGAAAAATACAAGCAAGATGTACGCCAAAAAGGGGAAGAAGCCTTATCCTACCTGCGGGAACACGGAGGAAAAGGGATTGTACTGGCCGGTCGGCCCTATCATATCGACCCGGAAATCAACCATGGAATTCCGGAAATGATCCAATCGTACGGTTTTGCGGTTTTGTCTGAAGATGCCCTCAGGCATCTCAAGCCTATCGAACGGCCCTTGCGGATTGTCGACCAATGGGTCTACCATTCCCGTCTTTATGCTGCGGCCAGCTTTGTGGCCGAGCAAAAGGATATCGAACTGATTGAACTGAATTCTTTCGGCTGCGGTCTGGATGCCGTGAGTACCGACCAAGTCAAGGAAATACTAGACCGTTACGGCAAAATCTATACCGTGCTCAAAATCGATGAAATCAATAACCTCGGGGCTGCCAGAATCCGGGTGCGCTCCTTGATTGCAGCAATCAAAGAACGGGACAAACGGAATTTTACTCCCCAAAAATTATTTGATCATCCCGCGAGAGTGTTGTTTACAGAGGACATGAAAGCAAAGCATACCATACTGGCTCCGCAAATGTCTCCGCTCCATTTCCAATTCCTGCAGACGGCTTTCCAAAAGGCGGGGTATAAGATTGAAGTCTTGCCCGCCATTGATAAATCGGCGGTAGATGTCGGGCTCCGGTATGTGCATAATGATGCCTGTTATCCCGCTATTATTGTGGTCGGTCAATTAATGAAAGCCCTTAACTCAGGTAAATATGATTTGAATAATACATCCGTGATTATTACCCAGACAGGAGGAGGGTGCCGGGCAACGAATTATATTGCTTTTATCCGCAAAGCTCTGCAAGATGCCGGCATGCCTCAGATCCCTGTGATTTCTTTAGGAACAAGCGGCGGACTGGAGAAAAACCCTGGGTTTAAGATCACTATGCCGATGTTCAATAATCTGATGATGGGATTGATTTACGGAGACCTCTTGATGAGAGTCTTATACCGCGTGCGTCCCTATGAAAAAGTTCCTGGTTCTGCCAATACTCTGTATGAGAAGTGGGCCCAGCAGTGCCGCGAGTCTTTGTTAAGCGGGGAACGCAAGGAATTCAGAGAAAATATTTACCGTATTGTTGAAGATTTTGACAGATTTGAGATTAATGAGGATCTGGTCAAGCCCAAAGTGGGAGTAGTTGGGGAGATCTTAGTTAAATACCATCCTACGGCCAACAACAACATTGTCGAACTACTGGAGGCCGAGGGAGCGGAAGTAGTCGTCCCTGATTTAACCGACTTTCTGCTCTACGGGGCTTATGACAACAAGGTCAAATTCCAGCTTTTGTCGGGCAGTTTAATGGGGATGATATCTGGGTATCTATCGATCAGTAAAATAGAATCATTTCGAAAGGACATGAAAAACGCTCTGGCAGCCAGCAAACGCTTTGAACCGCCCAAAGCAATCGAAGAAATAGCCAGTTATGCCAAGCAACATCTTTCTTTGGCAAATCAGACAGGGGAAGGCTGGTTCTTAACCGGTGAGATGGTTGAGCTTATTCACAGCGGAGCCACCAATATCGTCTGTCTCCAGCCTTTTGCCTGCCTGCCAAACCATATTACCGGCAAGGGCATGATCAGGGAACTGAGGCGCTCTTACCCTGCGGCCAATATCGTGCCCATTGACTACGATCCCGGGGCCAGCGAAGTCAATCAGTTGAACCGCATAAAACTTATGCTCTCCGTGGCTGTGAAAAATTTGCGTGAAGAGTCCGGAATGCATTCGACCGGGAAATAAGCATGAACTACGATGTGCTGCGCATAAAGTGCGTAATATTTTAGCTAGTAAAGGACAGATCCAACAATGTCAATTATTGTTGCTCTGTCCTTGCTGTTCTTTCATAGGTCAATTTTAATCAGTCATATTGGTTAGTAATGAGAAGGATATTTTAGCGGGAAATTTTAAGCAGGGAGAATTAATTCTTGCAGAACATGAAAACTTTAATTGATCTTGTTAGTAATAGTAAAGGTTCTGCATCGGCGAAATCCATCATGCATGCCAATGTGTTATTGGCAGCCGATGAAAATAACACTGGGATAGTGCAACCTCGGCTTCCGCCTTCGCTAAGGCTCGGCACAAACCGGGTTTTCTTTATAGCCGTTCTTGCACTAAGAACGGTTTTTTCGTGTGCGTGCATGAACAATATCGCTACAGTGATAGTCCTTGACGTTTTAGCAATTTAAGAGTATTTTGATAATAGGTAAGCTTGTCTATACAATTTTGTGGCATTCGTGGTGATTGGGAAAGTATGAGAGATGTTTTCGCTTAGAAGACTTACAATATGGAGCGGGTGTTTGAACAATGCAGGAAGGCAATTTAATCGATAAGAACTCGGTTATTCCTATATATTATCAGCTGGCTAAATTAATTAGAGAACAAATCCGACGGGGAGAATTTAAACCGGGCGAAGCTCTGCCGACAGAGATCGAGATTGCCAACCGTTACGAAATCAGCCGGATGACGGTACGCAGATCCATTGCGGAACTGGTATCGGAGGGAATGGTGTATGCTCTTCAAGGAAAAGGTACATTTGTCGCCAGCCCCAAATTGGATAATGTTGTCTTTGAATTGAACAATTTTAGCCACGAGATGGTGCAAAGGGGACTCAATTACAAAACGACCCTTCTAGAGGCTAAGATTATTCGGGCCGATGAGGAGTTGAAGGCAAAATTCCTTTTAAAAGAAGGCATCCATAGGATACTGCACTTTCGTACGGTTCTTTCTGCTGAGAATGAGCGCCTGAGTCTGGAGAACAAATACATAATATATACCAAAAGTAAACCCCTCCTGGAGTCGGAACTGAATGATCCGACTCTGCCGGGGTTAATTGCGACTCACAGTGATTATGTGCCGGTCAGTGCTAAGAAGGTTCTGAAGGCGGCGGTGGCTACGAATGAAGAGGCATCCATTCTTGGAGTCTCTCCCGGTGCTCCCCTGTTTCTGGTTGAGACGACTGTTTTCGACCCGGATCTTAAGCCGGTTGGCTGGAGCAAGTCCATTTTTCGTGGGGATAGATATAAAATCACAAGCCACGACGGGTGGTTTCAAAAAGAGTAGCAGGGCGAGGAGGTTGCATCTGTGGAAGACAGATTGAAACTAGCGATGGGTGAGCTTGACGAAGAAGAGGTCCTATCTCTAGTTGAAGCGAGAATCCAAGCGGGAGTCAGCCCGACGGAGATCGTTGAGAGTTGCCGCAATGGCGTGGAAATAGTGGGTAAACGCTACAGTGATGGTCAGTATTTCCTCTCTGACCTGATCATGTCTGAAGAGATTTTCCGGGGCGTGATGCACCTCGTTGAGCCGCATATTCCCGTTGGTGAACCCAATAATGGATATTCCGTCGTCATGGGAACGATCGAAGGAGATATTCATGATCTGGGTAAGAACATTATCATTTATCTATTGCGGTCGTCTGGTTTCCGTGTCTATGATTTGGGCGTAGACGTCTCACCTGAAAAGTTCGTTCAGGCAGTGAGCGAGACCAAGACCTGTATTTTGGGGATCAGTGTCCTTCTTTCCTTTTGTGTCGGCTCTATCAAGAAAGTCGTCGATCTACTGGAGGAAGCAGGTTTGCGGGATAAAGTCAAGGTGGTGGTCGGGGGCTATGCGGTTGGTGAACTGGTCAAAGAGTATACCGGTGTCGACTTTTATGCCAATGATGTATCTCAAGCCCTGCGAATTATTCGAGAAATTGCACAGAAGGACTGCCTTCATTCCCAAAGCTGACTTCCTGGCTCTGAGACTATTTTTGGGGGCCGCTTGATCGAGGGAAGGACCGATCGGAGCAGAGAATTCTAAATAGTTTGCCGAAAGGGTATTGACCCGCCCTTCGGCCCATGTTAATATAAGATCAAATAACTTGTATATACAATTATACAATCGTACAAATGCAAGAACTTCGTCTCGGCTATCGCCGACCCTTGACAGGCGCAAAGTGTCCCGACAAACCGTTATTGGTTTGTTAGAGTTCGATGGGTTTACGCTAAACTTTAGCGAGTAAACATTAATTTATTGAGGGAGGAAGGACTAATGTCGGAGAAATTAGTAAATCTCATTGCTGATCTTCAAGAAGAGGAGGCTCTGGCAACTGCCAGACAGCTGATTGAAGGGGGAACCGACCCAATGGCCATTCTGGAGCGTTGCAGAGAGGCGACGGAGATTGTCGGTAAACGCTTTGAGCAAGGCCAGTACTTTATTCCTGATTTGCTGATGAGTGGTGAGATTCTTCAAGAGATTTCGGAACTAGCCAAATCCAGGATGAAGAAGGGTATTACGACAGGCTATGCAGGGAAAGTAGTAATGGGGACGGTGGAAGGAGATCTTCATGATATCGGCAAGAACATTGTTGCATTTTTCATGGAAGCTAACGACTTTCAAGTCTTTGATCTTGGTGTAGATGTCACTCCCGAAAAGTTTGTTGAAAAAATAAGGGAAGTACAGCCTGATGTGGTCGGTATGAGCGGTCTCTTAACTGTAGCATTTAAAGCTATGAAGGAAACCGTGGATGCGATCAAGGAAGCTGGATTGAGAGAACAAGTGAAAATCATGATCGGAGGAGCTCCCACAAACGAACAGGTGGCAAACTCAGTGGGTGCTGATGCTTACGCGAAAGATGCGCAGCATGGCATTGAACTTGCCAAGCATTGGGTTACAAGTTGTTAAAGGATTGTGTTTTCATTTCAAAATGTGCTAATTGAGAATAGTTCGGGGAGGATGCTTATCATGACTAAAAATCCTGAGGAATTATACCAAGAGAGATTAAAGAGAGTAGAAGATGCGATTGCTCTACGAGTTCCGGATAGAGTGCCAATTGTAACGTTTTTCTCTTATTTTGCTGCTCGTTATGCGGGAATCACCTATGAAGAATACACGTATGATGCTGAAAAAATGCTAAGTGCGGCCATCAAGGTACATGAAGATTTCGAGCCAGATATGGCGGATATCCCTGGCATCTATTATTTGGGTCCAACCCTCGACGCCTTGGGATTTAAACAACTAAGATGGCCCGGGCGAGGTGTTGGTCCGAACAAACCGTATCAGTTTGTTGAAGGCGAATACATGAAGGCAGAAGAATACGATCACTTTATTGAAGATCCTACCGACTGGATAATCAGAAAATACTATCCGCGAATCTGTAGTGAATTTGAACCTTTCAGTCAAATGGCTCCCTTTAAGTTTAGTTTCACCTATTTTAATATGGGATCTTTGGCACCTTTCGGCACCCCGGCGCTTCAAAAGGCGGTGGATGCGTTGAAGAAAGCCGGAGAAGCCTCCATGGACGCATTGACTTACATTATGAAGTTCGGCCAGGAAATGGCTAAAAGGGGGTTCCCTATCTCACTTGGTGGGCTTACACAAGCACCATATGATACCTTGGGTGACTATTTTCGTGGTACCAAGGGCATCATGCTTGACATCTACCGGCGTCCCGAGAAGCTTCTCAGGGCTCTTGATAAGCTTACGCCCTGGATGATTGAGCTGGGGGTCACTTCGGGAAAGCAAAGTGGAAATCCCTTCATTTTCATTCCTCTGCACAAAGGCTCGGACCAGTTTATGAATCAAGATCAGTTCAAGACTTTTTACTGGCCGAGTTTAAGAAAAGTTATGATGGGTTTGATTGATGCGGGGATGACCCCAGTAGTTTTTGTAGAAGCGGATCACACATCACGGCTCGAAATCATGAGCGATGTACCCCCAGGAAAAGTTGTTTACCACTTGGAAAACACGGATATATTTAAAGCCAAAGAGATCCTTGGAGACAAGGTATGTCTCAAGGGGAATGTCCCGATGCCCATATTATGTTTAGGCACTCCGGATGATGTGAAAGCGTACTGCAAGAAACTCATTGATGTGGTTGGCAAAAACGGCGGTTTCATCATGGATACATCGGTGAGCCTTGAGGACGCCAAAATTGAAAATGCCAGAGCCATGTTTGATTTTACCAAGGACTATGGAGTATATCGGTAGATAGCGAAGTCGCAAATTGGAGGATTTAAAACGATGCTTATTATTGGAGAAAAGTTAAACAGTGCAATTCCGTCCGTGAGGGAAGCTATCCTGAACAAAGATGTCGACTTCATCAAAGAGTTGGCGAAGAAACAGGCTGCCGGCGGAGCGGATTTTCTCGATATCAATACTGCGCAAGGGAACAGCGAAATCGACGACATGGAGTGGGTCGTGCGCGCCGTGCAGGAAGTTGTAGATGTGCCTCTGTGCATTGACAGTGTGAGCCCGGACGTGATCAGGAAAGGCTTGGAAGTCGCTCAAGGCAAGACAATGCTGAATTCAATCAGCATGGAGACCAGCCGGCTTGAAGGGATGCTGCCTCTGATCAAGGAATTTGATTGCGCTGTCATTGCTTTGACCATGGATGACAACGGAATACCCAAAACTGCCGAAGAGCGCATCAAAATCGCCGGTCAACTCGTGGACATCCTCAAGAAACAAAATGTTGATTTAGAGAAGGTTTATTTTGACCCTTTGGTGCTGCCCCTAGCTGTAGACAGCAACAACGGTGTAATCTTCTTTGAATGCCTGACCGAAATTAAACGACTGTTCAATGTCAAAACGGTATCAGGTCTGAGCAATGTATCTCATTCTCTGCCGAAACGCAAATTGATTAACCGCAATTTCCTTACCATTTGTATGAGCCATGGGATGGATGCCGCCATCATGGATCCCACTGACACCAAAATTACCAGTGCGCTGATAGCCTCAAATTTACTTCTCAACAAGGATCGCTTTTCCCGCAATTACCTGAAAGCCTTCCGCAACAACAGTTTGGAAGACTAGGTTTTCGAAATGCATTTTTTAGCGGCCTGGAAAAGGGGAAGTGATAATGGATAAAAGAGTATTGTGGTTCTAGGACCGAAACCAGAAAATAAATGTTGGAGGTGCCGGAAGTCAATGGGCAAAGAAGAACTATTTCAAGAAAGGTTTAATCGCTACACAACTGCCCTCAAAGGAGGAAAACCGGACAAGGTTCCGATCCGTTTGCAGTTAAGTGAATTCATGGCAGCCTATGCAGGCATTACTTTGCAGGATATCTATTATGATTTGGATAAAAATATTGCTGCTGTCGACAAGATCCTTGCTGATTTTGATATGGATGTTATCGGAGGGACTCCCAGCCTCTGGTGGGCCGGACAGCATGATGCCGTCGGAGCTAAATACCTGAAGTTTGCGGGACGCGAACTGGAAGAAAACCGGCAATTTCAGTATGTTGAAGACGAGTATATGCTCGCTGATGACTATGATGCCTTTATTGCTGACCCGACCAAATGGATCTTGGAGTCTTATCTGCCACGGATTCATGAGGAATTTGCCGAACCGGGATCATACCGTGCCAATTTGGCTTTGATTAAGGGAACAGCAGCCATGATGATGAGCACAGGCGCTTCGCAACAGGCTGGAGCCCATTGGGCCAAAGATTTCGGTATGCCTTTGTCAATAGCAGGCTTCAGCAAGGCTCCTTTTGATACTCTGGGTGATACGCTGCGGGGCCTCAAAGGGATCATGATGGATCTCCGCAAGCGCCCGGATAAAGTCCTTGCGGCAACAGAAGTCTTAGTGGCTCACAATATTTTCTACGGAATGGCCACATCCGGTGGGGACACATCTTTACCCGCTTTCATGCCCTTGCACCGCGGAAGCTATCCGTTCCTCAATCCCAAGCAATGGGATACTTTCTATTGGCCATCACTCAAGGCGGTCATTGAAGGCATGTGGAAGCTGGGAAAACAGACTTTGTTCTACGCCGAGGGCAACTGGACGCCTTACTTGGAGAAGATTGCCGAGCTGCCTGATCACAGTATCGTTTTCCATGTCGATCAGACAGATATGGCTAAAGCCAAGGCCGTACTCGGTGGAAGGTTCTGTTTGAGCGGCAATGTCCCCAATACCCTGTTGGCCTATGGCAAGCCGGGCGAAGTCAAAGAATATGTCAAGCGTCTGCTCAATGACTATGCCGCAGATGGGGCCTTTATCATTGATAGCGCTGGAGTTATGCAAGCGGATGTTAAAGCGGAAAACATTGCAGCCCTTATCGAAGCAGCTAGAGAATTTGGAACTTATTGAACGGGGAGGTAATGATAATGACGGATATGCCGAAAAAAAATGAAACCAAGGGCAACCCTCCAGGAGTTTGTATCCCCTGGGAGCAAAAAGCCAAAGAGTTCGGGCTGATTGCCGGTAACTTGGAGGGCGTTAAAAAGGAATGGGAAAAAATAGACGCCTTTGCTTACGTCTACCTCTGGTACTGGGTTCACCGTTAAAATGCGGTCTGCACAGATATCATCTAAAATTGGGAGGAATAGTTAATATGGCTACACTGATTGATGAACTAGCGAGCGCGATTGCGGAATTGGAAGACGAGAAGGTGCTGGAACTAGTTACGACTCGCCTGGATTCCGGAATTGCCCCTTTGGCAATTGTGGACAACTTACAGCAAGGAATGACAGAAGTTGGTATGCGTTTTGAATCCGGGGATTATTTCTTAAGTGAATTAGTCATGTGCGGTGAAATCATGAAAGATGCAATGGCTGTACTAGAGCCGCATCTGGCAGGGGCGGATCAACAGCATCGTGGCAGTATTGTCATTGGAACGGTCAAGGGGGATGTTCATGACCTTGGCAAGAACATTGTCGTGATGCTGTTAAAAGGCGCCGGATATAATGTGATTGACCTAGGAATTGATGTTCCGGCAGAAAAATTTATTGAGGCTTTAAAGGAGAGTCAGGCTCCCCTGGTTGGGATGAGTGTTCTCTTGACTGCCTGCCAAGAAGGCATGAAAGAGATTATTGAGGAAATCCGGGCAGCAGGCTTAAAAGTTGCTGTGATCATTGGTGGCAACTATGTCGACGAAGCTGTCAAGAATTATGTCAAGGCGGATTATTTTGCCCATAATGCGAGTGATGCTGTGAAAATTGCGGATGAAATATTTACGACTGCCCGCGGTTCTGCGCACTCTGCCTAATGTACCTGAGACCCTTGAGGGATATGGGGAGTTTGTCGGCTGAGGCATCTCCCCATATCGTAATTTGGGGCGAAATAGGGTTTTTTATTTTTTCAATCGATTTATAATAGATTGATATTAGCGGCGAGGGGTAGATTAAGCGTCTCTGGGCAGAAAGGAGCAACATCTTGGTTGAGGTAAAATTCTTGCCTTCCAACAAAACGGTCAGTGTACAGGATGGCAGCAACATTCTTCAGGCGGCGATAGCGGCTGAAGTCCAGGTGGAAAGTACCTGCGGAGGCAAAGGAACCTGCGGCAAGTGCAAGGTGCGGTTGCAGACAGGGGAGGCGGACAAAGGGGTTAATCTAACGCCTGCGGAAAAGAAGTTTCTCACTCCGGCCGAAATCGAGTCGGGGTGGGTTTTGGCTTGTCAGCACATTCTGTCGGAAGATGCCGTTGTTGTCTTGCAGGAGCAAAAGGATGCTTACGACCGCAAGGCCGGTTTTCATGATTCAGAGAAAATTAGGGCGCACGCGCCGGGTATTCGCAAGCTTGCGCTCGATCTGAAGGAACCGACGGTTGGGGATCAGGGTGCAGACTGGGAACGCGTTGTCAGGGCACTGCCGGTTGAAGATGTTCCGTTCAGCCGTCCGGTGGCGGCCTCCTTACCACAAAAGCTGCGTCAGGGCAAGTTTAAGGTGACGGCGGTGCTGGATGGTGTAAGACTGCTCGCAGTGGAGCCTGGGGATACCCGCGATCGCTCTTATGGCCTGGCCATCGATATCGGTACGACGACGGTGGTCGTCTACTTGGTGGATTTGAATCGCGGAACGGTCATTGCGAGCGGGGCAGTGACAAATCCTCAGAATATTTTCGGGGCCGATGTCATTGCCAGGATCACGCATGCTGCTGGAGGTCCGCAGGCGTTGCAAGAATTGCAAGAGAAAGTGGTTGGCGGTATCAACGGGATCATTGCCCAACTGACCGGGAAATGTGAGGTAAGCCCCGAGGAAATTTACCAGGCCGTTGTGGTAGGCAACACGACCATGAGCCACTTGTTTCTGGGCATTGATCCATCCTTTCTCGCTCCGGCCCCTTTTATTCCCGCCTTTCAGCAGGCGGTGGAGATTGAGGCCGGGGAGTTGGGACTAAACATTCTTGCAACCGCCATCGTCACGGTCTTGCCCAACGTGGCTGGCTACGTCGGCTCAGACACCGTTGGGGTCATGCTGGCCGGTGGAGCCGACCGTCTGCAGGGTGTGAATCTCATGGTGGACATCGGGACGAATGGCGAAATCGTCCTGGTCGGTAAAGGGAGTATCTTGACCTGCTCCACAGCGGCCGGGCCGGCCTTTGAGGGGGCGGAGATCAAGCACGGTATGCGGGCCGCAGAAGGCGCGATCGAGCGAGTGCATATTTCCTCAGACGTCGAAGTAGGCGTGATCGGTGGGACCAAACCCCGCGGGATTTGCGGTTCCGGTCTGATCGATGCACTTTCTGAAATGGTGCGGGTGGGAGTTGTGGAAAGTTCCGGGAGACTTGCCGCTAAGGAAGCCCAGTTGGAAAATCTCCCCCCTTTGGTGCGCAGGCGCCTGCGCGGCAGTGGTGGGGGAGCGGAGTTTGTCCTGGTCTGGGGCGAGGATTCGGCAACAGGCGAAGACCTCGTGATCAGCCAGAAAGATGTGCGTGAATTGCAACTCGCTAAGGGAGCCATCATGGCTGGGATCAGGGTTCTCTTGAGGGAGCTGGGAGCGGAGGTCCGGGAAATCGATCGTGTTTTCTTAGCAGGAGCTTTTGGCAATTATATCGGGAAGCAAAGTGCTCTGGGTATCGGGCTCTTGCCTCTCGTGCCGCTTGACAGAATTGCCGCTATTGGGAATGCGGCCGGCGATGGGGCCAAAATGGCTCTTCTCTCCGTTGCAGAGAAAGAGCGGGCGCTCAGTCTCGCCCGACAGGCCAGACACATTGAACTGTCCAGTGATAAGGGCTTTCAAGAGGAATTCATTGATGCCCTGTCTTTTGAGCAAAAGGTTTAGATTTCGCTTCATAAGGCTTTTGAGGCCGGTAAATTTGATGAGTCCCATAAGCGCGACAAGTAGGGGTTTATGCCAAGAGTCTTTGGTTGTCCTTTCGCTGCCTGCCCCCGGTTGTGGTCACGTTGGTTTTTCCAGTTATGTTTAGGAATAGGTGTGAGTGAAGTGGCGGATATGGATAAACGCAAGGAAAACAGTCAACGGGAGTGGGTTGCCCGGAGCATTGCGGAGGGCGTGAGGGAGCGAGTTCCCAAGGGGGAGTTGTGTATTGCTGACTCCCTCATTCAAAAGGCATTAAACTGCCCTGAGGTCGGCTTCCAGGAAAGGCGTGCCTTTGTGGCCGTAATGAATTTGGACATTTTCACACTCTCTCCCATTTATCCTGAGCAGGGAAAACGCCTGCCCGCCTCCGGTGAGACAGTGTGGCCGGCGCTGAAGGAATGGACGACAGAGACTTCCCTGTTTACTTTTGCTCTGCTCGACGGAGCATTCGAGTGGGGTCTGCGCACCATGGGCTTTCAGGAATTTCTCCTTCTGCCCCGCTCATCCCCTTTGATTCTCAAAGGCTTTATTCGTTCTGTAGAGGAACTGAACGGATCACTCATCCGGCTTTTGGCCGAAAGTGGAATCGATGGCATCATTCTGGCGGATGACATTGCTTTCAGCAAAGGCCTCATGCTTCAACCATCCGTGCTAAGGGAATATTTTTTCCCTTCCCTGTCCAGACAGGTTGCGCTAGCTGAGAGGAGTGGCCTGCCTGTCTTTTATCATTCCGATGGCCGCTATTGGGACGTCGTTGAGGATGTCATCGAAGCCGGCTTTGCCGGGTTACACTGTGTGGACCGCGCCTCTGGGATGGATATAAGCAGGTTGCAGGCCAAAGTGGGCAACAGTCTCTGCCTCTGGGGCCATCTTGATGCTGGTGATGCTGAAAAGGCCGGAGATCCGGTTATGCGGCAGGAGCTGCTCCACTCCGCTCAACAACTTGCGCGGGATAAAAGATTTATACTTGGGACGAACAGCGGCCTGTTTGAGGGCATGGACATTGAGGGACTGCGAGCGCTGTACCGCTCACTGGATGCCTCTTAGTGATCCCGAAGCGACTTGGGAGGCCATGGAGTTTATTGGGCCTTTTGGAGGCTGTGGATGGTCAGGGTCCGATCGTTGAACTTTTTTCCGGCCTTTGGCTTCTGGCCTCTGATTTTCTGGATAAGGGGGAGGAACAATGGCGGAACCGGTAATCCGGAATCTACCGCTGCCGGAGGTTGGGGTTGAGGATGTCCTGCGGGCTGAGGGAAATGACGGCCAACACCCTCCCCGGCAGAGTATAGTGGACCTTTATGAGGACGTCTTGGCAGAGTCGACCACTTTAGTGGAACCCAGGGCGATTTGGACTGAAGTAGAGGTGGAGGGCGCCGGCAGGAACGAGTTGCGTTTAAAGGGCGGATTACGCCTTACCAGCAGGCTTTTGGTAAAATGCGCCGGATCAGCAGAGAAGCTGCTCATATTCGTCATGACGATCGGCGCGAAAATTGATGAACAGATATCGTTGTACCAGCAGAGTGGGAACATCTCTCGGGCCTATGTTCTGGATTCTGTGGGATCCACGTTCATTGCCCTGGGAAGTTCTATGGCCTTGAGTGGAATGGAAAAAAAGTATCTCGAATTGGGCCTGAAAACCTCCATTCCGCTGGGACCCGGACATTCCTACTGGAAGAGACTGGAGGATCAACAGGTTTTGTTCCGTATAGCGCAACCGGAGCGAATCGGGTTGAGTCTCAACGATTCAAACTTAATGCTTCCCCGAAAATCGGTGAGTATGGTGATGGGAGTTGGAAACGACTTGCCTGAGCACAATGGACAGAAGCATTGCGATTTTTGCACTTTGCGAGGAAATTGCCCTATGAACAAAGTCGTCTCCGGGGCGAAGATGGGTTAGGATGGTCCTGGACAAGAAGGGGTGTCTTAGACAAGAGTTTGTCCCGTATTGGGCGGATCAGGCAAGGTGGTATCACGATCATGCGATACATTGCCTCGAAGGCAGGTTGTGCCGCGTCGAACGGATTAGCCTGGGCTCTTGATATTTTGGTGGAGGGGATAAACGATGAAGGTGGCCAAAGTCAAGGCGGGTATTTGCGGTTTTCACTCGGAAATTTCAGCAAGTTCCCAGAATGGGCGTCAGGTAGATATTATTTTTAAAACGGAATGTCCGAATTTGCAACCGATGGAGAAAGAGCTTACACAGGTGGACGCCTTTAAGGAGTGCTTTGCTAAAGTCGGTGATTCCCCGGTTTTTCACCTGGCGCGTAAATACTGTAAGCATGCGGCCTGCCCGGTGCCTACCGCGATTATTAAAGAGGTAGAGATCGCGGGCAAGCTGGCTTTGCCGCAGAACGTGCTGATCGAATTTGAGGATGATGAGGAATAATTACCGAAACAAGCAAGGCCGTCAAAGGCTTGAAACATTGAAACATGAAATATCATAAATCATAAGGACGCATGGCAGCTAAGGGTGGTCAAAAGATTTGATGAACAACGATAAATATGGTCTCAGCAGGGGTCTGCCCCAATTTACGGGAACCCGTAAATTGGGGATAACCTTGGTATTGGGAGCGCTGGCAGCTTTTGCGCCCCTATCCATTGATATGTATTTGCCTTCCCTGCCGTCCTTGGCCGGGGATCTTCACACTAGCACATCGATTGCCCAGCTCAGTCTGACTGCTTGCCTGCTTGGTCTATCCATAGGGCAACTGCTGGCCGGAGCGCAAAGTGACGTTCGTGACCGCCGTTTTCCCCTTCTGGTGGGACTGGTCGTATATGCGGCATCTTCCCTCCTCTGCGCGCTGAGTCCTTCGGTTTGGAACTTAATTATTCTCCGCTTCGTTCAAGGGCTGGCGGGCTCTGCCGGAATAGTGATTTCCCGGGCTATTGTCCGGGACCTCTACTCCGGTGCGGAAATGACAAAATTCACAGCCCAACTTATGCTGGTCAACGGTGCTGCGCCTATTTTGGCACCCATTATAGGGGGGCAACTGCTGCAATTTACCTCTTGGCGCGGGGTTTTCGCCGTCCTGTTCCTGGTTGGAACCGTGATGTTCCTGAGTGTTCTTTTCAGTTTGCCGGAGACGTTGGCTGTGCAACAACGTTCTCAAGCGGGAATCACGAACACGCTGACCACATTCCGCGTCCTCGTCAGAGATCGCGAGTTTATGGGATATGCTTTGCCCCAGGGGTTTGTCAGTGCTGCCATGTTCGCCTATATTTCAGGCTCACCGTTTGTCATCCAGAACATCTACGGAGTTTCTCCACAGAGGTTCAGCCTAATTTTTGCCACGAATGGCTTGGGCATTATCCTGGCAGGACAAATCACCGGGAGACTGGCAGGCCGGATTCGATTGACGAAACTCTTTGTCACGGGCCTCGGTCTGGCCGCGACGGGCGGCATCAGTTTGCTGGCCGTGATCTTGCTGGGTGCTGGGCTGCCTGCTATTTTGCCGCCTCTGTTTCTCGTGGTGTCAAGCGTCGGCATCGTAGGAACAGCGGGCTCCTCTTTGGCCATGGAGAACTACGGCCGCGCGGCCGGGAGTGCTTCAGCTATTCTTGGTCTCCTTCCCTTTATCTTCGGAGCCGTTTTGGCTCCCCTCGTGGGCCTGGGGGGCGGCAATACGGCGGTTCCGATGGGTATAGTGATCGCGGCTGTTGAGGCATGTGCCTTGCTGTTGTATACCATACTTAGAGGACTTAGAAGAATTAATCACGGGGTCTCGTAGAATTCCGAGGATTCCGGCAAGAGCTGAGGGGATGGTGTAGTGAGTTAGCTATAATCGAAAGTTTGCTGCGGCCCAGCGAACAAGTCGTACGAATGTGGGTAGCTGAAGAAATTTCTGTCCAGAGGTAACCAGCAAAACCAAGTCAGCGGAGTCTTCGACAAAAAGGCTTTCCACTAGCTTTTCGCTTTAGACGAGACGATGAAGCTCTGACTGTCGTGAGCTCTCAGCACCAATTGGGTGGATAGGTTGAGTATCCAGCATGATTTTTTGATGTATACCCATTAAACCATGCATGGCCCTTTGAAGATCAGCCTTTTTGCTTTTTAGCTTGCCTTTAGCCATTTCAGAAAGGGTTTCCGGATTCTCCTGCCCTTGTATCATGGCCTCAATCATAGCCGGATTTGCTTAAGACATCGCGTGCTACAGAAGAAAGTTTTATATTGACCCCTTCCAAATTGAAATTACCTGGGAGCCTAACTTTCATCTCGCTATTAAGCCGGAAATCCCCAGGGCCAGCCGGAGATCGTGGAAAAGAGCCGGGTCTGTGAGGCTTATGAGGCGAGGTGCTGCAGCATTCCGTCGGACCAGAATTATTCTACGTTTTTTTACAGCTTTTAGAGAAGACCGGGTTTTTCAATGCTTCCCTTTATACCCCGTTTGGGATTGCCGGAGTGGAGACACTGGGGATTGGGAACTGGCAGAGCAGACAATCATACCGGGAAGGAAAAACTGTCAAGAAGCGCCGTATTGCCAGCTTGGGCAACATTGATGCCTACTCCGATAAAGAAATCGAGCAGATTATCCTTAAACTTGAGTCACTCCTACAAAATCGGGTCGTTGGTTCGATTGATGACCTGAACCCGATTGCGGAGCATGGGTACTCCCGTACCCACCGATCTGATCTGGAGCAGGTAGAGCTTGGTTTGTTAGTGACACCGGATGGTCTGCCAATCACTCATGAGGTCTTTTCCGGTGAGACTCCGGATAAGAATACGGTTCCAGATATTCTGAAACGCTGTAAAAACGAGTTTGGTGTACAGCAGTGCGTCTTCGCCGGTAATCGCGGGGCGGGGTTAATTAGCATGTAGTGCAAACTCACACCCACAAACCCTTGGTATTGCTAGGATGCTGTCAAACTTGGGCTAAAAACTATAAACCCCAAAATAACAAAAAGCGCCGCAAATCCTTGCGGCGTCTGTGTTTCCTCTGGCAGGGGATGCAGGAGTCGAACCCACACTAACGGTTTTGGAGACCGCTGTTCTACCATTAAACTAATCCCCTGTATTCCCTCCCAAAATAGTGACGAATTGAATTATAACTGAAATCACAGAGCGTGTCAATAATAATTACAAATAATGTATAAATTATTTGCTAATTATTTTGCTAATTATTTGCTAACCAATATTTGTTTATGAAAGTGTGTTAATAAAGTTGACTTTGTCCTCTTAAAAGTATTAGGCTAAGTAAAAGTTGTTCCCCAAAAATTTTGAGCTAAAAGAAGCAATAAGCAGGATTTTATGTCTGAAAGCCAGAATAGCCTAACAATGGTTCAAAATAAAATAAGTTAGTCTAACCCGGCAGAGGGGAGCGCTTTTGGTGAAAATTGATCTGCATGTGCATACTGAGGAATCTGATGGAGTTCATTCTGTAGAAGAAATTGTAAAGCTTGCCCTTGACAATCAAGTAGATGTTCTGGCGCTTACAGACCACGAAACCACGCAGGGAGTCGGGAAAGCGCAAGAACTTGTATCAGCATCTGGCTCAAGTTTAAAAATAATCCCGGGCGTGGAGTTTTTGACTTCGTATAAGGGCCAGGAAATTCATCTTTTGGGATACTTCGCAAACATTGAAAATTCCCTTTTGCAAAGCCGCTTGAAAGAGTTGCGCGACTTTAGAACGCAATTGGCCTTTGACATGGTAAAGCTTTTGCAACAGGACGGCTTTGCTCTAGAGTGGCAAAAGGTAGAGCAGGAGGCCAGTTCTGAAGGGGCAGTGAGCAAGGCTCATATCATGCGGGTGCTTTACCATATGAATAAAGGGCTTACCGGGCAGAAGATCCTAAGTTACTTTCAGCCTGGAGGAGTAGCTTACCTGCCCTTCCTTAAACATCCTTATGAGGAAGCAGTTGATTTAGTCTACAGTTGCCAGGGGCTGCCTGTCCTTGCTCACCCAGGACTTATCCGGAAACAGGAATTGGTCAGGGAACTCCTGGCAGCCCGTACGACCGGGCTTGAAGTCTATTATGGGTATTGGGAAAACCGGCAAACCTTAATGAATCATTATGAAAAGGTGGCAAAAGAAAAAGAGCTTATAGTTACAGGGGGCAGTGATTACCATGGTCCTTTCAGTCAGGTGAGAATAGGAGATTTGCCCATTCCGGAAGCGGTAGTAAATAACTTGGAGATATATTTTAAGACCAAGTTCATCTAGACTTTGGAACGATTCAAGGATAAAAGAACATTGAAAACTTCTTTAGCTGGATAAAAATTTCCTCCGGTGAGAAAATAAGCGTACTGGAGGGAGATTAATGCAGAAGCGTTCCGAGAAAGAAATACTTGCAGATTTGAGGGAATTGATCCAAACGCATTTCGGGGAAAGCGGAGAGGGTATCCGCTATGAAGTGCGTGGTGACCAGATTAACTTATGGGGCACCGTCGACAGCTTAGCTGAGAAAAATTTCATCGGTGACAGGGTTTCCCGGATTGACGGGGTCCAAACGTTAGACAACAGTTTAACAGTATCTTTGGACGGGGAGATAGATGATAAGGATATTGAAGCCGACATCCTTAGACGATTTGGACAATCAAGGGATTCCAGGATTCATAAGCTTGGCTGCCGGGTGAGCCGGGGAGTTGTTACTCTGTTCGGTCATGCGGATACACGGGGTACGGAAAGGCTGGCTGAGAGATTAGCAATCCAGGCTCGGGGAGTTAAAGAGATTCGCAGTGAGATTCAACTATTGGATAAGGATGTGGATGATGCTTCCTTGGTTAATAGAGTGGAAGATGCCATGGTTGATTCTCCGTGGGTTAATGCCCAGGAAATTAAAACATCCGCTCATAAAGGAGTCGTTACGCTTTCCGGTCTGGTAGATACTCAGGAGGAATTGGAGTGGGCGGTGGAGACAGCTTACCGGGTTCCCGGAGTCAAAGCAGTGGTGAGTGAGATCTTCACCCGTCACCGTTCCCAAGGAGAAGATCTGCGCCTGACTGAGCAGTTGGTAGCCAAGCTTGGTCGGCATGGTTTAAACTCGGCTCAGGTCCGGGCTGTCGTTCAAAACGGAATTGCCTTTCTTACCGGCGAAGTGTATTCGGATGAAGATCGAGAGATTGCCGAAGCACTGGTGCAACATATTGAAGGAATCAGCCGGGTAAATAATTCGATTCAAGTGGCGGCGCATTGGAGCAAGTGAACAATATTTACGGTTAAAGAATTTGAGGTTTTTAGCCGCCTTCTTCCAATAGAAGGCGTTTTTTGATTCTTAAAAAATAGTAAAATCTTCAACTTCGTTTTGCCTTTGAGTATGTTATAATGGAAGAGGTTTGAAAAATAGTCCCACTTGGAGGTGGAGCAAACTGGATCCGATTACACATGGTTTAATTGGAGCTGCTGTAAGTACGATTGCCGGGCACCCATTCAATCTTAATGATCCTATTTTTATTGGGGCCACTCTGGGTGCGATGATGCCTGATTTAGATATTGTATCCCATTTGAAAGGCAGATTAAATTATTTGCTTAAACACCGCGGCAAGAGCCATTCTTTGCCTGCATTAGGCCTTATGTCACTAGGCCTTAGTTCTCTTCTCCATTTCTTTTATCCGGAAACTTCCTGGAACTCCATCTTTTTTTGGACTTTAGCAGGTACGCTTTCTCATGGTCTGATTGATGTGCTAAACTCATTCGGCGCTCAGTTACTCTGGCCTTTTACCAAGAAAAAATTTACACTGAACATGATTACTTTGAGTGACCCGGTGATTTTCTCCTTCTTTTTAGCGGCAGCGTTTCTTAATCATTCTCAATATGCGCTTCAGGCCTCTGTCTCCGCTTTTGCTTTAAGTGTCATTTATCTTATAGCCAAACAATACGGACGTCAGCAACTTAAGAAAATGATAATGAGGATCTATAAACTTCAAAATAAAAGAGAGGTTAAAATTTTACCTGCTCTTTATAAGCCTTTTAGTTGGAATTTTTTAATTGTCCAGGATCATCAAGTTCGTATCGGTACGATTCGCAGACATCATCCTCAAATTGAGCGGGTTTTGCCGAACTGGGACCAGGCAGATCCTTATATTGCGACAGCCATGGACGGTGCGCTAGCCGAAGTGTTTGATCAGTTTACACCATATTATCATGTCGTTCCCGAATATGATCAAGAAAGAACGGTTAATTTTGTAGATTTAAGATATTGGGGAAAAGATGATTTTCTTTACTCTGGCCAAGTGCGCATGAATGATTCAGGGGAAATCGCCCAGGAAACCTTCTATTTATTTCCTAACCGGGACGGTATCCTTTTAAGCTACTAGCTGCCGGACAACAAATCAGTTTACTCAACCTGCCAAACAGCTGTTATTCATTGAGTCAGGAATACGGCTGTTTTTATTCATTTACCGGCACTTGAAAATTAAACTTTACAAGCCTTCGGCCATCACCGATAATTGATAAGGAGATATGGAGGTGGGAGCTATGGCTAAAAATGAGCGACGGTTATTTTGGTCGAGATTAATAAGTATCGCTTTAGCTTTTATAGGGGTTTTTGGGTTGCTGGGCGCTTTCCAGATTACTAAATTAGGAAGCGGTATTTTTAATTTTTTTGAACTATTGATGGGTAATTTTGACTGGGCCGGTCCCTTTATTGCTTTGGTTTTATCCTTTTTTTTCTGGCCCTCATCTGGAAGTATGGAGTCTAAGGCCGGAAAGAAAGACAGGGCTAAGCCAAAGCGGGAGTCTGTGAGAAAGACACCTAAACGGGCTGCGGCTGTTGAGAAAAAGAAAATTCCTATACCCGGAGGTAAACTGGTTACTTTAAAAGGGTTTAATAAATACTTTTCTTCTCCGGACTGGACTGAGATGGATTCAGAGAGAACAGGGCAGGAAAGCATCCCAGAACTTGGACGTGATTTTCCTTCTTACTTTGGAGAAGGTAAAAAATCTATTCCAAGACTCTCTCCGAAACTTACGGCATTGCAAGGGATGAAAGAATATTTTGCAACGGTTGATCTGGAAGTTTTAGGAGAGGGCCTAAAAAACAGTGCCTTAGAGGAAACTATTGGGGAAACTATTGGGGAAAATATCAAGGAAAAACTTAATCTTAAAGAAGAAATTAGTATTAAAGAAGAAAGTAATATTAAAGAAAAAACTGATATAAATAACCAAAAGATTAATATCCAAGAAAACGTTAAAATTAAAGAAAGTCTTAATAGCGAAGAAAAAATGATTGTTAAAGAGCCAGCCGCTGCTCAAGCCTTAAATTTAAGCCCGGATATTGCTAATGCTAATTTCGCCGAACTGGTGCCTCCCAAGAACCCGCACTGGCGGCTGCCGGGACCGGAATTGCTGGAATCAGTGCCACCGGTGCTGGTGGAGAGAATTCCGGACAATAGCCCTCAGCAGTTAGAGAACTTGCTTCAAGAGTTTGGAATTAAAGCTAAGGTCATTAGAGTAAATAAGGGCCCGGTGATTACCCGTTATGAATTAGCGCCTGCTCCCGGAGTTAAAATCAGCAGGATTGTTAACTTGGCTGATGACATCGCTCTCGCTTTGGCTGCAAAAGATGTACGGATTGAAGCCCCTATACCCGGAAAATCAGCGATCGGGATCGAAGTTCCCAATAAGGAACCCCAAATGGTAGGGTTTAAAGAAGTCATTGAAACGGATTTCTTCCAAAACCATTCTTCCGTGCTTAAAGTTGCACTGGGTAAAGATATTGGCGGACAGCCGGTGGTCGGAGATTTGAGGAAAATGCCTCATTTATTGGTTGCTGGAGCGACCGGGGCCGGCAAGAGCGTGTGTATCAGTTCGATTATTAATTCTGTACTCTATAATGCTACACCGGCGCAAGTAAAGTTTCTCCTGATTGACCCTAAGATGGTGGAGCTAAGCCTGTATAATGGAATACCGCATCTGGTGGCTCCGGTGATCACGGATCCGAAGCGGGCGGCTGCAGCTTTGAAATGGCTTGTAAAAGAAATGGAGACCCGCTATGAACTCTTTGCCCAGGCGGGAGTACGGGATATTGAACGCTATAACCAGGTGCATGAGGGCGGGCGGGAAGCTCCGGCCTTGCCGTTCATCGTTGTAATTATCGATGAACTGGCAGATCTCATGCTGGTGGCCGGTGAAGTAGAAGAAACCATTTGCCGCTTGGCCCAAATGGCGCGGGCGGCGGGCATTCACCTTGTTCTTGCAACCCAGCGTCCGTCCGTTGATGTGATTACAGGCCTGATTAAGGCGAATATTCCCAGCCGGATCGCTTTTGCTGTCAGTTCCCAAATTGATTCGCGGACAATTCTTGACTGTTCCGGAGCAGAAAAACTCATGGGCCGGGGAGATATGCTGTTTTCCCCTCAGGGGTTGAATAAGCCTCTGCGGGTTCAAGGATGCTTAGTTAAAGACGAGGAAGTACATAGAATGATTAAGTTCTGGCAAAGTCAAGGCCGGCCGGAATACCTCGAAGTAGATTTCAACGGCCAGGGAGCAGCCGGTATGAGCGATACGGGAGAGGATGATTTATTCGGGGATGCCGCCCGTCTTATAATTACGAGTGGGATGGCCTCTGTCTCTTACTTGCAGCGCAGGCTAAAAATCGGATATGCACGCGCCGCGCGTTTAATGGATATGCTTGAGGAACATGGGATTGTGGGAGGATATGAGGGGAGTAAACCGCGGCAGATCTTAATAAGTATTGAGGAATTTGAAGAAAGGTTCGGGTAATCGCTCAAACATAATTGTCTTAGTTAGAGAAGCTGCAATAGCAGCTTTTTTTGCATATCAGGATAGAAAAGTATAACTTCGAAGGTGCATAAGTGCAACTAAACAAGTGCGTTAGTCCTCCACGGACTAACGGGCTTCCGCCTGCGCCTGAAAGGCTAACAAGTGCGATACTGCCACCGGCAGTATCGGGCGCAAGCCAAGTTTTCTTTATATACCAATCAGAAAGTACTGAGAAACGCATGAAGTAGGGAGAAATGGTTATAATTCATACTGGTAATTAATCCTAATCTTAAATTGGAGAGATCCTATGAGTTTGAGTTGGACATTTTATGACAGACCATTGCGTGATATTATCCTCAACCGTGATGACCTGGTGCAGCATGCTTTAGAGATCGCCCGTCTTCATGTCCATTCCGGTAAAGGGAAGGTTAGAAAATCTTTGATCCCGCGCGTGCAGGAGAATATGCGCTTTCTTAAAAACGCCCATGCTGAAATAACTCAGTATGTAGAGCAAAGACACGAAATGGTGCCGGCTGCCGAGTGGTTTCTGGATAATTACTATCTTATCAAAGACTTAAGACTTGAAATTATGCGAAACCTGCCCCGCAGCTACGAGAAAGAACTGACTTCAATTGCCGCGGGGGTTTACGAAGGCCTGCCAAGGGTATATTCCTTAATGGTTGAATTGGTGGAACATACGGACAGCCAATTGCAGCGGGAGGTTCTTAAGGATTTTATCAACAGTTATCAGTCTGAAATTCCCTTGTCGAGCGGGGAGTTATGGGCTCTACCAATCATGTTGCGTATTGTTTTAATCGAAAACATCCGGAGACTGGCGGAACAAATATTATATACGCAAAAGGAGCGGGAAGCAGCCGATCAGTGGCTGAATCCTTTTTTTAATATAGAACGAAATCCTGAAGAGTGGGAGGAAGCTTTAGCTAAATCCGAACCATTACTGGAAATCTCACCTGCATTTGCGGAAAGATTGGTCGAGCGTATGCGGGAGTGGGGAGTGGACGGACTGCCCTTATGGCGCTGGTTGGATAAAACCATTGGCAAACAGGATGTTTCCATGGATGAATTGGCCCGGAGCGAGCGCCAACGTCAGGCCATGTGCCAAGTGTCAATGGGATATTCCATCACTTCGCTGCGTGTTTTAGCGGAAGAAAACTGGCCTCGTTTTTTTGAAGAAGTGAGCCCTGTGCAAAAAGTCTTGGAACAAGATCCAAGCGGGGTTTATAGTAAAATGGATTTTGCTTCCAGGGATGTATACCGGCATGAAATTGAAAAACTGGCCCGCCGTTTCAAAATTTCGGAACTTAAGATTGCACGGGAAATCATCGAGAGGGCCCAAAGTGCGCTGAATAAAGGCGAGCGTGAAGCGGCAACCCATATCGGCTATAGTTTGATCGGCGCGGACCGTTTAGGCTTAGAGGCTCATTTAGAGCAAGAGTGGGGAAGTATACACCGGTTTTGGTGTGTGCTAAGACGTTGGGTGCGTACCCATCCCGAAATAACCTATTTCGGTGGAATGATCCTGTTCATGCTTCTTCTGGGTTATCCATTCCTGAGTTATGTTTTTACTCGAAGTACGGCGGATGCTGTGCTTGTTACCGGACTGGCCTTGCTTATTCCACTCAGTTCGATTGCTGTTACATCCGTCAATTGGCTGGTAGCACAACTTTTGACTCCTGCCTTTTTGCCGAAATTAGACCTTAGTCAAGGGATCGGCCCCGAACTGCGAACGATAGTTGTGGTTCCGACGCTCTTACCTAGTACTGAACGGGTGCAAGAACTATTAGATCAACTGCACGTAAACTTTCTCGCCAACCAGGATCCCCACTTGCACTTTGCACTTCTCGGAGATTTTACGGATGCTCCGGCAAAGGAGATGCCCGATGATCAGGAAATATTACAATCAGCGATCGAGGGAATTAAAGCGTTAAATGCTAAATATGGCCCAGACCGCTTTTTCCTCCTTCACCGTGAAAGGCTTTGGAATTCGGCTGAAGGGGTATGGATGGGCTGGGAGAGAAAAAGAGGGAAGCTAATTGAATTCAATAAACTTCTGCAGAAAGATGAAGCTACTAGTTATTCCGTGCGAATCGGGGAGTTAAACGTTCTTTCCAAGATCCGTTATGTCATTACCCTTGACAGTGATACTCAACTTCCGCGCGGAAGTGCGCATAGACTGATCGGAACGATGGCTCATCCTCTGCATAAACCGGTCTTGAGCCCGGACAAACGAAGGGTGGTTGAGGGGTATGCCCTCATGCAGCCGCGCATCGGAGTCTCGATTCCGAGCACAGGGGCATCTTTTTTTGCCCGTGTCTTTGCCGGCAAAGGAGGGGTGGACCCTTATACAACCGCCGTGTCTGATGTGTATCAAGATCTCTTCGGAGAAGGAAGCTTCACCGGCAAAGGGATATATGATGCAGCAGTCTTTCACCAGGTCACAGCCGAGGTCTTTCCTGAGAATACCATACTCAGTCATGATTTGATTGAAGGGATTTATGCCAGGACGGCTTTAGTGACTGATATTGAGCTGGTAGACGGATTTCCGTCTAAAGTTCATGCTTATATGCGCCGGCTGCATCGTTGGGTCAGAGGGGATTGGCAGATATCCCCCTGGATTTTTCAGCCGCTTAAGGTGATTGCACGTTGGAAAATCTTCGATAATTTACGCCGCAGTCTGGAGGCACCGGCCCAGTTAGTTTTGATTTTTTTGGCTTTTACCGTACTACCCGGGAATCCGTGGCTTTGGGTAGGATTCGTCGGCTTAAACCTCTTGTGGCCGGTTCTGCTTCACCTCCTTACGCTAGTTGCCGGTTTTCAGCTAAGAAGGCAGGAATTTAAGAACGAGTTAGAGGAAATGGTGATTCAAGCAGGGCTTAACTTTTTGTTTTTGCCATATACGGCCTACATTGAATTGGATGCAGCGATTAGAAGCTTAATCCGCCAACATCTTACCCACCGCAAAATGCTGGAATGGGAAACAGCGGCAGCTGCGGAACGCCGCCTTGATTTAAAATTAAGGACTTCGTGGCGTTTAATGGGACCGTCCCTGGCGGGAGTAATCCTTTATTTTATCCTTGCCCTTAGCCTGAAAACAAGTCCGGCATGGCAGTTTACGCCGCTTGCCCTGTTATGGCTTAGTTCCCCTTGGATAGCATACCGCATCAGTTTGCCTAATTTAACCAAACAAGAAACCCTTACACCTAAAGACCAACAGAGCCTGCGCCGGTACGCGCTAAAAATTTGGGTTTTCTTTCAAGATTATATCAACCGGGAGGAAAACTGGCTCCCTCCCGATAATGTTCAAATCAATCCTCCCAATGGGGTCGCACACAGGACTTCACCCACCAATATGGGTTTGGCTCTGCTCGCTAACCTCGCGGCCAGGGAATTGGGTTATATCTCGTTAAATGAACTGTATCAACGGGTAGACCATACTTTAAGTGTGTTGGAAAAATTGGATCGGTGGCGGGGACATTTTTATAATTGGTATGATACCCGGAAATTATCGCCCTTGCCGCCGCAGTATGTGTCAACCGTAGACAGCGGCAATCTGGTGGTTTATTTCTTGACCCTAAAAAATGGGCTCGAAGAAACTTTAAGTACTCCTGTAATCAGTTCGGATTTGGTGCAGGGATTACAGGACTGTTACCAACTCGTGAAGGAGAGCTTAAAAATCCATGAAGTATTGAAGTCGAAGCTTCATCCCTTTACTGAGGGCCTGAGGCAGATAGCTCAGGAAATTCATCTTACTCCAAGGTCGTGGTATGAACTTTTGCTAAAATGGCCTTTGGGGATTTTAGCAGAAGCAGAGGCGGGACTAGGACCGGAAGGGGTCTATTGGGTTGAGCGGCTGGAACGGATGATTCAGGCTTTCCGCTTGGAATTAGAGGGGCTTTATCCTTGGCTAAGCACTAATCCCCAGGAGCTGCCTTCGGAATTAAACGCAAGCATCAGCTTGTTGGAACTTGAGCCTAAATACAGGTCGCTCTCGGAGTCTGGAAGCCAAGAAGCAAAAGAGGGACTTGCGCTTGTGGAAGGTCTGCTGGCTGCGATCCGCTCTCTTCAGCACCGTTTAAACACTTTGACCCGGGATACGGACTTTACTCCGCTTTATGATCAGGAACGCCAGCTATTTTCAATCGGCTACCGGCTTGCGGATGGGACTTTAGATAAATCCTACTATGATCTGCTGGCATCGGAAGCGCGTCAGGCCAGCTTTATCGCCATTGCGCGGGGAGATATCCCGCAAAGCCATTGGTTTCGCTTAGGACGTTCGATGACGCGGGTCCATGGCCATAGAACCCTGGTCTCCTGGAGCGGGACGATGTTCGAATTTTTGATGCCCCTTTTAGTGATGCGCAATTATGAGGGAACGCTGCTTGATGAAACGTATGCGTCCGTGGTCAAGGTGCAAGAACGGTATGGCGAAGAAAGAAAAGTTCCTTGGGGAATTTCCGAGTCGGGTTTTTATGCCTTTGATGCCCACTTGAATTATCAGTACAAGGCGTTCGGAGTACCGGGGCTGGGACTAAAGAGAGGCCTTAAAGAAGACTTGGTCATTGCACCCTACGCCAGCTTTTTGGCCTTGATGGTTTCCCCGGTAAAGGCACTGGGTAACCTCAAACGCATGGAAGAACTCGGGTTCGGCGGGCGCTATGGTTTATATGAAGCCGTTGATTATACCGATGAAAGGGTTCCGGCCGGGCGCGAGTACCGGGTGGTTCAAAGCTACATGGCGCATCATCAGGGAATGAGCTTATTGGCCTTAACCAATGTTTTAACCGGAAACAGTGTGCAACGTCGTTTTCATGCGGAAGCGATGGTTCAAGCGACTGAACTGATTCTGCAAGAACGTCTTCCGGCCAAGAATATTTTCGCATTCCCAGAGGAACAGAGTATTTATGTAGCGAAAAAACCGCCTGAATCGTTCAAAGGTAAAAATCAGATCACGCTCAGCGGAAGTGAAAGCAAAATTCCGGTCACGCATTTTCTTTCCAATGGGGAGTATTCGGTGATGCTGACCAACGCCGGTTCCGGGTACAGCCGCTGGCAGGAGCTTGCGCTCTCGCGCTGGCGTTCGGATGTGACTCGGGATCACTGGGGCCTGTATTTTTATATTCAAAATCTGAATTCCGGTGTCGTCTGGTCAGCCACGATGCAACCGCTGGGAGAGGAAGGGCAAGATTATCAGGTGAATTTCGCTCCGGACCGGGCTGAGTTTTGCCGCAAAGACGGAAATATCACAACCAAGACCGAGATTGTGGTTTCTCCTGAGGATCAAGTAGAAATCAGGCGTTTGTGTCTGACCAATCACAGCGGCCATGACCGGATTTTGGAGATTACGAGCTACTTTGAAGTGGTACTTGCAGGGATGAATGAGGATATTGCTCATCCGGTTTTCGGCAATTTGTTTATTGAAACGGAGTTTTATCATCAAGCCTTACTGGCTTCGCGCCGCCCGCGCCGTGATGACCAGTCCCGGCCTTGGTTAATGCATTCAGTTGCGGTTGAGGGAGAGAGCATTGGGGCTCTCCAATATGAAACCGACCGGGCCCGTTTTGTGGGACGGGGTCGGAACTTAAAAGCTCCCCTGGCCTTGGAACCGAATCATCCCTTAACCAATACGACCGGTGCAGTACTGGATCCGATCATGAGTCTAAGACAACGGGTGCGGGTCAAGCCGGGGCAGACCGTGAAAGTCTCTTTTGCAGTTGGAGTGGCTGAGTCACGGGCGCAAGTGATCAGTTTGGCAGAGAAATACAGGGATCCGGCTGCGGTCAACCGCGCCTTCGAATTAACCTGGACTCACACCCAGATGGAGCTAAGGCATTTAAATTTAAGCCCGGCTATGGCTAATCTTGCCTTAATTGTCGGAGGCCAACTTCTCTATTTGAGCCCGGAACGGCGGGAAGCGTCAGAGTATCTGACCCGCAATCGTAAGGGACAGTCTTCCCTTTGGCCATATGCCATCTCGGGAGACTTGCCGGTTGTTCTGGCCGTCATTCAGGAAAGTGATCATTTAGCTTTGGCCCGCCAGCTTTTAACCATCCACGAATACTGGCGCCTGAAAGGGCTAAAAGCCGATTTGGTTTTCCTAAACGAAGATCCTAGCGGCTATGTGGAAGCACTCAATGACTCTTTGCGGGATCTTATTTTATCCGGGCATGCCCAGATGAACAGTGCCGGTGGAGTCTTTCTGCTGAAGAAAGACAATCTTTCCCCGGAAGATATTACCCTATTACATAGTGTCGCCGCTCTGACTTTCTCCGGACGGGAAGGTTCGGCAGCACTACAACTTCGGCGTAAAGGAAAAATTCCCTTCGTACGGGAGGACAAAAGGGGTCAAAGTCTCAGCAAGACTGCACCGTCTTGGGTCAAAAAAACGGCCGAGTATGCGTCAGAGCCGGCTAATCATGGGAATACCGGGAGAATGCAAGATTTAATCATGGCCAACGGGTATGGTGGATTTAGTTCTGACGGCCGGGAATATGTGATCGAACTGGCGGAAGGTAAATATACTCCTTCGCCCTGGCTCAATGTGATTGCCAATCCGCACTTTGGATTTCAGGTTTCAGAGTCCGGTTCCGGTTATACTTGGTCACAAAACAGCCGGGAAAACAAGCTCACTCCCTGGTCCAATGATCCTATTCTTGACCCTCATGGGGAAGCTATATATCTCCGGGATGAAGAAACCGGCGCCTTCTGGTCCCCCACGCCCGGTCCGGTTCGCGGGCGCGAAAGCTATAGGGTCCGGCACGGCCAAGGATATACTGTCTTTGAGCATTTCAGTCATGGGCTACAGCAGGAACTATTGTTGTTTGTTCCGATGGATGCCCCGCTCAAAATTATCCGGCTTAAGCTTACCAATGACAGCCCAAGGAAGCGGGCCATTTCCGTATTTTACTATACGGAATGGGTTTTGGGCGTAGCCCGTGAATTTACCGCCCCTTATATCGTGACGGAATTTGATGACCAAACCCAAGCCCTTTTTGCCCGTAACAGTTATCAGGAGGAATTTGCCGGAAGGAGTGCCTTTTTAGGAGCGGCCGGGAGCCGCGTGCGGTCATACACGGGAGACCGAACGGAGTTTATCGGACGCAACCGCAGTTTGTCTGACCCTCAGGCATTGCATCAGCTTGAACTGGGCTTTGGCACCGGAGCAGGGTATGACCCGTGTGCCGCGCTCCAGCTTGAAGTGACGCTTGAGCCGGGAACAGAAAAAACAGTATATTTCCTTCTGGGGGAAAGTGAAAATCTTGAGCGGGGCCGGGAGTTGTTACACACCTATCAAGAGGCCGAAAAGGCAGATTCTGCCTATCGGGAGGTCCGTGAATTTTGGGACGGCCTTTTAAATACGGTCCAAGTGGAAACTCCGGATCCGGCCATGAATATTCTTCTAAACCGCTGGCTCTTGTATCAGACCGTAGTCTGCCGCTTGTGGGCCCGTTCTGCTTTCTATCAGGCTGGCGGAGCTTTTGGCTTTAGGGACCAGCTACAGGATGTGATGGCTCTTGTTCTAACCCGTCCGGATTTAACTAGGGCTCAGATTATACGCCATGCCGGGCGCCAGTTCCTGGAGGGGGATGTTCAGCACTGGTGGCATCCGGAAAAAGGCAAAGGGATACGGACTAAGTTTTCCGATGACTTGCTTTGGCTTCCGTATGTGACTTCGGATTATTTGGAACATACCGGGGATTATGCGATCCTGGATGAAGACGTGCCGTTTTTAGAGCAAGAGTTGTTAGGAGAAGAGGAAGATGAACGCTATGCCATTCCCAAAGTATCAGGGGAGTCCGGTAGCGTTTATGAGCACTGTGTGCGGGCGATCGAGCACAGCCTGCGCTGGGGTGAGCATGGGCTGCCCTTAATTGGAACCGGGGACTGGAATGACGGATTTAGCGCAGTCGGCCGCGAGGGAAAAGGAGAAAGCGTCTGGCTGGCTTGGTTCTTGGTAATTATACTTACCCGTTTTGCATCTGTGTGTGAAAGACGAAAGGATCTAGAGCGGACAGAGCGTTACCGCGATACCGCCCGGTTCCTGCTTGAGAGTATTGAGCATCATGGGTGGGACGGGGGCTGGTACCGAAGAGCGTATTTCGATGACGGGACTCCCATGGGGTCTCGCACGAATGAAGAGTGCCAGATTGATGCTATCGCCCAGTCCTGGGCGGCACTCTCCGGGCTGGCTAAGCCAAGCCGCATAAGCGATGCCATGCTGGCCTTGGAGCATTACCTTCTCAAACAAGAGGATGGAATTCTGTTGCTTCTTACCCCGCCGTTTGACCGTTCCAAGCCTGATCCCGGCTATATTAAAGGATATGTTCCCGGAGTGCGCGAAAACGGCGGCCAGTATACGCATGGCGCCATCTGGGCCATTCTGGCATTTACAGCCATGGGGGAAGGGGAGAAGGCGTATAACCTGTTCCGGATGCTTAACCCGATTAACCATGCCCGCACGGAAAGTGAGGCCAGTCGTTATAAGACGGAACCCTATGTTATGGCCGCAGATGTATATGCCATCCATCCTCATGTGGGGCGAGGCGGCTGGAGCTGGTATACGGGGGCCGCAGGCTGGATGTACACGGCGGCTCTGGAGGGAATTCTGGGCTTTATGCTGACGGGAGATAAGCTTACGCTCAAACCCTGTCTGCCCAAGCACTGGCCGGGATATCGACTCACCTACCGTTACCACACGGCGCTCTATCATATTCAGGTGGAGAATCCGAACGGAAAAATGATCGGTGTCAGTCGGCTGATTGTGGACGGCAAGGAAATTGAGGATATGTTTCTAACCTTGCTGGACGACGGATGTGAGCATGAGGTGAAGTTTATCATGTAGATTGTTTGCGGGCATATCCCCGGCGGTTCAGTGAGATAATTGCGGCTGCCAGGGCTATGCCCGCGGCAATGATTAACACCGTATGATATCCGGACATAAAGGCAGTTGTCTGGTCGGATACACTGGGAAACGGACGAGCGGCAAGCACAGCCGCCTGCCTGTTTTCAAAGAGCGTAACCGAAAAAGCAATTCCGAGAACCATCCCGACATTTCTTACCAAAGCATTGATTCCTCCGGCTACCCCTAACTTGGTGGGAGGCACCGAACTCATGACACTGGCATTATTGGGCGAATTGAACAACCCTGCACCTAAACCCATTAGAATGGGTCCGGGAATAACATGGAGGACGGTGGAGGAGACAGTGACCGTGGACAGGTAAAATAGTCCGGATGCAGACAGGATTAAACCACCGGTTGTTAAAGCCATGGGGCCGATCCGGTCTGAGATATACCCGCTGATCGGGGCAACCACGGCCATAACCAGGGGAAAAGAGGTCATAATCAAGCCGACTTTAGTTGGCGCGAAGTTCAAAATATGCTGAAGGTAAAAAGGCATTAACATGGTATTGGAAAAAGAAGAAATAAAGGATAAAAGCCCGGATAGGTTTCCAACCAGAAAAGGTCGAATCCGGAACAGGGATAAATCAATGATCGGATAATCAACACGATGCTCCGCTGCAAAAAAGAGCGCAAGGAAGAATATCCCCAGGATGAGCCCGCTGACGATCGGTAAACTGCTCCAGCCCCAGTCTTGTCCATTATTCAGGGCAAACAGCAGGCTAATCATCCCCAGGGTAAATAAGGCAGCTCCTTGAAAGTCGAAACTTTCCTTTTCCCGTTTGATTTTATCTGTGGGTAAAATTACTTGCCCAACTAAAAAGCCGAAAATCCCGATGGGAATATTGACAAAGAAGATGGCCTGCCAATCAGCCAGGCCGACCAGGACTCCTCCGACACCCGGCCCAGTCAAGCCTCCCAAAGCTACTACCGTTCCCACCAAGCCCAAGGCCCGCCCGCGTTCCTGAGGCGGGAAGGTTGACGTAATAATCGCCGGCCCATTGGCCATAATCATGGCCGCGCCTATGGCTTGAATAATTCTCATACCCACTAAAATCCAGACATTGTTCGAAAAACCGCATAAAGCCGAGCCGAGAGTAAAGATTAGAAACCCGGTTAAGTAAACCCGTTTGCGGCCAAGCAAATCGGCTAAGCGGCCAAAAATCGGGAGCAAACTGGAAATGGCAAGAAGGTAGGCCGTTACCACCCATTGTAAGGTAGAAAGTTCTACCTTTAGCTGGGATGACATGGTGGGCAAGGCCACATTAACAATACTGCTGTCCAAAGTGGCCATAAACGTACCAATTGATACATTAGCCAGAATAAACCATCGATAAGATGGAGACGCTTTTATGGTTTCTTTAATGTTCATAATAATCTCCCTTTTTGGTTCTTGACACAAGTTTTAGCCAGGGTACTTATTTAATTTAACACAGTTTACACCACGATTCAAAACTAAAAAACAGGCTTGAAGATTTGTTATTGAAAGGTTATTGCAAGGTTATTGAAATTGGAAATTTTCACGCTTAATCTGAACTTTTGGGTACAACTATGATATAATTAAAAAACGATTTAACTTTATTTCGCTTTTTATAACATACTTTCTTAACCGTCAAAGAGCTGGAGAGAAAAAGAATGTCCGGATTGACAACGCCACCTCAATATCGTAAAGTATACATTCAACTATCATTTGCAGCCGTCATTTTTATAGTCATTGCTTTCGGGCTTTCTTCAAATTTATCGTGGTCCTTGCGTGCGACTGCCGGAATGACCGCGGCTGCGATTTGGCTTTGGGTTTTAGAACCGATTCCGATGCCATTAACTGCCGTTATGTATGTGACGGGGTTACCTATTCTGGGAGCAGCTTCTTTAGAAACAGCCTTGGGCGGATTTGCCAGCGGTTCTACATTTCTGATCATGGCAGGATTTATGATGGCTCAGGGAGTGAATAGCACTTCCTTGGGGAAGCGCTTTGCTAATCTGGCCATTATCCGTTTTGGGGGAAGCGTCGGCGGGGTGCTCGCCGGCGTACTGCTGGCACCACAATTATTAAGCATTTTCATTCCGGCCACGGGGGTTCGCACCACTATGCTCCTGCCGGCGCTACTGGCTGTGGTTAACTCAATGGGGCTTAGAAAAAATTCGAATACCGCTAAACTCCTGGTACTAGGCCTTTCATTTGGCACGAGCATTAGTGGTGTCGGGTTATTGCCGGCAGCCATCGCCAATGTGCTGACCGTGGATTTGATGAAAAGCTCCTTGGGTATGCAAATTTATTATTTTGAATGGTTTAAATTGACTTGGCCTGCCTGGCTCTTAATGATTCCCATAACCTGGTTCATTATGCTTAAAATATTTCCTCCGGAAGTAAAATTATTGGAAATCGCCGAAATCGAACGCGAACTTAAGGAATTAGGATCTTTAAGCAAAGAAGAACTAAAGTGTATAGGGATACTTTCGCTAACAGTCCTTTTGTGGATGACCGAGTCGATACACCATTTGCCAACCGCTGTCCCAGCGCTTTTAGGTGTCGTTTTGATGGGTTTACCGGGAACAGGGATAGTAGGCTGGGACAAATTAAAAGAGATTGATTGGGGAACGGTGCTTCTTATGGGGGCGACCCTATCTCTTGCTTCCGCCATTAATAAATCAGGTGCCGCTGAATTGTTGGCCCGGAAATTACTGGATTTACCCGGGGTTGAAGCAGGGCTTTCCTTGCCTCTGCTCACTGTTGCGATTTTAGCCCTTTTGACTCACGTTTACCATTTGGGGGTTACGAACGTATCCACCGTGGTACTTACCCTGACTCCGGTGATCCTGCAAATCACCCTGAAACTTGGAATTAATCCACTGTTAGCAGCGGTTACCATTAATATTTCCGCTATGCTCGGATTCTTGCTTGTGGTGGAGACATTGCCAGGGGTTATCACATATGCCACCGGTGTGTATTCCCCGCAGGATCTGATGAAAGTGGGCATTTGGCTGACCTTGGCAGCTATTCTCGTGGTTATACTGACAGCGGTTCTATGGTGGCCGATTATCGGACTTACTTAACTTTTCCGAAAAGCCGGAAAAGCAATCAATGATGTCATATTGGTGTCATATTAAAGAAAGGATGAGGAGTTTGTTGAAGCCAGGAGCAGAGGAGCTTAATGAGCGTCTGAAAATTCTGCAACAGAACCTGCAAAAGGAGGAGCTTGCAGGCGCATTAATCCTGTCCAATGTCAATCTATATTATTACACGGGGATTGTTGAAGCGGCCTGTTTCTATATCCCGGCAACAGGACATCCGGTCTTTCTGACTCGCAAACGTGGGCCATTGAATACCGATCTGCCCTGGCCGGTGCGTCGTTTCAAGCGCTGGGGAGAGATTATTGAAGTGTTGCATGAGTTCAATTATCCCACACCGGGAAAGTTGGGGCTAGAGTTTGAGAAAATCCCGGCGAGCGTGTACTTAAAGCTTCAGGAAAGCGGTTTGCAATTCTCTGATGTTACGCTCTTGATTAGGAATCAGCGCGCGCTCAAATCCGACTGGGAAAGGGCTCTTTTGAGAGAAACAGCCGCCAGGGATAAAGTTTTGTGGGAAATGGTTCCGGAGTTCCTGAAAAAGGCTAAGACAGATCACGAGCTGGCGGGGATGTTCGAGGGGGAGGCCAGGCGCAGGGGACATTTAGGTGCTTTCCGCTTGCATGGCTATAATCAGGAGATGGCCACTACCTGTGTTTTGGTTGATGAAAAAGGAAATGTACCCAGCCCGTATGATGCGCCGTTATCCGGTGCAGGGGTCAGCCCGGCCTTTCCGTTTGGTCCGTCAGGAGCAAAGATTGAGGACGGCAAACCGATACTGATTGATTTCGGCGGTTGTTACTTTGGATATGTGGTTGATCAGACCAGAAATTTTATTATCAATCACGTGCCCGCAGAAGTGAGAAAGGCTTTTGACACTTCTGTTCAAATTCTTAAAGATTTAGAAAAGTTAGCGCAACCCGGAGCTGTGTGCGGTGAGCTTTATGACCATGCCCTAATGATTGCGGATGAATCCGGGGTTCCAGGATTCATGGGTTCTCATGGCGGGGTTTCTTTTGTCGGACATGGGGTAGGATTAGAAATCGATGAGCTTCCGGTTTTGGCCCGTGGATCGAAGCAACGTCTGCAAGCGGGCATGGTTTTGGCAATAGAGCCTAAGTTTACCCTTCCAGGCTTCGGGGCAGTAGGGATTGAGACGTCATATGAAGTAACAGACCACGGGCTTGTTAGTTTATCGAAGCTTTCGGATGAACTCATTGTTGTACAAAAGTAGTTGAGGCAAAGTATGATTGACATACGCCAATAAGCCTGTTAAACTTATTTCCAGCTAAACTTCATATTCATAATGAACTCTTATCCGGAGTGGTGGAGGGACTGGCCCAATGAAACCCGGCAACCCGCTTGGTGCTTTACTCCTAATTGGAGCAAGCCTACGCACGGTGCTAATTCCTGCAGAAGACTATTCTTCTGACAGATAAGAGGCGTGGCAAAAGGATTTGCAGGCCTCTTCTGTCCAAGAAGAGGCTTCTTAATGTTCCGAGCTTTATCAGGTTGGAGGGGGACTAACTATGAGTGTTCAGAAAACGTATGCAGAGATTAATGCCAAAATTAAAACCGGTAAAGCTGTTGTCTTAACAGCGGAAGAACTGATCGAACTTGTCCAAGAAAAAGGGCTGAGTGCGGCGGCTCAAGAGGTGGATGTCGTCACGACCGGCACCTTTGCTCCCATGTGTTCGTCCGGTGCCTTTTTGAATTTTGGGCATACAAAGCCCAGAATGAAAATGCAGAAGGTATGGCTCAATGGGGTTCCTGCCTACGGCGGAATTGCCGCGGCAGACGCCTATCTTGGAGCGGCAGAGCTGCCCGAAGATGATCCCTTAAATAGCAGCTACCCAGGCGAGTTCCGTTATGGTGGCGGTCATGTTATCCAAGATTTAGTTGCTCGTAATCCGGTGAAACTAAAAGCCATCGCTTACGGGACAGACTGTTATCCCAGGCGGGAGTTTGAAACCACGATTACTTTAGATGAGATTAATGAAGCAATTCTCTTTAATCCGCGCAACGCTTATCAAAATTATAATTGTGCGGTTAATTTAACATCTAAAACAGTTTATACCTATATGGGGATGCTTAAGCCTAACTTGGGCAATGCTCATTATTCCACCTCCGGTCAGTTGAGCCCACTGCTCAAAGACCCTCATTTCCAGACGATCGGGATCGGCACTAAAATATTCCTCGGAGGTGCTCCCGGTTTTGTCGCTTGGCATGGGACCCAGCATTTCCCTTCCATTCAGGCTGTGGAAGGGCAGGAGTTGGGTCCGGCCGGAGGGACACTGGCCGTCATAGGAAACTTAAAAGAAATGAGCCCGCGCTGGCTCGTAGGCACAAGCTATATAGGCTATGGAGCTACCTTAAGTGTTGGCATTGGAGTACCGATTCCGATTCTTAATGAAGAAATCGCGAAATATGCCGCCGCAACTGATCATGAATTGTTTGCACCGGTCGTAGACTACGGAGAAGCATATCCTACCCGGACTCCCGGGAATTTAGGCTTTGTCAGTTATGCCCAATTAAAATCCGGAAGTATTACTGTCAATGGAAAAGAGATTCCGACAGCTCCTCTCTCGAGCATTCCCAGAGCCCGGGAAATTGCGTCCACTCTCAAAGATTGGATTAAGAACGGGGATTTTCTGCTGACGGAGCCGGTAAAATTACTCCCGTCTCCTGCTGATGCTCCGGCCGCCCATGTGTTAAGATAACGGTAAGAAAAGATAACCGGATGAGTAGAAAGGAGTGGGGATATGTCTCCTAAGAGAATCGTTTTACGTTTTGGTACGGATATCTCAGTCAAACCGATCGTGTACCGGTTGGTTAAAGACTATGACTTAGTGGTAAATATCGTAAAAGCCGATGTCAATCCGCAGAAAGAAGGCACGATGGTGCTTGAAGTTATTGGGGACCAGAGCGAACGAGGATTCGATTATCTGCGCGAAATCGGGGTGTCTGTTCAAGACTTGAATCAAGAGGTGATCCGCAATGATGCAAAATGCGTCATGTGCGGAGCATGTACGGCGATTTGTCCGACCGGAGCCCTGTATATGGAACGGAGTTCCATGGAAGTTAAGTTCGATGGAGATAACTGTGTGGTATGCCAGCTCTGCGTGAAAGTCTGCCCGATGCGGGCAATGGAGGTCCGGCTATAAGTGGATTATCGCGAACGCACCTACCGGCAACAGCACCGTCAACTGGATTTAGTTCATTTTCAGGTGATGGTGAAGGAAACGGACTTGGACATCGGGATTCGCAAAGATCGTTTTTCAGAGGAGATGGTGCACTGGGTTCAAAGTGTGATTGCGGACGTGCGCCGTCCCTTAGAGGAATACCTTGTCCGCGATCCGCAGTTTTTAACGGCCCTGACCCCACATAACGTGCTGCCGGATGCTCCCCCGATCGCGGCTATGATGGCAGAGGCCGGAAGGCTTGCCGGGGTTGGGCCCATGGCTGCGGTAGCTGGAGCCGTATCGGAATTGGTTGGGAAACGGATAGCCAAGCGTTCGCGGGATGTTATCGTAGAGAACGGTGGAGATATTTTTCTGCGTTCGAGCCGGAAGCGTTACATCGGGATTTTCGCAGGATCATCACCCTTATCTAATAAAATTGCCCTTGAAATAAGGCCGGAGCATACTCCTTTAGGGATCTGCACCTCATCCGGGAAAATTGGGCATTCTCTTAGTTTCGGTCAGGCTGACGCAGTGGTGATTCTCTCTGTGTCCACTGCCCTGGCGGATGCAGTCGCTACCGCTGCCGGAAACCGGGTAAAAGACGGTACAGATCTTGAAAAAGCCATCGATTTTGTTTCCAATATCGAAGGAGTTCAAGGAGCTGTAATCATTTGGGAAGATCGGTTAGCGGTTTGGGGTAAGGTAAAATTGATGCCGCAAACTCTATAACCTGGCCTCGCTCTTGCATTTCCACTTGGCCGGCGGCCTGCATGAGATCAAGCATTCCGACTACTTTAGAAACAGCCAGAAATGTTTCAAACCCCTGGACCCAGGGGTATATTTTTTTTGCTAAAGCGTAAGGAGTATGAGCTCCGGCACAAAGATGAGGATAGATTTCGTCCATCCGGGTTGTATAGTTATCAAAGACCTCAAACGCTTTCGTGTCAGGATCGTCAAAAATTTCTCCGTGCCCGGGATAGATAATCGATAACTGCAACTGGAGAATATCGCGCAAGCTTTTCAAATATTGGCGGGAGGTTGAGTTCCAGTATCCTGATGCATCAGGTTCGAGAACGGGGTTAGGCGTAATCCCGGCTAAGAAATGGTCCCCGGAGAAAAGGGCGCCGGTAAAATGTTCAAAAATGCTGATACTGCCCGGGGAATGGCCTGGCGTGGGGATGATTTCAAGTTTATAGTCCCCCAACCTAAATATCTCTCCGCCGGACACCGGAATTGCGTATTTAAGCTTGCTGCCAAAGGTCTGATTGCGTCTCCTGAAAGTATCTATAACCTCACGCACTTCTGAAGGCGGAATGCCCAGACGGCTTAATAAGTCTTGATCAAGCTGCCAGTATCCGGATTGGGCCTTGGCCAGATCATTTTCGTGAAGATATATTTTGGCCCGGATCAGTTCATAAAGCGTATCTGCGAGCCCAGTGTGGTCGCCGTGACCGTGGGTTAAGATAATTTGTTCAATTGCGTTAAGGCGAATCCCTTCTTGTTTAAGTGCTTCGTCTAAGATTGTTAGGGAATCATTGGTCATAGGTCCTGCATCAATGAGGGTATAGGGCTTTACTTTAATTAAATATATGTTCACCTTTCCCACAGGCAAGCCAGTGGGAATTCTTATTATTTTTACCGGGAGCATGTAATTCCTCCTAAGTTCAGCAATTAGGGTTAGTATATCTCGATTTTAGCCCAAACTTCGCCGGTTTACCACCTGTTGTTTTAATTATGAATCAAATATAGACTCGACGGGCAGAATAAGAGGTATGCAAATTTATGTTACCGAATCACAGAAAGAAACGAACTGATGAATAACATGCTTGATTTCAATCAGCTTAAAAAAGCAATCCTGGCGGTTGCTCTGCACAGCCTCAAATTGACGCACATCATTTTTCATCATCCGGCCATATTTATCAAACACTTGAATTTTGCCAACTTCGCCAAGTTGGTTTGGTGTTTGCGTAACGAAAGTCTGAGGGATATGGGCCTAAGAATCGAGTCCTACCTTCTAAGGTACATTCCAGAGAAAAAAGAGAAGCTGGAATTGTTCAAGGAATTAAACCGTTTTGAAATCCTGCGCTTTAACCAATCCTCACAGCCGTTGGTTTCGATTATCATTCCTGTTCAAAATGAATGGACGCTGACTTATACCTGCTTACAGGCGATTTACGTCAATACCGGGCAAGTGGATTATGAAATCATTCTCATCGATGACGCATCTGCGGCTTGTACGGGGAGCGCGGTTGATTATCTTGAGGGAATTCAAGTGCTGCGCTTCCCGGATAAATTAGGGTTGTTGCGTCAGTTCAATCAGGCTGCGGACAAGGTGCGGGGAAAGTATATTTTGTTTCTACGCCATGATACCAAGGTGCAAAAAGGGTGGCTGCAGCCGCTCCTTGACTTGATGCACAATGATCGGCAAGCCGGTTTGGTCGGCTCAAAACTTCTATATCCTGACGGGAAACTGCAGGAGGCCGGAGGGATAATTTGGAGAGACGGCGCTGCCGCCCGTTTTGGCCGCTTTGATAACCCGGAGAAACCGGAATATAACTACGTCAAGGAAGTAGACTTCATTTCCGGGGCCATCATGATGCGGGCGGATCTCTGGCGGGAAATCGGAGGCTTTGACTTAAGATATACTCCGGGGTCAATGGAAGAGGCGGATCTGGCCTTTGAAGTCAGGGAAAAAGGGTATAAGGTGCTTTACCAACCGAAATCTGTGGTTGTGCATGTCGGAGAAACTTTAATGGCTCATGAATCCTCTTCAGGGGTTAAACGTGCTCAAGCTGAAAATCAGAGCAAGTTTTTGCAAAAGTGGGGGGAGGTTCTGGCTCAGGAAAATTCGCCGAATGGGGTGGATATTTTTTGCGCCAGGGACCGAAGCCTTTATCGAAAAACGATTCTTGTCATTGACCATTATGTGCCGCGTTATGACAAAGATGCCGGTTCCCGAACCACCTTCCACTATCTGAATTTTTTTGCGGAGATGGGGTTTAATGTCAAGTTCATAGGGGATAATTTTTTCTGCCACGAACCCTATACGTCCCAGCTGCAGCAAATCGGGGTGGAGGTCCTGTACGGAAACTGGTATAAGAATCATTACCGGGATTGGATCAAGGCCAATGCATCCACGATCGATTATGTCTACCTTAACCGGCCGAATATAGCCGTTAAATACCTTGATTTCCTAAAGAAACATACCAAGGCCAAAGTCTTGTATTATGGCCATGATTTGCATTACTTAAGAGAACTGCGGGAGTACGAAGTAACCGGAAACCGCAAGGTGTTAAAGTCTTCCGAACGATGGAGGAAACTGGAGTTTGAAATCATCAGGAATTCAGATGTCGTGTATTATCCGTCTCAAGTTGAAGTCAGTGAAATCAAACAACATTTTCCGTTGGGAAAGATCAAAACCATTCCGGCCTATATTTTTAGCGGAGAGGAACCCAAAAAGAACCGGCCGCTTGAATTAAGAAGGGATCTCCTTTTTGTCGGAGGGTTTCAGCACCGGCCAAACATCGATGCGGTGTTATGGTTTTTGAAGGATATCTTCCCCTACGTGTTGAGAGAGATTCCCGGCCTTAAATTATATATTATTGGCGCGAATCCCCCTGAGGCTGTGCGAATGCTCGAGTCTGAGAGCGTTCACTTAACCGGGGCCGTCAGCGAAGAAGAGCTTCAAACATACTATCAGAATTGCAGGTTGGCTGTGATTCCTTTAAGGTACGGCGCAGGGATCAAGGGCAAATTGATCGAGGCCATGTATTATCAGATTCCGGTCATTACCACAAGCATCGGGGCGGAAGGACTAAAGGAAACAGCAAACCAGCTTTTCATTTGCGCTCAGGAGGATGCCTTTGCCCAGCATCTTATTCAAGCTTATGATAACTACGAATTGCTGAACCGTATGGTTAATAATTCCAGGCAATACGTACAGCGGCATTTTTCGAAGGAAAATGTGATCAAGGCCATCCGGGATGATGTATTTGAATCATGGAAAGGTATGACAGTATGATTATTCGATCGAAAGCTCCCTTAAGGTTAGGTCTGGCCGGAGGAGGGACGGATGTATCTCCTTATAGTGATGAGTTTGGAGGATTCGTACTGAATGCGACCATCAACATGTACGCTCATTGCACAATAGAAACCACTCACGACAACCGGATCTCGTTTTACGCGGCGGACCGGGATGAATATTTTGAAACGGAATTAACGGAGCAATTAGAGCTGGATGGTCGCTTAAATTTGCATAAAGGCATCTATAATCGAGTGGTAAGGCAATTCCGGGGAGGCAAGCCTTTGTCCCTGCGGATGACGACCTATTCCGATGCCCCGGCCGGGAGCGGTCTGGGCTCGTCTTCAACCATGGCGGTTGCCATGCTCAAGGCTTTTGTAGAACTCTTGCATTTGCCCTTAGGGGAATATGACATCGCTTATTTGGGCTATCAAATTGAAAGAATGGATGTCGGTCTGAGCGGCGGCAAGCAGGATCAATATGCTGCAACATTTGGGGGGTTTAATTTTATAGAGTTCTATGCCGAAGACCGGGTCATCGTGAATCCATTGAGAATAAAGAATTGGATTATTAATGAATTGGAGAATTCCATGATCTTGGTATATACCGGGACATCCAGGGAATCTGCCACAATCATTGAAGAGCAGATACGAAACACCAAGGCTAAAAACAGTCAATCTTTAGATGCGATGCACCAGCTTAAGGCCGATGCCTTGACCATGAAAGAAGCAACTCTTAAAGGGGATATCAAGACGATAGCCCGTTGCCTGGCCCATTCCTGGGAAGCCAAGAAAAAGATGGCTGCCGGTATCTCCAACGACCGCCTTGACCAGCTATACTCCGCAGCGCTTAAGGCCGGAGCCTATGCCGGGAAAGTCTCGGGCGCCGGGGGCGGGGGCTTTATGATCTTCATGGTTGATCCGGTTAAAAGGATTCAGGTCATTAAAGAATTAGTGAAACTGGACGCCCAGGTAACAAATTTTCACTTTGCCAAAGACGGCACTCAAGGGTGGAGGATCTAGTAAAGATAAACTATAGACATAATTTAACATGAAGCGGACATAAACTAGACAGGAGATAGACGTGCAAGATATTCTGTAGTCAAATAAAAGAGGAGAGCGGGGTTGGAGTTTGTTAGATTATATTAAAGCTGAGATTCAGTCTTCTTATAAATTAAAAAAAGAACTTATTACAGACCTAAACTTAATGGCTAAAGTCTTGGAAGTTGCTCAAAAGGCCGTTACCGTATACCGAAGCGGCCACAAAATTTTAATTGCCGGAAATGGCGGCAGTGCGGCGGATGCTCAGCATTTAGCTGCAGAATTGGTCGGAAGATTTAATTTCGATCGTCCCGGGCTGCCTGCTCTGGCCTTAACAATGGACACATCCATCTTAACGGCTGTGGGGAACGATTATGGCTTTGAGCAAGTTTTTGCCAGGCAGGTTGCGGCCAATGGGCAAGCAGGGGATTTGTTCATCGGCCTATCAACCTCAGGAAATTCAGGGAACATCATCCAGGCGCTGCGGGCGTGTAAAGAGCGTGGAATCACGACAGCCGGTTTTACCGGGAAAACCGGGGGCAAAATGGCTGACCTATGCGACGTTTGTCTCTGCGTTCCCTCGACAGAGACTCCCCGTATCCAAGAAGCTCATATCATGATCGGGCACATCATTTGTTCCGTGATTGAGAAAACGCTTTTTTGGGCTGAATCCGCCGCTGTGAACGAGGATAGAAGCAATTAGTAATGAGATATCAGTAATTAGAGGAGAACGTGGACATGGAAGCGATTATTTTGGCCGGCGGTCTAGGGACCAGGCTTCGCTCCGTCATTTCAGAGCTGCCCAAACCCATGGCTCCGGTAGGGGGAAAACCGTTCTTAGCCTACCTTTTGCAATACCTGGGCAGAGAAAGGGTCGACAAAGTCATTCTTGCTACCGGATACCTGCATGAAAAGGTCAAAGATTATTTTCAACATAGCTATCTCGGAATCGAAATTGATTACTCAAGGGAAATTGAGCCGTTAGGAACAGGAGGAGCCATTCAGAAAGCCCTGGCAAAAGTCGAGGAAAAAAAAGTTGTCGTCTTGAATGGAGATACGTATTTTGATGTAAATATTGTGGACTTAGTACAAAAGCATTCAGCGCTGCAAGCGGATGTGACCTTAGCCTTAAAGACTTTAACGGATTATGACCGCTATGGAAACGTTCTTACCCAGGAGGATAAGATCATAGGATTTGCCAGCAAAGGATTAAGAACCAGTGGAACCATTAACGGCGGAATTTACGTGTTGCAGCGGAATCTCTTTAAACGCTTTCAATTGCCGCAAAAGTTTGGCTTCGAAGATTTTCTCATGAATTATGTAAATGAGCTGGCATTGGCTGCTGTGGTTTCAGATGCTTACTTTATTGATATCGGGGTTCCGGAGGATTACCGAAAAGCGCAAAATGAACTGGTCTTATCCGGGGGAGATAATGAATAAAGCACTCTTCCTGGACCGAGACGGGGTCATCAATGTTGACAAAGAATATGTGCATAAGATTGAAGATTTCGAGTTTATGGAAGGGATCTTCGATACCTTAAGGTATTTTCAAGACCATGGATATTTGCTGATTGTGATAACGAACCAGGCCGGGATCGGAAGAGGATATTTTACAGAGGCCCAATTCCAGGCTTTAACGCAATGGATGATGGGTGAATCTTCCCTGCGAAATATCGATATCCGAAAGGTATACTACTGTCCCTATCATCCGCAATACGGGAAGGGAGATTATCAGCAAGACAGCTTTGACCGCAAACCGAACCCCGGAATGATTCTGAAGGCTCAAAAAGAATTTGATCTCAACCTTGAACATTCCATCTTGGTAGGGGATAATGAGACCGATCTCATGGCAGGGATGCGCGCAGGTATTAAGTTCAACGTGCTGTTCGGAACCGCTGCAAGCCGGTTGGAGCTGTGTTATTATCACATTAAAGCGTTGCCGGAGTTGATCGGTTTATATGAGACGTATATAAGGCTTTTTATGTAACCGATATGAATCTGGTTCAGGTTAACATTAACGTTCTGACAGGATAAGGGAGGCTAAACAGTGAAAGAAATTGTTAACTTTACATAATATCTATTATAGGACTCAAATGAATAATCCTTTGACACAGAACTAACTATTTTACGAACGCTTTTTTATGGAATAACTTTGTTTAGTCTTGGGTGCGGGTTCTTCGGTATTGATTAAAATATCGTCAATGATAATTTCCAGATAATCTGCTTTAGGTTCATTAAGGCAATCGCCGCAGTTGTCGCAAATTTTACCAGAATCCAATTCGCAGCGGTCACATTCTCCGCATTCTGAACACCTCCGATCTTCTAAGATACATGGTTCTCCGACTTTTTTCATTACATGCTCACCTCGACCAGAATGGTAATCATATGCGTTCTTTTATGGAATAAACCCGGGGCTGTTTATCATAGACATTGGATCAGCCGCGGACCGCATTAAGGCAGCTTGTGTCCTTAAGCCGGCATAACCCTGATCTATGAGTTTAACTGCATCTGTATAGCGCTGCTGGCTTCCTAAAAGGACCAAAAGGAGATCGCCATCCGGGCCTGTCGTGTAACTGACCAGGCATTGACCGGCTTCCTGAGTGGTGCCGGTCTTAAGTCCTTGATTCCCTGGGTATATACCAAGCAATTGATTGGTATTGTGAATTATAGTACTATGTGTTCGTCCTTTGTAATCCATCCAAGTAACTTTAGAATCTTTTGTTTTTGCGTAATTCAGAAGCTGTTGGTTTTGAATAAACGCCAAAGCAATCTTACTTAAATCGCTGGCCGTTGTATAATGGTTCGGATCCGGTAAGCCATGAGGGTTTACAAAATTCGAATCATCTAGGCTAAGCCTCTTGGCATACTCGTTCATTGCACGGGCGAATTCAGGAATAGAGCCTTTGGCCCCAACTGCAAGGGCTGCAGCAGCGTCATTCGCACTCATTAAATACATCGCAGTTAGCAAATCCCGAACAAATATTTTATCCCCGGCTTTAAGCCCAAGGCGAGACCCCTCGATCGCATTTACTTCATTACCAACTTCTATAAGGTCATTCTCGGAAACGTAGTCAAGCGCTACTAGGCCTGTTAATAATTTCGTGGTGCTGGCAGGAGCACTCCGGAGGTTTTCATTTTCAGCCAATAGGGTTTCTTTACTCTTAACTTCTCGGAGTATGTAGCTTTTATTAGGAAGAGCAGTCTCCGCTTGGATAGTGCGGTCTTCTGCTGCGCTATAACCTATCATAGGCAGAAAGATAAAACCTAAGATTAGAATGAATCCTAGAATGATCAAAAAAACCTTGGGATTACGATGTGAACTCACTTATAACCTTCCTTTTAGGGGTTCAAAGATAGTATTTTACTTGGCTCAGGCTCATTATACCCAAGAATCTATATAAGAACAAGTTTTGCAAGGGTTATTGCAAATGTTGAAAGATTAAGAGAAATGCTGCCAGACAGCCAGAAATGGATAGGGATTAATCCATTCTTCATTTGGAAGCTGAATACCAAAATGCAAATGGTCCGGAGTCGTCAGAGCATCGCCGGTATGGCCCATGGTTCCGAGTAAATCTCCTTTATTAATTCGTTGGCCAATAACTAGAGCGGGGTTAATTTCTTTGAGATGAGCGTAGTAATAATAGTTGCCGTCATCGCCGCGAACCCCCACCCTTTCCCCCCCTAGCCTATTCCAGCCAAGCTTTTCAATTCTGCCCGAACTTGCACTAATGATTGGCGTTCCCTCCGGACTAAATAAATCCGTTCCTTCATGTCTCCTTTTTCCGCCTTCGCGGTCTGCCCCAAAGCTATCCTGATACCAGGTCTTTCCTTGCACCGGGAAAACATAGGCACCGGGTAGGTAAAACGGATAACTGATCAAATAGTTTCTTCTTTGTGTAATCGTATTACGAACACCCTGACTCAGGTTACCCCAATTAAGATCGTTATATTCCGTATGGTTTCTTATTTGAAGAAGCAAGTCTTTCGCTTCGGCTGCTGATAGAGTAGATTTTATAGCGAGCAAATCAGCCCAACGATTCGGACTGAAACTATCTCCATCCCGGATACAGCTTAAAACCAGCTCTGGTTTAAGTGAGGTTAGGTATGGGTAAAGATTAGGGGGAACACTTCGGGGTTGATGGATGAGTAACCAGAAAGATATTCCGATAATTAGGATTAAAATAATCTGACCTAGCCAATGTTTGAGGGCAGTCCGCACAAAACCACGCGTATGGGTCATCATAGCTATCATTCCCCCCTTGATCTAAGGTTATGGGAGAATGTGAAAGACAATTACTATTACTTATTTATAAGCCAGTTGAGTGGTTAGTTTGGGAATGTAAATTACTTGACCCGGATAAATTACTCCATTGGGTAAAGCGTTATAGTTTTTGATCATGATAATAATTGCACGGGGATCTTGCTCCAGCCCTGAAGTTTGGGCCAGTTTCCACAACGTGTCACCCGCATGAACAACCACGGGTTCATAGATTAGTTCAGGGCGGCTATTATGTGAGGAGCTGGTAAAAGTATTAAAGGTCATCCAGATCGAGAGTACAATTGCAAAAACAATAAATCCGGCAACCAAGTTGAATGCCGCTCTTTTACTTTTTTTATGATGCCTCCGGTATTTCGGTTTGTAAGCTAATGAAACATATTGCATGGCTCTTTCCTCCGTTTTCAAGAAAATATGTCCGAAAACTACTCGAACATTAGTTCTATGAAGTTAGTATAGTGGGAACAGATGTTTTTGTCAATAATTTATCGAACATTTGTTTGCGTTTTATTTGCAAAAATGCTAAAATAAATATGAGCTGATTTAGGGGGTGTTTTTGAGCGTGTATTCCGATCTTAGACAGCGTCAGATTGCGATTCTTGATTTTATTAAGAAAGAAATTAAGCAGAAAGGCTACCCGCCTTCGGTCCGCGAAATTGGGGATGCTGTCGGCTTGATGTCAAGCTCAACGGTTCATGGTCATCTTCAGACGTTAGAGGAAAAAGGGTATATCAGACGCGACCCTACCAAACCAAGAGCGATTGAAATCCTTGATTCGATGGATGAAAATGATCATAAAAAGAATATTGCCTATGTTCCCATCGTCGGGAAAGTAACGGCAGGACAACCGATTCTGGCAGTTGAAAATATAGAAGATACATTTCCCCTGCCAAAAGATATTGTCCATGAAGATACGGTTTTTATGTTGAAGGTTCAGGGAGAAAGCATGATTGAAGCCGGTATTTTGGACGGAGATTTAATTGTCGTTCGTCAACAGCAAGTAGCACGTAATGGTGACATTGTCGTAGCTTTAATTGGAGAAGAAGCCACAGTGAAGCGCTTTTTCAAAGAAAAGAACCTAATTCGCCTACAGCCTGAAAACTCAAGCATGGAACCAATTTTTTCCCAGGATGTTCGAATTCTGGGAAAGGTCATTGGGGTTTATCGTATGGTTCATTAAGTGACGTTCATTTAGGGAAGCATTTGGCTTAATCTTACATATTATTAAAAAATACTTAAAAGCGGAGCTGGTTTTATGAAAAAAACCCAGCTCCGCTTTAGTCAGCTTCACTTTTTCTTCGATGGCTGATATTCTTCTTAAACTATTCTTTAAGGGTGAACTTTTCTTGATACCTTTCCATTGCCAGGGTAATGAGACGGTCGATTAGAGCTGAATAAGCTAAGCCTGATGCTTCCCAAAGCTTAGGATACATTGAGATCTGTGTAAATCCGGGCATGGTGTTGATTTCGTTAACAATGATTTTATTATCCGGAGTAAGAAAGAAATCGACCCTGCTTAGACCGGCCGCTTCTACAGCCCGAAACGCCGTTACCGCATGTTCCTGCAAGGCTTTGATTACAGAATCTTCTAGTTTGACCGGAATCACCAGGCGGGATCCGGTGTCATGATATTTGGCCTCATAATCATAAAATTCTTTGGCAGGCAGGATTTCTCCGGGGAGAGATGCCCTCGGATAATCATTACCCAAGACACTTACCTCGATCTCGCGGCCGTTAATATGTTCTTCAACAATCATTTTGCGGTCATAGCGACTGGCAATATTCAAAGCTTCAATTAACTCGTTCCGGTTATGTGCTTTATTGATTCCCACACTGGATCCGAGATTTGCAGGTTTGACAAAACAGGGATAACCTAGCTTACGCTCAATAGCTTCCCAACAGCTGGCAGGAGAGTTTTGCCACTTGGAGCGCAAAAAGGTTGAATAATTGGCAATGGGTAAGCCCGCTTCCTTAAAAACTGCTTTCATGCGGTCCTTATCCATTCCTAAGGCAGAGCCAAGGACGCCTGATCCTACATAGGCCGAGTTAGCCATTTCAAAAAGGCCTTGAATGGTACCGTCCTCCCCCTGAGGACCGTGAAGTACGGGAAAAACAACATCAAAGCGGCCGCTGTTTGGCAAGGGGGTTCCATCCAGGGAAATAAACCGCGGATCAACAGGATTATGAACTAAGGTCACAGCGACGGCGGACTCTAGGCTAAGGTTTTCAGGATTTACTCCCCAATACCACTGACCTTTCTTAGAGATGCCGATGGTCTGAATATCATAGCGGTCGCGGTCAATTGCTTGGAGAACGGATTTCGCAGACTGCAGGGAAACTTCATGCTCGCCCGACTGCCCGCCAAATAAAATGATTACCCGTAATTTTTGATTGTCCATAATCGCACCTGACTCCTCTCGTTTGAAGGGTGTTCTCTCTTAGAAAAATAGAGACTACTTACCGAAAACTTAAGTATTCTTTAAAATATATGCATCAAGGTTCGGTATGTGAGGTAAGTAATGAAAAAAGCGCTCTTGCCTAACGGGCAAGAGCACCGAAATGTCCCAGAGGCCAATAACGGAAAAGAGTCCTGCCGGTTACATTTTCAATGGGCAAAAAGCCCCATTCGCGTGAATCAGCACTATGGTTGCGATTGTCTCCCATTACAAGAAGGGAGTCCTGGGGTACAACCACCGGTCCGTAATTTTCTCCCGCTGACTCCAGTAGATAGGGTTCATATAATTGCTGCCCGTTTACATAAGTATGGTTGTTTTTTATTTCTACTTTGTCACCGGGTAAGCCAACGACTCTTTTTATAAAATCGTCAGTGGCATGAGCTTTCTCAGGAGGATGGAATACGATGATATCTCCGCTTTTAATCCGGTCAAAATGTTTAAAGAAGAATTTGTCTACAATAATCCGATCTTGCAATTGAATGGTTGGTAGCATTGACCCGGTTGGAATGACACGGGCTTCTACGACATACGTACGCAGGAGCCAGGATAAGGCAAAAGCGACAATAAGTATTTGCACGAGCTCGAATACAAAGCGCCCTGTGCCTTTTTCCGATCCACCCATGCTGTCACCTCATTTTCTTATTTGTGATTACGATAAAGACTTAACATGCCCAAATTATAAACCAGTTAATTTTAACACTTTTTTGAAAGGATATAAAGAATTTAAAGTAAGGCTTTAGTTTAGGTATTAATCAGGGATCAGCCCTTTTTCCCATAACTTAAGTGCGGCTAGGATATTCCCTAATTTGACATAAGTATGGGATATCCCGCCTTGTTGATAGACGATGTACGGTTCCCGCAAGGGTCCGTCTGCTGAAAATTCACTGGTAGCTCCTTGGATAAAAGTTCCCCCGGCCATGATCACTTCATCCTCATAACCCGGCATGGAAGATGGAATCGGCCGGACATGAGCATCAATCGGCGAACCCTGCTGAAGCCCTTCACAGAAAGCCAGCATCCGTTCGCGGGAACCTAATTTAACTGCTTGGATTAAATCAGTTCGCGGCACGTCCGGAGCGGGATGAACCTCGAAACCTAGGGTTTGCCAAAGAGCTGCTGCAAAGATCGCTCCTTTGAGAGATTCCATAACGGTAAGAGGGCTTAGGAACAATCCCTGGAAAAACAGGCGTTGCCATTCCAGGGTTGCCCCAACCTCTGCCCCGATTCCCGGGGCGGTTAAACGTTGGGCAGCTAACTCAACCAGCTCTTCCCTGCCAGCAATATAACCGCCGGTTGGAGCTAAGGTTCCCCCCAGATTTTTAATCAGTGACCCAGCCATTAAATCTGCTCCTACATCCCCGGGTTCTTTTGTTTCCACCAGTTCCCCATAGCAGTTATCTACAAAAACTAACAGGTCTGGGTACTTTGCCTTAAGAAATCGAATCAAATCCCCTATTTCAGTAATGGTAATCGAATTGCGCCAAGAATAACCGCGAGAACGTTGAACCAGGATGAGGCGGGTTTTCGGCGTAATGTGCTCTGAAACAAACCGGTATTGAATTTTTCCGTGTTGGTCCAAAGGGATAGAACGATAACTGACCCCGAAGTCCTTAAGGCTGCCCTGGCCGTTTCCTCTGATACCAATAACTTCTTCAAGCGTATCATAGGGATCGCCGGTGACGGAAAGGACGTGATCTCCCGGCCTCAAGACCCCGAATAATGCAGCGGCGATAGCGTGGGTGCCGGAGACAAATTGCCCTCTGACTAAAGCACTCTCTGTCCCTAAGATCTTGGCAAATATTTTGTCTAAAACTTCCCGTCCGCTGTCCCCAAGCCCATATCCGGTCGTACCGTGTAAATGATAAGATGTAACTCTTTCTTCCCGAAAAGCTTTCAGTACTTTAGCGTGATTAGAATTCGCAGTTTCATCTAAGCGGCTTTCCTGCTCAGCTAAGATTTCATTCGCTTGCCGCAGTGCTTGAGCAATGACGGATGGAAGATCACTGTAAGAGATCAAGGGCTTGTCCCTCCTTAATTCAAAAAAACGGTAGAAACCCTGATGCTGTTAAATGTCATCGATGGTTAAATCATTGGGCAGTATTTGCATCAGCTCTTCACGTGAACAGGTAGACTTCTGATAAAGCCGTACCGCTTGTTTGCGAATGGAGCGTTCAACTAAATTACGGACCAAGCGGGCATTCCCGGCATAGGGATGACTATGTAAAAGGAATTGGATGCGCTGGCGCAGGGCTTCGCGGGCTTCAGCCCCTAACACATACTCTCTTTTTTCCAACATGGATTCCGCGATCGTCAGAAGTTCATCTAAGTTATAGTCCGGAAAATCGATGTGAATCGGAAAGCGTGAGCGCAGCCCGGGGTTGGTTTGTAAAAACCATTCCATCTCATGGCGGTACCCGGCCAAAATTAATATTAAATTATCTTTATTATCCTCCATGGCCTTAACCAGAGCATCAATCGCTTCCTTGCCAAAGTCTTTTTCCCCGCCGCGCGCTAAGGAGTAGGCTTCATCTATAAAAAGCACCCCTCCCAAGGCCTTTTTGACTTGTTCCCTGGTCTTTTGCGCGGTATGTCCGATGTATTCGCCCACGAGATCGGCCCGCTCGCATTCAATTACATGCCCTTTTTGCAAGGTGCCCAGTTCTTTGAATAATTTACCCACAATCCGGGCCACCGTTGTCTTTCCGGTCCCAGGGTTGCCGCGGAAGATCATGTGCAAGACCAGAGAATCTGCTGTCAGTTTTTCGCGGCTTCTCCTTTTCTGAATTTCCACATAGGCTTGTAGTTCCCGGATTAGTTTTTTAACATTGGACAAGCCCACCAAGGCATCCAGTTCCTTGATGATTTCAACCACTTTATCTTTGTCCGCAGTGGTTGGATCGGAATTCTTACGAATTTTACCCGGACCTAAGCTATCCGGCTTGAGTGCCGCACTCTCTGGTTCCGCCCTTACTGCCGAATGAATGACCGGGCGGAGGTTATTCTCTGTCCGAAAGGTTATGCGAATCGGCATCTAAACAGGCACCTCCTGTCCTTTACTACTATACGCTGACAGGATTGAAAGGTGTCCTGGAAATCAAAGTCAAAAATCTTTAATTGGCTTTACTTTTGGCATAACGGACACGCGCCTGGCGGTCTAAATATTTTTTGCGCAGGCGAATACTGCTCGGTGTAATCTCTACTAATTCATCCTCTTGAATATATTCTAAGGCTTGTTCTAGGGAAAAAACTCTCGGTTTGTCAAGCTTTAAAGCCTCTTCGGAATTGCTTGAGCGCATGTTGGTGACATGCTTTTTCTTGGCCACGTTCACTTCAATATCTTGTTCCCGGTTGTTTTCCCCGACAATCATACCCTCATAAACCTTAGTCCCCGGTTCGATAAATATTGTTCCGCGCTCTTGAGCGGCATTAAGGCCATAAGTGGTTGCTTCTCCGTCTTCGAAAGCAATCAACACGCCGCGCTGCCGCCCAGAGATTTCTCCTTTATATGGTTCGTACCCGTTAAAAACGTGGCTCATGATTCCTTCCCCCCGGGTTTCCGTAAGAAATTCCCCGCGAAAGCCAATCAGTCCGCGTGCAGGAATCTTAAACTCCAGGCGGATTTGGGTCGGAGATAGATTAGTCATATTCAGTAATTCGGCTTTTCTTTGCCCTAAGAGTTCCATCACTTTGCCCATGGCGCTTTCCGGGATGTCACACAGTAGTAGTTCAATAGGTTCACATTTTTCGCCTTCGATACTCTTAAAAATAACCTCCGGTTTAGAAACTTGCAACTCATACCCTTCCCTGCGCATGTTTTCGATCAGAATGGAAAGGTGCAACTCCCCGCGCCCGGAAACTCGGAAAATATCAGCCGAGTCAGTCTCTTCCACCCGCAGGCTGACGTTGGTTTCGATTTCTTTGAAGAGACGTTCCCGGATTTTGCGGGAAGTGACAAATTCCCCCTCCTGGCCGGCGAAGGGGCTGTTATTAACCATAAAGTTCATGGTCAGTGTCGGTTCATCCACTTCGATATGCGGTAAGGCCTCCGGATTAAGGGCGGAAGCCACGGTTTCGCCGATATTGGCACCGGAAAGCCCGGTGAGGGCGACGATCTCTCCTGCTTCGGCCTCTGGGGTTTCTTTCCGGTTTAAGCCTTCAAAGAGAAAGACTTTACCGACACGGGCTTTTTCAAAACTCTCGTCCCGCTTAATTAAGGCGATATTTTCCCCTTGGCTGATTCTTCCCCGCACGAGCCGGCCAATAACGATTTTCCCGACGTAGTCATCATAATCCAAGGTTGTAATCAACATTTGCAGCGGTGCATCAGGGTCCGCTTGAGGAGCCGGTATATGCTCCAGGATTACCCTGAACAGCGGTTCCAGGCTCTCTTCCAGGTTATCCGGATGAAGACTGGCTTTTCCCTGGCGGGCTGAAGCGTAAACCACCGGGAAGTTTATTTGCTCATCATCCGCTCCCAATTCGATAAATAAGTCCAGGACTTCGTCCAGCACTTCTTCCGGACGCGCATCCGGTCGGTCGATTTTATTGATCACGACGATGGGAACAAGTTTGAGTTCCAAAGCTTTGCGCAAAACGAAACGGGTCTGGGGCATAGGACCTTCAAAGGCGTCCACGATTAATAAAACCCCGTCCACCATTTTTAAGACGCGTTCTACTTCTCCCCCAAAATCCGCATGCCCCGGTGTGTCTACAATATTAATCTTGGTGCCCTGCCAGCGCACGGCGGTATTTTTGGCCAGAATGGTAATTCCGCGTTCCCGTTCTAAATCATTAGAATCGAGCACCCGTTCCATCACCTGCTGGTTTTCTCTGAATGTCCCGCTTTGTTTGAGCATGGAATCAACCAGCGTCGTCTTCCCGTGGTCAACATGGGCAATAATTGCAATATTTCTTAGATTAATAACCTGCATGTCCGCGTTCATTCCCCATTCTACTTTTAACTGTTGACTAAGCGTCTTTGCCTTTAGTTTTCCAGAAAAACACTAAACTTTATAATAGCACAAGTACGAATTGAATGCAAAAATAAAAAATCCCGGCTTTCTAGCCGAGATTTTAACTCGGGAGTATCAACTAATCAGAATCCCTTGCCGCTTGAACGACACCGCTCATTTGTTTTACTTTAAGTATGAAGATTACTGCTTATTCAGCTCTTCTTGGGCACTGGCCGCTGCGGCTGCAAGGTTAATCGGGCGTATCGGCATAACCGTGGAGATGGCATGCTTATAAACCATTTGCTGTTTGCCCTCAAATTCAAGAACAACCGTAAAATTATCAAACCCTTTAACGATTCCCTTCAACTGAAATCCGTTAACAAGGTAAATCGTTACCGGTAAATTTTCCTTGCGAACTTGATTCAGAAAGGTATCCTGTAAGTTGATGGCCGATTTATTCATATATTTCCCTCCATCACCATCTGTTTCTACTTTTTCTATTCTACACGAGTTTTGATTGCTCTGCAAGTCTTAAGAATCCTGGCAGTAAGTTCTTCCGGGCTGATTTGACTTATGTCATACCAGGTAATGCGAGGATCTCTTTGAAACCAGGTGAGCTGGCGTTTAGCAAAGCGCCTGGTATCCCTTTTTAAAAGGCGGACCATTTCCTCCTTGCTCACCAACCCGTTAACAAACCATCCGCCGTGGCGGTAACCGATGCTTTGAAGCGGTTTTAAACCAAGAGAATAGCCAGCCTGCATGATGTTCAAAATTTCTTGGATTAGGCCGTTTTGGAGCATGTGGTCACATCGTTGATTAATCCGTTCGTATAAAGTTTCACGCGGGGCCGATAAACCAATATAGACTATGGAAGGATCTAAAGGTGCATAAGATTTATCTAGATTCTGCCTGCGGCTGGACATCTTCTCCCCTGTCAGGTCAAATACTTCCAAGGCCCTCATGACCCGGACCGTGTCATTGGGATGAAGGCGCCGGGCGCTTTCAGGATCTGCCTGAACTAACGCTTGATAAAGTCTTTCTTTCCCATATTCTTTTAAGAAATGGGCCCATTTTTCTCTAAGTTCTCCCGACCCGTCTACCTGAAACTGATAGGGATCAAGCAGGGATCTGACATAGAGCCCGGTCCCCCCGACTAAAATCGGGACTTTATCCTGTTTCTTTATTTCGGAAACCAGCTTGGATGCTATCTTTTGAAACTGGGCGGCTGTGAATGGTTCAGCAGGGTCAAGCACATCAATTAAGTGATGTTTGATTTCCTGTCTTTCCCTAAGGGACGGTTTGGCTGAGCCAATATCCAGTTTCTGATAGACCTGTACGGAATCTCCGGATATGATCTCCCCGTTTATTTCTTTCGCGAGTCTGAGGGCTAAGTCGGATTTGCCGACAGCAGTCGGACCGACAATCACAATGAAAGGAATCATGCGCAGACCTCCGGTTATGGTTTAATTATTCCATAATCGACTGTACTGTAGCGGCCGCCCGGCATGATTTCAAACCCTAAACGGACGAACTCCGTGCTCTCTTTACGTTCTTTAAGCACGACCCGCTTGCGGGCGACGCGGCAAGCTTCCCTGACAGCATCCGGACTTAATTTTTCCGGATTGCCCCAGAGGTGAAGCGGTTTTATGGATGAGGATTTGTCCTGAGTACGGCGAAACATGGGATCAAAATAAACCACATCAACGCCGGAGGAAGGTAAATTCTGCATAAACCTAAAATGGTCATCGAAGTGTACTTCAATGTTCACGGCAGCCTGTTTCAGCTCAGCCCAGGCCCGTCTCTTCTCCGGGTTCTTCACCCGTGGAACCTGGATTTCATGGAGCAAGCCGTCTTTAACGATGGCCGCAAGATAAGGAGACCTTTCAATGGCCACGACTTTTCCTACTTTACCCACAGCCCAGGCACCCACAAGAGCATCTGTCCCTAACCCAAGCGTAGCGTCCAAGAGGACATCCCCTTTTTGAAGCGCTGTTGCTTCCAAGTACCGGTCAGGAAGGCCCCGGTAAAGATTCATGAGCCTTAGCAAAGCCATACTGGGGTGAAAGCTTAAGCGTTCATCCTGATAACTTAGATAAACTCCCTTAGACGTGATGCTTAAACAGGGTTGAGTTAAGGAAGGATCTGCTGCCGCTGGGCTCCATTGGCACCCGGGCTGGCTTAAAAACCATTCTTTTTTGGCCAAGTGTCTTGGGTCTTGTGATGATACGGTAATCCTAACCGGTTCCAGCATCGATTCCACCTAGTTTTCCATTATTCTCTAGTATTGCCTGATATTTGGGGGTTAGACTTCAATTTGTCCGGTAAAACCGCTTTTCCAGCTCGGATTGGCTGATTTGCACAACCGTAGGTCTGCCGTGCGGACAGGTAAAAGGGTTTTCTGTCAGGTTAAGCTGGGCCAGCAACTGTTCCATTTCCATCAGGGTGAGGTTTTCTCTTGCCTTAACTGAATGGCGGCAGGCCATGAGATAGGCCCATTCCTCTCTGAGAGTTTCAATATGGGGTGTTTTAGATGTAGTTATGATGATGTTTAGGAATTCACGGATCAGGCTTTCTCCCTCCCCTGATTGGATGTTATCCGGAATCCCGCGCATTAAATAAGTCTGGGGGCCAAAATGCTCCATAATAAAACCAAACTCCCTTAAGGTCCACAAATGCTCAAGCAATACCATCTCTTCTTGAAGCGTAAACTCAAGTGGAAGCGGAATTAAGAGTTCCTGTGAGCCAGGCTTTACTTTTTTTAGCTGGTTCAGGATGCGTTCATAATTAATTCTTTCATGGGCAGCGTGCTGGTCAATTATAAAAAGACTGGAGCCGTCGGTGGCCAGGATATAGGTGTTAAATACCTGTGCCAGAGGCCACACGTCCAGGCGCGGTGCCGGGGGTTCTGTAGCTTGTACGGGTTCGCTTATTAAACGTTCACTTATACGGAACCCATCGGGTACGTCCGGTTCTGAATGTAAGTCTGGTTCTGCTCGTGAGTAAAGGTTAGAGGCATTGCCGGAATCCGGGGTTATAATAAGTTTTTCTCCGGTTCTCATCGGGTCTGAAATAGCAGTAATAGCTAATTGCAGCGGGTTTGTAGAAGCTGGTTTACCCAGTTTACCTATTGGCTCTGGATTTACGGGCACTCGTTTAGCTAGCGGTGATTTGTCTACCGGTGGTTTATTTAACGGCAGCGGGAATGCTGTCTTAAAACCCAGAGAAGTGGGAGCATGCCGGGCGAGGAGTACTTCCCTGATTCCCCCGGTGATGAACTCGGCCAGTTCCTGTTCCCGGGTAAAACGAATTTCCATCTTGGCCGGATGAACATTGACGTCATATTCAGCCGGAGGCATGGATAACTGAAGTACGGCGATCGGATGCAGTTTGGCGGGGATCAGGGTATGATAAGAGTCGCTTAATGAATGGCTGAGCAGATTCGAGCGGATCACACGCCCGTTGATGATGAAGGTTTCCCCTTGGCGGCCGGCGCGGACGAGATCAGGGGGGCTGATATAACCTGTGAGCTGCCAATTTCCCCTGGCCACAGACACCGGAAGCAGGCGGCGGGCAATGTCATTGCCCAGGACCGCTGCCACCGCTTCTAACAGTTTGCTGCGTCCGGGGGTTTTAAGGACGACGTGTTCCGGGTGAGTTAAAGTAAAGGCGACATCGGGCCGGGCTAAGGCTAGGCGCGAGACCATATCACTGATTAATCCGAACTCCGTATTGAGAGATTTCAGGAACTTGCGCCGGGCTGGGGTATTAAAAAATAAGTCCCTCACGCTTACCGTGGTTCCCTGGGGGCGGCCGATCTCGCGGATGGAGGGTTTTTGCTCTCCTTGAACTTTAAGCATGGCTCCGGAAAGTTCATCCCGGTAGCGGGTTGAGAGTTCGAAAACCGAAACCGAAGCGATGCTCGGCAAGGCTTCTCCCCGGAAGCCTAAGGTATTCAAAGTGCTCAAGTCCTCTATCCGGGTTATTTTGCTGGTCGCATGACGCAAGAGAGCCAGCGGCAACTGGGCCGCAGGGATTCCGTGCCCGTTGTCGCTCACAGAGATTAACGGAACACCGTTTCCCTCAACGACAATGTCAATCCGGCTGGCTCCGGCATCGAGCGCATTTTCAACCAGTTCTTTGACCACGGACAAAGGCCGTTCCACTACTTCTCCCGCAGCAATTTGATTAGCCGCGTGCTCATCCAGTACTTGAATCGTGGGTGTCAAAACGCTGTCACTCCTTGATCGGCTTGCCAAAACTCAATCCGGTTTCTGTCCTGGTCCTGAAGCAGGACTGCCTGGTAACGCCCGCCAAGGGTATCCCAGAGGTCGTAACCGGCTTGGGCGCATTCCGGACAAGCTTGAAAGGGAATCCGCACCAGAGCGAATTTTGCCGGTTCCGGGGGGCGCCTGGATTCAATAAATACCGTGCCGCCGCAGTGGCGGCAGCGCCGAACCCGGTCATGGCGTATCTCCTGAAATCCTTCCGTATCATAATAGATCGAATGGGGCAGGTAGATCCATTCTCCCGGCGGCAGGTACAGTTCATTGCGTACATTCCATTGAGGCTCTGCCTGCTTATACTCATAAGCGAGTTCTGAAACATAGGATTTAAGGGTTTTTAAGGGAATGTGAGGGCGGCGGGGTTGATCCGGCTCGCGCACGTTGGTATAATCTTGTCCGGCCAAGGCCAATAAGATGGCGAGGTTAACATAAGGAAGAGCCCCTTCAATGGAATACCCTCCCTCCAGCACCGCTAAGTCCGGTTTGAGCAGCTCGGTAATCTTGCCGTACCCTTGGGCGGAGACGTTCATCGAGGCCAGCGGGTCGGTAAAATGGTTGTCTTGCCCGGCCGAGTTTATCACCAACTCCGGGTTAAATTCTTGAATTTTTGGCAAAACCCAGGTTTCCAAAACATATTGAAACGCTTCATCTCCGGTTCCCGGGGGGAGCGGAATATTAATCGTCTGCCCCCAGGCGTTGGGCCCGCCTTTTTCATGCGTAAAGCCGCTGCCCGGATACAAGGTCTTGCCGTCTTGATGCAGTGAAATAAAAAGGACATTGGGATCGTGGTAAAAGATATCCTGGGTTCCGTTGCCATGGTGCACATCGGTATCCACAATCGCAATTTTTTTCACTCCAAAGTGTGTCCGCAAGTAATTGACCAAGATCCCTTCATTATTAAGGGTACAGAATCCCCGGTTGCCCAGGACTGTGGCTCCGGCATGATGTCCCGGGGGCCGGACCAGGGCGAACCCATTCCGTATATCTCCCTTGCCCCAGGCTTCCCCCAACACCAGGGCGCTGCCCGCTGCAATCAGGTGGGCGTCTAAATCTTGGGCCTGCGGGGAAGGGAAAATCCCTTGGGTTTTTAGGACCTCAGCCATGGGAGCCAGTCCGGGCGCGTATTGTTGGATGTTCGGGAGATCCAAAATTCCTTCTTCAAATAATTGTTCTTGGGTATAAAGCAAGCGCTCTTCCCGTTCAGGGTGGGTTTCTCCCAAAGACCAGTCAAATGCCGGAAAAAAGAGAATTCCCGTTGGCTTCATTCTTCTACCCTCCCTATCACTCCGGGCGGCACATGAAAAGCGCCGCGAACAATCTGGCCTACGGTTTGAAACCCCTGAACAATGGGAAAAAAGTCGAAGGGATCTTTGTGCAAATCCATGAGCACGATCCCCTTCTCCTGCGCTTCCCGCTGCACAATTTCTTCGAGAAATCCGTTAATCGCTTTGTGGGGACGTTTTGATCCCTGCCACTGCCCTTGTTCCCCGGTTTCTTCAATCCGGTATTGCCGGAGCACAGTATCAAGATGAAGGGTACAGGAAAAGGTGGGCCTGGCCATCGCTGCGCCGATGGCATTCGAGACCTCCGGGTATTTGCCCATGCGCACGGAGGTATGTAAACGCTGGGCCAGCACGGAGGCGATTCCCTGAGCCCCGCCCCCGCTCATCCATAAATGGAAATTGAGGGATTCATGGGGATGCAGGACTCCCCAGACTTTATAAGCCGGTTCATTTTGCCACTCTTGCTGTAAGGCATTGATTTCCCGTACAATGCGTTCGACAAATACGTCTAAAATTGAGCTGGCTAAGGCCCGCAACTTTTCTGGGGTACGGGTCTCCGGCTGCAGCAAAGAAGCCAGAACCTGTTCGGCCCGTTTAGAATCACCGTATTGGATTAATTTTAGGTAACACATGGCGTCCGTAGGTGTCGGTGCCGGTCCGCCCAGACAATAAGCCGGGCCCAGGCGGTAATTGGCGAGAGAAAAATTGGATCCGTCGGTAAGGATGACGGAATCTCCCCCAACCGGAACGGAACGCACGGCCAACGAGCGTACCAGGGTCGAATAGGGTCCTATTTTGGCGCCGCTTGAACTGATCAGGGGTTCGCCCGAAAGAACCAGCCCTAAATCCGTGGTGGTTCCCCCGATATCAATCATGACAAAAGACTGGGAAGGGCTGCTCTGGGCCATGGCTCCCAGGACGCTGGCGGTGGGTCCGGAGTAAATCGATTCTACAGGACGTATTTTGGACAACGGAAGAACCCCGCCGTCTGCTTTCAAAACAAAAATCGGAGCACTGCATCCTCTGGCGGCGACGGCTTGCTCAAGGTCTGAAGCAAACTGGCCAAATAGGTCGTTACTGGCTAAATTCAAATAAGTCGTAAGACTGCGCCGGTAGAAGTTGGATTGCCCCCATTGATGCCCTAAGGCAATTTTAAGGGTGGGGAATGCGCGCCTTAAATAATGGGCCAGCTGCTCCTCATGGCTCTTGTTGCGATGGGAAAACTTACCGACAATCGCCACATGGGAAAGATTTTTTTGCTGGTGAAGTTTTTGCAAGAGTCGCTGCCATTCAAGCTGGTCGGGGGGATTAATTTCCCGGCCCCGGTAATCAATGGTTCCGTAAAGGATTTGATAAGATATTGGCCAAGGAAAAGATTCCAGTTTCACGCCGCTCCCCGGTAACAGCAAAAGTTCAACCGGAGGCAGATTCCCCTGCAAAATGGCATTGGTTACCAAGGTGGTGCTGACCGTGATCTGCTCAAGCGCCTGCTTCCCTGTGATCTTTAAGGCATCAATAGCCTGGATAATCGTTTCCAGCAAATGATTAGGTTTGGTAGGTACTTTGGCTTTATCAAGTATCCGGTTCCCTTGCATCAAAACGGCATCGGTAAAAGTACCACCGACATCAATACCTACCCGTCCTGCCACTTTCATCCCCCCCCAAGAAAAACTCCCTTGTGTTATATAAGTATCGCCTGAATATTGGGCGTGCGCCAGGAATTATAAAGTCTGTAGAGAATGCAAACGCTCCCGCACATCAAATAAATAAGCCAAGGCCTGCCGGGGTGTCATATCATCCACTTCCAAAGCGGCAATCTCTTGGAGTAACGGATGCAGCACCGGTTCATTAAAGAGACTGAACTGAGTCACTTTCCGGGGTTCTTGGTTCAGATGAGGCTGGCTGTCTTCAAATTCCAACAAAAGTGCCTTGGCTTTCCTAAGCAGGGACTCTGGAAGTCCCGCGATACGGGCGACTTGGATTCCATAGCTGCGGTCGGCGCGACCGGGCAGAATCTTATGCAAAAAGACGATTTCTTCCCCTTGTTCCTTGACCGCGACATGCAGGTTAAAAATCCCTTCCAACTTCTCCTCAAGCTGGGTTAATTCGTGATAATGGGTTGCAAACAAGACCTTAGCCGGCAAATTTTCGTTTAAATATTCAACGGCCGCCCAGGCGATGCTTAACCCGTCAAACGTTGCGGTTCCGCGCCCGATTTCGTCTAAAATGACCAGGCTCTTGACGGTTGCATGGCGTAAAATATGGGCGACTTCCTGCATTTCGACCATAAAGGTGCTCTGGCCGGACGCGAGGTCATCCGACGCGCCTACTCTGGTAAAAATTCGGTCCACCAGGGGAATTAAGGCCTGCCGGGCAGGGACGAAAGAGCCGATATGAGCCATGAGCACAATTAAGGCGACTTGACGCATATAAGTTGATTTTCCCGCCATGTTGGGGCCGGTAATGAGTGCCAGGTGATTCTGGGAATTGATATGAGTATCATTCGGGACAAATTCACCTGCCCCTAACATTTGCTCTACCACGGGGTGGCGGCCCTCCCGTATTTTCAGCTCATACCCCTCTCCCATCTCAGGGCGGATATAGTGGTAGCGTACTGCAACTTCGGCCAGACTGAGGAAAACATCGATTTCTGCCAAGGCGTGGGCCGCAGTTAAGATTTCAGCGGTATGGGCACGCACTTCCTCCCTAAGCTTAAGAAAAAGTTCATATTCCACCTGGATAAGCCGGTCTTGCGCTCCCAGAACTTTCTGTTCGTATTCTTTCAGGGCGGGCGTGATATAGCGTTCCGCGTTAGCCAAAGTTTGTTTGCGGATATAATCAGACGGGACCAGGTGTTGGTTGGCATGCGTCACTTCCAGGAAATAACCGAAGACCTTGTTATAACCTACTTTCAAAGAACGGATACCGGTACGCTCCCGTTCAACACTTTCAAGGCGGGCAATCCATTCCTTGGCCCCGGAAGCCAAGGTGCGCAGTTCATCCACTTCCTGGGAGTACCCGGCTTTGATTAAGTTCCCTTCTTTAAGAGAAACGGGCGGGTCTTCAATTAAAGCTTCTCTTAGAGTATGGGCGAGTCTGTCCAATCCCTGCAGGGATTGGCTCAGAACTTTAAAAAGCTTGGCTTGGCTGGTTTGCGCCAGTTCATTAATCTGAGGAAGCACGGCCAACGTCTGGGCCAGCGCCAGCAAATCCTTCGCGTTGGCGTTTCCAAAAGAAACCCGGGCGATTAGCCTTTCTAGATCGTATACTCCGCTTAGTAATTTAAATAGATCAGTTCGGATCAAAGAATCGTTTGTAAATTCTTCCACTGCGTTCAGCCTGCGTTCAATTTCCGAATGAACCAGCAGGGGCTGTTCGATCCAACGCCGTAGGAGCCTGCCTCCCATGGCCGTCTTGGTTAAGTCCAGCACGGAAAGCAGGGTTCCTTTTTTGCCAAAGCCCCTGAGACTTTCCGTCAGCTCTAAATTGCGCCTGCTCCAGGGGTCAAGAATCATCCACTGATCCTGGCGGTAATTCTGAATTTCAAGAATGTGGCTTGGATCCAGACCTGGGATATTTTCTTGGATATAGGTCCAGAGGTTTTCCGCTGCTTTGGCCCCCGCTGGAAGTTCGAGTAAGAGGCCGGCTTGAGCCGGAAAGCGCTCCAGCAAACCGCTGTTTTTACCGGTGATTTGGCGCACCGTACAGTAATATTTGGTCCAAAATTTATTACGTTGGTAGAGGTTAGGCGGCAGAACAATTTCTGCCGGGTGTACTCTTTCAATCTCGGAGACCACGGTTTCCCAATGCGGTGTCTGGAAAATGGAGAAGTCTCCAGTAGAAAGGTCAAGAAAAGCCAGTCCCCACTCGGTATCTCGAAAGACTGCGGTTAGGAAGACATTGCTTTTCTCGGGTTGGGAACTGTCAGTCAGGGTACCCGGTGTGATAATCCGGACAATCTCCCGTTTCACAATTCCTTTGGCCAGGCGGGGGTCTTGGACTTGCTCACAAATTGCCACTTTATATCCGGCATTGACCAGCTTCGTTAAATAGTGCTCCACGGCGTGAAAAGGAACCCCGCACATCGGAATTTTCTGTCCTTCGCCGGCGTCCCGGGCTGTTAAAGCAATTTCTAAGATAGGGGCGGCAAGTTCGGCGTCTTCCCCAAACATTTCATAGAAATCACCGAGACGGAAAAATAAAATGGCCTCCGGTGCTTGGGCTTTAATTTCTTGATACTGTAACATCATGGGGGTGGTCATGTTCTCTTTTACTCCTAAAAAAGGAAGAGCTTGTGCCCTTCCTCTAATCTTTTGTACGGGTTACAATTTTTTAATTAGCAGCCGCTGCAGGTAGCACACCCGTCGGTCCCGCACGTCGCCCCATCGGAACCCGACTCACCCGCGATGGCCTGAGCCAGAAGGGAATTCACGTAATCGAGCATTCCGGTAAACCGGTCTTGAGCCTCCATATAAGCTGCGATTAAATGGTTGTTTTCAACCTTTTGCTCAATCTCTGCCACTTTGTTACGGTCGACTTGGGTAATCTCTTTGCCCTCCCGCTGAAGTTCAGCCAAACTTTGCTGGGAATCTTGAAATTCCGCAATGATATCCTGGGCTTCCCGGTCCGCCAGCATCGCTTTCTCCGTTTCTCTCAGCTCCTTAAGTTCAGAAGAGCCAGCGATGGCATCGGCCAGAAGCTGAGCCTTTTCATATACATCAGAAGACATGAAAACACCTCCACCTTATTTAATTCTACATCAATGAAATTATTCCTGCTCTTTATGACCGTTATAGACAACTTCCCCTACTAAGGTCCAAGAACCGGCTTCCGTCATTTGCACCGGTATGAGTTTCCCTACCAGTTCGGAATCCCCGTTAAATACGACCAACTCATTGCCCCGGGTACGGCCGGTTAGACGCTCAGGATTAGTTTTACTGGGACCTTCCACCAAAACTTCATAAATGCGGCCCACCATCCGCTCCCGCCACTTAAGGCTGGCTTCCGTCTGGATTTTCATTAATTCTTGGAGCCGCCGTTTCTTAACATCCAAAGGAACCTGATCGGGCATCACCGCCGCAAGAGTTCCGCTGCGCTTGGAGTAAAGGAAGGTAAAAGCCTGTGAGTACTGGACCTGGCGCACTAAATCCAGGCTCTGGGCAAAATCGTCTTCGCTTTCTCCAGGGAAACCGACAATAATATCCGTGGTCAGACTGACATCGGGGATGATTTCTCGGATTTTTGCCACCCGGCTTAAATAGTATTCCCTTGTATATTGACGGTTCATGCTTTTTAGAATCGAATTACTTCCTGACTGCACCGGAAGATGAATGTGCTCGCACAGGTGCCGCCCCTGGGCAATCGATTCAATCAGTTTATCCGAGAGATCCTTGGGATGAGAAGTGGTAAATCTTACCCGGGCTAAGCCGGATATTTGGTCAACTTCCTGCAAAAGATCAGCAAAGTCATAGGTTGGAGTGAAATCTTGTCCGTAGGAATTCACATTTTGCCCCAAAAGCGTAACTTCCCGGCAGCCATTGGCAACCAAGTCCTTAATTTCCCCGATGATTTCTGCGGCAGGACGGCTTCTTTCCCGGCCGCGTACATGGGGCACAATACAATAGGTGCAAAAGTTATTGCATCCATACATGATATTGACAAAGGCACGCAGTTTTCCCTTTTCCCGGCGCGGAAGTTCGGTTATGGCCAAGGGGGTATCCACGACCTCCGCTATTTTCCCCTTGGCATGTGAGTGTTCAAGCATGGCCGGGAAATTGTGCAGGTTATGGGTTCCGGTCCAGATATCCACGTGAGGTGCACGTTTCTGCAGTTTGGCCAAAGCTCCGGGCTGCTGCACCATACACCCGCTGACTGCAATCTTTAAGTTGGGATTATTCTCTTTGAGCCGCTTAAGTTCTCCAATCTTGCCCAGAATCTTATTTTCAGCGCTTTCCCGGACGCAGCAGGTATTAATGATAATTAAGTCGGCTTCTTTCAATTCTTCAGTCGGTTTATACCCCAAGTCAGCGGAGAGGGTGGTCAGAGTTTCAGCATCCCGCTCCGACATCTGGCAGCCGAAAACAATGGTCGCTACTTTTTTGTCACTTTGATTATTACTCTTAGGCAATTTTGTCACTCCTATTTTACCGGAACTAATCATAATGTCTGCAATGTATTTCCCTATTATAGCTTATTAGCCGGAGAGGGACAAACTTTTCAATCCTGACTAATTATAAATCGTGAAAAACCCCTGCTTTTTGGAGGGATTTATAAGCAATCAGAATGAAAGGCCCTAGGATAAGGCCGATGATTCCGGTGGCTGCCAGCCCGATATACATGCTGATTAAGACAAAGAGTGGGTCAAGCCCGATATTGTCTCCAAGTATTTTAGGTTCAATAATGTGGCGCAGAGCGGATATGAGAACGGTTAAAAAAACCAGCTCCAGTGCCAGGATATTATTTCCGAGGATAAGAGCAATCGCAGCCCAGGGAATTAAAATTATTCCCACACCCAGTACGGGCAAAATGCCAAAGATCCCGGTGATGGTGCCAAGGATGATCGCATATTTTGCATGGAAAAGAATGAGTCCAATAATCGAGCAAGCTAAAGTAATTAGAAACACGATCAGTTCCGCTTTAATAAAGCCGGAAAAAGCGCGTGCAAAATCCCGGCCTAATTCTATTAAGCTCTCGCGCCACTCCTGCGGAAAAATACGGACAAAATCAGAGATATAGCGGGTACTTCCCTTAGCCATAAAATAGGTAGCCACTAAAGCGATGACTATGACAATTATTAATTCCGGAATGGCTACTGCTACTGAAATACCGGCTGTCAAGAAATTTGGAAACGAATTTAAGAATTCATTGACGACTTTCCTTACCGTTTCTACATAATCGGGAGGGAGTTTAAGGTACATGGTTTCGATTTTATTTAACCAAGTTGTCAAAAGTCCGGAAATGTACCGGCTATAAAAAGGCCAGTGAATATAAATATCTTGGATCTCACGGATAAAGCGGCTGATTAGCAGGGCAATAATTGCCCCCATCCCCCCCAATTCAACCACCATGGCCGTTAGAACAGAAAGGCCAACCGGCATCCTAAACTTTCGCATAAACCAATTCTTTAAAGGATTAATGGCCGCGGTCATAGTGAAAGCTAAAATAAAGGGTAGGAAGAGGTGGATATAATGCCCGATTAAATAAATCATTAAACCGATGACAATCCAAAAGAGAACAAACTTAATTGTTCTGATTAAAAAAGACTTGGTTACGTGATTCACGGATAAACCCCTTTCAACGCTTCGGATATTGATAGCGCTTGCTTAAGCGGGCAATAGTCCATAGCCCCAGGATGAAAACTCCAATGAAAATCAGCACTAATGAATATTTCAGTATACCTGCTGATTTGGGTAAAGAAACTTTCCGTGCAGCCATAAGGGGAATTTTCTGTAAGAGCTGTTGCCCTTGCCAGACTTCTAAATTGGCCAGGATTTGTCCTTGCTCAACTTCTTGAACCTGAAACGAAAGAGGAATGACATTTAAACGTAAAACCGGAGCCGGCTCTCCTTTTTTGGAGGTTACAATGATAGGAGAGCCCAAAATTAAGTCGACCGTATCTTTGCCAACCAACATACTTGAAATTGCAGTTCCTGAAGGTTTATACACGGAGTTATCATATTCATTAAAACCATAATCTAAGAGGTTTTGCATATCATTATAAATCTCCCCGCCAGGAGATTTAAGAATCACTCCGATGATCTGGCGGCCATTACGGGTCGCTGAAGCGACCAGGCAATTCTCAGCCTGAGTGGTATACCCGGTTTTCACGCCGTCAACCGAAGGATCGCGCCAAAGCAGCTTATTCTCATTGAACATTTCGACCGGTACATTTTCGGCAGAACGCGGAATGACTTTGGATTTGGTTTTGACATACCTGACAAAATCCGGATTCTTGAGCGCCGTCCGCGTAATCAATGCCAGATCCCGGGCTGTCGTCAGGTGACCTTCTTCATTGAGACCGCTGGGGTTTTTAAAAGTAGTATGTTCAGCTCCTATTTCTTTAGCCTTTTGATTCATTAGCTTAACAAAAGTGTCGACATCTCCCCCGATATATTCGGCGATCGCTACGGCCGCATCATTGGCTGAGTTTAGCAGGAGTGCGTAAAGCAGGTTATCCAAACTCATGACTTCTCCGGGCTCTAAGTAGATCTGAGTGCCATACACCAGTTTACTATTGAGCATAGTGGGAGAGGCAACGACAGGGTCGCTCAATTTCCCTTTTTCAATGGCCAGAAGAGCGGTCATTATTTTGGTGGTACTGGCCGGCGGTAATACTTGGTCAGGATTCTTGGCGTAGATAGTTTGCCCGGATTGCACATCAATCAGAATAGCGGCCTCTCCGCGCACTTCCGGCTTAGTTAGGGCATAGGCCGGGGAAACTCCAAGCATTAAAGAGATAAGACAAAGGATGATGATTAAACTTTGCTTGACCATTGCTGCCAAATAATTGTGTCCTCCCTATTTTATCCCCGTTGGGGATAAGTTCAACTTATTTCAGATGGGGTTAAAACCCCATCTGAAATAAGTTTCCTTTATACGCGCTTTGAGACTGGGTAAAAAAGGGCGACCGTACCCGGTCCGGTATGGCTGCCAATAATACAACCGATTTGGCTTACCCATACATCTTTCACAGGTATGCGGCTGCGAATTTCTTCTTCCAAAGTCAGAGCATCTTCCGGACAATTTGAATGCGAAATAGCGATGATTTCCGGCTCGGAATCTTTTACTTCCTGTTCCATAATCTCTACTAATTTGCGAATGGCGGCCCGGCGGGAACGAACCTTGGCAAACGGCTCGATTTTACCGTCTGGGGTGATGTGCAGGATCGGTTTAATATCCAGCAGCCCTCCAATAAAACCGGCGGTTTTACTGACCCGTCCTCCTTTTACTAAATAATCAAGGGTATCTAAGGTAAAGACATAGCGCATTCTCTGTATTTTTTCTAAAATAAACCGTTCAGCGTCTTCCCAGGAATGATACGAATTAATTTCAGCCGCAACCTGAAGGGCTAACAGGCCGTATCCGAAACTTGCCCCCAGACTGTCTATCACGTGCACGCGGTCCGGCTGAGAACACATATCGCGCGCTAAAAAGGCACTGGATACAGTCGAACTCAGGCCGGAAGAAAGATGAATGGCGACTACCTCATTGCCGCCCTTTAACGCTTGTTCATAGCGGTCGAGTAAATCCTTGAGATTCGGTTGTGATGTTTTAGGCAGAATTTGTAATGAGGAGAAAAGGGGGTAAAAGTTTTCAGGAAACAGGTCTATTCCTTCTAAATAGGTCTTATCATCAATCGTTACCGGCATGGGCACAATCAAGACCCGATCCGCATATTTGGGCGGAATATCTGCGGAACTGTCAACCACTACAGTATAAGGCATAAAAATACCCCCTTTTTCATACAATCAATTCATAATTATTCGGGACAAACCCAACGTTCTCCTGCTAGCCTTACCTGAAAACCAGAGGATATTCAATTTCAAAATGAAGGTTTGGAATAAAATTAAAAGAATGAATACAAGGAAAAAAGATTTCCGAACAAAAAAAAGAATGTCCGTAACAAGTGGTAGGACATTCCGCTGTACAAATTGTGTATGGAGATTATCTGCACGAAGAATCACGTGCCGAGATTCTGTACAATGACATTCATCCCTGAAATGGCTAAAAAACGAGGAAGTTCTTGTTTCCGAACAAGGCGATAGTTAACCTCTTCTCCTTCAATCCAAGTGACAAGAAACATAGAATTCCCTTCTTTCGGGCATTTAGTATCTTGTATACATAATACTACGATAACCTGAAAAAAACAAGAGACCTTTGAGCAAATAATCTAAAAATTTGGCTCTATTTCTGAGCCGACAAAACTTTTTCTACTTCAGTCCAGATGGGATAGCTGCGGGCATCGGTTAGGCGTCCTTCCTTATTGATAAAGAGGTGCCGGGTACTGCCCTCAGCCAATAAAAGCTGATCACGGTGTATTTTGTATGAGAAGGTAACTTTCCGCGATGATATTTCTTCTACAACGGTAGTAATCGTTAATTCCTCATCGTAGCGGGCCGGTTTACGATAAAGGCAAGTCGCTTCGATGACGGCTAAGCCCAAACCTTGTTCTTCGAATAGAGTATAAGGCAGTCCAAGTTGCCGAAAAAGCTCAGTCCTCCCTACCTCAAACCAAATTAAATAGTTCGAGTGATAGACAATTCCCATTTGATCGGTTTCGGCATAACGCACTTTAATGGTGGTTTTTCCGGATAAATCCATAAGTTCCTCCTGTTATTTGCTTGGATTCCTTGGCAAGCAGCCTTCAGCGTCAAATTATTTTTATGGACAGAGATTATCTTAGCATATCAGAAGTATAGCCTCGAAGGTGCATAAGTGCAACTAAACAAGTGCGTTAGTCCTCCACGGACTAACGGGCTTCCGCCTGCGCCTGAAAGGCTAACAAGTGCGTTACTGCAACTGGCAGTAACGGGCGCAAGCCATGTTTTCTTTACCAGAAGAAAACGAAGAGCGCCGCCGCGGCGCTCATGGAAATAAAGTTTTTAGTTGCACCAGTACTAAGTTAACGTAAGTATTTAAGCGGATTGACAGTATCCCCGTTAATAATGACCTCAAAATGTAAATGTGGGCCCGTAGTATTTCCTGTCGTACCGACCGTACCAATGGTCTGTCCTTTAGTTACCTTTTGTCCCGGTGATACAAGAAGTTTGGAGGAATGGGCATAGCGGGTGACGACTCCATTACCGTGGTCAATCAAGATCATTTTCCCGTATCCTCCGCTCCACCCTGCGCTGATGACCGTACCGGCAGCAGCTGCTTGGTAGGGATCCCCCGTGTCTCCTTCAATATCCAGCCCGGTATGGAATCCGCGGGAGCGGTAGCCATAATATGAACTAATATGTCCTCCCAAAGGCCAGCTTAATCCGCCAACCTGCCCGGAACCTCGGGATGCGCTATAGTTTGAGGCAACTTGTACGACGGCAGGACCTTTCGCCACGATCTGATTGACGGCGGGAGTAAGTATTTTTTCATCTAAAACGGTCTTAGTAACCTCTTTACCGTTTTTTTGTTCGTAAGCATACGTTACTTCCTTAACCCCGTCACTGCCTTCCTGTACGATTTTAGACTGACCGGAAGCAACCGAAGTATCCGTTTTGGTAACCACATCAAAAGGAATGGTTTCTTTGCCGGTAAATACCCCTTTACTAAGAACGGTCAGATATGGTTTCACACTAACTAGCTTGATTTTTTGTCCAGGCTGTAAAATCGTGTCTTCGGTTGTCCCCGGATTTCCCGCCAGTACTTCTTTGGTTTTCATATCATTCTTGCGAGCAATAAGCCACCAAGAATCGTATTCTTCTACGGTATATTCCGTAACGCTTGTTCTTCCGTCAAATAAAAGTTGCTTAACCTCTTCGGCAGTATTGACCTCTTCAGGCTGAACCTCAACTGCATCAGATTCTACTGACTCTAAGAATTCAACAGAGGAAATTTTATTAAATTCACTCGGTTTAGTATAATAGTCCTGATAGTCTTTCAGAACTTGTTCAAGCTCTTCTTTACTGGGTAAAACGGCTAAGGCTTCCCCTGCAACCGTTAATTTGTAGCCGTCTAAATAAGTATTTAATTTTTCCCCGAGTTGATTTTGAGTCAGCGCTTGTTCCCAAAACTCTCCTTTTTTTACACGGGTATTGATGTACTCAATTTGATCATGAGTTTTGGCTATGGTATGAACGGCTTGTCCGCGTTCCTGCAATATTTTTTGCACTAAAGCTTGTCCTGCTTCTTTACTCTTAACGATCCCCACTTTTTGCCCGTTGACTACAAGATAAGCAGCAGCGGTGGTTTGGTTAAGGTATACAATACCTATGGTAAGAGCAATGAGCACCGTGAAAATGGCAGTTAATACTTTCGGTGACTTCCAGGAAATACTCCGGAAGGGTGTCAAACTTTTGGCTTTTAAAAGCAAACTCTTAAGCTTCTGACTCCCCCCGGACACAATCCTGGGCAATGACCGGAGCTGATTAAAATTAAGTCTATCCTTCAAGTGAGTGAATATTTTCATTTTTGCTAAACTGGAATCCGGTCTTTGCGATCTAAGCTCTTTTTGATTAAACGCTTTTATTTTGCTTGAATCTTTTTTTATTGACTTAGATTGCTTTAGTCTTCTTTTTTTCATTCGTTCCCCCTTTCACTCGACAAACCGCTCTCCCCTATTATAACATTAAGTTAGGTTAATAGAAAACCAAAATTATACGATTAAACCTATCTATGCTATACTAGTTAAATAAAACTTAAAGGAGAGGTTAAATGATACAGCTAGAAATTAACGCCGTTATTGCAAGAATCAACGAATTATCGTCGAAACAGCGCACTCAGGGCTTAGAGGCATGGGAACAGGCAGAGCAAGAAGCCCTGCGCCAGGAATATTTAACCTTTATTCGCGGACAAGTTCGCCAGACCCTCAATCGAGTCGAGTTTACTTAATCTTAAAATGGTCAAGCCAACGAGCGGACGCCGCTGTAGCCGGTCCATGGCCCGGCAATATCCAGCGCAATGGGTATTGTATCAGTTTCTGTACCGATTCCATTAGTTTATGCTTGTCCCAGGTAAAAAAAGCAGGGGCTAAGCGGATATTTCCCCCTTGGAAGAGATCCCCTACGATTCCCACACCATTTCGGTATAGGGCAATATGACCGGGGGTATGCCCCGGAGTATGGATGATTTCCCATTCGCAAAAATTGTCTCTATCTTGGAGCGGTATAACCTTGAGCGGATATGTAAGCTTACCGTGAAGAGGCCGTACCAGCAACGGGAGCCAGCGTTTCAGCCCCGGACGGATAGCCTGTCCGCTGATATATGGAATTTCAAGCTCATGGGCATAAAGTTCAACTCCAGTAAGTTCTTGTAAGGCGGCCGCACTGCCTACATGATCTACATCATAATGCGTCAGTAGGATTCCCCTTAAATCCTGGGGCTTAATTCCTGTTTGTTTGAGGAAATTGATGATTGCCTTTTCCTGACCGGGGAGACCTGTGTCCACGATAAAAGGTTCCGGATCAGTGACCAGAAAACAATGGCTTCCTTTCACTTGTTCAATAAGGTGTATCCCATCTGTGATTAGCAAGTACCTACCCCCATTTTAGTAAAATGCTGTTATTCTGGTCAATGAGGAATAACAGCATTTTATACATCAAATCAATATTTATTTTGTTCGACAAGGGTATAGCTAATTCCTGTCGGAGCTCTTTTGTTCTTCAAATTTAGTCTGAGTATCAAGGAAAATCTTACGAAACTCACGGCTGCTGGTGGTAATATACTCGGTGAATAATCTTTTGCCGCACTTGCGGCAAAAGAGTTTAATTTGGTTGCTGATGGCATCCCGCCGGTACTCAATGAAAGATTCATCCACGTGCTCGTAGCCGCAGCGACAAAGAAGCCGTGCATGTATGCTCATTGTTTCCACCTCAGTTTGATTTCTGAGCCAATTTTATCATACTTTAAAAGTATTTGTGAAGTTTTGAACTTAATAAAAATAGTTATACTTATATAAGAGAATAAAATAAAAGGTTATTGGTTCATACTAAGGCCAAGCAGATAAAGGAGGGGATTGTATTGCCAGAACGCATTTTAAAGTATGGTGGAGTAAAGATTAGAAATCTTGTTCCGCCGGTTAAAATAAATCGGTTTGTGAACCAGTTACCAGACGATAGAAAAGAATCGCTCTTTGAGATAGCCTCAGAGCTTGAACAAGAGGGTATGATTCAAGTACTGAATGAACGTTCGCATAGCACGATTGACAAAGATTTGGTCGATGACCAGGCGTAGCGAAAAACCGGCAGCGTGAGAGTGCTGCCGGTTTTTCGCTCAACCATGTTATACATGCTGCTTATAGGATAGTTACAACCCCGTCATAGATTACTCCTGCCATAGCGTCCACCGTTATGAGCTGACCGTCGTTTAATTTGGTCATAATTCCTTTGGCACCCACGATCGCAGGAATTCCATACTGTAAGGCTGCAATGGCTGCGTGCGAGGTCAGCCCGCCTTCTTCAACGACAAGCCCTCCGGCTTTGGCAATAAGCGGGATGAATTCACTGTCAGTGTGATCGGCAACAAGTATTTCCCCGGGTATAATGGTTTCAGAAGCAAAATTTAGCAGGCGTGCTTTGCCGGATACTGATCTGCGTCCGATTCCGGTCCCTTTGGCCAACACGTTGCCGACGACTTGCACTTTGATCATGTTAGTGCCGCCCACTTTCCCTACAGGAACTCCGGCTGTAATCACTACCGTATCCCCTGTCGTGAGCAGTTTCTTGGTTAGGGCTGCGTTGACGGCAGTTGAAAGAAGTTGATCCGTACCGGAACTTTCTTCAACTAATATGGGTTCTACCCCCCACTGCAGGGATAAGCGTTTAGCCGTTGAGGGAAACGGTGTGGCGGCAATGAGCAGTGATTTAGGACGGTATTTGGAAATCATCCGTGCCGTTAATCCTGACTGAGTCGGAGTCAGGATGGCTGAAGCGTCTAAATCTCCCGCGATCGTGTAGCTGGCATAACTGATGGCTTCCGCAACATTTAATTGGGGATGGCGCGTTGCACGCCTTCCCCAATATTCTTTCTCAGCTGTACGCGCAATCCGATCCATCATTTTTACGGCTTCAATCGGGAATTGTCCGGCCGCCGTCTCGCCGGAGAGCATAATGGCATCCGTGCCGTCGAGAATCGCATTCGCCACATCACTGGCTTCGGCCCTGGTAGGTCTTGGCTGGCGAATCATAGAGTCAAGCATTTGGGTTGCCACGATGACCGGTTTCCCAAGGAGATTGGCTTTATGGATCATTTCTTTTTGATAAAGCGGCACTTCTTCAACCGGAATCTCAACTCCCAGATCCCCGCGCGCTACCATAAGCCCATCCGCTACTTCCAAGATTGAATCAAGGTTCTCTATTCCCTCCCTGCTCTCAATCTTAGCGATAATATGGATATCCCCTCCGTTTTCTTCAACCACGCGCCGGACGGCTAAAATGTCTTCCGCTTTTCTGGTAAAAGAAGCTGCAATAAAGTCAAGATCATGCTTAACCCCGAAAGCAATGTCTTCTTTATCCTTTTCCGTGACAGCGGGAAGCTGGATAGGTGCACCGGGTACATTAACCCCTTTTTTGGATAGAAGAACTCCACCGTTGCGCACCACGGTCTGAATCATATGTTCGCGCGCGTCTATGATTTCAAGATCAATCTGCCCGTCATCAATTAAGATATGCATCCCTGGCTCTACTTCGCGCCAAAGCTCCGGGTAAGTGATGCTGATTCTGTTCTGATTTCCTTCTTCCGGATTTGTGTCCAGACTGAAATGGTCACCATACATAAGGGTAATCCCCGGCGCCGGAGCGATACCGGTCCGAATCTCAGGACCCTTGGTGTCCAGTAAAATCGCCAAATGTTTGTTGGCCTGGGCTGCTTCTGCTTTGAGCAAGGAAATGCGTCGTTCATGTTCCTCATGGGAACCGTGAGAAAAATTTAGGCGCGCAACATCCATTCCCGCCTTTAGGAGTTCTTGAATTCGTTCGCGGGAATCTGTTGCAGGTCCAATGGTGCATACAATTTTTGTTCTTCTCATCTAACCCTTCCCCTAATCTTTTTACAGGCCTTGAGCACTCATGTACAGGAGTAAATCAATAATCCGGTTGGAATAGCCCCATTCATTGTCATACCAAGAAAGCACTTTCACCATCTTATCCCCCATCATCATGGTAGACAAGCCGTCTACGATGGAGCTGGCGGGATTTCCGTTAAAGTCATGAGATACCAGGGGCAACTCGGTATACTCAAGATATCCTTTGAGTTGACCTTCAGCTGCTTGTTTTAGTTTGGCATTCACTTCATCTTTGGTGGTAGCGCGGGACAGGTTTACAACCAAGTCAACTAAGGAAACGTTCGGAGTAGGAACTCGTACAGCCAACCCGTTAAGCTTTCCTTTTAACTCCGGCAGTACCAGCTCAACAGCCTTAGCAGCCCCGGTTGTGGTGGGAATCATGGATTGGTAAGCAGCCCGCGCGCGGCGCCAGTCTTTATGCTCTAAGTCCAAAATCCGTTGATCATTGGTGACAGAGTGAGTAGTAGTCATCATGCCCTGTTCAATTCCAAATTCCTGCATCAGAACCTTCGCGACCGGGGCTAAACAGTTGGTCGTGCACGAGGCGTTTGAAACAATATGATGGTTTTTCGGATCGTACTTTGTCTCGTTTACTCCCATGACAATTGTAATATCCTCGTTTTTGGCCGGTGCGGAAATAATCACTTTTTTGGCCCCGGCATTAAGGTGTTGCTGGGCAGCCTCACGGTTGGTAAAGCGGCCGGTAGACTCAATGACAATATCTACTTCTAATTGGCCCCAGGGTAGATTTTCCGGATTCTTCTCAGAGATGAGTTGGATTTTTTGTCCTTTAGCTATCATGGAGTTCCCGTCAAGTTCAACGCTATACGGCAAGATTCCGTGAACGGAATCATATTGGTAGAGGTGAGCTAATAAATCAGGATTCCCCAAGTCGTTGATGGCTACGATTTCGATGGGAGCGGATTTAGCCAAAGCGGCACGCAAAGATAAACGACCAATGCGGCCAAACCCATTAATTGCAACTTTTACGGTCATAATCAGACATCCCCTTTATTTTTTATTCGAAATTAATATTCTGCGCAGATGATTAAATTCCTGCAGGGTTAAAATATATCCTGGGATTTGGCTTTCTATAGATTACCCCAAAAAGAAAAAAACTTGCAATTATATAAAATAATTGCAAGCCAATAGGCAATGGATAGTTGATACCTAAACTTGGTTTCCGGTAATTTTAGTTACCGCAATAGCCTGTTCAGGCATCGAGAGTATTTGTTGCAAGACAGAAATGCGCTTTTGGTCTATGGCTGCAAAATCCATGGCCGGAATATAATATGTTTCCATCAAATCATGCACTTGTTTAGCCTGTTTAGAATTTTTAAGCGCTCTCTGGATATGCTGGTTAACCCGCCGGCGGCAGTCGTCGATATCTTCCTCATAACGCCCTAAGAGAGTTTGATTCAGGCTTTGGTTAAAATCGAGCTCAGTGATTTTACCCTTAAATGCCGGAGAATAAGAATATGGTTCGGAAGTAATCACTAAGGCCGTTTCGATTTCAGGGATAATCACTAAATCAATCTGAGTGGGGTCAAGGGTGTTGTGATAAATTTCGACGAATAAACCGTAAGCATGGGCGCGCGCAGCAATTTGAGAGAGGAAGGTAGACTTGCCGCTTCCGGGATCGCCTTGAAGGGTGTACAGGGTACTGATTCCATTTAAGAGGCTGTCAATAAACTGGGTCTTCCCTTGCGGAGTATGGGCCCAGGCAAACAAATGCCGTTCTTCCCCATGTCCTACGGGAGTCATTTTAAATAGTTCCCGCTCAACGCGCAAAAGCATTTGGTCAATGACCGACCAATTTTGACAGGCTTCCGTGTAAAATCCCCACTCAACCAGAGCGATCTTGGCTTCGGACAGGGCAAAATAAGCACTCTTGAAATAGCGGCTGATTTGATAATTGCTATCCATAATTTCCTGTTTGGATTTGCGCATCATATCTTCGTTCCAATACTCTCCTAAATTAATGATTTCATCTACCGCACCCGGATTTTTGGGATCAACGATGTGAGGAGCTGTACCGTCCAGCAAAGCAACTCCCAACTTCGGGATCACGAGCCCGTCAATGGAATTGTTATCCGAAGAACAGCAATGGTACTCAAGGTCGTAGCCAAACTGCTGCATCGCATCCCCTATCTTTTTCATAAAGGTCGATTTTCCAACTCCCGGGCCGCCTTTGATCACATAGATATGTTGGGCATTCGGTTCGATGATATAGTTGTAATAAGAAAAAAACCCTTGATAAGTAACCGCTCCTGGAAACATCTTTCGCACATGTGACATCCTTTTCTCTCCTTTCGCCTGATGGCATTCTTCGCAGAACATATGTATTCAGCAAGGAAGCAAGAAGTTACAGAATGGACTCAAAAAAATAGAACCCGTAAACGGGTTCTATCAAAAGCTATGATTAAAGTGTGGAGATAGTTACGATTTATGCAATTACAATTCTTATCGTTCCACAATCATGGCGATCCCCTGTCCGCCGCCAATGCAAAGGGTCGCGAGTCCGCGGCGTGCTTCCTGACGCTTAAGCTCATACAGCAAGGTTACAAGGATCCGGGCTCCGGAGGCTCCGATGGGGTGCCCCAAAGCAATGGCTCCCCCGTTGACATTGGTTTTATCCAGGTCAAGCTTAAGTTCTTTCACAACTTCTAACGCTTGAGAGGCAAAGGCTTCGTTTGCTTCAACCACGTCGATGTCTTTAATATTGAGTCCGGCCTTGGCTAAAGCTTTGCGTGTCGCCGGAATGGGTCCGGTTCCCATAATCAAGGGATCAACCCCGGCGGAAGCCCAGGAGGTAATGGTTGCCAGGGGGGTCAGCCCGAGCTCTTGTGCTTTTTGCTTAGACATCACCACGACTGCCGCTGCACCGTCATTAATACCAGAGGCATTCCCCGCAGTGACCGTTCCGTCTTTCTTGAATGCCGGGCGCAGTTTGGCTAATGCCTCCGGGGTTGTGCCGAAGCGCGGGAACTCGTCCTGCTTGATCACGACCGGATCCCCTTTTTTCTGGGGAATCACGACCGGAACGATTTCCTCTTCGAATTTCCCGCCGTTAATCGCAGCCTCAGCACGATTCTGGCTGGTTGCAGAAAATTGATCCTGTTCCTCCCTGGAAATACCGAACTGTTCCGCGATATTCTCGGCGGTAATTCCCATGTGAATGTTATGGAAAGCGTCGGTTAAACCGTCAACAATCATGGTATCGACAAAGGTGTCATTGCCCATACGATATCCGAAACGGGCCTTCGGCAAAGCGTAAGCAGCCTGGGACATGCTTTCCATGCCGCCGGCCACAATAATATCGGCATCTCCGGCAAGAATTGCCTGGGCTGCGCAGACAACCGCTTTCAGCCCGGAACCGCAGACCTTGCTTACCGTCCACGCCGGAACTTCTTGCGGTACTCCCGCTTTCATTGAGGCTTGCCGGGCGGGATTTTGTCCCTGGGCACCGGAGAGGACATTTCCCATAATGACTTCTTCGACTTGCTCGGGAGCCAGGCCGGCTCTCGCAATCGCTTCTTTGATAACGATGGAGCCTAATTCTACTCCGGAAATCTGTCCGAAAGCCCCTCCGAAAGAACCGACGGGGGTACGGGCTGCACTGACGATTACTATGTCATTCATTCATCTCTTCCTCCTTACAAGCTTTAGAGCGCTTGCTCCAGAATTTCCGCAATATCCAAAGCCTTCACTTGGTCTCCTGCTTCTTTTCCGGCTATGCCGTCATTAATCATGGTCAAGCAGAACGGGCAAGCTGTTCCGATCAGGTCAGGAGACAGCGCCAGGGCTTCATCTGTACGCATGACATTGATGCGCTCTCCCTCATGTTCTTCAAGCCACATGCGGCCGCCGCCGGCACCGCAGCAAAAACTTTTTTCCCTGGTATGGGCCATCTCTTTTATATCCAATCCGACTGCCTTCAGGAGTTCGCGCGGCTGCTCATAAATCTCGTTATAGCGGCCCAGATAGCAGGAATCATGGTAGGTTACCGTCTTCCCGTGACCTTTGGTTAACTTAAGCTTTCCTGAATTCATCAGTTCTTTCAAGTATTCCGTATGGTGCACGACCTCAAATTCTCCGCCGAATTGCGGGTATTCATTTTTGAGGAGATTGAAGCAGTGTGGGCACTGGGTCAGGATCTTCTTCACGCCGTACCCTTTCATGACTTCAATGTTCTCAGTAGCTAAGGAATAGAATAGGTATTCATTTCCCAGTTTGCGGGCAGAATCTCCGCAGCATTTCTCTTCGTTTCCGAGAATGGCAAAATTGACATTGGCGGCTTGCAAGAGTTTAACCAAGGCTGCAGAAACTTTCTGGTTGCGGGCGTCAAAGGCACCGGAGCAGCCGGGCCAGTAAAGGATTTCCGCCTCCGGATTTTCCTCGTAGGTTTTTACCCCCAGACCGGTGAGAAAATCGGCCCGTGTGCTCCAGCCGATACCCCAGGGGTTGCCGTTATTCTCCATATTGCGGAAGGCCAATTGGGCTTCGGACGGGAAACGGCTCTCCATTAAGACCAGATTGCGGCGCATGTCGATGGTTTTGTCCACGTGCTCGATAAATACCGGACACTGCTGTTCACAGGAACGGCAGGTTGTGCAGGCCCAAAGGTCGTCTTCCGGAATGACTTCCCCGATCAGAGCCCGCCCGGTCCATTCTTCCGCACTTTCAGCAGCTGCTGCGGCTTCCTCAGCGCCTTGTACCGCTACCGCTTTCTTCTTGGCCTCTTTCAGGGCGGCACCGGTCTCTTCCATTAAGACCCGCATATCTTGAATCACGCGTTTCGGGCTTAGGTGTTTCCCGCTTAAATAGGCAGGACAGTTATCCTGGCAGCGTCCGCAGCGCAGGCACACATCCGTATTAAAGAGAGTTTTCCAGGAAAACTCACGCAGCTGGCTTTTGCCATAGGTTTCGATGCTTTCATCTTCAAAATCTATGATTTCCGGAATTCCGATAGGGCCGCGTTTGCGCATGAATTGGTTGACCGGACCCAGGATGATGTGGAACAGTTTGGAGTACGGGAAATACGCCACAAAACCCATCGCTAAGATCAGGTGGAACCACCATAAGAAGCGATGGAAAGCCAGAAGCTGGGATTCATTGAACATAGCTTGCAGAACGGATGCAAGCCATTGACCGACAAAACCCCAGGAAGACCAGGGATCCGGCTTAGCAGCCATGCGGGCTCCCTCAATCAAGAAACCGGTGAACAAAAGAACAAATAATAACAAGAGCATAATGGCATCATCCGGTTTGTTGTCAAGGCGGTTTGGCCGCTGGACATAACGCCTGAAAGCGGCAACCACAATCCCTATTAAGGCAAGCAGACCGAAAAGATTGGATGTAAATTTAACAAATAAATAAACCCCTCCCTGGAAAACCGGGAGTTTGAAATCGGCTTGCAGGGTAATGATGGCAGTCGCGATAAATAAGAAGACAAAGCCCCAAAAAATAGCAAAATGCATGATGCCCGGGTATGCGTCTTTGAGAATCCGTTTATGGCCAAAGCCATAGGCCAAGACATCCTTGATTCCTTGGCCGATATCCTGCCAGCGGTTTTCCGGCTGTCCCAGTTTCCATAACTGGATCCGTTGGTACACTCCGTACCCGAAAATCGCCAAGGCAATAATAAAGAAGGCATAAAGCCAGTGTTCACCTTCAATATTCCAATACACTTCACGTGTAGGCATTGCAGTTTACTCCTTCCCCTCATTAGAGCGAAGCGCCGCAAGGGCGCTTCGCTCTCCTCGAACTTATTGATTAACAAGTTTCTTGAACTCTTCCTTCAACAGGGGAACGACTTCGAACAGGTCGCCGACAATACCGTAATCGGCTACGTTAAAGATATTCGCTTCCGGATCTTTATTGACCGCTACGATAAACTTGGAAGACCCCATTCCTGCCAGGTGCTGGATCGCACCGGAAATGCCACAGGCGATGTAGAGCGTGGGAGATACTGTTTTCCCGGTTTGTCCGACTTGGAATTTGTGTTCTCTCCAGCCGGAATCAACGGCGGCACGGGAAGCGCCAACCGCAGCCCCGATCACATCAGCCAGTTCTTCCAGAATCCCAAAATTCTCCGGTCCTTTCATGCCCCGGCCACCGGAAACGATAATATTGGCTTCGGTAAGTTCAGGCCGTTTGGACGCGGCAATCGCAACTTCCTTGACAATCGCTTTCAAATCAGCGGGATCAATTTGAGTGTCCGCTTTCACCACTTCAGCCTGACGACTGGAATCAGCCGCAGCCACCGGGAAGGTATTAGGACGAATGGAAGCCACAATCGGGCGTGCTTGGGATACGATATGGGCAAACGCTTTACCGGCATAAACCGGACGTTTGAAGGTTAAGAAGGAATTGGCGTCATATTCCATTCCGGTACAGTCAGAAGCCATCCCTACGCCTAAGCGCTGGGCTAACCGGGGGGCTAAATCTTTCCCCACAGCCGTATTTCCAATTAATACAGCTTGAGGCTCGTCCTTGCGGATTAATTGATTGAGGACGGAGGTATAAGCACCTGTGGTATATTCCGCTAATTTATCGTCCTCGACTAAAATAACTTTGTCTGCTCCGTAAGAGGCAACTTCTCCTCCTAACCCCTCAATATTTTGCCCGAGAATTACAGCGACCAAGTTTTCGCCCGCTTGATCAGCAATTAGACGCCCTTGGCTCAGCAATTCAAGAGAAACTTTACGAATTTGTCCATTGCGTTGTTCGATGATAATCCAGATTCCTTTGGCCATTTTTTCTACTCCCCCTTCAATTGACATGCTATTCTTAAGAGTGTGCAATTTCGGCAATAGTCTATCCTCAGGCGGTAGCGTTCCTTAGAAGTAGCACCTTCGGCGATACTGTCCACAGGACAGTATCGTACCGGAGACTATTGTCTTATAGTACTTTGGCTTCTTCGCGCAAGAGGCGAGCTAATTCCCGGGCAGCCTGGGCCGCATCCCCGTCTAATTTGCGTCCGGCTTGACGGGCAGCAGGTAAGCTGAATTTTTCCACTTTCATTTTAGCGGCAATCTCTGAACCCGACAGGCCAAGATCAGCTAAACTAAGGGTTTTTAATTCTTTCTTTTTCGCTTTCATAATTCCGGCAACCGAAGGATAGCGGGGTTCATTTAAGCCCTTTTGGGCAGTAAATACTGCGGGAAGAGTAAGAGCAATCACTTCCGTGCCGCCGTCGATTTCACGGGTAGCGGTCGCATTGGAACCGTCAATGTCAAGTTTTAAGACACTGCTTACGGATGGGATATTCAGTTTCTCTGCCAGGCGGACGGCAACTTGGCTGGAACCGTCATCAATGGCGATGCGGCCGGCTAAGACTACATCATAGGACAAGGATGACACGGCTGTAGCCAAGACTTCGGCAGCCGCCCATTCATCTGCTCCATCCAATGCCGGATCACTGACCAAAACAGCTTTGTCCGCTCCCATGGCCAGGGCGGTTCTCAATGCCTCAGCCGCCCGGCTGGAACCCATCGAAACCACGGTCACTTCTCCGCCAAATTTTTCTTTGAGTTTAATTCCTTCTTCAATAGCAAACTCATCATAGGGGTTAATAATTAAATTCACTCCATTGGAGTCGATTTTCCCAGAGCCGTCTAAAACGATCTTTGCTTCGGTATCAAAGGTCTGTTTGATGCATACAACGATATTCATGCTTTCCTTTCCTCCTTATCTTATTGTCCGCTGAAGTTTGCAGGTCTTTTTTCTACAAAAGCACTGCAGCCTTCTTTCTGGTCTTCACTGCTGAAAACGAGACCGAAAACTTCGGCTTCATAGGCCAAGCCACTGTCCAGATCGGTATTCGAACCTCTTTGAATCGCGCTCTTGGTCAATTGAACCGCGATCGGTGCCCGTTTGGCAATCTTTTGGGCTAAGGCCAAGGCCTCATCCATTAGAGTTTCTTTGGAATAGATATGGTTAATTAAGCCAATGCGATAGGCCTCTTGCGCGTCAATGATTTCCCCGGTAAAAAGGATTTCACTGGCCAGTCCGGAACCCACCAGACGCGGCAGACGCTGAGTGCCGCCAAAACCGGCGGTTAAGCCCAGGGTCACTTCCGGTTGACCGAATTTGGCGTTGTCGCTGGCAATTCGAATATCACAGGCCAGCGCTAATTCACAGCCTCCTCCGAGGGCAAACCCATTAATGGCTCCAATAACAGGCTGGGGCAGCAGTTCGGCTTTTCTGAAAGTCTCCTGGCCCAATTGACTGAAACGCCGTCCCTCCATTGGATTCATATCTTTCATTTGGGCAATGTCCGCTCCTGCCACAAAGGCTTTTTCCCCGCTCCCGGTTAATATGACAACCCTGATCGTAGGATCTTCTTTTACTTGATCGAAGGCGGCAGAGAGTTCGAGTAGAGTTTCTGAATTTAGCGCGTTCAAGGCTTTGGGTCTATTAATGGTGATAATGAAAATATCCGCTTTCCGTTCGACTAGAATATTACTAAATTCCATCCAATCCCCCCCTTCCCTGTATAAAAAATCAGCTTATGTTTTTATTTCTCATATACATAAAAACCTCGTCCGGTTTTGCGGCCAAGCCAGCCGGCTTTTACATATTTTCTGAGCAGAGGACATGGGCGGTATTTATCTCCCAGCCCTTCATGTAAAACATCCATAATAGCCAAGACCGTATCCAAACCGATCAAATCAGCGAGTGCCAACGGTCCCATGGGTTGATTCGTGCCCAGCTTCATGACATTGTCAATCGATTCGACACTGGCGATCCCTTCATATAAGGTATAGACCGCTTCATTAATCATTGGAATAAGAATGCGGTTGGCTACAAAACCAGGAGCATCATTGACTTCTACGGGAGTTTTACCCATACGGATACTGACTGTCTCGACTTCCTTATACACCTCGTCACTTGTAGCCAGGCCACGAATAACTTCCACCAGCTTCATCACCGGGACAGGGTTCATAAAATGCATCCCAATGACCTTCTCCGGGCGTTTCGTAACCGCTGCGATTTCGGTAATCGGCAGAGAAGAAGTGTTGGTCGCTAAGATGGTATGGGGAGGACAAATTACATCAAGCTGGGAAAAAATTTGCGCTTTGATCGCCATATTCTCAACAGCTGCTTCAACTACCAAATCAACGTTCGCTGCATCCTGAAGCGATGTTGACCGGGAAATACGGCTTAGGATAGCGTCTTTCTCAGCGCTGTCAAGTTTACCTTTGTCAACACTCCGGTTAAGGTTAGATTCGATAATGCTGATACCCCTAGCCACGAAATCATCTTTAATATCATTCAAAATGACTGCGTATCCGGCTTGGGCGGCGACTTGAGCAATCCCACTCCCCATCTGCCCAGCGCCAATGACCATAATGGTATTCAACTCTCTATTCCCTCCTTTTCCACATTTTCTGGTAAACTTTCCAGAAGTTTATTTTTTCACAACTCCAGATAAAGATTTACCTTTAGAAAATATTCGATAAATATTAGAGTACATCCTTCTATAGTTTAAGGCAATAAGTCGAATAAATGCTTTATGCATATCTGCATAAAAATTGCCTTAATGCATTATAGAGCATGTTCCCTGACTGTAAGTTTACATGGTTTCGTTGAAAGATTCAGCATATTTTATCCCAGTGGTAGATTATTTGCATCCAACGGTATAATTACGACGGTGAACGGTTGTTCTTCGAGGGCGAAACAACTTCGATTTTTATCGGTGCCGGTTTGCAAAATTGCATAGCAAGAATTGAAAATGTAGAGTTTCGTATATTTCTCCCTTCATTATTTAGCGAATCCATGCGGGCCATAAGAGTTTCTATGCGCGTATGCATAAATGCATAGACATGGCTCCTTTTTGTGAACGATGGCGTCTAAACTACATGTCTGAAGTGTTTACTCCGTTTTGTCGCTGCCGTAAAGCAGAGACAAAGCTTCGATTAGCGCTTTCATCTTCGGAATATCTTTGATCGCTATTCGGATAAACTCTCCGGTTAAGCCGTTAAAATTTGTACAATCTCGGACCAAGATGCCCTTTTTCCCCAGTTGTTGAACTAACAGAGAGGCCGGCCGGTCCAAGATTTTAATTAAGGCAAAGTTAACCGAGGAAGGTAAGAGCTCAAGATGGCGGAATCTATTCCGGGTAAATTCCGTATACAGGTATTCCTTAGCCTGAGCCAGTTTTTCCAGAGTATTTACCCGAAATTCCGGATCCTTTAGGGCACTCACTCCGGCCTTCTGGGCTAAGACGTTCACAGACCAAGGATCGCGATAATCTTTTAACAGAGAAACTAGATTTTCCTGCGCCATCAACACACCTAAGCGCAGTCCCGGAAGAGAGTAAAATTTCGTTAAAGAATAAAGTACGATTAAGTGAGAGTTCTCTTTAAGTTCAGTCCGTCCCGACCAGCAGATATCGTCAGAAACAAAATCCAGAAATGATTCGTCTAAGATCACTTTGCATCCGACTGTTCGGGCACTTTCTAAAATGATTAGAAAATGACGGTAGGAAAGGATACTCGCTGTCGGGTTATGGGGAGAACATAGAAAAAGCAGGTTACACCCTGTCAAATGATTGCGCCAGGCAGCTGCAAAAGCATTTCGTTCAGGTGGTGAAGCGAGCGAAGGCAAAGATCTCCACCCCTTTTCCCCTAAAGGGATCGTAATCACCTCAGCCTGGACAGCGCAGGCTGCCCGTTCATATTCACTGAATGCCGGAACCGGAATCGCAACTCTTCTCGGCTTTAAGGCATTAACCACGGTATAGATCAATTCCCCTGCTCCGTTGCCTACTAGAATTTGTTCCATCGGCACATCTAAGCGGCGGGCAAACATGGTCCGGAGCTCCTTGCTTTCAGGATCAGGATAATGCACAATCTCAGGAAGTGCCCGGGTTAAAGCGGACCACACCGAAGGAGGGGGGCCGAAAGGGTTGATATTGGCCGAAAGATCAATAAAATCTTCTCTGCCATAGATCTCCTGCGCCTGTCGCAAATTGCCCCCGTGCATCATCTCACCTCAATCCGTTGATAAAATGTAGGTTCATTCCAGTCTTCTACCCCTTGCACTCCCCCGTCCCGGGCCTGATAATAATGGACAGAGGCCGGTTGAAAGCGTTCTTCGGCATCCGGGATCAGGTGTTTCAGCGGCCGATCGCTTTCAAAAACACCGGCAAGCAAGGTGCCGCTATGGGCCGTGATCACTCCCAGCCCGCCGTTTAGGCGAACCCATTCCTTAAATTTCCCGAAATGCGGTTTTGGATTAATCTCAAGATTGCACAGGGCGCTAATCGTTCCCCCGAGGGCCAGCTTTTCCAAGTCGGCGTGCTCAACTCCGCTTCTTACCAGCCCGAGGGCTTTGCCGATATTATGTTCATACTTGCGGTAGTGTCCGGCTAAGTCGAAGCGCAAATTAAAGGAAATGGTATCCACCATTCCCCCCCAGTCAAGCGCCAGAAACTGTGCTGGTACCGACGGTCCCAGGACTTTATAATAGTTGCCCTGAACATGGTTGATTTCCGTAATTCCCGGAAACATGACACTGTCGCTGGGTTCGATCCGCAAAGCCAGATGGGCCAATTCGGCGGCGTCCGGGGTCTCTCCCAGGGCAAACAAAGTCGCTGCTACAGAAGCGGCAATATCGGCGGTAGAGCTGGCCATTCCTTTTCCAACCGGGAGTTGGGATAAAAAACGCAATTCCCCGCCCGTTGTCAGTCCCCGTTCAGCCAAAAACAAATCCAAAGCCCGGCTTGCTTTTGTCTTCGCTCTGGGAACAGTCCATCCCGGACGCTCGGGTTTAAGAGTGGCCTCAACCTCGGCATAGCGGTCGATGGGGCAGTCGATTAGAAAAGGCTGCCCATCCCGGGCACCTTGAACCCATTCCCCGCAAGTTCCCGGGCAGCGGGCTCTCCCTACGGCTGGCTTCATTAATACTCAATCCCCCTCCGGCTCTTAAGCCCTTCTTGAAAGGGATGTTTCCGCAGATTCAATTCCCACCAGTGATCAACCAAAGGCTGCAAGGATTCAGGCATTTTGCGTCCGGTTAAAATCCAGTCACAGCATCCTGTCGTTAAGAGCCCAGTTAATTCCGATAAGGATAAGAACTCATAGTTGAGTGCATGGCTGACTTCATCCAGAATGATCAGATCATATTCGTCTGACGCTAGCCTCTGTTTAAGCAAGGATACTGCCTGCTGCACCAAGGGGATTGCAATTCCGGGGTCACGATTTTGGCGAAAACAGTCTCCGCAGCCGCTGCAATGTTTTAAGCCGGTGCGAATCATTCCGGACCAGACGCAGCCTACTCCGAATTGAAGCACGGGAACACCTAAACGGGAACAACCGCTGAGTTCCCCCGCATAGGTGCTCCCTTTAAGAAACTGAATCATTAATACGTTTTTCCCCTGGCTTAAAGCAATCAATCCTTCTCCTAAAGCGGAGGTGGTTTTGCCTTTTCCATTACCGGTATAGACTGTAATCATGGTGAAACCCCGTTTGTTTGGTGCCAAAACTCAATAAGTTCAGGCTGTCCGGCAAAATTCAAGTGCAAATAGGAAGCAAAAATATTTTGATGGGCATACCCTTCCAAGCGCTCACTCTCTCCCTTTATGAGGCGATAAGCCGGTTTGGGTTCACTGTCAAAAGTTACTTTGGAATAATGAAATTCATGCCCTTGGACCAAAGTGCCTTCCTTGCCTAGAAAAGAGGGCTTGAGTAATTCTCCCCGGTGATAGCCGATCCCCTGCAAACGGGAAGTCATCTCGGAATGCATGGGGATAATCCCGACCACCGGGTAGGAATTTCCGTTAAAATCTGCAATCGATTGCCCAAGATACATGTACCCTCCGCATTCAGCATAGATGGGCTTGCCGCCGGCATGAAACCTGCGGATGGACTCAAGCATGGACTGGTTTTGGCTTAACTGCTCGAGAAACAACTCCGGAAATCCCCCGCCGAGCATGAGCCCATCGAGCTCCGGGGGCAAAGACCGGTCATGAAGCGGGCTGAACGGAATGAGTGTAAACCCCCGCCGCTGCATCAGTTCAAGGGCATCCCGGTAATAAAACAAAAATGCTTCATCCCAAGCGTACCCTAAACGGAATCGGCTTTTAAGCTGAGTGTCTTGTTCAAGGTTAGCGTCTACTTTAAGTTGTTCATTCAAATCTCTGTATTCGGATGTAGGCTGAAAGGCAGGCGCACTCTGCATAATTTCTATTAGCAGATCGATGTCGATATATTGGCGTATGCTTATAGCCAAATCTTCAATATATTCTTCCCTGGGCTTGTGCTCGCCAACCGGAACTAAGCCCAAATGTCGTTCCGGCAGCCGAAGATTGGTCTCAAGCGGCAGGCAGCCCAAGACCGGAAGGTCCAATTCCTTGATGGCTGTGCGTAAGATCTGTTCTTGCATCTTTGATTTAACCCGGTTAAATATCACTCCGGCAAGGTGAAGCCCCTGTTCAAAATTCTGGTAGCCGTAGACTAAAGCGGCGGCACTGCGAGCCATGGAGCTGCCGTCCGCGATCAGAATGACCGGAGCTTTCAGCTCCCGGGCGATATCGGCGGTACTGCCATAACCGGGCGTTCCGCTCATGCCGTCGAACATCCCCATCACACCCTCGATGACTGCCCAATTTTCTTTGGCACTGCGGGCAAAAACCTCTCTTAGATGAGAGGAGAGCAACCAGCGGTCGAGATTGCGGGATGGCCTGCCCGTAGCCAAAGTATGATAGGTTGGGTCAATATAGTCCGGCCCAACTTTATATCCCTGGACAGGAAACCCGTCTTGATGCAATACGGCCATGATGCCGGTGGCAATGGTGGTCTTGCCGGCTCCGCTATGCGTTCCGGCCAGAACAACGCGGGGTATGTGCATCTTAAATTCCTCCTAAGATCCAGGCCAGTGCTAAAATTGGGAAGAGTGCCAGCCATTCGCTTACTCGGACTAAGCTAAGGCACTCCTGAATCAGCTGCGGTTGCAGCAGGCGCACCGGCTCACCCATTTCGGCCCGGTGATGAAGTTGCCCATGATAAATATTGATTCCGCCCAGCTGAATCTTGAGCAAACCGGCGACCACACTTTCCGGATTTCCCCCATTGGGACTGGGATGGGAGCCGGAGTCGCGCCTCCAGATTTTGTATCCCTTTGTTACAGGCATCCGTAAAAGCGCCCCTGCCAAGAGGAGGATGGGAACGGAAAGCCTGGCAGGGATATAATTGGCTGCATCATCCATGCGCGCGGAAAACCGGCCAAAGTCCCGAAAGCGTTCATTCTTATATCCCACCATGGAATCAAGCGTACTTACCGCCTTAAAGGCTAAGGCCAACGGTGCTCCGCCGATGGCTGCATAAAAAAGCGGAGACAGGATCCCGTCCACAAAGTTTTCAGCCAGGGTTTCGACAGTACCGCGCACAATCTCGGCTGAGCGCAGTTTTGAGGTATCCCGGCTTACCAGCCAAGACAGGCGCAAGCGGGCCTTGGCCAGGTCACGCTCCAGAAGCGGCTGCAGCACCGAGCGCCCGGCCGCACGCAAAGACTTGGAAGCAATAGCGGTCGAGATCAGGTATACTTCCAGGATCACGGAGGCTGCCGGAGAGAGTAAGCCGATCAGCTTCAGCAAACCCCAGGTTAAGAAGAATGTAACCGAGGTTAACCCGATAGCCATTAAAGCTCCGTTCAATCTGCGCCTGGCAGGAGTGCCATCATTTAACCAATCCTCCAGCCAAGAGATGGCTTTACCCATCAGAATCACCGGGTGCGGAAGAGACGGCGGGTCTCCGATAAGCTGGTCTAAGATAAAGGCTGATAAAACTAGAGTCACGTGAGTCATCATTTCTGATCCAGCTTCATCATGGCGCGAATTTTAGCCAAGTCGACGTTTTGCCGTACTAAGTCCGCTAAGCGGTTAAAAGCCTGCTCCCGCAGCGCCGTTTGCGAGACAGATTGATGAACGCTCCGCTTTTGCCCGCGCCTTTCCCAGAGCCATTCCAGCAATGCCTGGCGCAGGGGGTCATTATCAAAGATCCCGTGAAGATAGGTGCCAAAAGCATTCTTGGCTTGCAAACCGTCAGGGTAGTTCCGATTCTCTGCATGCAGGCTGAAAAGAGGCTGGTTCTGAGAAGAAGCGACCGAACGGCCCATATGAATTTCATACCCGCATACTTCCGACCCGGAACAGCGGTTGAAGAAGGCTCCGTTTCCCACGACAATTCCTTGGGTTTGTACGGTATATTTCACAGGGGAAAACTCAGTTTCCAAAGGCAGGATCCCTAGTCCCGGGATTTCCTCTAGGTCTGACTCCGTGTGCTGCGGGTCACGGACCACCAGCCCCATCATCTGATATCCGCCGCAGATTCCGATGATGGGTTTTGAGTTGTGCCACCATTCCTGAAGCACCGGACCTAAGCCGCTTTGGTGCAAAAACTGGAGGTCGCCCAAGGTATTTTTGCTTCCGGGCAATATGATCAGATCCGGCTGCCCAAGCTCCGAAACTTTATTGACATATCTAACCGTGACATCTGCTTCATCTTTCAAGGCGTCAAAATCCGTAAAGTTCGAGATATAAGGTAAGCGAATGACCGCAATATCCAATTGACCGGCCGTGGATTCCTGGGTGCCGGACTCCATATCCAAGGCCACAGAATCCTCTTCCGGAATCCGGAAATCTGTGAAATACGGAACCACTCCCACTACCGGAATTCCGGTTTTATGTTCAAGGAAATCAAGGGCCGGCTGCAAGAGAGTTAAATCCCCGCGAAATTTATTAAGAATAATTCCCTTAACCAGCACTCTTTCCTCCGGCTCTAAGAGTTCCAGAGTCCCGACCACCGAGGCCAGGGCTCCGCCCCGGTCGATGTCCGCCGCCAGCAGCACGGGGGCTTCGATTTCGAGAGCTACGCGCATGTTCACAATATCATTTTGTTTTAAGTTCACTTCGGCGGGGCTGCCGGCGCCTTCTATGATCAGAATCTCATTTTCCTGCTGCAGACGGGCAAGGGAAGAGCGCACAACTGGCCAGGTCTTTTGCTGGTATTCCCCGTGATAGCGGAGGGCGGATAGGTTGCCCTGCGGCTTGCCCAGGATCACCACCTGAGAACTCGCCTGTCCGCTCGGCTTAAGTAAGACTGGGTTCATGAGCACGTCCGGCTCTCTCCCGGCAGCCTGGGCCTGCACCACCTGGGCCCGGCCCATCTCTCCTCCGGCCAGGGTCACAAAGGAATTTAAGGCCATATTCTGAGCCTTAAAGGGGCTTACCAGATAGCCCTCCTGGTAGAAAATGCGGCAGAAAGCCGCCGCCAGCACACTTTTACCCACACTGGACGATGTCCCCTGAATCATCAAGGACGCTGCTCGCTTTGTCATTCTTCCCCCATCTTTCTTTATACTGCCTGCGCTTTATACTGCGTACGGTATACCTGCTTGACTTGAGATCGATGCTAAGATATACGCCCGGACGCCATATAAATGAGTGCGTTCACGGTAGCTGCCGCCAAGGGGCTGCCCCCCCGGGTGCCGCGTACGGTAATGGACGGATACTCCTGCTGCTCCCACAACAGTTCCTTAGATTCTTTAGCCCCGACAAAACCAACCGGCATCCCCACGATTAAGGCTGGTCGCACCGTGGGATCCTGGGCCAGTTCTATAATTTCGACCAGGGCTGTGGGAGCATTCCCGATAGCAACGATCGACCCGCTTAAGGATTTTTGGTGGAGACGCAAGGCGGTCATGGTGCGGGTAAGCCCCCAGGCCTCAGCCTGGGCCGCAACCAGGGGATCATTGAGAAAGCATTCCGCTTTTCCCCCTAGAAGCTGCAGGTTCTTTTTCGCGACTCCGGAACGGACCATTTCCACGTCCGTAATGACCGGGGCTCCGGCGCGCAAGGCCTTGAGCCCGGAGGCAATGGCTTGAGGATGGATCAGGATATCCCCCTCGAGTGCCAGGTCGCCGGTCGTATGAATCAAGCGCTCCACCACTGGCAGTTCTTGTTCGGGCCAGGTTTGACGGAGCATCTTTCGAATATAGCGCATGCTCTCACTTTCAATCTGGCTGGGATTCGTGATAAAATTCATCCCCCGATAGCCTCCTTAATCCGGGAACTGGCTAACTGGGCAATCATATCATCTGCTCCCAGTTCTGAAGTAAAAATGATCTCGACTTCAGGGTGCTCGGCCCGGATGCCTTTGATTTCTTCATGAATGTCAATGCTTACGTGAATTCCCCGAAATAAAAACAAGGGCATAATGATAACCGTGCGCACGCCTTCCCGGATTTTTTCCAGGATGGCCGTGGTTAAACTGGGTTCGGCATGTCCCATAAACGCCGGGGTAACATCCCGCCCCAGCATGGCACTGACTTTGCGGGCAACCTGAAGCAATCCCAGGTTGGCTTCCTCGCGCCGGCTTCCATGTCCTAAGAGAATAATGGCGGTTGACATAGCTTTTCCTCCAACTTCTTGATGAATTCTAAGAGTTCAAGTCCTTCCCCCGTTCGTTCCGGACGTTTAAGCATGACCAGGGGGATTCCTGCCTCAAGGCAGGCTTCGATTTTTTCCCGGGTTCCCCCGCTTTTTCCGCTGTCCTTGGTTACCACTACATCTATTTGAAATTGCCTGATCAGAGCCAGGTTAAATTCTTTGGTAAAAGGGCCTTGGGCCGCAATAATTTGCCCCGGGGTTAACCCCAGAGATTCACAGCGTACCAGGACGGCGGAGGTTGGCAAGACCCTTACATACAAACGCTTATCTTTGAGGCACGGCATACTGACCCATTCCGGCAGAGCGTTGCTCCCAGTGGTGAGCAGAATTTTTTCCCCTGAAGCCGCGGCTATCCTGGACGCTTCTTCAATGTCCAGGGCCCACCGGATTAAAGGATTATCTTCAAATACCGTGCCGGGCCTTTCCCACCGGAAATAAGGCAGGTTCAATTCTGAGCCCAGGGAGCGGGCCAGTTTTTGGATGACCTGTGCATAGGGATGGGTCGCATCCACTATCGCCTGGATACTCTCATGCTTTAAGAACTGCCTTAGCGATTCTCGTTCAAACGCTCCGAAGCGCGCCTTAAGTCCTTGGGCTTGAGCCAGGTTTGCCCCGTATTCCGTTAAGGTCGAGAGCACCACCTCATGTCCGGTTTTGGCCAGTTCTTCCCCAATCGTCCGTCCATCCTGGGTTCCGGCAAGTACCAGAAATTTCATAGCTGATAACCCCTGGGGGTGACTAAGTAAGGCCCGATTTTTTTAGTCTGGGAATTTCCGATAATGACCGTGCACAGCATATCTATCGGTTTCAGCGTAAACTCGTCCAAGGTGCTGATCATCACGGAGGTTTCAGTTCCGCGCAGGGCTTCCCTGACAATTCCAACCGGGGTCTCAGGCCGGCGGTGTTCTAGGATAAGTTCTCTGACGGTCTCAATCTGGGAAGTCCGCCCGTGGCTTTTGGGATTGTACAGGGCGATCACAAAATCTCCCTCAGCCGCCAGCCGTACCCGGCGTTCGATCACTTCCCAGGGGGTCAGTAAATCACTGAGGCTGATGACCGCAAAGTCATGCATTAAAGGCGCCCCTAAAAGTGAGGCGGCGGCATTGGCTGCGGTAATCCCCGGGATTACCTCGACCTCAATATCCAAGCGTCCGGCTTGTTCCAGGCACTCGAGTAAAATCCCGGCCATGCCATAAATTCCGGCATCTCCGCTGCTGACCAGGGCAACGCTGCGACCGAGACCGGCTAAACGCACGACTTCCTGGCAGCGTTCAAGTTCCTGGCGCATGCCAGTGGCCACGATCTCCTGCTGGGTTAAAAACGGCCGGATCAGCTCGATATAGGTTTTATACCCGGCCACCGTGTCTACTTCCTGCCACACTTCAGCTACTCTGGCAGTCATGTGGGCCGAGTCTCCGGGTCCGAGGCCTACAATATAAATTCTTCCTGGCTGATGGCCAGGCTCACTCCGTTTAATTTGAGTTTGGGCAAAATTAACTTGCCCTTTCTGATTCCAAGCAGGCTCGTTGCTTCGCATACCCCATCCACTCCTATTTTCTTTCTGACAAAGTCGGACTTGCTTAACTGATACTTGTCATTTACTGCCTGAATTTCCGCCGGATTGAAGGTTTGAAAGGGAATTCCTAAGTCGGCGGCGGCTTGGATCAGCCCGCTTTCCTCAGCTTTTAAGTCAATACTGAATATCCCTTTGAGAGCCTCAGCGGGGGCTTTAATCCGGGCCAACGCCTGCCTGATTCCTTCATGAATCACAGCGGCTTCGCTATGGCGGCGGCACCCTATCCCCAAACTCAGGATCCGGGGAATAAGATAAACTTTTTCATCCGAATCGGACCTTGCTAAAGGAAAGGCGGTCAGGATCAAGTCAGCCTTTTCCCGTTCCGAAACAAAACGGTAACTCGGATCGGATGCCAGCGGATGCTTAGGGTCCAACCAGGGTTCAGACCACACGCTCAGGTGTTTTTGCTCCAGAAGCAAGCGGTTAAGCCGCGGCAGCTGCTTTAAGGGAGTGATAGTCCAGCCTAAACGCCGGGCATATTCGTCCGGAGCAACCAATCCTTGACCATCGGTGGCCGTCGTGATCACCGCAGTGGCTTCCAGCAGGCCGGCAATTTCCCGGGCCCAGGCGTTGGCGCCGCCCAGATGGCCGGATACGAGCGGGATGATGAACTTAGCATTCTCATCAACCACTAAGACGGCCGGGTCCACTGCCTTGCTTTGCAGCAGCGGACTCACTTGTCTGACCACAATGCCCGCCGCCATGACAAAGATTAAGATCGGGAATTGGGCCCAAATCCGGGGAACTAACTCGCGCAGCTGCTTAAATGAATGCTCTTTTTCTCCACAGTGTTCATGGTGGAAAATCTCGACTGTGTAAGCGGAGCTGGGCAAGTCCGAACTCGAATGGTAATGATTAGTATCTCGGTGTGGGTGCAGTAACTTTTTCTTAATGCGCTCAGCGGTGACCAGACCCTGAGCAGTTAAGGCAATAACGGCAATCTTAGAATTCACTGTTCCGGACTCCCCTGCCTGAATTCATGGGTGAATTGCGGGTCATAGAGTTTCGAACGGGCATACTCCGTATTCAGGAAATCTCCGACCAGGATTTGCGCGGTTTTGCGTATTCCCGCCGTCCGCACTTTGGCTACAATATTTGCTAACGTACCCATGATCACCTGTTCTTCCGGCCAGCTTGCTTTATAAACCACGGCAATCGGAGTGGTGGGCTCATAGCCTTGGAGCAGCTCCCGAACCACTTGCCCCATGTCCTGAACACTTAGGAAAATGGCCATGCTGGCCCGGTGCTGGGCCAGAGCGGAGAGATCTTCCTTGTCCGGGACCGGAGTCCGCCCTGCCATCCTGGTCAGGATCAAGGTTTGGCTCACATCCGGCAGCGTAAACTCGCGTTTGAGCGCAGCCGCAGCGGCAAAGACAGAGCTCACTCCCGGAATGACAGAGTAAGGAATACTGAGTTCAGCCAGGGCATCCATTTGCTCCTGGATCGCTCCGTAGACCGAGGGATCGCCCGTATGCAGGCGCACCACCGTTTCCCCTTGGACCACTCCTTCCCGCATCAGTTTAATGACGTCCTCAAGGGTCAGATTGGCGCTGTCATGGGCCGGGGTATTGGGACGGCAATGCTGCAAAAGGGCTGGGTTGACCAGGGAACCGGCATAAATAACGCGGTCTGCCCGCCCTAGAGCGCGCATCCCCTTGAGCGTGATGAGTTCAGGGTCCCCCGGTCCTGCTCCCACGAAAATTACTTCCCCCTTCATTGCTTTCCCCCCATCTTTACTAACAACAAACTCAAGTAATCAATTTTCCCGCTTGGATCTAAATCATCCAGGGTCCGAATATCCTCTCCGGTTTGCCCGATTCTGGTAAAGAGAACAGCTTTACGTTCGGAATCTTCCAGGGAGGCCTTAACTTCCGGCAACGTGCGCGAAACTTTTAAGATCACCAGATTCGGTAAATCCAGAAAACGTTCCAGGTTATCCGTTCCCGGGAGGATCAAAAGCGGTTCATCTCCGAGCGCAAGCGGTTCATGGATACGGGCTGCGGCAGCGGACATCGCACTAATCCCGGGCACTGTTTCAATTTGTTCCGGCGCAAGCTCTGGACGCAGAAACTGAAGCAGATGACTATAAGTGCTGTATAATGAGGGATCTCCGATAGTAATAAACGCGACCTTCAAGCCCTGGTTGAGGCGGGATAGCACCGCTTCGGCTCCTGCCCGCCATGCTTCCAGCAATACATCCTGATCTGAGGTCATGGGCATTTCTAATTCTAGAAGCTTCGTCTCGGCCCGGCAATGCTCACGGGCAATCTCCCAGGCCACACTCTCCCGATCCAGACGGGATTTGGGGATCGCTACTATATCCACCGACTGCAAAACTTCCACCGCTCTCAACGTTAAAAGTCTCGGATCTCCCGGTCCTACCCCAACTCCGTAAAATTTGCCCTTATTCATGTTCTGCTCCCTTCGTTGCGGAAATAATAAAGACCTGATTCAATGAATTCGCCATGTGCAGACCGGCTGCTTCCTGCCAGCGTACCACCTGCAAAGAGACCGCTTCAACCTCGTGATAGCCAAGTTCTTTTAAAAGTCCCAGCCCTGAGGCCGCATTCTCCAAAGTAACAGCAGTCATCACTAATCTGCCGCCGCTGGCCAAGGGGACGTGGGTGAGAATTTCCCGCAATTGCCCCTTGCTTCCTCCGATGATGCAGACCTGGACCGGAGGAACGCGGTTCAGGACGGCAGGCGCGCTTCCGGGAATCAAGCTGAGATTCGGAGTTTGAAAACGTTCCCGGTTTTTCCTGATTAAATCCTGGGCCTCGGGGTTTTGTTCCACCGCATAGACATGTCCGTGGGGAGCCAGCATGGCTGCTTCGATACTAATGCTTCCGGTTCCGGCACCGACGTCTAAAATATTATCGGAGGGAGCTATTCTGGCCTTCGCCAGGACTTGGACCCGCACTTCGGCTTTAGTCATAGGGACGCGCCCCCGGATAAACTCGTCATCTGCAATTCCCAGCCTCACCCGGCCTTCTCCGCTGTTTGCAGGAGGAAAGATAATCAGAATAGCATTGGAGAGCACCTGTTCCGACCGGGCCAAAACGCTTGCATCCGTAAGATCCCAGACTTCATCTTCATAAGCGAGAGCATTGCCGACGGCGATCTTTAAGTTAAGCCCTCTGCCTAATAAAACCTGGGCAACGCGCTGGGGGGAATTTTCTCCCCCGGTAAGCACCGCTAAGGGACTGGAAAAGAAACGGGGCAGTGTCTGGATGTCCCGTCCGTGGACACTGCAAAAGGAAGCGTCCTGCCAAGGCAAACCCGCTTTGGCAAAGGCCAGCTGCATGGAACTAATCCCCGGAAGCACGGTCATCTCTACTCCCGGAAATTCCCGCCTCAATCCGGAGAGGATACTGTAAAACCCCGGGTCGCCTGAAACTAAGACCCCAATGGAAAGTCTGTGAGACAGGAACTCTGAAATCAGCTGATATGTTTGCCCCAGATCTTTATTAAGGGTGTGCTTTTCCTGCTTAAACTCAGGAAATAGCTGGAGAAGCCGGTCGCTGCCTATTAGAACATCACACCCTAAAACCGTCTCTCTGACAGCAGGCGGGATCCATTCCGGCCGTCCCGGGCCGGTTCCAATCACATAAAGCATGGTTTTCTCCTTATCTCTTCTAAAATTGAAAAAAAATAAAAAGAGCCTAAACAGGCTCGCAATGGTCGAATGACACACCACCTATCACGCGTAGGCCTGTGGAATAACTTAAGGCAGGTCTCCTGGCTTCAGATCCTCGTTGTCCTCAGCCTTCCCAGCAAACGCCAGTGGCTTCTTGAGGAAACTCCCTGTTCACAGTGGCGGGACCGCGCCGGATTCACACCGGCTTCCCTATTACCCCTCTTGCTGAGGGACCTTAAGAAGAATATTTGGTTGAGTAGTCAGGAGTCAGTAGTCAGTAAGATTTTAGTATATTATTCGGTGTCAATAAAGAAATTCCTGCTATAAGCAAGCAATTACACCTCGTATTTTTCAAGCGATAGATAGTTAATCCCTAACGGGCCAAATCCAACCTTCATCCTGAATGAGCTGTTGGGCCTGCTCATCCCACCCTACAAATGTTCCGTCCAGAAGGGTCAAGACCGTTCCGATTTTAACTTTACGCTGGACATAGGCCTCTGCTCGGGCACTGGCCAATGCGGCCAACTTATGCACTAAATCTTCCTGATTAAGCTGCAGCAGTTCTTTTACGGCTCCTTCGAGAGTCGGTATATCGGCTAACTTGAGCAGGGTCGATTGCTCCATTCCCGCCAAGGCACAATGAGCGAGCAAAATTTCGGACCGGGCGTCCGCGACCCGGTTATGGGTATGAAAGATACCCCCGGCGACTTTAATCAGTTTGCCTACATGACCGAGCAACAGAATTTGTTTAATCCCCCGGTACACCGCTTCTTCCAGAATATAGCCGACAAAATTGCTCATCTGAATGACGGCTTCGGGTTGAACATGCATTTGCTCAACGGCTGTCCGGAAACCGTAATTCCCCGGAGTGAGCACCAGCGTTCGGTGTCCGTAAGCAACGGCCTGATCTAATTCCGGAAGAATCGAGGTTTTGAAGGCCTCTTCCGACATGGGCCTGACGATGCCGGTGGTACCCAGGATGGAGATTCCCCTCATAATCCCCAGGCGGGGATTGAGCGTACGCTCTGCTGCTTCTTCCCCTTGCGGGACCTCAATGACAACCTTTATTTCCTCTAGGGGAAAGACTTCACGCACCGCTTGTTCGATCATCCGGCGGGGTGTGGGATTGATCGCACTTGCTCCTACCGGTACCGCCAAGCCTTTTTTGGTCACGGTACCAACTCCGTGCCCACCCTCAATCAGAATTGAGCCTTGTTCGGATAAATAGTTCACACAAGCTTTAATTTCAAGACCGTTGGTGACATCTGGATCATCTCCGCCGTCCTTGATTACAGATGCCCATGCCCTTTGCTCATCTCCCTCGCACTGGCTCACTGGAATGGATAATCTACTTAAATTCGGCAAGGGAATATTCACCTGCGTGATCTTTTGATCTTCCACCCACTCATTGCCTAATATAAGATGACGAACCTGTTGAAGCTGCAGGCAGGCCGCTTTCGCGGCAGCGGCGGCAGAACTCCCGGTGGTATACCCTTCCCGCCATTGATGCCGGTCCTTTGCACTAGCGCTCATATTTAACCTTCCTATAACCTTGGATTTTCGACAATAGTTGACCTTATTCTTCATTGGCCTCCTTCCTTTTATTCTCCATTCCGAGGGAATAATCCTGCCATACGCGAAAACAAGGCAAAAAAAACCTCGGCTGGGCCGAGGTCTAGAGGAGTGAATATTTAAGGGTTTGTAGAGAGCGAAAGTAAATAATCAATTATTTAGCCATAACAGCTTGTTTGTTAGTTCCTTTGTTCAGCACATCTTTGCCTTTTTTAAACCGGAGGAAGCCATCGACTCCCAGAAGTTCGGCATAAGCCGCAAACTTTAACATAGCTAAGTTCGTCCAGATATAACCGAAATTGTTAAAGGATCCACCTGCAATAAATTGAACATTCATGAACATGGCAATTAATGCTGCCCAGAATACTCGAATACCGAAGATCATCGCGATGCCTACTACAAATTCGAAAATAACTACTAAAGTATCTGTTACTCCTGGCATTCCTAAGAAAATATTTTGGGCAACCCAAGCCCAGGCTTTGTTAATATCTCATCTTTGACAGTTAAGAACTATAAAAAGCTTGAAAGCCCTGTATTTGCAAGGTGTTCAAGCTTTTTTGTATTTTAACAAAGTGAGTAATTTTTTTATTTCTTAGCAGTGTTCAAAAATTTTTTCATCTGGGTTTTTTTAATAATCTCATAATCAGTTCGAAAGCCAAAAGTCTCATGCAGCGCATCTGTAAAATCGGTTCTCGTGTAGGTCGGTAAATATCCCTCGCCCTTAATCTCATAGAAATTCATTTCTCTTAATCCGTTAATGATTTCACTACACGTAAACTTATTTCCTAGCTTCTTTTCCAATAATCGATAAATGATCAGGGACATGAAGCAGGTAGTAAAATGTGCCTTAATTCTATCCTCGCGACTTAAGTATACCGGTCGGGCTTTAAACTCGCTTTTCATGATCCGGAAACATTCTTCAATCTCCCAGCGCCGCTGGTTAATTCGGATGATTTCCTGAGCACTACCTTCGAGGTTCGTACAAACCGCATAAAATCCGTCATAGGCTTCTTCGGCAATAATGGTTTCGTTATTTAAGGCGTAGAGTTCTTTGTCGGCTATTTCGCCATCAGACGTACAGCTGGTTTTCTTAATAAAGCGCTTATAGTCGTTCTGATTGCTTTTTGAAATTTTAGTCGGATTCGAATTAAGTAATTTCTGAGCACGTTCGATTTGTGAATTGCGAATTTGGCGTTGATAGTTTTTGTACTTGATGGAGTAAGTGACAATAAGTTTTTGTTCCAGGCCATTTTCTTTAATCCAGCGTTCTTTGAAAAAGCATTTATCTTTATAGGTTTCTTCGTCAAGCTG
>NZ_JAFLRH010000034.1 GCF_017310645.1 Paradesulfitobacterium ferrireducens | reverse complement strand
TTTCCAAGTAACATCAATCGCCAAGCTTTAGACATGGTACGGTGGGCAGGCTTTGATCCATCCATTTACCTAAAATCCGCTGGCAGCATCCAGTAGCTGCTGTAAGAGATTACCATGCCTTAAAATAAAATCAGTGAATCTGAACTCGCGGAACAAGGGTCATAACCATAGTTCCAAAGCTCCAGTAGGTCACTCAAAAGATAGTTCTTTAGATTTACTTCGTGAACGTTATTCCAGAGGAGAAATTGATTCAGAAGAATATAATCGCAGGAAACATGACCTATCAGCGGAATAACTCAGAATCGTCTGTTATTTAGTAAATTAATAAGGAGTGATTGTACATGAATAACAAAATATATCAGGTAAATGCTTCACAGTCATTTGATGAGACCATTGAACGAATTAAAGCCCAAGCAGCAAGTCATAGTTTTCGGGTACTACACATTCATGATGTCAGGGCTACTCTTAGTGAAAAAGGCTTCGAAATCAAACCCCTAAAAATTATTGAACTATGCAATGCCAAGTATGCCAATACGGCATTGCAAGTCGATATTACCGTTAGCTTGCTTATGCCGTGCAGAATCAACGTTTATGTAAATGAAAACGGAGAAGTAATCATCAGCACGATTCGTCCAACAAACTTGAGCAAAACGTTTGAAAATCCCCATTTGGAAAGTTTTTCAACCCACGTAGAAACAGACCTAATTGAGATTATCGAAGCCAGCAAATAGTAGAGTAAACGAAAGAGAGAGCTGCCTTTCAGGGGCTCTCTCTTTCGTTTGCCTAGCCCATCCTGTATTTCTTCAGCTTGCGCACTGCCGTGGGCTGGCTAATACCCAGATACTGCGCGAGCTTGACCGTGCTCGGATACTTTTCATAAGCCCGGCGGATGAGACTGCCTTCATACTCTTCAAGCATCTGCTGCAGAGTTTTCCCCTCAACAGCGGTCACCGTGGATTGGACAAACATATCTGGCGGCAAATCTTCCGCTCGGATCACTGGATTTTCTACCGTCAACACCAGACGCTCAATCATATTTTCGAGTTCGCGCACATTGCCCGGCCAGGGATATTTAAGCAAAATATTAAGTGTCTGCTCACTTAGCCTTTTTTCTTGAGAGTACATCGTATTAAAGCGCTGGGTAAACTTCATAATCATTTGCAGCAAATCTTCCGGCCGCTCCCGCAAAGGCGGAATGTAGATAGGAACAACAGACAAACGGAAGTAGAGATCCTGCCTGAATCTCCCCGTTCTCACAGCCTCGCTTAAGTCCATATTCGTAGCAGCGATCAAACGAAAATCCACCTGTTTGGCTTTTGTGCTTCCGATCGGGAAAAACTTTTTCTCTTGGCTTAAGGTTAAGAGTTTAACCTGGAGGTTGAGGGGCAGATCTCCCACTTCATCGAGAAAAAGGGTTCCACCCTCGGCCGCTTCCACCAACCCTTTCTTCCCCTGTGGATTTGCTCCGGAGAAAGAGCCAGCCACGTACCCGAATAATTCTGATTCCAGGAGGTTTTCCGGGATGCTGCCGCAGTTAATCTCAATTATCGGGCCGTTTTTGCGCTTGCTGTGGCTGTGAATGAACCTAGCGATCAGGTTTTTCCCCACCCCTGATTCTCCCGTAAGCAAGACGGCAGCATCGACTTCAGCAATTCTCTGCGCGGAAGCCAGAGCCCGTTTCATCTCTGAGCTGGAGGCAATGATTCCGTCCTTCTCCCTGCTCCTGAGCTCCAAGAGTTCATCTTGAACCTTCTTTACTTTTTCCTCCATGGTATTCGCATATTCTCTAAGATGCATTAACTCAGTCACGTCATGAGAATAGCTGACAACAAAGCGAATATTTCCGTTTTCGTCAAAAATGGGGCTGGCCGTTACCAAAAGTTTAATTCCAGACAGGGTTTCCTGGATCAAGCTCTGCTTAGTTTTGGTTTGCAGCACAATTTTACTAATGGAAGGGTTGAAGATTTTCTCGCGCTCAAGATCATCCACTGAGCGCCCGATAATCTCCTGACGGGAAGCGTAAATTTCCTCCACTGCTTCATTAGCATAAAGGACAATCCCCTTCCCATCGGTAATAACCACATGGTTATTGATAGAATCAAGGATCTCTTTCCAATCCCAAGCAGCTTCTGTCACGGTCATCCCACCCTTTTCCGTACCTTATCCCCACATGTTTGCCGAAGAAATATTAATTAAAGATTAATATAATTCTGATGATAGTACAAGCATACTACGACAAGGTTGGAAAAGGAAAGAAGAAAAGCTTTCGGCTTAGGCTAATTCAATTGCTACTGCCCTTACGGGTGAACCGTCCGCACCCACGATTCTCAATGGGAAGAGACTGATCAAAGGATTCACGAAATCTATACCTTCAAAATTGGTCAGGTTTTCGGCAATAATCCCGCTGACTGCGGCGATGGCGTCATGGGCCAGGAAATGCGTCCCCCCGGTAATGTCAAGATTGATCGCGTCAATGCAGAATGTACGCGCCCCGCGCCGAATCATCTCATCAATTACTTCAACATGAACGTAGGGATGAAGAAAATACTTGTCTTCCCCGGCATAGCGCGACCATCCTGTATGGAAAAGCACGATTTTGCCCGGTCCCACCTGGTCCAGATACTGATCCACATCTGTAAGCCTGATTTCTTCCTGCTCCCCTTTGCCCGTAACCGGGATAACAACTCCCGGGCCAAAAAACAGTTTGAGATCAGATTGGTCTATCCTTTGCCCATTATTATCGAAGTGATAGGGAGCGTCAACATGCGAGCCTGTTTGCGAGCCGATGTGAACGTAATGTAAATTGTATCCTTCGTTTTCAATTGTAGTAGCAACACTAATGTTGGGCTGAGGATCACCGGGATAAATCGGAGTGTCATTCGTTAGGGGCAAAGATAGATCGATAATCTTTTTGATATTAAGCATAGTCATCCACCTCTCCGTTCACGCTATTCTTCCCCTTTAAGAGCGTATAAATCCTTGCGCCGTTCCTGCATCATGCTAAAAAATGTTGTCTGTAAACCACGGCGTTCTGCCGGATCAAGGCAGGCCAGACCGATTGAGAATTCAGCTTGTACTACTGCGATCCTAACCGGATCAAACATCATACTTTTACCTCCGTTTTTTACTCTCTATGCATTCCAACAAGTCATACTGCTGCTTTCTTGGAGTCACCTGCGACAACCGAAACCCGTCCGAGCTTCATCAGCCCCCAGTAGACTACGCTTGTTAACAAGAAAGTCCATATGGTTGAACCGGTTACCAAGGGATGAATATAGGAGAAGAAATAAGCAAACCCAGCGCCTACGATATAGGCGACATAAGCCAAGTAATTAACCCCGCCCGTGTACCAGTAAGTCATGTTCTCCCCACTTACAATTTCTGCAGCATCATAATTTCTGCGTTTGAGCAAATAGTAATCGACGATCAAAATGGCAGCTACCGGAATAAAGAGCGTTCCAACCATGAGCAAGAAATTTTGGAAATGCTCTAAGAGCCAATCTTTGAGAAGTGCTCCGATCGTGCTGATAATCCCCATGACTAAGGCCGGAATCCAGAAACTATGCTTGGGAAACATCGCTAAATACGACATCGTAGCACTGTAGAGAGCCATGACGTTCGTGGACAAGACAGAGAAGAAAATGACAATGGCTGCTATGAACCCCAGTGCCGGGTTAGCCTGCCCAATCAGCATGGTCGGATCATAAGTCTGAGTCATATTGCCGAGAATGGAGAACCCGGAAACAGTAGCCCCCAAACCCATCGCAACTAAGGTGGCGGTAATATAACCGAAATAAGTGCCGATAATCGAAACTTTTTCGGACTTACAGTTGCGGTTAAAGTCAGAAACGGATGACATCCAGGAAAAAGCCGTAGCGACAACGATGTCAAATCCAACCATGACCGTAATCGCCGGACTCTTGCTCGCTTCCATCGTGATTAAATTTCCAAGGTCAAATTTATAGAACATGTAGCCAAAAACGATCACAGACAGCACCAGCATAGACGTAGCGATGAGTCTCTCTGTGGCTTCGATCCCGCGGTGGCCATAAATAATTATTAAAACAACGGCAATCTCGGTAAAAATCGTAAATAGATTAATATTGCTATAACCCGTTAAAAATTTGACCGCATGATCAAGGCTTAAACCGGCCATGTACGCTTGAATCCAGCTCCAGCCAATTAAGATAATCGTGTTTACTGCTGAAGGAAGCAACGCCCCCCTGGTCCCGAAGGCGCCGCGGGTAAGAATCATTGTGGGCAGACCCGTTCTGGTCCCGATATTGCCGGTGAGAACCAACGGTATCGTCCCCAACAGAGATCCTAAAAGAATAACTGCAAGGGCCGTGAAAAATGTCATGTCAGGAACCAAGAGCATGCCGGTGAAGACGGTGGTGACAACGACATTGGCCCCAACCCAGAGGGAAAACGTAGAGAATAGGTTCATCGACCTGTTGTTCATTGACATCGGGCGGACATTATCATCCCCAAAACTAGTAATGTTAGCCATAATCAATCCTCCTTTAATTATTTGTTCGCTCCCTTTTCCCCAGCGCAATCAACGTAAGAAACTCATACACAATATTGGCAGCCGCAGCGGCGGTTATTTGCCCGTGATCATACGCCGGCAAGACCTCGACTAAATCGAAACCAACGAAGTCCAGCCCTTTTAAACCGCGCACCAAGGCCAGAGCGTCATCAATGCTGGCACCGGCCACCTCGGGTGTCCCGGTTCCGGGAGCAAAAGCAGGGTCGAGAAAGTCAATGTCAAATGAGAAAAATACCGGACCGCCGCCAACCCTGGTCCGGATCGTCTCGATCATACGCTCGACACCTGCTTTTTTGAATTGATTCGTACTCCAAACTTCAAAACCCAAATCGCGTGAATCCTGCAGATCCTGTGTCCCGTATAGTCCGCCGCGCATTCCCACTTGAATCGAACGTTTGATGTCAAGCAGACCCTCCTCGGCCGCGCGCCTAAACGGGGTTCCGTGATTATATTTCTCCCCAAAATAGCTATCCCAGGTATCCGCATGGGCATCACAATGGATAAGGGCGACCGGCCCATGCTTTTTGGCGATGGCACGCAATTCTCCTAAAGTTATGGCATGATCTCCCCCGAGGACAACCGGAATGATTCCCTTGTCCACAACTGGGAAGAGATTCTCCACAATCTTGTCATACGTAGCGTTAATATATCCGGGGACAACAGGGATATCCCCATAGTCCACACCGGAAACATAGTCAAACACATTAATATCCTGTTCCGGGTTGTACGGCCGGAGCAAAACGGAAAAATCACGGATAGCTTCTGGCCCGAACCTAGCCCCTGTGCGGAAGGACTGCCCTGTGTCAAACGGAATCCCGGTGATTATAAAATCCATGTCACTGTCAAGCTGTTCCATGTAGGGAAGGCGCATAAATGTGCGCGGGCCGCAAAAGCGCGGAGATTCGAATGAATCTTTTGGTTGATACTTGCCCATAATTTCGTCCTGCCTTTCTTTATTTCAGAGTGCGAATAACAATTATTACATGCAATACTAATGCCAATCTTCTGAAAAGTATCTATTGACTGATTTCAGGGCCGGAGCCCGGAACTTGGTAAAACCTGGTTATTCGGTTGTGAATAGCAGTTGCGCCGCTGCATTCGTGTAGTGGCCACAAACTCGCTATTCTAGCTTGAATATGGTATTCATGGTTGAATAGCTCGTCCTATTTTGCCTTGAGCCCGTCCAAGTTTGACTTGAGACGAAAAATACCTGCTCTTCACGAATATAGATGAACTATATTTCGTGTGGGAGGAATTGGACATGGACGATGAATCGTTGCCTAAAGTCAAATCCTTTCTTAGGGATCTATTGTATCTTAAAATCAAAAGCTTTCTAACTGAAACCCTCCCTCAGGCAGTTAGTTTCATACTTCGCAAAAAGTCTCTGGTTTTCTCCCTTGTGATTATTTGTCTAATCTTCCTAACACTTGCTGGTTATTCTTTATACGCGCACACACGCATCACACCCGGAGTCACGATCTCTGGAATAAGTGTGGGCAACCTTACCCAGGTTCAAGCGCGAACTAAAGTGGGGAGCGCTGTAAGCACTGCTCTTGAGCAGACAGTCGCCCTCAATACCAGAACGGGAACAATTAAAATTCCGCTTAAAGATTTAGGACTTTTGCTCACGGCGGATCAAGCTTTGGATACGGCCTTTAAGATCGGCCGCACCGGCAAGGTCTGGGAGCGCACCGCGGCCAGGCTGCACGCACTGGTCAAAGGGTATGACGTACCCTTAAGTCCGGCCTGGGCCGACAAAATCCTCACAGCCAGTCTGGAGCAAGCAGTACGCCCTTTTGATATTGCCCCTAGAGACGCCTCCTTTAAGATTACGGCAGATAATCTTATGCAAATCATTCCGGACGAAACAGGCCTAGAAGCTGACATCCCCGCGCTGGCTGAACAGGTAAGCAGGCTCGACCCTTTGGCACCGGGAACTTTCACTGTAGCGTACCGGCAAGTTTCCCCCACTGTGACCGCCTCTCAATTGGAAGAGCAGAAGATTACCGGGATGCTCGCCAGCTTCACAACCAAGTTCGACCCTAATTTGCGTGGACGCAGCGAAAATATTAGGTTGGCCGCCTTTGCTCTTGATGGTACTTTGATTAAACCGGGGGAGGAATTCTCTTTTAACAGAACAGTAGGGCCGCGAACCGCTGCGGCCGGATACCAGGAGGCCATCATTATTGAAGACGGCCGTTTTGTCCCTGGTTTGGGCGGAGGTGTGTGCCAAGTCTCAAGTACGCTTTATAATGTGGTGCTCTTGGCTGGTTTGCAAGTTACGGAGCGTCATCCGCATGCCCTTCCCGTTAGCTATGTTCCACCGGGCAAGGACGCCACAATCGCTTGGGCCAGCCTGGATTTTAAATTCAAGAACAGCTCTGGTGGCTATCTTCTCCTGAAAAGCAGTGTTGGCTCAGGCTCAGTTACAATTAATTTATACGGTAAAATCAAATCCGGTGGCAGCAATGAATAAGCAGAACCCTGCCGGCACCGTTAATGCCAACAGGGTCTCTCTTTTTAAGACCTAAAACAAACGGGGAAGATCATAGCGCGGATCAAAGGGTTGGGGAATTCCGAGCCGCCGCTCCATACGCTGAAGCCACGGGGGCTCGAACTGCTCCTCATAAAGTTCCCACCACAGAGGCTCGCGGCCCGGCTTAATACCCATACGGGCTTCTTGCTCCCTAAGCCAACGCGGCTCATACTGTTGTTCAAATCTTTCCCAAGCCTCGGGCTCATACCCACCGCGGTAGGTGAGAGGATAATAACGCACATATGGCGGATATGGGGTGTAAATCGGTACTAAATTAACCCGTCGATGCATTTAGTTCACTCCATTTCAGCTTAGCTCAATGGGCTGCCGCTTTATAAGCCACGTTAGCTGCGGGTTGCCCATTACCATATTATTCTAAAGGATTCAGATAGAAAGTTGACCACGAGTTTTTTCTTTTATATTAGGGCAAACTAAGAAGACCTGTTCTATCGAAAAAATCAGCCTGAAGGGGGATCTATTTGTTAAGCCGCAGAGAATTTTTGGGTTTGGTGTTCAAGGGCGCCGTCCTAGGTAATTTTATAAATTTAGTTGCTCCTCCGATACACCAGGCTCTCGCCCAAGGGGAAGTAAAGAAAATTCCTGTACTCATGATTGAAACCGGTACTTGCACAGGGGATAGCATTTCGCTTGATAATATTTGGCCACCAACATTTGGAAATATTCTTACCAACCTTTTGGACTGGCGCTATGACTGGACCATGATGCAAAGCCAGGGAAGCCAAGCTTATCAAGTGCTCTTGGATACCTATACCAAAAATCCGTACGATTACATTCTCATTGTGCAAGGTACAATTGTCCACCGGGATGAAGGCAACTATAATCACGTGGGCCTGGAAGACGGCAGGCTGGTCACCGGACTCGAATTGGTTCGCCGCCTTGGCTTAAAGGCTAAATATGTGGTTGCTATCGGGAGCTGCGCCACTTTCGGCGGACCTCCGGCCGGTTATCCAAACCCCACCCAGTCCACCGGTGTACAAAAAATTCTGCCGGAGAGGCGGGTTATTAACGTCTCAGGCTGCCCCGCCCACCCCGATTGGACCATGGGAACCTTATTTCACTTGGCGCTCTACGGCGAACCCGAGCTTGACAAATTTGGCCGTCCTAAGATGTTTTACGGAGAGACGATTCACAACAACTGTGAACGGAGACGCTACTATGACCAGGGAATTTTTGCGACTGACATCGGGCAAAAGGAATGTCTCTACCGCGTGGGCTGCAAAGGTCCGGTTACTTACGCCGATTGCCCGATTCGCGCCTGGAATGATCATATTAACTGGCCGGTGGGCTGCAATTCCCCTTGTATTGGATGTACGGAGCCGGGGTATCCTGACATAATGGAACCATTCACCGCGCATTTGCCGGATATCCCCTTCCCAGGAGGTACCAAAATCACCACCAATAACATCGGGTTCGGAGTGCTGGGGGTGACCTCCGCCGCAATTACCGGACATATGGCAGCTTCTCTCTACAAAGGCAGGTTGCATAAAAACCTTATTAAATCTACAGCTAAAGCCAAACATCGACCATCAGTTATGAAGGCGAAAGAATTTCACACTTATCGTCTTAAACACAGAAAATAATTGGAGTGACCCTATCTGGAAAAGAAAACTATTTTCCCCTTTACCCGGATTCACAATCCGATGTTAATCGAAGTCTGGCTCGAAAACGGCGTGATCAAAGATGCTTTCATTTCCGACACCTTATACCGCGGATTCGAAGAAATCTTAATCGGCCGCCCGGCCACTGATATGCCCTATTATACCCAGCGCATCTGCGGCATTTGCTCCTCCGCTCACGCGATGGCGGCCAGCCTTGCGGTGGAACAAGCCCTGGCCATGGAAGTGCCGCCGAACGGCCAACTCCTGCGCAACCTGATCGTGGCGGGGGACTATATTCAGAATCACATCCGCCATCTTTATCTAATGGCCATGCTCGACTATTTTAAAGGGCCGGAGATCGCGCCTTTTACTCCTCATCTCGAGGGGGATATCCGTCTCAGTCAACAGGAGAATGAACGCATGACTGAGCACTATTTCCAATCGATCGAAATCTCCCGTTTAGCCCATGCCGCCTATGGCGTCTTTGGCGGCAAAGCCCCCCACGGTCATGGCATTGTACCCGGAGGAGTGACCATGGACATTAACGCGGAGCGAATCAACCGTTATCGCGGCTTTTTGGAAGAGATTCTGGACTTTATTTATAAGATCATGATACCGGACGTGGAATTGATCGCACAACGCTACCCGGAATATGTGGACCTTGGACGCAGCTCAGGCAATTATTTTTCCGTCGGTGCTTTTCCCGGTTTGGATGGCAGTCATCTCTTCCCCAGCGGGGTGGTCCTAAACGGAGAGCGCACGGAGTTTGATCAAGGATTAGTAACTGAAGACGTGACAACTGCCTGGTATAAGCAGACAGGCCCTGTCCATCCCATGGAGGAAACCACCGTCCCTGACCGGGGTCAACCTAAAGGGTACACATGGATTAAAGCCCCGCGTTACCAGGGGGAGCCGATGGAGGTTGGCCCTCTCGCCCGTTTCGTAATCGCTAAAGAAAAAGTGATCGGTTATGGTGCTATCGGCCGCTTATGGGCCCGCACCATGGAAACCAAAAAAATCGCCGAAGCGGCGATGCTCTGGCTTACCCAACTCCACCCGGGTGCTGAAACCTTGAACACACATAAAGGACAAGCCTCGGGCACGGGAATTGGTCTCTTCGAGGCCATGCGCGGTGCCCTCGGGCACTGGATCAAGGTCGAGGACGGTCGGGTAAAAAACTATCAGATCGTTACCCCCTCAGCCTGGAACTTTAGTTCCCGCGATGACAAGGGCAAGCGCAGTGTCGGAGAAAACATCCTGCTCGGGCTGACTTCCCGCACGGATGAGCTCAAAGAAGGCGGGCGCTTGATCCGTTCCTTAGATCCTTGCTTTTCTTGCACGGTACACCTTCTGGAAGGGGATAAAATACGTTCTTTGGATATTGAGGTTTAAGCAATATGGACAAAAACAAAGTGACTCCAACCCAGCCCTTGGTCGTAAGAATTTTTCATTGGGGCTTTGCCTTAAGCATGGTCATGATCGTTCTGACCGGATTTGAACTGCACAGCCCGTTCACTTTCCTGGCCTTTAACTATGGCAACGTGTTTGTCGTACACATGACCTTCGCCTGGCTCGCCCTCGGCTTCGTCAGCCTGAGAATTGTGGATGCGTTCATACGCAAAGATACTTCCTTCATTCCAAAGCTCTCGGATTTCAGGGGATTTGTAGGAGTTCTGGCATATTACTTATTTCTGCGCGATTCCCTGCCTCCCGGAGAAAAATACAACAGCGGGCAAAAGTTTATTTTTTTCTCCTGGTTCATCGTCTTTGCGGTAGCAACCCTACTCGGCATTGCCACTTATTTCATGGGCGAATATCTGGTATGGGTCTGGCGTTTAGTTGGTGGGTGGCAGATCGTGCGCACGGTTAAATTCCTTGCAGCGGTATATTTTAGCGCCACCATTCTCGTCCATATTTACTTAAGCTTCACCGAAGACTTAAGTCGCCTGCAAGCCATGATAACCGGATATGAGCGGCAGGAGCCGTAACTTAGTCAGATGGAAATCATATCCCGTCTGAGCGGCCAGGACTGAGGCACGGGTCTGAAAACCAATTCGAACGCCTTTCTATCCTTTCATACAAAATAAAGCCTCCCTAACCTGAAAATGGAGGGAAGCTTCGATTCGCTAGCGTCTCTTTATGAACTTATTACCTATTCCCATTCGCTTAACACATTGCGCAAGATTTTCCCGGAGCGGGTCATCGGAAGCTTATCTCTCACACTGACTTTGATCTTAAGGGCTATCCCAAAGTTGAATTGCTCACGTAGATATTCCTGAACCTCACGGACAAAATCACTCAATCTTGATTCGTCCAGCCTGGAACGAATCAGCTTAACCTCATCCTCATCTAAGGCTAAGAAAACCTTGAGCAGCGGCTGCTGCCGGTAACGGCACTCCGAGATAACCCCGGCCTCCAGAACGCCGGGAAATTCCAGCAAGGCGGACTCAATCCGGGCATAACTGATATACTGCTCCAGCATGATCCCGTCGCGCTGGCGGCCGTCCAATTGACCCATTTCATCCTGAAGCACCGCACCCATGCAAGTTCCCATCTTCAACCCTGCTTTCTGTGTAAACTCCTCCTGTTAACATTATACTTTTTAACGCAGGAAATTTTAATGAATGTTCCGTCAATTAACAAAATCAACAGGTGAACGGTCGATTTCCCTGGCTAAACACATCCCTGGCTAAAAGCGGTTCCCTGGCGTAAATTTCCTGGTATAATAATGATACTTTTCCGCCCGATATTGGTTATAATGTAGGGTAGGATTAATCGCAAACATTGCCACATGAAGAAGGGAAGATTGGTTTTGGCCTTACATATTCATTTTGTCGGAATCAAAGGAACAGGCATGAGCGCTTTGGCGCAAGTGAGCTCGAAAATTGAAGGAGCAACGATTTCCGGGTCCGATGTGGAAGAACGGTTTTTTACAGATGCAGTTTTAGAGCGGGCCCAAATTCGCGTATTAAGCTTTGCTCCGGAAAATGTGGATAAGGCTGATTTGGTCGTAGCCTCGGCCGCTTATACCAAGGACCATCCGGAGATTGCCCGGGCCTTGGAGCTTAAGATTCCTGTGCTTTCCTACCCTCAATACTTGGGACGCCTGATGTCAAAAAAACGGGGAATCGCGGTCGCCGGAACCCACGGCAAAACCACCACCACCGCCATGATCGGACTGGTCCTGCTGCAAGCGGGTATTGACCCAACCATTGTTGTGGGCAGCGATGTCCCCAGCATCGGGGGCAATGCCTACTCCGGACACGGGGAATTCTTCCTGGCGGAATCTTGTGAGTACCGCCGCCATTTCCTTAACTATTCTCCGGAATATCTGATCATTACCAACATTGAATTTGACCATCCGGATTATTTTAAAGACCTTGACGATGTCGTCGATGCTTTTCGCGAGTTAGCCGCTAAAATTCCGCCCAGCGGCCGCACCTTTGTCTGGGCCGAGGATCCTAACCGCGCCGCGATTAATAGCCCGGCGCCGGTGACAACCTTTGGTTTTTCCGAAGGGGCGGATATCCGGGCGGCCGATATTGTGTTTCATGATCAGGGAAGCTCATTTAAAGTCATGATCGGGGGCACGGATGCCGGAACGCTCGAGCTGCATGTGGCCGGGAAGCATAACATCTTAAATGCTTTGGCTGCCATCGCCCTCTGCCGGGAAATCGGGATTCCCCTGAACCAGATCTTCGGGAGTTTGGCGCAATTCAATGGCACCAAACGCCGCTTTGAACATATCGGCAACCGGGACGGCGCCCTGATTGTGGATGACTACGCCCACCACCCGACTGAAATCCGCACCACACTCGAAGGGGCGCGCCTATCCTATCCGGGCCGCCGCATCCGGGCCATTTTCCAGCCCCATACCTTTACCCGCACGGAAAAGCTCTTGGAGGAATTCTCGCTCGCCTTCGGTTCGGCGGATGAGGTCGTGATCGCTGAGATTTTCGCTTCCGCCCGCGAGCAAAATCTCCATACCCTGTCCTCATCCGTCCTGGCGGAACTCATTCAAAAGCAGGGCATTCAGGTCCGCTATTTCTCCACCCTGGATGACATCAAAACCTATGTGGCGGAAACCATCGCACCCCAGGATCTAGTGCTAACCCTAGGCGCGGGGGACATCTATAAAGTGGGCCAGGGTCTCGTCGTCTAGACTTAAGAAGGGCTTTGCATCTCACTCAAGAAATGCAAAGCCCTTTTCGCATTATTCATTAGCCGTGAGCGTTTGAATCCCGGCCAGTATCTCCTCCCAGTTATGACAGCGCGTTACCCCTTGTGCAGTATCTTCCCGGTTGTAGCTCGCATCGAGAAGGAACACCGGTACCCCCACAGCCGCAATCGCCTTGGCATTTTTCATGTAGTCCTCGACAAATACTTTCATGTCCCACTGTTCGACCATATCAACTTTACTTTTGAAACCGGTAAACAGGACATGTTCAAAGGGAATTCCATGCTTTTCGAACCATTTCAAGGTAACTCCTTTTTCCTCCGGGGTTCGGGCCGTGACATAAACAATCTCATGCCCATCCCGGATTAAACTTTCGATCCCCTCTTTCGCTCCTTTGACCGGCTGCGGCAGCCCGAGCAAAGTCTCAACATTTTTTACGAAAAAGTCATTCATATCATCCCACGGCACATCAAAGAGGAGATGCATTTCATAATCCGTAATGGCCGTGATATTTTTTTGGTAATGCCTGTTTAACTCCTGAAGCCAAAGAGGGTAACTGTCGCAGACCACGCCGTCAATATCTACCCCAATGCGCATTAATCCAACCTCGCAAGCCGCGGCAGCTCTAAGGACGGCGGCAGATGCCGTTTGTGCTCGCTCTGGCGGTGCATAGTCTCGATCTTCTCTCGCGCCGTTGGAGGCACCTCTTCTCCAAGCAAATAGCGGTCGATCAGGTCATAGGTTATTCCCATCTCCGACTCATCCGTCTGTCCCGGCCATAGTCCCGCCGTCGGCACCCGGTTGGCTATCTTATCAGGCAATCTCAGGGCTTTAGCCCAAGCGCGGACTTCTGTTTTCGTCAGGGAACTGATCGGCAGCAGGTCAACCCCGCCGTCTCCGTATTTGGTGAAATACCCGGTATAGCTTTCAGGTGCATTATCTGTGCCCACGACTAAATAGTTGAGGGCATTGGCAACCGCATACAGAGTGGACATGCGCAGGCGTGCCTTCAGGTTGCCCTGGCTCAGACGCTTGAGGTCGGGGTTATGCCCAAAGCGGGCCAACTCTTTTTCCACTTGCCCCATAATGAGCGTATGGGGTTCGCCCAGATCGATCTCGAGTGCGGGCAAATCAAAGGTGCGCGCCACCAGCAACGCGTCTTCGCGGTCCTCCGGACTGGAATGGCTGGGCATAATCACACCGATAGAGTTATCCGGAAACGCCCGTTTGCAAAGCCCGGCGACCACAGCTGAATCTACTCCTCCTGAAATCCCCATGACTAAGCCTTTGCTGCCGGCCACACCTGTTTGCTCTCTCAGCCACTCGACTGCGCTGGCAATGCGCTCCTCCAGTTCTTGTTCACTCCACATCCTTAATTCCTCCTTTTTCATTATTCTCAACTTTATTATTCACTTCCAGCAAAAGGTTTTGCCTCAACTCAAACAGTTTCAAAGATAAGTCCACAATGTAACGATGGGGATTGGTCAGACGTTTGACTTCATCCCATAAAGTGCTCATCTCCTGGCGGGAATACTCCTGGATTTGCCCAAGACTGGGCAGGTCATACACCCTCTGCCCCTGCCTGAAGACCGGCACCATGAGCTCCCGGGTGCGGAAATTTCTCAAAGTCTTGCGTTTCCAAGTCTGAAGCGGGTCAAAAATCGTCAGCTCTTTTTCCTGCTCAAAATTTTCCTCCTCAAGGGCAATCAGGTCGGCCATCGCTTTCCCGTCGCGGTTATAGAACCTGACCACTTTTTTCACCCCGGGGTTGGTGATTTTGGTGATATTCTCAGATACTTTAAGACGCGGCTCCAGCTTGTTGGCATCTCCTTCAGCGGCCAGCTTATACACCCCGCCCAGGGCCGGAGATTCCTTGGAAGTAATGAGATGCGTGCCCACACCCCAGGTATCGATCGCCGCACCTTGCGCCCGGATAGCCCAAATCGTCTCTTCGTCCAGGTCGTTGGATCCTACAATAATCGCCTTGGTTAGGCCGGCATGGTCCAGCATCTTACGGGCCTCACGTGAAAGGTAAGCCAGATCCCCGCTGTCAATCCTGATTCCGAGGAAATGATGCCCTTCCTGCTCCAACTCCAGTCCCACTTTGATGGCATTCGGGACTCCCGACTTCAAGACATTATAGGTGTCGACCAAAAGCAGGCACTGTTCCGGGAAAGAGCGGGCATACGCCCGGAAAGCTTCCAGTTCCGACGGAAAACATTGAACCCAGCTGTGGGCCATTGTTCCGGCCACAGGGATCCCAAAACGGCGTCCGGCCAGAACATTTGATGTGGCCTGACACCCTCCCACAAAAGCGGCCCGAGCTCCTAAGACTCCGGCATCCGGACCCTGGGCGCGTCTTAAGCCGAACTCCATGACCTTGCCCCCGCCCGCTGCTGCAACCACTCTTGAAGCTTTGGTCGCAATCAAGGTTTCAAAGTTCACTAAATTCAGCAGGGTCGTCTCTAAGATTTGCGCTTCGAAAATCCGCGCTTTGACCCGAACCAAGGGTTCATGCGGAAACACGACCGTCCCCTCGGGAATAGCATCGATATCCCCGCTAAAGTGAAAATCCTGCAAAGCCTGAAGAAAACTTTCGCGGAAAATCCCCAAACTTCTTAGGTAAGCCAGATCCTCTTCACTGAATCGAAGATTTTCTATGTATTCCACCACTTGCTCCAACCCGGCCGCGACGGCGTAGCCGCTCCCCTGGGGCAAGGTACGGAAGAACAAATCAAAGACTGCCATTTTATCCTGACATCCATTTTCCATATACCCTTGGGTCATCGTCAACTGGTAGAGATCCGTGAGCATCGTCAGGTTTTGCATTGATAAACCCTCTTTTCTTCAATCACCATTTTTAAGTATATAGAATTCAGTAGTCAGGAGCCAGGAGTCAGGAGAAATAGACATATTTCAATTTTTTTGGTTATTAGCCGGTTCTCTTATTCTGAATTCTGAATTCCGACTCCTGAGTACCATTATATGTTATAACATGCAGCCGGATCTGTGAAAACATGCGTAGGAATGATATTCGACTATTTCCGAGCTTTTCTTGACTTAATTCTTGTTAATTCATGTCTGAAATCAAGACTTATCCCAAGCTTATCCACAAGTTTACAGAAGTTATCCCTGGTTTTTTCGCGTTAATCCACATATTTATCCACAGTATTCACAGTTTTTCGTTGCCTTTTGTGGATAACCCTTAAGCTCAAAACCGCTTCAAGGCTAAAATTAAGCACTTGCTAAACCCTATACCGGTATCAGAAACACAATATTCTCTGTAATCTACGTTATAATTAGTTTAACTCGCCCAAAAACGACATAACTATTCTAAAAGTGCGTTCAGTTTCTCCCGGCTCTGGGCAATTACCTGAGCGACCACCTCAGGAGCCGGGCCTCCCACAACTTTACGGGCCCGGACACACTGCTCAATCTTGATTTCCGCAAACAAATCGTCGGCAAAAACAGGCGAAAAGCCGCGGTATTCAGTCAAGGTCATTTCTTCGAGTCCCAGCCCGCGCTTGCTGCAGTGCAAGACGATCCGTCCGATTATTTCATGAGCTTCCCTAAAGGGGACTCCTTTTTTGGCGAGATAATCCGCCAAATCGGTGGCATTGGTGAAACCGCCTTTGGCTCCCTGAGCCATTACGTCTTTATTTACCCGCATTGTCCTGAGCATCCCTTCCACCACCAGGAGAGACTTCTGCAGGGTATCCACGGCATCAAAGACCCGTTCTTTGTCTTCCTGCATATCTTTGTTATAAGCCAGAGGCAGTCCTTTCATCACCGTTAGCAGAGCCATTAGATCCCCATAGACCCTGCCGGTTTTTCCTCTCACTAATTCAGCCACATCCGGGTTTTTCTTCTGAGGCATGATGCTGGAACCGGTCGCATAACCGTCATCCATGATCACAAACTGAAATTCCCCGCTCGACCATAGAACCAATTCTTCACACAAGCGGCTTAAGTGCATCATCGCGATAGAAGCTGCCGCCATAAATTCAAGCGCAAAGTCCCGGTCACTGACCCCGTCCAGGCTGTTGAGCGTGATTCCGTCAAACCCAAGTTCCTTAGCCACCATTTCCCGGTCCAGGTGGAAAGTCGTCCCGGCCAAAGCTCCGGAACCAAGCGGGGACATATTTAAGCGTTTGCGCCCATCTTTCAGGCGCTCGAGATCCCTTAAAAACATCTGGACATAGGCCATGAGGTGATGGGCCAGCGTGATCGGCTGAGCTTTCTGCAAATGAGTATAACCCGGCATCCAGGTCTCCAGGTGATCCTCGGCCGCTTTTAAGAGGGTATGGATTAAAGCGGCCAGCAACTCCTGAGTCCGGTCGGTTTCCTCCCGCAGGAACAGCCTTAGGTCAAGCGCCACCTGGTCATTGCGGCTGCGGGCGGTATGGAGCTTTTTGCCCACTGCTCCGACTCTCTCAGTCAGAATCTTTTCCACATTCATATGTATATCTTCCGCACCGATTTCGAATTCAACCTTGCCTGCGCGAATGTCAGCGAGAATCTCCCCCAAGGCTTGGATAATCGTATCCGCTTCTTCCGGTTCCAAGACCCCGATCTTGCCCAACATGCGCGCATGCGCGATGCTTCCCTCGATATCCTGTTTATACAGGCGCTGGTCGAACGAAATCGAGGAGTGGAAGTCTTCCACCAGCGCATCGGTCGTTTTTTCAAAACGTCCTCCCCAAAGTTTCATGCATATTCTTCCTTTCATATGCGGTCTGGGTATTATTGTACACCATTTTGTTCGAAAACTTAAGCGATGACTTGCCCACGAATAAAGAAGCTATTTCATTATGACTTATTCCATTCAAAAAAAACCTACACCTGGTGGTTTCTCCGGGTGTAGGCTGCTAGATTACATGCTATTCCCCCTGCAGCGGCTCAATGAACACATCCATAATTCCGCCGCAAACCATACCGTCCTCCTCTGCGATGTCATGAGTTAAGTTTACATGAACCAAGACGGGTTTTTGAGTACGAAGCGCCTGAAAGGCGTGCTGGCGCACTTCCGATTCTCCGCAGCCGCCGCCAATCGTTCCGGCCGTACGCCCATCCCGGTAAAAGAGCACCTGAGCACCCGCTTTCCTGGGGGTGGAGCCTTTGGTGGCCACGATCGTGGCTAAAGCGGCCTCTTCTCCCTGATTTAACCCTAAAATCGCTTCCACCACTTTACTGTCCACCTTTTTTCCCCCCGCCTTTCGTCTTCAGTCCCACACTGTAGCCTAAACGGTTGACCATAATTATTTCAGCCATAATGCTGACAGCTATTTCCTCCGGAGTCTGGGCCCCGATATCCAGTCCTATCGGAGTATAAACCCGATCCAGCACCTCTTCTTCCCAGCCGCCGGCTCGTAATTCTTCGAACAAGGCGGCAATTTTGCGCCTGCTGCCGATCATTCCCGTATAGGCCGCCGGGGTCTTGGCGAAAAGTTCCTCCAGACAGATCCGGTCATGGCGGTGGCCGCGCGTTACTACGATGACATAGGTGCTTAGGTCAATGACTTGGCTGCGGATGGCTTTCTGAAAATCCTCACAGATCACGTGGTCAACCTGGGGAAAACGCCCGGGATTGGCAAATGACAGGCGGTCATCGATGACGGTCACTTCATACCCCACCAGCTTACCCAAAGAAGCCAGAGGCAGGGCGATATGCCCCCCACCTAAAATAAGCAAACGAGCCTGAGGAATAATCGGATCGATGAAAACCTGAATCGTTGTCCCCTGCCAACTGGCCTCAACTGTTTTGGGGGTCCTCGCCTTGATGCTCTTAAAAATCTCCTCTTGCAGCCTTTGAAAAAGGTCAGGATCCATTGCGCCCAGAAGATCCTGTCCGTCATGATCAGCCACAAATTTCGTACCGGGAGGACAAAGCTCCGGGGAACCGCTGATCACTGTTCCCACCGCACCCGCTCGGTTTGCTTGCACGATGGAATTAATCAGAGAATAGGTTTGTTTCATATCCTCTTACCTGCCTTAAGATTAAACTTCTATCCCTTATTTTAGATCGGAATTTTTGTCCTTATGACGTAGCCAATTGCAGAATATGCTCGAGCGAGAAACTAATTTGAATTAAGCCTTTACCACCAGGCCGGGGTACCACCAGAAACTTATACAGTAAGCCGTCTTGGGCCCGCCGGATGATCGGCGTCACCACCATAGGTTCCCTGCCTGCAAGCACTTGCGCGTAGCGCGGATTGAATTTGAGCAAATTAAGTCCTTCAAATTCTTTTTCAGTGCAGAGCTCAATCGCGCCTTCGGTGTCTGTGAGATAGACTACATCCAGCTCCAACTCCTGGGCAAGCTCTTGTAAGCGGGTACGTGTCACCGCTTCCTGTACGTCCGCAGCCACAATTTTTTGGACCCTGTTCCACATCGTGCGTTCCATCGCCTGAGTCGCAACCCATTGCTGCATTTCATCCGCTTGCTTGAGCAAATGCTGCAGGTGCATGACAACTCCATCGATGCTTTGGCTCTGTTGCTCTAAGCCGACACTGATTTCTTGGCTGCCAAGGGCGACTTCTTTGGCATTCGCGCTTAACTGCTCGATGGCATCAGCAAATTCCTGGGTCTGGTACGTAATTCCCCGGCTTACACTGACAACCTCGTCAAAGGACGCAACCACCTTAGACGTAATGTCAGAGACCGCTTCAAACAGTCCCCCGGCCTCTTTCATGGCTTTAACTCCCGCTTCTGTTTTATCCAAAGCCAAGGAACTGGTCTCCCGTACCCGCACGATCCCGCTTTCCACTTCTGCAATGGTGGCGCGGATTTGGGTCACCGTATCCGCAGACCGGTTGGCCAGTTTCTTGACCTGTGCTGCCACGACATTAAACCCGTTACCTTCCTGATTGGCCCGCGCCGCTTCGATGGCGGCATTAAGCGCCAGAAGGTCTGTTTGCTTGGCCAGATTCCCAATCAATCCGGCCATTCCGCTTATTCCCCGGGATAATTGCAGCAATGACTCGGCCGCGTTAACGGTTTTACGGACTTCTTCCTCTATTGCTTCCAAGTAGTGCGTTGAGCTTAGAGTCACTGCCTTCCCTTGCTCAACTGCGCGGGCCGCCCGTTCAATTTCCGGAGCCAGTACCTGAGTTTGCTCCGCTACTTGATTGGCCTGAATATTAAGCGTTTGAGCAAAATGGCTCATCTTTTCCGCCGTCGCGGCCTGTTCCTGGTTAGTAGCACTGATGGCTGAGGAACTGGCGGAAACTTGATTGGCGCTGCTGGCTATTTCATCAACTGCTTTGGAAATTTCCGAACCGGCTTCATTCACTTTTAGAGCAAGCTGGGTTACCGGTCCGAAAAAGCCCTTGAGCGCCGCCTGCAGTTTCTGCACAGGAAGGGCAATTCCTGCTGCCGGCCCACGTGGAACTTTAACTTCTGCAAATAAATCTCCGTGTGCCAATTCTTCTACCATGGCGCTTAGTTTCCGCACCGGCTTTTCATATAGTTTACTGAAAAACCAGAAAACAAGCAAGATGCTGCCTATCATTATGATCAAACGCAGCCACCATCCGAGCGCAACAGCTTGTCCCAGTATAAAAGCAACAACCTGGCTAAAAAGAAGCACAAGGAACAAAATTACCCTTGTGCTGTGTGAGGTTGACACTTTCGGCATAAAAGCACCTCTCTCTGTTATTCGAACCATAGCTGCGCCTTAGCCTCTTAATCAGCGCATTTTCATACCCTATCAGCGAACTTTGAATTTGCTCTAACCGGTCTACTCCGCATACAGCGGGAAGCGTGCGCTCAGCTCCTGCACGCGGGCCCGGGCTTCGGCGTACACGGTTTCGCCGGCATTCTCCGCTAGAACGAGATTGATAATGGCCGCGATTTCACTCATTCCGGCTGTATCAAAGCCGCGGGTCGTTGCAGCCGGTGTGCCGATGCGAATTCCGCTGGTCACGAACGGGCTTTCCGTGTCAAAAGGCACCGCATTTTTGTTGACCGTGATCCCAATTTCATCCAGCCGGTGTTCCGCTTCTTTCCCGGTTAATTTTTTGTTGCGCAGATCCACCAGCATTAGATGGTTGTCCGTTCCTCCGGAGGTTAATTCAAAGCCATACCCGACCAGAGCTTGGGCCAGCTCACTCGCGTTTTTCACCACATTCTGCTGGTATACCTTAAACTCCGGCTGAAGCGCTTCTTTCAAAGCCACGGCTTTGGCTGCAATTACATGCTCCAGCGGTCCGCCCTGAATTCCGGGGAAGATCGCTTTATCCACCGCAGCGGCATATTCCCCGCGGCAAAGGATCATCCCACCGCGCGGCCCGCGCAAAGTTTTATGGGTAGTTGTTGTTACAAAATCGGCATAGGGCACCGGAGACGGATGAAGGCCTGTAGCCACCAGTCCGGCGATATGGGCCATATCCACCATGAACAAAGCCCCTACCTTGTCAGCAATTTCGCGGAACCTCGGGAAATTAATGATTCGCGGATAAGCACTGGCCCCGGCCACAATCATGCGCGGCTTATGAGTTAAGGCCAATTGTTCCAATTCGTCATAATCGATCATCCCGGTCTCACGGCTGACCCCGTAAGGAATGAAGTTAAAATATTTTCCGGAAATATTAACCGGGCTGCCATGGGTCAAGTGCCCCCCATGGGCTAAATTCATACCTAAAATCGTATCTCCGGGATTAAGCATGGCGAAATAGACCGCCGTGTTGGCCTGCGCGCCCGAATGGGGCTGGACATTGGCATGCTCCGCCTGGAACAGCTTCTTAGCCCGGGTGCGGGCTAATTCCTCAATCTGGTCGACAAATTCGCAGCCCCCGTAATAGCGTTTCCCCGGATACCCTTCCGCATATTTGTTGGTTAAGATGGTCCCTTGGGCCGCCATCACTGCCGGGCTGACAAAGTTCTCCGAGGCAATCAGCTCAATATTGTGGCGCTGCCGCTCCAACTCTTGGCCAATGAGGCTGCTAAGCTCCGGATCAAATTCTTTTAATTTATAATCGCCGTTAAACATCTCTTAATCCCCTTCTCAAAGTTTTTATCTTTATCATTATTTCCGGTACGCCGTTCCTGCCAAGGGCAGGCTGCGCCGGATTTTCCCGTCATATTTGTAATAAGCCGCTGCCACTGCCGGAGCCGCCGGGATGGTAGAAATTTCTCCGATGCCTTTGGCGCCATAAGCGAGCGGGGACGGGTTTTTCTCGATCAGAATCGTTTCCACTTCCGGCATGTCGGTGGAACGCAGGAGTCCCAGGGTTCCGTACTTAACCTTTGGCACCCCTTTATCCAAGGGGAAATCTTCGCGCAAAGCATAACCGAGGCCCATCGCCACTCCGCCCTCAACTTGCCCTTCAATCGCTTTCGGGTTAATAGCGCGCCCGATGTCATGGGCAGCTACGACCTTCTCGACCTTGCCGGCCTCATTCAGAATCACGACTTGAGTGGCATAACTGAAGGCCACATGGTTAACCGGGTTAGCCTTGTCCGAACTGAGCGGGTCGGTCTTGCCGAAATACTCCCCGTAAAATTCCCGGCCCTCAAGCTCGCTAAGGTTCGCTTGATCCAGAGCCTGCTGCAGCTTGAGCGCCGCCTGGCGCGCCGCCTCTCCGGTGAAAAGGGTCTGGCGGGAAGCGGTCGTGGTTCCCGAATTCGGGGTCAGAAAAGTATCCGGCGCGGCCACTTCGATCAACTCCGGCCCCAGCCCGGTGGCTTCATGCACAATCTGGGTAAGAACCGTGGCCAGCCCTTGGCCGATACAGGCGGCGCCGGTTAAGACCAACACTTTGCCGCTTTCAACTTTAAGATTAACCCGGCCAACATCCGCCAGCCCCACCCCGATTCCGGTATTTTTCAAGGCGCAGGCAATTCCGGCATACGGATGGGATTCATACACTTCGCGCACGGCCAGGAGAGTCTCCTTAATCGCAGTGCCCTCATCCGCAATCTGTCCGGTCGCCATGGTTAGACCGGGCTCCAGGGCATTTCGGAAACGCATCTCCCAGGGAGAGATCCCGACTTTTTCGGCCAATTCATCGAGGTTTAATTCACAGGCAAAGGCGGACTGAGGTACGCCAAACCCTCGGAAAGCGCCTGCTGGCGGGTTATTCGTGTAAACACAGTGGCCAAGGATATCGGCATTGGGCACATGGTACGGCCCGCCCACATGGGTGCAGGCCCGCTCCAGTACCGCCGATCCGAGAGAGGCATAAGCACCGGTATCGGCTACGATTCTGGCCCGGATAGCGGTGATTTTCCCGTCGGCATCACAGCCGGTGGTCAGTTCAATCTCCATGGCGTGGCGTTTGGGATGCACCAGAATACTTTCCTGCCTGGTCAGAGTCAGTTTAACCGGTTTGTTTGTTTTCTGTGCCAAAAGCGCTGCATGATGCTGAACACTTAAGTCTTCTTTACCCCCGAAGCCGCCGCCAACCAGTTTGCTGATGACACGCACCTTATTCTCAGGCAAACCGAGGATCGACACCAGACCGTGCAGGTCATCATACACGTTCTGATCGGCCACGTAGACGGTGATCCCGCCGTCTGCCTCCGGCACCGCCAGAGCGCTCTCCGGTTCCATAAAAGCGTGTTCCGTAGGCGGAGTCTGGTAGCGGTTGGTCACGACATGGGCCGAGCGAGCCAGGGCTTCATCCACGTTACCTCGCTGAACCTTGGTTGTACTCAGGAGGTTTCCTTTGGGATGAATGTTCGGGGCTCCGTCCGCCAGAGCAGCAGCCGGGGCTGTTATAGGCTCCAGTTCTTCATACTCCACTTTAATTAAAGATAAAGCGGCCCGGGCTTCTTTCTTGGTGCGGGCCGCAACCAGCACCAGGGCATCCCCGATATAGCGGGTTTCTTCCCCGACCGCCACCAGGGCCGGCCAATCATGGAAGATGTGGCCCCAGTAGCGCTCACCCGGCACATCTGCCGCCGTCATGACCGCTTCCACTCCCGGAGCAGTCTCGGCTGCGCTTACATCAATCCCTTTAATCAAGGCCCGGGCGGACGGAGCACGCAAAACCGCTCCGTACAGCATGTCTTCCACGAACATGTCATCCACGTATTCTCCGGTGCCCAGGGTTTTGGCCTTGGCATCCACGCGCGTTAAACTGCTTCCAATTCCGGCGGATGCTGTGGTTTTAGGCTTTAGCTCGCCCCGCAGCACCTGGGCCGCCATCTGAATGGCCTTTTCGATCTTAACATACCCGGTGCAGCGGCAGATATTGCCCCGGATTGCTTCTTTAATTTCCTGGGTAGATGGATTGGGATTGGTATCAATGAGACCTTTGGCACTGATCACCATGCCCGGGATGCAAAAACCGCACTGCACCGCTCCGGCCTCGGCAAAAGCCCAGCTATACGCTTCTTGTTCCGTCTCAGACAGGCCTTCCACCGTCACCAGCTTTTTGCCCGCTGCTTTCGAGACGGTGAGCACGCACGCCCGCATTTTTTTGCCGTCCACCAGGATGGTGCAGGCTCCGCAGGCTCCTTCCCCACAGCCGTTTTTGAGGGAGGTGAGGTGCAAATGATCGCGCAAATATTCCAGTAGGTTCAGGTCTTCTGCGGTTGTGTAGTTTTTCCCATTAATGTTCAATGAAAACATCATTCTCCCACCTTTCTGACGCTGATAATATTCAGCAAGGCAGCTGCCCGGTCTTAGACCGGTGCAGCGTCATTGCTTCAAGGCCTGGGTTGGAACGCTTTCCGGGGAAGATAGACCCCTCCCGGAGATCCGGAAGCCAACTGCCCATCAGCCACAACTTGACTTCCACGCAAGAATACATGCCGGGCTTTGCCGGATTGCGGGAATCCCTCAAATGGAGTGTAATCGACATGATGGGTCTGGGTTTGGGCGGAAATCACTCCCGTTGCGCCGGGATCCCATACCACCAGATCCGCGTCACTCCCCGGAGCAATCGTGCCCTTGCGCGGATAAAGCCCGAAAAGCTTGGCCGGTTCGGTAGCTGTCAGGGCTACCAGCCGGTTCAAGCTAATCTTCCCAGGAACTACACCGTAGGTATACATTAAAGCGATGCGGTTTTCCACACCCGGCATTCCGTTCGGAATTTTACTGAAATCCGAACGGCCCGCCTCTTTCTGTCCTTTATAGTTAAAAGAACAGTGATCAGTTGCAACTGTATGAATGAACCCGTTTTGCAAGCCGCGCCAAAGACTTGTCTGATTGGCTATTGGTCTTAACGGCGGGGAAATAACGTATTTTGCCCCATCAAACCCTTCGAGGCGGTAGCGGCTGTCATCCAGGAGCAAGTATTGGGGACAGGTTTCCGCGTATACTTCAACTCCCCGTTTTTTGCCTTCAATCACCGCGTTCAGCGCACTCTCGCATGTTAAATGGACAACATAAAGAGGAGCTTGGGCTATTTCCGCCAGGGCGACGGCGCGCGCAGTGGCCTCCGCCTCAACTTCCGGCGGCCGGCTCAGAGGATGGTAAGCCGGTGCCGTCTGTCCCTGGGCCAGAGCTTCCTTAATCAATTCATCCACCACGTCTCCATTCTCACAATGAAGAGCAATGAGAGCACCTGCTTTTTTGGCCTGGCGCAATGCCTGAAGCAGGACGGAATCATCCGCCTGGAGCACATGCTTGTAGGCCATGTATAACTTAAAGGACGTGACCCCTTTCGTTGCCGCTAATTCCTCCATTTCAGCGGCAATCTCTTCAGACCAGTCCGTAATTGCCATATGAAACGCATAATCGGCGTAAGACTTCCCCTGAGCCTTGCGCTGCCAGTTGTCAAACGCCTGGGTTAAAGTTTCTCCTTTAAACTGAGTCGCAAAATCGATTACTGTGGTCGTGCCGCCCACAATTGCGGCTCGGGTGCCGCTTTCAAAATCATCGGCCGTGACCGTTTCCCCCACCGGCAAGTCAAAATGCGTGTGGGCATCAATCCCACCCGGGAGGAGATAGCAGCCTTCGATATTCAGGACCTCATCCTGGGGCTGAGCGAGATTAGAACCAAGCGCAGCCACTTTGTCTCCTTCGATCCGGACATCGGCTTGATATTCGTCCGCTGCGGTCACCACCGTGCCCCCACGCAAAACTATGCCCATGGTCATCTTCCTTTGTCTTATAAGATATTCTTACTGGTAGTAGTCAGGAGTCAGACTCCCATGCCGCTATGCGGCACCACTGATGAATGAAAATAGCCAAGGTGCATTACCCGCTCACCACGCGCCGGAGCTGTTCGCTTGTTGATTCAGCTACAGCGCCAAACCTTAGGGTAATACCTGAAGTGAACCGTGACGCTGCTTAACGCTGAATCAACTGCGCTCTCGACGCTCCTCTGCTCTACGGTTCGCTAAGTAATTGCCCCTCGTCTATTTTCAGGGCAGGAGACAGGAGTCAGGAGAACGAAAACAGAAGCTGTTTTTATTCTGAGTACTGACTCCTGAATTCTGAATACTGATTGAGTACTGACTCCTGAATTCTGAATTCTTATCCTTAAGGATAAATATGCGTACCCGTCTTGCCAGTGACTGCATCTTCCAGAGACTCGGGATTCGTGATAATTGCCTGTTTGCCGCCCCGCTCCAGGAACTTGATGACCGCCAGAATTTTAGGCAGCATGCTGCCCGGCGCGAAATGGTTTTCAGTGACATACTGTTTTAATTCGGCTAAAGTGACCCTATCCAGGGCTTTTTCATCCGGCTTGCCGAAGTTTAGGTAAACTTTCGGCACTCCGGTCGAGATGATTAAGACGTCGGCTTTAATATCAGATGCAAGTGCGCTCGAGGCAAAATCTTTGTCAATAACCGCATCAATTCCGGAAAAGGTGCCGTCTGCCTCCCGGACAACAGGAATGCCGCCGCCGCCTACACCGATGACACAATAACCGTCGCGCACCAGCTTACTGATCACGTCTTTTTCCACAATTTCCTGCGGGAGCGGGGAAGCAACAACCCGGCGGTAGCCGCGCCCGGCGTCATTCACCATCACCCAGTCAGGATTCTCGTTTTTAAGCGCCTCGGCTTGTTCTTCGGTATAGAAGGAACCAATCGGCTTGCTTGGTTTTGCAAAAGCGGGATCAGCCTTATCCACCACAACCTGGGTTACAACCGTAACCGCAGATTTGTTTAGGCCTCGTTTTTTGAATTCATTGTCCAGAGCCTGCTGAATTTGGTAGCCAATCGCCCCTTGGGTGTCAGCTCCACAGCTTACCAGAGGAACCCGGTGCATATGGGCCACCCCGCTGGCTATCTCTGAACGGAGCAAGATGAACCCGACTTGCGGGCCGTTGCCATGGGTCACAATCACCTCATAACCCTGTTCAATCATCCCCGCGATGTGTTTAGCGGTTTCACAGACCGCAGCATACTGGTCTTCCACACTTTGGTGGGCATTGTCGCGGATCAGGGAATTGCCGCCGATGGCGATGACTGCTAGTTTACTCACGTTGATCCACCACTTTCTCCTCCGGTACAGTTACATATCTTCACTACGCTTAAGTTTCCTTTATCTTCCGCCCATCAAAAGGGTCATGACTGCCTTGGCAGTGTGCAGGCGGTTTTCAGCCTCATCATAAATAATTGAATGCGGTCCGTCGATGACTGAGTCTTCCACTTCGTTGTTGCGGTCGGCAGGCAGCGCATGCATATACATCACATCTTTGTCTGCGAGGGCCATTTTAGCTTCAGTACACTTCCAAGACCTCTGAGCCATGAGTTTGTCATCAACGACTTTGGCTGCCCCAACGGTGGTGGCGCCGGTTTGGTCGTTGACCCAGCTGCCCCAGTTTTTCGGAATCACGATGTGCGCGCCTTCATACGCTTCTTCTTCATTATTGGTCACAGTCACCGTGCCGCCGTATCTGGCCGCATTCTCTTTCGCTTGCTCGATTACCCAATCCGGAAGCTCCCAGCCTTTCGGATGTGCCAGGACAACATCCATGCCGTAGCGGGGGAAGAGAAGCACTTGAGATACAGGCACAGAAATCGGTTTCTTATGGCTCTCGGCATAGGCCCAGATGATGGAGACTTTAACTCGTTTCAGATCCCCGATTTTCTCTTTCATGGTCATGAGGTCAGCCAGGGCCTGGAACGGATGGTAGAGGTCGCACTGGAGGTTCATGACCGGAACCGTAGCCCATTTAGCCATTTCATTCAAGTACTTATTGCCGATGCCCCAGTTGCAATAGCGGGCAGCAATCCCGTGACCGAAGCGGGACAGGATGATCGCCGTGTCTTTGGCACTTTCTCCATGGGCAATCTGCATGCTGCTGGAATCAAGGAATCCGGCATGCCCGCCCAGTTGGGCAAGTCCTGCTTCCATGGAGTTCCGGGTGCGGGTGGATTGCTCAAAGAACATCAGGAACATGGATTGATTTTGCAGGTAGGGTGTCGGAATTCCCATTGCAAATTTCTTCTTTAAGTCCAGGGAAACTTCCAACATCGTGTCGACTTCTTCTTTGGTAAAATCCTCAAGGTTAATAAAGTGTCTGCCGCGGAAAATTGATTGCATTCTTAAATCTCCTCTCTTTATCTCATGCTTTTTTTCTATGGATATATTGAGCAAGGTAACTTGCTTTATTATTCTTCTGAGATTTAGCCCTTAATCTTCATTAAGTTTTCGGTAGTTGTAGGCATCTTGTCCACGTACTTCCCGAGATAGATCTGGGGAATCGCTGCATAGAGGGCGCAGGCCTTCACCAGTTCTTTCTTCCAAGTGCGTTCGTTCGGGAAGTGGGCTTCGGCTTCGTGGCCGGGACCAAATCCGATGCAAGGGATCCCATAACGGCCCATAATGGAAACCCCGTTGGTGGAGAAGGTCCACTTGTCAAGCACCGGTTCTTCCTTAAACAGCTCGCGGTAGGAATCCATCAAAGTTGAGCACAGAGGATGCTCTTCTTCAATCAGCCAGGTCGGGAAGTAGGATTCCGTCGGGTACACCAGGCCGGTATAAGAAGGACGCTCGTAAGTGTACATGCTGACTTCGGCTCCGGCAGCTTTCACCCCAGGCAGGTTGCGGATCTGGTTCAAAGCGTATTCCGCATCTTCCCCGGCCGTCAGCCGGCGGTCAATGGAGATGGTGCAGCTGTCTGCCACTGCGCAGCGCGAAGGAGAAGTAAAGAAGATCTCGGAAACGGTCAAGCTGCCTTTTCCCAGGAAGGGATGATCTTTTAAGTTCTCATGCAGGGCGCGCAATTCAATCAAGATGGGAGCCATCTTATAAATGGCATTGTCCCCGCGTTCCGGAGCCGAGCCATGGCAGCTTACCCCTTTGGTTGTAACCTTGATTTCCATGCGGCCGCGGTGTCCGCGGTAGATTTTACCGTCCGTGGGCTCAGTGCTGACCACAAATTCCGGGCGCAGCTTGTCTTCGTTAATGATGTACTGCCAGCAAAGGCCATCACAGTCTTCTTCTTGCACGGAACCCACAATGACCAAGGTGTAGTCATCTTCCAGGCCTAAGTCTTTGATGATTTTGCCGGCGTATACCATGGAAGCCATGCCGCCCTCTTGGTCACTTGCTCCGCGGCCGATAATCACTTCGTCGTCCTCATAGCCCTCATACGGGTCATATTTCCAGAGGCTTCTATCCCCTACACCTACGGTGTCGATATGGGCGTCCATAGCGATCACGTGTTTGCCATGGCCGATGTAACCGAGAATGTTGCCCATGGGGTCAATCTCGACTTTATCGAAACCCACTTTCTCCATTTCCTCTTTGATGCGCAAGACCACTTTTTCTTCCTGGCAGCTTTCGCTGGGAATCGCGATCATGTCACGCAGAAACTTAGTCATTTCCGGCTCGTACTTCTGTGCCAGTTCCAAAATTTTGGCAAAGTCCTTGTCCAATGCAAATACCCCTTTCTCGTGAATACTCTTTTCCAAGTACCATTAGTATTTACTCATTACCGTACTTTTTACTTAATATTTGCAAGAACTGTGCCAAACCAAAGCGTTGATGAAATGCGTATATTTTTTTTCAAACTAAAGCTCACACAAAGCTTAGCATCCAAATGCAATCGGCTGTGGCAAAGCAAGGTGAATCAGCGGGCTTAGTCTCAAATTGATACTTTCACCGTCTGGCTCAGTCGTTAACCTAGCCTAATCCCGCACCTAGACCAGGTTGGACCGATTCTAGTCTCATTATGATACGCAAGTCTAAATTTTTTACCCTTAAGCATAGGTGATATTTTCGTTAATGTTGTATTCCTTAATCTTGCGATAAAGCGTGGCCCGGCTGATGCCTAAAATCCTGGCCGCATCTTCTTTATGCCCGTCGGCAATGGCCAGAGCCAAAGCTTTCATGATCGCCTGCCGTTCCAGCGCTCTGAGATTAAGGGACAAGTCTTGAGCGTCAGATTTTCGCTCCGTCTTCAGCCGCTGGGGCAAAACCTCGGGGGTTATCCATTCTCCGGGGGCCATGGTCACGCAGTATTCAATCACATTCCCCAGTTCCCTGACATTCCCCGGCCAGGAATACTTGACCAGAACTTCCTCCGCTTCCGGGGAAATACCTTTAACCTCTTTCCCGGTCAGCTCAGAGTAATGCTCAAGATAGAACCGGATTAACGTGGGGATATCGTCCATCCGTTCGCGCAATGGGGGAATCGTCAAGGGGATGACATTTAGACGGTAAAACAAGTCTTCCCTAAACTCTCCCGCCGCCACCATTTTTTCCAAATCCCGGTTGGTGGCAGCAAGTACTCTGACATCCACAGGAATGGAGCGTGTGCTTCCAATCCGTTCCACCCTTCGTTCCTGGAGCACGCGCAGGAGCTTCACCTGAAGATGCAAAGACATATCCCCGATTTCATCCAGAAAAATCGTCCCTTGATGGGCGAGCTCAAATTTTCCCAGCTTACCCCCGCGGCGGGCACCGGTAAACGCACCCTCTTCATACCCGAAGAGTTCACTTTCCAGCAGGTTCTCAGGAATCGCGCCGCAGTTAAGGGCAATAAAAGCGTGGCCCTTCCGTTTACTGCTTTGATGAATGGCCCGGGCCAAAAGTTCTTTCCCGGTGCCGCTCTCACCCTGGATCAGGAGAGTGGCATTCGTGGGCGCCACTTGGAGCGCGATTTTCTTTAACTCAGCCATTTTTGCGGATGAACCGATGATTTCAGAGAAGCTGGTTTCGATTTCATTGACCGTCGCCTCTTTTACGATATTTTTAATCTGTTGCACATCGCGCAGAGTGATGACCGCACCCTCAATGGTTCCTTTTTTATTAATGGGTACAACATTGCAATAGAGCTGGGTGGCCACCCGTTTGCCTTTAGCCTGCCCGGAGAAGCCTTCCCCTTGCACCACTGATTTCCAAAAGCGTTTCTCGTCCAGTAACTGCGTTAATCCCGGCTGCTGGCCTTCTTCAATATCGAGCAGCTTGGCAGCCAAGGTATTGTAATGGGTCACTTGCTTTTCGTTATTGACGAGCAAAATACCGTCATGAAGCAGGTTCAAAACAGTCAAGAGCTGACTGGTGAGCAGTTCCCGCTCCCGGTTCTGGTAGTGTTCGACGACTTTGCCCACTAAGAGTACCGCCATTTTTTCCAAAAAGCGCAAAAGGGAATCTCTGTTTTCTTTAAGACGCTCTGTTTGCTCTTCGTCAAAACTTAAAAGTCCAATGGTTCCAATAATCTGGTCCTGAGCCCTAATGGGCATGGCCACCTCATAGAACTCAAGGCATTTTCCGCGCTTCACACAAGGCTGGCATAAGTCATTAAAACCAGGATTGTCGATAATCACCGGAATCCCGGTCTTCATCACATGCCGGTAGACAAATCCGTCATCCAGCGGGCGGTTGCACAGCTTACGGTATTTACCCGTACCGGCTATCCTGATTAAATCCGCATCCGCAATCTCAACTTCAAGCTTAAGCGCGGCAGCAATTGCGTCTGCCGTTTGTTGCACCGTGCTCTTGATGTCGCGTAGCTGGTACATATTATCCCCACCTAAAATAAGACTTCTGTATCAAATTGATACATTCTTACTTATTACTTCGCTTTTTTTATCGATTTTCCTTGACGTGTTCATAATTTTTTATCCTAGAAATGTTCTTATGTACTTAGAATTCAGTAGTCAGAATTCAGTAGACCCGGATAATCTCTCTTCTCTCTCCGGACTCCTACTGACTCCTGACTACTGGCTCCTGCCCTGTAACATGCCGGCAAGCTACCTTGCCCGCATCCTTCGCCGCGAAAGCAGTCTTTGTAGTTTGCGGCTTCGGCGATTGTCTCCACCGGAGACAATCGTACCACGCGCCGGATGCTCGAACAGCGTGAAGCTGTTCGCCGAAGGATCGAGCTTGTCGACTCGCTACCGCGCCAAACCTTTGGGTAATACCTGGAGTGAACCGTGGCGCGGCTTCACGCTTCGTCGACTGCGCTCACGACGCTCCTCTGCTCTACGGTTCGCTCCGCAAGGTAGCTTGCCTGTTACATTCATCAGTGGTGCTGCGTAGCAGCATGGAAGTCTGACTCCTCACTAACGAAAAGCAGGGAAGACTGTAAATCCTGTTCGGATTTTCACGTACTTCCCCTCTTAATCAAGTATCTGGATGATCCTCTATTAACGCGCAGCCGAAGGAACTTCCCCGTCCCACACAATCCTGCGGTATTTAACCGGATCCGTATCACCCTCCGTGCTGAAGAGGAGGATGTGCGAATGCTCGTTAAGTCCAAGGGCTGTGCGGGCTGCGCTTAAGCGTTCATCATTGGTCAAAGCCCACAAGAGCCCGGTTGTAACCGCTCCGGATTCCCCGGAAATCACTTTGGAATCCCTACCCAACGGATTGCCTAAAATCCGCATGCCTTTGGCGGCAATCTCATCCGGGCACGAGATGAACATATTGCTATAATCGCGCAGGATTCTCCAGCCGATGAGGTTCGGCTCCCCACAGGCGAGTCCGGCCATAATGGTATCCAAATCCCCGCCCACAACCCGGGGCTTGCCGTCGGCGGCTAGTGCCGAACGGTAAAGGCAAGCGGCCTTATTAGCCTCCACAACTACGGTTTGGGGCCGGGCCTCCCCGTATAATGAGGCAAAATAACCCTGAATCGTTCCGGCAAAAGCCCCTACACCGGCTTGCACAAAAACATGAGTGGGTTTATCCACGCCGAATTCGGGCAGCTGTTCTGTGACCTCTGCGGCCATCGTGCCATAACCCTGCATGATCCAGGTCGGAATCTCCTCGTAACCCTCCCAGGAAGTGTCCTGAACAAAAGCCCAGCCATTCTCTGCCGCTTTGGCCGCCGTCATGCGCACGGCATCATCATAGTTGAGATCCGTGATCCAGGCCTCAGCGCCTTCCGCTCTGATCTTTTCCAGGCGGTAAAAGGAAGACCCTTTAGGCATATAGACAATCGCCTTTTGCTTTAATTGCCTGGCGGTCCAAGCCAGCCCGCGCCCATGATTGCCGTCGGTTGTGGTCGCAAAGGTAATCTCGCCTAACTCTTCCTTTATCTCCGGCGAAGTGAGCACCGGAAACGGAAGCTCGCTCAGATCCCGGTTCAAGCGCTGGGCCAGGTATTTGGCGACGGCGTAAGAACCGCCCAAGGCCTTAAAGGCATTGAGACCGAAGCGGTGGGATTCATCTTTGACGTATACTCCCCCCACTCCCAAAGCCTTGGCCAAAGCCTTAAGGTTATGAAGCGGTGTCGGCTTATATTCTGGGAACGTACGATGGAATGCCCGGGCCTTGGCGATTTCTGTTGTATCAAAAAGAGCGGTCGACGTGCCCTCTCCGTATTTTTTCAGCATCCTGTTTTGAGCCCATTCTAATCCGGTGTAAGGAACAGCCTCCTCAGGTGCTTGCCAGCTGCTCTGAGTTTGCGTTGACATGGTATCTCCTCCTAAGTTAAATTCTTCACGTTATTGCACCTTAGGTTTTATGCAAATTCCATGCCAACATTTTACACCCATGTCAGGTAAGATATAAAAAAATGCGCACTCTACTATAAGCCAGAACAGTCTTCACCAGAGCATAAACATTCCACTCAGGACGAAGTTTTCTGTATCCTGTCTGGTTGCGGGGCAATGTTCATAAGACTTATAAGTTTATCACACTATCTCTTCGATTACCATATAATTACAGTGGAGGCTGTTTGAACAAGCCCGAAAAGTGAGGTGATTCTATGTACAACGACATGAACCATATTCACAGCTATGAAAATCCAACTTCTTTTGTCTTCGGTCACATTCATCATATGGCAGGAAAAACAGGTTATGGTGTACCTGCCGGTGGTTCACACATTCATTATTTTGAGGGAACAGCTACTTTTAATGATGGCCATGTTCATCACTATAGCGGCGTAACCGGTCTGTCCATTCCTTTACCTGGCGGAGGTCATGTCCATCGTTATACGGGGATTACCACCATTGATCACGGTCATTCTCATACGTTTTTTTCCGCCACAAGTAATGCGCAAACCTCGCATTTATTTGCGGATTACCGGTAGTCTATCGCCAGCGTCTTATCAGCCCAGGCGTACAGTGGCATTCCCGTTAGTCCCCATAAAGTCTCCAGTACGATACTGTCCGGTGGACAGTATCAAAAAAAGGAAGGTGACTCAAGGTAATTTGGGTCACCCCTTTAATCATAATCAGCATTTCCATTTATTCAAAGGAATATGATCTTTCCAAATTATCTTCTTTATTCCAAATTATTGGTTAAATCATAGACGTTTGATCGAAATTAACTTTATACCAATAAAACCTATTGACTTAATTGGTATTAAGGGTATAATCTCTTAATGAGAACAATTATCATAATCATTTGTTTGGAGGGGGGTGACTGACAATGCATCGAATTAAAACTACATTACTTATTCTAATAATTCTGGTAACGACATTCAGTCCGATCAAGGTGTGGGCCTCAACTCAGGCATCTGACAACATGGCCAAAGCGGAACTTTATCTCGATCAAGCATTGGCCGAGGCAAACCAAGGGCAATTATCAGAAGCAAAACAAAACTATCAAAAATTTCGCGATATGTGGGGACAAATCGAAGATGGCGTAAAACAAGAATCTGGAGAGGCGTATAAAGAGATTGAAGCCAATATGGGCCAAGTGGATTATGCCTTCATACAGAATAAACAGGAAAACATAGCCCAGGCCTTTCAAGGACTAAAAAATGTGAATGAGAAGTTCATTCGGGGTGAATTCCCCAAAGGTCAACAGTTTATACAACAAAATATTTCATTAAGTGATTTTATCATCCTGTTACAACAAACGAAGCTCAAGGCTCAAGACCATGAACAGCAAGCGGCACTGTCCGGGATTTCGAAAGCACGTGAATCGTGGTTAAGTGTAGAAGGAGTTGTAGTTGCTCAATCCGCTGCCGTTTATAGCGATTCGGAACGAGACATGGTCACTGTCAATGCCATGCTTTCTGCGAATCCACCCAATTATCAAGGCGCGATTCAACTGTTGGATCAGATGATTAATTACTTGAGCCCACTGGCGAGTAAATCCGGGTATACGTTTTGGGATGCCGCTATGATCCTAATACGCGAAGGACTTGAAGCTCTCTTGGTTCTTGCTGCTTTACTGGCTTTTGTTAAGAAGTCTGGCCGAACCAAGGGAAACGGATGGATTTGGCTTGGGGTTTTAGGGGGTCTGCTGCTCAGCATTATTATCGCGATCATCGTAAAGTTTGTCTTCTCTTCCGGCACATTCGGTAATAACAATGCCCTGATCAATGGATGGACCGGAGTAATTGCAGCTGTTATGTTGTTATACATGAGTTATTGGCTGCATAGTCAATCCAATATTGCCGATTGGCAAAAGTACCTTCGCACTAAAACTAAATCAGCTTTGGATTCCGGACGGATAGTTTCCTTGGGAGTTCTTTCTTTTCTGGCCGTCTTCAGGGAAGGAACAGAAACAGTCCTGTTCTTTATCGGAATGGTCAATCAGATTAATATGAAAGAACTTGTGCTTGGCATAGTAGTCGGGTTTGGCTTACTTGCAACTCTGGCTTATTTAATGATTCGAATAGGATTGAAACTTCCTATTCGCCTATTTTTCATGGTTTCCAGTGTGATCGTCTTCTATTTATCTATTAAGTTTACCGGAATGGGGATTCACAGTCTGCAATTGGCCGGTACAATCCCATCAACAACTGCCTCGAATATCCCCAATATCGACTTTTTAGCTCTTTATCCATCTTGGCAAAGCACACTTCCCCAGATTGCCTTAGTGCTCAGCGCTCTAATCGTAATTCTTTGGAAGCGGATGACAGCTAAAAAACCCTTCCCCAAAGCATCGCACGAAATACAAAAATAAGATTTGAGTAAACATTTAGGAGGAGCGTTCAATGAAATTATCTCGGATAATCCTTGCTTCAACGATTGTAATCAGTTTAGGTCTTGCCGGATGCGGCGCAACCAACACAACAGCCACGACACCAAGCCAGACGGAACAAAAGGTATCACAAGCAACTTCTTCGGACATTAAAGCGGGCGTGACAAAGATGCTTAGCATCACCGCCGATTTGAAAACGGCTATAGACACTGGTGATGAAGCAAAAGTTAAAGTAACCGGGCCTCAGTTAGAAGAAGCCTGGGGGCTCTTTGAAGATAGCGTCAAAACGAAATACCCGGATCTCTATAAAAAAGTAGAACAATTTCTTGATCCAACGATAGCCGGAGTTAAGGCAAGCCCCTTGGATAAACAAGCACTTGGAAAATTAAATGGAGATTTAACCCAAGCATTAAATGAGTTGGCAGCAAAAGAGCAGTTATAACTCCCTCTCTATTTGCACCAAATCGCCGGCAACTTTATGAGCCTTAACTTTTATTGCCTCAAGGTCTTGGGTTAAAAGCCGTCCTCCGCGCACAACGAGCTTGCCATTGACAATGGTCGTATCCGCAAGGCTGCTGTTGCCGCAGTTGACAATGGCAACCAGCGAATAAAATCGACACCGGCTTATCCCCTTTCAAAGAAAACTTGGCTTACGCTGAGCCTTAGCGAAGGCGGAAGCCCGTTAGTCCGTGAAGGACTAACGCACTTGTTTAGTTGCACTTGTGCGCCTTCAAACTTACGCTTTCTGATTAGCCAAAAAGAGGCAGTGGTTCCTGTGCAAGAACCGCTGCCTCTTAAAAATCAAGAGTATTAGAGTATTCCTTAGATTATTCAATAGCTATTGTGTCCAAATTAGACTGAAATACTATTATTCGATCACGACACCGGTTTTTGCATTAAACTCCTCAATGAGTTGGTCCAGCTCCGGTCCCATCTGATGCAGCCTGCCCCAGTATTCGTCATAGTCATACCATTGGGCATTCAGGTCGGCCACATCATACTGTTGTTGTTCGATCCAAGTATAGTACTTAAGGTTATGAATCCGTTTTTTCGATTGATAGGTTAACTCTTCCATACTGTCTGTTCTCACAGCCAAAACATGCCTATTATGATCAATGGCAGCAAGAAGGGCACTGTATTTACCCCCTCTTTCCTCTTCCATCTCTTGCAGCCTGGATTGGTACATTTCAGCTGAGTCAGTCAGAACCGTCATGACGATGTCATTTTCGGTGAGCTCATAGTATTTGGCAAATTTGACGGAGGTAAGGATATTGGCCGCTCCGGAAATTCCGACCCAGTTCAGTTTGGCGATTACTTCTTCGGACACCCCCTGCTCTCTGAGATATTCCTGTCCGGCAGGCTCATTGAGAAGGCGGAAGAGTCCTAAGCTGTCATTGTCATCGATGGCAACCACCATGTCTGTGTTTCTGACATTATGAACCCAAGGAATGTGTTTATCCCCGATCCCTTCAATCCGGTGGTCACCGAAACCGTTATTGAGCAAAGTGGGACATTGCAGGGCTTCTCCAACGGCAATTTTAGCATGGGGAAACTGATCTTTAAGGTAATCGCCGCTGCCAAGAGTACCAGCAGAGCCCGAAGTTAAGCAAACCCCGGCCAATTTCCCTTTCGGCCCCATTTCGGCTTTGAGGATCTCATGCATGGCATTCCCGGTGACTTCATAATGCCATAAATGGTTGCCTAACTCTCCAAATTGATTGAAGATAATCACGTTATCCCGGGTTCGGCGCAGTTCCCAAGTCTTATCATAAATTTCCTTAACATTGCTTTCACAGCCGGGGGTTGCAATTACCTCTCCCGCTACGGTTTTCAGCCAATTAAACCGTTCCTTGCTCATGTTCTCCGGCAAGATCGCAATCGATTTGCAGCCCAACAACGCAGAATTATAGGCGCCGCCGCGGCAGTAGTTGCCGGTTGAAGGCCAGACGGCTTCATGGTATTTCGGATCAAATTGCCCGGTGACTAACCGGGGAACCAAGCAGGCAAAGCTGGCTCCAACTTTATGGGCTCCGGTCGGAAAAAACTTTCCGGACATGGCGATAATTCGGGCTTTAACCCCTGAGATTGCAGGCGGGATTTCAATATAGTTCGGCAGCGGGTTGTATAAGCCGCCCTCTTTTACCGGCTCGTTTTTCCAAGAAATTCGGAACAGGTTGATGGGGTTGACGTCCCAGAGCCCTGTCTTCTTCAACTTTTTCTTGACGGATTCAGGTATTTTATTGGGATCCTTCATCTGTGCCAAGGTCGGGATAAGAATATTTTTTTCCTTGACACTCTGAACTGTTTTCTTAAGCTGCTCTTCGTTAATGGTTAAGTCAATTAGAGATTTCATAAATATCCTCCATATTCGTAGTTTGGAAAATTGCATACCACTGTCCCGGACAGGCAAGGCGCAATTACTTAGCGAACCGTTCGAGCAGAAGAGCGTCGAGAGCGCAGTTGATTCAGCGTTAAGCAGCGCCACGGGACTAGTCCATGGAAACAAGTGCGTTAGTCCGGGCAAGGACTAACGGGACTGATGCCGCGAGTGCCAGGACGGCACAGGAGCGGCGCACTTCAGGTATTACCCCGAGGTTTGGCGCTGTAGCTGAATCAACAAGCTCATCCTTCGGCGAACAGCTTCACGCTGTTCGAGCATCTGGCGCGTGGTACGCATGTCTCCGGTGGAGACATGCGCCGAAGGATGCGGATAATGCACCTTGCCGGCTAGCAGCGCTCAGATCCTGCCTTCCAACTTTAGCAACAGTTCATTCAGGGATGGCTCGACTTTGATGGGCTCACCCGCGGCTTTAATCGCGTTTTGGACATCCTTAAGTCCATTCCCGGTGACAATCGAAACTACTTTTTCATCGGGTTTGATTACTCCTTGTTTAACCAAGGCCTTAAGCCCAGCGGTTCCGGTGACACCGGCAGGCTCCCCGAAAATCCCGCTCGTCCGGCCCAGTTCCCGCATCGCATCTAAAATCTCCTCATCAGAAACGGCGATCATCGTGCCGCCTGATTCCCGGACAGCCCTGAGAGCTTTCTCCGGGTTGCGCGGCACACCGACAGCAATACTGTCGGCGATTGTGTTTTCCGCTGCCGGACGCCACGGGCGGTTTTCGAGGAAAGCGTCTGCCAGGGGAGAACATCCGGTAGACTGAACCCCCGCAATTTTGGGCAGGCGGTCAATCCAGCCGACTTGGTACAGGTCTTTGAAGCCTTTCCAAACCCCGGCAATGGTGCAGCCATCCCCGACCGAGAGCACGACCCAGTCCGGAACCTCCCAGTTTAGCTGCTCGGCAATCTCCAAAGCCACCGTCTTTTTCCCTTCCACCAGATAAGGGTTGATGGCCGCATTGCGGTTGTACCAGCCGAAGCGTTCAATGGCTGCGGCTGAGAGACTGAACGCATCTTCATACGAGCCCTGGACGCTGATTACATTGGCCCCGAAAATCAAGAGCTGGGCGATTTTCCCTTGGGGTGCCCGGCCCGGGACGAAAATGAAGGTCTTGAGCCCCATGGCTGCCGCACTCCCGGCCAGAGATGAAGCCGCATTCCCGGTGGAAGAGCAGGCAATTGTGCCAGCCCCTTCTTCCACGGCTTTGATCACAGCAATGATCGAGGCCCGGTCTTTGAGGGAAGCCGTCGGGTTTTGCCCGTCATCTTTGACATAAAGATGACTTAAACCGAGGCTCTGCCTCAGTCCTGCCGGTTGATACAGCGGGCTCATACCTACGCGCAGGTGCGGACGCGGGGTGTCGGGTTTTACCGGCAAAAACGGCAGGTAGCGGAAAATCGAGCGTTCTTTCCCTTGGCTCAGTTCCTCCCTGGTTGTTTCCCGTTTGATGGCCTGATAGTCATATTCCACATCCAGAATCCCTTCTTTGGGGCCGCAGGACGGGCAGGTATAAACCCCCGGCAGGGCCGGAAGTTCTTGGCCGCATTTAATGCAACGGAGTCCTAGTACGTTCTTCAAAACAATCACCTTACTTCTAAGCTGAATTCATCTGTATAAGGTACTCAGAATTCAGGAGTCAGTACTCAGAATTTCGGATGTCACCGTCACCGGGGATTCTCGCCGTCGGAGACTCCCGTAAGACTCGTCTCTTGTCTCCTCGTACTCCTGACTCCTGACTCCTTGACTCCTTCTTTATATTCTCTCCCATAAGTTCTGCGCCAGCTCGCGTGAACGGGCCAGAATCGCTTCTTCATCGATGCCGACCAGTTCCCGGTTCAGCATGCGCACGCGCCCATTCACAACCGTGGTCTCAACGGAACGGCCGGAAACGCCGAAGAGCAAGTGGCCGCTCCAGTTGGCTGCGGTCATGGGTGTGGGCGGGATATAATCGACCACAATCACATCAGCCCAGGCACCCTCGCGCAGTTCCCCGAATTTCCCGCCGAAAAGGTTCTCGGCAATACGCGGGTTATTACTATAAAGCATCTGGGGCACTTCCCCCCAGGCAACGCCGGGATCGGCGGCCGCGTGTTTTTGCAGGACATTGGCTACTTTGGCGCTTTCAAACATGTCACAGGTATAGCCGTCCGTGCCCAATCCGACCGTGACCCCGCTATCCAGCATTTTCAGCACCGGAGCGGCCCCGACGGCATTGCCCATGTTGGATTCGGGGTTGTGCACCACCTGGGTTTTGGTCTCTTTGAGAATTTCGATTTCCGCATCATTGACGTGGACACAGTGAGCGGCAACGGTTTTCGGCCCTAAAATGCCGAATTTATTTAAGCGCTCGACCACCCGCAGTCCGGATTTAGCCAGGCTGTCTTGCAAATCCTCAATCCCTTCAGCCACATGGACGTGAAATCCGCTCCCGGAAGCTTGGGCCGCTTCCCGGCATTGGGCCAGGGCGCGGTCAGACAAAGTAAGGGAAGCATGCAATCCGAAGAGCCCCGCTACCATCGGGTTCGCTTGAGAGGCGCAGGCCGCGATGAAGTCAGCATTTTCCTTGATGCCTTCCTCCGTAATTTTATCTCCGTCCCGTTCACTCACTTCATAGCAGAAGGCGGCTCTAACTCCTATTTCCCTGGCTGCTTTGGCCATCGTGTTCAGACTCCCGGTGACTGCATAAGGACTGGCATGATGGTCGACAATCGTTGTGGTCCCGGTTTTAATACACTCAATCAGCGGCCCCAGCGCACTGTAATAGACGTCATCCAGAGACAGCTGCTTATCCAGTTTCCACCAGAGCCCCTCGAGGATGTCGCGAAAACTCTTGGGGGGCTTGCTCTTGGCATCCATCCCCCGGGCAAATGTGCTGTAAAGATGCATATGCGTGTTGATCATTCCCGGCATAATCAAATGGCCGCGGGCGTCGATAAACTGCGCCTGCGGGAAGCGCCCGCGCAGCTCGGCGCTGTCTCCGATCTCCTTAATTTTAGCGCCCTCGATTAACACCCCACCCTGGGCAATGACTTTGTTGTCTTGGCCTAAGGTTAAAACGGTTCCATTCCCAATCAGGAGCATTTTCAGCCCTCCCTGTAATCTATATTTGATGTTCGATGTTCGTAGTTCGATGTTCTTGGTTCGAAAGGTGGGGAAAGCGGAGCTTCCCCACCGTCTCTAGTTCCATACATTTGAGACACGACCATTGCGTCTTAGAAGTCCTTTTGGTTTCATACCCTCTATTACATTTCAGCGAGATCTTCATTTACTTTTTTCGCGCTTGTTTTAATTTTTAAGCGTCAATACCGGCATTCGCTGCCAATTCTTTCTTCATATCTTCGGTGGAACCGCCGCCGTTGAAGAAAGCGTTAAGAATGATGGCAGTCAAAGAACCCAGAGTAATTCCACTGTGGAGGAAAGTTTGGCTCCAGCCCGGGAAATTACTGAAGAAGTTGGGAGCCACCAAGGGAATAAGGCCGATGCCCACACTGATCGCTACGATAAAGATGTTATGGTTATTGGTTTGGAAATCAACTTTGGATAAAGTCTTGATTCCGCTGGCGGCTACGATGCCAAACATGGCAATTCCGGCTCCGCCGAGTACTGCATTGGGCAAGGAAGCAATAATCGTTGCCAATTTAGGGAACAAGCCCATAAGCACCAGGATACCGCCGGAAGCTGCAACCACAAAGCGGCTCTTAATCCCAGTCAAACCAACCAGACCGACATTTTGGGCAAAAGCAGTGTACGGGAAAGAGTTCATGATCCCGCCAAACACGGTCGCCAAGCCGTCTGCTCTCAGGCCGCGGGTTAAGTCTTCCTCTTTGATCTCTTTACCGACAATTTCCCCAATCGCCAGGAAATCCCCGGTGGATTCCACCATGACCACCAGCATCACCAGAATCATGGAAATAATGGCGCCCGTACTGAACACCGGCATTCCAAAATAGAACGGGGTGTCAATGCCGATCCACGCTGCTTTCGAAACCCCGTCGAAACTTACAAGTCCCAGAGGCATAGCCACAAGCATCCCTACAATTAAGCCAATTAATACCGCAATATTAGCAATAAACCCTTTGAAATACTTGTTGATGATGAGAATGGTTAAGAGAACAACGCCGGCAACGGCGAGGTAAGTTATTGAGCCATAATTCTTATTGCCCACTCCTCCGGCCGCCCAGTTGACACCTACCGGCAGCAGAGAGACACCAATGACTGTAATAACACTTCCTGTAACCACCGGCGGGAAGAAACGCAAAAGCTTGCTAAAGAATGGCGCCAGCAGGAACGTAACCAGACCCGCCACAATAATCGAGCCATAAATCTCAACCATGCCGCCTTCTTTGGCAATCAAAACCATTGGCGTCACTGCAGCAAAGGTCACCCCTTGAATGACCGGAATCCGGATACCCAGCTTCCAGAACCCAAGCGTCTGCAATAAGGTTGCGATACCACAGGTAAACAAGTCCGCATTAATCAGAAAAGCAGTTTGTTCTTTTGTAAGACCGGCAGCGCCCGCAATAATCAACGGCACTGCAACCGCTCCGGCATACATGGCCAGGACGTGCTGCAATCCGTATAGGAAAAGCTGTCCGGCAGGTAGCATTTGATCCACAGGGTGTTTGCTATTACCCATTAAGTTCCCTCCTACTTTATTTAGGATTTAATAATTAGAACTTGTAACTTAAAAGTGCGGGGAAAATGAATTGCGTTGGAATTGAAATTCTAATTTTGTTGTCCTAATTTAATAGTCCTTACGGGAATCCTCTTCTTAATTTGGTTTTGTATAATTAATTTTTTTAATCACCTACTTTACCAAAAAATCTTCCAACGCACTTTCCCCACACTTGGCTACCTGGACTTAAAGATTAAGTGACTTTCCCCCTAGAACAAATACGGATAACTCTTATACGCCGTCCAAACCAAGGCAGACATGCTATCCTCAAGAACTTCGGATTTCCCGCCTGCACCGAATTTTGCTTCAAAGACTTTACCATCGAGCCGAATTCTAAATACCGGTTCGGCTTCGTCCTCAAGGAGCAGGAATCCGGAATTAACGCTATCAGCAAAGTCTTCCTCGCTCCAAAAGAGCGTGAATTTATCTTTATAGGGAGCCCCGCTGCTGGGGCAGAAGGTGGAGCAGTTGCCGCACTCGTTGCACATTCCGTCCACGTGGATGACCTGGTTCACATTGTTAAGACCGTTCACCTCGAGGGCGATGTTGGCGCGGTTGGGACAAACTTCCACGCACACGTTGCAGACATAATTGCATTCCAGGCAACGCTTGGCTTCGGTCTCTCCGCTTATTGTACTCTCTGCCGGCTTCAGGACGCCCTTCTTAGCCACGATATCCAGAAGCCGCTGCGTATTGTCAAAAGGAATTGTCGGTGCCAAGGCTTTTCCGAAAGCCTGGTTTTCCTTAGCAATAATTGCTTTGGCGGCCTTGGCGGCGTGGGCGATGGCATTGACAACGGTGGACGGTCCGTAGAGCGCATCCCCGCCGATAAAGACATTTTCCAGATTGCTTTCCAATGTCTCGGGGTTCACTTGAATTTTACCCGCAGTATCCACTTCGAGGCCGTTTTGACGCAAAATATCATAATCCACCTGTTCTCCGGTTGCTGTGAGTACGGTGTCAACCGGAATGGTCTCAAATTCCCCGTTGACTGCTACCGGACTGCGGCGGCCGGAAGCGTCAGGCTGGCCTAAGGTCATCTTCTGGCATTTCAAAACTCCACCCTTAAGGGAAAGCGGTACCAGGAGTTCCTTGAACACCACGCCGTCTTCCAAAGCCAGGTTTAGCTCTTCTCTGTCCGCAGGCATAAACTCTTTGGTCCGGCGGTAAATGATATAGACGTTCTCTACACCGGGCAGGCGTTTGGCCGCCCGGGCCGCATCCATGGCCGAGTTGCCGCCGCCGATCACGGCTACGCTCTTACCGGGCTTGAGCGTGTTCCTGTCTCTAGTGAACGCTTCCAGGAAAGGAATCGCTCCCATCACCTTGTCCCCGTCTCCCTCAAGGTTTACGGAACCGGTTTTCCCGGCCCCGATTGCCAGGTAGACATAGGTGTATCCTTTTTCTTTAAGCTGAGCAACTGAGAAGTCGGAATCGGCTCCAAACTCAAACTTCACGCCCATACGCTTTATGAGTTCGATATCCTTGCGAATTGCTTCGCGGCCAATCCTGAAGTCGGGGATAACATATTCCACCGTGCCCCCGGCCTGCTCCCGTTTGTCAAAGACAGTGACCTCAAGCCCGGCTCGCGCCAGGAAATAACCTGCGGCCAAACCGGAAGGACCGGCGCCGATGACGGCGGCTTTCCCTTTGCTCGTTGGTGCCATTCGGTTTAGTCTCTCCATAAACGCGTCATAACCATTTTGGGCAGCCAGGAGTTTCATGTCCCGGATCAAGACGGATTCGTCATAATCAAGGCGGGTGCATTTCGTCTGACAGTTGTGGTTGCAAATCGTCCCGGTAATGAACGGAAGCGGGTTTTTGTCGACCACCACGGCAAACGCCTCTTGGTAGCGGCCTTCCCCGACCAGACGGGTGTACTCCGGAATATCCTGGCCGATGGGGCAGCCGTAGGTGCAAGGTGCGGCAAAGCAGTCGATGAGCGGCAATTTGCGCTCAATCTTGCGGCTGCCGCCGGTTCTCTTTTCTTTGCGGTGGTTGCGGTCAGCAAAAGCGCTTGCCGCCAATTCCTGCAGTTTGGCAAAATCAATGCGGGCGGACTCGCCGTTGTCCAAAAGCCCCTCAAGTTCTGAAGCGATCTGCTTCAGCCTGGTGTATCCACCCGGTTTGAGCAAGGTGGTGGCAATGGTAATCGGGCGGATACCGGTCGCGAAAATCTTAGCTATATTAAAGAAGTCAGCGCCGCCTGAGAAGGAAATCCTTAAATCTCCGTCAAATTCCCCGGCCAGTTTCAAGGCCAAGTTGATGGTCAGGGGATAGAGAGAACGCCCAGACATATACATTTCTTCGCCAGGAAGTTCTCCCCGGGTGATTTTCGTAGGCAGGGTATTGGAGAGCTTCACTCCGAATTGCCGTTGATTTTCTTGAGCCACCGCTTTGAGCCGCTTTAACATGGCAACGCCGTCAGCATACTGCAAATCGTGGGTGAAAGACTCCTCTTTCAGCTCCACATAGGTATAGCCCATTTGGTCGAAGGTGTCACGCACATAGCGGTAGCCAAGCAAAGTCGGATTCATTTTGACAAAGGTATGCAGTTTTTTCTCGGTTAATAGATACTTGCTGATGGCTTCAATCTCGGCCGGCGGGCAGCCGTGCATGGTAGAGAGCGTAATTGAGGTGCAGATATTTGCAGAAATTTTCTCAATATACTCCTTACTCACGTTGTGGAATTTTCCGGCCTCCGCTTCAGCCAGCAAAACAGTTTTGCATTCTTGAAAAATGGCGGTGGCGGCAGCATTTTTAAGCCCCTCGATGAAGCTGTCCACCTTGGGAGACTGAATCCCTTTCAGGTCATAGCCGACACTCATGTTGAACATGAAGCGGCGTTCGTCCATGTTAAACAGTTCCTTCTGCAGAATGTGAAGCATAAACCAGGCTTTAACATATTCCGCCAAAGCCTCTTCAATGGCCAGCTCGGTTGACCACTCCGTGTTATAGCACTCGTCTTCGGCCCGGATGCACGGTTTGGGAAACTCGAGCTTGTCAAGGATTTGCACGGTTTTTAATTCAAAAAAACGGCTGCCGCTCAGGTAAGAGGCGACAATATTTTGAGCCAGCTGGGTGTTCGGCCCTGCGGCAGGTCCGACCGGGCTGTCCAGCTTTTCCCCGAACATGGTGATGAACTTGCCGCTTTCATTACGGTAAAACTTGTCTTCCGGAATCCCAAAGATTGTCTTGGTCTGCCCGTATTCGTCAAAAACCCAGGTGACGAGCTTCTGAAACGGGATCTGGCGCATTTTGTCGCTCATTACTCTCTGCTCCTTCTTGAAAGTTCTAAATTAGGAGTCAGAATTCAGTAGTCAGTACTCAGTAGATTTATTCACGAATTATTATTCTGTTTCCTAACTACTTCTGGCTCCTGAGAAATTACATACTGACTCTTGCGTGATATGCGTTCTCTTATGCTGACTCTTGCTCCGTTCGGCCGCAAGAATCTCTCTTTGGTTTGGCCGAACGGCGTAAGTCTCCACCGGAGACTTACGTTCCTGTCTCCTGACTCCTGTCTCCTGACTACTTCTCCCCGTGGTGTCCGCAGGCGCATTGGTGCTCTTCGGGTTTGAGGGATTTTTCCGCGGCTTTGAGGATGTTGTTGTACCCGGTGCAGCGGCAGAAATGCCCGGACAACTCGCGTTTTAGTTCTTCGCGCGTGTATTCTTTGCCGCTTTCGGCCAGAGCGGTGGTCGTGAGGACTAAGCCCGGGGTGCAAAAACCGCATTGAATCGCGCCTTCTTCGACAAAGGCTTGCTGGACCTTGGACAGCTCTCCGTCTTTCGAAGCCACACCTTCAATGGTGGTAATGCTTTTGCCTTCGGCCCAGACCGCGAGATAGATGCAGGAATCAATCGGGGTGCCGTCAATAAGGACGGTGCAGGCGCCGCATTCTCCAACCCCGCATCCCTTTTTAACCCCGGTAAATCCTAAGCGGGTGCGCAAGACTTCAAGCAAGGATTCGCGGATATCGATTTCGAGACTGAGAGCTTTGCCATTTACCGTAAACGAAATTTTCTTAAGCAAGTTCTTCACCTCCAGCTCTGACAATGGCAGTCTTGAGCGCTCTCTGGACCAATTCCTCAACCAGGTGTTCCCGGTATTCTTTGGAAGCCCGCCAGGATGTCCTGGCATTGGTGGATTTCACGGCCAGCTTGCCGATTTGGGCCAGGGTATCCTTTGAAATCTCCTGGCCTTTGGCAAACTCTTCGGCCTCGACACAGCGGAGCGGGGTTGGTCCGGCGACTCCGAGCCCGATTCTGACTTCGGTCAAAGTCTTGGCGGCGACCTTGCACATCACGGACACCCCTAAGGTAGCGATATCCATAGCCTTGCGCGCCGCAAACTTGATATAATGCCCGCCAAAACCCCGGTAGTCTTCAGGAGCAACCCGGAATTCCGTTAATATTTCCCCGGGCTTCAGGTCCACTTTCCCCGGGCCCAGGTAGAATTCCCGGATCGGAACCAGCCTGGCACCGGTCTTTGACTCCAGCCGCAAGCTGGCATTGAGGGCAAAGAGGGTGGAGGCGCTGTCTGCCGAAGTTGCTCCATTGCAGATATTCCCACCGATGGTCGCGATGTTGCGGATCTGGGGACCGCCCATCGAGACGGCCGCTTCCGCCAGGGCCGGAATCTCGGCTTGGATTATCGGATCATTAAAGATTTGGCTGAAAGTAGCCAAAGCTCCAATGATCATCGTACCGTCTTCCAGCTTTTTAATATCTGCCATAGACTCGAGAGTGCGAATGCTTAAAAGTTCGGCTTCTTGAAACTGCCCATGCTGCATTTTAATGAGCACATCAGTGCCGCCGGCAATGATTCTTAAATTGGGATTTTGGGCCAAAAGTTCTATGGCTTCGCTAACGGTGCAGGCGTCCAGGTATCCTTTAATGTTATACATCAAATCACCGCCTTCCTAAATTAAGCCTGCTTGCTTAAACTTCTCGAACACGCGCTGCGGGTTCATGGGCAAGCGGTTAAATTTCACTCCGGTCGCAGCCAAGACTGCATTCCTGATCGCGGGTGCGGGGGAAATGGCCGGGGGTTCTCCCAGAGACTTTACCCCAAAAGCACCAGATGGTTCCTCGGTTTCCACAAAGGCCACGCCAATGTCCGGAGTATCCATGATGGTCGGCAATTTGTAATCAAGCAAGTTATTATTCAAAGGTTTGCCTGTCTCCTCATCAAAGAGCATTTGCTCGGACAGGGCATAGCCGATGCCCATGCTGACCCCGCCGTGCACTTGCCCCTCGGCCAGCTTGGGATTGATGATCTTGCCCGAGTCGTGGACGTTGAAAATTTCCTTGACCTCTATTTTCCCGGTTTTTAGATCAATCTCAACCTCTGCAAAAGTCACGCCAAAGGACATGGCATTGACTCGGGCATTATTGGAAGTATCACTCGTAATCGGTTGGGCGAAGACCGTGTCATAGTAAGTGTGCATGGCGACTTCGGCCAAAGGCAGAACCACTTCGCCGGAGTGCTTGTAGACGACGTTTTGTTCTTTCAGATCCAGCATCTCTGCCGGAATATCGGTCATTCCCCAGACAAAGTTAAGAATTTTTTCTTTTACTTCCAAGGCGGCCTTTTTTACCGCCATCCCGGCAATATACGTCTGCCTGGAAGCGTAGGCACCGGTGTCAAACGGGGTAATGTCCGTGTCCTGGGTAGAGATAACATGCACCATGTCCATGGGCAGGCCCAAAACCTCGGCCGCCATCTGGGCAAAGACGGTATCACTGCCCTGGCCGATTTCCGTAGCCCCGATCTGCAGCTGCACCGAGCCGTCCTGATTGAGCACAATGCGCGCTCCGGAAAGTTCCAGGCCCACGGGATGGGTCCCGGAAGCGTAGGCGAAGCAGGCCAGTCCCAGGCCGCGGCGTCTGTCCCCGCTCTGCCTGCTGTAGCCCGCTTGTTTCTCCTCCCAGCGGATCAGTTCTTTCCCTTTGGTGATGCACTCTGCCAAGCCGTTGCTGTAGACTTTATTCTTGCTTAAGGGATCGACATACCCGACACCGGCTAAGTTCCGCCGCCGGAATTCAATCGGGTCAAATCCGAGCTTGTTCACGATATCCTCAATATGGCTTTCCAGGGCAAACTGGATTTGGGGAACCCCATAGCCGCGCATAGCCCCTGCCGCCGGCAGGTTAGTGTACACCGTGACCGGGTCGTACTTAATCGATTCAAAGGCATAGAGCGGCCGGAACTTGGTGCCTGCGCTCATGGCAATCGAATGTCCGTGCGAAGCATAAGCCCCGGTGTTGGAGATGGCTTCGATCTGAATTCCCTTTAATTTACCCGCTTTGGAAACCCCGGTTTTCATTTTGAACTTAAAAGCATGGCGGGTGCGGGTGTCAATCATGCATTCTTCCCGGGAAAGCTCAAGCTTAACGGGCCGGCCGCCGACAGCCAGAGTCATGGCCGCGTTCAAAGGCTCGACACAGACATCCTGCTTGTTTCCAAACCCGCCGCCGATGTAAGGCTTCAGCACCCGCACCCTGCCCCAGGGCAGCCCCAGAGCCTGGGCCACAATCCGGCGCGTAATGTGCGGGATTTGGGTCGAAGAGACAATGATGATCCGGCCGTCCGAGTCCTGACGCGCGTAAGAAATGTGGTTTTCCAGGTGGCAGTGCTGGACAATGCTGGTCTCGTACTCCCCTTCAATCACATAATCTGATTCCGCGAAACTTGCTTCAACATCTCCGATATGGTAGCCGCGCGCAGCCAAAATATTGCGCTCACAGTCCTCGTGAATGAGGGGCGCGCCTTCCCCCAAGGCCTTTTCCGGGGTGGTCAGAGCCTCCAGCACCTCGTACTCCACTTCAATTAGCTGCAATGCCTGCTGGGCGATCAGCTCGTCCGTGGCCACCACTGCCGCCACCGCATCGCCCACAAAGCGCGCTTTGTCCGTAAGAATGAAGCGATCTTCTTTATCCCGGTGGCTGGGATCAAGGGCATAGGGATGCCCGGCTGTCGCAAATTTAAGGTGCGGCACGTCCCAGTAAGTAAGAACAGCCTCTACCCCCGGCAATGCCTTGGCTTTGCTGACATCAATCTTTTTGACTTTGGCATGGGCATAGGGGCTGCGTAAGATCTTGCCAACCAGCATATCTCTTTCGTAGAAATCATCGGTGTACTTGGCTTTGCCTGTAACTTTGGCCACCGCATCCACTCTCTGCACACTTTTTCCCACGACCGAAAAAGCCATATTCCACCCTCACCCTTTCTTTGAACATAATAAAAAGTCACATTATATTAAATTAGATTTATCCGATGGCTAACCGCCACTAAGTGGCGCTAAGCCCCTGGATAAGTTCAACTAAACTTCAGGTGGAGTTAAAACTCCATCTGAAGTAAGTTTCCTTTATAATTGGGCCAGTTCTTGCATGGGTAAAAAACCTCAGATAAAATTGTTATTAAAGCAAGAAACATGCCAGAGGCAACCTTCAAGTCTGGGGGCAGTTGTTTAAGCCTTTTTCAAGGTTATACTATCTCAGATTGAGATAATGTAACGTACCATATTTCACAAGTCCAGTATTTTTTAACGATTTTCCAAGCCTTGGCCGTTCAAATCTCATTTTGATACATTCGTTTAATCTTGATATGTATTTCCTTGTTTTTTCAAAGAAAAAAGACTTCGCAATCTAGTTTTAGATGCAGAGTCTTTTTCTAAAGGATTTTATAGTTACGCCCCGTCTGCTAAAGTTTTCTAGCGAAGACCAGCTTTTTTCTCCATCAGTGCTCTTACTTTGAGCGGCAATCCAAAGAGATTGATGAAGCCTTCAGCGTCTTTCTGATTATAGACCCCATCCCTCCCGAAGGTGACAAATTCCTGGTTGTACAGGGAATACGGGGACTTGGCCCCAGCCGGAGTGCAATTTCCTTTATAAAGCTTCATCCGCACCGTTCCGGTCACATTTTGCTGGGTTACATCCACAAAGGCATCGAGCGCTTGCCTGAGCGGAGAATACCAAACGCCGTCATACACCAGCTCCGCATATTTAAGGGCAATTTGCTCTTTATAATGAAGAGTCTGGCGGTCCAAAGTCAGGTGTTCCAGGGCTTGATGGGCGGCATAAAGAATGGTACCCCCGGGAGTCTCGTAGACACCGCGTGATTTCATCCCGACCAGGCGGTTTTCCACCATGTCCACGATTCCGACTCCGTTTTGCCCGCCCAGTTCATTCAGCTTCTCAACCAAGGCGACCGGAGATAATTTTTCCCCGTCCAGCGCTATCGGGATCCCTTTGTCAAATTCCAATTCGATATAAGTCGGGGTGTCAGGGGCATTTTCCGGAGCCACACCCAGCAAATAGATGTCTGTTTGCGGTTCATTCCAAGGGTCTTCCAGATCTCCGCCCTCATGGCTTAGATGCCATAAGTTGCGGTCCATGCTGTAAGGACGGTCTTTGGTGACCGGAACCGGAATCCCTCTGGCCTGGGCATAATCAATGGCATCTTCGCGCGACTTAATATCCCATAAGCGCCAGGGAGCAATAATTTGAAGATCAGGATTTAGAGCCTTGACACTCAATTCAAAACGCACTTGGTCGTTTCCTTTACCGGTGGCCCCGTGGGCAATTGCGACCGCGCCCTCTTTTTCCGCGATTTCCACCAACCGTTTCGCAATCAGGGGACGGGCAAAGGAGGTGCCGAGCAAATACTGTCCTTCATAAACCGCTCCCGCTTTTAAGGTCGGATAAATGAAGCCGGTCACAAATTCTTCCTTCAGGTCTTCAATGTAGATTTTGCTGGCTCCGCTTTTAATCGCCTTTTCATTAAGAGGCTCCAGTTCTTCCCCCTGGCCCAAGTCTGCAGCCATAGCAATCACTTCATACCCGTAATTCTCTTTCAGCCAGGGTATGATGATGGAGGTGTCCAACCCTCCGGAATACGCTAACACAACCTTTTTCATACATTCTTTCCTCCCAACTCTTATTTTACATTACCAACGCCATAATCGCTTTGTGAGCATGAAGGCGGTTTTCAGCCTCGTCAAAGACTACGGACTGCGGACCTTCAAATACCTCGTGCGTAATTTCTTCCCCATGGTGAGCCGGCAGGCAGTGCAGCACAATGGCATCCTTGGCGGCCGCCTTTAACAGCTCCGCGTTAATCTGGTAGGAAGAGAAGGCCTGTTTCCGGATCTCAGCTTCCTGTTCCTGGCCCATGCTGGCCCACACATCGGTATAGAGCACATCCGCACCCTCTGCAGCCGCTTGCAGGTCGGATATGACTTCCACTTTACCCCCGTTGGCCTTGGCATCTTCCTCAGCCAACGCGATAATTTCCGGGTTCGGCCGGTAGGCATCGGGGCAGGCAATCACGACATGCATTCCCATTTTGGCTCCGCCAAACATCAGGGAATGCGACATATTGTTTCCATCTCCGATGTAAACTAATTTAAGGCCCGCCAGTTCACCCTTATGCTCCTGGATAGTCAATAAATCCGCCAGCACTTGAGTTGGATGGAGCAGGTCTGTCAGACCGTTAATCACCGGAACCGTGGCATACTCGGCCAGGTTCAGCACTTCCTGATGGCTGAAGGTTCGGATCATAATCCCGTCCACCATGCGCGACAGCACCCGGGCTGTATCGGCGATGCTTTCCCCGCGCCCCAACTGAATATCCCGGCTGCTTAGAAAAAGAGCCTGGCCCCCGAGCTGATACATCCCCACTTCAAACGCAACCCTGGTCCGGGTGGAAGACTTGGTAAACATCATGGCCAAGGTTTTTCCTTGCAGGTGCGGATGCGGAATGCCCTCTTTGCGCTCCCGCTTCAAATCTGCTGCAATTTTTAACATATAAGCAATCTCTTCTTGCGAAAAATCGTGCAAAGAGATAAAATCTCTGCCTTTGAATTTTTCCTTGTTTAGCTGTGTCATCTCTTATCACCATTTCCTCTCTTCTTGATGTGTATGATTATACTATTTAGTGTATAAAAATTCAATAGAAAATGTGCTGGGATATGATACCAAAAAGCACTCCAATATTTATGCAATAATTGTGTTATTTATGCAATCATCGTGCCACGGATGCAACATGTTCCTGAAAAGAGAAGATGTTTCAAGAAATGCAGGAAAATATATTCCGCTGCCGAATACAATACGTTGAGTAGTTTTCCGAATTTTCCAAAGGTGGCGAACTTATTGAGTATTCTTACCAAATCGTCTGTGCATGGTTCTTTAGCAGAACCCCTATGGACCAAAAACTTCCTCCTGGTGCTCATTTCCAACTTTGCAACTTATATTGGATTTTACATGCTGCTCCCGACTTTGCCCATATACATCAAAAATATCAGCGGCAAGGAAAGTTTATCCGGGCTGGCCATGGGCGTATTCTTAATCTCTGCGGTACTTATCCGGCCTTTTGCCGGGCGTACACTTGACAGGCATGGCCGCCGCGGGATTTATCTTTTGGGCCTGGCGATTTTTATGCTGTGCTCCCTGGTTTTTACCTGGGTCCAGGGTTTATTCATCTTCTTGCTTTTCCGTTTCATCCAGGGATTTGGTTGGGGTTACTGCAACACCGCAGCCGGAACAGTTGCCGCCGATGCGATCCCAAAGAGCAGGCTGGGCGAAGGAATGGGGTATTTTGGCCTGGCCATGAGCGCAGCCATGGGGATTGCTCCCGCCCTCTCTCTCTTTATCATTGAGAAGTATCATTTTAGCGTGCTCTTCTTGGGGTCGACGTTTGCTATTTTAGTCTCTTTGCTGGCAGCCGTCTTAATCTCATATAGAAAAGTGGATCACAACCCCAGCGCCGCCAAATCGATGCTCATAGAAAAGCGCGCCCTTCGCCCTTCTCTGGTTGCCTTCTTTATCACTTTGGTTTATTCCTCAGTCCTGTCTTTCCTCGCCCTGTACGGTGCCCAAAGGGGAATCAGCGGAATTGGAATCTTTTTCACAGTTTACGCCGTGACGATTACTCTCAGCCGGCCCATACTGGGGCGTCTCGCGGATCAACGGGGCTTTGATATTGTAGTCATTCCCGGACTGGTCATCGTAACCCTGACCATGGTTTTATTTTTCCTTGCCCAATCTTTAACGATGTTTATCGCAGCCGCAATTGTCTTTGGGATTGGATTCGGTGCTGTCCAACCGAGCCTGCAGGCATTGTCTGTCTTAAATGTCCCGCCGGACCGGCGCGGTGCAGCCGTCGGCACCTACTTCACAGTCTTCGATATCGGAGTGGGCCTTGGTTCCGTCTTATGGGGAGTGGTGGCCCAAGCGGTCGGCTATCGTATGATGTATCTGTTGAATGTTATCCCGGCGGTGCTGGCTTTGGCATTCTACCTGGCATTCAGCCGCCAATCCCAGGTTGGAGAAAGTATTTACCAAGCTCAAAAATTCTAAGTCCATGTTGCAGGTTCTGAACAATATCGTGCAAGCTGAAACCATTGCTTATCATAATGAGGGGTTCGATTCCGTTTTGGAAAGAATCAGGGATTTTCACATGGAAATTGTTCAGTTAACCGAAAATAACTTACTGATTAAAACCTTAGGCGACTTGATTATTCTTACAAACATTTACATTGCATGGAGGCTAATATGAACTTTGATTCGTTGTATTATCCTTATCCATCACAGAGGGTAGCCGTTTACGCACAAAACGGAATGGTGGCCACATCCCAGCATCTGGCGGCCCAAGGCGGTCTGGACATCCTCAAAAAAGGCGGCAATGCCATCGACGCAGCCATTGCAACCGCGGCCTGTTTAACGGTCTTAGAACCGACTTCCAACGGTATCGGTTCCGATGCTTTTGCCCTGGTTTGGACAAACGGGGAATTGTATGGTCTCAACGCGAGCGGCCCCTCCCCTCAAACCCTGTCTTTAGAAACCGTGCTCAAGATGGGATATAAGCAAATGCCCAAATACGGCTGGATACCCGTAACCGTTCCGGGTGCCCCTGCAGGCTGGGCGGCCCTCTCCTCCCGTTTCGGGAAAATACCGTTTGCCGATTGTCTCAAACCGGCAATAGAGTATGCCGAGAAAGGTTACCCCCTGTCGCCGGTCTTAGCCAAATACTGGGCCACATCTTTTGCGACCTATTCTGAAGCGCTGCGCGGACCCGAATTTGCAAATTGGTTTGCAACCTTTGCGCCCAAAGGACGGGCTCCGGTTGCCGGTGAAATCTGGAATTCTCCGGATCATGCCCAAAGCCTGCAACTCATTGCCGAGACCAAAGCCGAAGCCTTATACCGGGGGGAATTGGCCGAGAAAATCGACCAATTCTCCAGACAATTCGGCGGATACTTAAGCAAACAAGATCTTGAAAATTTCTCACCCCAATGGGTAAAACCCATCAAGGTCAGGTACAGGGGGTATGATGTCTGGGAGATTCCGCCGAACGGTCAAGGGTTGGTGACCTTACTCGCTTTAAATATTTTAGACCGTTTTGAATTTGCTGAACGGGATACCACGGAAACCTTTCATACCCAAATCGAAGCCTTAAAACTGGCCTTTGCCGACGGAAAGCGCTATATTACCGATCCCGAAAAAATGTCCGTTAAAATTGAGGATCTCCTCTCGAAGGCCTATGCAGAAGAACGCAGCCAATTGATTAAAGAAACGGCTTCTTTTCCTGAAGCGGGTAAACCAACGGGCAGCGGGACGGTTTATCTGGCAGCTGCTGACGACTCGGGCAACATGGTATCCTACATCCAAAGCAATTATATGGGCTTCGGATCCGGCCTGGTCGTTCCGGGAACAGGCATCAGTCTTCAAAACAGGGGGAATAATTTTTCCTTGGATCCGGCAGCGGCAAACCGCTTGGAACCGGGCAAACGAACGTACCACACCATCATCCCCGGATTTTTGACGAAAGATCATGGGCCGATAGGTTCTTTCGGGGTGATGGGCGGGTTTATGCAGCCCCAAGGGCACCTCCAAGTCATTATGAATACCGTTGACTTTCATCTTAACCCGCAAGCGGCCATAGACGCCCCCCGCTGGCGCTGGATCGGGGATAGGAGTATTGAACTGGAACATTCCTTCCCGCCCCATCTTGCAGAAGCGTTAGCCAGGAGAGGGCACAACGTAAACATGGTGTTAGACCCCTATGGCTTTGGACGCGGGCAAATTATCTGGAAGGACCAAAAGACAGGCGTTCTTACCGGCGGCACCGATTCACGCACAGACGGAATGGTCGCTTGTTGGTAAACGTGAAGGAGTTTAGCTCTACCGAAATTTAGCTGCTCTTACTGCCTTAACAGCCTTAGCGGCATCCACAGCCATAAAGCCCAGGTGGCTGCAGCCCTCTCCGCCCCCCGTTGCTTTTAGGATTTCCTTCTCATTCGACCCGGCCAAAGCTAGGCCAACCATGTCCTCTAAATGAGACACAGCCTTTGTACAAATTTGATCCGGGCAACGAAGGATCGCGCCATCTATCTCAATCACTTGGAAATCATCTCCACGGCAACCCAAAATTAAAGTCATCTCATGAAAAGAGTCACCAAAATTCACAGAGACTTGCCAGCGCTCAGGCTCACTTTGGTAAACCGCTGCATTCCTAATGCGCGTAAACAAGTAATCGGTTCGCTGTTTCGGCTGAATGTGCTCCATAAACCGTGTTTTGACTAAATCTAAGTTGCTGTAGTACTTGCACGATCCCCGGTAGCACTGATCCCAAAAATCATCATAAGCCTCAGGGGTTGGGAAACCTCTTTCTGCATAAAGATAGGCTTCCGCCTGAATGACCGCCATGATATTCTCCAGCACCAGTTCAATCAGCACCGTATCTCCTTCAAGGGCTTCTTTGACCTGCCTGCCCGACCCGAAGTAGGCTTGAATTCCTTGCAAGGAAGGCTTAACAATTTGCGGTTTAATCAATTGCTCTCCCTGCTTGCGGAAACATTCGATCACTCCGCCCGCAATCACCAGATCGCTGACTCCGACCTGAAGCAGAACCCGGTATTCACTCAGAGTATCTAAGTAGGTCGTAACTGACATGAGCTCACGCGGATTCACGCGCGTCACGGAATGGTTCCAAAAACGCTGGTAAACCGGTTTCATCTCCCATACTCCCCCCACTCATCCGGATTGCCAACCATCTCTTCTGGCCTAATATCAAACGTTGGCATTCAGCAGAATTATAACTCTTCTTCTTGCAGCCCGGCACTCATTTCAGCCTGAGCGGTAGATTTCAGCTTCTCAACGGCCAACCTTCTTCCCCGATCAAGGGCACAAAACGCACCAAACCCAAGCTTTCTTCCCGGTAATCCTGTTCTCCGTTCCTGCGTACTCTGATTAGCTCCTGCATCTTTTCTGTCCCTACAGGCATGACCAGCCGGCCCCCAACCTTTAGCTGCCCCTTAAGGGAGGCCGGCACCTGCGGCCCACCGGCGGTAACCAGGATCGCATCAAAGGGAGCCTCCTCCGGCCAGCCTTTGGTTCCGTCCCCAAAGCGAATCTCGATATTCTCATAGTTTAAGCGCGCAAAGCGCTCCCCGGCTTGGTCAGCCAGCACTTTATGGCGCTCAATGGTATACACTCTGGCTGCCAGCCGGGAGAGTACAGCCGCCGAATACCCGGAGCCCGTGCCGATCTCCAACACTCTGTCTCCGGATTTTAACTCCAAGGCCTGAGCCATAAGAGCGACGATATAAGGCTGGCTGATGGTTTGCCCGGCCTCAATGCGCAAGGCTTCATCATCATAGGCATAATCGGACATCTCCCTGGGCACAAAGAAATGACGAGGCACCGCCTGCATTCCCGCAAGCACCGCCTCGTCTTTAATGCCTTCCTGTTTAAGAACATCAACCATCCATTGCCGTTCCTCAGCCCTGTTCATAATAGGATCTTGTTCTCTACCCGGCTCTTCAGCTTGCATCCTTATCCCTCCGGTATTTATCTAATTGCGATCCCGCTGTTTACAGGTAATATCCGATATCCAACAATGACTAGTTTTCCTTAGGTTATACCTTGGAGGCCAAAACTATTATAAAATTTCCCGCACATACGGAATCGTGAGCGGCCCCAGCGGCATCACCGCAATTTTACTCTCCGGACCGTATTTTACCCGGAGCTCGCTTACCGTCTGGGCAATATCCGCACAGGGCTTGAACATCGCCTTGCGCACCTGCTCTTCCGGCAGTGCAGAATAGACATAGACATCGGCCCAGAGCTGAATCATAGCCTGTTTCTGCACCTGCCACTGATCGAACATAGAAAATAAAGGATCATGAATCATATCCAAAATTCCCTGAGGCGTAGCGCGCATCCCGAGAATCTTGGCATAGTTGCCGTGATCAGGGAGGCCGTCACTGCACTCCGCGGCGCAGATAATTGCTCCGCCTTTTTTAACTATTCTTTGAGCAGCGCTCATTCCTTTGACTGCCTGATACAGATTCTGATCCAAAGGGTAACCGCTGTTGGTCGTAACTACGATGTCAAAGGGTTCAGCACAGGCAGCCATAGCCTGTTCTTTAACATAGGCACACCCCTGCCGGTGCGCCTCAATCACATCTCCGGCAAAAAAAGCGGTGATTTCCTTGTCTCCGTTCAAAGTCACATTCAGCATAAACTCGGGCTTGCACATCAACGCAATCTCCGTAGCGGCCGCCTGCAGAGGATTCCCCTCGATCAAACCCCAGGTGCTGTTGGGATTGCCGATCATAGAGGCGTTATGAAAATGAAGAATTGTTTCGATCCCGGCGATTCCCGGCATAATCCCTTTGGGGCCGCCGCTGAATCCGGCAAAGAAATGCGGTTCAATGAATCCGGTCACAATCCGAAAATCACTTGCACAATATTCCTTGTTTAAGTAAACCTCGGCTCCGAATGAACTCTGGCCTAAATAGATCTGGGTTTCCTTGTCAAAGGCATTGTTGTTAATGACCCTAATAGTATCTACGATTTCTGCCCCCAGCATCCGGCTTAATTCTTCACGGGTATTGTCCCGGTGGCTGCCGGTGCCGTTGATGATGACAAAGTTTTCCCGGGGCACATGCTCTAACTCCCGCAGGAGCCAGGACACCAGCTTATGGTTGGGCGTGGGCCTGGTCATATCGCTGATGACAATGGCCACTTTATCCGCGGCTTTGACCATGTCTTTGAGCGGCGGGGTTCCGATCGGATGGCACAGGGCTTCCTTCACTGCTACTTCTTCATGTTCGAGCTTAGGCAGGTGCCTGGGCTCGATCACCACCGCGTCATCCGGGAGTTCTGCCGGAAGCCCGGTTTTGCCGTAGGCTAAGGTGATTTGCATAGATAAACTCTCCATTTTGGTTTAGCTCTACTTAGGCTTATGTACAGAGGGCTGTTTCAGAGGCTTTTCGTTCGTCAATGCTTGCTCGATTCATTCTTCAACTATTTTACCGGCGCATTTCTTTGACTACCTTTTTGTTGCGTCAGTGCGTACTTGCCAAAATATCCTAGAATCTATAATATTATACCAAAGTATGATCCAAATTCTTTTTGAAAGGAGTACCCTAATGGCTGTCTTAACTCAAGAAATGAAAGACATGGTGAACAGCACTCAATGTTACGTAGGAACAGTAAGTAAAGAAGGGATTCAAAACGTAGCTCCGAAACGTTCTACCCGGGTTTTGAACGATGAAACCTTGGTTTTCACGGAAGGTACCGGCGGGACTACCTACCAAAACGTCCTGGATGGTTCAAGGGTAGTTGTAGCCGTTGCCAACAGAGAGATCCCTGATGGCTTCCGCTTTATTTGCACCCCGGAAGTCCAAAACAGCGGAGCCCTGTATGACCAAGCCGCAGCAATGTCCCAACAAGCGGGCCTGCCCAAACCCAAGGCTGTCGTTTTATGTCACGTTGAGGAAATTCATGGCCTTAAACCCGGGCCGATGGCCGGCAAGAAAATCTTATAATTCTTCTTAACTTCGGAGGGCCAAGACTATCTCGTCCTGGCCCTCTCTTACTTATTGTCAAACCGGTAAATCCAAAAAGACTCCTGCTTAAGAAATTGCTCAATCGGGATCAATTGGGACTGGGATTTGTGCGCCCGGATGGCCGCCAGTTTCACCTCAGCCACAGCTGAGATGTCGTTGACGATATCCGGCTCTCCCAGGACCTCCCGTGCCATGCGGTCAAAAGCATGGGCGTAAACCAACGGGCGTTCTTCAGGAGAAAGACGGGAGATCGCCTGAATCGTTAAGTTCCCCAGCGCATTATGATCCGGATGGACTGCATATCCGGGATAATGAGTGAGAACCAATGACGGGTTCACCTCACGGATAATCTGTCCAAGCCTGGCAATCAGGGCTTCCGGCTCTTCAAATTCAATCATTTTATCCCACAACCCGAGTTTAATCACCCGTTGGATACCCAGGGCCTTACAGGCCCCTTCCAGTTCCGCTTCCCTGATGTGGGGGAGCGACTCCCGGGTAGCGAAAAAAGGTTTTCCTATATTCCGCCCCATTTGCCCCAGCGTTGCGCAAACATAAGTGACCGGTATGCCGGATTTGGCGAAGAGAGCGATGGTCCCTCCACAGCCAAATGTTTCATCATCCGGATGCGGAAAAACCACAAGCACATGTTGTGTCATTTAAATTTCACCTCTGTTACAGGAATCAGGAGTCAGGAGTCAGGAGACAGAAGTCAGACTTCCATGCTGCTACGCAGCACCACTGATGAATGTAACAGGCAAGCTACCTTGCGGAGCGAACCGTAGAGCAGAGGAGCGTCGTGAGCGCAGTCGACGAAGCGTGAAGCCGCGCCACGGTTCACTCCAGGTATTACCCAAAGGTTTGGCGCGGTAGCGAGTCGACAAGCTCGATCCTTCGGCGAACAGCTTCACGCTGTTCGAGCATCCGGCGCGTGGTACGTTAGTCTGCAGTGCAGACTAACGCCGTAGCCGCAAACCGTAAAGAAATGCTTTTGCGGCGGAGGATGCGGGCAAGGTAGCTTGCCGGCATGTTACAGGGCAGGAGTCAGGAGTCAGCATGAGGGAACGGGCTCAGGCTCAGCTCAAGCGCTACCGCCAAACGTCCTTCTTCATCATGACCAGCGAGCAAGAGCCGCCCTTCCCGGTCCAGCTCGAAGTCGGTTAATCCCTCGGCATAGACCCAACCCAGCTCCATTTTGAGGCCAACCCGATAGGGACGGTCTCCCGTGATAACCCCTCTTTCAAAACGAATCCGGGCATTGCGGATAAAAGCCCCGGCGGATATTTTCCTTTCCCGGCGATGGACGGCGTAAGCGCCGTTGGTTGTCTCCAGATGGATATATACTTCACGGTTGAGAAAACTGTCCAGTATGGATTGAACAGCCGACGGATCAATGGGGTTCATGCACTTCTCACCTCCTCGGGGAATCTTCCCGGTCAATCGTTGTTCGGAAAGCCTTCCTAGGTATTTTCCACAATCAAGTCTACTTTAGTATATCTAATTTAGCAAATCTTCTTCGCTGAAGCTACTATGAGCCATCTTGTTAGCCGGATCTTGCCCGATAAAGCAAGGCTCCCGTGGCTTTTACACTGAATCCCATGTTCGCAAGCTGGCGCATCAGCATCATGGCTTCCGGACGGGAAGTATCAACCTTGGTCAACTTTACATTGACTTGCTAATTTTTATTCGGTAGTTGACTCTCCTCTTGCCTTCTTAAGATCTTGTTCAGTTATGGCCTCTACTGGCTTGTTAATACCCTGAGTGTTTTGGATTTTAAATGACCCAATAACAGTTTTACCGTCAACATCATAGAGCGGAATCTCTTCAAAACTTCCAGGTTTACGATTACTTTGCAGGGCTAAAGCTTCCTCCGGCGTTTTAGGCATTATCCCGTGCAAATCTGTAGACCGTACGTACCCTTCAGTTCCGTCCTGGCCGCGTGCTCTAATTAAATCCGGCTCTGTGGCTAGAGAAGTAGCGTCCCGAGCAGAGCCATATGTTTGACCGTTATCGTTCGTCGGATAGACAGGAGTGGGTGTGGTACTCTGATTAGACAGGGTATACGTAGAAAAGTTGTTAGCAAAAACAGTTCCAAAACCAAATGATCCCGCTACTATACCCGCAAGAATGGCCACGGTGATAGTTAATGTCTTTGTTCCAATCATTTTAGCAAACATTCTGTTCACCCCCCTAATAAGTGAGATACGGACTCTTAAATGTGTAGTAATAATCATATCCATTACCGGTATATGCTGCAGATATACCATGACTGTAATATGTGCCTGGTCTATTTATCGTGTAAGCTAGCGTACTCATGATAGACGTCGGGCTATCATTATATGTCATATTCGAATATTCAATTAATGTGCCTGATGAATCAAACAGCCTCGCCTGAGCACCCATATATCCCGTTGGCACACTAGTCGATGACTCGGTTTGGACCGTTGTATGGGCATTCACTGAGTAAGGACCAGTATTGATAACTGCTTGGTTTTAATAGGTGTAACCAAGATAAAGACCGTAGGAACCATAAGGACTAGACGCTTCAGCTGCTAACACTACCGTTATACTTGTTGAAAATAAAATCCCAATAACAAATGCGATGGCAGCAGTTTTAAGGTTTCTTCTGATCACTATTTTTTCCCCTTTCTACTTAGAATTAATCTTCTTTTAATCCAAAATTAAGCATCTCAAAGTCTTATAATGACCACCTATTCAAATAAGAAAAACCAAAACCAGATCATACTTACCTTTACGCCATTTATGTTACTTTCACTATAATCACTTCCTTTCGATTGGGAAAGATGGTAGAAATTTACCGGTTCTACTATATAGACACTTTACACGTCAAAAATGTTACAACATTTCAGAAAGATTTTTTCGACAATTTCTGCATCGATACGTTTGATTAAAACAGGTTTCTGACTTAAACAAGCTATTTACAGAGTATGAGCACTGTTCAGGGGCGGCGAAACACGAAATAATAACGCGAAACAGCACGAAAGTTTTTCGTGTTGTTTCGCGAAATCAAACGGTTATATAGTATTTCGAACAGTAAAAACGGGGGTTCTAATGCGTTTAGTTTGGCTTTACTACCTGGCAGCCACCGGATTAACCAGGCTCAGATACTCCTGCAATGACAGCACATGGGGCTGGGTGTTGCTGCGGATTTCCTGGAGCGCGCGCACCACCGCGCGGGCAGTGTCCATTGAAGTAAGACAGGGCACGCGGTGTTCGGCAGCCAAGCGGCGGAGGAGATAACCCATGCGTTCTTCGGGCTTGCCTTTGGCGGGGGTACTAAGGATAAAGGAAAATTCCCTGCGGCGCACCGCATCTTTTAGCTCCTCGCTCCCTTCACCAACTTCTTCAACTTCCACGCCGCAGAGAGCAAGGGCTTTGGCTGTATCTCCCGTGGCTTTCACCCCGAATCCCAGGTTCGCCAGTTGGCGCGTCAGCATCATGGCCTCCGGACGGTCTTTCTCCGCCACCGTGACCAGGATATCTCCAAAGTCCGGCAGCGGCACATGGGAAGCGGCAAAAGCCTTGGCCAAAGCATGTCCGAACTGGGTATCCATTCCCAGCACTTCTCCGGTGGATTTCATCTCCGGCCCCAGGGAAGTTTCGACCTTGGTCAGCTTCTCAAAGGAAAAGACCGGGGCTTTGACCACCACGAACGGGACTTCCGGAGCCAGTCCGTGCTTGTAGCCCAGCTCCTTAAGCTTTTTGCCCAAGGCCACTTGCACCGCCAGGCTCACGAGCGGAATTCCGGTCACTTTCGACAGGATAGGGACTGTGCGGCTGGCGCGCGGATTTACCTCCAGAACATAGACCTTGCCCTGAACCACCACAAACTGAATATTTAAGAGCCCGCGCACTCCGATCCCTTCCGCGATGCGGCAGGTATAATCCTCGATCTGGGCCAGTTCATTCGGGGTCAGGCTTTGAGGCGGATACACTGCAAAGCTGTCCCCTGAATGCACCCCGGCCCGCTCGATGTGTTCCATAATACCCGGAATCACGGTCGTTTCCCCATCCGCGACCGCATCAACCTCGACTTCTTTTCCCTCTAAATACTTGTCCACCAGGATCGGGTGTTCCGGAGAAAGGTGAATCGCCCGGCGCAGGTACTCTTCCAGTTCTTCCAGGCGGCTGACCACTTCCATCGCCCGCCCGCCGATCACATACGAAGGGCGCACCACTACCGGGAATCCCAGCTCCGAGGCTATTTCTTGCGCTTGGGCGACTGAGGTAATCGCCCGCCCTTCGGACTGAGGAATTCCCAGGCGGAGCAAAAGCTGGGCAAAGCGCTCCCGGTCCTCAGCGATATCAATCGCATCCACCGGCGTGCCCAAAATCTTAACCCCGGCCCGGCTCAACGGCCCGGCCAGATTGATGGCGGTCTGGCCGCCGAACTGCACCAAAACCCCCTCAGCTTTCTCCTTAGCCATGACATGCAGCACGTCTTCCGCAGTCAGGGGCTCGAAATAGAGTTTATCCCCGGTGTCAAAATCGGTTGATACAGTCTCGGGGTTGTTGTTAATCATAATGGATTCTACTCCGGCCTCCTGCAAGGCCCAGAGCGCATGCACCGAACAATAGTCGAATTCGATTCCCTGTCCGATCCTGATCGGCCCTGAACCTAAGACGACCACTTTCGGGCCGTTATGCACTTCGACCTCGTCTTCCTCTTCATAGCTTGAATAATAGTAAGGAGTAGAGGATACAAACTCAGCGGCGCAAGTGTCTACCGTCTTATACACCGGTACAATTCCCTGGGCAAAGCGCTCGGCACGTATCTCATCTTCTTTGCGCCCTGTTAACCGGGCAACCGCCAGGTCGGAGAAGCCTTGAGCCTTGGCCCACCGCAAAAGTTCAGGAGTTAGCGGGCTATTTTGCAAACGGTGCTCCAGGCTGACCAAATCTTTGATCTTATTCAGGAAAAAAGGATCGATGCCGGTCAAGTTTTCGACCTCAGCAACGGTCCAGTCACGGCGAAAAGCCTCAGCGACAGCAAAGAAGCGCTCATGGTCAGCTTTGGCCATCTTGTCTTCGATCTCCATCTCCGTCCAGCGCCCGGAATCCGCAATCCTGAGACCAACGGTTCCAACCTCCAGCGAACGCGCGGCCTTAAGCAAAGCCGCTTCCAGAGTTCTCTCCAAAGCCATAACTTCCCCGGTCGCCTTCATCTGCGTGCCCAAGCGGTTGTCCGCCGCCGGAAACTTATCAAAAGGCCAGCGCGGGAATTTAACCACGACATAGTCCAAAGCCGGTTCAAAACAGGCACTGGTGTGCCCGGTGACCGGATTCGTAAGCTCAGGCAGGGTGAAGCCTACCGCCAGCAAAGCTGCCATCTTGGCAATCGGGTAACCGGTGGCTTTTGAGGCCAGGGCGCTGGAGCGGCTGACCCGGGGGTTAACTTCAATGACTACATATTCCCGGCTTCTGGGGTTTAAAGCGTACTGTACATTACAGCCCCCGTTCACCCCTAAAGCGCGGATAATCTTAAGGGACGCAGCCCTGAGCATTTGGTACTCGACATCGGTCAAGGTTTGGGAAGGTGCGACCACAATACTGTCCCCGGTGTGAATCCCTACCGGGTCGATGTTTTCCATGTTGCACACCGTAATACAGTTGTCGGCTGCATCGCGCATGACCTCGTATTCGATTTCTTTCCAGCCGGCCACACTCCGTTCGAGCAGACACTGCCGGATCGGACTCGCTTGCAGCCCACGCTCCAGAATTTCGTGCAGCTGCTTTTCGTTTTTGGCAATGCCGCCGCCTGTGCCCCCCAGGGTATAAGCCGGGCGGACGATGATCGGATAACCGCAGTGCTCCGCGAAAGCGTCTCCTTCTTCCTGATTGGTGACAATCGTACTTTCGGCCACAGGTTCTCCGATTTCAAGCATGGTCGCCTTGAAGGCCTCCCGGTCTTCCGCCTTGTAAATCGTCTCGGCATCACACCCGATTAAGTCAACTCCATAGCGAGTGAGAATCCCCTGTTTCTCCATCTCCATTGCTAAGTTAAGCCCGGTTTGCCCGCCTAAAGTGGGGAGCAGGGCATCAGGTTTTTCCTTGGCGATAATTACTTCCAGTCTTTCCGGAAGCAACGGCTCAAGATAAACCTTATCCGCCATTTGCCTGTCAGTCATAATCGTGGCCGGGTTGCTGTTAACCAGAACCACTTCGAGTCCGACCTCGCGCAAGGCTTTGCACGCCTGAGTTCCGGCGTAATCAAACTCTGCCGCCTGGCCGATAACAATCGGCCCGGAGCCGATCACCATTACTTTCTTCCACGCCGGATTAAGAGGCATGCTGGCCCCTCCTTTCGCTCATCAACTGAGCAAACTCATCAAACAGGTAGAGCGAATCGCTCGGCCCGGGACCGGCTTCCGGATGATACTGCACGGAGAAAACCGGAAGCTCCCGGTGCGCCATCCCTTCGACTGTTTGATCGTTTAAGTTGCGGTGCGTCACCATAAGGGGCGTATTCTCCAAACTCTCAGTTGCCACCGCATACCCGTGGTTTTGCGAAGTAATGTTGACCTTGGCCGTGCGCAGATCCTGCACCGGCTGGTTTCCGCCTCTATGCCCAAACTTGAGTTTATAGGTGTCTCCCCCAGCGGCCAGGGTTAAAAGCTGGTGCCCTAGGCAAATCCCGAAGATGGGACGTTCGCCAAGCAGCTGTCTGATGGTTTCGATCCCCTCCGTAACAACTTTGGGGTCTCCCGGGCCATTCGAGAGAAAAATCCCATCGGGATTCAGGGCTAAAATTTCATGAGCCGGGGTATTGTAAGGCACAACGGTTAAGCGGAAACCCTTTTCCCGCATCGTGCGCAAAATGTTTTCCTTAATGCCAAAATCCATCACGACGACGTGATACGGCGCTTCAGCAGTGTCGGCCGCTATCCGTTTGGTGGGCTCTAATTCATACCTTTCTTTGGTGCTTACCTGGGCTACGACATCCTGCGGCACTTCCCAATCCTGCAATTTCTTTACCAATTCGGTCAGATGCTCCATGTCAGTAGTGATTACGCCTTTCAAAACCCCGTGTTCACGGATCAGGCGCGTCAGAGCCCTGGTATCTATGCCCTTGATCCCGACTACTCCGGCTTGAACCAAAGCCCGGGAAAGATTCTTTTCCAGTTGCCAGTGGTTCGGGTTAAGGGCTGCTTCTTTGACGATAAACCCCTGTACCTGGATTTTCGCAGATTGGTTATCTGCCTGATTAACACCGTAGTTCCCGATAAGCGGATAGGTCATACAGACAATTTGCCCCGCGTACGAGGGATCTGTCAGCACCTCCTGGTACCCTGTCATGCCCGTATTAAATACGACTTCCCCCCAAGCTTCTCCGCCGGCACCAAAAGATTCCCCCCTGAATATTTTTCCTGTTTCCAAGACCAAAGCTGCTTGCATGTTTTAAGGTTCCCTCCCCCGTGCATTTTCGAACTTCCTAGTTGCGATTAAAATGCGATCCTAGGTTCACGGCCCTGTCGTTAGTGATCCCCCATAATTTCCGCAAATACTTCATCTAAAATCGTCAAAGCCTGGTCTATCTCCTCGGTGCCGGCAATGAGCGGCGGCAGGAAGCGCAAGGTTTTACCGCCCACACAGTTAATCAGCAGTCCTTTTTGGCGGCAGCTTTCCACTATTTGCGGCCCCTGATCCCCAACCGGAAGTCCGATCATCATGCCGCTGCCCCGCACGTTTTCGGTTAAGCCGTACTTGGCTGCCAGTTCCTGCAGCGTGTGGCTAAAATACTGTCCCCGCTCCTGCACACCTTCAAGGAAGCCCGGAGCCAGCATAACCTCCAGGACCGCACACCCAACAGCGGTTGCCAAGGGGTTGCCTCCAAAAGTCGAAGCGTGGTCTCCGGGCTTAAACCCGGCAGCCGCTTGATCTGTCGCCAGCATGGCCCCGATCGGCACCCCGCCGCCGAGGGCTTTGGCCAGGGTCATAATATCCGGCGTCACTCCGCTCCACTCATAGGCAAAGAGCTTGCCTGTGCGTCCAACTCCGCACTGCACCTCGTCAAAGATCAGGAGGGCCCCGTACTTGTCACAGAGTGCGCGCGCTGTCTGCAGGAATTCCGGACTGGCCGGATACACTCCTCCTTCCCCCTGAATGGGCTCAATCAAGACCGCCGCGGTATTCGCATTTACTTTTTCCTCCAAACCTGCCACATCATTAAGCTCTACATAAGAAAACCCGGCCGGTAGTGGATCGAACCCGTCCTGGTATTTCTTCTGCCCGGTCGCCGTTAAAGTCGCTAAAGTGCGTCCATGGAAAGAATTGTCCAAAGACACCACTTCGTATTTATGAGGTCCGTAGTGATTTTTTGCATACTTGCGTGCCAGTTTAAGCGCAGCCTCATTGGCTTCAGCTCCGCTGTTGCAGAAAAAAACTTTGTCGGCAAAAGAATTTTGCACAAGCTTTTCCGCCAGTGCGACTTGGCTCGGTATCCAATATAGATTGGAGGTATGAAGGATGAGTTCTGCCTGTTTTTGCACCGCTTCTACTATAACCGGATGACGGTGCCCAAGAGAGTTTACCGCAAGTCCGGTAAGAAAGTCAAGATAGCGCTTCCCGTCCACATCCCAGACCCAGACCCCTTCCCCGCGGGCAATCGCCATCGGCAGCCTGCCATAAGTATTCATTACTGCCGCCTGACCACGGCTGATAAGTTCCTCGGTCCCTATATTTTCTAACACGCTATTCACTCCCCCTACATTTTTTAACATCTAAGTCTGCAACGTAAGCGAACCGTTACACAAACATGGTCCCAATCCCGCCGTCCGTAAACAACTCCAGTAAAATCGCATGCGCCAGCCGCCCGTCCAAAATATGCACACTCCCGACCCCGCCTGTGAGCGCATCCACACAGCACTCGACTTTGGGCAGCATGCCGCCGCTTAGAACCCCTTCAGCAGTCAAACCGGGGACTTCCTCGCGCCGGATCACCGAGATCAAGGACTCCGGATCATTGATATCCCGCAATACCCCGCTCACATCCGTGAGCAAGAGGAGTTTATCAGCTTTGAGGGCTTCGGCAATCTTACCGGCTGCCGTATCCGCATTGATGTTGTAGGTCTCTCCCTGCTCTCCTCCCGCCACTGGGGAAATGACCGGAATGTAGCCCTGGTCGAGCAGGCTTTCTACAATCCCCGGGGACACTTTTTGGATCTCACCCACATACCCGAGGTCGATTTCTTCCATTTCCCCGTCCTGATTCTGAAGCTGCATCGGCTTTTTCACCGCCTGCAAGAGCTGGGCATCCTTCCCGGACAAACCAACTGCCTTGCCCCCAAACCGGTTTAAGAGGGAAACAATCTCCGTGGTCAGCTTGCCTACGAGAACCATGGCCGCAATCTCCATCGTCTCCGCATCCGTAACCCTCAGTCCCCGGATGAACTGGCTTTCTTTCCCCACCTTTTTCAGCATGGCATTGATCTCCGGCCCCCCGCCGTGAACTAAGACCGGGCGGATACCCACCGACCGCAAGAGCAGAACATCCAGCATGACCGACTCTTTAAGGGCCGGGTCAACCATTGCATGCCCCCCGTATTTGATGACAATGGTTTTGCCCGCAAACTTCTGAATATAAGGCAACGCTTCAACCAGAACCCTCGCCTGGTCTAACGCCTGAGCGCGCGCACTCATCTCTTTACCCTCCCCTAAAAACTACGTCGTATAGCTCCCATTAATCTTCACGTATTCATAAGTCAAATCACAGCCCCAAGCGGTGGCTTGGGCATTCCCGCCCCGGAGCCTGGCTTCGATCACGATATCTTTTTCAGCCAATACCCGCTTGGCCTGCTCATACGGGAAATCCACCCCGCGCCCGCCTTGGGCTACCTGGATCGGTCCCAGATAAATGTCTGCCTCCGAAGGGTCGAAGTCGGCCCCGGAATAGCCCATGGCCGCCAAGATCCGGCCCCAGTTCGGGTCTTCGCCAAAGACGGCGGTTTTTACCAGGCTGGAACCGCAGATGCTCTTGGCCAGCTTGCGCGCATCTTCCTTGCTCTTGGCACCGGTCACCTTGACTTCCAGGAACTTGCTCGCTCCTTCCCCGTCGCGGGCAATTACCTGGGCTAATTTGACCGCCAAGGATCGCACCATATTCCGGAAATTATCCCAGTCAGCGCCGGTAGGCTCGATCCCGGATTCCCCATTGGCCAGCAGGAACACACAGTCGTTGGTGCTGGTATCTCCATCAACCGTGACCATGTTAAAGCTCTCATCCACCGCTTCCTGCAGCAACGCTTGCAGCTTGGCTGCAGGCACCTTGGCATCCGTGGTCATAAAGCCAAGCATGGTGCCCATGTTGGGATGAATCATCCCGGAACCCTTGGCCATCGCTCCCAGCCGGACGACCCCGCCGGCACATGTTAGTTCACAGGCATATTCTTTCACGGTCGTATCTGTTGTCATAATGGCCAAGGCCGCATTATGGGCACTATCGAAAATCTCTTTTTCAGCATTTTCAGTACCGCTCGGCTGCTCCTGACCCTGGGCTAACTGCCGCATCTTAGCCGCTTCAGCAGCCGCTGCTTCAATCCCGTCAAGCACCGTGGGCAAAGGCATCTCCACTCCGATTACCCCGGTCGAGGCCACCAAAACGTCTTCTACAGCTAATCCCAGGCACTCCGCCGTCTTAGCAGTCATGGCCTCGGCCGCCTTATCCCCCGCCTCACCGACGCAGGCATTGGCATTGCCGCTGTTCATCACGATGGCCTGGGCTCTTCCTTTTTGTACCCGCTCCTTACTTAAAAGCACAGGATGGGCTTTTACCAGACTGCGGGTAAAAACTCCCGCAGCCTCAGCGGGTACCTCTGACAAGAGCACCGCCACATCATATTTATTCCTGTATTTCACCCCGGCCTGAACTCCGGCGGCATAAAACCCGCGCGGAGCGGCGACCCCGCCCTCAATCCAGGTCCAATTCCCAATATTTCCCGTTTCCGACATCTTACACATCCTCTCTCTTGTTCAGCTTAATTCCGAACAAGCTTTAGGGCCAGATTCCCGTGCCCGCAAGCCCCATCTCCTCCGGCAGGCCGAAGAGAATATTCATATTCTGAACCGCCTGTCCGGACGCTCCTTTGATCAGGTTGTCGATGGCCGACACCAAAACCGCTCTTCCGGTCCGCTGATCCAAAGTGAGCTGGAGAAAAGCATGGTTGCTTCCGGCGGCAAATTTCGTCTGAGGCCAGCTTCCGGGCGGAAGCAGGTGCACAAATTGTTCCCCTTCATAGCTTTGCTGCCAGCAGGCACGCAGGTCCGCTTCCTCCACTCCCGGCTGCACTTCCGCGTAAATGGTTGCCAGAATGCCCCGGATCATCGGCACGAGATGTGGAATAAAGTTTATCTTAACCTCCGTGCCCGCCGCCTGAGACAGCTCCTGTTCAATTTCCGGGGTATGGCGGTGCTGAGCCACTCCATACGCTTTAATATTCTCATTCACTTCCGAAAAATGCGTCCCCAGGTTGGCGCCCCTGCCTGCACCCGAGACACCGGATTTAGCATCCACAATAATGCTCTGCGGGCGCAGGAGCTTGGCCCTTAATAGCGGCACCAAGGCGAGCAAGGTTGCCGTTGGGTAGCATCCCGGATTGGCCACCAAGGATTTCCCCTTGATTTGTTCCCGTTTCAGCTCCGGCAGTCCGTAAACCGCCTGTTCGATCAAATGGGGGGCCGGGTGGGTCAGTTTATACCAATCTGTATAAATTTGAGCTTGGCGCAGCCGGAAATCCGCGCCCAGGTCGATTACTTTAATTTTGCGGTCTAAAAACTCCTGAGTCCGGGCTGCGGTCAGCCCGTGGGGCAAGGCACAGAAAAGGACATCCAGATCCGGTACTTCTTTTTCATCTTCCAAGACGAGAGGCAACTGTCCATATAAATGAGGATAGATTTCGGTATAGGCCTGGCCGGCTGCGCTGGAGGTGCCTAAATATACAAGCTCCGCCTCCGGGTGTTGTTTCAATAAGCGCACCAGTTCCTGACCGGTATATCCTGTCGCTCCTAAAATCCCAATTTTCATTTCAAATCATTTCCTCCAGCCTGTTCAGTCTTTGCTTTTATAATTATACATTCTACCGTATAAACATTCAATGACTTTCCTAAAATGTTTTCTTGCCAGCTATTCTGCATAGTGAAAGTGACTGTCCTATAAGCTCTATGAGCTTCCAGACAGTCACTTTTCTTTACCCCTGACCGCGCTTTCGGCGATCAAATTCCCGTTTTACTTTTTGCAAAAGTTTGACATCCGTTAAAACGTCCCAGCCTGTAAAAGCCAAGGCTTGCACGGCCAGCATCATCAGGCTCTCCCCTTCTTCCGAGGTGACGGCCCGGGCGAAGCTGCGGGTGTGCGGGATTTCCGTACCTGTGCCCAGCACTAAGTATGGATGGATCGCAGGCACCACCCGGCTGACATTGCCCAAATCGACCGACCCCATAGCCGTCTGCGGGGGAGCAATCTTGCGCACGCCCAGCTCGCGCAGATTGGCGCTGAAGCAATCAGCCAGCTCCTTATTGGTCCAGAGTTCATCATAGGAAAACTCAAATTTACGCCAGTTCAGTTCGGCAGAGACTTGAGCAGCCGCCTCTTTCGCACAGCGCACCACTTTTTCCGTCAGAACGTCTAAGTCTTTCCGCCGCGGCGCTCTTAAGTAAAAGCGGGCCACGGCTTTTTCCGGGATAATATTGGGCGCAACCCCGCCTTCCGTGATAATGCCATTAATCCTCACGTCATCCGGAAGTTTCTCTTTCAGTTCACGCACGGAGATATAGAAATTGATCAAGGCATCTAAGGCATTAATTCCATAGTATGTTGCAGCGACCGCATGCGCCGCCCTGCCTACAAACGTGAATTCCAGCGCATCCAGGGCCAAGGAAGAGATTTCAGCGACATTCTGGCTGCCGGGGTGAAACATCATAGCCGCATCGATGTCATTAAAAACCCCTTTTTCCACCAGAGTCACCTTGGCACCGCTGGTTTCTTCAGCCGGGGTCCCGATAACCAGAACTTCACCCGGGAGTTCAATGCTTTTGCTGAGTACCACCGCAGCTCCCGCAGAACCGGCCCCAATCAGATTATGCCCACAGCCATGCCCAACCTCCGGCAAAGCATCATACTCTGCCAGAAAGGCAAGGCGAGGACCGGGGCGCTTTCCTTTATAGGAAGCAATAAATGCAGTCTCCATCCCCCCAAGCCCTCGCTCAACATGAAACCCGTGTTTGGTTAAAAACTTGCTCAGCAAATCGACCGCTAAAAACTCCTGGTAGCCAAGTTCCGGATGATCCCCGATGCTTTTGGCCACTTCCCAAATCTCCCGGCGCAGATTTTGCGCCTGGTCCTTAAAAAACCCCTTAATTGCATCCATTGGTTTCTATCCCATCTCTCTCTTTGTTGTCTGGGCTCAATTGCCAATAATCTAGTCCGCCGAGGGAGTTCTAACCTCAGTCAGGCAAAGGAGGAGGATCACCGTTACTCCCTGCATGGACCAGGAGTACTCCTGCCAAATCAGCCCCATCCCTTTAACCGCCGTAATCAACAAATCACGCGTCAAGGAAAGCCATTGCCATAAAGCTCCGGCTCCCACGAGGACGAGCACTCCGAGAAAGATCAGCCCGGCCATCAAAATACTCCCTCCCAGCAGCAAGCCCCAACGACGGCGCCGGGCCAAAAGAAGCGCTTCTTCAAAATTCACCGGCTTAGCTAAGATCTGGGACATCACATTGCTCTGCAATTTATCCAACAAATGACCGGGGATATCTTTATCTTGAAACACTCGGGTCCACAGATTGTCCGGCTGGGTCATGATATCCCTCCTCCAAGATTTTTCGAAGTTTCTCTTTTCCCCGGTGCAGGTAGGTCTTCACACTGCTGACCGGAATTTGCAGCACCTGGGCAATTTCCTCATAGGCCAATTCCTGATGATACCGGAGGTAGAGGGCTTGACGATAAGGATCAGGCAGGCGGCTTAACGCCTCCTGGACCCTTATCTTTTGTTCACGCGCCAACAGGACCTCCTCAGGACCCGGCTCAGTATCAACAATTATTTCCTCGGAAATATCGCCGGTTTGGGCCCGCTGCCTTTGGCGCAGGCTGTCCATTGCCTTGTTGCGGGCAATGGTATAGAGCCAGGACCGAAACGTATACTTGTCCGAATACCTCCACAAATTGCGGTAAGCAGCAATCAGTGCCTCCTGGGCACAGTCAAACACATCCTGCTCTGAAGGCAAAATCCGGCGCAGAAACTGCCATAAGGGCTCCTGGTATCGCTTCACCAGTACAGCAAAGCGCTCGTGATCCCCCGCAAGCACCTGGCGAATAATGTCCACATCTTCCAATGGCAGGCCGCTCCCATCAGTCATGCTTTAGAAAAAGCTTATGGTTACAAGTAATTAATATTTATACTCTTAGTACGCTAATTTGCCTGAAAATGTTTCACGACAAAGCAATAGCACCTGTGACTGAATACCTAATTTAGTTAAAAATATTTTAAGTAGTTTTACTTTTCCTTTATCTAATTGTAGCCCAATTCTATATTAAACCGCAACCCGTCGGATCACTTTGTGCTTAAAGATCTCTATTTCTTTTGCGGAAAACACTTACCAAGTTTTCTTTAATAAATGCGTTTACCGAATGCCGAACTGATGAGACCCACCGCCAATTCCGCCGTCTTGTTCTGAATATCCAAGATGGGGTTCACTTCGGCCACATCCATACTGAGTAATAGCCCGGACTCGGCCACTAACTCCATGGCTAAATGGGCCTCCCGGTAGTTGATTCCGCCTTTGACCGGAGTGCCCACACCCGGTGCTTCTGTGGGATCGATGACATCCAGATCAAAGCTTATGTGAATGCCCTCGGTCCCATCCCCTGCAATCTTGAGGCCGCGGGAGACAACCTCCTTCATCCCCAATTGATCGATATCACTCATGGTAAAAACCGTGATTTGTGAGCGGTGCAGTGCCTCCCGTTCTTCATTGTCAATTTCGCGGGCCCCGATAATGACCGTATTCTGCTCCCGGATTTTGCGGTGCTCCCCGCCGATTTTGGTCAGTTCGCGGGCTCCAATCCCATTGGCCACGGCCAGAGGCATGCCGTGAATATTCCCGCTGGTGGTGGTTTCCGGGGAATTATAATCTCCGTGCGTGTCAAACCAGATGACTCCAAAACAGCGCCCGCCTGCGGCAACTCCGGCCAAAGATCCGATTTCAATACTATGGTCTCCTCCCAGCACCAAGGGCACGGTTCCATCCTTCAAAGCCTTGGCCACTGCCGCTTGCAGTTCTTCGCTTACTTTTACTATTTCCGGCAGGTATTTGAGGTGCTTATCTTTAATCTCCCGTGCCTCAGGCACCGGGACATAAAGATTGCCCATATCTTCCACTTCCCAACCCAGACGCTGCAAACGGGCATTCAACCCCGCATAGCGGATGGCACTCGGGCCCATATCCACTCCGCGCCGGTCTGCGCCCAGATCAATCGGCACCCCGATAATTCTGATTTTCTTCTGAGTCATGACACCAACCCCCAATTCAGTATTCTGAATTCTGACTCCCCATCTAATTATGGTTACTTTACAAACCTCTTATGGACATAGGGAGAAGTCATCGAGCCCAGGAGCCCGGCATAGCGCACATTAAACTCAAGCACTGATCCCACCCCCACTTCAGGAGCGTCCGTGATATCAACAATTAAATGGTCCGAGCTAGCTCCGAATATTTTTACCCGTTCATCCAGGGGACTGATTCCTTCCGGGGGGACATCCTGCCTCCCTAGTGCCAGAATAGCCCGCCTGCGCCACCCCTTATCCTCAAATTGCGGGGTTTCTCCGAAGGCATCCTGACCTACGTTCCCAATTGGCACCGTCGGCTTGTCCTGGGATTCGAGAACTTCCGCCCTTAAAACGAAGGCATCGGCAGCCGCCCCGGGCAAAAGCCGGCGCTTAACCGTCTCCCGGCCCAAGAGGATCCCTTCCCCGATCCGCAATTGATTGATCCCGCTTGGCAGCTCCCCGGTTAAAAGCAAGGGGAGGCTGGCTGAATTCCCGCCGGAGATTACTTTGAGTTTCTGCCCGCTGCTTGTCTCCAAATCTTGAGCCAAGGATACGAGCTGGCCTAAATTATCTCCATTCGGAATAATCCCACCGTAGCAAGCCAGATTGACGCCCAATCCATCCATAACCAATCCATCCATGTTCATGGCTTCTGCGGCTACTTCCGGCAGATTTTCCGCCCAGATTCCCTCGCGCAAATCCCCCAGGTCTACCATCAGAATCACCCGGTGCTTCTTGCCCTGGCGCCGGGCCTCCTCGCTTAAAGCCCTTAAAACCTTAAGCTCCGAATTCAAACTGACAGCGGCTAAGCGCACCGTGTCTTTTACCTGGGACAGACCGGGCAGGCGCAGGAGCATTAAAGGAACATCCGGAAAATGCCGGTGCAGTATTTCCAGGTTCTCGATCCTGGCATCAGCCAGCATTTTAATCCCGGCCCGCAGCATTGCCCCCGCAATCTGGGGCTCCGCCAGAAAAGCCTTGGTCACCGCCACCACTTCGACCCCGGCCTGCCGGGCCAGGTCTAAGACGACCTTAGTATTGTGCTCAATTTTATCCAGGTCAATAACGATTTCCGGCAACATAAGACACACCCCATACGATGTTCAATCTTCTAAGGCTAACACTTAACCTTCTGCCCTGTAACAGGCAAGCTACCTTGCCTGTTACATTCATCAGTGGTGCTGCGTAGCAGCATGGAAGTCTGACTCCTATTATTAATTCTCGATCCCGATCGATTCCTGCAGCAGCTTCCAGGCCCCGGCGCGGTAATCCCGGACAAGAGCCCCCAGGGAAGCCATGATATAATTACGGTCGAGGAAAAAGGCGGGATTTCCCCGCGGCAGGAGATAGTCCTGAGGCCCTTCCAGGCTTGAGCTTAATAGCTCTAGGCCGTTAGGCAGACGGGTTAAAGCCCCGCCCGTGCCGATGACCCAGCGCACCCGGGTTAGGTCACGCCCCTCGACCCGGGTGATACGGCCGCTGCTGCCGTAATAATGGCGCCAACGCCCGCAGTGCCGCAAGAGCGCAGTTCGGACAGCAAAAGCCGCCAACTCCCGGCTTAAGGCGATTTCCTCCGCCGTCTCGGGCAGGGGCTTAAGACGCTTGCTCCAGTCCGGCCCATGATGCTTGATTATGACCTCTTCCCCGATCAACTTCGCCACCTGCCGGGCATTGACATAAACCCCCAAATCCCCTTCGACCGTGCGTTTGGCCAGGGGTTCCGGGGCCAAGGCCAGCTTCTGGTTTTCTTCACTGCCTGCCGTGACGGAATGGACATCCGTGGTCGCCCCGCCGACATCAAAGACAAGAACATCCCCTACTTCCTCATATACCAGTTGGGCCGCTTCCATCACGGCCCCAGGCGTCGGACGCAGCTGCTTGTTAATGATCTGCCGGATCCCCTGCATCCCCGGAGCCTCTGTGATATGGGCTTCAAACACTTCCTGTATTGCTTTTCTCGTGGGCTCAATGTGAAGCCGGTCAATATCCGGGTAGACATTAGGCACTACTCTTACATTTAGGCCGGCGGCGCCCAACGTCGAAGAAACGCTTTTGGCAGCGCTGCTGTTCCCCGCATAAATAACCGGAACCCGCCACTCCACTTCCCGGAACCACTCAGCCAGGCGCCCGGCATTTTCCGTCACAACCCTGCGGTCCCCGTGCTCCACTCCGCCCGCCAAGAGCATAATATTAGGGCGAATCCTTTCGATTTCTTCCCAATCCTCCCCCGTCATTTCCCCGGCCGTCTGAAAGCGCACCACAGCCCCTGCTCCCAGAGCCGCTTCCCGGGCTGCCCTTGCTGTCATCTCCGGCACCAGCCCGTGAACAGTCATCTTCAGCCCGCCGGCAGCCGAGCTGGTGGCGTAAAACGGAACGCTTTCCAATTCTCCCACGGGACCGATCTTATCCTCCAAATCCTGAACCGCCCGGCGCAAACCGAGGCCCACATCCCCGTCAGCCGCCGTCGTCGAAGCGAAACCCTGCGCCAAAAATTCCGGGTTTTCTGTATCTAAGCCTATAAAAGCATTCACTAACGTGGTTGTACTCCCGATTTCCGCCACCAGAACCTTTTCCACTTTCTCACCCCTATTTCGATATTCGTGGTTCGATGTTCAATGTTCGACGTTCGATTTTGCTGGGGAATCCTTAAGCACTACCGCTTGCGTTTTTGATCCCGCGCTTTCACTAAGAAGCTGGCCACATCAATGCCCTTGGCGCCGCGGCCAAACCCACCGTCCATGCCCCAGGCTTTGGCCAATTCCGGCTTTACTTGCGTGCCGCCTCCGACCAGGATGAAGCGTTCGCGCACCCCACGCTCAATGCAGAGCTGGTGCAGGCGTTCCATGTTCAGGCGATGCACTTCCCCATGGGTAATAATGGTGCTGATTAAAATGGCATCCGCCCCCGCTTCCATTGCGGCGTCCACTACCTTACTTACCGGCACGGATGTGCCCAGATAATGATACTTAATCCCGAACTTCTCGATCCCGCCGTGCTTGATATCGAGAATCTCCCTCAGTCCTACCGAGTGTTCATCCTCCCCGACCGTGGCCGCCACCACCTGCATCGGCTCCTCTGCCACTCTTGCCCGGATTTCGTCTTCATTCAAGACCTCTTCCGCTTCCGGGATCTGTAAACCCTTCGGATCAATCTTAACCTCGATCCGGCCCTTCAGTTCAATCAATGTTCCTTCCGCCGGATGCAGGGTCTGTTTATGAATCACCTCCGCATCCTGCAGGTTCATGTTTTTGGCAATTTCCAAAGATGCAAAATGGGCTGTGCGCTCATCCGCCGGTAAAAACAGGGTCACACTGACCATCCCGTCCCCCGCCCATTCCACTTCCGGCCTAAGGAAATCTTTCCGGAAGGGGCGGCTCCGTTCCAATCTCTTTTCAGCGTTATCCTCCGGGTCCAGCTCAGGGATAAACTTAATTTTCTCCGGCATGCATATCGTGCAGCCCACGATGGCATCACAGGGCCGGCGGTATTCCGGCGGGACATGGTTCTCCCCATAGTGGGCGCAGACCGGAGCAAAGTAATCTCCTGCCCGCTGCACCACCTCAAACCCGATTCCTCCTTTGGCATCCCGGGCGATGCCGTCCCCGTTGCGCTCGGGATAAAAACCGGAATCGACAAAGAAACCCCCGCTCACGGCTTCGAAATATCCCCCCACCGCCAGGATCTCTTCCAGAAAGAGCACCGCTCTTTCTTTCAGTTCCCTGACCTTGGCCCCGAGCTCCCCATCGCGTTTTATATCCACAAACTCTCTTAACCCGTCCAGCCCCAGGAGGGCTTGTTTGGCGGTATTAATGGCGTGAATGGAATGAAAATGCCAGGGGACATTCCGTCCCTCATCCGGGGTGATCGTACTTTGGATATCGGCTGAGGTCAGCCTGGACAAAAGGACGTTCAAAGTATGCGTGACTGTGGCCTCCCGCATATCGGAACTAATATACTTGGTATTCATCTGGGCCCGCATGCGATACCCTTGAAACAGCTCCCTCAAAGCCACGGCATAGGGCAGGTCCATTCGCAGCGCCGGAGCCGGGGGAGCGGTCGGAGGCACGGTCGAGAGGGCGATCCGGTCCTTGGGCATCCCCAACGCAGTCGAATAGGCGCAGTTGAGAGCATGCTGCGCCAAAAGCTCGGGCATCACTTTCCAGGCCTCGCGCGCAGTCGCGTTGGCATTATGCGCTCCGTCAATCTGGACCATTCCCCCCCAGTTCATGACTTTCTTGGCCTCGGCGGCATCCACAAACGAGCGCACCATGTTGATATTGCGGTAAAGCACATTATACTGGGGATCCTGGTGGGCTCCGTTTACCCCTTCTTCGGCAAAAAGCACGGCAACTTCCGGCCCCGCCATCCCGCTCACATAAGAATGAAGGTTAACCGGGCGCCCCACTTCATCCTCCATCAGATCCAGGGCCTTGCGGGTGGCCCTCAGCTGCTTGCGGCTGATCGGGACCCCGCCCACTCCCTCCGGTGTGCCCTCGATCAAGCCGTCGAAATGACTCTGGCCCGCTGTGCGGATCACCATGATATGGTCCGCCCCGTTAAAGACCGCCATGCGCATCCGTCTCAGATCATCCTCAAAGCGCCCGGAAGCAATCTCCGTGGTAATGGTACACTCAGGCTGAGGGTCAATCCCGCCGAAATATCCGGCCGCCGGGAGACCCTGGCTCTCCCTTAACCCCTTGGAAACCTGGAGATAGGTAAAAGCGCCTTCTGTTTTCTCAGGCACCGGTTGGCGCCAGCTCCAACCGCGCCGCCGGGGACGGTAATGTTCCAAGCCGTTCAGTATCTCTTCGGGATCAAGCTTGTTATGGAGGGAGAGCTCATGCCTGGCGGATGGTTCGAACTTGTCTTCTTCAGTCATACGGAAGCCCCCACTTTGCCGAAAAACAGATTAAGCTCTGTCCAGCCCTCCCCACGCGCCAGCTCTGATGCCGCCTGGTCAATGGTGATGCCCTTTATCCGGGCGTAGCGCCAAACGCAATGACCCGCACCCTTTCCTAATAAACCATGGGCCTGAGCCTGCTTGACCACCCCTTGGGCCGTGGGGCTATCGAGCCCCATACGCAAAAGCACCGAACGTTCCAAGGAAGGCGTGGTATGCGTCCGGGCCAAATCCAATAATGGCCGGACAACCTCTTGGGCCAGCTCCCAAAAGCGCTGTTCCAATTCTTGTTCACTTAGGTTTGCCAAATGACGGCGTCTTTCTGCATAATCATCTGCCCGAGCCTGTGCCATCGATAGTTCCCCCTTTCATTAGGCTAATTTCCTTTTCCACCCGTGAACGGTCCCAACGTGTTTCCTCCGCCAAAAAATCAAGATCTTCCCCGCTCAGATTCCCGGCCCCGGCCCGCGCCAAAGCATTCTTAAAGTAGCTGTGGCGGATTTGATCCAGTTCCAGCTCCACCACCCGAATCTGACCCGGGTGCTCCGGAATGACAATGCTCTTCCCGGGCACCCCGGTGCGCGGATCCCCGCGCTTCACTTCTATCCCGTTTTCCCGGGCGAAGGTAAGCTGGGCATGCGGGTGTTTGCCCGCCCCCGTATACTCCGTTTCCTGGACCACGATAATTTGCTCCCGGTCCAGGGTTTGGGCCAGGGCAAAGGCGGCCGCCAGGGAAGTATTCCCGGCCGGACCCCGCTCCAGCCCTTCGAGCACGGCCAGGGCCTCCGTAATATAGAATGCCTCCCCTTGCGTTACTGTGACATAGCGGTCTAAGTATCTTAACGGCCTGGCCGCATTGCGCGGAACATCCGCCCGGTCCGGCCATACCGCAAACGGCAGGCCAAAACCGGTATGCCCGGTGGTGAAAGATTTGCGGTTAAAATCACGGTCACTGGCCATATGCAGTCCGGTGAGATCAATGCTGGCCCCGATCACCTGGGCCTGACATCCGGCCTGACGCAGCCCGCGGGCGGTTCCGGTTACATTTCCGCCCCCGGCATGGGTGACCACGACCACATCCGGCTCACGCCCGGTCAGCCTTCGGGTTTGCTCAACCAGCTCCCAGCCCAAAGTTTCCACCCCGGCGATTCCAAACGGAGTGTAGAGGGAGGCATTAAAAAACCCGGTTTCCTCCAATAACCGCAGAAAGACGTAAAAAAGCTCCGGCCCCACGGACAGCTGGATGACTTCCGCCCCATAGGCTTCACAGGCCCTGCTTTTTTCAATGATTTCCGGCTGCCCCCGGCCCTTGGAATCAAAGACCTCCTGCACGATGATGCAGTCCAGCCCGCGCATCGCTGCCTGGGAGGCAACGGCCGCCCCGTAATTGCCGGAAGTGGCGGCCATAACCCCTTTATACCCACGTTTCCGGGCTTCATAGACCGAAAGAGCAGCCCGCCTGGCTTTAAAGCTCCCGGAGGGATTGGCTGCCTCATCCTTAATAAAAATGCGGGCGCCTTTTCCGGCGGGTGCTAAACTGCGGGCCAGAGCGGTCAGGCGCTGAAGCTCCAGCAGCGGGGTATCTCCGACCCCGGTCGCCTTTTGAATGCGGCGCGTCTCTTCTAAAGAATAAGCCGCGCTTTGCATCATTTCTTCATAAGCGAAAGCCAATGTACCCCGTTCAAAGCGGGAATAATCAATTCCGCTTGATTTATGGAGGATCTCCCCTTTACGGGCCATTACCTCCGTGTAACTATGATGAGAAGTCACTCTAGATCACCACCATCAAATCCATACTCGCATCACTTTGTCCGGGTTTTCAATTCAGGTCATTGATCCCGCAGCAGGGTGCGCATTTCTTCCCGAATCTGTAGAAGTTCAAGCTGCGGCCGGCCAAACGAATGGGCATAGCTTGGTGATAAATCCACTAAACGCCCTTTCACCTCACGGCCGATGCGGGTTTTAATCCTAACCTTCTCTCCGGCTTGGGCCCGCTCCTCCAGCAAAAAACCCCGTACCCGCATCTCCAAAGGCACAGCCTGGGTATCTGAGGGGATCTGGGGCGCGCGCTCTCCAGACGTCAAAATCTCCTGCCAGATTTCAACCCAATCATCCTTATGGGCATACTCACCGCTATTATCCTGTCCTTGGAGGCTTGCAATTTCTTGCATAACTATCTTACTCCACCCTTTCTCCAAAGCGTAAGCTCTCTTAAATCCCCCAGAACTGCGGCCGGAACGGGCACCTCAGCCATTGTGAGCAGCCCCGGCCGGGCCGCGATCACCTGGGGAATCATGTTTACCGCCATGGCCATCGTTCCCAAACCCCCGGGAATTTCCGGTTGAATCGCCAGTTTAATTGGGGGAATACCTTCAATCTCTATGTAATCCCCCGTCTCAATCCCTTCAAGCCGGGGTAAAATTTGCTGCGGGTGAATTAGTTCAATGCGGGCCGCCCCAGCCACATAACCGACGGCGGTATGATGACAACCCGCAACCTCTCCCGGCTCAACCTTTACATGTTCGGTTTCTCGCCTTACTTTCGAGACAATAGGACGGCGTGTTTCCTCAATTCTCTCAATTTCCCAGCCCAAAGCCCTGGCAATCATGTGAATGGACTCCTGAAACCCTACATGCCCGACAATTTCCCCGTTGGCAAGCCCGCGTTCAAACTCTTCAACACTGGTCCCAACCCCTTGAGTCCTCATCACTGTCGGACCAAACGGAGAAAGATCGTTGATTCTGGTGGCCTTGATCCGCCTGACATCCTGACACGGACCGGTCAGCGCCAAGATTAGGGTATCAAGCACAAAGCCTGGATTAATCCCGGTCCCAAGCACGCTTACCCCCTGAGTTTTTGCCAGCCTGTCAATCTCCTGCGCCAACTCCGGTTCCTGAACCCAAGGATAAGACATTTCCTCAGCGATTGTCATCACATTTAACCCCTGCCCGACTCCGGCCTTAATTTCCTGTGCAACCTCCCGCGTAAATGAGGAAGTTGCCAGAATCATCACTTCGGCTTTTTGTCTCCAATTGCCTCCGTCCGCCACAGGAAACTCTACTTCCACTCCGTTAGGTTCTGATCTCAGTAATTGGCCCAGGTCTTTGCCCCTTTTAGCGGGATCCCTATCATAGGCGGCGACAATCCGAATACCTTGTTTTTGCAGCAACAGGCTGGCGATTCCACTTCCCATCGCGCCCAGACCCCAAAGTACAATTCCAATCTCCGTCGGCATTGACATTCCTCCTGTCTAACCAAACCTAGCATTTTCGAATTGCCATATTCCTATTCTTAGCTTCTTGAACACCCTTGTTTCTTTGAGTTGAGCGGCCATTCTGCCACCAGGGTGCCAAGGAACACCAAGGCCAATCCCATCACGCCGTTCCTTGTCAAGACGTCCATGCCAAAGAATAAAGAAAACATCAGGGCGAAAATAGCTTCAAGACTTAACAGGATCCCGGCATGAGAGGGCGGCGTCAGCCTTTGCGCCCAGGTCTGAACCATGTAAGCGCCGATGCTGCCAAAAATCACGCCATAACTGATCGCAATCACTGATATCATGGGAAATTCTCCCGGATATTGTTCAAGGAATAGGGCCGCCAATAGGCTTAGACAACCTGTAACGCTGACTTGAACTGACGCAAGGGCTGCCGTCCCTGTCAGCCTGACGGCTTTATCCACAACCAATATATGCACAGCAAACATAATGGCGGATAAAAGCGTCAGCATTTCCCCCCAGCCGAAAACAAATGAATTCCCGGAAAAGAGGAGCCCCATGCCTAAGGCTTCCAGTACTACCGCAATGACCAACATCCCTTCAGGGAGTTCGCGGGATATCAAGGCTTTAAATATCGGTACGAAAATAAACGATGTCATCGTCAAAAATGCCGAAATGCCGGGACTGGTATACTGCAATCCCACGGTCTGCAAAGAAAAGCCTCCGAATAGCATTGCCCCCGCCCATACGGCCCATAGCCAGGCTTTCTTAGGCATCTGAAGAATCTTATGCCAAAATAAAGCTGTCATAATGACTCCGGCCAACAGAAAGCGGATACCAAGATAGTATAAAGGGGGAAATGCGGCAACAGTCAGCTTGATTAAATTCCCATTGAATCCCCAGGATAAAGCGGCAAGCACCAGTCCGGCATCAGCACTCCAGCGGCTGTTGAGATTAATGCGCACGTTCGTGATATGCGGCAGCGGCCCTGACAAAAGCGCCATAAATATTGGCAAAACGAGCATCGCTGACCATCAGAGATTCAGGATGAAACTGGCAGCCCATGACGAAAGTATGTTTGTCACTCTCGAAAGCTTCCAAAATATTATCAGCAGCCCAGGCTGCGGCACGGAAACCCGGTGCCAAATTATTTACAGCCTGGCGGTGAAAACTGTTGACGCCAATTTCTTTCGTACCTAATAAAGATGCCAGCCGGGAATTTGCTTCAAGCTTGATTTGATGACTATACCGGTCATCAGGAATAGCTTGTCTATGATCATGTTTGGTCAATTCTGTAATGGAATGATGTAAAGTTCCACCGGCTACTTCATTAATGGTCTGATGACCGCGGCATATACCCAGAACCGGCATATCCCGTTCTAATGCCAGCTTGGCAATCCGGACATCAAACCTGTGCCGAATGGGGCTTTGCTCGGCTAGTCCCGGCAGTTTAGAGGGATCGCTGAATTCAGTCGACAAATTGCCGCCTCCACTCATCAGCAACCCATCAACTTGATCGATCATCATTTCAATTAAATCCTCTTTTTCAACGATGGGAAGCAAGAGAGGAACTCCACCCATTTTTTCGATCGCTTGGATATAAATATGTGCGATCGCAAGTTTGTCGTTAAAGATGTCATTGATATCTTCAAAAACACAGTTGATCCCGATCAGTGGTTTCACGGCCTCACCCTCCACTCCAAAGTTCCTAAATTAATCGGCTGGAATTTCTATATCAAGAAGAGGGGCGTATTGCTGACAGCCGAATACATCGGACTCGCCCGGGCTGCCACTGGGCCTGCGGCGGTATATTGTAAATTTAATGGCATAAGCCGGATCGAATTCCACAAAATCAGCAATTTCATCATCGCGGATATCGTATAATTGGCAAATAAGCTTCCGGTTTAGCACACCGCTGTTTTTCACCAAGTCATATTTTTCTTTTTCTCGGAAAATAATATCAAAAGTAATTTTATCGGTACCCGCATTTTTGCTTCGGATCGTTTTAGCCAAGTCAATTAATTTGTATGTCTGCATGCCAGTTCCTCCTCTTTTTAGCCAACTTCGACCATATGGACAGGAAAAAGTTCCATGGGATCATCAACAGTTACTGTGTGGTTCATAGTCCAGATATAACCGGGAGTGGCCGGAAGGACTTCGTCCAACATAAATGCTGCTCCCCCTGCGGTACCCTTTACTTCAGGCAGGCGGGCATAAAAGAGCTGGCGCGTTCCGATCATGGTTATTTCTTCAGCCATTTCTTTGGTTGGCGCTACACCTTGAACAATGATGCCCAGTTCGTGTGATTTTATCTCTTTCACAGGCTCCAATTGACCCATGACCCCGTTCTTGCCGAAGACATTATAATGCAGCTCATAACCGGTTTTGCCATACTTTTCTTCAACTTGATTTCTAGCCCATTCAATCACTTTGTCGATATTTTTGATGGTATAGGGATCGCGTATACCGGCTATGCCAACATAACGTTCCCCCACTTTGCCCGAGCCCTCCAGCTTGACCTTGATCTTTCCTTCAATAGGCTCAAATTTCGGTCCGGTTATCCGGCAAGTCTTCTCATCATATTGCTCATAATGGCAATTGGTCATATTTAACGCTCCGCCGGCCACATACTCAAAAAACGGATTCGTCCTTTCGTACATAGCATGGCCGGCTACCGAGGCAACTGTACAACGCTGTTCCGGGTGCATGGCTTTGACCTTGACATCTTCCTCAGTAATCGTTCCCAGGACTGATTCCTTTCCTCCGTAGGGTTCAGCATTAAACGATGCACATTCCAAGACCTTGCCCAAATAGTAAGATAAATCTTCCGAGAAACCGGACAGTATCGCCGGGGCAGCAAAGATGGCACAGTCACTGGAACGGCCGCCGATAATCACATCAGCACCCATCTCCAACAATTTGATGTAAGGATGGACTCCGGCAACCGCAACAATGCGATCACTTTTTTCCAATTCCTCAAAGGTCAGATTTTTACGGCCATCCAGTCCTTCGAGTACCTCGCCTTGTTCCATTTTGGCCCGCAAATATGTTTTGTCGACTTCCGAGTAAAAATAGCCAAGTTTAAATTTACCCAGGTGATGTTTTTGGGCAAGCTCTTTTATAATGTCAACATACATGTCAACTCTGCTGTTGGTACCGGTATCTCCTGCCGAACCGATAATCATGGGAACACCTGCTTTACGCGCTTCCACGAGCATTAACTCCAGATCATGGATTTGCCATTCTTTAGGACTGGCACAGATGTCTGCCCCTAGAGGGCCCGGTCCGATATCATCGCTGCCGGAATCACAGAGTATATAGTCGGGATTTTCCTTAACCCCCAGGTAAAAACTTCCTTCTTTAGTCGGTGCGAATCCAAGATGACCATTAGGACATAAAAACTTTAATTCTTTTTTCACTTTTAGTGTCCCCTTTCTGCTTAGAGCAACTGGTAGTAACAAGTTGCTTAAAATATTAGATCCAGAAATTGTGGCACGCTACCCCATGATTGTTCGAATCAAAGGTTAACAGCGGGGCTTCCGTTTCACATACCGGTCCGCGTTTCTTGGAGCAGCGGGTATGAAAAGCGCACCCCGGCGGAGGATTTAAGGGAGAAGGCACATTCCCTTCCAAAATGATTCTGTCTGTCCTTGCCTTCTTATCCACTTTTGGTATCGCAGAAATCAAGGCCTGGGTATACGGATGCTGCGGATTGTTAAATAATTCGTCCGTCTCCGCAATTTCAACAATCTTCCCCAAGTACATTACCGCCACCCTGTCACTGATATAGTGAATCACACTTAAATCATGGGCAACAAAAAGATAGGTGAGTTTAAACTCCTCCTGCAATTCTTCCAGTAAATTAATAATCTGGGCTTGAACAGAAACGTCCAGGGCTGAAACCGGTTCATCCGCTACAATAAAGCGGGGTTTCAGTGCCAGAGCGCGCGCAATTCCTATGCGCTGCCGTTGTCCGCCGCTGAATTGATGAGGATACCGGTCAATATGCATTTTCGATAAACCTACCCTGTGCAAAAGACTGCCAATCTCTTCATCCTGCTGCCGCAAATCGTGTAAACCTCGAGCCCGAAGAGCGAGCGTGAGAATCTGCCTGACTGTTTTTCTGGGATTTAGAGAGGAGTATGGGTTCTGAAAAATGATTTGGGCCTTGCGACGAAAGTTCTGCAGATTCTGACCATTAAGATCGTTAACTGATTTTCCGTCAAAGTATATTTCCCCGGAAGTTGCCTCGTGCAGTTTGAGGATAGTTCTGCCTAAGGTAGATTTGCCACAACCGCTTTCCCCCACCAGCCCCAGTGTCTCTCCGTTAAAAATCTGCAGATCTACGCCATCAACTGCTCTGACGGTTTGTTCCTGACCCGCGACCATTTTTTCAAGAATGCTTCTCTTAATTACATAATGTTTTTTTACCCCGCGAAGATCGACAAGAGGTGCCGTTGCCACGCTATCTCCCTCCTCTGTTCTTGTCCTGACTGCTATATTGCTCTAGCCGTATATGGCACACTTAACTAGGTGACCCGCACCGATATCCCGGAGACTGTATCGTTGCCGGCTGCAGGCTTCGTTTGCCTGGTTGCAGCGCGGATAAAACGGGCAAGTTTCGTCCAGCAGAGCGAGATCAGGGACTGTTCCGGGAATAGGTTCGATCTTCTGTCTTACCTTGCCAATCTTAGGTATTGAGCGCAATAGGCCTTGGGTATAAGGGTGTTTGGGATTCTCCATAACCTCATCGGTTGGACCTTGCTCGACTATTTCTCCGGCATACATTACAGCAATTTTGTGGCAAAATTCTGCCGCCATGCCCAAATTATGCGTAACAAGAATAATAGCGGTCTCCCGCTCTTGATTGATCTGGGCAAGCAGCTCTAAAATTTGGGCTTGGATTGTTACATCTAAGGCCGTTGTCGGCTCGTCAGCCAGCAATAGTTTGGCAGAACAAGCCAAAGCAATCGCGATAATTGCCCGTTGCTGCATACCGCCGCTAAATTGATGAGGATATTCAAAATACCGTCTTTCAGGTGAGGATATTCCGACTTCCCTCATTAATTGTAAAACTCGTTCGGTTTCATTTATTTTGTTCTTTTCTCTTCGCTGCCACCAATTCCCCTCCTTAGTTTCCATGAAACCATGCACTCGCATGGATTCTCTGATTTGTTCACCGACTTTGAATACAGGATTGAGCGTTGTCATCGGATCCTGAAAGATCATCGCAATATCTTTTCCCCGGATTTTTCTCATCTCAGCCGGCTTTTTCTCTAATAAATCTTCACCTTGAAACTTTATCGATCCATTGATCACTTTGCCCGGATAAGGCACCAACCCCAGCAGTGTAAGTAATGTAGCACTCTTCCCACATCCGGATTCACCCACAAGACCGAGAATTTCACCTTTTCCTAAGCTAAGATTGACTCCATTGACGGCCTTAACATTTCCTCGTTTCGTTGCATAAGCCATTGTAAGATTGCTAATTTCTAACATCTTTTACTCCTATCCACCTTAACTGCGTTTTAGCCTGGGATCGGTTAGATCTCTCAAGCCTTCTCCGAAAAGGTTTATACTGAGGACAAGGATCAATAAAGCGATTCCGGGCAGGGTAGATATCCACCAGGCATTCATCACATAATCCCTGCCGTCGTTAATCATTGATCCCCAGGCAGGAGTTGGGGGTTGAATACCCAGTCCTAAAAAGCTTAAGGAAGCTTCCATGATAATCATATAGCCTAGACGAAGTGTTCCTAAGACCGTAATCGAATGAATTATATTCGGCAATATTTCTACGACCATAATTTTTAATTTGCTTATACCAAGAGCATTGGCCGCTTCCACATATTCTTTCGTTTTCTCAGACATGACCTCACCTCTGACCAGGCGAAAAAATTCTACCCACCCTTTAAAGGTAAGCGCTAAGATTAGATTTAAAAACCCCGGACCCATAAAAGCCATCATGCCGATGGCAAAAATGAGGAAAGGGAAAGCAAGCAGAAGATCGGCCAAACGCGAAATAATCTGATCAAAAATCCCACGATAATAACCGGCTATCATTCCCAAAGTGCCGCCGATTAGAATGGAAATGCCTACAGCCAAAAATCCTACAATCAATGAGATCTGAGCACCATAGATAATGCGTGATAACAGATCCATGCCTAAAACGTCTGTCCCTAAAAGAAAGGTCGATTTGCCGCCTTCCAGCCAAAAAGGCGGCAGCAGCCTATTATCCAGATCAGTAGTGGTTGGAGAGTGAGGAGCAATTAACGGCGCCAAAATGGCCATCAAAATATAAAGGATTAATATGATAAATCCAATCAAGGCTGATGGATGTCCTTTTAGTTCAGAAAAGAAAGCAATTTGGTTTCGCAAAAAAAGTTTGAGGCTTATTAAATTAAGGTTATTTCCGTTATTTAATAAAACCTGTGAACTGTTCATTTTGTCCATGCTTTCACATCCCTATATCGTAATCTTGGGGTTAATAAATGTGTATAAAACATCAACAATCAAGTTCGCCATGACAAAAACGAAAGCATAGAACATCACGACACCCTGAACCAAAGGATAATCCCTGTTGAATATCGCATTGACAGCCAAGCGGCCAAGCCCCGGCCAGCCGAAAACTGTCTCTACGATCATATTTCCTCCAAGCAGCGCACCAATTTCCATTCCCACCACGGTTACAGCAGGAATCAAGCCGTTGCGCAAGGCATGTTTGGCAATAACAGTGAATTCTCGTAATCCTTTGGCTCTGGCCAGGACAACATAGTCCTGGCACAAGACCTCCAACATGCTTGAACGCATAACCCGGGCTACAATGGCAGCCATAGTCGCGCCCAACGTGACACCGGGCAAAATGAGATGACTCAGTGAACTTTTTAAAGCTGCCCAGTTTCCGGTAATCAGACTATCCAATATATAAAATCCTGTGACATGAACTAACCCAGTACCATTGCCAATTCGGCCTTGTGGCGGTGCTATTCCGAGTTTTACCGAAAAAATGAGTATAAGTAATATTCCCAACCAAAAAGCGGGCATGGAAACTCCCAGAAAAGAAACTCCCATACTCAGCCTGTCGATGAGCGAATTCTGTTTCACCGCTGAATATACCCCAATCGGTATGGCGATAACTAAGGCAAACAATACCGCCATTACTGACAACTCAATCGTTGCCGGCATTGTCTGATTAATTAATTCTGTCACAGGTCTTTGTTCTTTGAAAGAATCCCCTAAATCACCATGGACGGCATCCTTGAGGTAATCATAGAGTTGTACATAAATTGGAGCATCCAAATTAAACTGAGCCCGCAAAGCGTCAATTTGCTCTTGAGTTACATTTCCTGCTTTACCCATCATTAAATCGACAGGATCGCCAGGCGTAAAACGCATAAAAACAAAAACTAAGACGACCACCCCAAACATGATAGGGAGTGTCATCAATATTCTTTCTATGATCTTTGCTGTTCTCAGGCTCCCTCACCTCTTTCATCAGGTAAACTAACGCATGCCAGGGTAAAAGTTTCCTTTTACCCTGACTACGTCAGATACAAAGCTATTTAGCCTTAATCCCCACATCTGTCATGGTAAGCATTCCATCCATACTTGGCTCATAGTTGACAACATTTTTGGTTGTACCTTCAATATTCTTAGTAACATAGCCAAAAACCCAGGGAGCTTCTTCATAAATAATCTGTTGAGCTTTTTTATACATGTCATATCTATCTTTGTCATTGACACTGGTATCCGCGTTGTTTAACAAATCATTAACTTCTTTATTGTCATAGAAACTGTAATTTCCCCGGTCACCGCCTCTTAAAGTTGGTCCAAGCAAGTCGGAAGGATCCTGAGTTGAATTGCCCCAATCAGTGAGGACCATTTCTCTTTCGCCTTTTTTCAGGAGGGGACTCAAAACTCCCCAATCCCAAACTCTGACACTGGCATCAATCCCAATTTTCCGTAAGTCAGCCGCCGCCGCCTCGGCTATGGACTTACTGACCGCTTCCGTATCGATTACCAACGGAAAACCGTTGGCATAACCTGCCGCGGCCAGAAGCTGTTTAGCTTTTTCCGGATCATAGGGATAAGGCTTCAAATCCTTGTTGAGTGCAGGACTGGTTGTCAGCACCGGACCGGCCGGCCTTACCGCATATCCGTTAAGCACTTTATCCACGATTTGCTGCATATTAATGGCATAGTTCATCGCCTGACGTACTTCAACTTTGTCAAAAGGAGCTTTCTTGACATTCATCTCGAACATATGCATCCGGGTGCTTTCCGTCATTTTGACATCGGTATTATTGTTCGCTTGCAGTTGAGGCACCATATCGGTAGGAATCTCTTGCGCGATCTGAATATCGCCCGACATTAGTGATGCCATTCTCGTGGAATTCTCCGCGATCACGCGGAAAATCAAAGTTTTAACCTGGGCCGGCGCAGCAGGAGGAACATCGGGAGAGCCGCCATAGTAACCTTCATACCGTTCCAACGTAATTTTGTCATCCAATTTGCCTTCAACAAATTTGAATGGCCCCGCACCGATAGGCTTTTTGGCAAATTCTGCTCCCCCCACTTTCTCCAGATAAGCCTTAGGGACAATTTGCTGGTGAGGAAGCATTGTCATAAAGATTGACCAGGGAGAAGAAAATTCAAAACGTACTGTACTGTCATCAACTATGTCAATTTTTTTAAGCGGACCTAAAAGGCTTTTCCGTGGTGATGTTTTTCCATCCATAGCCCCTTCATTAATCAACCTGTCAAAAGTGAATTTGACATCATCTACTGTCAACGGGCTTCCATCCTGGAAAGTAACACCCTTACGAATTTTAAACTCATACACTGTCGGGCTTATTGCCTTCCATGATTCGGCAATTTCCGGAACAACTTTGCCATCCGGTGTTGTACCTACCAGACCATCAAAAATATTACGCAAAACCGACTCTGTTACCAGATCCCTGTAATTTGCCGGATCCAATGTAACAACAGGGCCTTTCAGTCCCACAACAAGCGTAGCATTAGGATCTACTTTGCTTCCGTTTAAGTCTTTGCCTGCAGGTTGTGCGCTGCCGGAAGAATTGGATGACGTTTCCTGAGACCCGCATCCGGCTAACAGGACCAACATAAAAACCAGTAGAAGCGAAGCAATACTCTTACTTTTTTTTCTCATAGATTGCCCTCCTATTTAACAAAATATTGGGAATCTTCTTTCAGCAGTCTAGCACTTCCGGTGCTAAACTGCTGAAACTCATAAAGGAAACTTACTTCAGATGGGTTTTAACCCCGATCATCCGTGAAGGATGATCGCACTTGTTACCTGAAGTTTAGTTGAACTTATCCAGGGGCTTAGCGCCACTGATCTCATCCTCACCGCTAAGTCGTTCTGTAGAGTTTGCGGTTCGGCAAAAGCATCCACTGGATGCTTTTGTACTTTAAGAAGTGGGAGTCTTAGTGGCGGTTAGCCATCGGATAAATGTTTTCGACTGATATGGAATTTGAACTTATCACCCCGGTAATGAGCTCTCTTATATTCAATTGGTGTATTGTTGTCCGTGTAAACAATAGATGTAATCAGGAAAACCGGTGCACCTTCGCTAACTTGCAGAGAATCCGCAATATGATGTTCAGCCGCAGTAGCCTCAAATGTCTGATTCGTAACTGCCGGAATAACTCCGCAACAGTCACGGTACAATTCAAAGGTAGAAAAAGATTCCCCCCTCTCAACTCGTTTCAGCGCCTCTTTCGCTACCGCTTGGCCAATTTTACTGCTTAAATAGGCTTCATAATGCACCACAACGTCTTCATTGGCACATCCCAAGTAAATCAATTTCGTGATCTCTTCATCCATTCCCAATTGAAGAATTGTGTTGATCGTTAAATCAGCAGGTAAAACTTCTACAGACAACACGGAAATTTTTGGGTTTAGTCCTTTGGAAAGAATCGTATCCTCAAAACTATTAATTGTAGATAATCCCTGAACAATCTTAGGTTCGGATACGAACGTTCCCTTGCCGTGAACCTTGTAAACCAAACCGTCTTTTTCTAATTCAGCTAAAGCTAATCTAATTGTTGTTCTACTTAAATTGAACTGTTCACATAATTCTCGTTCCGACGCCAATTGTTGGTGAGCCTTTAGTGATCCTTGTTTTATCATTTCCAGGATATGTTCCTTCAATTGTTGATAAAAAGGAGTAGAACCGTCATACTGAATCAATTAAGTAACCTTCTTTCTGTAGGATTAACTTAATGCGAATAAAGGCTCCCAAAGCAACTTGATGTATCATGTTATGACTATTTGTCGTTAATTGTTCATTTACAGCACCTCCTGGCTTAACATGTTACTACCAGTTAGTTGTGAGTATAATACCATTAAGCTTAAATAAAATAAGTACTTTAGGCTCCAAAGGTATTTATTCAGTGCTAAATAGTCATAAGTCTACACCGAACGGTGGAGACGCCGATCATAATATGAGTTAAATCCCTTGACGCAGTTGTCCTTTTCGCATAAAATAAAAGTAACATATGTTAAAGGGGAGTAGCCCTCACAGCAAAGTCGTCAGTACGGGTCGAAGAAACCCCGGCTTTGTTGGCAACGAAATGTTGTAGGCAAGACCTTTACCTCTTCCAGGTAAAGGTCTTTTTATATCGAAAATAGGGTAAATTATATAGAAGAACCTCTGTATGCAAAGGAGTGAACCTCAATCTAACAATACCATCTTCTAAATTCGAAAATATACAAAATTTGAGGGGAGATGAAAGTAAAATGAACGGATTCGGCAACCAACTGAAAACTATTACCTTAATGAGTATCCTGACGATTCTGGTCGTCCTTATCGGCAGAGCCCTGGGCGGGCAACAAGGGATGGTCATGGCCTTTATCTTTGCCTTGATCATGAACGGAGGGAGCTATTGGTTCAGCGATAAAATTGCTCTCACCATGACCCGCGCTGTGCCGCTGAGTCGGGAAGAGAATCCTTACCTTTTTGAGATTATTGAAAGGCTCTCTTATCAAGCGGGGCTGCCGATGCCGAGAGTGTATGGAATTCCCTCCGGCCAGCCCAATGCGTTTGCCACCGGGCGCGATCCTGCCCATTCCGCCGTTGCTGTAACCCAAGGGTTGCTGCAGATGCTCAGCCGCGAGGAATTGGAAGGGGTTCTGGCGCACGAACTCGCCCACATCAGAAACCGGGACGTGCTTATCAGCACCATGGCTGCCGTCATGGCCGGGGTGATCACCACCATAGCCAACTGGGCCCAATGGGCCTTGATGTTCGGCGGCTTCGGCAGCAATGATGATGAAGGCGGCTCCGGCCTGGCAGCCCTGCCTTTGATTATCCTGGGCCCGCTCGCCGCCATGCTGGTGCAAATGGCCATTTCCCGTTCCCGTGAGTACCTGGCCGATTCCACCGGCGCCGAGATTGCCGGCCAGCCTTATGGCTTAGCCAGCGCCCTGGCCAAGCTGGAGCGGGCATCTAGCATCATGCCCATGCAGGTCAATCCGGCTGCCAGCCATCTCTTTATCGTGAATCCTTTGAATGGGCAAAGACTCGTATCATTGTTCAGCACCCACCCGCCAATTGGCGAGCGGATTAAGCGGCTGCAAAGCATGAACCTGCGTTAGGCATAAAAAGAGCTGCCTTGTGTGCGTATTCACCGCAATCAAGAGCAGCTCCTTTATTTGCCCCAACCATATCTATTAATCCGTATTTATTACATAAGCCTTGACTGATTCTCAATCTAGCTATATATATCCTATATATCTACTTCGCACTGTTGGCATTGTTGGCATCCGGTTTGATGCTCTGGGCCTTGCTTAAATAATTCCCCAACCCTTCATAAATCGCCAGCGCCAATTTCTGCTGGTACCCGGGGTCTTTCAGCATCTGCTCCTCCGTAGGATTGGAGACAAAGCCGACCTCTACCGTAATTGCAGTCCGGTTCGCCTTTTTCAAAATAAACAAATCTTTATTTCCTTTGGCCACTCTTTTGCCGTTAATGGCTGAGTTTAAGCTCTGCTGCACGGCTACGGCCAGGTTTTTGCTCTCCGGGTGATCGGCAAAATAGAAAACTTGGGCCCCGCTTAGCTTCTCATTGGGAAAACTATTGGCATGAATACTGAGATAGACATCTGCCTGAGAGTCCATCGCCAGTTGCAGGCGCTGGGCCAAATCTTCCCGTTTGCGCTTAAGCAGTCCCTGCGAAGTTCCCAAGTCGTTATCTTCCGTACGCACCATGACCGCTTTGCCGCCTCCCTGCTCAATCAAAAGCTGGAGGCGCTTGGCCACTGCTAGGGTAATGTCCTTTTCCAAGGTTTGGTTTTTGCCCACCGCACCGGGATCAACCCCGCCGTGCCCGGCATCAATAACCACAACCTTGTCCCCCAGAGTCCAGTTCCAGATCTCAGCATCCTGATGCTCGGCCCGCCAGAACACTCCAATGACAAAAAGCGCTGTGACCAAGAGCCCCAGATAAAGGAGGTTCCTTCTCTTTCTTGGCTTCCATCTATATGCTTTCATGCCCATCCCCCTATTTCACGCTTTCGCTTTACCATATGGGAATGGACTATGGAATATGTCATCGGACAAACTGCCAAAACCGAAAGAAGAAAGAACCTCCTACCAGTTAATAAAAATAACGAAGAATAAAAGCCTGGCTATAGCCAGGCTTTACTATTTTCTAATAATGTCAGTCTAGAACACAAAGCACCATAGAAGTATGACCTGAATCACACCTCACTCGCTTCAGACCTAGTAATATAAGTTCAAAGGCAGGGTACATAGGCAATCATAAAATCCGCCACGCATTAACCTGAAAAAGAAAGGGGATGCCATGTATGGATTTGACCACTTTAAACCGGCAGCACCAAGAAATCAGAGCCCAGGTTAAAGAAATCGAGCTGGCTTTAACTCCGGAAAACTCAACCAATAACGCTTTTGACTTATCCATGAAAATTAGCCGCCTGGCTGGGCTCATCAGTATTCACCTGAAAACCGAGGATGACCACCTCTACCCTAAACTTAAGGCCCAATCAGATGAAAAAGTAAGAAAGATCGCCGAACAGTTCAGCCAGGAAATGGGGGGTATCGCCCAGGCTTTCACCGACTACAAAAATAATTACCGCATTGTTTCAGGGATTAAGGCAAACCCTGCTAAATTTATCAAAGACACGACTGATATCCTGAAAGCCTTAAAAAAGCGCGTGAGCAATGAAGACAAAATTCTTTATCCATTATTAAAGTAGTTGCGGCGTTCGAAAATAGTTTCTTAGTTACCTCATCTCAAACAGCTCGCGCAATTCCTCTTCCGTTAATTTGGAGAGCATCGTCTCCCCCGGCTGAATCACGGCCTCGATCAGTTCCTTTTTCTTCTCCTGCAGGGCATATACCTTTTCCTCGATCGTTCCCTGGGTCACCAGTTTAATCACCTGCACCGCCTTCTTCTGGCCGATGCGGTGAGCGCGGTCGGTAGCCTGTTCCTCGACCGCCGGATTCCACCAAGGGTCATAATGAATCACCATGTCGGCACCGGTCAGATTTAAGCCGGTGCCTCCCGCTTTTAAAGAAATCAGAAACACCTTCCCCGCTCCGGCATTGAAGGCTTGTACCATTTCCGCCCGTTCCGAGGCTTTGGTGGAGCCGCGGAGATAAAAATGCTCAATCTTTTCCGCATCCAAATGGTGCTGGATAATATCCAGCATGGAGGTGAACTGCGAAAACACCAAAATCCGGTGACCCCCGTCCAGGGCATCCGCCAGGATCTCTTGAAAGAGTTGCATTTTGCCGCTCTCTCCGGTGTATCCTTCCACAAACATGCCCGGATGGGAGCAGATTTGCCGAAGCCGGGTGAGTGCCGCCAAAATCTTGATCTGGCTTTTTTCAAAACCCGCTGTTTTGATTTCCTGAGCCAGGTTTTTACGGGCCTCCTGCCAAAACGACAGGTAAATCTTGCTTTGCTCAGTCGTCATCTGGGCCTGCAGTTTGGTCTCGATCTTATCCGGAAGTTCCTTTAAGACATCCTTTTTCAGGCGGCGCAAGATGAAGGGGTTAACCTGCCGGCTTAATTCAATTAGGGGTTCAGCATCCGTTCCCTTGACAATGGGCAGTTCATATTTTTTCTGAAACTCCTGGTGTGAGAGCAGGTATCCCGGCATGGTGAAGTTAAAGATAGACCAGAGTTCGGACAGGGAGTTTTCAATGGGGGTACCGGTCAAAGCGAAATACCCTTTGGCCTGCAGCCGCTGCACGGATTTGGCGTTGATTGTACCCGGATTCTTGATGTGCTGGGCCTCATCCAGAAAGCAGCAGGAAAACTCAAGCTTGGCATAATGTTCAATGTCGCGCCGCAGCATCGGATAAGAAGTAACCACCAGATCCCAATCCCTGCACCCGGCCAGCAGCTCCTGGCGCATCTGGGGCTTGCCGTCAACCACCAGCACTTTCAGGCCGGGCACAAACTTCTTGGCTTCCTCCTGCCAGTTATACACAAGCGAGGTCGGGGCAATCACCAGGGCAGGCGCGGAAAGGGAACCGGGGGAAGCTTCTTTCTCGGACTGGATAAAGGCCAGAACCTGCAGGGTCTTACCCAGGCCCATGTCGTCCGCAAGTATCCCGCCCAGGCCATAGGCCGCCAGAGTTTTAAGCCATTTGAAACCGGTCCTCTGATACTCCCTGAGCACGGTCTGCAGTATAGACGGCACTTCATACTCCGCATCCTGGGGTTCTAGGATACTTTGCACCAGATGCTTAAAAGCCTTGTTGCGCTGAATCCCCGGAAGGCTGGCCTGGCGCAGGAAATTATCGATATACAGCGCCCGGTATTTCGGGAGCTTGAACACCTTCTGATTTAGATCATCCGCCTTGAGGTTCAAGGTATCCGCGAGTTTGGCGAATTGCTCCAATTCAGGCTGCTCCAGGTTCAGAAATGAACCGTCGCGGAGGCGGTAATATTTTTTCTTCAGTCTCAGGGATCTAAAAATATCTCCCAGTTCCCCCTGATCAATATCGCTGTACTCAAACGATACTTCCAGAAGGTCCAAATTCTCATCCAAACGCACCCGCCCGGAAAAAGAGGTCGACGAGCGGACGGTCAGCTTAAACTCATCCGAATAGTAAAGTTCGGCTAATTCCTGGAGCGGTGTCAAATAGGACATAATAAAGTCATATATTTGCTCATCGTCTTCCAGGTGAATCCGGCCCTGATGGACACTGAACTCCGCCTGCTCCAGGATGCTTAAAATCTTGCGTTCCTGCTCTACCGCCCGAATCAGAATTATCTCACCTGTTGCTTGGGTAGAGGTGCCGGCAGCCGAGGCGGAGGCCATGGCGGAGGCCATGGTGCCCGCGAACGGATTGATGACCGTTTCTCCGTAGTGAAATTCCACCCGCGCTCTGATTCCGTCCGTGTCTGAACGGTCAAAGTAAATTTTAGAAACCAGATCCTGGCGCCTAAATTTCCGGGCAAGCTCGGGTTCAATTTTGACCTTACCCACTTTTTCAATGCGGGGCAAAGCCTCAGACACGAAAAACTCCTTGCGTGCCGCCGGCAGGAGAATGTCGTTGCTGAATCCCTGCTCGTAAGCCTTAAGGAGTGAAGGCAAACTCTCTTTTTGGGCCGGAGAGGCCTGGTAGATCCGGTCCTTATATAGGTAATAACTACCGTCCGGCGTCAGTTGGAGCGGCCATTCATCCGTTTCCAAGACCAAGGCCAGATCCTGAGCTTCTGTGCGCAGTGAAAACTCCAGGGGCAGCCCCTCCCGGCTGATTGTAGCAGTCCGGCTGGAATTGGAGCCTGGGGAGCCGGTATTGTTTCCCTGGGAGTACTCTTTGTCTCCCAGAGCATCCAGCAGCCTTTTCAGATTAGACCCTTTTAACCATAAATCCCTCTGGTTAAAAATCCTTTCCTGGTAATAGAAACTGCTCATTTCCTCCAGCGCTTCATATTGTTCAAGGATTTCCAGCAACATGGCAATCAAAGGACGGTCTTCTTCTCTGAAGGTATGTCTGGACGGGTCATAGTGGAATTGCTTGCCGAATTCCAAAGATCTTCCGTCTCTGATACGTCTCAGAAACTCCCCAATGCTCTTCACTACATACAGGCGTTGCTGCCCCACTTTCAGCTGCAAGCGTCCCGCAGCTTTACCGGACATACGTACAATATCCAGTTCCACACTTAAATTGATCTCTTCCTTAGGCAGGTCCTGGCGTTGAGCAGCAAAAAATGACAACAATTCACTGGTTGCGCGCTCCTTGGCTTCACGTTTGATTTTCGCCGGGTTCATTCGCAGTTGAAGGGTTTTAAGCACTGCCACGATATGTTTGCATGCCCCGGGGTAGAGATTGTAAGCCGGGCAGGTACATTGATACTGTCTGATTGTGCTGTTTTTGTTCAAACCCACGAGGACACGATAAAGCTCCGACCCCTTAACCGTCGCGCTGGCAACACCTGTCTCCGGGTCGAACACAAAATCCTTTACCCTCTGAGCCATATAATACGCCAACCCATGGCTATAGACCGCTTTATTGGTGGCAATAGCCATGATTTCATTGTTGCTGATCTCTAATGGGGACATGGAAATTATACTCCTTTAGCTTCTAAATCCTTAACCCCTCTATGGATAAGCTCAAATAGTTCTGCGAGATCCCTTTCCTCAACACAGGAAAAAGCAATGCGCACATCCTTTTCGCCCAAGGAAATGACCCCGACCCCATAGTGTTCGAGCAAATGCAGGCGCAGCTTTTCCGCATGCACGCGCTTGAGCTTTAAGCACATAAAATAGCCGGAATTAAAAGGATAGTACTCCCACACGTCATTATACTTACCGCTGTCAAGCACCTCTTTAACTTTTACGGCGCGTCGTTTGAGGACTTCATACTTCGCGCGCTTTTGCGCCGCAAACTCAGGAGCTTGCAAGGCGTGCAAAATAAAGGTCTGAGAGGGGTGGGTGACGCTGGAGATGACGCCGCGAATAAGGCCCAGCGCTTTGTTTTCTAAAGCATTAAGCACCGCGGTACCTGCGGCGAAGGTGATAAACCCAACCCGGAAACCCCATACATACTCTTCCTTGGTGGCCCCATCCACTTTAACCGCCAAGACTCGCGGGTGAATACCGGCCAGCCTGCCGAACAACGATTCCGTGATTGAGTCTTCATAGAATAAGCCGAAGTAGGCATCATCCGTCACAGCAACCACATTTACGCCCTGGTCTGCCGCCTCTTTTACGGCCAGTACAATTTCGGCGGCTTCCGCTTCCGTAGGGGTGTAGCCAGTGGGATTGTTCGGGAAGTTTAAAAGCAAGAGCGCCTTGCCCTGCTCCTTTTGGGAAAGCAAGGCTTCTTTCATTCCTTTGGCATTAAATTTCCCTTGATCTGTAAAAAAAGGATAGGTAACGGTTTTCGCTCCCCGGCGCACACCGAAGATCAGGTTATAGTTGCCCCAGATTTTGTCCGGCAAAATCAAGGCGTCATTTTCCTCGATAAACATATCCGCCACAATGCTTAAGCCATGGGTTAGGGCATTAGTCACAATCGGATTGCTGAAATTCTTCCCTTGAAGGGAGGGGTTTTCCTGGAGCATTTTGGCACGCCAGGCCTTCCTCAGTTCCGCCTTGCCTGCCGGAGGGGCGTAAGTATAGATGTCCTGGGGCTTATACGCCGTCAGGGTTTCTTGAATCACCGGCAAATATAATGGTTCGTCCTCTTCCGTGGCAATCCCGATGGTGGCATTGAAGCGGTGGGCCTTTTGTCTCGCTTCCGCAGACTGGGTCAGGATACCCTTGGGAAAGTAAAGGCTTTTTCCTAAATCAGACAGCATGTCATAAATGTAAGGATTGGCGGCCTGAAGTTCCTGATTAAGCTGTTGGGCTAGAGGGTTCATGGATAAGATTCCACCTTCCGGTATGTTTTCTCTGCTTAGTTTACCAAAAAAACCAGGGCCGGTCTATCCGGGATTACGTCTGATTCACGCACTCCGCCAAGCAGGTATTCTTCTGTATGCAAGGATTCGCTCTTCTGAAGGTCGGAAGCCAGGATGACGCCTTTTGCAGGAATATGAAAGACGGAGAAAGAACTAAATTACCAAGTTAGTGTCCAAATGAAAAAACTACTTTAGCAATCTTCCTGAACCAGTGAATAATCTGCTTGTCCCATTTCCAGATTTAGGTTATACTCAATTTGTCGGCTATTTAACCACCGGCTTTGGAGGAGCGGCATCGTCTTATGGAATTTGCCATTGAAGCCAAGAAATTAACAAAACGTTTCGGCCATTTTACTGCCGTCAACGAAATAGACTTTTCCGTGAAGTACGGGGAATGTTTCGGATTACTGGGCCCGAATGGTGCCGGCAAGACCTCAACTGTCAAAATGATCTATGGATTTTCTCCGGTTACCTCGGGCAAGCTTGAGGTTTTGGGCATGGATATCATGACCAACGCCCGTGATGCCAAGTCTTTGTTGGGGATTGTGTCGCAAGAGGACAACCTGGACCCTGAACTGACCGTGAGGGAAAACCTGCTGGTCTATGCCGGCTATTTCCGTTTGGACCGCAAAACGGCGCGTACCCGGGCGGATGAGATTCTCTCCTTCATGGGGCTGGAAGACAAGGCCAATGACGTGGTGGAAAACCTTTCCGGAGGGCTTAAGCGCCGCTTGACCATAGGCCGGGCGTTGATCAATGATCCCGGCATTCTGATTTTAGACGAACCCACCACCGGCTTGGACCCTCATGCCCGCCGCCTTGTCTGGCAGCGCCTGCGCCAGCTTAAAGAGGAGGGCACAACGATGCTCCTTACGACCCACTATCTGGAGGAAGCCAGCCAGCTGTGTGACCGGCTGATTATTATGCACCACGGGGAAATCCTGGAGCAGGGGACCCCGGCTGAACTGGTGCAAAAGCATGTCGGGCGCGATGCCGTGGAAATTGGATTTACCCAAAAACAAAAAATACCTGCCGAATTAGTTAATAGGTTTCTTAATTGGGGAGGCCCTTTAGTTAAATCCCACCAGGTGTTGGGAACTGATCTCATCATCTTTACCCAACAGGGGGAATTTTTGTCCGCGAAGCTGAGAAAACAGGCTGCCGTCGCCAAAATTCCTTTGGCTTACCAGAATCTTCGCCCCGCCACGCTTGAGGATGTATTCCTGAAGCTGACCGGCGAGTACCTGGATGCACCGGATGGCAAAGGAAGAGAACTGGAATAAATCAGTACAGAAGAAAAGGAATGAGCATACGGAAGAAAAGAGATGAGCTGAGAAAAATGCACCGGCAATTGGAGAAAAGGAGTAGCAAAGCATGCAGAACACCCAGCCAAGCAGGCTGTCCCTGCTGCACGGCATCAGTCAAAAACCGGATCTATCCTGGCCCCTGGTCTTCAGTGTCTTTTTGCGTAATCTCAAGGTATTCAGCAAAACCTGGGTGGCCACGATCATGTTCAACTTCGTGGAACCCTTGCTTTATCTCTGGGCGATGGGCTTTGGGCTCGGGGTGTATGTGACCCAGATTCAAGGCTTGTCTTATCTGGATTTTCTCGCTCCCGGCCTGATCGCATCCTCGGCTATGTTTGCCACCACTTACGAAATGACTTATGGGAGTTTTACCCGCATGGGCCATCAGAAAGTGTTTCACGGCATGGTGGCGACACCCGTAAGCATGGACGACGTCCTTATGGGCGAAATCCTGTACGGTACTTTTAAAGGTCTGCTCTACGGCTTCGTCTTTTTCACCGTGGTGGTTTTATTTGGCATTGCCAAATCCCCATTGGCTCTCCTGGCTATTATCCCTCTCTTCTTTATGTCAGCCGTCTTCTCGATCATCTCCCTGGTCTGGACCGCGATTGCCCCCAATTATGACTCTTTCGGCTATTTCTTTACCCTTTTTATCTCTCCCATGTTTCTGTTCGCAGGCATCTTCTTCCCGATTGACAACCTCCCGCCCGCGATTCAATTTCTTCCCGCCATGACCCCGCTCTATCACGCCGTCGAAGTCATCCGCCCGCTTATCCTGGGTAAGGTATACTGGGGAATGCTCATTCATTTGGCGTGGCTGGTTGCTTTAACTTTGGTCACGATCCGTTTGCCGCTGGTAATGGTAAAGAATAAGCTGATTAAGTAAGCGCACTGCTGTTTCTCCCATCAATCGATACCCTTCTAGGCTCGGATGTACCTCATCTACGAAAATCCTATTCGCTTGCCCTTGGTTAATCACCGCCACAAACGGGGTGTAAAAATCAACCCACACAATACCTTCACCGGCTGCGTAGTCCTTAAGCCAAGTACGGTATTGCATCAGGAGTTTCTCTTCTGATGCCAAGAGAGAAGGAGTCGGCAACCCTAGAATGGGCTGAACACCATGCTCGCGGCTCATGTTGACCATCGTCTCGATATTTGCGCTCACCTCAGCTAAAGAATAGCCGGCATATGCATCATTAGCCCCTCCGAGAATGATCACATGAGTCGGGATGTGGGCCAGCACATCCTGCGGAAAACGTGCCCGCATGCCGTGGGTAAGGTCTCCGCAGATTCCCTGATTCAATATATCGAGTTTCAGCTCCTGGGCCAGATATTCCACCCAGGATTCTCTATTGCTATAAGGATATCCTTCCGTAATCGAATCCCCGATCGCAACTAGTTTCATATCTTTACACGCCCTTCCCGGTCCACTGCTCAGGCACTAAAAGAGGCAGCCCCGCAAAGCCTGGGGAAAGTGACCCGGCGGGGAATTAGCAGGGATTGCAGCTTAATCAGAAATACTGCGGGAAATCCCCTGTTTCCTTCAAATGAGTATAGATCGCGACGAGGTTGTGATGCGGCTGCAGCATTTGCTGTAAGCCCAACTCATATTCCCTTAACCACAGCTCTTTTTCCCTGTAGTTAAATAATTGCCTCAACAGCACATAAAGAATAGTTTCAGCCGCTGAGTCTTTATAATGACTCTTGAAATCTCCAATTGCCGCTTCTTTTTCGCTGAGGGCCATGTGCAGCATGAAGATCAGCTCGGTCAGAGTGTTATTACGTTGTTCCAAGTAGTATCTTCGGTTCGAGCGATAAAGGGTTGGCACGGTATTTTGCTTTCGTAGTTGTTCAGATATCGCAATCGCCATTTCTTTTAAGGGAGCGGTCTTTAACTTTTCTATCAGAGCAACCCCTATAGAGTGATCCAACGTTACGGTTGGTTCAAGGGTGAGCATTAAAGCCTCTTTAATCCATTGCTCAGGCAGAGCTGTTTGGGCTATCACAGACACAACATTACTGTAAAACTCCGATTTTTCTATCCCAACGGAAGCAAATGGATTGGTCGTATTAAAAAGGTATACCCTGTAGGCTTCGCACAGCACTTTATAGAGTTCCGTTAAAAGGCGGCTCGTTTCCAGCACATTTTCGGTGTCTTGGCTGAGGTCTATCAGACTCTTGTACAAGCGTTTTGCCACGAAACGCCATTTCGGGCGTTGACTCTTATGTATGACTTGATTGGGAACAGAATAATACTGTTCCCGGGCATCGCGGATGAATTTTTCCGTTTCCCAGCACACCTCATCTAAATCCGGCAGTTCCTTCTGCCTGACCAAGCGGTTTTTTGCCGCCATGTCTTGGGGGTTCTGGAGCAGACTGTCAATCTGTTTTTCTTCAATAACCTTCTTGGGAAGGCGCTTGTAAATTTCACTCACTAATTGACGGAGGGTTTCATCGGAATATCCCGCTACCAGAGTACGCACTTCTTGAATTTTCATGGTAAAATGCTCCTTCAGGTCAATTAATGTCATCTCGTCCCAGTCGTGGGACGTCCGGCATCCTCCGGCACAAACCAAGCGCATTTCCCGATCCGGCTCCAGACTCCAGGCAGGCATCTTTCATCAGATTCCGGGAGAAACACCTTTGTTTTCCCCGCGCAAGGTAGAAAACGTCAGATTCGGCCGGTCAAAACCAGTAACAAAGATCTTAGGATTCTTTAACCGCAGAAGCCGGATGATATCCTGTTTGACCTCCTCGGTCGCCGTAGCCGCAGGCTGCCTATATTCTAGCATCCTAAGGATCTTTGTTGCTACATTATCCCACACTAGCTGTGCTTACAGCATAAGTATATTAATTCTGCACGAATGCCCAATCTCCTTGATTTTTGTCTCGAATTCTCCCAGCGAGCGTGTTATTTGCCTACGTTCTCCGCAAAAACAAAGAGAACCCGGTTACCCAGGTTCTCAGGTTATCTCCTCATTATCCGTGAAAAATTCTTTCTTTACAGAGCATTTTCTCCCGTTTCCCCTGTTCTGATCTTCACTGCGTCTTCTACCTGTGAAATGAATATTTTTCCGTCTCCGATTTCGCCGGTTCGCGCCGTTTCAGAGATAATCTTGATGACCTCTTCCACGGCCTTGTCCGGGATGACCACTTCAATTTTTACTTTAGGCAGCAAGTATACGGAATACTCTACACCCCTGTACACCTGGGTATGTCCCCTCTGATTCCCGCAGCCGATAACTTGGCTTACGGTGAGACCATTCACTCCGAATTTGTCAAGGGCATCTTTGACACTGTCAAGCTTGCCCGGTCGAATGACCGCTTCAATTTTCTTCATAAACAATTCCTCCAATCATTATTTGCCTCCATACTGTACAACTGACTGACCGGGTTTCATGGCAAATCCGGGATAGGCATCAATGCCATGCTCGCCGATATCCAAACCAAGCTCTTCCTCATCTTTGCTGACACGCAGCCCAATAGTTGCTTTCACGATTCCAAACAGGACCAACGAGGTCAAGACTGTCCAAGCGAAAACAGCTCCAACACCTATCAGCTGAGTAATCAGCAACTGAGTTCCACCTCCGTAGAAGAGGCCGCCATCCATGGCGAAGAGTCCAACCATAGCTGTTCCATAGGCCCCACAAACACCATGTACGGATATTGCTCCGACGGGATCGTCGATTTTGACAACTTTGTCAAAGAATTCAACCGCAAGCACGATCAAGATTCCTGCCCCCAAGCCGATGATAGCCGCACCGCCCGGACTAACCGCGGCTGTACCGGCAGTGATAGCCACGAGCCCCGCTAAAGCGCCGTTCAAAGTTAAGGATACATCAGGCTTTTTGTATTTAATCCAGGTAAAAATCATGGTCATGGTCGCTCCGGCGGCTGCAGCCAAGTTTGTCGTGACCGCAATCCTGCCGATATCAGGGTTGGTTCCGGATAAGGTGCTTCCGGGATTAAAACCGAACCAGCCAAACCAAAGAATGAATACGCCAAGAGCGCCCAGGGTAAGGCTATGTCCGGGAATGGCATGGGATTTACCGTCTTTGCCATATTTACCGATGCGCGGCCCAACGAGTAGTGCCCCAATAAGAGCTGCCCAACCCCCAACCGAGTGGACCACAGTCGACCCTGCAAAGTCGATAAAGCCACGCTGCGCAAGCCAGCCTCCGCCCCAAACCCAATGGCCGACTACAGGATAGATAAGAGCGCTAATTACAACACTATAAATAATATAAGAAATAAACTTGGTTCTTTCTGCCATGGCCCCCGAGACAATGGTAGCTGATGTGGCGGCAAAAACGGTTTGGAACATAAGGAACGCCCACAGGGGGATTGACAATCCCAAATGCTCGAAACTTCCTGTAGTTCCAAAGCCTGTGGTTCCGAACAGCCCCGCTTTATCCGCGCCAAACATAATGGCAAAGCCTACCAGCCAGTAGATTAATGACCCCACTGCAAAATCCATCAAGTTTTTCATAATAATGTTGCCGGCATTTTTAGCCCGGGTAAACCCTGTCTCCACCATGGCAAAGCCCGCTTGCATAAAGAAGACGAGGAATCCGGTGATAAGAGTCCACACTGTGTCAATCGCGATGGCATTACTTTCAGCTGTTGGATCAGCTGCTAAGGCCACTGTGGGAATTGAGAGAAGCAGACAGGTCAATGCCCCCCCAGAAATTATTTTACGCACTAACCCTTTTTTCATTTTCGACATCCCCTTTCATTATGGATATTTGCGGCTGATGTTTAATCATTTTTTTAGGCACCACTCCTTTCAAAAACAAAGAGGCGCCTACGATCAGAGCAGACTAGCTGCACTTTCGCAGGCGCCATTGCCAACAGCAGAAGGTGCCTACAAGAGCCGAACAAGCTCTCATAGGCACCTTTGCCCCTTATAGAAAACTCGTCTTCGCCGAGCCCTTAGGCGCAGGCGGAGACCTAGTTGCACTTATGCCACCAGAGATTTATACTTTCCGGCGGTATAAAAATAAAATGCCCTCAGGTTATCCCTGAGGACATCTTTGGCCTCAAATACTTGACGTTAGTTTAGCACTAATTTTGAGAAACTACAAGATAGTTTTCATCATGAATATTGTATTCTAATTTAATGTCCCTGTACATACGCCTGTATTTCGGCCAGAAACTCCCGCCCGTACTTCTCAAGCTTTCTCTCCCCGACGCCGTTAATGCGGAGAAGGGCCGTACGCTCGCCCGGGCAGGTTTCCGCCATCTCCCGCAGGGTATTATCCGCAAAGATCATGTACGGAGGCAGCTTTTCCCGCGCCGCAATAGTCCGGCGCAAGGCCCGCAGGCGTTCAAACAAGCTCTGCGGGTCAATGTTTTTCTTTTCTATTTTGCGGGCAACCTTACGGAAAACCTTGGCTTCTCCCTTAAGCACCGGCACCACTTTAGGCTCAAGCTTGATCAGGGGATATTCCCCGGCTGTTAGGCGCAAGTAGTTTTCCGTAATCAAGTAGTTCATGCAGTCCTTGATATCCTGAACTGCCGCCTGCCGCATGATGCCATAGGTCGAGAGCTGATCAAATTTCAGGTCAAGCACCTTTTTGGCGCGTGAACCTTTCAAAACTTCAGCCACCAAATTCATGCCAAAGCGTTCGCGCATGCGGTAGATGCAGGAAAAAATCTTCTGCGCCTCCACCGTGATATCCACTGTTTCGCGGTCATCCTTGCAGTTACCGCAGTTGCCGCATTCTTCAGGAACATCATTTTCCCCGAAATACTCCAGGATCGTTTTGCGCAAGCACCGGGTTGTATGGCAATAGTCCACCATCTCCTGGAGCTTTTTCAGTTCATTAACCTTGCGTTCCGGGTGCAAGGTTGTCTGCTCAATCATGTGCCGTTGCAAGACAACATCCTGCGGAGAAAACAACAGGATGCACTCCGCCGGTTCGCCGTCCCTCCCTGCCCGGCCGGCCTCCTGGTAATACGCTTCCATCGTCTTCGGCATATTAAAATGGATGACATAGCGCACATTGGATTTGTCAATTCCCATGCCAAAGGCATTGGTAGCCACAATCACCGGAGTTCGGTCATACAGAAAATCCTCTTGACTCTCTTGCCGTTCCATGTCATTCATTCCGGCATGGTACCTGCCCGCTTTTATTCCTTTGCCGGTCAAAAATGCCTGCAGCGCGTCCACCTCTTTGCGCGTAGCTGCGTAAACAATCCCGCATTGTTCCGGATGCGCCTGCACGTATTCTAAGAGAAACACCTTTTTGTTCTCCCCGCGCAAGCTGGAAAACGTCAGATTCGGCCGGTCAAAACCGGTGACAAAGATCTTGGGGTTATGCAGCCGCAGATGGCGGATGATATCCTGTTTGACTCCCTCAGTCGCCGTAGCTGTAAAAGCCCCGACCAAAGGCCGCCGGGGAAGTCCCTGGATAAACGGCCCCAAGCGCAGATAGCTCGGGCGGAAATCATGGCCCCATTGCGATACGCAATGGGCTTCATCAATCGCCACAAAGGAGATGTGCAAGGATTCTAATAACTCACCGAAGCTCTCTGTTTCAAGACGTTCCGGCGCGACGTACACCAGCTTGTATTCCCCCCGGCCCGCCTGCTCGATCCGGCTGCGGGTTTCCCGCAGAGTTAGGGAACTATTAATAAATGTCGAAGACACTCCAAATTCTTTGAGCGCATCCACTTGATCTTTCATCAGTGATATCAGGGGAGAAATCACAAGGGTAACCCCTTCGAACAATAAGGCTGGGATCTGGTAAGACAAGGATTTCCCTGCTCCGGTCGGCATGATGGCTAACGTGTCCGAGCCTTGAAGCAAGCTCGTGATTACTTTTTCCTGGCCCTCCCGCAGCTGGGAGTACCCGAAATATTTCTGCAACACCCGGAGAGCCTTGTCCATCATGGATTAAACTCCTTCCTTTCTTACCTTGCTTTGTCCTGACAACCAATTGTTAATTCATTAAGTAAACTCAAATTTCAAAGCCCCGTTTTCTCGGTCTTCCCAGGTCAGATAAGCTGAGAATGTTTTGCCGCTCAATTAGCACACCCATACCCTTTCTTCCCTTCCACCACCATCCCCCCGCAGCTGGGACAGACACCCAGCTCGAGGTTCGAGGTTCGGGACACGAGGTTCGACTTCGAGGATTCTTTCGGGCCTTCGCTCTTTTTGCGGCTCTTCCTTACCTTTGGGATATTTCCAGTCCTTCGGGCTGACATGGAAGGTGCAAGGGCTAAAGGTGATTTTCCGTAAGCCCGTTCGAATGAACGCAGTTCCTCAATGATCCGTTTAATGGCCTCGGCCACACTCAGCATGAATGTTTCGGGGGTTTGGTCACCTTTTCTTCGACAAAGACCCGGTTCGTCCGTACATTCTCTCCAAATTGCAAGGGCGGGAGAGTTATGTCCTCTCCATCAGCCTGTTCCGTATCTTTTGTCAGCTCCCTGTCTTTAGCCGACTCCGGCTCCCTCTCAGTTCCCGGCTTCCTGTCTTTTGCGGAACCTGCCTCATCTTCTTCCGATCCGTAAACCTCTTGAAAGAGCAATTGTCCTTCCCGATCGGCATCTGTACCGCAAATCACCTGCTCAATTTCTTTTGACTTCAGCCATTTTTGAATGACCTGGTACTGTTTGCGGGTCTCAGGTTTCACCGTCCTGCGGAATTCCCGCAAGCCGGGCAGCACCGGTAAGCGCTGATAACCGTCCCTTTTATCCTTTACTCCCAGGCTCCGGGCATATTCCCGGGCTTGAGCCGGTTTTTCGGCGATAATCAATGTTCTTCCCATGCCAGGCCCCTCTTTCTTGCTGCTCAGCCCTTCGATTTATTAAGCCCAGTCCAATTCAGCCTGTTTCTTCTTCTTGAGCTTTTAAAAGTCAATGTGCTAGAGATCTGCATAATCTTTGGGGTTAATGTTATTTATTGCAGCAGCCAAGGAATTAACTGGGAAAAATAACTAAAACGAGGTATAATAAAATTAGAGTTTCGCGGGGGTGTTTTTGTGGCTCATCACGATATCTTTACAAAGGCAGAATTAAATCAACGACTTCAAAGTTTCATAGAACGGATTAAGCATAGACAAGACATAGTTGCTTTATACCTTTTTGGTTCGTATGCCGCCAATCGGCCAACGCTCTTAAGCGATATTGACCTGGCCGTCTTGTTTGACAAATCTGTTGCTCAAGAATTGTTCCTGCCAGAACGGCTGCGCTTATTGGCGGAACTATCGAGTATGCTAGGTAGAGACAACGTTGAACTGATCGTGCTGAATGAGGCACCTCCTAGCCTTGGCTACCGAGTGCTAAGAGACGGCAAATTATTATTTGCCGGAAATAATGCAGACAGTCAGATTGTAAATTTCAAGGTGAAAACACTTGACCGGTATTTCGATTATCAACCGGCACAGAAGATATTTTCCGAGGGTCTGGCCAGACGCATAGAGGAGGGTGGTTTTGGTGGTTGATAGAGAGAAAATCGAACAAAGGCTGGTAAAACTAGAGCAAGCGCTGCGCAAGCTTAAGGAAATAGCCTTACAATCTTGGGAAGAATATTGCCAAAGTGAGGCGCTCAGGGACAGAGCGGAACGCAACCTCCAGGTCGCGGCTCAAGCCTGCATTGATATAGCCAACCATATTATTGCTGACAGAGGTTATCGTACTCCCCAGGGATATGCAGAAAGTTTTTCAGTTTTGGCTGAGGAAGGAATCCTTTCCGGCAGGTTAGCTGACAAGATGAAAATGGTTGCCGGTTTCCGAAATATTCTGGTCCACGATTATCTTGAAATCGATAACAAGATTGTTTATTCCAATTTGAAACATTTGGATGATTTCAAGGAGTTTGCATCAAGTGTATATAAATTGCTATAGCTTTTCGGCACAAACCAAGATATTCCTGTTTTTTGAATCCTTTTTCGAACTAGATTCGGTCTACGGCGCAACTTCTTTATAAAAGCACCGGCGCCGCCGGTGAACCCGCATCCCGTAATGCTTCCACAAACTCGTTACCTTAAGGTTCGACTGAAGCATCGGCGTCGCTTCTGCAATCTTAATCCCATCCGCAGCGGCAGCCTCATGGATATCCCGCAGAATCCAGGCAATTACCCCCTGTGCCCGCAGGCCTGGGCGCACCGCCACCAAATACAGATCCAGACGGTCATTCTGCTTAATCGCCCGTAAAATGTGCAGCCAGCCAAAAGGCAGCAACCGGCCTTTGGCTTTCTGAAAGGCAGTAGTCAAGGAAGGCATGGCAATCCCAAAAGCCGCAACTTTGTCCTGGTCATCTACCAAGACCCGCACATAGCGGGGATTAACAAACCCTATGTACTGCTTCACATAGCTGTCAATCTGGGCCTCCGTCAAGGTGACGACTCCGTACAAATCCCGGTAAGTCTCATTCAGCAGGTCAAAAATACCCCTGCCGTAGGGAAGCAAATCCTTGGCCTTGCGGGCATTGACGACTCGCAGCCGGCCGGCTTCAGCTGCAAGGGCGGCGATTTTGGCCACTTTAGGCGGAACGGCCGGCGGCACTTGAAATTCAATCTCCACCCAGTCCGCGTCTTTGCGGTAGCCGCAGCGCTCAAGGTATTGCGGGTAATACGGATAATTATAAATGGTAATAATCGTACCGCGTTCGTCAAAACCGTCAACGAGCATTCCTTCTTTATCCAGGTCACAGAATCCCAGCGGCCCGTGCACACCCCTGAGGCCGTTTTGTTTGGCCCACGTTTCTACAGCAGCTAAGAGAGTCTCGCACACCTCAAAGTCATCGATGAAATCAAGCCAGCCAAAGCGAGCCAAGGGACGCTGCCATTTTTCAAGATAGCTGTGATTGATGATGCCCGCCACCCGTCCGGCCAGCTTACCGTCTTTGTAAGCCAGCCAATACTTGGCTTCACAATAAGTGAAAGCCGGGTTTTTGTCCCGGCGCAGGGTATTCAGTTCATCCAGGATTAGGGGAGGAACCCACCTGGGATCACCGGCGAATAAGTCAAAAGGAAATTTTACGAATCTCTTCAGATCCCTTAGTGATTCTACCTCACGGATTTTAACCAAAAACTTCCCCCCCAACAGGCATCCTAAACTTAGTTATTCTCTATTTCCCACTCAAACCCTTCCTTAGTATTCAAAGAACCGCTCCCAACCTTAATTGAGAGCGGTTCGAAGGTCAAAAACGATAAATCCTATTTATCTCCTTCTTCAGGCACAATACAGATGAAAGCAAATCTACCCTTGCCTGTATTGGTGAACTGATGCAACTTATTGCCGGGTACGAAAGCAAACGACCCTGCTTCCAAGAGAAAATCCTGGCCGTCTAAATGCAAAGACCCTTCGCCTTCCAGAATGTAGTTTATGTGCGGCCAAGGGTGAGTGTGGCGAGGAGTATAACCTCCCTCACCTAGCTCAAACTCACGCATCACATAGCCTTCCCACCCATGCGCAGGGGAAATGAGCACTTTCTTAACGGCATTTTTGATTTGGTCATTGTCCATGCGTGTTCCTAAGACGTCCCGTTCATGACTTACTATCATATTCTTTACCTCCCGCACCTCAATTTCAGATGTATCTTTCTTTTCGCCAAGCTCCTCGCTTTTCCCTTCCATGTGATAATGAATTAATCCCAAGCATCGTGTGAATCCATGCAACTTGATAAAGGTCAACTTTTAGGAGTATTATCAAAAGAACAAGGACATTTTGTATAAGCAAAACACATAGGCTGGACTCACAAGGCTTAGAAAGAAGGTTCATCGATTAAATGGAGAAGATAGGATTAGTCCTTGAAGGCGGAGGAATGAGAGGAGTATACACCGCCGGGGTTCTTGATTTTTTTCTGGAACAAGAGTTTCATCTTCCTTATGTCATTGGTGTCTCTGCAGGGGCCTGCCATGCAGCCTCTTATATTTCCCGTCAACATGGACGCAACAAGAAAGTAAACATAGGATTTATCCGGGATCCACGCTATCTAAGTTATCGCAATCTCTTACAATCCCGCAGCCTCTTCGGTATGGATTTCATCTTCAATGAAATCCCAAACAAACTCGTTCCCTTTGATTACAACACCTTTTATCAATCTCCGCAAAGGTATGTCATCGGGACGACAAACTGTCAAACAGGTGAACCGGTTTACTTTAATAAAGAAGAATGCGGGCCAGATCTCATACTCAAAGTTCTCATGGCTTCAAGCAGTTTGCCGTTTGTCTCTCCTATTGTTAACATCAATGGACTCGATCTTCTGGACGGGGGCATCACAGACCCTATTCCCATAAAAAGATCGATGGCTGACGGAAACGAGAAGCATCTCATCGTTTTGACAAGGCCGAGGGATTACCGGAAAACTGCCTTCAAACAGAAATGGCTGGCCCAAAAAGTATATAGAAAATACGACGGTTTGGTTCAAGCCATGGTTAACCGGCATCAAATATATAACAATACACTGGACTTGATCGAGAACCTTGAGCAAGAAGGCAAAGCCATCGTCCTCCGCCCCAGTAAACCGATACAAGTGGACCGCCTGGAAAAGAATGTGCAAAAACTTAATGAGCTCTTTGCTTTAGGTTATCAGGATGCCAGTTCGGCGCACTGGAGAATTCTGGAGTGGATTGATAGCGAACATTGACGCCGTGATAAATCATGGTCCCGGGGGCAACCAAATGGGGACTTGCTCCCCCAAGGCAATTTCCGCCGTACTGACCAGACACTTGCGTCCCATGATCTGAACTCCTGTTTGCGCAGCACGCACCAACTCCGCGGCAAATAGCGGATCGATTGCTGTGGCCGGCCGAATAAGGTCAACATCCCCGCGTTGAGCAAGAAATAGAACCGCCGCTTGTGTCTCTTTCCCGCCGGCTATGGCGGCTAATTCGCGTACATGCTTTGCCCCCCGGGCTGTAACCGCATCCGGAAAGAGCCCCACCCTGTCAACAACCAGAGTAACACTCTTAACTTCCAGAAAGAGTTTTTGCCCCCTAGCATTAGTCAGCAGGAAATCCCAGCGGGAATTCCCATGACTAAATTCAGCCTTATGTAAAGCCCAGCCGGCCAGTTCTGTCAAAGCTCCTTCCGTCAGTGCTTCGGCCACCAAACGGTTCGCCATGGTTGTGTCAAGAGATACCAACTCATTTCTGTCAGGAACCTGACACAATACTGCAGACCACTGCGTCTTGCGTGTGTGTCCTATTGCCCGGCGCAGCCAGACATAGCATCCAGGGATCAACAACTCCTTCAACCGGCCCGGGTCAGGCAAGTGCGCTTCGACGACCTGGTCCTTCAGCTCAGGTTTTGTCGGATCATCCGGTGAACACCGGAGAAGAAATTTATTGGGCCGCTCGATAAAGCGTGTTCTATATAGTTCTTCAGAAAAAGGTATTGTCGCTCGCGCTTCGTTATTATTAATAAACGGAACATCCTTTCATAAGACGAAATAGCGCTTGTCACGCTTAACACCATAAAGTTGAGCAATTTCATAGTACTCGGGTTCGACAGTCTGTAGGCAAAAAAATCGCCTCAAAACCTGGTGGGCCAAGGGCTAGATGCAATTGTGGATAACATGTCGTGTATCTACGTTTTTGACCCCTTCAAAATGGAAATATCCCATATTTTCGCGGGTTCCGGGATTTCAAGCAAGAAAAGAATTCTCTTTTGCGCTTCGGTTAATTCTGTTCTCTGCCATACTTTTCCGTCAATCGATTCGTATTCTATCAAGTGCAAATCTTCCAGCTCCGAACGTAAGTTTTGCCACGTTTGGCGCGTTGTTCACTTCGGTCAGTCGGACGAGAAGAAGAGCCAACATCCGCCCGGTCCGGAGTGGCTGTAAGGCCCAAGGTAAATTCCGGTTTAAAGTAACCCAGAATCTTCTTATAAGTTCTGCGGCCCAGTATTTTGGCATCACTGACAGCTGTAACCGTTTTGCCGGTTCCGGTGGCATGATAAAGCAGAGCTATACTTTCGCCATTGTCACGCATATTCTGCAGGCTTGACAAAGCAGATTGCTGGTGCTCTCTAAGCTCAATAATCTTATTATCATCCAATCTCAAATTCATCATAAAGAAGTAACATCGTATTTAGTTATTCTCTGTTTTTTGGCCAAAACCTTCCTACTATTAAGTAAAATACCCCGCCATAAGTAAGAAGCCCCAAACTAAAGATTTAGGGCAATTTTGCGATCTTTTTGCCAGAATTCAGGACTGAGAAATCAGGAAGGTCAGAAAAGGTCAAAAACCAGCTTTGCATCTTAAACCCACCTAGGGTATATTAAGGTCAGAAAAGGTCAGTAACCCTCTGACCCAAAATAAATATTATCGGAGGTGCGAGATATGTTTGGTTTAACGCCCTATCGCAGAAATTCAATTCAACAACCTGTTTTCGGTATTGAACGTCTGTTTGAGGATTTCTTTTCTGATTCTTTCCTGCCTTCGGTTTTTCCGCAAGTGGGAACGATGAAAGTGGACATTAAGGATACGGAGCAAGCCTATATCTTAGAAGCTGATCTCCCGGGTCTCAACAAGGATGAGCTTAAATTAGAGTTCGAGGACGGCCGCCTGAGCATCATGGTCGAGCATAACGAAGAGCTGAAAGCAGACAAAGACAATTACCTGCACCGTGAACGCCGCTTTTACTCAACTTCCAGAACCTTTGTCTTTGAAAACGTCAACCAAGACCAGATCAGTGCAAAATATGAAAACGGCGTCCTAAACGTAACCCTGCCCAAAAGCGAAAACGCAGCCCGCGGCAAACGCATTCAGATTTCTTAGAAACAGAGAGCACACCGGGCCCTTAACGGACGGTGTGCTCTTTAATAACCAAATTCCCGAGCCAACAGCGCGATTATATAAACCGATCAAGCAAGATATCTTCGGAATTTCTTCTGCCATCGATAACCGCAAGCACCCAGACCCTATTTTCCTCAGTTTTATACATGATCCGCCAAGGCGCGCAGATTAATTCCCGGTAGAGTGCAATGCCATAATATCTTAATTCCGGAACGATTCTTCCTTGTAATGGGAATAGTCTTAAGCCAGCTGCTTTTTCCTTAATGTCGAGATACACTCTTCGAGCTCGAATTTGACTATCGGCTGCGATATGCTCAAGGATTTTCTCTAAATCCTGCCGGGCTGTCCGGGTCCAGAAGACCTCATAATCTGCTAAAGTCATGGTGTGATCACGTCAAAACGCTGATCCAGTTCTGAGAATAAATCATCTTGTGATACAACTTTTCCCTCCACTAGATCGCGTTCGCCTTGGGCCAGCAATTTTAATAACCCTATGGCCTTCTTCATTTTTTCGTAGGATTCAGTATCAAGCAGCACCGCCTTAGCCTCACCGTTCTGAGTCACATAAACCGGCCTGCGGGTTTCGTTCACTTGCTCTAAAATCTCAGCCGCGTTGGCTTTAACATAAGAAATAGGTCTGATATCTTCTTTACTATTCATCGCGCTCACCACCGGTATAAATATAGTACCAAATTTAGTCCTTCGCGTCAATGGACCGGCGCGGCCTTCTTGCCGCGCATAAAGGATGCCACTGCCGCGATCAGGGATAAGGCCGCGGAAATATAAAAAGCGCTATGCAAACTGGACATCACGGCCGGAGCGATTAGTTCCGAAAAGAATACTTTACCTAAAATGAATTGCTGGCTGGCTTGGGGCAGCTGCTGCAGCACCGGGGCAGGCAAGAGGTGTGCCATATGGTTATACCCTAAGAAAGCGGCAAATAAAGCTCCCGTCGGCGGCAGATTGGAAACCTCCTGCGCAGCCGCCGCAGGCACTCCGGCCTGAACAAGGCCTTGATACATAGCCGCCGGCAAATGCTGAGCCATTCCAATAATCAAGATACTGAAGTATAATACCTGATTCCCCCTTCACTGCGCTCCGGGGGCGGTTAACCTCAACGTTAACAATCTCAGAATCAAGGAAATAAATAAACTCTAAGAACAATTGATTAGAAGATTTAGACGGAGTAAAATATTCTCAAGTGTTTCGTAAGCCTATGGGTTTCATACCCGTCTATGCATTTCGTATTCGCGGATGAAAGGAGAAGCAAAGATGTTCTACCGTAAATTCGGCCCGCTCGATTTCCAGGTATCCGCTCTCGGCTTTGGCTGTATGCGCCTGCCCGTTCTTAACAAGGATCCGGGTCAGATCAACGAAGCCGAAGCAATACATATGATTCGTTATGCGATTGATCAAGGCGTCAATTATATTGATACGGCCTATTTCTATCACAACGGCCAGAGTGAAATCTTAGTCGGCAAGGCCCTTAAGGACGGGTACCGGGAAAAGGTAAAGCTTGCTACCAAGATGCCCGTCGGAAAAGTGCAAACTTATGAAGACTTCGACCGCCTCCTGAACGAGCAGCTGCAGAAGCTAGATACCGGTTATATTGATTTTTATCTGATGCACGGTCTGAACCGCCGCACCTGGGATAATATCAGGAAGCTTGGTTTTGAACGATTCCTTGAGCAAGCCTTGGCCGACGGCAGGATCCGTTATCCCGGTTTCTCCTTCCATGATGAGTACCCGGTTTTCACCGAGATTGTGGACGCTTATCCCTGGACATTTTGCCAGATACAGTATAATTACATGGATACCCAGATTCAGGCCGGAACGGCCGGATTAAAATATGCGGCCGCTAAAGGCTTGGCTGTGGTAATCATGGAACCGATTAAAGGGGGCAAGCTGGCAAAAAATCCTCCGGCGGCCGTCCAGAAGCTCTGGGACAAGTCACCCGTTAAACATTCTCCGGCAGAATGGGCTTTGCGCTGGGTCTGGAATCACCCGGAAGTATCCGTGGTCTTAAGCGGCATGAGCACAATGGACCAGGTGGAAGAGAACCTGCGCACTGCCGGAACAGCCAGGCCAAACTCGTTGACGGAAGCTGAGCTGTCCTTGATCGAGCAGGTTAAATCCATGTACCAATCTTTAACCAAAATCGACTGCACTGCTTGCGGTTATTGCCAGCCCTGTCCTTCAGGAGTTGAAATTCCCCGCAACTTTACCCTCTATAACGACGCGCATATTTACGACGATTTTGGGGCTTCACGCTTTGCCTATAAACAATTCTTGCAGGAAAACAGCCGCGCCTCGGCTTGTACGGAATGCGGGCAGTGCGAGGATGTCTGTCCCCAGCACTTAAGCATCCGCGAGCACCTCAAAGCAGTTCATTCGGCTTTTGGTGGATAATAATATTGCAAAAAAGAATCCAGTTGATAAAAAAGATAGAAAATTTGATTTCGAACGGATAGACTGTATATTAAATTTGCTCTTTAATTGACTTAACGCTCAATCAATAAGTTGGAGGTCAGTAGAAATTCAGCACCTCCACCCCGGAGCCAGCATAATTCCGGCCAACACCGGAGCACGTTTTTGCTTCATGAAAACCACACCCGCCTGATTTAAGCTCATTAACCCCCGAAAAAGCTATAACCACAGTACGTTAAATGTACCGTGGTTATTTTTCCGTGCAACCTGGTTATTATACAAGTCCAAAGTTTATTTGCTTGCTTCAATCAAGGCCTTAAAGCCCGGCAAGGCGCCTTGAATGGTCTTATGGGCCACACAATAGGCGATCCGGACATAACCGGGGCAGCCAAAAGCGGAACCCGGTACAATCAAAATGTTTTTCTCTTTCGCTTGGTCGCAGAATTTCACATCATCCGCGATCGGCGCCTTTACAAACATGTAGAAGGCTCCTTCGGGCTTGACACACTGATAACCGTAAGATGTGAGCCCATTATACAGGAGTTCCCGGTTCCGGTTATAGGTCTCGATATCCACCTTAGCAGTTAAGCACTTAGCCACAACCCGTTGAAATAACGAAGGGGCATTGACATAACCCAGAATTCGAGTCGCGATATTGGCTGCGAGAATCAGATTTTCAAAATCAGCCGCCTCATCCGGAACCACTAAGTAGCCTATTCTTTCTCCGGGCAGGGATAGGGATTTGCTGAAGGAATAGCCGACAATGGTATTAGCATAATACTTGGTCAGATAAGGCACCTCCGCATTGTCATAAACAAGCTCCCGGTACGGCTCATCCGAAATCAGATAGATGTCGGTCCCGAATTCCTTTTGCTTTTCCCTCAGAATTTCGGAGAGTTTAATGATAGTTTCTTCCGAATAAATGACACCTGTTGGATTGTTGGGGGAATTGATAATCACCGCTTTGGTTTTTGGGGTAATCTTGGTTTTAAATTCATCCAAATTAGGCTGGAAATCAACGGTGTTAGGAGAAACGACCACCAATTCGCCCAGATAGTTGGAGACATACCCTCTGTATTCTCCGAAAAAGGGAGCGAAGGTCATTACCTCATCCCCCGGGTTAAGCAGAGTTTTAAAAAGAACGTTTAAGCCGCCGGCTGCGCCCACGGTCATGATAATGTTCTTGTCGGTAAAAGAAGTCCCGAATTTTTCGTTGATCGAGTCTGCAATCGTCTTTCTTACATCTTCATACCCCGAATTGTTCATATACCCGTGAATACCCATGGCACCTTCCGTATTGAGAATCTCGATGATGGCGTCTTTTACTTCTTCCGGAGGTTCCACACTTGGATTTCCCAGGCTAAAGTCATATACATTTTCCGCTCCGTAAATAGCCGCTAATTTTTTACCTTCCTCAAACATGGCCCGAATCAGGGAACTTCCTTCGACCTGCTTTTGCATTTGTTTTGATATCACGATGATCAACCTTTCTATTAAAACTTTTCCCGCTTAGCCAAGGCTTGCCAGCCAAATTCATCATCTTTATTTATTCACAAAATATCTGTGAATAAGACACTTTACCTATATTATTTTGGCCACAACTTATTATTTTCGCCACAACTCCTCGCTTTTCCTTCCAGTGACTCCAAGTTTTTCATACATGCTCAAGTCCAGGTTGTCGCGCTCAGTGGTCAGCAGGGTTATTTGGCACTTGGTCATCCAGGGCCTTCTGGAGATCCGCTTGTTCCTGAAGGGCCTGGTCCCGTTCCTTAACGGCCTGGTTCCGATCCTTAACCGCCTTTTGCAACTCACGGGTCGACATGCTTTCAACATTAATCTCCGCAAGGAACTGAGCCCGCTCTTCCTCCGGAACTCCTAAAAGGATAAAAGCCTGGGTATAATTCAAATTCCGCAGCGCCTGCGCCTGCGCACCGGCGTCGAGTGAGGCGGGCTGCCCAGTCCCGTAGGCATCGAAGATACGCATCCGTTTTTCGGCCGTTTTCTGGGAATAGCTGACCGACTCCTCCAGCCACTTGCCCCATTCCCCATACGGAAACAGCTCCTTGGCCTCCCTCAGGCGCCGGCAGATCTCAATAGCGCCGGCAAGTAGAATTTTCCCGGTCTGATCTTTAATCGTGTTTATTTCAGCCGCGATGACGGGCGGCGTGCGATCTGTGATCAATTCATTCATACTACCTGTCCTTTCTGTTACTTTATTCACAGAATATGTGGCCAGGCTCACGAGTGTGCTAAACCTTATATAAAAATGCCTGTCCCGGATTCGAAGGCGCATTCGAATCCGGGACAGGCCTGGGCCGGGTGCAGGGGCTAAAAGAGTTTTTGGTTACACGTTAATTGCTTAACTTTGGTCTTCCTGCATACTGAATTCGTTTACGCGCTTACCAATGTGCAGGTCGGCGATGTGTAGGAATTTCAAGGGTTAGCTCCTATACTAAATTAGGCGGTTATAACAAACAAATTATCAAATATATACAAACGACTGCGGTGCAAAGCTGATCCCCAAATCCGAAAGTTTTAAGGGTTCCCGGTATTTATTTACCTTACCTAACCTGTATGCGATAGCTTTTTGCTTATGCCCAAAATATTGATCATAAAACCTTTTCGTGATTCCTGAATATTCAGCCGTTATATCCCAAACCTTATCAGGGATATCTTCGATTACTCCAAGTACTTCCACTTCGCCAACTACACGCATGACCGGCGAGGTTGAATAAATGACAATCTTATCTACGTCAGGCTTACACTTAATTTTCCGGTACTCAAATTGTTTACTGCCATTGAATATGTTTTCGACATGCTCCGGCTTAATCGATAATAACATTTTGCACATCTATGTCACCCATCTCCAGCTCCTTTTCCCGTGGCTCTTTAGCGCTCCCATACCCCTCGCAGCACTGTTTTCAGCCGTCTGTTCACGAATTCAAGGTTGAAATTTTCATAGCGCTGCATCCTGCCCCAGCTGAGCATATCCTGGTATTCCGGATGGTAGGGGTCGGATATTGCTTGCAGAAATTCATCATACCCGTCTTCCCCGCCGACATCTTCCGGCGGCGTATTGCCCAGCCCTTCAAGGCATTCGGGATAGTTCTTAACGTAAGCATCAATCATTTTTTCCGCAATGATCTCGTGTTCCCAGTGCCGAAATCATAGGCATAAATAATGCGGGAGGATTGCGGAATATAATCGGTCAAACGCTTTTCCGTCTCAGGAATCAAGAGAACTTCATCTCCATTGTCATCGCCTTCCGGGCTGCAATAAAGTCTCGCCAAAGGATTATTCCCGCTATAGACGGTAAATTCGTGCAAGTGATGGTCCTGCCATTGAAAAACGATGATAATGGGTAGTTGCCATTTCTTAGTAATCTCCATATTTTTGAACAACCGCCTTGGCGGCATCCTCATAGGGCTCCGTACTCTGATCGGCAAAATGAGGCTGAACCATAGCAGGCTTAATGAAAGGCAGCAGAAAAATATGCACCGAATCAACGCCAGTCGGTGGGCCTCATCGACCAACTCGCAGCAGGAGAAAGCCTGGGTGCATTGGAACTCCGCCTCTTCCTGGCTGAGGGCAAAAATTTGCAATGGCTGCAGTTACTTTCCCTTCGTTCTTCAATATACCTTTTCATAAAATAAACAGAGCGTATTTTATTTTTGCGAGAATCTCTCTCAAAATAACCCTGATACATGTGATGGGAACAAGTTCGCCTATTTCAACGGCTGTTTGGCGTTACGCCAGGCTTACCGACTGATGACTATAAAAACGCCGGAAAACTCTTCAACTTCCCTACCAATGGAATATCCGCCGGGGCAAACTCGTATAAATCCAACTCATTGCGATTAACCCATGCCATATCACTGTGCGCTTTCAAAGTTATATCACCGGAAACCCATTGACACCGATAAGCCATCAATTTGATGGTTCCGCTGGTATAGTCATAGATGCTTTGACCAAAAAAATCCATCACTTCGACGTCGACATCTAATTCTTCTCTCAGCTCCCGTTTCAAGCACTCTTGCGGGGTCTCCCCGGGTTCGATTTTACCGCCCGGGAACTCCCATTTGCCTGCTAATTTGTCCCCAGGTGCCCGTTGGGCTATCAGAAGACGGTTATCCTTTAGGATGATTGCTGCTGTTACTTCTTTTATGGTTGCCGCTGTCGCTTTTTTCATGATCTTAATCCTTTGCTCTGGTTCTAAAACTTTATAGTTCCCTTCTCTTACGAATTAAATCCATGTTAAAATCAATAAGAATGCAGTCAGCCGATATCTAAGGAGCATGCATATGACAGACCGTTATCTTAACTTTAGCGAGTTGGAAGCCTCCGAAGAAGAGGGTCGTGATTACAGAATAGCTTATTTTCCCGGTAAATACCCTGTTTTAATCATGGCCCCGCATGGAGGGGTGATTGAACCCTTTACGTCTGAAATTTCCGAGTGGATTGCCGGAGAGGATTTTTCATTATATCTTTTCGAGGGCATTAGAAATCATCATGTTAAAGACCTTCATATTACAAGTCATCATTTTGATGAACCTCTGGCTCTAAAAGCACTCAACCAGGCGGACCTGGTTTTGACTGTCCACGGCTTGCTCAATTCCGTTGATGAGTTCGTTATGGTCGGGGGATTAGATTTAGAGCTTTGCAAAAAAATTGAATCAGCTTTAACTGAGGCCGGATTCGCAATCAGAAAAAGTGAAGCTAAATACAGCGGAAAACATCCAAATAATATCTGCAACCGGGGAATAAAGAAAAAGGGAGTTCAGCTTGAAATCACCTATGCATTGAGAAAGCACTTATTTGGGGATGAAACTTATCGTTCGCGCTTTATTAATGCTTTGCGTTTAGTTTTCTTTGATGAATTAGGAAGTTTGTAAGCAATGCCTTATTGCCGCATGATGAACTAAATACAGCCAAAAATATTGCTAGAAGAATAATTCTTTTCCTCAAAAGGTTGCCAGTTCAATCCACCGAAAACAAGCATTATTCCCTAAAGAATTCGATAACTATTAGTTCCCGTCATTCTTATAAATCACCACCCAAGTTCACTTAACCGATGTCACAATCGGCAACCTAAAAGTAAATATCTATTTTTGTTCAATTTCGGTAACACATTCGCTTTTAATCTTTCCAACCAGGAATTGCAGAGCATCAACCACATGTGGTCTGATGTCCCCGCCTATCAGCACATACATTATATCGTCGCCAGCCGCATCAACCTTTGATGCATCATAAGCAAATTCCATTCCCTTTACCATCGAACCGTCATCAATTCCTTGGCGTACCTTGGTTTTGGGAGTTTGGCGCACAACCCCGTTATGAACTAAAAACATCCCTTCCTGTAAAGCCGCCGGGTCAGTTTTTGCTTCTTTGAGCCATTCATCGATTGACGGCGATGGTTTTTTAATTTTTTCATTAACCATAACTAATACACTCCTGTTTTAGTTAAATACCAATTAAAAAAATCAAATTACCATTTGTTAAACACGTTTTCTATCAAATTTTAATCTTTGCAGAGAATTAATCAATGCTATGATTCCAACCGTTAATGCAAAAGAAACTGTTGTCACTAACAACACTACTGTTTCAGGTTCATGAAAATATCTTTTTAAAAGAAAATAAAAAGATGTTCCATCAGCAAAGAGCAAAAATAATACGACAAAGCCTATGCAAAAACCAGCAAATCCACCCAATATTAATCCTAGAACTAACGCAGCAGTTGAAACTCTTATAATAAAGGCTTTTGAATGATTGCGATTATTACTTTCCAAATCGCTACCTCCAGAAAACAATTTCGCAAACGTTTCAAGTAGTCTACAATTGTTACCCCATTCTTTCAGCCAAAAATGAGGTTCGAAATGAAACTTCGCGGTTTATCTCCTCAAACCCTGCAACATTATCTCAACCATTTACGGCTCCTGGAGAAATATTTTGACAATCCGGCTGACGAAATCTCCCCTGACGAAATGGAGATTTAGCTTATCGGTCACGCTTTGTTGATTCCCTGCGTTCAGTCTTATTTGATGCGATAAACCATGACTTAAATTTTAGTTGCTAAAAGCTCAAACCGGTAAGTTGTTATGTAATCTTCCCCGAAAGGATAAAGGATTTTAGAATCTTGAGATAATCCATTAAGTATGCGAAAGATTTCTTCCCGATTATTTTGGTTCGTCCCCATCCTGTCGAACCACTGTGGCAGCTCATACCGTTCCTTTAACAGAGAAGTATGATTAACGGTTAAGGGTAATTCATTTAATAACTGATGCCATAAACGCGAGGAGTAGGAACACCGGTGTGAACTGTCTCTTAATAACTCAATCCGGTTCATTTCTCTTTCCGGCTCCTCCCCATCGCAAACCGAACAATCAAGAATATATAATTTCCCGCCAGGCTTCAAGACCCTGCCCATTTCCCGAAGGGCTTGTTTGATATCGGAAAAATGATGCGCTGCAAATCTGGATGCAACAATGTCAAACTGGGAATCCGGAATATTTAAGTTGTGTACATCTTCCGCTCTAAACGTAATATTCTTGATACCTTCCAGACTTGCTGCCTTTTCCGCCTCTGCCAACATTTCCGGAGTAATATCAATCGTGACCACCTGTTTGACGTGTTTGGCCAATGCGATAGCGGTATGCCCCCCACCTGTGGCAACATCTAAGGCAGTCGCATCTGAAAAAGGATTAATAAGACCGATCATCCTTTTCAGATCTGTTCGATTGCCGTGAGTAGAACTTAATCTGTATTCTGAAGCTCTTTGTCCAAAATTCTTCCGAACCTCATCCTGATTACCCAATCCAAAATTTCCCTCCCCCTTTGATATCAAGAAGAAAATGCGTAATATATTAACCCAAGTTTGGCGTAAAAAATTTCCAGTACCAGTCGTAGCAAGGCTTTGAGGCATACATCAATAATATTTTTGTCACTACAACGTATTTTCCAAAGATTTTGTTATCTGTTTTAATGC
>NZ_JAFLRH010000022.1 GCF_017310645.1 Paradesulfitobacterium ferrireducens | reverse complement strand
TTTGAAATTTTAGTCGGATTCGAATCGAGTAATTTCTGAGCCCGTTCGATTTGTGAATTACGAATTTGACGTTGATAGTTTTTGTACTTGATGGAGTAAGTGACAATAAGTTTTTGTTCTAGGCCGTTTTCTTTAATCCAGCGTTCTTTAAAGAAGCATTTATCTTTATAAGTTTCCTCGTCAAGCTGAGTGATATCATAAGTTTTATCATGATCTGCAAGGTGCCAGCCTTTTGAATCAAGGGACCATTCTTTTAAATGCTTTTTTAGTTTTTTAATTGATTGGGTCGTGATAAATGCGCGTTCGCCTTCGTTGTTGAATCTTCTATTCTTTTCAGAAGCCAGTCCGGCATCTGTACAGACAACAAATTTGGAAAGTTTGAAATCGGAAAGTATTTTTTGCTCTAAGGGTTTAAGCGTAATCTGTTCATTCGTGTTGCCGCTGTTGAGACTAAAAGCAAGAGGAATGCCGTCTCCATCCATGAACAGACCCATTTGGATGATGGGGTTCGGTCGGTGTTCTTTTGAAGCGCCATACTGTTTAAGGCCGTCTTCTTGTTCGATTTCAAAGAAATAATTGGTACAGTCATAATAGAGAATACCCGTGTTTCTCTTTGAAATTTTGAGGCTGTTGCTATAAAGAGAAGACTGAATGAAGTCCATTTCTTTGGAAATGACTTCAAGTGCTCTGTATACATGCTGCAATTCAAAGTCATTTTGTTCAATGAACTTTGAGGAATGCTTATAGGTAGCGAGTTTGGAAGAAGGAAAAAGGATCCGTCCGTAAAGGAGCCGTGACAATATAGCATTCAGATTAAAAGAGAACTTATATTTTTTCGATATCTCAGCAGAAACTTTATGAAGGTTGAGTTCGTGATAGATCTGCTGGAGAAAAAGATAACCGCCGTTGAAGAAGTGTTGTTGATCTTTGGAGATTACTTTAGATGGCGAGTATTTAACGATGACTTCTCGCGATTGCTCTTTCTCTTTTTCGTTAAGGTCTTCTATGTATGATTTAGCCCATTCAATAGGGTCGCGCCCATTTAGTTTTTGCTGTAATTCGGCAAGTGTACCTAACTTTTCAACAACTTTTGTGGAACGCTTACCGTTCTCGTAAACAGATTGTATGGCATAAAGCGAAGTAGCATTTTTAGACTTGGATATACTAAGCCGCATAGCAACAATCCCCTCCAATCCCTTACATTATAACACATTACGCAAAATTACGCACTATGGATTGGAGAAAATTTGACATTTTTCCAATAAAAAAAGCCCTATTTTCAAGGCTTGTAGAGATTTTTATATAAGCGCAAGTGTCAAAGACCCGAGTTTAAGCGGTTGACACACCGTAATTCATGTCATATAATACATTATAATTAAATGACCAAAGGCAATGATGGAGAAAAGTAAGTGGCTTGCAGCTTTTCAGGGAGGAAGAGTCATCGACTGAAAGCTCTTCTATCGAGGTAACCACTGAAGTTCCCTCCGGAGCTTCCGGCTGAACTCAAAAGTAGGCTTGGACGGTTCTTCCCCGTTAGCAGGAAGAGGGTATCGGATCTCTCGGTCCCGTACCTGGTTGAGTGGGCATTTAGGCCAAGTTGGGTGGTAACGCGAGTAACTTCTCGTCCCTGCAGGGATGAGAAGTTTTTTATTTTGATACACTCCATCCCAAGTCCGGCCTCTGAAACCACCGTTCGGTAAATGTTTTTTAGAAGACAGTTTAACCGAACGAACCAGGTTATGAGTTAAGACCTGAGAATCCCGCACCTTTGTTCGAGCGGGCCTTATTAAGGCCAAATTGGGTGGTACCGCGGAAGTCCACGGCTTTCGTCCCATAGGTGGGATGAATCCGTGGGCTTTTTTGTTTGAGTAGAGTCAAGACGTAAATTTCGGTTGAAAACGAAGTGGAAAACGAAAAGGAGGAATTTCAAATGCAAAACTTACCGTTAGCCGGGTACAAACCCGAAAGAACTGAGGTCAGCGTAAAAGATATGACCGTTGGGGGACGGGAAATGATCCTTATGGCCGGCCCCTGCGCCGTAGAGTCTGAATTCCAGATGCAAGAAGCAGCTGCAGCTGTAAAAACGGCCGGAGGCACGGTCCTCCGGGGCGGAGTTTATAAACCGCGCACCTCTCCCTATGCCTTCCAGGGGTTAGGCCGCGAAGGGCTCAGGTATTTAACCGCTGCCGCCAAGGAGCGTGACTTGCTGACCGTTACCGAAGTTATCGACCCGGCCAGTTTGGAGGAAGTCCATGACCAAGTGGATATGATTCAGATCGGTGCCCGCAATATGCAGAATTTCCAACTGCTCAAACTGGCGGGACAATCCGGCAAACCGGTGATCTTAAAAAGAGGGCTGTCCGCTACCATTGAAGAATGGCTCTCGGCTGCAGAATATATTCTGGCTGAGCACAACCCGAACGTCATCCTCTGTGAACGCGGAATCCGCACCTTTGAAACCAGTACCCGCAATACCCTCGATTTAAGCGCCATTGCCGTGATTCGGAAAATTTCCCACCTGCCTGTTATTGTTGACCCCAGCCATGCCGCCGGCCACCGGGAATATGTGCCCGCTTTGTCCAAAGCCGCAGTCGCTGCGGGAGCAGACGGGCTCTTAATCGAAATGCACCCGCATCCGGAAGAAGCCAAAAGTGACGGGGCTCAGTCCTTAACTCCGAGTGAGCTTCAGCAATTAGCCTCTGAGTTGGTCACAATCGCTGCCTCCATGGGCAGAAGCATGAACGGTGCCGGCTCCGGTTTGGATTCCCTGCGCCAAAAGATCGATTCCATCGACAGCGGGATTATCGAGCTTATCGCTGAGCGGATGAACGTGGTCAAGTATATCGCGCGGGAAAAGAGCCCGGACCGTATCCGCGACCATAACCGGGAGCAAGAAATCATCAAGCGCCTGGGGCGCGTCGCAGCCGAACTGAACTGCCCCGCTGAATTAGTCCGTGAAATCTACGCTTCCATCTTCGACCATGCCATCAAAGCCCAGCTCCAGGACAAAGCCCACCGCCTGGATTCAGCGGCTTACGGACGCTAAAACTAAATTCGAAAGGAGCATACTCCATGCCTAGCATCAGTTATCTCGGGCCGGAAGGAAGTTTTTCGGAAGAAGCTTTGCTAGATTACCTGGTAATCAGGGACCAGGCACAAGGCCAAGAACAACCCGTGACTTGGGAACTACGCCCCTATCATTCGATCCGAGAAGTTTTAATGGCTTGTGCCCGGGTGGAAACGACGTACTCTTTTGCCCCGCTGGAAAATTCCCTCGAAGGGCAGGTCGGGGCAACCATGGACACGCTGAAACAGGCAGACAACTTGTTAATTGTGGGGGAATTCGTGCATCCGGTTTCCCAGTGTTTGCTTACTTCCCATCCTTTAGCCTGGAATCAGATCACCCGCGTCTATTCCCATGAACAGGCACTCGGGCAATGCCGGGAATTCCTGTCCACTTACTTGCCGCATGCCAAGCAAGTACCTCTGGCCAGCACGGCAGAAGCCGCGCGTGAAGTAGCTCAGGCAGGTTCGAACTGGGCAGCGATCGCTCCCCGCCGGGCCGCCGACCTTTATAGCCTTCATTGCCAGGCCCGCGGAATTCAGGATGCTTCGGCCAATGCCACCCGTTTTGTCTTGGTAGGCCAGGATATCCCTCCAAGCACAGGCCGGGATAAGACCTCTTTAATCATTACCACCGAGAACTCTCCGGGGGCGCTTTTCCGGGTGCTGCAGGAGTTTGCCGAACGCAAGCTCAATTTAACCCGGATTGAATCCCGGCCCTCCAAGCAAAAACTGGGAGAGTACATTTTCTTCATCGACGTGGAAGGGCATATCTCTTTCCCACCCTTGCAAGAAGTCCTGCAGATTCTTAGGGATAAGCAGCTTTTGCTTAAGGTATTGGGTTCATACCCGGCAGCGAAGTTAGCTTAAATCATTAAGATGATACGTTTCCAGCAAGACCTCTTTTAGCCCCTGGGGTTCGCATTTTTGGACACGCTGCTCGGGTTTTTCATTCAGACCCTTGAGACCGGTTGGAATTTTCCAGCCGGTTTCCTGTTCCAACCGCGCCAGCGCTTCCCATTCATCCGGGCTTTTACTCCCGCTGATGGCTTCAAGCACACTGGAAGCAAATTTGAAAGGGCTGGCCGTGGAGACAATGGCTGTATAAGTATGATCTCCGCTGGCCCGCACGTAATCTTCATACACTTTGACCGCAACCGCAGTATGGGGATCATACACGTATCTGTGTTCCTTAAAGGCACGGGCAATAACAGCCAAAACGTCGTTTTCATCCGCCCAACCCGCCCAGATTTCCTGACGGCTATTCTTCAAGGTGTCTTCATCTACTTTGAAAACTCCGCTTGCACTCAAGCTTTGATACCAGGCCTTAATTTTCTCCGGATCTTTTGCACACATTTCGTACAAAAATCTTTCGAAGTTGCTTGAAATAAGAATATCCATGGATGGGGATATTGTAAGATGGAACGCCCTCTGCGTATCATAGACTCCGGTCTCAAAGAAATCAGTTAACACCTTATTCTTGTTGGATGCGCAAATAAGCTGTCCCAAGGGAATACCCATTTTTTTCGCATAATAGCCCGCCAGGATGTTGCCGAAATTGCCGGTAGGCACAACCACATTCAGGGGAGCACCGGGTTCGATTTTCTCCTGCTCCACTGCCTGCAAATAAGTCCATACGTAATAGACAATCTGAGGCAGGAGCCGCCCCCAATTGATGGAGTTGGCTGAGGAAAAAATCATATTCTTTTGGGCAAGCTTAGAGCGCAACTCCTCAGAAGCAAATATTTCCTTAACCGCACTCTGGCACTGGTCAAAGTTCCCGTCAACCGCCACCACATAGGTATTGCTGCCATCCGTTGTGGTCATCTGCCTTTCCTGAACCGCACTGACTCCTCCGTCCGGATAAAAGACCATGATGCTGGTTCCGGGCACATTTTTGAACCCTTCGAGCGCCGCTTTGCCCGTGTCCCCGGAGGTTGCCGTGAGAATCAAGACTTGCGCTCCCTGATTGACTTGCTTCACACTCGCCCCCAGCAAATGCGGAAGCACTTGCAGGGCCATATCTTTAAATGCTGCGGTCGGGCCGTGCCACAGTTCGAGCACGCTAAAATGGCCGACGGTTTTCAGCGGGGCCGGGTCTGCTCCCTCAAATACCTCCCCCCCATAAACGGCTGCAGCCTTGGAGATTACTTCAGGCGGCATGTCCGGCAAAAACAGGGACATAATCCGTTCGGCCAGTTCCTGATAACTTAATTCGCGCAGTTCTTTCCAATTCAGGGCGGGCAAAACTTCCGGGACAAACAATCCTCCTCCCGGTACCATGCCCCAGGCAATGGCCTGTGACGCCGTTTGGCGCTCGAGATTTCCCCGTGTGCTTTCGTACAATGTAATTCCTCCAAAATAAAAAATATCTACTATATCATGCGAGAATAAACAACTGTCTTAGTATAAAATAAACATATTCAACCCATTCGTCAACTCTTGTTATAATTAGTGCATACACTTTACTCTCAGACAAAGGACATTAAAGCCTTAGAACCGGAAGGAAAACTTTCCCGCCTTGTTGAATACTTAGTAAACACAATGGAAGGTGATGCTTCTGTGATTGACAACAGTCTGCGCCAATACCGCCAAAGTATAATCCTGGGTTTAGTCCTGGCGGTGCGCGACTTATTCCCGGGCGAAGACCTGAAGGTTGCGCATTCCATTTTGGATGGTGTGTATTGTGAACTGCAAGGTTCCCTCCTATCCGTGCGGGAAGTAAAAATGATTGAGCAAAAACTGGGAGAATGGATTAAGGCAGACCGCCCGATTGTATGTAAACCGAGTTCAGACGGGTATTTCACCTGTGACTTGGATGGTTTTGAAGTCAAATCCCTCTTCCCGGCACTGGAGCGTTCCGGAACGCTCACACATTGCCGTTTGGTCCATTACCCTCCCGGATTCATCCTCCTGTATGCCGACTACGACCGGCCGGATTCCTGCCCCCTCTATGTGCCGCCCGCCAAATTATCGGCGACGTTTTCCGAATCCCAGCGCTGGGTAGAAAACCTGCGCCTTTCTCAAGTCAGGGATGTCAATGCCATTATCAAGGCCAACCGCTCGGAAGAGTTAATCACCCTGGCTGAAGCCTTGCACGAAAAGAAAATCTCCCTGATCGCGGACAGAATTCTGGAACAACGCCGCCATGTCCGGGTCATCCTCATATCCGGTCCTTCTTCTTCAGGCAAAACGACGTTTGCCCAGCGCCTCTCGACTCAGCTGAGGGTGAACGGCCTGCGCCCGGTCGCGCTTTCCCTCGATGATTACTTCGTACCGCGCGAGGAAACGCCGAAGGATTCCTCCGGCCATTACGATTTTGAAGCCCTGGAAGCCTTGGATTTACCTTTGCTTGATGCTCATATCCAGACCCTGATTAAAGGGGGCATGGTCGAAACCCCCATCTATGACTTCGTTGCCGGACACCGCCGCCCTCAGGGAAAAATGATGCACCTCGACGCCAACGAGATTCTGGTCATTGAAGGCATCCACGGCCTCAACCCGCGCCTGCTTCCTTCCCTTGAGCGGGACCAACTGTTTAAGATTTATATCAGCGCCCTCTTTCAGCTTAACCTGGACTCGTATAACCGGATTCCGACCACAGAGGTGCGCCTGATTCGCCGTATGACCAGAGATGTCAAATACCGCGGAATCACTCCGGATAAAACATTAGGCCAGTGGTGGAGCGTCAGGCGCGGAGAAAACACCAATATCTTCCCCTTCCAGGAAGAAGCCGATGTCATGTTTAATTCGAGCCTGCTTTATGAATTAAACGCCCTGCGCCCGTTTACCGAACCCCTGTTGCAGTCCGTTCCGCCGGATAGTCCGAATTATGAAGCCGCCTCATACCTCTTACGCCTGCTTTCTTTCTTTGAACCCCTGGATTCCGCCAAAGTTCCGTTTAATTCGATTTTGCGCGAATTCTTGGGCGGCGGTATCTATAACTAAAAAATGGAGAAGAACCCTCCTTAGAAACTTATCAGGAGGGTTCTTTCTTTAGTCCTGCTAGCGGTCAATGGCGAGCTTTCCGGCTTTAGCCAGATTGTCTTTGGACATGTCGCGCAAAATGATGGTTACATTCTCCGCCGGGGTGTTGACGGTTTCAACAATCGCCTGGGTCACTTTCTCCACCAAGGCTCTTTTCTGATCCAAAGTCCGCCCTTCAAACAATTCAATTTGGACGATCGGCATCCTGCTCCCTCCTTTCTCCATCATATACACTTTATCCCGCAGCCCAGGTCATGCTTAGCAGCCAGACTCCGGATCAGTTCGGGTTTAAGGATCAAATCCTCTTTGGTTTTCTTAGAGCACTTCTTAAGGATAGCCTCCAAGCGCAGCGCATCACTCCAGGTCTCGACTTCCCAGGCCTGGGCCAAGCTGACCGGCAGCCGCCCGGCTGTATATTTTGCCCCTTGCGCGGTATTATGCCGGTGCAAGCGGCGCTCAAGGTCGACCGTGGCTCCGGTATAGAGCGAGTAATCGCCGCAGCGGACCAGATAGACCCAATATCTCATATCATTAGCTCCAGAAATTAAGCCGGGGGCGGGACGGGAAAAACCCCAGCTCATAACACAAATCAAAGTAGTGCTCCAGTCCGGCCACTGAATCCGGATCCAAATCATACGAAAAGCGGGAAAAATAGTCCTGCCAAAAAGTTCTGTCTGCCCCCAGCATCTCGACACAGGCTTCATAAATGGCATCCCAGTGGCTCTGGGCTATCATTTTTGCAGCCAAAAGCAGCCGGTGAACTGCTCTCAGCTCTTCGGCCTGGTCCCGGATTAAGGCTTGCGGAAACGCCCACACGGCAAACGTCATTGCATGTCCGGTAAAGCGCCGCCATTCCTCGCCCAAGTCATAAATATGGCAGTTTGGCCGGGACTGCTCCGCTTTAATGGCCGGGTCCCCAATCAAGAGTGCAGCATCCGCTAGTTTAAACATCTCCTCTAAATTCGAAGGCAAAGTTAAGTATTTGGGGAAAACTTCGTAGAAACGCTGAAGCAAGATTTTAGCCAGGTGGACAGAGGTGGCCGAAAGGTCGGTTAAGGCCACCGTTTTGCCTTCTAATTCCTCGAGAGAAACTTTGGAAAAAAGCAGGATGGATCCGACCCTTCCCTTATTGGAAACGGAAAGGTTGGGCAGGACCGCATATTCCTGCCAGTGCTCCCCGTAAGCAAAACTACTGATGGGGGCCAAGTCCAGCTCACCGGCGGCCAACAGCCGGTTATGGCCGGATGGCTCAGCGGTGACTCTCTCCAGCAATGGATTGTCCCACTCCAGGAAATGAAACATTGGCAGCATATTCGTATTAGGATTATGTCCGATACGCAGCATGAATTCAACCTCCGTCTTGAACACCGGGGCAACGCTTGGCTAGAGGGCACAGGGAGCATTGGGGTTTGCGGGCAGCGCAAATCCTGCGCCCTTGAAAAATGAGAAGATGGTGGGCCTTGCCCCAGTTTTTACGTTCAAATACTTGTTTAAGTTCTTCTTCCACTTTGTCCGGTGTTTTTCCTTGAGCCAGTCCCAGCCTCCTGGCCACTCGAAAAACATGCGTATCCACGGCCAGAGCCGGAATGCCAAAGGCATTGCTGGCCACGACATTGGCCGTCTTGCGCCCCACCCCGGGCAGTTTTTGCAGCTCCTCCAGGTCTGCCGGAACCTTCCCCTCGTAGTCATCCACTAAGCGCCGGCAGAGCGCCAAAATGTTCTTAGCCTTATTATGAAAGAGCCCTAAAGATTTAATCCGCTCTTCCAAACCTTCCCGGCCCAGAGCCAGGTAATCCTCCGGAGTTTTCAACTCGTCAAAGAGGGACCGGGTAACCATATTTACCCGGTCATCCGTGCACTGGGCTGAAAGGATGGTCGCAATCAGCAGCTCAAAAGGGTTTTTATGCACAAGCTCGCAGTGGGCATCCGGAAAACGCTCCGCCAAGGCCTCAAACACATGCTGACCCAGCTCGCGCCTGTCCCGAAGTTCATGTTGGGGATCAGTTTCACCCTGAGTCTCCTTCCTTTGTCCAGGCTGAGAATCTTTTTTCTTAATATTTGTTGTTCTTAGATTCATTTGCTTGTCTGCTGACTCCTTTATCTCCTGATCCGTTCGGCCGTAAGATTTATCTTGAGTTTGGCCGAACGGCGAAAGTCATCCTCACCGCTTTTGTTATCTTTGAGAGTTTGCGGCTCGGCAAAAATGTCCTCAGGACACTTTCGTCACCGGAGACTTTCGTTCCTGACTCCTTAGTAATCTTAACTTAGTACTTCCGTAATAAAGATTGTCCGCTCCTTGACCATATCATATTCTTTGGCCCGATCCGCCCCAAGTTCTTCATCCGCAAACACCCGGACAACCGGCCGGGCAGGCATACTCAAATTCTGGTCGACCACAACCCCGATTTCTCCTGTATTTAGTCTGACTGTAATCCCGGTCGGATATGCAGCCACGTTTTTGAGAAAGAGCCTTACCAATTCCAGCGGGAATATTTTCTCTGCCGAAGCCATTAGAATTTCACAGGCTTCGTGCGGCATGACCCTGCGCATGCCGGAATTATCCGCCGTTAAGCGGTCATAGAGGTCCACCAGACCGACGATTTGGGCTAAAGGATGAATCTCCCCTTCTTTCAGTCCCCGGGGATAGCCGCTGCCGTTCATGGCTTCATGATGCTGAAAGGCGATATGAGCTACAATCAGGCTGAACTCTTTCTTTTTGCGCAAATCCTCAAACCCTAGAGTGGTATGGGTTTTGATCAATTCATGGTCTTCTTTGGTCCATTTCTCAGGGTGATTGAGCAATTCCGGTTCAAAATGCACCATCCCCGTATCGTGCATTAAGCCTCCGATAGCCAAAGTTTCAAGCTTCTCATGGTCTAAGAGCATGGCCTTTCCTAAAACGGTAGCCAGGACACAGACGTTGACGGAGTGGGCAAATCCGGAGTTATCCCGGCTGCGCATATCCATCATGCTTACGAGAATGTCATGCTGGAACAGGATTTTTTCCACAATCTTATTAACCACTCGTTTAAGCTCAAACCCGTTGGGGTCTTTGCCCAGGCGAATCGCTTGCGTGCTTTTCTCAATGATCTCCATGGCCTCGCGCCGGTTTTCTTCCCCGATGACATCTTCGATAACCACATCGTCAAAGCGGTCATCTTCAATATACACAATGGAAATGCCCATATCCTTCAGCTTACTGATAAAAAGAGGGGTTAACTTTACTCCTTTGCCGAGCAGCACCCGGCCTTTGCTCGAATAAATGGTCTTGCCTAATACATCCCCGATCTTAAGGGAGTTGACTCCTACCTGCCGCACTGAGGCTTTGCTCCTTCCTGACTGCAACCTTTCTGTAAGATAATCCTACACTATTTTCGCCATCTTTCACAGTCCTGTTTTCAGGAATGTTTGGACTTAGGGACTTAGGGACTTAGGGGCTTAGGGATTTAGAAATGGAAGATTAAGTTAGACTTAAGGTCTTAGAAGGTGGGATTTAGAGGTATTAGCATTTAGATTAATAATGACAGATTTGTCGATAGAGGGTATACTGAAAAAGAGTCAGAATATACAGCCGCAAACGCTAAGAAAACCGAGGTATTAAATGTTACTCTCACTGATCATCATTTGCTCACTTGGATTTATTGCAGCCGCAGTCGATGCCATTGCCGGCGGGGGCGGTCTCATCAGTCTACCCGCCCTTTTAGTGGTAGGCATCCCTCCCCACTTAGCCTTGGGCACCAACAAGTTTTCCGCAACCGCCGCTTCCATGAGCAGCGCCATTACGTTCGCCCGGTCCGGCAAGACTTCGTGGCCCATTCTTAAATGGCAGATCCCTTTTACCTTAGTTGGAGCCAGCCTTGGAGTCCTTGCCGTTTTACGCGTCAGCTCCTCTTTCCTATCCGTCGCGGTCCCGGTATTAATTCTTGTTGTTGGAATCTATACCGTGATACATAAGGAATTCGGCCTCGAAAACCGTTTCCGGGGCTTAACCCCTCTTAATTTGGTTGTAGCCTGTTCGTTTGCACTAACCATCGGTTTTTATGACGGATTCTTCGGTCCCGGAACCGGGTCTTTTCTAATCTTTGCGTTTGCGACTTTTTTAGGCTTTGACTTTCTCACTGCCTCAGCCAATGCCAAAGTGCTGAACTTCATGAGCAACCTGGCCTCATTGATTCTCTTTGCCTGGAACGGCAAGATCCTTTACCTTTACGGCATCCCCATGGCCATCTTCATGATGCTCGGCTCCTATGTAGGCTCAAAACTGGCCATAAAACGGGGCGCTGCTTTGGTTAGACCCATTTTTGTCACGATGTCTTTTTTGGTGGCCGCTAAGCTAATTTATCAGGCGTTCTAGGATTCGGTTAAAGGAAAGGATTAACGACACAGGTTCGTTAATCCTTACTTGAGCAGGAGTTATTGTGACACATTTTCGGGAAAAAGACGTCATATGAAATGTCCGGTTTATGAGAAAATAAAAAGCTCCTCTGTGGGAGCGTTGAAAGCTTAACGCAATCAAAACAGGAGGCTTAAGATGAAGGTTTTGATTCTCACCGGGAGCCCGCATGCACAGGGAACCACCGCCTTGCTGGCCGATCAGGTGTGCGTCGGCGCGCAGGAGGCCGGTCATGAAGTCATTTGTATTGGAACCGCAAAATTAAATATTCACCCATGTCTCGGTTGCTATCATTGCCGCAATTATGATGGACAATGTGTGTACGATGATGATATGAAACAAATACATTCTCAGCTCTTGACGGCAGATGCGGTGGTCCTGGTAACCCCACTCTATTATTTTGGAATGACAGCACAACTGAAGCGTGTGATTGACCGGTTTTTTGCTATCAATTCCAGCCTGCGTAATACATCAAAACGACTTCATTTAGTTGCCGCTTGCGGGGATAATGACGAGTGGGCAATGGATGCCTTAGTCGTGCATTTTCAAACCTTATGCCGTTATCTTCATTGGCAGGAAGGGGAAAAAGTTCTGGCTATCGGCGCCTATACCAGAGAGGATCTGAAAGATAGTGATTACCCCATGCTGGCAAGAAAATTGGGCGCAGATCTCTAATTATCACGGATTATTTTGACTCAAATTCTGCCGGGGGCGAAGACTCATTAAGGGTATTCTTATTACTCGCAAAGACAGCCAGAATAATTGTTCCCATCGTAATGACAACGGCCATGATTCCGAATAACCTCTTGGTTTTCCCTAATTTCGTGATTTTATCAAGCATTTCCGGGGCTTGTTCTTCAATAGCCTTTATCTGATCACGGATGTCTACCTTGCCCCGGGTAATTTCCCGAAACTTATTGCATAAGAGTTCATTCTTTCTTTGAATGATCCAATCCGTTTCCGGGGTACGGGTAACAGGCTGCGGACTTTTGGGAACATCGAAGGTTAAACTGACCTTATTATCATTAACCGTAAATTCTGTTTCCGCATACCCGGTTTTTTTTAATCCAGAGATGAAGGCATCCCGCATGTCCTCATTGCTTAATGTCAGCTGGATATCCATGCTTAACTCAGCAGGTTCTGAAAACTCACCCAGCCTAAAGCCGGTAAGCCACCAGTGTTTATCCTCACGAGAAAATAAGGGTTTGCTGTTCTTTTTTAATACAAATGACATGGGCAGAAGTTCTGCATCCTCTACCGAATTGTAAAAAGTACCTTTGAAAAGGTCGGGGATGTTCACATCAAAGGCTCCGGTAAAAACTCCGATTTCACAACCGGTTACTAAATCATACTGCCCTTTCCAGAATTCGATGAGCCATTTCTTGCCCTGATAGTCAAAGTAAACCGGTTCACTGTCGACAATCATCCCTAAAGGTGCCGCCGTTTCATCATAGAGGCGGCAGTATCCGACATAACGCTGCCAGGCATCAATATCCGAATAAAAAATATCTTGATCCGGGTCATACGAATAGCCGGTGATCTCGATAACCTTATCTATTTCGGGATACCCCGTTTCTTCCGATGCCAAATTCTGGCCGTTCTTTTGAACGGATTTCGGTATCTTAATAATCATTCCAGTCGCCCCCTTAATCTATAGTATTGATGTACTTAAAGCATGGTGAATAGCTTAAGGGGGCAGAAAAGAAGAACTGCCGGATTAGATTTGGATGATTATAACGCCCTTAGTCCCAGCGTAAAGAGCTGAGTATGTTATGGATTTGCTGCACTTGGGCATCGGTAAAAGATTGAGTATCTACGTAAAAGGATATCCTCAGGACCTCAGAATTCCCAGCTTTGTCTGCCTTCCCGTCATTATCAGACTTTTTCAGCCAATATTCTTTCGCAGAGATAGTGTACAAATCTCCGAAGGCTGCGTTCCATTCATTTAGCAAACCGTTTAGGCCGGCATATGTTATGGATTTGAGGGAATAGGCATTAAAATCAAATGTACTCACATTTTTACTGGAAGTTAAAAATTTTTCCAAATCATCTAAACGCCACAACTGGATATAACCCCGGAACAATAACTCCTCGTCATGAAAGTTCAGACCGGCTGCAAGCTGACCCCCTGGTTCGAAATAGTCTTGCGCAATTTTCATCGACTTGGGAAGCTGAACAGCTAAGCGCTCGTTAAACGTCTTTTCGATGATACGGGCATTCTGACCGCTCACACTAAGCCAAGGGGTTGGCCGTGAGACCAGGATCAAAACACTTAGCACTAAGAATAAACCCAGACATTTTTTCACCTTAATCTTCCTTTCTTCTTTTATTAGTTCATTTTTATTGAGGGGGCTTGGATTCTAGAATTGAAAAGAAAAAAGCCTTCTGTCATTTAATAAACAGAAAGCTTTCTAGACAACCGTATTTAAATCTATCTTTAGTAACTCCAAACTACTTGGGATCATTGACCCAATCCTTGGGCTGAACTGGGTAACCGTCCGGGCGTTTAAGCGCCGGATGCTTGTCGTCAGCAACTCCAAACATCCTAATTCTAACCCAATTGCTCCCGGTACGGGCACTAATAAGTAGATAACCCGCCGTATCATTGCGCAAGCGAAAGTCCAACGTCCCGTAGGCAACGGTCGCATCTTGTCCCCTAGGGACATAGTATACCGGCAGGCTATGGGTATGCCTCTCTTCAATCGCCAGATTGGCTTGTCTGGCAGCCTGGTAAAGCGTTGTGGAGTCCTGACACACTCCGCCTCCATCTGCTTTAATCACTTCATTGGCCGAAAATATATAGGCCGGTAGATATCCTGAAGCTGCCGTCCTTTCTCCCACCCTCTGATTAAAGGAAAGCACTTCACCCGGAGCAAGCAACAGCCCGTCTAAGGCTGCGGCAGCTAAGCGCACATTATTGGTACGCTCTTTGTCCTTAGGATTAAAATAGCTTGTATAATCCCCTAGAATATCTTTTATGGCTTCGACGTCAGCATCATTTGGGTGGGCCGGAATTTCAGCGACTGAGAGAGAAACCTGTTGTCCGCCAGGGTTGAGCAAACGCTGCCACGATTGCTCGAGGTTAAGCTCCAGCCCTGTTTGCCCGCCATGTCGAACCAGCTCGCCCCCTTCATAGGCAATAGAAGCCGGAAGCGGTTTGCGGTTGATCTTGGTCTTCAGGTTTTCAATTTGGGGCATGATCTCTTCCCTAAGGATAAGCTCGGGCTGCTCCCTGCTCAGCTTTCTTGCCAGCATGCGCAAAGGGGCAGTAAGTCCGGACTCCGGCTCATATTGCTGATGCAGCCAGTCTTTTAGAGCTTGGCGCGAGCGCGTCGTGTCTAAAGGAAACTTGCTTCCGTTATACATGACATCGGTCGGAATCAACTGCTCAAGTTCAGCCCAAGCTTCACTTTCAGGTAAACCGGACAAATCTTTCCCCCACACCCGGAGCCCGGAAGGGGCTTTATCATGTTTCAATCCATAAGCGATGGAACTGCCGACGAAAACTGTGAATAAGACTTGCAGTACCAGCAGGCCTGTTAATAAATGACCTTTTTTCATTTTCCTAAAAGGATCAGTTCTTGCTTAAGTAAGAGGTAATTTCCATCAATGTCGAACGTGATGTAATTTTCCTGATGGTATCTTCGCTCATTGGCTGGCCTACGGGCAATACTTCTCCATTGTCCAGAGTGATATCCTTGTCCACGCTTTTGCCGACAAAATATTGCAATTGGCGCTGCTCAAATAAGTTAAAGCCGCCGTCCGTATCATCGGTATTGGAAGAATCTTTCTCTTCCTGGACAAACGCAGCTGCAGGAGCCGTTGCATTAGCCAAGGCAGCAGCAGCCGGAAGCAGGTCATCTACAATGAGCAGTTCCTTGCCGAAGGTAATGACTTGTTCTGAATTAACCTGATGCTGGCTGCCGTCACTGTCAACAAAGATACATTGCTCGATTTTAGCACTCTCTTCATGAATTAAGAATTCTTGCGTTTCCCCAATTAACTGACCTTTCTTGGTCAAAACCTTGGTGCCAATGACACGCACATCTTGACGGAGCAGTTCTTGGACATTCAGGTTGTGAGCGACATCCTGAATTACTTTCGGATCCGGAATGGTTAAGGCAAATTCTCCTAGTCCAACCACATCACTAAAAGCAATGACTTTAGCACCGAAATAGTCTGAAGCTTGGTCAGTGATAAAGAAATCCACCGTACCTGTCTGGGGATTGAGCACATAGTCCTTGATCTGTCCTACTTGGGTACCATCGGCAACGCTGATAATTCTTAAACCAATAATCTCACGGGTCGGCTTCATGGGCAAATTCCTCCTCTAAAATTAAAATAAAGTAAAAATATATTAGTTCTTAGCCAAGCAGGTTCTCCTTACTTAGCCAGGCACTTAATTGAGTCCGTTGCTCATGTGCAAGAAGCCGTTCATACTCCGGCCAATAATGCATTAGCAGTCCTTGGGCCTGATCTCTTTTATTCACAGTCAGCCACAGGCTGCACGCATCCATAATTAAGTAAAATGCCAAATCCGGTTCCGGATGCAAACTCAGAGCACGGGTAAACCACTCCGCCGCTGATTGAAAGCGTCCGGCATTTTTGGCCGCAAATCCGCAATTAATCAGGTCTTCTAAAGTAATCTCCGGCTCAGGCTCGGCCATTGGCTCAGCTTCAGCGTTTGTTTGAGACGACTCGGTGCGTATTTCAGATTCAACAATCATCTCAAGCTCTGTCTCCGGTTCGGTCATCTGCTCTGACTCCGTCTCTGTCATCTGCTCAAGTTCCACTGTTGGGACTGTTTCAGCCATTGCCTGAGATAGCTTTTCTTCATTCAAATTCGCCGGCATGGATTTCTCCGAAATTATTTCTTCCGATGCCGGCGGAGTATCGGCCTTCCGCCAAAACGCGGGCGAAATAGTTGTTAAGGCTGTAATTCCCAGCCACCACAAGACAAAGTTATAACGCAGGGCCAAAGGGAGGAGCATTACTTCTGCAGTCAGGACAAAGCCAATAAACAACCCATCTTTCTTCCGAAAACCGAACCCGGTTGCCAATCTATTTAAAAGCACAATAAAAGGGATGCTGCCTGCAGCTACAGCAACTTCATAAACTAAAATGAGAGTTCCCCTCCTTACTTTCTCTCCCTCGAATTATTCGACAGTTCTCAAGCTTTCTCCTTCTATGTAGTGCAAATATCCTAGTATATACCGTGAAAACCTTCAGAATTTGATGAAATAGCTTTTAAGATTGACTCATGAAAAATATAATTGGGTAGAGGAATATCAGGGTTTGCAGAGAATAATAAATAGCATCGGCAACGTGGGATTTCTTGGCTATTTAGAAAGTAATAGTCTGTGGGCGGAGGCTTGCTATGCCGGACAGAAATTCACCATCTGACCAGACCGTGAAACAACTGCAGGAAAAAATTCACTTTCTTGAAACCCGGTTAGAAGAAGTTCATCTCTACACCCATGTTCTGCTTGAAATTGTCAGAGCTTTGAACTCCTCTCTCGATACACGGGTTATTGCCAATAATATTATCAGTGCCATCTCTGCTTTGGTCGCGGTGGAAAAGGTGACTGTCTGTCTATGTGTGGATCTGGACAAATCGTTTGAAGTCATTGGGATTTTTGATTCTTCAACCCCTTATCCCAAGCTCCCACCCCACTACGATTACTCATTTATTAGACAGGTTGTCGGGAATGAGAAAACGTATTATAACCCCAGGCCCAACCATGAAGACCCGTGGGGATTGGTTTGCTGCCTGCCGCTTTTAAATGCTCAGCGTAAAATAGGGTGTATCAACATTCATTCCATTCGCCAAGCGGAAATAACCCCGGCCCAAATGGAGTTTCTGGAAACACTGGCCGGTTACGCAGCCTCAGCCCTGCACAATGCCCTGCTCTATGCCATCGTCCAAAGAGATTCGATCACAGACGGCTTAACGGAAATATACAACTACCGGTATTTTCAAAAGAGATTGCGTGAGCAAATATCTCTTTGTCAAAGACGCCAGCCTCACGCCTCCCTCGGCTTGCTCATTCTCGATGTAGATAATTTCAAGAGCTTCAACGACCGCTATGGCCACCAATTTGGGGATACCGCGCTCAAGACCGTTGTGAAGATCTTAGCGAGTCATTTGCGCGAAGAGGATATCTTGGCCCGTTACGGTGGGGAAGAATTTGTCCTTCTGGTACCGGATGCCACAACCGAGAGCATTAAGTCAATCAGTGAAAAAGTTCGCAACCTCATTGAATTCACCAGAATTATCAACCCTGACAATCAGGAGGATGTTTCCATTACCGTAAGTATCGGTGCCACTTTATGGCGTCCGGAGGATACCGTGACTTCATTTATTGCCCGCGCGGACCATGCGCTATACCGGGCCAAGAATACGGGACGCAACCAAAGTATATTAGAATAAGTTATAACCTCATCATGGTCCAGAAATAAGCCACCGCTAAAGCCGTAAAGTAAGAAGGAAGATTATACTTAACTAATTTCTGGGCTTCCACTCCGGCCACTGCGGCCGTCACCGCAGCAAACCCCCAGGGAATCAGGACTGCACCCGTCCAGACTGCTGTAATTTGGCCTAAGACTGCCAAAGGAGCTAAAGGCAGACCGGCCGCATGACTAAAAGCAACAGCGATTCCTCCGGTGAGCGGCAGCCCGGAAAAACCCGATCCATCCATTGAACCGAGCATCGCAGTCAGCATCACAAACACCCCGGCCAGCCATTTATTGAACGGGAACACCTGCGCGAGCGTGGTGGCATAATCACTGAAAAATCCCGGTTCCTGGCGGTTAAAAACGGCAAAAGTGCCGGTGGCAGTGCCCATGAAAAAAAATCCGGCCATTATAATAATCGGGGTGAATGTGCTAATTGAAAAGCGCAACCCGTGCCTGACATATTCCACAAATGTGGAAAACGCTTTCCCCCGGTCTTTCATGAGTGTGCTCAGAATCAAAATGATTAGGGTGACTCCTCCGGTAATGGCACTGGCTCCGTCCCCTTTGATTTTTCCGGCAATTAAAATCGCAATCGTCACAGCATATCCGCCGAGTACCAGATATCCGATAATACGGGCCTTAGGGTCCGTTTTTTGGTGTGTTGAACCATTATTCCTGAGTCCTTGTTGCGAAACACTTGGGGTGCCTTGTAACTTATACAAACGCCTTTGCCGCCAATCTCCGACCACCACTGCAGCCAGGCCGCTGATCAATACCAGAGGCCACAGCGCCTCCAGTACTCTGGCTAAGGGCAGCCCAGTTGCTTTGCTTAACAAAGAGGGCGCTCCTTGGATTACAAAATCACCTGAAAGACCAAGCCCCTCTCCGAAAATTGACAAACTCATTGCTAATGCCATAGGATTCAGACCGGATTGACGCAAGGTCGGCACCAACACCGCTCCCAACAAGGTTACAGCAGGTGTCGGCCATAGGAGCAAGGTCATGACCCACATCGAGATTCCCAAAACCCAATAACTGATGACCGGTCCCCGTAAGTTTTGCAAAGGGCGGGTCAGGATCACATCGGCCCCACTATCCTGCAGCAGTTTCGTCAGGGCCACCACCATCCCGATTAATAAGATGATGGTCAAAAGATTCTGCATGGAAAGTAAAAGGGCGCGAAACATGATTTCAAGGGCTCCGGGAAGATTGAGCGTCTCCGCCAGCCCCACCGCCAGAATTCCCAAGACTCCGGGCAATATCGGTTGTTTGCGCGCAATCAGACTGGCAATGATGGCTGCAATAAAACCTAAAAAAACCCAATGAGCCAGCGTAAACAAGGAAGACCACCACCTTAGGCTCATAGTGTGGCCTTATCCACTTCTTTCTATCCCTAATTCCCGGGGCGCCAGACTTCAGCGTCTCTTTCCCAAGCGACTTGCCCAGCAGTCAGCTCAGTCAGCCACTTTCCGAACCCTTCAGCTTCTGCCAAAGGGATATACACTTCCAGTTCAATGAATTCCAGGAAAGTTTCCTTGCCGGTCTCCCACCCGCGCTGGCTCAAATGGTATCTAAGCTGGTCGTACCAGGCATACGAAATTTTGAGCTGAAATACCACAAACGGCTGCAGCATTTTAAGGGGTGCAAGTTCCAAGACCTCGCGCGCCGTGGACCCATACGCCCGGGTTAGCCCCCCTGTCCCCAGCAGAATACCTCCAAAATAGCGCACGACAATCACCAATACATTCCAGATCTGTTTATGTTGCAGTACATCTAAAATCGGCCGTCCGCCTGTACCTTGCGGTTCCCCGTCATCTGAGGCTCTCTCAAGCAGTCCTTCCTTTAAACGGTAGGCATAAACATAGTGGCGGGCATTCGGGTATTGTTCCCGAACGGCTTGAAACGCATCCTCAATTTCCTGGCTATTGGCAACCGGGGTTGCTATCCCAATAAAGCGCGACTTATCAATCACCTGTTCCCAGGTTCTAGTTTCAGGAACAACAAAGAAATGATCCGAGTGCATTAGGCTCCCTGTTCCTCTCTTTTGGCATTCACCTTTTCCAAGAATTTAGCACTGTCAATTATGAATCGCTCATGCCTGCCTTCCCCGATCTTTTCTTTTTCATCATAAGCTTCGACCTTAAAGACTAAACGGCGGCGATCAATTTCTATCACCTCGGCAACCGCCCACACCTTTAAGCCTAGGGGAGTGGCAGCTAAATGCCTGATCTCAAGTGCTGTACCGACACTTGATTCTTCCGGTCCTAGGTTAAGTGCATGAACTGCAGCCTCTTCCATCAGTGCTACCATAGCCGGTGTGGCGAATACCTCAACCAGCCCGCTTCCCAAAGCCTTCGCCGTATTAAGTACCGTTACAATTGTCTCAGCTCGGCCGATTTGCCCGATTTCTATAGACATGTTGATCCCCTCCACCTGAAACCTTGTTATTACGAATTATATCACATCACCTAAACCGTTTCTCAAAAAATGCAAGAATAGCGACAAATAGAAGAGCGTTCAGCCGCCTTTAGGCCAAACGCTCTTCCTTATTAAAAGCTGCTGTCAAAGTCGGTTATCAATAAGATTTCCCGCTTTGCCGACAGTGCTTCTCCAACTTAGTGGTGAACCCCTTGAGAAATGTCACTGAGAGCTTCTCCCGCCTCGTCCACATGGATCTGCTCGACCGCTAAATCACCCAAAGCGATGATTCCGATAAGTATTCCTTGCTCAACCACCGGGAGACGCCGGATTTGCTTACTGGACATGAGATCGGCCGCTTCATGGATATCCGCATCCGCGCCAATCGTCGTGACATTTTTGCTCATGACTTCCGAGGCTTTCATAGAATTTACATCGTGCCCCATGGCCACGGCCCGGATCACAATATCCCGGTCCGTAACCATCCCCAGTAAACGGTCCTGCTCACACACCGGTACAGAACCAATATCCTCTTGTTTCATCATCTTCGCCACATCCATCAAAGTTGAATTAGGAGTGGCGCACTGAACCTCTGACGTCATGATATCCCGTACTTTCATCTGAATTCCTCCTTAATCGTTTAGTCACGCTTTAGTTTGAACGAATCCCTTAAAATCATGCGCACCAGAACATATTTTACCCTTAAAATCCCACTTATAGCATTCTTATCGATGCACAAACTAACGACAAATCATTAAATCATCATTTAGAAAAGCAGGGGTTATACTATGAAACACTCAGAAAAATTAAAACACCTTCCCCCATACCTATTTGCTCAACTGGATCAGCTGATTCACGAAAAAAGCGCACAGGGACAAGACTTAATCGTGCTTTCGAAATCAGACCCTGACCGTCCGGCCCATCCTAATGTGGTGGTAGTTCTGCGGGAGCAGGCCGTCGAACCCTTAAACCACCACTATCCGGATTTTGACGGCCTCAAACTGCTGCGCGAGCAGACCGCATCCTGGTATCAAACCCAGCATGGAGTAACCCTGGACCCGGAGCATGAAATCCTTCCCCTTATGGGTTCAAAAGAAGGCATCGTGCATTTCTGCCAGGCCTGGCTTGACCCGGGAGACATCGCCTTAGTTCCCGATCCGGCCTTTCCCAGCTATCGCACCGGTGTCATCCTGGCAGGGGGCAAGCCCCATTTGATGCCGCTCAGGGAACCGGATTACCTGCCGGATTTCCGGGAAATTCCCACGGACGTCGCCCGCCAAGCCAAGCTCATGTTTCTGAACTACCCGAATAACCCAACAGCCGTCACGGTCTCACCGGGTTTTTGGCAGGAAGCCTTGGAGTTTGCCCGGGATTTTGATATCATCCTGGTCAATGACCATGCCTATGCTATGACCAAATTTGACCCGGATGTCGCTCCCAGTGTGTTGTCCGTGCCAGGAAGCAGGGAACGCTCCCTGGAGTTTTTCACCTTTTCCAAAGCCTATCATATGGCTGGCTGGCGCTTGGCCGTGGCAGTGGGAAATGCTGAAATCGTCAGAGGGCTGAAGGTGATTGAGACCCATGTCAACGCCGGCATATTTAACCCGATTCAGTACGCAGGAGCCGAAGCCCTGCGCTTAAGCACCAAACCCCATTTCTTTATGGCGGAGAATCAGGCATACAAGCAACGGCTCATGCACCTGGTAGAATTCTTTAATTCCTGGGGCTGGAAACTTAAAGTGCCGAAAGCCACAGTTTATCTCTGGGTTCCGGCACCGGCTGATATGGACGGAGATGAATTTACCCGTTTTCTCTTAGACGAAGGGAATGTCGTGGTCGCTCCCGGAAGCGGATTTGGGGAGGAAGGAAAAAATCATGTACGTTTCTGTGTCACCTACGCCGATGAAACCATTGACCAGGCGCTTAAAGCCATGGACACCGCTTTTAAGAAAACCGGCGTTAAAGCTCCGTACTCTCCCCATCACGCGGCCCGGTAGGCTCTTTATACTGAATGCGGTACAGCCCTGATCGACTCTTGCCGGGACTGATGGTGGTAGGGTACACTCGTCACCAGAATGCTTTTACGGAAAAGCAATAAGACTTTGATCAGTTGGCCGGTTTGATTGTGCAAAAGGTTGTGCCACAGCTTAGCCGGGACATATTCCGGAATTGCAACGGTAATCGTTTCAAAACGTCCCTGCTGTTCAAGCAAAGACCAAAAACACCAGGAAGGAAACCACTCCGCCAAAACTAAAGATCCCAAAATCGGAAGCCCATCTTTGCTCTTTCGTTTTCCAGGTATGAAGGGCCAGGCCGATTCCGGTCAAAGCAAAGGACAATAGCACCCCGATGGCGTATAAGGAGAGCATCATGTGCGTATCTCCCTGAAAAATAAGAATAAGCGTCAAGGATACAAGGAGAAGCAGCCAAATTCCGGTATTATAAACTAAGCGGTCCCCCAGGTTTTTGAAATAGCGCGGCACGTAGCTGTCACGGGCCATCAGGATTAATAAGATTGGGAGCCCGGCAAACGGAGTATTGGCAGCAATTACTAAAATGGCAGCCACTGTTCCCATATAACCCTCTGAAGAAATGATGTCCGAGCCAAAAATCGGGACTCCGCCCCCTACTCCTACCTTAGCATGCTCGGCATTCTGGGTTGAAAGCGGATGACCGAAAATCAAAGTGCGAAGTTTAAGCCAGATAATTGTGTTCGATGTGGCCATCTTGCAAAGTTCCTCCACCTTATCATCTTATGTATTATAGAGGCCCACCCCCATCTAACCGGATATCGGCTAGGCTCTGCCGTCGTTTTCCAAACTCCGCCAGAGGTACCAGGCAGCGGCGGTTTCATGCGGCGCCCAAGCCTGGAAATACCCTTTGACCGCATCGGGCGCAGGCAGCTCCGGCAGCCGGTACAAACCCTGAATCGCCTTGCGAATTCCGAAATCTGAGGCCGGAATAACCCGGGGGCGATTCAGGGAAAAAATCAGGAACATCATCACGGTCCAGTCCCCGATTCCTTTGACTCTCGTCAGAATCACCCTGATTTCTTCTTCCGGGAGTTCTCCAAGCCGTTCCAAGGGAATCTGTTCCTGAAGACAGCCTTGTGCCAAGGCATGCAGAGTCTCTCCTTTCCGTGCAGATATCCCCAGAGCCCGCAATTCGTCGAGACTCACATTCACTAAAACTTCCGGAGTAAGTCTATGGTGGACTCGGGCCAGCAGGCGGTCAGCTAACGAGCGGGCGACTTTCCCGGAAATCTGCTGGGCCAGGATGCTTTCACACAACTCCCGAAAATACTCTGTGTGGGGCTCAAACGGACAGATTCCCCACCGTCGTACCACCGGCCCCAGACATTCATCTTCAGAGAGGAAAGCAAAAGCCGCTTTGGCATCTAACCTGTTCGCATCCACCCTTTTATCCTCTCCCCATCTTAATTCTTTATTACTTCCCTTCCTTGGCCGGCGGTTTCCTACCATAGACCACAGCCACAACCCCTCCGGCCAGATTCCGGTAGCCTGTCTCTGTTAGGCCGCACTCGCTGAATATGCGGGCCAGGAGGTCCTGGGAGGGAAAAGTGCGGGCCGAATCATGGAGATAGCGGTAAGCGCTTTTCTTGCCGGCCCACAATTTTCCCATGGCCGGAACCAGTCTTTCAAAATAAAGCCAGTATATTTGTTTGAAGACCGGCAGCGAAGGCTTGGCCATATCCAAAGAGACCACCCATGAACCCGGCTTGACCACCCGGGTCATTTCCTGAATTCCCCTATTAAGGTCAGGCAAATTGCGCAGACCCCAGCCCACTGTAGCTCCGTCAAAGCTGTTGTCCGCAAAAGGCAAAGCCATGGCATCGCCCTGGAGCAAGGTAATATTTTGAGCCGGGGAATTGTGTTGAACAAGGATTTTTGCCTCAGCCAGCATCTTCTCCGAAAAGTCTACCCCCGTGACCTTGCCCTTCGGCCCCACGGTCTTCGCCAGTTCCAAAGAAAGCTGGCCGGTGCCGCAGCACACATCCAGCATATTGGCACCGGGCTTAGCTTTGGCATAATACACGGCCACCTTGCGCCAGTGCTTGTCCATGCCCAGGCTCATCAAGGTGTTCATTAAGTCATAGCGCCGGGCAATGGTATTAAACATATCCCGGACATAAGTCGCCTTGTCTTTCCCTGCAAAATCCATTTTAATTCTCCTTGAAACTTAGTTTCCAATGATTATCCACATGCTAATACTATGCAAAATACCGCTCTTTGTCCAGAGTATATCCCATGTGCTACAGATTATCCGAATTATATCTAATGTCGAAGAAAAAGGTAATCATCCGAATTTTCAGAGATATTAGAGATTGCATTTTTTCTCTGGTTGTGCTAGGATAGGCCTAGAATTCAAGAGAGAGACTCAAGGGAGCTGGGGCAGCCGGCTGAGAGGGACGACCTATTCGTCCGACCTTAAACCTGATCTGGGTAATGCCAGCGTAGGGAGGTGTAGGCAGCCGCATTTCAGTGCGGTTTTATTTTTTTAAAAGTGTAGTAAAACGCAACTTAAAAAGAGAGAAGGGGTAAATATGCCTAAGATTACCATGTCCTTTCAGGTCATTCCGTTTGTGGAAGAGTCCCGCATCTACGAGGTGGTCGATGCGGCCATTGAAGTGGTCGCTCAAAGCGGGGTCACCTACGAAGTAGGGCCGTTGGAAACCGCCATGGAAGGAGAGCCTGAGACCTTATGGCGCATCATCCGGGAAGCCCAGAATGCCTGCATCCAAGCCGGGGCTTCCCGCGTCCTGACAAATATCAAGATGGATTACGTTCCTTCCGGTTCCACGATTGCCGAAAAAATTGAAAAATACCGGGGGTAGATAACCTGTGGACAAGTACCGGAGCCAAGGATTGTCTCTATCCGGAATCCGCCGCAATTTCCCTGCCTTCATCTTACTCATTCTTGTGCTCTTACTATGGGAAATCGTGGTTAAAGGCCTTAAAGTTCCCTTATGGCTTTTGCCCGCTCCCAGTCAGGTGGGCAAAGCGCTGTGGCAGACAAGGCATCTGCTTTTGCAGCATACCTTCACCACGGTTCTGGAGACGACCGCCGGATTTGGGCTGGCCGTGGCCGCCGGAATCCTCACCGGCCTGCTCATGGGGATATTTCCTTCGGTTAAAAGGCTGTTTTATCCGTTTTTGATTATTTCCCAAACCATTCCTCTGATTGCGGTCGCCCCTCTCCTAATTCTCTGGCTTGGTTACGGCCTTCTGCCCAAGATTATCACTGTCATTCTGGTGTGCTACTTTCCGGTGACTATCAGCCTCCTGGAAGGGCTGGAAGCCAGTGACCCGGACTACACCCGGCTTTTGCGCTCAATGGGCGCGAGCCGCTGGCAAATCCTGCGCTTGGTGCGCTGGCCCCATGCTTTGCCTTCCCTCTTCGCGGGGCTTAAAATAGCCGCCACCTACAGCGTCATGGGCGCAGTCATCGGGGAATGGCTCGGTGCCAGTTCCGGGCTCGGGGTCTATCTCACCAACTCATCCCATTCTTTTCTGACAGACCGGGTGTTTGCCGCCATCTTTACGATTACTGTCTTAAGTTTTGTTTACTTTCTGGTGATTTCTCTTCTGGGGCGCTTGGCCCTGCCCTGGTTGAAAATAGAGAAGTGAATAAAATTAGGCATTCAGAATTCAGTAGTCAGAATTCAGTAGGGATTTCTTGCATTCCTTTAAGGTCTTAACCCATGATTTGAACCTGACTTTATTCTGACTCCTGACTACTTAACAAACCAATAAAAACGTATATAAAGGAGTAGATTTACTTGACTAGATTAATAACCAATTCGTTAAGGAATAAACGTTTTAAATCCCGTCCCGCCTTAGCTTTAATAACCGTTTTCATAATCCTCAGCCTCGCGCTTACAGGGTGTGGCAGTCAAGCCCCCGCTCCCTCAAGCCAGAGCCTGACCCCGGTCACGATTATGCTGGACTGGTCACCCAATACCAATCACACCGGACTATATGTGGCCAAGGATAAAGGTTATTTTAAAGACCAGGGACTGGATGTTCAGATCGTTCCTCCCTCCAGCCAGGGCACGGTTGAACAATTAGTGGCAACCGGAAAAGTTGCTTTTGGAGTCAGCCAGCAGGAACAGGTCACCACCGCCCAGGCCAACGATCTGCCGCTGGTTTCATTGGCCGCCGTCATTCAGCACAACACCTCCGGCTTTGCCTCGGTTCCGGAGCGCAATATCAAAACAGCCAAGGATTTAGAAGGAAAGACCTATGGCGGCTGGGGACTGCCCTCGGAAGAAGCGGTATTAAAGGCCCTCATGCAAAAGGAGAATGCGGATTTTTCCAAAGTTAAAATGGTGAATATCGGGGAAGCGGATCAGCTCACGCTCTTAACCAAAGATATTGATGCCACCTGGATTTTTTACGGCTGGACCGGCATTGAAGCAGAGCTGCGCAACCAGCCCCTGAATATGATCTGGCTTAAAGACGTGGATCCGGCTTTGGACTATTATACCCCTGTGATCACCACCGGGGAAAACAACCTTAAAACCAACCCTGACTTGGTGCGCCGTTTTATGAAAGCAACCAGCGAGGGTTATGAATATGCCATCAAAAACCCGGCGGACGCAGCCGAGATTCTGATTAAAAATGCGCCGGAAGCGAATCCCGACCTCATTCGCAAAAGCCAGGCCTGGCTCAGCCCCCAATACCAAGCCGATGCTCCCCGCTGGGGCGAACAGAAAACAGCGGTTTGGGAAAACTATGCGAAATGGCTGGTCGAACGCAAGCTATTGCCGAAAATGATTGACCCAGCCAAAGCGTTTACCAATGAATTCCTGCCGTCAAAGTAACATTCTTAAGGCAGAGATTTAGATAGTTGTGTCAAGAACCCGAGTTACTAATCCCAGTCTTAGGCGAGGTGACATCGAATGCTTGCCCTTCAAGGTGTGTCCAAGTCCTATCCTGAATACCGCCTGCCGGTGCTTGACCCAATTGACCTGGAAATCGAAAGCGGCCAGTTTGTTTCCCTTATCGGCCCCTCCGGCTGCGGCAAGAGCACGCTCTGCAACCTGATCGCCGGACTGGAACAGCCGGATGGAGGGACAATCATGCTGAACGGGCGTCCCATTCAAGGAAGCGCAGGCAATGTCGGATATATGCCGCAGAAAGACCTGCTCCTCCCCTGGCGCACCCTCCTGGATAATTTAATTTTAGGCAGTGAAGTCCGGCGCCAAGATAAAAAGAACGCGCGCTCAGAAGCCCTTGTGTGGCTTAAACGCCTCGGCCTGGACGGATTCAGCAGCCATTATCCTCAGCAACTGTCCGGGGGCATGCGCCAACGGGCCGCCTTGATCCGGACCATCCTTTTCGGACAGGACACTTTGCTTCTGGATGAGCCTTTCGGAGCCTTGGATGCCCTTACCCGCCGCCAGATGCAGGAATGGCTGCTGGCGCTTTGGCAGGAAACACGCCATACCGTTCTCTTCATCACGCATGATATTGAAGAAGCCATGCTTCTCTCAGACCGGATTATTGTTTTAAGCCAGAGACCGGGCAAGATCGTCAAAGACGTAAGTGTCCCATTCCCCCGCCCCCGTCATCCGGATATCCTGCTGCGCAAAGAAGCGATAAAGCTGAAAAAAGAGCTGCTTGAGCTGCTGTCGGCAGAGGTTAAAGATGAGCTTTACGATTCCTCGGTATTGGAGAAGCAGGTGCTTTAGTAAACTTACAATCAAATTAATAGGAAGTGGCAGGGACCACTTCCTATTAATTTTTTATAAACAATGATTTTTTGTGTAACCAAATAGGGTAGTTAAAACGTCTATATTGTAGAAAGATTTTTGAAGAAGGGAGTGCCTTAATGAATAGCTTAGACTTCTTTGCCACCGCAGTCTCATTTTCATTTTTAGGGTATGCCCTCTGTTATTTGACTATGTCCCAGCAAAGCCGCCAAACCAAGAAAGCCCAAACCGAAGAGAGGGGGATCAATCCCCCTCCCCGGAAGTCGCTGGATTGAACGAGACTTCATTCAGGGGGGGATTCAACCCCCACTGAATGTTAGTCGAGTCCATACTGGACTTAACCGCCCTTTGGCACCCGCCGCCTATAGAGGCGAGGGACTTAGGGCGGGTTAGTTCAGTGTTAAAGAGCCGCCAGCCTGTTCATAAGCCTCATTGAGCACATCTCCCCGCACATGGTGCAGCTGTCCTCCTGAGCCGGTGCGGATTCCTGCCGGTAGCGCCGCGCTTTTTCCGGATCAAGCGCCAAATTAAACATCTTTTCCCAATCCAGCGCCTGGCGGGCGGCGCTCATTTCGTGGTCCCACTCCGCTGCGCCCGCAATCCCCTTGGCGATATCCGCGGCATGGGCTGCTATTCTGGAGGCAATAATCCCCTCATGCATATCCTCTAAGGTCGGCAGGCGCAAGTGTTCAGCCGGAGTCACATAACAGAGGAAATCCGCCCCCGCCTTCCCAGCCAGTGCTCCCCCAATGGCGCTCGTGATATGGTCGTAGCCGGGGGCAATATCCGTAACCAACGGCCCCAGAACATAGAAGGGAGCTCCGTGGCAAAGCTTCTTTGCCAACAGGACATTGGCCTCCACCTCATGAAGCGGAATGTGGCCCGGCCCTTCGATCATGACCTGCACCCCTTTAGCCCAGGCCCTCACGGTCAATTCACCCAGTACGATTAACTCTTCAATCTGGGAGGCATCCGTGGCATCGGCCAGGCTTCCCGGGCGGCAGGCATCCCCCAGGCTGAGCGTGACATCATACTCCGCACAGATCTCAAGCACCCGGTCAAAATACTCATAGAACGGGTTTTCCGCCTGGTTCAGCTCCATCCAGGCGTAGAGCAGGGAGCCGCCCCGGGATACGATGTTGGTCAAACGCTTTGTCCGCTTAAAATGTTCCACCGTTTGCCTGTTCAGTCCGGCATGAATAGTCACAAAATCCACCCCGTCCTGAGCGTGTTTTTCGACCACAGACAAAAACTCGGCCGGAGAAATATCTTCCAGTTTCTTCCCTAAATACCCCACCGCATCATACACCGGAACAGTGCCGATCATGGCCGTGGACTCAGAGATTAAGCGCTGGCGAAATTCGGCGGTCTGACCGTAATTGCTTAAATCCATGATCCCTTCCGCCTTAAGCTCCAGTGCTTTTTTCACCTTGGCCAGCTCATTTTCGATGCGGGCACAGTCTTTGGAGATTCCTAAATTGACGTTGATTTTCGTCCTGAGCCCTTCCCCGATTCCTTCCGCTTCCAGGCTGTGGTGGCGATGGTTGGCCGGGATAACCACCTTCCCTTCGGCAATTTTACGCCTTAGTGTTTCTACCTCCATATTTTCTTTCGCTGCCACCTGCCGCATTTCCGGGGTAATCTCTCCCTGGCGGGCAGCCGTCATTTGGGTTGCCATGCTAACACCTCTTTCTCTTCCTGCAGCATGATGTCCTGCAGGGATTTTATTTTCCCCACGATATCGGAACTGCCTACAATCTCCGTGACCAAAGCTACGGTTTTCGCTCCGGCACGCACGACCTGGGCCAGATTGTGCTCCTTGATGCCGCCGATGGCCACGAACGGAATCTTTACGTTTTGAACCACATAGCGCAAATACTCCAGACCTACCGGGGCGCAAACATCCGCTTTAGTATGGGTAAGAAAAAGCGGCCCCACCCCGATGTAATCCGCACCGTCTGCCGCTGCGGCCTGGGCCTGTTCCGGGGAATGGGTGGAAACCCCGATCATCAGATCCGGACCCACCAGTTTCCGCACCACAGGCAGGGGCAAGTCTTCCTGGCCGATGTGCACTCCATCGGCACCGACTGCCAAAGCCAAATCAGGGTGGTCATTCACAATAAACAGGGCGCCTGCTGCCTGGGTCATACGCCTTAGCTCCAGACATTCGCGGTGCATCTGCTCCCGGGTTTTCTCCTTTTCCCGGTACTGAAGAATTTTTACCCCGGACTCCAGAATTTGCCGCGCAACCTCCAGGTTGCTCCGGCCTAAGGAATGCTGCTCCGAAGTCAGGGCATAAAGTCCCGGTGGCAGAATCTTCCTTAAAGGGTTGCCGCTTTTATCCTTGTGCGCATAGAGATAAGGTGCAAGTGCAAGCTCCAGGCTATACGAGGCAAAGCGCAGCTTTTCTGTTTCCTTCGCCAAAGGACGCTCTCCCAGTAAGTGGGCGGATTCCTCCAAGACACGCAGCCCTTCTTGCACCCGTTTGAGATTGGCCAGGAGCAGATCTTTGAAATCCTTTTTGCCGTCCACTGCTTGCTTCTGGCTGATAAAAAGCCCGGGATCACGCCCTACGTTGCGCTCCTTTAGAAGACGGGGCTGAAGTGTTTGGAAAAGCTGGCGTACTTGATGGCGCAGGCTCCTGACCACCAGGCATTGCGTTTGATCTTCATACCGGAAGCGCAGGACATCTTCCACCACTCTCAGCCCTTCGGCGACCCGGTTCAGATTCGCATCCATCAGGCGCAAAACCGGCTCGGACGGTTTTAGCATCGGCGGATTTATGCTCATCCGGCCACACTCCCCTTGCCCTTTAGATTGATCCAGTCGCAGAATACCGGCTGATACCCACGCGAACGCAGCATAGCCGCAATTTCAGGCACTGAGCGCTCATCGGCAATCTCAAACTGGGTGCTTCCCCCTTCCGAAGCATACCCCCCCACAGAGGTTAAAGAACCGGCCGACATTTTGGTGATTCCCAAAGGAAGCAAAGCTTCCCGCAAACTTGGGCTTTCGCGGGTGGATAAGGTAATTCCGGCGCGCGGCAGGTACAGACGGTAAACAAGGATGATCTGGACCAAGGCCGCATCCGTGACCGGACCTGCCTGTGGCTGAAACCCGCCGACATGCGGCCTGAGCCTGGGTATGGAAAGCGCAATTTCCACATCCGGGTAATGCTTTTGCAGATAGCGGGCATGCAGGGCAGTGGCCCAGGCATCCTCCCTCCAGTCCCCGAGCCCCAGCAAAGCCCCTAGGTTAACGCCCGGGATTCCCGCTCGGCAGGCCCTTTCCGGGGTCTCCAAACGCCAGCGGTAGTCGCGCTTAGGTCCGGCGGGGTGGACTGAAGCATAAACATTTTCATCATACGTCTCCTGGAAAAGGGTTAAGGAATCCACTCCGCTTTCATAAAGCTGCCGGTACTCTTCTTCCGCTAAGGGATAAATCTCAATCCCCAAGGACGCAAAAGACGGGCGCAGGCGCTCCACACAGGCCTGAATGTAATCCGGGCCGCTGTGCCGGCGCGATTCCCCGGTGAGGAGCAAGAGATGAGCGAGCCCGGTGGCCGCAATGGCCTGACCCTCGAGCTCCACTTCTTCCAGGGAAAGCTTGCGCCGCTCAATTTCATTGTTATGGTTGAAACTGCAGTACAAACAACGATTGGTACAGTAATTAGCCAGGTATAACGGAGCAAACAAGGAGATTGTCCGCCCGAAATTGCGCACGGTCAGACTGCGCGCCCGCTCTGCCATCTCTTCGAGCAATGGCAGGGCGGCCGGAGACAGTAAGGCCTTCAAATCAAAAGCATCCAATTGTTCCCGAGCCAAGGCCTGCCGGACATCGCTTTCCTGGAAGGTATACTCTTCATAGGCTTTTAGCTGCTGGCGTTGCGCCAGAAGAAAATCATAAAACATGGACACCATCCCTTAACTCATACTCGGTTAAATACAACAATTCCCTTCACTACCTTATTAGAGAAAAAATCCTTTCCCAGCCTTCTTTTGCATCAGCCTAAAAAACCTGTCAACGGGGAAGAGGCCTGGGCCCGCTCACTCCGGGCACCCGGTCCGGCAAGATGGGCCAGTCGGCCTGCCTCCACCGCCAGTTTGAAAGCCCTGCCCATCACCACAGGGTCTTCCGCCGTGGCGATGGCAGTATTCACCAGGACGGCCGCCGCCCCCATCTCCATAGCCTCCGCCGCTTCCGACGGTCTTCCGATCCCGGCATCAACGATCACCGGCAACGGAATTTCTTCGATCAAAATTTTTATGAGCTCCCGGGTTTTCAAGCCGCGGTTGCTACCGATGGGAGCGCCTAAAGGCATCACGGCCGCAGCCCCAACCTCAACCAGCTTGCGGGCCGTGCTTAAATCCGGGCTCATATACGGTAGGACGGTGAACCCCTCTTGGGCCAGAATCTCAGTCGCTTTGACCGTTTCAAAATTATCCGGCAATAAGTAGTGCTGATCGCGGATCACTTCAATCTTTACCCAGTCTCCACAACCTGCCGACCGGGCTAAACGGGCAATCCGCACGGCTTCTTCAGCTGTGCGTGCCCCGGAAGTATTGGGCAGGAGCACCAGGTCATCTGTAAGGTAATTAAGGATATTTTCCTGGGGATTATGCCAATCGACCCGTCTCAGGGCCATGGTCACAACTTCAGCAGCGGCCGCTTTAATCACTTCCGGTATGAGCGCCTGGGCCGCAAATTTCCCCGTACCGACGAATAAGCGGCTGCCCAGCTTCACTCCGCCGATTTCCAATACATCCTCCGCTGAGTTATTCAAGCGTGCTAACTTCTTATCCATCTTTATCCACCTCCCAGTAAAACAAGCACTTCCAGCGTATCCCCTTCACGCAAAAGAGTCTTTGGCCATTGTTCCCGCTTTAGCACTTCCCCGTTATACTCGACCACTGTCCAGGGTTTGTCCTTCCTTTGGACCTCTAGCCACATCTGCAGCGTAAACTCTCCTTCGATCTCCACCGATCGGCCATTCACGCGAATATTCATGTCCCCCGCCTCCTTTCTTTTGGGTCTATCCTTGCCGAGAGCCCCCGCAGATTACGAGACAAGAACATGAATCTTCCTTTCCCTGACACCTAATTCCGGCCTAGGCCTTACCTCAAAAAAGAAAGAACAGCCACCCCGCGGGCAAGCTGTTCTTGGAATTCCGATTTTTATTAGCCGAGCTAAAGCTAAAGCTGTAGCTGAAAGCGTATCGGATCCAGGCTTTCCTACGCTGGTTCTAACCAGATCAGGTTCAAAGGGTTAAGAGCAGGCTCTTTCTCAGCCCCCTGCGGGGCACCCCTAGCTAAAGATTAAATTATAAGATCTTGCTGAGATCTCCTAAGTTTTATTATAGTCCATGCGCGCTAAGCTGCAAACATTTTTTAACACTAATTTCCCTAATATACGGACTAATTTCCCCAAAATCTGACTTGAATCAACTTATCTATATGCTCTCAGTTATGAATACTTTCGCTCACAAGGGTTACGGACAAGCCGCTCCCCTGCCCGCGAGCATCGATTTTATCTGCGCCATTGGAATTCCCTGCGCTAGTGCGATTGCCATCAACAGCCTCACCTTCTCCGTGGATAGGTCGGATGCAAACCAGGCACCCGCCCGTTCTAAGTCTGCACCCCCACCAGGATAGCCATAGACCGGGGCGGTGCGGCCGAACAAACAACGTGAGGTAATCACCACAGGCACCCCTTGACTAACAGTCCGTTCAATCTCTGGCACCACTTGAGGCGGCAGGTTGCCCCGGCCAAAGGCTTCGATCACAAGCCCGGATAGCCCTTGCTTTATTAACATTTCTATCTGGCCTACTGGCATCCCGGTATATGCCTTAATAATCCCGACGTGAGCCAAATGCTCAGGCAATCCCAGCTTTACGGTCGGCTCCGGCCTCCGGTGCCAAATCACATCTCCATTATCGATATTGCCCAAGGCCCCGATTTCTCCCGAACTGAAAGCGTCCACACTGCTCGTGTGCAGCTTGCGTACATCCCGGGCAGCATGAATCTCTTCGTTGAGGGCAATGATCACCCCGCGCCCCCAGGCATGCCGGTCGAGCGCGATCAGCATCGCTCCCCGCAGGTTGCGCGGACCGTCAGAATCCCGTTCAGAAGCATCCCTTTGGGAGGCGGTTAAGATAATGGGGCGTGAATCACGGATCGTCAGATCCAGAAAATAGGCCGTTTCCTCTAAGGTATCCGTCCCATGGGTAACCACAACCCCTTGAATATCCGGTTCAGCAAGGAGCCTATGCTCGATTTCCCCGGCTAGTTCAAGCATACGTTCCGGGGACATGTTGCAACTGGCCAGGTTGCTAAAGTCAAAGACTTCCCAATCTGCTTCTTGCACAAGCGCCGGCAAGCTTGCCAATAAATCATGTCCGCTTACTGCCGGAACCGCCTTGCCACGAGCATCTTTACGCATTGCGATCGTGCCGCCGGTAGCAATCAGCAAAACCTTTCCCATAGGCTGTCACCTTTCTTAACTCTTTCAGAAAGCAAAATTTGTGGAGTTTCGGGCAAATTCTTTTCGTGTACAAGAAAAATTCTTCCTGTCTCTCACATATTCTTATCATAAAAGGAAGTTTCGTACCTACAGGCAGTATGGCGCTTAAAATAATTTAAGGGGGAATATAATTTTGGCTAACTGGACTGAACAAGCTAGGCGCCTCGTCGAAAAACGGTTATGGGTTCTGGGGTATACCGCCGAGGATTATCCGGGAGATACCCGCTCCCTGCAGAGTCTGAGACAGTACAGCAGCAGTATTGACGTGTATGCGGATTTTGCCTATTTGGTCCGGCCTGATGCCTCGTTCACGGGCAACCTAAGCTCCGGTTTATGGACTGAGGCAAAAGCACGAGGAATTGCTCCCCTGGTTCTCTTTCATAACTTCAGCGGTTCCCGCTTTGACCCGGAATTGATTGGCGGAGTTCTTTCTTCATCAGCCCTCCAGCGTACCCTAATCAATAATATTCTGGAACTGACTCCTCCATCAGCTGCCGGCGTACATTTAGACTTTGAAGCAATTCGTGCGGAGGCTCGAGTGGCCTATGTCTCATTTCTCGAGTCCATGGCGGCCGCGCTGCACCGGCGGGGCCAATTACTCACCCTGGCCGTCCCGGCCAAACGTTCCAAATGGGAAGGTACCGGGTATGACTTCGAGGCCATCGGTCGTCTTTGTGACGCGGTCACGATTATGACCTATGATGAACACTACAGCGCAGGAGAAGCCGGGCCGGTAGCCAGCCTGCCCTGGATGACCCAAGCCCTCGATTATGCGGTGCAGCACATTCCGCGCACCAAGGTTTTAGTCGGAATTCCCGTTTACGGCTATGACTGGTCCAGCGGGCCGACACGCATGACTCCGATGCGTGATATCCCGGATCTGGTCACCAACACCCAGGCCCGCATTCTCTGGTCAGATCCTGCTGTTGAACCGTATTTTTATTATTGGCAAGGGCGGGAGAAGCATACCGTTTGGTTTGAAAACGAGCTCTCAGCCAAAATCCGTTTCGGCTTTGTCAAATCTTATCGCCTGCGTGGTATTGCCATCTGGAGGCTGGGGTATGAGAACAGCCGCTATTGGCAGGGGCTAAACAGCAAGCTTAAGCGTTAGTGTAATTATCGCCGTAAGCTGTGCCGTAAAGTAAGAAAACCTCCAACCGGAGGTTTCTTACTTTAGATTGGGCTGAGCATCTATTGTACGGCTTTCATCAAATTCTTGACGAAGACGGCCTCGGGTACCGCTCCCTCGAATTGAACTTCTTCATTGATGACTGACTTGGGCACGCCATACACATTATACTTTTGGGACAGATCCGGAAACTCAGTCGCTTCAATAGACTCTGCCTGAATATGTGAATTCAGCATGGCAAACTGGTGAGCCGTGCGCACGGCACGGGGACAATGCGGTCAGGTAGGTGTGACAAAGACTTTAATCGTCACATCTTTCTGGACAGACTCAACCTGGCTGATGACATCCGGAGCCAGCTTAACCTTGCCGCTGGACAGATCTGCCAAATCTTCAATAAGTACTCCGAACTCATACCCGGACGGAATACCATAAAATCTTACCCCGGTATCTGTTCCCTCTTCCTTTTCCAATACCAGAGCAGGAAAATACTTAATGTTATATTCCTTCGCTTTTTCTTCGGTGGTCATTTTGTGGACAACCAAGTTTAGTTTATCGCTTAGTTCCACAACTTCTTGCGCAATCTGCTCCGTCTCTGAACAATACATGCACTCTCCCTCGCCGGGATCTTTCAAAAAGAGACGGAGAGTGACCGGATTAACGAGTTGCTGGGAAAAATAATCCTTGATTGCACTGGCATCTTTCTCGGACAACAACTTAGCCAACCTTACCCCTCCTTTAGTTTGAATTGAGAACTATCCACGCTCTTTATTCTCACTTAGCTTTGCCAAACGTGGAAATTTTATGTCCTTAATTATAACGGAGAAAAACCGATTTGTATACCCCTTACGGGTATAAAACCGGGAAAATTTTGCTTGTTCTGCCCTAATTAAACCAGTAAGATATGGTTAGGAATAAACATAAGAGGAGGCGCTCCTATGTATGAATTAAAAAACCATACCGAAACCGTCGTTCGCCAGGCACTGCAGGATTATTTAAAGCGGAAACCGTTAAGCTGCGGCTGTGAACGCTGCCAGGCCGATATCATGGCTATGGCTCTTAACCGGCTGCCTGCCCGCTATTTCGTATCTCTAAAAGGAGAAATTATCACGCAATGGGAATCCCAGGCGCTCCCCGACCAAGCCCGCGTCATGGCCGAAGTGGTCCGGGCCTGCCAGCAGGTTGATGCTTCCCCTTCACATGAATAAAGAGGGTAATTTATAACCCTCTCTGAGAACAGTCAATCCAAGTTTATCAGAATAATTACAGTAAGCACTACAGCTATAAGCACGGTTAATACCCGAAAGGAATTAGTGATCTGCCACTGCAGGCGCACCGGAACAAATTCTACTTCCATTCTTGGAACTTCCTTCTTTCTCCTGAAAATAGCGGTGAGCTCCCTTACCCCGGAATCCTATTACTATTTTATGCCCGGGACAAGATTCAGGACTCTGCCGCTATTCCTACCCCTGACTCCTGAATACTTCTCTCTTAAGTAATTCTTACGGAAATGAGGTCTCAGCCCGTGATCTCTGCCCATGAGCTATTGCGTTTTTCCCTCTTCTCCTCTTTAAAACCGGAGGATTTGACCCCGCTCCTTCCCCATCTTAAGCGACAGCAATTCCGGAAAGGGCAAATACTCTATACGGAAGGAGAAATGGGCTCTTATGTATATTTTGTCCTCTCCGGCCAAATAAAACTCAGTAAAACCCTGATTGACGGAGATGAACATATACTCGACTGGTATGGACCGTACACCAGCATTGCGGAGGAGCTCCTGCTGGAAAGCGGCTCCTATCCCGCAACCGCCGAAGTCGTGGCCGACAGCACCCTCTTGGTCTTAAACAACAAGGCCATGGCAGACATCGCCAAAAAAAGCCCCGAGATCGCGCTGGCCCTCATCCGGACCTTAAGCAAAAGGCTGCGCCTGGCCCAGGAATTTATTCGCATTTTAACCAGCCGCTCCACTGCCGGGATTCTGGCAGCCTTGCTCTTACGCCTGGCCCGGCCCGCAAGCGCCCCCGGCCAGCCGATCTATGTCGACGGCACCCTTACCCACCGCGACTTGGCCAGTATGATCGGGACGTCGCGGGAAGTAGTTAACCGGACCCTCAGCAATTGGAAAAAAGCCGGAATCATCTCCTTGCGTGAAGACCGCTTAGAAATCCTCCGACCGTATGAACTTGCTGACTGGCCGTAAACCCTCTAATTCACCCACAATCCGCCAACATGTCTCCCAGCTCAGATCCTGCCGCCGCCAGAAAACCATGGCAGCGCGTAATTTTTCCGTGCTTTCCCCCGCCAAGGATAAGGCAGAGGGGGTAGTCCCGCCCCACGCCTGAAACCACTGTTTATAACAGTGCGCATACTCAGGCGCTTGGCTCCCCAAGTATTTGAAAGCATAAGCACCGGCCAGAGCGTCCAGCATCGGCTCCTCTTCACCACGAATATAAGTTTTCCCGTCCAGATCCGCGCCTGAAACTAAAAGCAAGAGAAACAAGAAATGGATTCGCACCACAAATCTCAGTTTTTCCGGATTAAGCTCCAAAATCTCGGCTAATTGGCTCAAGGGCTTTAGAAATATTTTAACAGAGCTTTCCCGTACCGAACACACCCCAAACGCTTTCAGCTCGACCGGAAAGAGATCCTGGAGCGCATTTTCTTTCAAATTCTGAAGGAGGTCTTTTTCCGCCTGCAGCATCCGTTGTTCCTTTTTGGCCAATTGCTCAGAACTGGTACGCAAGAACGACTCGGCCTCCAGCGGGCGCTCCGGCAGCTGCTCCGTCCATTCCCGCAGACGCGAGCGCCGCGGCAGCAGGACATCGAGAAATGACCCGGTCTCAGCCAGCAAACGGTTAAACGCACCCTGAACCTTTCCCGGGTCACGGTAAAAGCCGCGCATCACATTTTCCGCAGCCCGCGGCACCTCCATGGACTCTTCAAAACGGATCACGGGTTCTCCGCCCTGTTCGGGGAATTTTAGACCCATCGCTTGTTCGATTTCCGTACGCAGCGACACCCTCATTCCTCCCCTAGGTTCTTGTCTCTTGTTTTCATCATATGGTTTATAACCGCAGTTCAGACCAGTGAGCACAGAAAAACCGCATTAATTTGACCATATTACCAAGGTTTGCTAAAATAAGGAGGACTCTTGGAGAAACGGGTTGAAGCAAATGTCAGAGCGCACCTACCACGGTCTGGTTCTGGATCCTTTCCAACTCGAGGCTTTAGAAGCGATCGATGTCGGCAAGTCGGTGATTGTCGCAGCCCCGACCGGTACAGGCAAAACCCTGGTCGCTGATTATCTGGTCGAACAAGCCATGCTTAAGAAACAGCGGGTAATTTATACCGCACCCATTAAAGCCTTAAGCAACCAGAAATTTAAAGATTTTAAAGAAGAATTCGGCCCGGAGGCCGTAGGGATTATGACGGGGGACGTGGTGCTCAATCCAACGGCTCCCCTTTTGATTATGACCACAGAAATTTTCCGCAACCAGGTGATCACGGAAGATCCTAACCTGGCTGTGGTCTCCCATATTATTTTTGATGAAATTCACTGGCTCAATGATGAAGAACGGGGTACCGTCTGGGAAGAGTCTATCATTCTGGCCCCTGCCCACATGAAAGTCTTAGGCTTAAGTGCAACCATTGCCAATGCCCGCCAACTGGTGGAATGGATCTCTTCCATTCGGAAAGAAGAAGTCGCCTTAATTGAGGAAAAGGAACGCGCCGTTCCGCTTGAATATTATTATTACAGTAAAGACACCGGGATCGTGACCTATGACAAGCTCTGGAAGTTTTACCGCCAGCAGCGCAAAAACGCCTTCACGGAAAACCCGTTTGCCAAAACTACCCACTTGGATTTAATCAAGGCCATTGAAGGTAAATACCTGCCCCTCTTATTCTTCGTCTTCAGCCGCAAGCAGTGTGCCGAAAATGCCAAGGAACTGGCGCGCCATGCCAACTACTTGCGGCCGCACCAGCGCCGCCACGTGGAAGAAGCCTTTCTTAGGCATTTCGGTCCGGAAGAGAATTGGTCCCTGTCCACTTTACAGCTTAAACGCCTGTGCAGCAAAGGGATTGCCTTCCATCACGCCGGACTGCTCCCGGTCCAAAAAGCCATGGTCGAGGAGTTATTTCAAGAACGTTTAATCCAGGTCCTTTATTGCACGGAAACCTTCAGTGTCGGGATAAATTACCCGGTTAAAGCGGTGTGTTTTGAATCCCTGAACAAATTCGACGGCCGCAATTTCCGGCCTCTGGCCAATCATGAGTTTTTCCAGATGTCAGGAAGAGCCGGCCGGCGCGGCATTGATGCCAAGGGCTATTCTTTTGCCTTGATCGATTTTACCTGGTTTGAGAAAAACCCGCCCCCCCGCTTTCAGATTGACCGTTTGGAACCGCTGTCCAGTCAATTCAAGCTGACCTATAACACCGTCTTAAACCTGACTTCCACCCTGAATTACGAACAGATTAAAGTTTTTTTCCAAAAAAGCTTTGCCGCTTACAGTTCCCTTCAGGCCAGTACCCAAATTAACGCGCAATTAGCCGCTCTATCCGAACAACTCAAACAGACCGGCTTAAATGAGTGTCATCATGTCGGTACCTGGCACTGCCCTCTCAAGCACTATCCCAAACGCAAAGAGCTGGAACGCCTGCAGCGGGTCTACCGCTCATTGGGCCCGCGCAAACAGCACCGCGCCTATGGCAAAGCGATGGCCCGCAAAATCCAATCCTGGGAAAAGCTATTGGCTCATCCTCCGGAAGCTTGCCCCGCCTCCCGTCAAACTGTCTGCCGCAGCGAAACTCAATCCTATCAGGCGCTCAAGCAAGAATATCAGGAACTGGAAAAAAACCTGGCAGGGCTTCCGGGGGAAAACGCCTTTCTTCATGAGTTTGAAATGAAGAAAAACCAGCTGCGCCAGCTGGGGTATTTGCGTGAGAACGAATTGCTCCCGCGCGGAATGTGCGCCGGCCGGATATATGTCCAGGAGCTTTTGGTCACAGAGCTCGTCTTCTCAGGCCTGTTTGAAGAGCTGGATGACGACCAGCTTAACGCCTTGCTCTCGGCGGTGGACTATGAATCGCGCAAGAATGACTTTTTCCAGAGGGTCGATATCCTCGATTGGACTGAAGTTAAACACCTGGCCCATTACCTTCAAAGCGTCTGCGGCCCGGAGGCGGTGCGCTATGACCCCAGGGTGGCCGTGATTACTTATCAATGGAGCCGGGGCTTGTCCCTGCCCGAAGTGCAGAAGTTCTGCAACCTGGATGAAGGGGATATCATCAGTGTCTTTAGGCGCACCATCGACCTGCTTCGCCAGATGCGGGACGCTGTACCCGATCCGGCCTTGCGCATCCGCTTAAAAACGTGCATGGATAAATTGGACCGGGATGAAGCGGCCGTGCTCGAACTGTGATACTTTAACCCTGATACGTGTACTCCTAATAAATGTATAATTTCGTCCGGATTGCCTCATAATTCCTATGAGGTGATAATGATGGACTATATCGTCGGGTTAAAAAAAGAATTAGATTTCATCAGCCAGGAACAAGCCGAACACCGGTATTTAGAACTAATGGCCATGGGGTATCCTGAAGATGAGATTGTCATGGCCGCACCGGTCCCGGTGCAAGTGAACGTGGATATCGGTTCAGTTACTCCTATGAATTCCAATTATGCGAATGAGCCGGCACCGCATCAGCCGGTGACAGTGAATCCAACATAAGCAAGCAGGAGTCAGGAGTCAGACTCCCATGCCGCTATGCGGCACCACTGATGGATGAAAATAGCCAAGGTGCATTACCCGCATCCTTCGCCGCGAAGAGATTCTCTGGTGTTGTGCGGCTTCGGCGATTATCATCCTCGGGCGGTGAGTATTCTCTGTGGAATCGCCCTCGGCATGAATCTCCACCGGAGATTCATGTCACCGGAGATAATCGTACCACGCGCCGGATGCTCGAACAGCGTGAAGCTGTTCGCCGAAGGATGAGCTTGTTGATTCAGCTACAGCGCCAAACCTTAGGGTAATACCTGAAGTGCGCCGCTCCTGTGCCGTCCTGGCACTCGCGGCATCAGTCCATCCGTGGACTAGTCCCGTGACGCTGCTTAACGCTGAATCAACTGCGCTCTCGACGCTCCTCTGCTCTACGGTTCGCTAAGTAATTGCCCCTCGTCTATTTTCAGGGCAGAATAATTTTAGCGTCTCTGATGAACGGAAATCAAAGGGGGCTACTCAGAAAAAAACTCTGAGAGCCCCTGTAACGTTCATACCCCGTCTGCTTAGCCTAAATACGCGACGGCTTCGATCTCAATCTTGACATCCTTCGGCAGCCGGGCTACCTGTACTGCTGACCGGGCCGGCTTGTGCTCTGAGAAGAAACGGCTGTATATTTCATTGACCGTGGCAAAATCATTCATGTCCTGCAGGAAAACGGTCGTTTTTACCACTTGGTTAAGAGAAGATCCTGCGGCTTTCAACACGGCTTCCAAGTTGCGCAGAGACTGTTCTGCCTGTTCAACGATCCCTTCCCCCACAAGCTGTCCTTCCGCAGTTAAAGGGATCTGACCTGAAGTAAACACAAATTTGTCAAATACGATCGCCTGCGAATACGGTCCGATCGCTGCCGGGGCGGCGGTGGAAGAAACTACTTTTGCTTGCACTGATAAACACTCCTTTATATTTTTCGAGGTTAGTATCTCTCCTCAAGACTTCCGCCATTCAGGGAGATCCCGTAATTCTGCCATACATGACGGCGAAAGTCTTCAGCACAGCTACAATCTAACAAATGCTCACAAAATCCCACCTCAAGCTTTCCCAAGAGATGATGATGCAAGACGTGAACATTGACACTCAGGTGTTCAACCCTCTGATTTTGCCGGATATATTGGTGCACAATCAAAAAAAGAAAGATGAGAGCGATTCCGGTGAGAGGAAGTCCCTTATCCGGAAAAATCCAGGGAAGAATAACAACGGCTGTCCCTAAAAGCACAGCACATGTAAACCATATGGTTTCTAAGGCCTTAGCCGCCTGCAATTCCCGGTAACGGCGCAGGAATTCCTGGAATAAAAGCTCCATGCTAGGTGTCAGGGCAGGCTGCATGTCTAGGAGAAGTTCCCTTGAAGGATGAGTTTGATCAAATCGCTTAACTCCCCGTGATAATCTGTCACCACGTCTGCCGGGGGATTACCGACTAAGAACACTTTCATTCCGGTCTCGCGGGCAGCTAAATCCTCGATGGGGTGGTTTCCGACCATTAAACACTCTTCAGGATTCATGCCCAACCTTTCTGCTAATTCTTCGAAGAAGCTGAGATGCGGCTTGCACGAATGAAAGTCTTCAATGGAAGGAATTAACGTAAAATCTTCAGGGGTGAGCTCGGCCCAGCGAATCCGTTCTTTCATGGCTGTCAGAGGCATGACCGGGTTAGAAGCCACCGCCGTCACAAATCCTTGTTTCACAGCGGTTAACACAGCTTTCTTCCCTTCAGGATTCGGTTTGGCCAGAACACGCAAAGCCGGGAAATCCGTTTCGTAGAACTTTTCAAAGATAGGCCATAAATTAGTGTATGAAAGTCCGGTAGCCTTATTAAAGTCGTCAAAGAAAGTTTGTAAATTGGTACGACCGGGCTGAGGTTCTTTTACCATCACATCGGTCGAACGCATAAGCTGCTTCCCAAAACGGTCCGGAGCCAAAAGATGAGCAAAACGCGGGGCCAAAAGACCCACATAATTACGCATAAATTCATCCTGATCCATCAGGGACAGGGTTCCATCCAGATCAAATAGAATCGCACGAATCAAAACAGGTTCCCCCTTCATCCGATGGCTAACTGCGGACTAGCATACCTTAAAGTATTCTCTATGATGAGCCCGTTTCCTTCTCTTCCTCAAGTTGGTTTAGCAAAAAAAAATTAAGCCCTTCCCTGGGCTTAAGAATTTCCCGTAGTCTACCGACGACCGCTCTCCAACAGAGTGGCAGGCCACGGGACGATCTCCCCCCTGCGCTGCAGTCACAGGGGTTAAGACGCGTCTTTAATGCCTAGGATAGAGTCCTTCCCGGTTCCAAACCGTAGGTTAGGAAAAGTCTTTCAGAAGATAAGGATGTGGAGTGCGAATCATTCTTACAGCCAATCGCCTAAAAGTTAGTATCAGTATCCCCACTCCCCCAAGAGCTTATCCAAACAAGCGGTATTCACCGGAAAGCCAACATCCCTCCCTCCTGGCAGACTCTGGCGCGAACCCCTTCCTCCTCCTGCGATTTCGCTCGCTCTCGTGGCAACGCATTGCCTTATTAATAATCCGGATTAAAGGTTGTCCGCTTTACTTAAGATTATTTCTACTTCGAGGGTAAAACTCCTTGAGCAAATAATGGCTAATTAGCACTTGTTTTGTCGCAAGTCGTTTTCTTTTCGGTTTTCAGTCAGAGCTTCATCTGTGATTAATTCCGCGGTGTGCTTGACGATAATTTTAGACCCTTTCTTGTCCAAGCCGCCGGCAATCTGCATCAGGCAGCCCGGGCAGTCCACAGCAACGACCTCAGCCCCGCTGGCCTCAATATTTTTAAGCTTTCGCTCCAGAATGGGTGCTGAAAGCTCCGGGAATTTGATAGAATACGAACCGCCGAACCCGCAGCAGCTATCCGACTCTTTCATTTCCACCAGTTCAAGCCCCTCAATATTTTGCATGTGCTGGCGCGGTTCAAGAAAGACGCCCGCTTTACGTTTGAGATGACAGGAATCGTGATAAGTTACCTTCCGCTTTCCTGGCTTGCCCTTGGGTTCCGGAGGATCGCTGCCCAGTTCACTTAAAAGCTGGGAAAAATCCCGGGACTTGCGGCTAAGCTCGGCTGCCCTCGGCGCCCACACGGGATCACCCGCCACCAGTTCCGCAAATCTGTCTTTGAGCGCATGGGTGCAGGTCGGGCAAGCTGTGACCACATAGTCCACTGCTTCGGCATGGAGGGCTTCAAGGTTGAGCACAGCCGATTTCCGCGCATTTTCCCGATCCCCCATATAGCTGGCCGGGGCTCCGCAGCAAGACTGGCCTTCCGGAAACGTCACTTCATACCCCTTGGCATTGAGCGTTTTGATCACAGCTTCCCCGATCCGGGGATAGACAAAATCAATCAGGCACCCTGCATAGAAGGCAATCTTACCCTTGGGTGAGGGTACTTCCTGTTTCACATTCTTGAAGAGATCCCTAAACGGAACATCTGCAATCTCAGGCAGGCTTTTCTGCTCCGTCAGCCCGGAGAGAAACAAAGGCAGATGCCGGATAAACCCATGGCCTTGGCTGAGCGGCTTTTGGGCTTTTGACGCCACCCTAAGCAAAGAATGAAACAAGCGCCGGTTCGATACCACGTCGAGCGCAAATTTTTGGGTGAAGGGGAGTTTTTTCTTATCCCCGATGCGATTGCGAATCTCTAGGATCATTTCCGGAATATCGAGCTGGCCGGGGCAGACTTCCGCACACTTCCCGCATTGGAGGCACAGGCTCTGCACGTCCTTGGCATCTTCTTCCGAATGGAGAAAAGCGGTGAGGATGGCCCCGATTCCGCCGGTATAAATATGGCCGTAGACATGCCCCCCCACCAATTGATAAATCGGGCAGACATTGAGGCAGGAAGCGCAGCGGATGCACTGAAAGGATTTTTTGAACTTATCGTCGGCATACATCTGCCGGCGCCCGTTGTCCATGATCACGATATGAAATTCCTTGTCCTGGACGCTTCCGTCCGGATAGTAGGCCGGCGTAGGACCGGTAATCATGGTCACATAGCTGGTCAGCTGCTGGGCGGTAGCACTGCGGGGCAGGGTCTGGAGGACGTAGAGCGCATCCTCGAAATTCGGGATCAGCTTCTCAAGTCCGACCAGAAATACATGCACTCGCGGCAGAGTAGAGGTAAGACGGGCATTGCCCTCGTTTGTGAGCATAACCAGGGTTCCGGTTTCGGCAATCGCCATATTGGCCCCGGATATTCCCATGTCTGCCTGGAGGAATTTTTTTCTAAGCTCCAGGCGCGCCGTTTTGACTAAAGCCGCAATTTCCGGGTCATTTGGCCGCTGCAGGTTATCCGTGAACACCTCGGCCACTTGTTCTTTGGTCATGTGAATGGCCGGCAGGACCATATGGGAAGGGCGCTGGTGCGCCAGCTGAATAATCCATTCCCCTAGGTCTGTCTCCTGCACATCGCACCCGGCTGCCGCTAGCGCTTGATTCAGGTGAATTTCCTCAGAAGCCATGGATTTGGACTTCACGATGTTTTTAACCCCATTGCGCGCGGCTACTTCTACAATATAACGCTTGGCATCCTCCGCCCCGGCTGCCCGGTATACCTTGGCCCCCCGCTCAGCGGCCGCTTTTTCAAAACGGTCCAGCATTTCCTCCAGATGGGAGGCAGCGTAGGCTTTCCTTTCTGCCACCTTGGAGCGCAACGCTTCAAAATCATACCCCTCATAGGCTTTCGCCCTTGCTTCGATATACGTGTCTCCGAATTTGCCTAAAGCCCCGCGCAGCACCTGATTGTCCAAGGCTTTCTTAATTTTGCCCTTAACCTCCGGCTTTCCCACTTTACTCCACCTCCCCCTCCACGAAGACCGCGATGAATTGCTCCGGGCCGTGCACTCCTATGGTTAGCACTCTTTCAATGTCCGAAGTGCGGCTGGGGCCGGTGATAAAACCCACAAATCCCGGAATCTCCGGAGAACTGTGGATCCGCTTCAAGGCTTCAGCCAAGGTAGGAACCAAGGCATCTGTTGACAGCAAAACAAGATGTAACGGCGGCAGGGTGGAACAGAGGCGTTCATCGACATCAGTGGCTGTTTGCACAATCGTGCCGGTCTCCGCGATTGCCCACCGCCCTATGGTAATGCCGGCATCAGCTTCGGGGGCGGCTGCCCGAAGATTCTCCGTGTGTACGGTAATTCCGGCCTGGGCCAGTTTTGAAGCCAAGCCCCCCGCCTCACTCAGGAAAAAACCGGCAAGGGCCACTGATTTTACTCCTTTGCTTTGTAAGACATGCGTGGCCAATTCGATCCCTTCTGCAGCCGTAGCTACCCGGTAGCACTCTCCTGAGACTCCCTCAAGTTTGACACGAAAACTTTGGTAATAGTCTTCCATTCCCCGCCCTCCTCAGAAGTCTACCCCTTCCGACTGAAAGCCAATAGCTTTCATAAAAAATTCCTGAAAATCCTGCCTCGTCGACAGCTCTACATGCGTGACCCTCCGGGCCAAATCCTCGGCCTCCGCGCGCAAGTGTCTGGAGAGCAAAGCTAGCTTGGCACCCGCCCCGGCGGCGTTGCCCACGGAGATAATCTTGTCCGGAGCCACCGGCGGCAGCAAGCCGAGGGCTAGCGCACTCCGTTTATCGATGTAACTGCCAAAGGCTCCTGCCAACAATACTTGGTCGAGATCATTCGCACGTAAGCCGGCTTCTTTGAGCAGAATCTCGATTCCTGCATAGATAGCCGCTTTCGCCAGTTGCAGTTCTCTGACATCCTTTTGCGTGATTACCACTGGCTCTGACCCCGGATTAGCAGCGAGAATAAAGTGGTTGCCGTAGACGGCATTGTGGTCCAGGCGCATTTGCAATGCCTGGGGTAAGTGAACGGCCTGTTCCCGGCTGAGCATTCTGCCGCTTTCATCCACTATGCCTTCTTTAACTAATTCACTTACAATGTCCATTAAGCCGGAACCGCAAATCCCTTTGGCCGGAGCATTTCCAATAATACTCAAATGGACATCTTTATCGATTTTTACCTTCTCAATAGCTCCAGTAGCGGCCCGCATGCCGAATTGAATTTGTGCTCCTTCAAACGCCGGTCCGGCGGCTGTTGAACACGTCCAAAGCTTTCCAAAAGCGGCTAAAACAATCTCGCCATTGGTGCCGATATCAACCGCAAGGCGTATTCCTGTTTGTTTGTGCACTCCGGTGGAGAGAATTACCCCCACAGTATCTGCTCCGACATATCCGGCGATATTTGGCAGCATGTAAACAGGAGCATGCGCAAATATCTCCAGACCCAAGTCTTTAGCCTCTGCTCGCACCAAATGCGCAGATACCGGAATAAACGGGGATGAAGCCAGGTACGTGGGATCTAAGCCCAGGAACAAATGACTCATCGTGGTATTGCCGACAACAGCCACCTGCAAGATTTCCTCGGGAGAAATCTCCACTGCCTGAGCGAACTTCGCCAACAGACGGTTAATCACTCCGACAACCCGTTTATTTAGATGTTCAAGCCCTCTGTCATCATTCATTACATGCTCAATCCGGGCGATAACATCAGCTCCAAAAATGTTTTGCGTATTTGTAGCTGAAGCCGTAGCCAGAGTCTCCCCTGTACCGAGATCAACCAGAGATGCGACCACCGTAGTCGTACCGATATCCACCGCTAACCCGAACAGTTGGCGCGATACATCCCCCGCTTCGACCTTTATTACTTCTCCATTGGCGACAGTGGCAGTTACTTTAAAATCATCTTGCCGCAGACTTTGATGCAATGTCCGCAAAACATCAATCCGGATGTTCAGGTTATCTAAGTCACTAAAACTGCCTGTCTTGCTTAAGGCGCGCCAGAGACGGGTAGCATCCGGGCTCTGATCTTCCAGCGACGGCTTGTCTAACTCAAGGTAGACTTTTTTGATTCCGGGATTAATGTCAAAATCAAGCTCGCTTTGAGTTAACTCGCTCTTACGGTGCAAAGAAACTTCAAGATGGGGAATCTCAACCATCAAATTCTTACTTACGGTTGTGCGGCAGGCTAGTACAAACTCCTCACTATTTTCTCCTATGAGCTTAACCCGGCACTTGCCACAAGTTCCCTTGCCGCCGCACGGGCCTTCGAGTTCTATCCCCGCTTCTATGGCCGCTTCCATCACAGTCGTGCCGTTTTCGACTTCGACCTCGGCCTTAACGGGAAGAAACGTTACCTTAAAAGTATCCATAGTCGCTCACCTCCTATCCTTCCCGCTCCCATTTATTACTAGTTAGTTGTGAAAGAGTAAACTTAACATAACCGTAACTGTTCCCCATCTGTAAGTGGATGTCAGGAAAAGGCTATTGACTAATTCCTGTCAATAGCCTGAAATAAGAGAAACCTTCAAATCTGATTCTAACTTGGCATTCGTGAGCAAGTAGCCTTCTTAGGCCTTCACCAAACCAGCCCGTACAGCCGTGATATAATCCATGCAATACTCATCCTGTCCAGCCAAAGCTCGGGATGCCGCCAAAAGGGACATCATCGCCTGATCCAAAGGATCAAGGATAAATGCATCCATACCCATCGCCACACTCATCACCAAAAAAGCCCGGTTTATTACGCGGCGCTCCGGAAGTCCGAAAGAAATATTGGACAGTCCTGAGATAACGTGCACCTGTGGGTATTTTTCACGTAAAAGACGCGTCGTTTCCAAAGCCTGCAGGCCGAAATTGTGGTCAACCCCCAGTGGTTTAATTAACGGATCAAGGTAAATATCATCGGCAGCAACTCCTGCCCTGGTGAGCCCGGAAACTAGTTTTTCCGCTACCTCTAACCGGTCATCGACCGTTTCAGGCATTCCTCCATCTTGCATGCAGAGAGCGACTACTTTGGCTCCGTATTTTTGGATAAGGGGTAGCATCTGCTCCCAACGCTCTTGCTCCGCTGAAATGGAATTAACCATTCCAGGACGTTGACAGCGGGCAAGTCCTGCCGCAACCGCCTCAGCGCTCGGGCTGTCAATACATATAGGGACATCCACCACTTCCTGAACAATGTCAGCCAACCACTGGATGTTTTCAATTTCATTGCTGCTGGTGGCAGCATTTATATCGAGGATATGAGCGCCCGCTTCAACCTGACGGCGGGCTAGCTCCTGAAGGTATGCTTTATCTTTTTGTTCCATGGCTTGGCTTATGGCTTTGCGCGTGGAATTGATAAGTTCTCCGACAATCAGCACGTAATTAATCCTCCTTTATCACAGCATCTTAACGGCTATGCAAAGGACTCTAAGAAGCCACCAGCTCATTCGCTCTATCAACCGCGGATGCCGCATCGGCCGCATACGCATGAGCACCAATTTCTTGCGCGTATTTTTCAGTGACAGGTGCTCCTCCGACCATTACTTTAACAGGATAACTCTTAAGCAAATCAATCGTATTTCTCATATTAATCATTGTAGTTGTAAGCAGAGCAGATAGCCCTACAATTTGTGGCTTATTTTCTTCAACAGCTTTCACGAATTGCTCCGGAGCCACATCGATCCCGATATCAATGACTTTATAGCCGGCTCCTTCTAACATCATGCAGACCAGATTTTTCCCGATGTCATGAAGGTCTCCTTTAACGGTACCTACTACGACTGTTCCTTTATTTGTTGTATCTGCTGCACTCAGCAAAGGTTTAACTACATTCAAACCCGCATGCATAGCTCGGGCAGAGATTAAGACTTCAGGAACATAAATTTCATTCGCCTTAAATCTTGCTCCAACAATATTCATTCCAGGAATTAAGCCATCATTAATGATGTTTTGCGGGTCATTTCCCTGAGCAAGAGCCTGTTCGGATAATTCCTTTACTTTTTTGGCGCTGCCGCTAATGACAGCTTCGGACATTTCTTGAAATAAAGACATGGTTCAAACCTCCTTATTTTATGCACATAACTCAAAGTAAACACTGCGTTTAGAAGTTCAAGGGGTAAGTTCCGTATTTCTTGACGGCCTCGTACATGGCATAGATATTTTCCAGGCTTGTATCCGGCTGAATGTTGTGTGCCGGAGCCAAGACATAACCGCCGCCTTTGCCTGCAGCCAGAATTCTCTGTTTTACTTCTTCTTCTACATCGGCTGGCGTACCGTTGGGCAGTACCCCCTGAACATCGACGCCCCCTAAGAAAGCAATTCTATCTCCGAACTTCTCTTTGAACAAGGCCAAATCCATCCCTTTGGCCTGAGGCTGTACCGGATTTAAGATATCAACTCCTACTTCAATTAGGTCTTCAATGATAGGGACAATTGAACCACAAGAGTGATAAGCGATCTTAACATTAGGATTAGCTTCCTTAAAATCCTTAATAACCTTGCGTTGACGGGGTTTGAAGATATTACGGTACATGGCAGGAGAAATCATCATACCTTGCTGGGTACCGAAATCGTCACCCATCCAGATGACATCTGCACCCAATTCGATCAATCGGACTCCGATCTTGGTGTTATACTCGGCTACACGGTCTAACAGTTCGAAGAGATATTCTTTTCCCATGGCCATATCCATCAAAAACTTTTCCATGCCGACCAAATTCCAAGATAACTCGAAGATTGTAGCTTCCAGGTCACCGACTATCGCGTAATTCTCTTGATAGCGGGCTACCATTTTTTCTGCAAGCTCAAAACGGCTTGGAGCAAGCGGATCGGGCAATTGATAGCGATTCAAATCGTCAATGGTTTCACATTCTGCCAATGGACGCACCACTGCTTCATCATATAAACCCACAGTTTGATAAATAATCTCAAACTCATCCTTTAACCTGCCATCTTCTAAGCGAATGGTGGGTTTTTCCCGGCCGGGTCCGATTCCGACCGCATCATTGCCCAGTTCCAACAAAATTTCCGTATGGGAGATACGCGTCGACAGGAAAGAATCTTCTGCTGCATAAGGAAGCCCCATCTTTTTCCCAAGCTTCTCCGCAACTTGTGGCGTCAGATTAGCAAATACGGGGACCCGGTCCGGTTCCTGAAGATTGACGGCCGCTAAAAACCGTTCTCTCGGCTTCAATAAAGTCACGCCCTTTCTCTGACTGAGTACAATAGCCCGGAAATCGTTACTTTCAGCCTGGTACCCTACATTCCTGGCTTACTTTCTCCGGCTGTATTTATCGGCTGTATCCCACATTTTAAGAACATTTTCCACTTTGCAGTCCGGATGAATCTCGGTTGTAGATCCCAGCAAAAGACCGCCACCGGTAAAGCCTTGGTCAATAATCTTTTTGACCTCAGCCTCAACCTCTTCCTCCGTGCCATACGGCAAGAGCTGGCTGCAGTCAATTCCACCCATCATGGTCAGCTTAGGATATTTTTTCCGAATCACTCCCACATCCATGCCGGCAATGGTCTCTACCGGGTTAATGCCGTCAATTCCAGTGGCCACGAAATCATCCATCACTTCCATCAAATTACCGTCAGAGTGGTAAATAACCTTGATCCCATGGGAATGCCAGGCATCTGTAACTTGTTTTAAGCGCGGGAAAAATTCTTTGCGCAGAAACGCCGGTGAAAACATCAGACTGGTCTTAAAAGCTAAGTCCGCGTAAACAAGAGTAACCGGGGACAAGCTCAAATCAGCGACATCATGAATCCGCTTGACTTCAAAATCAGCCAGAGCTTGAAGCCAATCTGAAATCAAATCCGGATCATCTGCATATGCATAACTGAAAAGCTCCAAACCTGCCCGGATCCAAGCCGTATCCAAACCAACAGGACTTTCTGAAGGGAACAATACTGTATCCCCCAGTTTTTCCTGGAGCTCCATAAATTGTTCGCGCGGGCTTTTATCCCCTTGACCCCATACATTGGCTTTACCCGCAAATGTCCACATATCGCCGGGCTGGTAATCCTGAAGCTCTTCGATGTTTTTACGAATATATTCCTGCAGCCCTTCCACATCTTTAAACGGGCGGTCAACCAGCCAGGTTGTCCACCATTCCTGCTTATACACAAAACCATCTTTATCCGTATAGGTCTTCTCTTCAACCGGAGGAGCAATACCCCTTGTCGCATCAAGATTTTGACTGATTGTTTTACACAGAAGGTCAAGCCCGTTCTTTACTGTGACTTTTTCCCCTGTACAATGTTCAATCAGCGGGATGTTTTGAATCAGATCAAATACAGGTACCCTATCAACGGGTTTGAATTCCATCGCATTAACAACCCGTTCTCTTGCAGTCATTTCTCCCAATTTTTTGCCACTCCTTTATAGAAGATTTACTTAGGACAGTAACCAGCTGGTTTTATTTGTAGCCACCGCCGCGGATTACATCCAGTGTAACTGCGATCAGCAGCACCGCTCCTTGCGCAATCATTTGATAGAACGAAGGGACATTCAGCAGAGTTAAACCATTGCTTAGAGTGGAAAGAATAAGCACACCTAAAAGAGTTCCCGCAATATTTCCCTTCCCGCCAGCTAAGCTGGTACCGCCGAGAATAGCTGCCGCAATTGCGTTTAATTCCATGCCGGTTCCGGCATTCGGAAGCCCGGTTCCCGTTTGAGAGGCTAGAATAATCCCACTTACAGCAGCCGTTAAACCGCTTATGGTATAAGCCATAAGCCGGATACGATCGACATTGATTCCCGAAAGACGGCTTGCTTCCGGGTTTCCCCCAACGGCATAAACTTTACGACCGAACTTGGTATAACGAAGCAAATATGCAAAAAAAACATAAAGAATTAACATAATGATAACCGCAACGGGAATCCCCAAAATAAAAGAACGTCCAAAGAAACTAAAGGACTTATTCGAGATTAAAACCGACAGGCCATCAGTGGAAACAAAGGTTATCCCCCGGTAAATAGCCATAGTCGAAAGCGTTGTAATCAATGGGTTAATCTTAACCTTGGTGATAAAAAGTCCGTTGATTAGCCCGGAAATAAGCCCGACAACCAGCCCGACCAAAACTACAGCCGGAACGGACGTGCCACCTTTCATCAGAACCGCCATAATGATACCGACTAAGGCTATAATTGAACCCACGGATAAGTCAAGTCCTCCCATAAGCAAAACCAGAGTCATTCCGGTGGCGGTTATGCCCGTAATTGAGGCACTAAGACCGATATTCATGAAATTTCTTATACTTAAAAAATAAGGAGATAAGATGGAAAACGCGATAATCATGGCTACATAAGCTATGAGCAAAGTCAATTCAGTTGTAAATTTCAGCTTTCGCCGGTTCCCGGCTGCGGCAGGTTTTACGCTCACCTCACATCCCCCCAACTGCACATTTCATTAATTTCTCCTGGGTAGCTTCTTCTCTGGTAAACTCACCGGTAATCCGGCCCTCACTCATAACCAAGATTCGGTCGGCTAATGCTAAAATCTCTGGCAACTCTGAAGAGATCATCAAAATGCCAAGCCCTTGTTCGCAAAAAGTCTCCATCAGGTTATATATCTCTACCTTGGCGCCTACATCAATTCCCCGCGTTGGTTCATTGAGAATCAATAGTTTGGGCTTAGCCTCCAACCATTTAGCGAGTACAACTTTCTGCTGGTTACCTCCGCTTAAACTTTCAGCGACGGTATGGATGGAAGGTGTTTTAATATTAAGCTCTATTACCCAGCGTTGCGCCTTGTCCGCTTCTGCACGTAAATTAATGCCCATGCCTTTTCCTAGTTCAGAAATGGTAGCAATCGTAATATTTTCTTTGACTGACATGCCTAAGATAAGGCCGGCCGTTTTCCGTTCGCTCGGTACCAGCGCTATACCCGCCTCAATAGCATCTCTGGAATTATGCAAATTTAGTTTTTTACCTTCAATCAAGATTTCGCCACCGGTCAACGGTTCAGCACCAAACAAGGTATCTGCCAGGCTGGTACGTCCGGCACCCATAAGCCCAAAAATACCAAGGATTTCTTTCTTTTTCAGGGTTAGCGAAACACCTTTAACTTTGGTGCGATTGGTTAAATTACGAACCTCCAATAAGGTTTCCCCGGATTCTAAATATTTTTTCGGAAACATTTCATCAATTTGACGGCCTACCATCATTGTAACCAGCTCATCCTTGGTAGTCGCGGCTGTATCCACGACGCCAATGCGGCGTCCATCACGCATAATCATCACGCGGTCCGAGATTTCAAAGAGTTCTTCCAAACGGTGGGAAATGTAGATGATAGAAATTCCCTTTTCCTTCATTCCCCGTACAATCTCAAAAAGTTTAGTAACTTCCGCATCATTAAGAGCAGCTGTCGGTTCATCCATCACTAAGATTTTCATATTCTTCGAGAGAGCCTTGGCTATTTCCACTAATTGTTTCTCAGCCACAGAGAGGTTTGACATTAACGTTTTCGGACTAACACTTACTCCCATGAGAACTAGAATTTCCGATGCTTCCCGATTCATTTTATCCCAGTCAATTCTGCCCAATGGTCCTTTGGTCGGCTGGCGGCCTAGGAATATATTTTCCGCAACGGTTAAGTCCGGCAGATAATTGAGTTCCTGGTAAATTACTGTCACTCCCGCCTCAGAAGCCTCTTTTGGAGTGGCAAATTCATACTGCTTTCCATCAATACAAATACTGCCTTCGTCCTTCTGATAAGCACCGGCCAAGATTTTTAAGAGCGTAGATTTTCCTGCCCCATTTTCACCCAGAAGAGCAAGAATTTCTCCACGTCGAAGATCTAAGTCTACCCTATCTAAAGCCAATACTCCGGGAAAGCGCTTAGTAATTTCTTTCATCTCAAGACAAAGCTCTTGATCCAAACTTGTCACCCCCTGCTGCATAGAATTTATGTCAGGCAGCTGGGGCTAGGAAATTCCCCAGCTGCTTTTTTAATAAAAAATGAGTTATTAATTACCTAAATAACTTTAGTTATTTAGCAGGGTAATATTTATCTACGTTCGTTTTATCGATAACAATGTGTTCTGGGTGATTTTCCTTGGGTACAGATTCCCCTTTGAGAATCTTATCAGCTAAAGCCATTACATATTCGCCATACTTCTCGGGGAAATAGGCAACGGAAGCTTTCCAGGCATTGTCCCCTTTACGCAGGTTGTCGAGGAAAGGACCTTCCGCTCCTTGGCTGCCAATAACAGCATCATTTTGACGGCCGGTCGTTTCCAGGGCTGCAAGTGCTCCGGAACCATTTTGGTCATTGAGGGTTCCAATTAAAATGTGACGGTCATTGGGATGGGCCGTAAGCATATCGGTAACTTTGGTTTTAGCGTTAATCTCGTCATTACGCCCGTCAACACGGATAATTTTCTTCTCATCAAAATTAGGGAGTACTTCTTTGACTCCTTTGACAATTCCGTCCATCCGTTGCTGGGGAACTTCCCCGGCGGTTGGGTTCTCTACGAGTACTAAATCATCCACTTGGCCATTCCAATTAGTCTTGGCATAATTAGCCAGCCACAAACCGAGCTGACGGCCGGCCTCCGGATTGTTAGCACCAAAGAAAGTCGCTCCCGGGTGCGGAATATCGATTGCAATAACCGGAACCTTGGCCGCATTCATTTTATCCATGATAGCCGGTCCGACACTGGAGTCTACGTTAAATTCCACAAAGAGGTTAATACCACGGGTGAGCAAGGTATCCGCATTCGTTACAGCCGTTGCTCCATCAAGTTTGTTGTCTACGGCTATGATATCCCAGCCGCGTTTTTGGGCCTCGGCAATCATACCTTTCTTGACAGCTTGTCCGAACGTAATCTCGTCGGTCAGGTTGGCAAAACCAATCGTGACCTTTTTGTTGCCAGCTGCTTTAGCATTATCGGCATTATTGGCAGTCTGTCCGCCGCAACCGGCAAGAGATAATGCTAGCACTGCAACTAATCCAACTGAAAACAACTTTTTGAACATACTAACCCTCCTCATAATTTTTTGAATAAAACCCAAAAAGAAAATCTATTAAATATTTTTAGGGGTTCACCTCCTTAAGCTTCTACAAAAACTCACTCCTCATAATACGGAATGGTTGTCATCAGGGTGAAATTGGGTTGAGCCACATCCAGGCGGGAATATTGGACCGAAACGTTGGTATCGCTTTCGATCTTTATGCCATAAGGAACATCCCGTGGAATAACTGTTCCACCCAAGTCCTCCGGATGATCAAGTCGGATGTGCTTTGAACGCTTAGCAGGAACAACCACAACAATATTTTCCCAAGGATCATGATCCGAGAAGTAAAATGACAATTGAAGCGCAGCATTCTTAGATGTTGTATTTAAGACACAAATGGCTTCATGTCCTTCGTACTTTTCGCCTTTGCCGCTGCTCGGCAAATATGCATCAGGGATAAACCAAACCTTAGCTCCTTCTTTACCCATTACTAATCCCCCTTTCTCGTTAAACGATTATCTATCTGCTCTAACAACATCTATTCCAAGCGCCCGGTATTTCTCGACCTCCTGGTCCGGCGTACCTATATCCGTAATCAGTTTCTGCACCACGGAAACCGGGGCCACCGTGGCCAAAGCCGCCTGACCGAATTTATCATGGTCCGCCAATAGAAAAATCTCCTTAGCCGCCTTGAAAAATTCGCTTTTCATGGTTGCTTGCACATCGGTTGATTCCGTAATGCCTTCTTCTACAGTCAGCCCTTTGCAAGATACAAAAGCTTTTTTTATGTTATAGTTGGACAAGGCATTTTCCGCAATCGGTCCGACAAAAGACATGGTTCTGTGCTGCAGAACTCCTCCGGTGCTGATCACCGTGATATCCTGGCTGTCCATGAGGGCCATCACAACCTTCAGGGCGTGGGTAATGACGACAATGTCCTTCTTACCGCTCTCCTTAAGGCATTGCGCAACCTGCAAGGCGGTGGTGCTGGCATCTAAGGCAATGACCTCGCCCGGGGAGATGAATTCGATGGCCTTCAGGCCAATCATGCGCTTTTCCTCATGATTGTGCATATTGCGAATTGAAAAGGCTGTCTCCTGCTGGTCAACCGCGTTTTTGACCGCTCCGCCATGGGTGCGGGTCAAATACCCGTCTTTTTCGAGCTGTTCCAAGTCCCGACGGATTGTTTCCTCCGTTACTTGCAGCAAACCGCTCAAATGGGCGACTTTCACGCTTCCATGCTCATCCAGGAGTCGTATGATGTTTTTGCGACGGTCTTGGGCTAACATCACTCACACCTCAATCTAAAAATTTTAGGAGTCAGTAATCGGGAGTCAGAAATGTTTTAGTGGAGACAACAGTATTTAAGAGGAGACAACTGCATAAGTCTCGTGCGCAATGACCATCTCTTCATTCGTATTGACCACTAACACCGGTGTCCGAGCTTCGACCTTGGAGACAAGGCCCTCTCCCCGCAGGTTTTGGTTAAGCTCCGGATCAAGAGAAATTCCTAAGAACTCCAGTCCCGCGCATATTTTGGCACGAATTACAGCGCTGTTTTCTCCGGCGCCGCCCGCAAACAGGAGTAAATCAATCCCTCCCATGGCTGCGGCATAAGCGCCGATGTATTTTTTCACCCGGTAGGCAAAGGCGTCCAGTGCCAGGCGGGCGCGGTAATTGCCCCGGTTGGCCTCGGCTTCGATCAAGCGCAGGTCGTTGCTCACTCCGGAGATGCCCAGCCACCCGCTTTGGCGGTTAAGGACATGATCCATCTGATCGGGGGTAAGCCTTTCCTTGCGCATGATATAGGTGATGGCTGCGGGGTCTAAATCACCCGCGCGGGTCGATTGAATCAATCCTTCGGTAGGGCTTAATCCAGTCGAAACGTCCAGCGAGCGCCCATAGGCCAGGGCGTTGATGGTGGTGCCGCTCCCCAGCATGAGAGAGACCACCCGTTTCTGAGTCAGATCGAAGTTCAGAAGGGTCGCAGCCCTCTCGGTCATATATTGAAAGGAAATACCGTGAAAGCCATAGCGGCGGATCCCGTATTTCTCGTAATATTCGTAAGGTAAAGCGTAAATATAGACATAATCAGGAATATCTTTATGAAAAGCATTGTCAAACACCGCGACTTGCGGAACATTCGGCATGAGCTTCCGGCAGGCTTCAATTCCTTTGATGTTCGCCGGATTGTGCAGGGGCGCGAGTTCAATATGCCGGTACAAAGCGGCCATCAGTTCAGCATTGATTGGAAAGGATCCGCGAAATTTCTCCCCCGCTTGAACTACCCGGTGCCCCACTGCGTCAATCGCGCCGTAATCCTTAAAAGCACCGATTTCCGGATCAATCAACAACTTAAGAACCTGCCTCAGTCCCGCTTCGTGGTCTGAAACCCTAACCTCAGACGTATACATGGGTCTGCCGGTTACTTGATATTTAATTACAGAGTGAGGTGCGCCGATATTCTCGACCGCCCCTTTCGCCTCAATGTTCTGACAGTCAGGCTGCCAGGAAATCACCTGATATTTTATTGATGTTCCACCGCAGTTTATCACCAGAATGCGCATGCCTGATCCCTGCCTTATACTAGCTGCTGCCAGAGCTCGCGGTGCGGATTGGGAATCACGGCCTGATCCACCAAGGTTCCTTCTTCGGCTAAAGCCTTGGTCACCGCTTCCACTGCAACCGTCACCGAACCGACGTCCCCGTTGAAGGTGACAAATGATTTTCCCCCCAGGCCGCGGGCAAGGCGGATCTCAATCAGCTCAACCTGGGCTGTTTTGGCGGCAAGATCTGCAGCAACCACAGCCGCTGCAGCCGTAAATGTCTCAATAATACCCAAAGCTCCCTCAGGATCCACATTGGAAGTGGCATTCAAGGCCGGAAAGACTGCATCATGAACATTAGCCAGAATAAATTGGTCTATCAGAACATCCTCTCCGATCACTGTTCCGGATTCGATCGCGCTTTGAACTGAGCCGACATCCCCGGCAATTAAGACCAAAAATTTTCCGGGACAGACGGTGGCAGCCTGAAGCAGCTCTACTCCTGCGGATTTGACCACGGTATCCGCACATACCATGCCCCGGGTGACACTGCGATATTCGAGTAAACCGATAGCCTTTTTCATTCCTGTCACCTCGCAATCACGATCTGGGGTGCAACCTGAAGTACCGTACCGGTAATGCTTGCATGAATCCTGCTTCCCAACTGGCCTGACGGAACCTCGGCCACAAGCACCCCGGCCGTTACCCTGGCTCCAGGCTCAACAACCGGGGTGCACGGTAGGCCTACGTGCTGCTTTAATTCAAGCCGAACCTGATCCGGTTCGAACTCCCGGCTGCTTAGGGGAGCGGGTTTATGATAACTCTCCAGCCCCAAACGCGGGATTAAGCGTTTAATGGGGATTTTGCGCAGCTCTCTTTGGGAAGACGGCTTGCCTTCGCCGCCCGGAGCCTGGCGAAAACCCTGTTTGCCCAATTCCCTTTTTACGGCTGCATTGAGCTGGCGCGGGGAAATATCCATGACGCAGGCGTAGACATCGCACACAGCGCATTCAGAACAAAACTGAGCACCGGTGAGGCCCTTAAAATCGCTGCCTACATGATGGACCAAGCTGCGCAAGATGCGGTGGGGCTCAATGGTATGCCCAAGCAGGTGCCTGGGACAAAGGTCGGTGCAGGCAGAACATTGGCAGCACACGGACATGGCTCGTTTGAGCATGGTGCTTGACGGAACATCCTTCTTGCGCCAGAGCCGGTGCTCCGCGGGTAATACGATCAATCCTTTGGTGGTTTTGGTAACTCCCCGCTCCAAATCATAAACCTCTTTGCCCATCATCGGGCCGCCTTCAAGGACGCGGAAATGTGCAACCGTGCTGCCCCCTGCCAACCCCAGCACGCTGTTGATTGGGGTGCCCAGCGGCACTTTAACCGTGACCGGATTGGCAACCGCTCCGGCCACCGTCACGTATTTATGCGTCACAGCCTCATGGTTCAAAGCCCGGCTGATATTAAGCAAGGTTTCGACATTGAGGACGATAACCCCAACCTGGAGGGGAATCCCTCCCTGAGGAACCACTTTGCCCAAGACTTCATACACGAGCACCTGTTCATCCCCTGCGGGATAGAAATCGCCCAGCCGCGCAATTTCGAGCTTGCCTTGATGCAGATCCAGGGCTGCGACTGCTTGCTCTAAAATCGCCAGTGCCGCCTCGTATTTAGCCTTGACCCCGAATATTCCTTTGCCTGCTCCGGTCGCTTCCACTACAAGGGCCAGGGTCTTGACCAAGGCCTGAGCTTCCTGCTTCAGAAGCTGCTGGTCTACCTGGAGTAATGGTTCACACTCCGCTGCATTCACCAGCACAGTCTCACACCTGTTATTCAACTTTACATGGGTGGGAAAACCGGCGCCCCCGGCGCCGACAATCCCGGCTGCTTGAACTTTATCTACTAAGGTGGCTAAGTCCATAGTTTTGCTCCTTAGACAATTCTAAGCGCACGGCGGCCAACTGCTAATCTTCGCTCTCTGGTGTAAGTCCGGGGTGTCGCCACTCCCTCCCCAGTGGGGCTGGCAATCGTGTGGGAATACACGCCTTCCCCTTCCACGGCCAAGCCGGCAGAAGACGGGGCATTGGCCACGACAAAGGTGGTGTTGATTGCCCGGGCATAGCGGGTAATATGCTCTACATTTTGAGAATGAATCATAGCCGTGTGTCCGCACCCTTGTTCAGCTTCAACGGCCAGTTTGACTGCGGCCTCAAAATTGGGCACGCGGACCAAAGGCAAAATCGGCATCATCTGTTCAATTTTCACCAGGGGATGATCCGCCGGAACCTCAATGATAATGGTTCGAATATCATCACTCGCTTCGATTCCGAGTTCCCGCAGGAGCACACTCGCATTCTTTCCGACGTATTGGTGGTTAATATGGCCGCCTTTGGTGACGAGCGCGGTTAAGCGGTCAATATCTTTTCCAACCAGCCGGTAGGTGTTTTGCTTCTCCAGTTCAGCCAGGAGGCGATCCGCTTTGCAGTCTACCGCAATAATTTCTTTTTCTGCAATACACAGCAAATTATTGTCAAACGAATGGCCGACTACAATATCCCGGGCTGCCTGTACGGCGTCAGCCGTTTCGTCAACCACAACCGGTGGGTTGCCGGGACCGGCTGCGATGGCCTTCTTGCCGCTGGCGAGGCTCATTTCTACAACGGCCGGGCCTCCGGTGGCCACGATCAAGTTAATTCCCGGATGTTTCAGAACCTTATCCAGGTCTTCTAAGTTCACTCGATCTAAGACGACCATTAAATTAGCCGGCCCATCCAGATCGATAATCGCTTTATTAAAGGCGCGGACAACCGTATGAGCGGCACGCAGTCCTTTGGGGTGGGGGAGAAAGAAAATCGAGTTGCCTGCAGCGATCATGGTAATGGCGTGGTTGATCAGGCAGGCCACCGGATGGGTTGCCGGTTCAATGGATGCAATCACTCCGTAGGGGGCTCTATCTACCAAGACCACTCCGTTGTCCCCGGTTGCAGAATTGGTTTTTAAGTCCTCGATCCCCGGGCTTAAACGGGCTGAGTTGATATTTTTCTGGGTTTTGTCCGCTACCCGGCCCATGCCCGTCTCTTCATATGCGAGCCTGGCCCATTCCTTGGCATTTTTAATAGACACTTCCCGTATGGCTTCAATGAACTCTGCCCTTTTGTCCAGAGATAAGTTAGCTAATTCCCTCTGAGCAGCTGCCGCAGCCTTAACCGCAGCATTAATCTCATGGAATACTCCCAAATCACCGGCTGGCTGAATATTGAGATTCAAGCTATTCAGCGGGTTTGGCTCGTTCTTTTGTACTTGCTCTAATACTTTGCTGACGATTTGTGCGATTTTTGCTTCAGATATTTCCATCCCTAATCACCTACCCCTACTCACTACCCGAAATCTTCACGGTATCTACAATCCCTACAATCGCTGCATCAATCGGAGCCTGTTCCTTATGCAGCGCCAGGCGGGCTCCGCTTCCCAATGCAACAAGCACTGTCTCACCGACACCGGCCCCGACCGTATCAACAGCAACAAATACTTCTTCCTTCGCGGGAGTGTAAAGCGGTTTGAGCACAAGCAGCTTCTGTCCAACCAGGGTTTCACTTTTCCTTGTGGCGACCACCGTGCCCACAACCTGTCCTAAGATCATTCGGCTCACTCCCCGTCCACAATTTCGACATAGCCGCCGCAAGCTAAGCCAACGGCATTGGCGTCATCGGTATCGATATGCATCATTAATTTGAATTTATCCGAAACCCGTATTTGCACATCACCCAACAGGGCAGGCCGGTCTCCGTCAACCCGCACCATCACCCGCTGGTCATCCTGAAGCCCCCATTGTTTAGCTTCCGTTGCCGGTACGTGGATGTGCCGGTTGGCTATAATGCACGATTCCGGCAAAGTAATGGAACCTTTCGGCCCAACCAGGGTGATAGTGGCCGAGCCTTTAAGCAGCCCTGATGGCCGGACAGGGACATTAAGGCCTAAAGTGACAGCATCGGTGCGCGAGACCTCGATCTGAGTGTGCGGGCGTACCGGCCCCAGAACTCTGACATTGCTCAGCGATCTTAGTTTCGGTCCGACCAGGGTCACAACTTCTTCTGCTGCAAATTCCCCCGGCTGGTATAAATCTTTTTGCTTATGCAACCGGTGCCCTTTGCCGAAAAGAATATCGATCTCAGGCTGTGCCAAATGCACATGCCTCACGGAAACCGAAACAGGGACAATCTTGGCGCCGACAGCCAAATTCGGCTGTGCTTTGGAATCCGGCAAGGTTTTTGTATGTGGGAGAGAGTGACTGTTTAACTGGGCCATCACTTCCTTGGTGATTAACTCAACTAATGCGGCCTCGTTCATTGCTCGCTCATCCCTTATCCTAAGAGTTTTTCGACATCAACATGGGGGCGCGGAATGACATGGGCGGAAATCAGTTCGCCCAGGCGTCCGGCAGCTTGGGCACCTGCTTCCACGGCAGCCTTGATTGCGGCTACATCACCGCGCAACATAACGGTAATAAGTCCGGAGCCGATTTTTTCCGTACCGACCAGAGATACATCAGCTGCTTTCAGGGCTACATCAGCTGCTTCGACAGCAGCAACCAGACCTTTGGTCTCGATCATTCCCAATGCTTCTCCATTCATCTTAATCAACCCCCTTAGATTTTGCAGTTTTCGCGCCGGCAGGGAGCATTTTCTCGACATCAGCATGCGGTCTCGGAATCACATGCACCGCTACCAGCTCACCCACGCGCTGGGCGGCCTCTGCCCCGGCTTCGGTCGCAGCCTTAATCGCCCCGACTTCTCCGCGCACCATCACCGTAACCAGCCCCGAGCCGATTTTTTCCGTACCTACCAGAATTACGTTGGCCGCTTTCAGCATGGCATCTGCCGCCTCAATTGCGGCCGTCAATCCTTTGGTTTCGATTAAACCCAATGCACTGCTCATCACTATTTCCTCCTAAAAATCAATTTTGCATTAAAGCTTATTTGAAAAGACTTATACATCTTCGCTTACAGCCAGTGCAGGTCTGGCAATCACTCTGGAAGCATACACGAGCGTCAACCGGGAAACCGCTTCCGCAGCGGCGCTGATCGCAGCCTGAACGGCTGCCACTTCTCCGGTGAATTTTACCGTGACCAGGCCGCTCCCTTTAGTCGGCTCATATCCCAGTACCGTGACATCCGCCGCCTTCACAGCCGCATCTGCCGCCTCAATAGCTGCTACCAAGCCTTTGACCTCAATCAAGCCCAAAGCACCTTTCATCATTTTTTCCTCCTTTCCGGTAAAGGCAAGCTTACTTACCTAGCTGGGCCAGTATGTTTTGCGTTACCTTGCTTACCAGCTGGTTAAGCTGAGCCTCATCCAGTTCAGAGCCAGACTCCTGGGCACTCTTTGAAGCAGCTGTTTCCAGATTGCAGGCCGTTTCGGCGCGGCCGATATCCGCAGCACTTCCTTTACAAGTGCATACCTGGCAATTTAAGCACTTCGGGTGTTTTCCCTTGACGCCTAATTTTTGGCGAACCTCCATCAGTTTGCCGACTTGCTCCGAATCCAGCTCGCGTTCTGTACCAAGCGTCCTGGCAGTCAGACTGATTTTAGCGAACAGCTCCATGGATTCCATTTTATAAAAAGCACTGAACACATCCGAACCCACGGTTAAAGCCCCGTGATTCGCTAAGAGAAATGCATCATGATCCTGCAGGTATTCCCGTACGGCAAGCGGAATTTCATCTGTTGACGGAGTGCCGTAGCGGGCGATTGGAATAGAGCCCAGGCTGATAATAATTTCCGGTAAAACAAAACGGTCCAAAGGAATCCCGGCCACGGCAAACCCGGTAGCCGTCGGGGGATGGGCATGAACCACCGAGCGCACATCCGGTCTTTGATTATAAACATCCAAATGCATTTTCAGCTCGGAAGACGGCTTTAACTTACCGGAAATCACCTCTCCTTTCATGTTTACTTTAATAATCATGTCCGGGGTCATAAACCCCTTGCTGACCCCGGTCGGTGTCGTGAGTACCTCATTGTCACTGATTCTGACAGTTATATTGCCGTCATTGGATGCCACGAAACCCAAGTTATAAATGCGCCTGCCGACTTCGACCATGTCCTGCTTAATTTGGTATTCCGATCGCACTACATATCCCCTCCTCAACTAATGCTACATCTGAGTTATCACTTTCTAGCCGGGCATTCAGAATTCAGGAGTCAGAATTCATGCCATAAGCTCTACAAGCTTGCGATAACCCTCATCCCACTGAGACCTGTCTTTTTGCGGAGTGTACTCTTTTGTTGAAAATGAATTCCTAACTAGCTGCGGCACCTCCGCAACTTTGAGCTCTCGGGTTGCAATCAACTGTGCGCACAGGTTTCCAATCACGGTTGCCTCGGCAGGTCCTGCAATCACAGGCTTTCCCGTGGCATCCGCCGTCATCTGGCACAAAAGCTCATTATGAACTCCGCCGCCGACTATATGGATGGCCTTAAGTGAACAGCCGCTTACCTGCTCCAGCTTCTCAATCACATAACGATACTTAAGGGCCAGACTCTCGAAAATCGTGCGGCTGATTGCGCCGGGAGCATTAGGCCTTGGCTGCCCAGTCTTAAGGCAGTAGTTTTGAATCGCCTCAATCATGTTCTCCGGAGCCAGAAAATCCGGAGCATCCGGGTCGAGCACACCTTGGAAAGGTTTTGATTCGGCAGCTAATTGCGTTAACTCGGAGTAACCCAATGCATGACCCGTCCGATCCAGCATCCGTTTAACCTCTTGCAGAAGCCATAAACCCATGACATTCTTGAGTACACGATAATCCCCATTCACTCCGCCTTCATTGGTAAAATTATAACTGCGGGTGGTTTCCGTAATCAGCGGTTTATCTGACATGATTCCAACCAGGGACCAGGTTCCGCTGGAAATATAAACATAATCTTGAGACAGATGCGGTACGGCAAAAACCGCAGAAGCTGTATCATGTTCGCCCACGGTGACAACTTTAATTGTGCTATCGCCGCCGGGAAAAACCTCGTCCCGAATCGTCCCGATAACGTGAAACGGCGTTACGATTGGCGGGAAAATTTCGGTGGGAAGATCCAGAGCCCCGAGAAGCTCTCCATCCCACGTACCTAGACTTGGGTTAAAAAGTTGGGTTGTCGTCGCATTGGTAAACTCCGCGATCTTGACCCCGGTTAAGAAATAATTGATAAGGTCCGGGAAGAGCAAAAAATCCCGAGCCTGCTCCAGGACCCAAGCTTTATGCAAGCGCAAGTACATAAGTTGGTAGATGCTATTGATTTGCATCAGTTGAATGCCGGTGCGCCCGTAGACGCTTTCCGGCGGAATAAGCTTAAAAACCTCGTCCATCATACCGTCATTATGATGATCCCGATAATGCCTGGGATTTAAGATTAAATCTCCGTTGGCATTGAGCAATCCGAAGTCCACAGCCCAACTATCTATGCCAAATGTGTCCGGAGTTCCCCTTTCGCTTGAAGTCTTAGCCAGCCCGGCCAGCACTTCATGATAAAGCCCAAGGAAGTTCCAATAAAGCGTTCCTCCTAAATTGACCGGCACATTAGCAAACCGGCTGACCTCGGACAGGGCAAGCTTGGTCCCATCATATTCGCCCAGAACGGTACGACCATTGCTTGCGCCTAAATCAACCGCAAACCCCTGCCATTGCGACATCGGATACTCCCCCCATTACCAGCTCTGTCCGCCGATACCCCTGGCCAAAATTTTCCGGCTATACGGACTTTCCAGATAAGCCTTTAAGGGATCAGGCTGCAAGCCCATTTCCTGACGGACCAGGGCCAGAAGCGGGCGTACATCTGTTTCAAACGCTTCTCTTACAATCCCCTCGGCTCGGATGACATCCCCCGCTTCCTGCGCCAATTTCAATTCTTCACGGGGCACCAGCAAAGCTTTGGCAAACGCTGTTTGGATGTTCATCACCGAGCGGATCATGGCCGGAATTTTCGGCTCAATGCAGTGGGACTGATCAATCATATAAGATATATTTTGGGCACAGTCAGCAGTCGCAGGGTCTTGCTCCCCAGCCACTAATTCCAGGGCAATCTGGAACAGCTCGTACGGGTCGATCGCCCCTACCATCAGATCGTCATCCGCATATTTGCGGTTATTAAAATGGAACCCTCCCAATTTGCCTTCGTCCAAGAGAGTGGCCACAATATGGGCCACATTTGTCCCTTGGGCATGATGTCCCAGGTCTACCAACACTTGAGCTTTATCTCCGAGTTTAAGGGAATAGTTATAGGCCATGCCCCAATCGGCCAGATCCGTATGGTAAAATGCAGGTTCAAACATCTTGTATTCAATCAAAATGCGGGCATCTTCCGGCAGTGCTTCATAGACCTGAGTCAATGCATCCATTAAGAAATGCTTGCGCTTACGGAAGTCATCCTGACCGGGGTAATTGGTGCCGTCAGCCAGCCAAAGGCTTAAAGAATCCGAATCAACCTTGCCCATAATCTCAACACATTCGAGCATATGGACCAGTGCTTTTTCCCGCACTTCGCGCCGCGGGTGGCACAAAGAACCTAAAGCATATTCATCGTCCTGAAAAAGGTTGGGATTAACCGCCCCAATACGGAGCCCCAGATCTTGGGCATGCTTTTTCAGCGCATTGTAGTCATCCACTTTATCCCATGGAATGTGTACCGCTACGGAAGGGCATACTCCGGTAACCTTATGCACTTCAGCGGCGTCTTCCAACTTTTCGTATGGATTGCGCGGAACCCCCTGCTGCTTGAACACCTTGAAACGGGTGCCGGAATCCCCATAACCCCAAGAAGGTGTTTCAATTTCCATGTTTTTCAGACGGGACTTTACCTTCTCCACATCCAGTCCTTTTTCTTCTTGAACCTTCACCCACAAACTCATTTGATCCTGTGTCATCGGTTAGGCCTCCTGCAACGTTATTAGATCCACAAATCTAAAGCAAGACATTCTTAGGTTCCCTGATTACTATCATTTGAAATATGTTTTTCTTCTATGTTTGTTTATTTCCGTTTATCTTCGTTTACCCTCAAATACCAAAAGTACTTCTGTGTTTATTATGGTATTAACTAAAAAATAAAACAAATCCAAAGAACTCTGTTTTTATCGGTTTACGTCAGTTATTTTTTTATTTACTCCCGTTTTCTCACTATTTTCTTACCTTTCCGAAAAACATTAAAAATTATCTTATAAAGACAAAAGAACCAAAAGTACTAATAATCACAAAAAGAGTTGGCTTAATTTACTCGGATACTTGGCAAAGCGAATAACCGCAAACTGGCACAATATTGAAACGAATAAAATCAAAGATCAGGACAAGGATAACCCGTGTTAAGCCTTGTATGCTTTGATTGTATTTCGGACACCCTTAACTTAAAGAGTCAAAACCTTAAAATTCTATGTAATTTTTGAACGGAGGGATTCTATGCCTGATTATATGGCCGACCGGGATGCTCCGAAAGAATTAAGGGCAATTGCCGGGGAGTGCAGTTATTTTACATCGGCATATCCGGAAGGCCGGGTGCACGACTTAATGGGTTCACCTACAGTTAGCTGTGACTTCTGTCAAAGATGGGACAATGGTTATTGTGATATCTTCCTGCGCGAAAAATACGGGGAATCCACGGAAGACAACCCGCGCATGAATTAACATTGCCCGGCCCAAAGGGGGTCGGGTATTTAGTATTGCTATATATTTCACATTAACTTGCACTTTTATTCAGTTTATGTTTACTATTAGGTAATAGCTAGCCTCATGTTATAGCATCATGTTACAGCAGATTACGATTTAGCACAGATTTATTTTGAAGATAACATGGTTGGGAATTAATTATTCGAAGATAACATGGTTGGGAATTAATTATTCTAGGAAGGGATTTATGTGCGCATTTTAGTTGTAGAAGATGAAAAAAATATCTTGAACGTCCTTAAAGCTTATTTGCAACAGGAAGGGTTCCAAGTAACGACCGCGGGCAATGGCATCATTGCCCAGACCCTCTTAAAAGAGAATGAGTACGACTTAGTGATCCTTGATCTGATGCTGCCAGGCCTGTCCGGAGAGGAACTTTGCCGGGAAATCCGTAAGACATCCGCGACTCCGATTATTATGCTCACCGCAAAAGTAGAGGAAGAAGACCGTATCCTCGGACTAAGTCTGGGGGCAGATGATTATATTACCAAGCCTTTCAGCCCTCGCGAGGTAGTGGCCCGGGTCAGAGCCGTGCTCAGACGAGCCACCGGCGCGCCTACACCTCTTGCGGATGTAATAACCTTCGATAACGGGTTAACCATTGACAATATCCGCCATGAGGTAAAATTAACCGAAAAAGAAATTACTCTGACTCCGACAGAGTTTAAGCTGCTGGGAGCTTTAGCTAAATTTCCGGGCCGGGTTTATTCCCGAGCACAGCTCTTAGAAATCATCCAAGGGTTTGACTATGGCGGGGATGAACGGGTGATTGATGCCCATATTAAAAAACTGCGGCAAAAGATTGAAAAGATACCCGGGAAGCCCCAGATCATTCTCACTGTTTTTGGCGTTGGCTATAAATTTAATCCCAACGTGGAAGGCGCGGGAGAAGACAATGCTTAAAAAACTCTTCCTGTCCACGACTGCCGTCGTCCTTTTCTCTTTGCTCTTAAGCGTTTTTTCTGTGAACCTGGTCTTTAATCAAGAATTCAGCAAGTATTTGTCTCAAACGGTTGAATCTTTCCTATCCGAATTGCCGGCGAGACTTAGTACCCTTTATCAAACGAAGGGGGGCTGGGATCGTACCGCCTTGAATCAAATGAGCAAGACCCTGCCTCTGGGTACGGAGGTAACCCTTCTGGATTCCCAGAACCAGACCGTTGCTGTATTAACCAATCCTGATACTGATATGATGTCTAATCCTGGCTTCATGATGAGTATGGGACATTCGCTCGGAAGCTGGAAGAGTAAAACGATTGAAATAAGTACACCCCAGGGAATTGTCGGCAGCGCACGCATTGTCTATCCTGCGGCGCCAAGAATTCTCAATCCCCAGGACCAGGCATTTCAATCTGCCATTCTGCGCTCCCTGATGCTGGCAGGAGCCCTGGCACTTATTTTAGGTATTATTTTGAATTACCTTATTACCCGCCGCCTGGTGCGTCCGCTTAAGCACTTAACCAAAGCCGCCGATCGTATCGGACAAGGCCGCTTTGAAGAACGGGTACCGGTTTCTGGAAAAGATGAAGTGGGCTCGTTAGCCCAGGCTTTCAATTCCATGGCCGACCGTCTGACCCATCAGGAAAAGCTGCGCAAACAATTTACCGCCGATATTGCTCATGAACTGCGAACTCCGCTGACATCTATTCGGAGTTATATCGAAGCCTTTCAGGACGGAGTTCTTCCTCCGGACGAACACAACCTAACTATATTGAACGAAGAAATCGAACGCTTAGTGGGCTTGGCCACCGACCTTAAAGATTTAAATATCTCGGAAATGGGCGGCCTTCAACTGCACTTAAGCCCGATCAATCTGGGCAAGCTCCTGGAGAAAGTAGCGTATAACTTAAGTCCTTTAATTAAGGAAAAGGAGTTAACCCTTGCTTGGGGTCTCCCGTCGGCTCCGGTGCAGCTTGAGGGCGATGAACGTCTATTAACCCGGTTGTTTTACAACATTCTGCACAATGCTTATAAATACAGCCCTGAACAATCCGAGATTAGAATTACACTTGAGCGGGAGACTGATGGAGTTAACGTGCAAATTCGAGATCATGGAAGCGGGATTGACCCGGAAGACCTTCCCTATATCTTTGAAAGGTTTTACCGCGCGGATAAATCCCGCTCCCGTGCCAGCGGAGGGAGCGGCATAGGACTGGCGCTCGTAAAACAAATTACCAACCTGCATCAGGGCTCAGTTACAGCCTCTAGCACTCCGGGTTCGGAGACGGTGTTTACGGTTAAATTGCCGTTTACGCAAAAGAATCATACCGAAAAAACCGGGCACCCTAAAAAATGGACTAAGTGAAAACATCGCAAAAATTATTTGATCTCTCTTGTAAATTCTGTGACATCGATTATAATTAATACTTGTAGTGGGGGTATAGCTCAGCTGGGAGAGCGCTAGAATCGCACTCTAGAGGCCAGCGGTTCGATCCCGCTTACCTCCACCAGTCATATCAATACTTTGAGCACTCGACGCTCGGGATTATTCCCGGGCGTTTTTTCTGTACACTTTCCTTCCAAAATCATCCAAGGAACAGTTCTAATTTCTCTCCATGACTCGTAAACATATGAAGGAGGGAAAGAACATGCAGCAAGTCAAGTATGATCCGGAAATCTTATATGTGCAAAAACTATATTTCTTTTTGTTCCTGGCCACCTTCTCCTTGCTGGCAGCGATACTCATTGGATGGCGCGTCGGGGTGCAAGGAGGAATTTTTAGTTTCCTCATCGGCTTAATCATCTCCTATGCAGCTATGCTGCGAAAGAAGACATTCAGCCCTCCCCAGAAGAAAGTGACAGTGCAGCGGATGGCCCGTGAGATCTCTCAAGATACAAGTCCATTAGCCATCTCCCGCTTTGCCAGCCAACTCTATTACTACTTGCACGAACCCGGTCAGGCCATTTCCTTGCTGGAAAAATTCTTATCAAGCCACGACCCCCTGCTCTGTGCAACCCTTGCGGATATTCTCTATAAAGAAGGCCGTACCAAACAAGCACTCTCGGTCGCCCGGGATAATCCCTACGCTTTAATTGATCCTTTGCTGCTCGCCACCCAAGGGCATATATTAAAAGAGCTGGGCAAGCTTCAGGATGCGGCAAGAATGTATGAACGCAGCCTCCGTCTGGCTAAAGAGGCGGGATTCCCGCATAATGGCGCGCACTGGTTAACCCAACACTTTCTTAGTCTGGCTTATACCGGAAGTATTCACCATGCTTTGGCGGACTGTTATCTTGCCCTTAAAGATTTTGATGCAGCCAAACAGCACTATCGTGCCGGAAATCGGCGTTTTCTAGATTTAACTTTTTGGCGTTTTCCAAGTCAATCCATTACTCGTCCGGCAAAAAACTACACAAAATTCCATTAGTTCTTCATTCTTTTTCCTTCTTTGTCCGGTTTAGCTTACTAATTCCAACAGGTTTCACCCGTGATGTTACATATAATTAACTTAAAGCCAGTCCATACGTCAGGATCCTTAACTGATAGAGAATTTAGAAACGGAGGGGTCGTAAAATGCTGTCAACTCGAGAAGAAGAAGTGTTGGGATTTATTCGCGATTTTGAAAGTTTCTCCAAGGATTATCTCATGCAAAAAGGATTAAGCCAACATGAAATCGCAAATGCCTATCTCGAATTACAATGGCAATTCCTCCACGTGATTCTGAGTAAATCATATCAATCCAGCCACACTCATTAAAGATTCGACCGGAAGCTACTTCCGGTCGAATCTTATTTTGACTCGCAACTCATTTCAATAGAAGTCGGATGCGCTTGCCTTGAGATAACGGTAATATGCGCGAATGGCGGTCAGTGCCGTGCTTAGGGGTTCTTCATAATTCCACCCTTTTGCATATACTCCGCGGTAAGCAGGCTTAAAGGCGCCATTTGCTTGTTGGTGCTCAAGCAAGTAGCGGATTCCCCGTTCCGTAATCCCAGGCTGAACACGTTTCTGGTACCTAAGCAGTGCAGCCAGCGTAAGTCCTGTCTCAACCGGACAGCCCCACCCTCCGTCTTCTTGCTGGGCCGAAAGCAAGAAGTCATAAGTTTTTTTGCGCGCGAGATATATTTGGCGAGCAGAACGCCACTGTTCCCAGTTAAACCTCCATTTGCTTAAAAGTTCCAACACTTGAGCTGTGGTGTAGAGCTCCCCTTCAAACCAAGCCGACGGGAAATCTCCCTGCTTTCTTTGCTGGGCTAAGAGCCAATGAAGCCCGCGCCCTATTGCCCGTTCCTGAGCACGGGAATCTTCCCGCCACAGAGCCTCAAGTACATGCACGGTGACATCTACGCTGGGAATATAGACCGGAAACTCACACTGGATTTGGGGAGGCATACCCTTAAAACTAGGAAACGTTCCCCAGCTTCCATCCTTATTTTGCAGTGAGCGTAACAAGCGAACGGTTTTTTCATTTTTCTGCAGCGGACTTAAGGCAACCGCTGTGTCATCAAGATCAGGATGGGTGAACGGAGGGGTGGTTCCGTAACTTCCGTCCGCGTTCTGACCCTGCTTAAGCCAAACGAGAGCCCTCTGAAGCCACGCCTGTTCTTCGGACGTTAAATCCCTTTCGGGAAGGACGTTGACCGCCCAGCCAACAGCCCAAGTATATAATTGGTCGAAGGCCGGCCAGCTTCCATCCGAATATTGCTTGCCCGCCAGCCAATGCCCGGCCTGCTCCGCCTTCTCCTTATGGTTCCGAAACCGCAGATAAGCCAAGATTCCCATGCTTGTGGCCACAATATCTTCGGCGAAAGAACCGTCAGGCATCTGCTGTAAACTTAAATAATTCAACCCTTCTGTAATACCTTTCTGGTGATCCTGTGCCGCCAGTAAGGCAGCTGCAACCACCACCGGCCTGCCATAGACGGGAAGTTTCGCCAATACCCGCTCTTCTAAAATATTGGGTAATGCAATTTCTTCCGGTGTGGGCCCTTCTAAACCGGGGACGACTCTTTGCCCAAGGGAAAGAACCATTCCGGAAAACTGGCGCGCCTGAGCTAATAACACCAGCTTGGCTACAAGTCCTCCCTGGCTTCCCTGCAGGACGGTTTGGGCAAGTTTGGTTATTTCCGGATCAGGTTTATCTCCCTCGTATTTTCCCCAACCTGTTGGCTGGCGGTGCAGCCAGAGCCAATTCGCCCCGCGCCTGGACGCCGATTCATAAGACCGACCTAAAGCGAGCAAAGCAAGAGAAGCGAGCGCTGTGGCACCGGGGCTTGCTGATACTCCGTACTCACCGTCCACCCGTCCGGCCAGTATTTGCTCCCCGCCTTTTAAGACAAAACGTTTGGCCTGAAGGAGGCTTTCTCTAACCTCGGTTTGCAAATTCAATGGCACCGTCTCCCATACTATGATCATTACTAATGATGTATGTGAGAGATGGTGCCATGGTTCCATTATCTGGTATCAATTGTGTGCAGCAATAGCTTGTCTGGCCAGGGCGTCACTACGATTATTATAGGGGTTGTCCGCATGCCCCCTGACTTTAATCCATTCGATCTTGTGTTTTTGGGCCATATTCAGTAATTCCAGCCATAGCTCCTGGTTTTCCACCGGTTCTTTCTTGGCATTAAGCCAGCCGTTTTTCTGCCAGCGCTCTAACCAGCCTTGGCGAAAGGCATTAATTAAATAAGCGCTGTCACTATAAAGACTGACCCGGCAGCTGGTTTTCAGTGCTTTCAGACCCTCTATGGCTGCCAGAAGCTCCATCTTCTGATTGGTCGTATGGGGTGCGAACCCGGACAACTCTTTTTCCACATCTCCATAAATAAGAATTGCTCCCCAGCCACCCGGCCCCGGATTACCTGAACAGGCACCATCCGTGTAAATCTTTACCTCTTTAAGCATATATTTCACCGCTCTTTTCCGGTTCTTCCATGCTCACTCCTGACTCCTCCTGACTCCTGAGTACTTCTTATTTAATGCTCTTAATCACCGCAATTTCGTCACAGTTGGGAAACTTGACGCAGTTAATACATTCTTTCCAGACTTTATGCGGCATTTCCTCTTTCCCAGCAATCCGAAAACCACAGCGTTCAAAAAATCCGGGTTGGTAAGTGAGGGCAAACACCCGTTCGCACCCCAAATCCAGAGCCTCTTCAATTAAGGTTTTTACCAAGAGCTTGCCCACACCCTGGCCTTGGGCAGTCTCAGCAACCGCCAAAGCCCGGATTTCGGCCAGATCATTCCACAAAATATGCAAAGAGGCCACCCCAATAATGGTTCCACCTTCTTCAACAATCGAAAACTCCCGAATGCTTTCATATACCATATTGCGCGAGCGCGGAAGCATCAGTCCCTGTTCCGCATATCTGTTAATCAAGGCCAGTAATGGTTCAACATCCGTGAGTTTTGCTTTACGTACGTGCATTTTTTCCCCTTCTCCCCCTATTTCGCATAATTATACAATATATCGTATAAACTTAAAACCCTTTTTATCTCATTTTTTACGTCCTTTTGAGCTCATAGGCATCCAGACACCCCGGTAGCCAGGGTAATATGCGCTCTAAATGCTCTATGTTCCGGCCCGAAATCAATGCTCTCGATCTTGGGTTCAATGGATTGCTGCAGCTCCTCCAAATAAGCAATCGTAGTCTGAGTCCAACCCACGCTGACAAATAATCTCATCTTATTCCCACCTAAACAAAAATTTCAACTTGGTCTACCCGATTTTTTTACATTTTTCTACCTGATGTTTATGTTACACTAGTGACTGGATTTTCAATCCCCTTGACGGGGTTTTTTAGGCTTTGGAACTTAGAAAGGGTTGAATCTTTAGTGTTTTCCGTTTGGCATAAGCAATCACGCTTCCAAAAATTATTGGCCGGTCTATTTTTCTTGTCCCTGGTACTTACTCTCTTTTGCAGCTTTATCTACCCTTCAATAATCCTCATCCGGATTCTGACCACCTTTAATATCGCCCTGGCAATTACCGGCATTTTCATGTTTCTGAGGCTGGTTTCAGATGAACGTATAGTACACCAAAAACACATTCGTACTTTGCGCATCCTCTTGCAGCAAAACCTTCACCAAACTGTGGATTACTCGAGAGAAGCGATTATTATCGTTAACCGCAACGGCAACATCATTGAAGCCAGTCCAAAAGCAACCGAGCTGCTGGCATCCAGTCATTTAGCCTTAAGCGGTGTACCGATTCAGTATATCATAAAAGATTACCCCAGTGACCTAGAGTCTGCTAATGGAGAATTTGTGCTTAAACTGAGCCAAGGAGGGGAGCGCTTCATCCAATATGTTAAGCACCCTCTCCTTGATCATGATGTTCCATCAGGAACCTTGCTCGTACTCTGCGATGTTTCCGAGGAGAAAAAACAATTTGAATCCTATTTACAAGCGGCCAAGTTTTCCGTAATCGCCCAACTGGCCGGAGGATTGGCCCACGAGCTACGCAATCCCCTCACGACCATCAAAGGTTTCGTCCAACTGGCCGGGCCCGACCAATGGCCTGTATCCCTGCGTTCTTATCACCAGCTTATTTTGGATGAAATCGAAACCACTGACCGGCTGCTGACTCAGTTTGTTTTACTAACTAATCCGTCGGCTCCCCAGCTCAAACCGCTTAATCCTGACGATCTGGTTTATTCCGCAGTCCAAATTCTCAAGCCCACCTGTTTGATGCAAGAAGTCTCACTTATCCTCGATCTGCCGTCCCATACCCCTGAGGTCATGGGAGATGAAAAACAACTGACGCATACCATCCTGTCCATCATCCAGAATGCCATTGAATCCTCACAGCCGGGTCAGAGCATTAAGATTAGCCTTACTTCCAATATGGACAAAATCAAACTGGGAGTTGAAGATTCCGGAAGCGGTATTGCGGAAGATATCCTTAAAAGAGTGTTTGACCCTTTCTTTACTACGCGCAAGGGGAAAACAGGTCTTGGCCTCACCATCGCCCAGCAGATTGTCCTGGCTCATCACGGAGAGCTTACCCTAAGCCGACCGCCAAGCGGTCAGGGTACCCTGGTCACCCTGACTTTACCCATCCTTTAGAAAATCATAGATAAATCGACTGCCTGATTTCCGTCCTCCCCGTTCGCGATCGCAACTTCTTCGAAACCGGTGTTCTCCCAATCTTCCCGGGCGCTCCAGATCGGAAACTGCATGGGCTGTTTCAGCCAACAGTGCCAGCGCTTAAGCTCTTCTACCAGGGAGGGGAGAGTCAGCCAATGCACCCTTCCATCCCAATTAAGTTTTTGTCCTTTGGCCCCTTTTGCAGTCCAAAGGAGGCGGCTTCTTTCAAGAACACTGGTCAGTAAGATGCTTTTACCGGCTTCAGCCAGAGGGCGCTCCCAAATCGGACAGATTACATTCAACCGGTCCTCCTGTTCAAAATAATACCATTGTCCAAGATCACTGATCCAGCTCTCCCCCCGGTCGCGGGCCATCCAGGGCCACGTCCAGGGGCTGCCCCACTGGGTCTGTATCACCCCGGTTCCGGACCGAAGGATTAAAACCAGCCGGTCACGCTGGCGCAGCCCCCCCTCACGTTCCATCCTTTCCAAGTAAGCGAGCATCTCCTCAATGGCATGGCAAAACTCCGGATCAATGCTGTCGTCCACATTGACCCAGCCTGCCTTCTGCCAGGAGTTAGCCAATTCCTGGCTGCGCTCCCAACGGGTTTTAGTATTGAGTTCAAACTTTTTCCCTTTGCGCCGTACTTCAGCGATTTCCGTGTTTCCCCAGACTAAAGAGATATGTTGAGACCGGATATCGGCCCGGATACGTCTTGAACCCAGGCTTGTAAAATAGTCTTTAACCACGGCCAGTTGCTGGCGCGCGACCGGATTGAGGGTCCGCGCCCATTTATTCCAATCCGGGCGTTCTTCCCCCAGCTGCTCACGGATGACGGAGGCGTGCATATTCCCTTCCGGAATAAGGTAGAGGCTTGGGCGCAAACGTTCGCGCCAGTATACGGCCCGCACACTGATATTTCCGGAAATCTTCGAGAGAACGTGTAAAAAGGGAGGGGAAAAATCCGGGGCTACGAAATAAACAATGGTCTTGGCCCCATTGCTTAGGCGCTGGCCATAACAAATTCCGGAGAGCAAAAAATCCTCTTCCCGAGGAATGGAGTTGCTGGCAATAATACCAACCCTTAATGCGGTTTCTCCGCCCATATAAAAGGAAAACTGGCTTGGTAAACGCCAGGCTTTGCGCTTTTCTTCCGGACATTCCTGCCAGTTATGGGCGACGAATACCTCTGCATGATTATCCCATACCTTGTTCCAATCGGTAGCCACAGTCATCCTCCCTTAGCGTTTCTACATAACATGTTTACGCGCCAAGGGGCGATAAAATGCCTTTGACTTCTAAAATGCCTTACGGGCAAAAAAAGAAGCTGTCTCCCTGAGAAGCAGCTTCTTTTTTCTAACCTTTTTGTCTTAAAAAACTCAGTGGGTAGTTTCCTTTACTTAAAGAGTTGTCCGGAATACACCACAAAGTATCTCAGACACAACCCGCCAATGACAACCATACCGCAGACCGGAAGCACCAGGTTTTTATGGGTTGAGACACCATAGATGGCGAGGACCAATGGAAGCAAGAGTCCAACCACAACCACACCCAGCCAGAACAGGGTAGCCATTCCTCCGCTGAAGAAAGCGGCTTTGACAGAAGTATAGAGAATGGCTAAGAGGATAATTTCAATGGCTAAGAGTACAATATCCGCTTTCTTATAGGCCGTTAAATCACTGCAATCCACTGCTCCGATCAGGGTAGCCGCTAATCCCGCAGAAATAGCCGATACTAGGAACAAAATCGGCAGAAAGGGTATTCCCTCAATGCCGAGGAAATTAACATGCCAGAGTCCGTTGGTCGTTACAGCGGACAGTAAGAATCCGGTATAGGTCGCCGTCCCGAGAGCAGACAAGCTGCCGAGGAGTGCTACCGGTTTGCGCAAGACCTGCATTCCAGTGGCTTTGGCCGCCGCCATTTCTTGTCCGGCCAAGGTAATTTTAATTCTCTTTTCAGCAGCAGCGGCCATCCATACCAAATACGCATACACGACTGCAAAAGCTGTAAAGATGGAGATGATGAAGACCCCGATAGACATGACGGAGTGGAAGTTTACGTAAAGGAGGAGCTTCCAGAAGCTAAACGGTTTACCAAGGTCTACGACCAGCATGGCCAGACCGATAATAATCGCCACCGGGGCAATATAAGCTCCGGCCCGGATCACTTTGAGCTGACGGTTTTTGCTGAATAGGTCGGTGAGCGCAGCGGTAAGAAAAGCACCCCCGGCCACTCCGGCCAGGAAGAGATAAAAGGCAATAATTCCTCCCCAAGCGATTTCATGAGAAGCTAACGCACCCCAAGTAATATCCATTTTTACTTCACCCCTTCATAAATGTAATAGACATTCGGGTGAGTGCCAAACTCCGGCTTCCGCACCTCGGCTTTGTATTTGTCCAGAAGTTTTTTAACATCGCTGTTGGGATCGTTCAAATCGCCGAAGGAAAGGGCACCGCCGACACAGGTGGAAACACAAGCCGGCTTCTCCCCTTGGGAGACTCTGTGCTCGTAGCAGAAACTGCATTTATCCGCTGCCCCGGTTTCTTCATTGATAAAACGCGCGTCATAGGGGCAAGCCGTCATACAGTATTTACAGCCGACACATTTGTTACTGTCGACCAAGACCACGCCATCCTCATTGTGATAAGAGGCCTTAGTCGGGCACACGGCCACGCAAGGAGCATTTTTACACATTTGGCAAGCTTCTTTTTCAAAATAAAGTTTGACATTCGGGTAGGTTCCCGTAGGTCCCACCGCCGGAGATTTTGTCCGGTACTGTCCTTCCGGCACTTCATTTTGGAACTTGCAGGCAACTGTACAGGCTTGGCAGCCGATACACTTGCTTGCTTGTATGACCATGACATATTGTTTTGCCAAGGAAGTCACCCTCTCTCTTCAGAATGAATTTGCCAGTCTTGAAGAATCGCTGCCGCCGCTGCATACACGGGACGGCCAGAATTTCGGATCAGCGGCAAGATCACGCTTAAAAAAGGAAGCAAATGCACTTTCTTAAACTCTGCCAAGTATTCCTCTTGTCCATCGCGGGCCAGCAAAGCCGCAAACTCCAATTCCACGGCTAAGTGGTCCGGCAATTCTCCGTTACTTTCGATGGCATAGCCGGCCTTTTCATAAAATGACTTAACGGCCATGCTTTCTGTCCCTAAGACCTGCTTTTCACGGTTCAGGTGGACGGATGCGTAAGGAGAAGCCTCAACCTTGCCGGTCTCAAACAAAGGAATATAATGTTCCCATAAGGTATTGAGCCTTTTTTCCCCGGCTGGATGCTTGCGGCAGAAATCCTCCAAAACTTGCACCTGGGTCCTTGAGGCAGGGATTTCCTCGGCCCACAGTTCGATCAATTCTTCGAGGTGATCCGAAATTTCCGGACGCGGACGCTGAAAGATCGCTGCAAAGGCCAAGTATAATTCTGCTTTGGCATTCTGTTCCATGTTCCTGCCTCCTTTCAAAGTCTGTCGATAGGTTGTTATGCTTTGCGCACTGTCACAAAAGTAGTGGACGTGACCACATTGCCGGACTCACCGATCTCATTTTTGATGAGCTTATTGTCATTGATTCCCTTGTTATAAGCGCGTTTCAACTCAGGAGAAATCCGGCCGAAGCCATGATAGGCAAATACGGTGTCCGGTCGAATCCCCTCGGTGACTTTCGCCTTGCCCTTATGCTCGTACTGTCCGGAGGAGATGATAATATCATCCCCGTCTTTCACTCCGAGTTTAGCAGCGCTCTGGGTGTTGATCCATAATGAGTTTTGCGGCATCAGTTCATTAAGAACCGGCACATTATGCGTGCCAGCGTTGGTGTGAACCGCGACTTTTCCTTGCACGAAGCGGAATTTCCCTTCTTCCGGCTGCGGATACTGCTTATACTTGGGAATTCCTTCGCCTTTGACCGCTTCCTCAATCTCATGGGAGAAGATTGCAATCTTGCCATTAGGAGCGTTGGTCGGGGGAGCCGGAGCTTTAGGATCATTTCCGCGCATAAAAAATGGTTTCATACCGGCCGGACTCCAGAAGCCTTTTTCTTTCAATTGATCCAGCGTTAGCCCGGCTGGCTGCAGTTGTCTAGTGAGGAATTCTTCCATATCTTTGAAACTAAAGAAATCTCCAATCCCTATTTTTTCGCCCAGTTCTTTATAAATCTGCCACCCCGGCTTAGTATCAGCATAGACCAAAGGCACCGCAGGCTGGCGCAACTGCAGTTTGGGTACGAGTCCGGACTGGTCAATGATTGGTTCATAACGTTCGAGATAGGTGCACTCAGGGAGAACCACATCCGCGAAATAGGCGGCATCAGTCATATACACGTCACATACCACCAAGAGATCGAGTTTCTTTAATGCTTCGATTAATCGATCACTTTCCGGCATGCTGATCACCGGGTTAAAACGGTGAACAAACCAGCCTTTGACCGGATAAGGTTTGCCTGTTAGAATACTCTCTGTGATCTGCCCGACCGCTCCATCCACCGGCGGAATAAGCTGACCCGGAGTTCCTTTGACGCCGGCGCCGTCAATCCGTCCTTTAGCAGGCTTAGGAGCAGCAGGCTGAGGACCGAACCCGCCTCCGGTCGGTTTAGCATATCCGGACTGGTCCGGGAAAGCGGCCAGGACCCCGGCACCTTTCTTCTGATAATATCCTCCGGGAACTTCCCAGTTCCCAATCATCATATTAACGATCATAATTGCGCGGCGCAGCTGATAATCATTGGGCGTCCAAGGGGTGCGCCAGCCGTATTCAATTAAGGCATTGGGTCTGGCAGCCGCAAAGCCGCGAGCGATTTCGACAATCTTATCCTTCGGAATGCCGGTTTCCTTCTCGGCCCACTCCGGAGTCGTATCTTTAACAGCCTCAACCCATTGATCAAATCCTTCGGTATATTGATCCAGAAATTCTTTATCATAGAGGTTTTCTTTAATCATGACATTGGCCAGGGCCATCACAAAGGCCAGATCAGTAGCACCCTTAATCGGAATCCATTCTCCCTTGGCCGCAGTGACACTAAAGCGCGGATCTAAGACCACTAACTTTGCCCCATTGGCAACCGCCTTCATAACCCCTTTAACCATGGGCACATGGATCCCTTCAAAGAAGTTCCGACCCATCGTAATGATATACTTGGCATTGCCATAATCCGCTCCGATATACGGATTGCCAAAGGTTCCCTCTAAGGCGGTTGTCCGGCTCATCGGGCAGGTTGCTTCATGAGAAAAGGTATTCGGGCTTCCGATCGCCCGGGCAATCAGGCGGAAAAACTGGTCCTGAGGATTAACCCGGCTGGCAAAGGCAATAGTCTCCGCACCATAATCTTTTTGAATCGTTTTGACCTTGTCAGCAATGTGCGCATAGGCTTCATCCCAGCTGACTTCTTTAAACTTACCGCTCCCCCTATCCCCGGTGCGAATCATGGGTTTTTTGATCCGCTGCGGATCATAGAGCAGGGACGGGCCCGCATTACCGCGGGCACAAATGGTGCCTGCTGTGGCTCCATCGTGAGGATTGCCTTCGACCTTGACTACTTTGTCATTTTTCACTTTCACGGCAACCGTACAACGACTGGTACACATTTCACAGGTGGAAAACACCGTTTTCGCTTCTTCCTTAGCTGCTGCAACAGCTTGAGGAGCAAGCTTTGTGAATGTGCCAAACCCTCCCAGAGCAACCATCGTTCCCCCGGTCCCGTAAAGCACTCCCTTTAAGAACTGTCTCCGTTTCATACAAATCCCTCCTATTTCACGCGGAGTACTTAACTTAAAGATATAGAAACTAAATTATTGAGAATATTATCTCATTCACTTAATTCGACAATCTGGCTTTTTCCCCTGCTTACTCTATATTGCAGATGTTTATGTGAGCATAAGCACAAATTATAAAAGTTATATCCATTGCTGTCAAATAAATCCACAGTAGTGAAAAGAAGTACTTATAATGTTCTAATAATGTTTGAATTTTAAGCCCGTGGGCTTTACAATGAAAGAAGAGAGGTGAACTTTTTTGGACAGTTATCAACTCAAAATTTTTTGCATGGTCACAAAGCTCCAAAGCTTTTCCAAAGCCGCTAAGATGCTCCATATGAGTCAACCGGCGGTTAGTACCCACATCAAGAACCTGGAAGAATATTACCAGGGACAACTGTTTGAACGCACACCCCACGGTGTTACCCTGACGAATGCCGGTGAGGTTTTTTATAACTATGCGCAAAAAATCCTAGAACTGCAAGATTTGATGGAACAGGAATTGGAAAAAGTGCTGCAGCGGGAAAGCAATCAGATAATCGTCGGCGCCAGTACGACAATTGGCAACGTCTCCCTTCCCTGTTCAATCTATTTATTTAAAGAAGAATACGCAGAAGTGAATATCCGGCTTGATATCGCCAATTCGGAAGAGGTTTTACGGCGGTTGATGGCCGGTGAAGTCGACATCGGAGTGATCGAAGGAGATATTGAGCCCCAGGATATCAATGCCATTCCGGTGACCACGGATGAACTGGTCTTAATTCTCCCGCCCAATCACCCCCACTCCGGAGATACGATGTCCATTGCGGAGTTTATCAAACATCCGCTAATCCTGCGGGAAGACGGTTCAGGCACGCGCAAGATTCTCTCTGCCGCCTTAGAGCGACACGGCAACTCTGTGAACGATCTTCGCGTGATCACAGAGATGACCACGATTGATGCCATTAAATCCGCGGTCGAAGCCGGCTTAGGCGGAGCGGTTGTCCCGCGCCTGGCCGTACGCAAAGAAGCCTACCTGGGAACCCTTAAAGTCTTAACCATCGAAGAGCTGCCCATGCCCCTGACCTTTAATATCATTTACCCTGTGAATAAACCGCTTTCCACTGCCACCAAGCGTTTCATCAACTTTCTCGCCGATCCGGATGAACGCTTCCTCTGCTAAATATTTAATCTTCCTCAATAAACATTATAGTTAGACTAACTTGAAAATTTCTCACTCGGACAAGCCGAGACCTATTATACTTACTAATAGCTCTAGAACTTCGTAAGTATAAGGAGATTAGTCAGAATTCAGGAGTCATTCTTCAGAATGCCTTCCGAAGAATGAGCGGCTCCTGACTCCTGACCACTTTGAAACTAGAGCAAATACTTCACCAGCAGTTTCGACCCGATCCAGGCCCCGATAATAACGGCCGCTGCGAAAATCCAACCGGTTAAAGAGCTCGAGGCAATTCCGTTTAATAGTCCTCCAATATTACAGCCATAGGCAATACGTGCCCCATAGCCCATCAGCACTCCGCCGGCAAGGGCTGAGACGACGAATTTACGGTGCCTGATTGGCCGGAAACGGGCTTGAGAAGCAGCCAGAGTCGACCAGAAAGCACCCAAAATCACACCCAGGTTGAGATAGGTGCCACTGGATTGAAGAAGCATTAAACCACTGATATTACGAGTGCTGATTAAGCCGATTTTTCCTCCCATCCATTCGGACCAGGCTTCCAGATTAGAACTAACCCCCCAGGGCTGTTGTCTGACAATCAGCACTAAAATATTCAGGACGGCCAGTACAATGGCTCCGACCCAATATGGCCACGGTCCGCGCCAAAAAACGCTCGAAATTTTTGCCATTTCACCCACACCTTTATTAATCATGTGTTTTCGTGAGTTCAAGGTGCCAGATTCCGTTAGCCACTTCCTGTTCAGTAATTTCATAAGCACGATCTTTGGCCCAGACTACGATCGCACGGGATGTACAACTATGCTCTGTCTCCAGAACCAGAATATCTCCGATATTCATACCCTTCAATTTCTTTTGGGCTTTGAGCAAGGGTATCGGGCACATTTCACCCCAAATATCCAGTTGAAATCGAGCCATCCTTATGCCACCTACTCTCCAACTTGTTTCCTTTGCCACCAACGGGCCAACATCCACAAGCCGAATAACGCTCCGAACTCAAGGATTAACGTCCCGAACCATCCTAATTTATCCGGCAGAAAAATCCCCGGCCACTCTCCAAAAACAAAACGCCAGTGGGCAACCGTTAACTTGCCTAGCAAGGCACCGATTAAGAGGCCGCCCAAGGCCAGCATTTGCATCCCAAACCCTTCTCCGATACGCATGAGCACTCCGGAGGCACAGCCCCCGGCTAAGACCATTCCGATTCCGAACAGCACTCCTCCAACCAAGGTGTGAACTCCCAGGGGAAAAACATTCAGGGAATATGAAATACCCCTTGCTTCCCCGACCCAGACGATTAAGGTAAAACCGGCAATACTCAAGGCAATTAAGAGAATTAAAGCCTGAGTAAGGTGGGTCATACCGACCAGCAGCGGATCACGTACGGCCGAGGTAAAGCAAAAGCGCGACTTTTGCATGACAAATCCCAACCCGGTCCCAAGCCCCAAGATCAGTGCCGATTTAGGACTTAACTGAGCGACTAAGATAAACAACAGAAGCATAAAGAGAGTGAACCCAATATTAAGCTTACGCTGTGACACGACGGCCACCCCCTCATAAAGGAAACTTACTTCAGATGGGATTTTAACCCCGATCATCCGTGAAGGATGATCGCACTTGTTATCTGAAGTTTAGTTGAACTTATCCAAGGGCTTAGCGCCACTTATCTCCCACTTATCAAGTGGGAGTCTAGTGGCGGTTAGCCATCGGATAAATAATAATTTTCACATAGTAAGGATATCCTAGTTAAACCGGAACTGTCAATATACAATTTACAACAATAAAGGCCTGTCAAACTGACTATTGACTATTGACTATTGACTCCTGACTACTGACTCCTGAATACTCTGATACGGTAACGCCAGCCGGATATGGCCGTCACGGCCTTCCATCGTCTCTGCCAAAAACAAACTGTTCCAAATGCTCTCCGCACTGGCTTCCACTGCGGCCTGGAAATAAACATCCAACTCCCAATCCGATAATCTCTCTTTTTTACTTAAATCACAGTTGCTTACCATCAGGCAAAATTCCCCGCTTCCCGTTCTGGAAAGACCTCCGGTGCGCGCCATTCCCAAAAAGGCACGGCGCGCAACCTTTTCCAGCTGCGGGCTTGAGAGAGGGGCATTGGTCATACCGATGAGAATAAGCGATCCCGGAACGATTCCCCGGGCTTCTAGTTGTAAGCTTTTGCCTATAGGACTACCTGAGATCAGCAGATCTTCTAATAAACCGAAGTTAGCCAAAGCCAAGATACCCAAGACATAACCCCGCTTCGCATCCACTACCCGGGATGCGCTTCCAATCCCACCTTTAAGCTGGAAGCAAGACATTCCGACCCCAGCGCCCACATTTCCCTGCTGAACCGGGCCACTCGACGCTCTTTGCAGAGCTAAAATCGCATCCGATGGGCGCACATGACGGCCACGGATATCATTAAGATAAGAATCATCACACTCAAACACCAATATATTTGGCGTCCGGGCATCATTGCCAATCTCCGGGTTTAAGCGCAATAAATAGGTAATCGTTCCATTTGCCACATCAGAAACACTTAAGGGATTGGTTAAGAGAACCGGTGAATTAATCACACCAGTTTCTTTAATAAACGGAACGCCGACCGACTTGCCATACCCGTTAAATACCTCAATTCCAGCCCGGCAGGGTTGGCGATAAAGGTTTCCGCCATGGGGCAAAATCGCTGTAACCCCGGTGCGCACCGGCCCTTGGCCCGGGACCAGCTTGCCGTAGCCACGGATTAAAGAGACGTGTCCCACGGCCACCCCCGGAACATCCGTTACGTCGTTATGCAGACCCGGCGGAAGTTCCCCCAACCATAAGCCCAATTCTCTGGCACTTTTCCGCTTCATAAAAAAACCTCCTGCTGCCACTTTATTAGGCACAGGAGGAAACTATGTTTCCTAAGCGCAAACTTTAAGCAGGCGGCTCATTAGAGCAACCATCATCAAGGCCATCGGATAGGCCCGTTCTTCCACCGTATAATCATATTTATAATTCCGCCGCAGAATGATCACATCGACTTCTTCTTTTAAGTTTTTCGATATCACTTTTCGATCTGTAAGAATTTTAATCTTGTCCTGAAGATTGCGGTTATCCCGGGCAATTCCCTGCTGACCCAGTAGATAATCAATGACCTGCTCGATCACTGTTTCCAACCGAAGTACGAATTCCGCATATTTCCCTTGTTGCAGAAGGTCGTATGCCTCCTGCAATGGCTCCGTCAGCTCGGACGGCAAAGATTTATTATTCACGATTCTTTCCATTTTCTTAAAACAAGGACAAGTTGCCTCGCATAGAGTCGGTAAATCTCTGGTGAGCGCCGGTTCAATCACATGACGTGTTGGCAAGGAGTCGAGTGCTGCCTTAATGAGATTTTCGGCATCCCTGTCGGAATCCCCCCGGAAAATCCAGCGGCTTTTCCCCAGCTTTTTCACTTTTGCCTCTTCCGGGCTTAAGATTCTTAAACCCGGACTCTCGGGTACCGGTACACAAAACTGCAGATGCCAGCCAAACCTCCTCTCCACTAACTTAAAAATCTTGTCTGAACCGTGATAAAATACAACTCCATCCCGCACCGGACAACTACTGAGCGACCGACCTACCCATTGGTAAACCTTTTCCACAGTCTCGTCGAAAAAATTGTCCATGGCTTCTCTCTTCTCCCCCTTAAATAAAAACCCTCCATTTATCATCCTCTGCTTAGAGATTTCGCTTTCTCACTCAGGTATTCCTTCTTTTTTCGGCTAAGATTCTTCCACAAGATTAATAATTTTGTTAACTGTTAATTAACTAGTAGTTAACTATGCACGGAAAAAGGCTAATATGATTACCACAAGACCCAGCAGAAACCGGTATCCCACAAAAATCTTAAAGTTGCTTCGTCTTAAATACTGAAGCAAAAAGGAGATACTTAAAATCCCGACGGCAAAAGAGGACAGAACTCCCACCACAAAGGGCAAATTGATCGCATCCAGGGTCAAATGTCTCAGTTTCAAGACGCCGGCGCCAAAAACAATCGGGGTAGACATTAAAAACGAAAATTTGGCCGCATCTTCCCGGTTCAAAGATAAAAGCCGGGCCGCAGTCATAGTGCTTCCGGAGCGGGAGACTCCCGGTATAATCGCCAAAGCCTGAGACAGCCCGATCCACATGGCATCCGAAAATCTCATGGTTTCAAGTTCACGCGCCTGGGGTCTACGGTCAGCGAGGTATAGAATGATCCCCATAAGAATCAGCATGGTTCCGATTAACAAAGGAGCACGGAAGACCGTTTCAGCATAATTTTCGAGTGCAAATCCAATCAGCGCCCCGGGAACGGTGGCTGCAATCAAATACCAAAAAAGGCGTTTTTCCCGGGAAGGGCCAGGGGTGATTGCACCTTTAAGTAATTTAAGCCAGTCATGCCAAAAGTAAATAACCACAGCAAGTAACGTTCCAACGTGCAGGGCAACATCAAACGTTAAGCCATGGTCGGCCCAACCAAAAAGCCAGGGAATCAAAACCAGATGGGCTGAGCTTGAAATCGGTAAAAATTCCCCCAAACCTTGGACAATTCCTAAAATAAGCGCTTGAAAAACAGTCATTATTTCCACCTCCACGGATATTGCAATCAAATCACATGTTAAAACTATATCACATACTCGGTGGAAATAAAACTGATTTATGCTTGTTCCTGGGTGCGAGCCAGCCCATCCATAAAGACGGCCAGAACATGCTTCATCTCTTGGTGCAAATCCCCTTGCCGGGACACATACCAGCTGATAAAGTGTTGAAGCATCATTCCTTCAAGGGTTTCGGCCAAAAAACCGGGGTCATAGCCCGGAGTTATCTCCCCGCTTCTCTGGCCCAGGGAAATAATGGCCTGCAGCCCATAATGGAGATTCATATCCTGAGCCGACATTTCCCGGTTTCGAACCGCCACCCAAGCCAGTTCCCGGTCTGCAACCATAAAATCAGCCCACTCTTTTAGAAATTCTTCCAGGCGCTCTCTGCTGGAATAACCCTGGTGCGAGCGCCTCCTGTCAATTAATTCGCGGTGCGCCTGCCGGGTAAATTCCAAAACAACCGCTTCTTTGGATGCAAAGTAATTGTAAAAAGTGCCTTTCCCGACATCCGCCTTCTGGGTGATATGCTCAATTGAAGTAGCATCAAACCCATAGGTTCGAAATAGCTGCATTGCGGTGGCAAACAACTTTTCATACGTTTCCTTTTTTTTACGTTCGCGCCGTGACAACTCCGACATAGCAAGAACCCTCCTTTATTCTTCTTGATTTTGATAGTATTATTCTCCAGAATTGTGGTATTTCCTTCCATATTATCCTTCTGTTTGAAGAAAAAATGAAGAGAGCAAAACCTGATTTAGGGTTTGCTCTCTTCATTAAAAGTGTAGCTGATAAAAATTAATGTTGAAATATTAAAGGCTGTAGTTAGGGGATTCTTTTGTAATCGTCACATCATGAGGATGGCTTTCACGGAGACCGGCTGCGGTCATTTGGATGAATTGGGTCTCGGTGCGCAGGGCTTCAATATTACGGGTACCGCAATAACCCATGCCTGCACGCAGTCCGCCAATCATCTGGTAGACCGTCTCAGCCAGGGAACCTTTATACGGAACCCTACCTTCAATTCCTTCCGGAACCAGTTTTTGATCTTGTTCTTGGAAGTAGCGGTCTCTGCTCCCTTCCTTCATGGCTCCAATAGAACCCATACCCCGGTAAACCTTAAAGCTGCGGCCTTGATAAATCTCAATATCTCCCGGGCTTTCTTCCGTTCCGGCAAACAGGCTGCCGATCATCACGACTTTGGCCCCAGCGGCCAGAGCTTTCACAATATCGCCGGAGAATTTGATTCCGCCATCGGCAATAACCGGAATGCCATGCTTATCAGCTTCCTCGGCACAATCAAAAATGGCGGTAATCTGAGGAACACCGATCCCTGCCACAACCCGGGTGGTGCAGATGGACCCCGGCCCGATTCCGACCTTAACCGCATCGGCACCCGCCTCAATTAAGTCCCGGGTCGCTTGGGCGGTGGCCACATTTCCGGCGATGAGCGCAGTATCCCGGAAGCGCCAACGCAGCTCTTCCACGGCTTTAAGCACTCCCATGGAATGTCCGTGAGCCGTATCCACTACAATCGCGTCCACCCCGGCTTTAACAAGGGCTTCCGCGCGGGCCACAGTATCGGCCGTGACACCGACGGCCGCCGCAACCCGTAAACGACCACGTTCATCTTTGGCTGAATTCGGATATTGCCGGGCTTTTTCAATATCTTTAATGGTAATCAATCCTTTAAGAAAACCGTTGGCATCCACAATCGGAAGTTTCTCAATCCGGTGATGGGCCAAGATTTCTTTGGCATGCTCTAAAGTGGTTCCAACCGGCGCCGTCACCAGATTGTCCTTGGTCATCACTTCCCCGATGGCCCGGGAATAATCCTTCTCAAAACGCAGGTCGCGGTTGGTTAGAATTCCGACCAGCTTGCCCTCAACGGTGATTGGGACACCGGAGATGCGGTAGCGGGCCATCAAATTGAGTGCATCCTGAACTTTATCCGTTGGATGAAGAAAAATGGGGTCAGTTATAACCCCATGCTCAGAGCGTTTGACTTTATCCACTTCCAACGCTTGCTGCTCAATGGTCATATTTTTATGAATAACCCCGATACCACCTTCACGGGCTATTGCAATGGCCATACGGGAATCCGTAACCGTATCCATACCGGCACTCATCAGGGGAATATTAAGCTTAATTTTTTGCGTGAGATAAGTACTTACATCCACATCCCTGGGCAATAATTCTGATTTTGCCGGAATCAAAAGCACATCATCAAAAGTCAGACCCTGTTTCACAATACGTGCGGAACTCATGACAAACCCCTTTCCCAATGGTTTTCTAATTAGTATAACAGATTATCTTGTCAGATAGTAGGGGTATTTGGAAGATAATTATTCGAACTTAATGACCCATTATATTGTTTAACCCGATTTCCGATTCAAAATGATCACGGAGATGGCGTATAGTCCCTTCCGGAACGGAAAATTCCCGCGCAATCTCCATATCTGATTTATTGAGACGCAAACCCTCAATCAGCGCATCATAGTCCACCCCTACCTCTGACGCCTTCTCTTTTAAGCTTGAATCTACGCTCCAGGGAGCAAAATCAAAATAAGACTGATTGTCTCCATCCTTGTCGCGAATCATAGATTTCCATCCTCCTTTTTATAGAAAACTTGCCTTTCTGAATAACCAGGCTTATCCAGCTTTGCGCTTAGATTTCCCCGTTTGCGGCCAAAGCATCCAAATCTTCAATCGACCTTGATTAACTAAGCCGAATCCAGGTATGATGTAAGGGGTGGAGGAGGGGGTCCTTTGTTCTACCGGATAGGTCAATTTATCAAAGCACTTTTTCCAATGATAAGCACGGCGGAGCTACACTGGGTTAAGCAAACCTTGCCCCCTCGAGCCTTTCAACTTTTCTTACACCAGGATCGGGGAGTACAGCGCCATGCTTTAGATGTGGCTCACAAACTGAACCGCTCGCTCCTAATCTCCGGGGAATTATCTCCGGTTGAAACCAATACGCTCATGATCGCGGCCCTTTTGCATGATTGCGGCAAATCCTCGGTCAGAGTCAGAATCTGGCACCGGGTTTTCATCGTTTTAAGCCAAGGCCTGCCACTCTCATGGCAACACCGGCTCGAACGTAAACATTCCGTGCTTTCCTTCCCCTTTCGCATTGCCAGAGAGCATGCCCTCTGGGGAGACCGTCTTGCCCGGCAAGCCGGTGTGGCTCCGGAAGTATGCCGCCTCATCGCAGAACATCATCATCCGACTACACGGCTTGGCCAGTTGCTCAAGGAGGCGGATGAGCTTTGTTAAGGCCCTTACCTAATTATAATTTATGAGGCTTAACATATTGAAAGCATGAACCCGGTTCACGGAGCTCATGCTTTCTTTTCGGTGTCTTCCATTCTTTCCTGAAGTTCGATAATCTCACGGTTTTTTAGTAAAAGCCATTTGGCAAATTTGGTGTTGTCCCGCTGCAGCCGGATATTTTCTTTCTCAAGTTTCCTGACTAAAGCCACTTTTTCTCTTTCTACTTTTTCCAGTAAGTTCATTAACACACGGCGGCTGACGCGCAAATGTTCTACCCGCTGCTCGAGTTCCCCCACCCTTGCTCTTAATTCTCTCACTTCTTCATTGGGATCCAAACCTGAGCCCCCCTGGCATATTATTGTCTTACCTTTATTCTATGCCTTTGAGCTCTGTTTTAATCCTAGTGTGCCTTGCTAAATCCCGAATCCGGTACAATGTCTCTAAAGAAGTCCCCCATTCCCCCAGTTTTACCCCCGGCTTGCGCTTTTCCCCGTGAAAATCCGAGCCTCCAGTTGCCACCAGCCCATACTTCTCGGCCAGCTCTCGGTATCTGGCTTCATCTTCGGCGCTATGTTCGGAATGACTGGTTTCTAATCCCTGCAGTCCATAACTGATCCACTCCTGAAGCGAGCCTTCGAGTCGCCTAATTCCCGGATGCGCCAGAACTGCAACCCCGCCTGCCTGACGAATCGTTTCGATCGCTTCTTGGGGAGTGATTTTATAGCGCGCCACATAGGCCGGGGCTCCGAACCCGATATAACGGGCAAACGCATCTTTTAGACTGTGGGCATAACCGGCTTCAATTAGGGCTTGTGCCACATGCGGGCGTCCGATGGATTCTCCGGAGGCATATTTCTCAACATCTTCCGGGGTAATCCGGATATTTAAAGTGTTTAAACGCTCAATTATCTTGAGCATGCGCCGGTAGCGTGCCCCCCGGAGATAGTTTAACTTCTCAAGGAGACCGCCGATTTTCAGATCGGGTTCGTATCCCAGGATATGTACTTCGATCCCATCCACCTCAGTATTTAGTTCGATTCCCTTAAGGATTTCCAGACCATACTCTTGCCCGGCTTTCTCTGCTTCCTCCCAGCCGGAGACGGTATCATGATCCGTAATCCCAACTCCCTTGAGCCCCAAGGAAGCAGCTTCCTTGACCAGTTCCCGCGGTGACCATAAACCGTCGGAAGCAGTTGTATGACAATGAAGGTCTGCTTCCACACCCTGCTTTCTGTTCATCCTAGTTAGCCTCATTCCTTACTTAAGTACTGTGCTGAGAACGCGTATGAAATTCTTCCCGAAAATCTTCCCGATCTCCTCATCCGTAAACCCTGCATGACTTAAATCTTGAGCGAGCAAGGGATAGCGGGAACAGTCTTCCAGTCCGGCCGGAGTATTATCAATGCCGTCAAAATCCGAACCCAAGCCTACGGCCTCAACCCCAGCCACTTCGGCCATATGGATAATGTGCTTCACTACATCCTGCCGGGTAGCCGGCCCATTATCTACTAAAAAACGCGGATAAAAGTAGACGCCTACAACTCCGCCTGCGCGCCCCAGGGCCCGCAATTGTTCATCACTTAAATTTCGCACATGAGGACACAACTTGCGGGCACATGAATGCGAGGCCACAATCGGTTGAGAGGAGAGTTCAAGTACATGCCAAAACCCTGCTTCATTGAGATGGGATACATCAATTAACATTCCCAGGGCATTCATCTCTTTGATCACGGCTTGACCAAAACGGGTTAACTTGCTGCCCGTTAGGTGCTCACCCACGCCGTCTGCCAGTGCATTGCGCTGATTCCAGGTTAAAGTCAGAGACCGTACTCCCAGGGCATAAATAATAGGAAGCATAAACAGGCTTTCCCCGATAATTTCTCCCCCTTCAACCGCAAGAAGCAGGGCAATCTTATGCGCATGCGGAATTTGGGCCAAGTCTTTTTGCTCCTTGATAAGAAAAACCCTGTCTTTATTTATTTGGACGAAGCGCTGCGCAGCTTCGAGTAATTCCAGACCTCTCTGCATAGCCCTGTGCGGCTTATACTCACTCTCAATAAATGCCGCCATAAATTGAAGCGCAACTCCGCCATGGCGAGCCCGTTCCAGATCCCAGTGCCCCCCTTCGTGAGCCTGGGTCAGACTCCTTTTTTGGGCTAAAAACTCGTACAAGCTGTCACAATGGCCGTCGACTACCCAAGGTTCGCGCATCCATTTTCCCCCCTCTAATACTTCCCCATTCAAAAAGGTCTTCATACAAATGATATCAATAGCTCTTGATTAAAGAATTTACATGCTCAATTATACTCTAGGCGCGTAAAAAACGCCTGTATTTTAACAGACGTTTTTTAGAGAGTAAATGTTGCTATTATTCAGTTTTTAATAGTTTATTTCAGTTATTCAGTTATTTTATCTTAAAAAGCAATGCGATTTTACCGTGGTCCTACAATCAATTTAATCGCAGTTCTTTCTTCCCCGTCAATTTGAATGTCGGTAAAAGCCGGGATACAAACTAAATCCAAACCGCTCGGTGCCACAAACCCGCGGGCAATCGCCACTGCTTTCACCGCCTGGTTCAGAGCGCCGGCACCAATAGCCTGTAATTCCGCCCCTCCCTTTTCCCTTAATACGCCTGCCAGGGCCCCTGCAACTGAATTTGGACTGGATTTGGCTGAGACTTTTAATACATCCATGAATAATTACCTCCTGCTTTGCTGACATGTATTTCCACAAACTCTATGATAGATGTATTCGCGAAAACCTGAAAAAATCCTCTTTTCGATTCCAGATTTTTCAGATTTTTATCATGGAAATTTTGGTTTTGTTCTGGGCATGCCTCTTATTGCGTCCTTTGTATGCCTTCAATTGAACGTGTTTTTCCTGTATTTTCGTCAATGTCTAAGATTACGGCGTTAAATTGCACCGGTCCTGGCGCGAGCTCGAATTTCACCGGCATTTGGGTTAGAAACCGTTTAATGATAATTTCTTTTTTAACCCCCAAGACCGAGTCACGCGGACCGGTCATACCAACGTCTGTGATATAGGCAGTACCCTCAGCCAACAAGCGCGCATCCGCCGTCTGGACATGCGTATGCGTACCGAGTACGGCACTGACTTTGCCATCCAAAAACCAACCTAAGGCCTGCTTTTCAGAGGTAGCCTCCGCATGAAAATCCACGATGATATTGGGGGTTTCCTGCTGAATCTGATTGATAAGGCGAATAGCACCCACAAACGGATCTTCCAGCGGAGTCATATACACGCGCCCCGATAAATTGAGAACCCCGATTTTTTTACCACCCGAGCGGATATAGCCATATCCTTTACCGGGAGCACCTAACGGATAATTGGCCGGCCTGATTAAGCGCTGCTCGTTTTCAATATAATCCATAATCGAACGCTGGTCCCACACATGGTTTCCCATGGTCATGAATTGGATCCCGGCGTCGAATAATTCCTGGGCAATTTGGGGCGTGAGTCCGTTCCCACCGGCAGCATTTTCGGCATTAGCAATGGTAACATCAATTTGATATTCCTTTTGGACATCCTGCAGAAAGATTTTAACTGCTTGCCTGCCGGGGTTGCCCACAATATCTCCTACAAAAAGGATCTTCAAGCGCTTACTCCTTTCCCATTATATTCCTGAAGCCTATGTTATAAAGAAAACTTGGCTGGCGCCAAGCCTTTGGCGAAGGCGGCCGCCTAGTTGCCCTTATGCCACCACAAACTTATACTTTCTGACTGGTATAAATAAAGCATACCCAAATCAAGAACTTATCAATCAGTTATTAAAAACTATGACCCGTCCTTCTTCCCTAACAGCCACCACATTTTTGTCAATTCCACCCGTACTGACCGTGGCTAACATGTGACCGATCAGTTCTTCTTGGAACATTAACTCATCTTCCGGAAGATAGGTTTCATCATACACTAGGCGATTGGCAAATTTGCTTTTGACCATCTCCACGATTAAACCCACTTCGCTCCGGGTCATGGTGTTTACATCCCGGGTAATGGTTAGAATCGCCACCTGCTCTTCCTGGCGAGTTTCAATCGCACACACTTCCATTTCCGTTCCTTCCAAATCATGAAATACTTCCAGTGCCGGCTCTAAATTGAAAGCAAATTGATTATCTACCTGGTCCTTGATCAAAAACGCAAATTGAAGGGCGTGTTTTTCCTGCCAGTAATAAATGGTCCCGACCTCAGGGTACCTTAACAAAATCGAGATAAGCAACCCTGCTCCTTCCGGAACATAACCTCCGTCATTATACTGTAAATGCAAGCTCCCCACGATCTGTCTCTCCTTTTGCCACAACTCATCTTTAATTATTCGGCACAAAGTGACAAACTCCTTCTCAGCATCGATTAACAATAAAAGGGATGACATACTAAAAACAGGCGACTTAATCGCCTGTTTCTTTTTCATACTTCATAAAAACTAAAGATTGCACTCTTACTGTTAATATCTTTAATTAATCCTGGATTGAACCTTACTTCGCATAATCCACGGCCCTGGTTTCACGAATGACTACAACCTTGATCTGTCCCGGATATTCAAGTTCATCCTCGATCCGTTTACTGATATCTCGCGCCAAGCGTGGAGCCAGAACATCATCCACTTTATCCGGTTTGACCATGATTCTAATCTCCCGGCCTGCTTGAATTGCAAAAGATTTCTCGACTCCGTCGAAGGTCTCTGCAATCTCTTCCAACTTTTGCAGCCGTTTAATATAAGACTCCAAGGTTTCACGCCTTGCTCCCGGGCGTGCTGCAGATACCGCGTCAGCCGCAGCCACCAGCACCGCGACAATGGTTTTGGGCTCTGTGTCTCCATGATGAGCCTCAATCGCATGAATCACATCCCAAGATTCCTTGTGCTTCTTAGCAACATCGACGCCAATTTGGACGTGCGTTCCCTCCGTATCATGGTCAACCGCTTTACCTAAGTCATGCAGAAGTCCTGCCCGTTTGGCCAGTTGGACATCTGCACCTAATTCAGCGGCCATGAGTCCAGCCAGGAATGACACCTCAATCGAATGTTTGAGCACATTTTGCCCGTAGCTGGTACGGTACTTCAGGCGTCCTAAGAGACGCACCAATTCCGGATGCAAGCCATGTACCCCTGTTTCAAACGTAGCCTGCTCTCCTTCTTCCCGTAATTTTTGTTCAACTTCTTTTTGAGCCTTCTCGACCATTTCTTCAATTCTGGCCGGGTGTATTCTACCGTCAACGATTAGTTTTTCCAAAGCAATCCGCGCCACTTCCCGGCGAATTGGATCAAAACCGGATAAGATCACTGCTTCAGGCGTATCATCAATAATCAGATCGATACCGGTTAGAGTTTCTAACGTTCGGATGTTGCGTCCTTCCCGCCCGATAATCCGGCCTTTCATCTCATCACTGGGCAAGGCAACCACAGACACGGTTGTTTCCGCAACATGATCGGCAGCGCAACGCTGAATTGCTAAAGAAATAATGTTCTTCGCCCGTTTATCTGCCTCTTCCTTCGCCTTGCTCTCTATATCTTTGATCATAATGGCCGATTCATAGCGCACTTCTTCTTCAACACTGCTTAAGAGCAATTGCTTAGCCTCTTCGGAAGTTAAGCCAGAAAGGCGTTCTAATTCCGCATGTTCCTTGGCTAAGGCCTTAGACAGCTCTTCTTTCTGGTGTTCAATCTCGTTCTCTTTCTGATGCATAATCTCTTCTTTACGTTCCAGAGATTCCATTTTTCTGTCTAAGGTTTCCTCTTTTTGCATCAGCCTTCTTTCAAGGCGCTGCAACTCACTCCGCCGCTCGCGGGTTTCCTTTTCTTGCTCATTGCGCAGCTGCATGACTTCTTCTTTGGCAGCCACTATCGCTTCCCGCTTCTTGGATTCACCGGCCGCGATCGCGTTTTCCACAATGCGCTTGGCTTCTGTTTCAGCAGAACCTATGGTTTTTTCAGCAATATTTTTGCGGATAAGCCAACCGGCCAATCCGCCGATGCCTAAGCCTAGGATCAAGAGAATCACAGATATTACAATGATCATGGTAGTTCCCACTTAAAATCACCTCCTAACTTTAAATCTGTACGAAATCGTTAATAACCTTCTTAACATTAGACCTATTATTTAAGGACATAAAAAAAACTGGCTTAAAACCAGTCCCTTTTAAGGTATACTTTTAAGATACGGGGAAGATTCCCACGTTATCGTTTCCTACAAACTCCCGCTCGCTAGTCAAAACCCCCATTTTAGCCTAACAACGACGAAATCTATAAGAAAACCTTAAAAGGTTAACCTTAACAGAGACAAGTCTCTGCCAACATTTTAATCTTATTCACAAGCAAAGTCAAGTTAGTATGCTCAGCGGGCCTTAAGTTGATTCAAATATTTATATAAATTTATTATCTATTTTTTGAAATAAGGATATTTTTTATCATGACTCTTCCTGTATTCTCATGTGCTGTAATACCTTATGAATCATGGCCGGTGGATACCCCTTACTCTCCAGCCTGCGCCCGATTTTAGCGTACAACAGTTGCTTGGCCCTCCTGTCTCCGGCATCCACCGCTGGATTGGATTCTTTGATCTTCTCGGCCAGGCGTAAACATGCCGCCAATTCCTGATCCTCGGGATAACATTCTGAAAGCACCTCTCCAATGAGTTCCGGACTCACCCCCCGCATGCGTAGTTCTTCCCGGATCTTGCGCCGCGACTTGCGCGCACTGTAAGTATTGCAGAAGCTTATAGCATAGGCCCGGTCGTTGAGATAGCCCCACTCCCCGAGACGCGCAACAGCCTCGGATATTTCTTCCCGGGCATATTCTTTCGCCGAAAGACGCTTTTCAAGTTCATGGACAGTAAAAGCCTTGCGGCTTAACAAAGCCAGAGCAAGGCTTAGAGCACTCTTCTGGTGATCTTTCATCTTAACACACCGTACCGCATTAGCCTTACTCTTCCTCAAAGTAGTCTTGGCTTGATTCATCGGCCGCGGCAACTTGGGCCAGGTCAATATTACCCCTGATTTTCCCTTCGATCTCGGCGGCAATTTCCGGGTGCTGGCGTAAAAACTCCTTGACATTTTCCCGGCCTTGGCCAAGGCGCTCGCCATTATACGAGTACCAGGCGCCGGATTTGTTGATAATATTGGTTTCCGTGCCGATATCCACAATGCTGCCCTCGCGGGAAATCCCTTGCCCATACATAATATCAAATTCAGCCTGTTTAAATGGAGGAGCGACTTTGTTCTTAACCACTTTCACCCTGGTCTTGTTCCCGACCACGTCCTGTCCTTGCTTTAAGCTGTCGATGCGGCGAACGTCCATGCGGATGGTGGCGTAGAACTTCAAGGCCCGGCCGCCGGTGGTTGTTTCCGGACTGCCGAACATGACCCCCACTTTTTCCCGGATTTGATTAATGAATACAACACAGGTGCGGCTTTTGCTGATCGCCCCGGTCAATTTGCGCAAGGCCTGGGACATGAGGCGGGCCTGCAGGCCGACATGTGAATCGCCCATCTCCCCTTCGATTTCCGCGCGCGGAACCAAGGCCGCCACAGAATCCACAATCACGACATCGACCGCACCGCTGCGCACCAAGGCTTCACAGATTTCCAAGGCTTGTTCTCCTGTATCGGGCTGAGAAACGAGCAAATCATCAATATTAACACCCAAGGCCCGGGCATAGACAGGATCCAAGGCATGCTCGGCATCAATAAACGCCGCAACTCCTCCCAATTTCTGAGCCTCAGCGACGATATGTAAGGCCACCGTGGTCTTGCCCGAAGACTCCGGACCGTAAATCTCCACAACCCGGCCGCGCGGCACTCCCCCAACTCCTAAGGCTATGTCCAAAGCCAAGGCACCTGTCGAAATTACGTCCACCGCCAATTTAGCGGAAGCTTCCCCCAGCCTCATAATGGAACCTTTGCCAAACTGTTTCTCGATTTGGCCTAAAGCCTGATCCAGCGCCTTTAACTTATCTCCTCCGGGCATGAGCCTTCCTCCCTTAAATCAAAGGATTCTTCCCCTTTGGGAAACATCTGTTCGATTCTATTATAGACGCTGGCTGGGAAGCTTGTCAATCACCACGAAGCGGCTTGGTTTTGAACATTTTGCTCTCAGCTTAAACTGATTAACTGTCCTTTCCCCATCAACTCTGCCGGTTTCCTGTCATAGAGGAGGAATTCTCCTCGCCTGGTCACATGCCGCAGCCAGCTCCGGTTTAAGTGTTCGGGCAGAAAAGGAGTATAGCCGGCCTTGCTATACAGCGGTGGGGCAACATAGCCGTCCAGCTTGTTCTCATCGATAACGACAAAGTCGGCGTCACTGCCCGGACTAAGGCTTCCTTTACTCTGCAAGCGGAAAATCCGGGCAGGGTTTTCCGCCGTAACCCGAACAATATCTTCCCATTCCACACGTTTTTCTCTTATCCCTACGTTAACAAGCACCGGCAAGATCGCATCCACCGCCGGCAAACCAGCCCGGACGGAAGTCCAGCTTGGGCTTGCTTTCATTTCCACTGTAAATGCGCAGTGATCGGAGGCTATGACATCGACGTCTCCAGCCCTGATTCCCTGCCACAGGGCTTCACGATCCGACCGGGTACGGAGCGGCGGGCATACCGTATAAAGTTCCGGCTCCATCTCTTCCATATACAGAGATTGATCGAGAACCAAAAACTGTGGACAGGTCTCAACCCAAGGAACCGACCTCAGGGAACGCGCTCTGAATTCCGAGATTGTTTGCAGAGCGAGAGCGGATGATATATGCACGAAATATAGATTAGCACTGCCGGGTGGGTTACCCGTATTCATAATCCTGCTAGCAACCGTACGCCGGTCTATGCTCCCATCGTCAAAAGAATATTGCTCCAACAGTTGAAGGATGTTCGCGACGGCTGTTTGCTCGCTTCCAGCCGGTCTGGACCGGGGAAAATTGCGCATATCCGTTTTTCCCTGCGCTAACAAATCTGCCGCTGTTTTTTTAAGTCCTTGCTCATCTTCGGCATGCACCGTCAATAACCCGGAATTTTTCCCGCTCCAGGCCAGGAGTGCTGCGACATCCTGCTTGTCAAGGGCTAGTCCGTCTTCCTGATAAGTTGTAAATCCTTTCAAGGCCGCCAGTCCGTACCGCTCCATGAGTTGATACCAGTCTTCTTCCCGGGCCAAGCGGTGGGGTATTACAAGGTGGAACTGGTAATCGACCGGGCAATCCCTGACATCCCGGAAACGCTCTTCGATTGCCTCCAACAGACCTTGGGCCGGAGACGGTTCAATGAAGTCGATGACGGAGGTCACGCCCGCTGCCGCTGCCAGCTTGCCGCCCACAGCAAAGTCATCGACGGTAAAGAGATCACCGCTCGCCATATGAAAATGAGTATGAGCATCAATCAGTCCAGGCAGGATCAAGTGGTCCTGCACGTGAAAGACAGGCAGTTCACTCGTTTCCGGCACGCTAATCCAACCGGTGACTTTTCCGTGCTCAATGACCAGATTGGCGCGTACTTTGCCTTTACCTGACACTAGCAATCCTCCGGCTAACACATAGCGATCCATGTCCTACTCTCCCTGTCCGAGTACCACATTCAGATCGATGGGAAAAATATCGATATCTTTGCCCAGCGCATGGACCACGGCATTGACAATCGCCGGAGCCACCGGTACCGTCGCACACTCTCCGATGCTTTTTCCCCCTAACTTGCCATGTTGTTCCACATTATCCACGATCATGACATCAAGTTTTGGCATGTCCACCGCTTTGGGGGTTTTATATTTCTTTAGGGAGGCATTACTGACTCTACCCGTTTCATCCAGCTTGACATCCTCAGACAGGGCATAGCCAATTCCCATTTGAACACCACCCTCGATCTGGCCTTCAACCATCAGGGGATTAATCGCCTTACCTACATCATAAGCAACCGCCATGCGCAATACTTTAACTGTTTTCTGCTCCGTATCCACTTCGACTTCAGCGAAATTTGCGCCGTAAGATACAGGATTGAACAAGGAATTTTGAGTATAGCTGGCAATAAGTTCCTGTCCGTCTTCCTGCTGCATTTTCCAGACAACATCCCTCAATCTGAGGCTCTCGCCAGAAGGCCCTTTAATTTGACCCTCGCTTAAGCTCAGTTCCTCCGGAGCAATATTTAACAGTTGACCCGCTTTTGCTTTCAGGCGCTCAGCAATGATTTCGGCACATCCCCTGACGGCCTGTCCGCCGACCCAGGTACCCCGGCTGGCATAAGTCCCCAGGTCCCACGGTACAAGGGCAGTATCGGCATCAATCAGGGACCAGTCTTCCAGCCTCATACCCAAAGTATCACTGGCAATTTGCAGGATAATGGTGGTGAGACCCTGACCTAAATCCTGCGATCCGGTATAAATAATACCCGTACCATCTTCATTTAGCTTCATCGTCACCGTGGTAATATCGGCATGCGCCGGATAAACTCCATTGCCATGCAAACCGACGGCGACCCCGATTCCCCGTTTTTTATGTGCAGGTAATGAAGGCGCTTGCCACTCTTCCCAGCCAAATTGCTTGGCCGCAAGTTCCAAACAATCCAGGGGGCGGCAATTTCCCAATGACTCGCCGTTGCGGGGATTGACATCCCCCGGTCGGACCAGGTTGCGCCGGCGCAGTTCCACCGGATCAAGCTTCAAAGCTCTGGCTATTCTGTCCAGATGAACTTCCCGTGCCAGTACTAGCTGGGGTGAACCATAGCCGCGCATTGCTCCGGCTACCGGGGTGTTGGTCACAACCGGCAGACCACTATAGCGCAGGTTAGGAATCCGGTATTGTTTAAACGCTTTATCTGACATTGCCCCGATGACATTGAAGGCACTGGAAGTATAGGCGCCTGTATTGGCAATCACTTTAATATCCTGTGCCAGCAGTGTTCCATCCTTGCGGACACCGGTCTTGATTTCCACCACTGTAGCATGACGGGTACGGGTGGCGAAAAAGGTCTCTGCACGGGTCAGCTCGATTTTTACCGGGCGGCGGCAGAATTGCGATAAAGCGGCCGCCACAGGTTCAATGGTCATTTCCAGTTTGCCGCCAAACGCTCCGCCGACAGGCGGTTTGATCACCCGAACTTTATGCTGGGGCAAGGAGAATATCTCTGACAAGATGACCCGATAGCCAAAAATATTTTGAGTGGTACTCCAAACCGTCAATTGACCGTCACTCTCATAGCTGGCAATGCAGGCATGTGGTTCCAGGGCCAACGGGCTGGGCCTGGGAGTATAAAATTTGTCGGTAAACACCAAATCGCTGGCAGCCAGTCCTTCCTCCGGATTTCCGGCTTCCGCCTTAATTTCCCCAACTAAATTGCCACCTGGTTTTATTTCGGGAGCTTCCGGCTGCAGCGCTTCCTCGGGATCAAAGACTGCCGGTAACAGCTCATAGTCCACCTTGATCAGCGCCAGGGCCTGGGCGGCAATTTTGGCAGTGGTCGCGGCGACGGCAGCCACCCGATCCCCTACGAAACGCACCACCGGAGCAAATATTGTTTCGTCCGCCGGAATGGTATGACGCTCAAATCTCAGAGCACTGTTGTATTTCGTTTGGGGAGTATTAAAGCAAGTGGCTACCGCCAACACACCCGGTAAAGCCAAAGCCTGTCCGGCATCGATAGAGCGGATGCGGGCATGGGCATGAGGACTATAGAGAATTTTGCCATACACCATACCTGGCATATGCAGATCATTTAAGTATTTCAGCCTACCGGTCACTTTGCTCACCGCATCGATCACCGGGACTGCTGCCCCAATTCCCTCCGCCGTTTGGCCGGAACTATCTCCTTGAAGCAACCCTGCCGCCCGTTGGATAGCCTGAATAATTTTGACATACCCGGTGCAGCGGCATAAATTATCTCCCAGCGCAGCAACAATCTCTTCTTCACTAGGTCGGGGATTCGTTTGCAAAAGCGCTACACTCTGCACAACCATACCCGGCGTACAAAATCCACACTGGATAGCGCCTGTTTCGATAAAAGCGTGTTGGACAGGATGGAGGTTATCGCCCTGTGCCAGCCCCTCAATTGTTACTATTGATCTTCCATCTAAATTTTTTACCAGTAGAGTACAAGAATTCACGGCTTTTCCATCGAGAAGAACTTTACACGCGCCGCAATTCCCGGTCCGGCAACCACATTTGGTTCCCGTCAAATGCAAGCGATCACGCAAAAAATCCATCAGGGTCTCGCCGGCTTCGGGTTCCCCAGCCCACCTATTTCCATTAATTGTTATTTCAATTCTGCTCATCGAACTGTCCCCTTTCACGGGTTGGCGCTATAACTAAAATATATTGTTTGCCATTTTCCTTCCCGAATTTCTTAAAGTAGGATTTCTACAAATGAGGCCATAAGGAAGCGCCGCCGCATAAAAATTACTGGGATCCATAGCGGTGACCTCCTTATCCTAAATTATTTCGCCGGCCGGCCGCATCTTTAATGGCATCCACAATCTGAACATAGCCGGTACACCGGCAAAGGTTACCCGAAATAGCTTCTTTGATCTCCTCTTCCGAAGGATTGGAGTTTTCATCGAGTAACGCTTTGGCGCTCATCAGCATACCCGGAGTACAGAAGCCGCACTGCAGGGCATGATGATCCAGGAAGGCTTCTTGAACTGGATGAAGTTTACTCCGGCTGCCTAATCCCTCCACGGTCTCCACGATTCCCCCATCGGCCGATAACGCCAAGACCATACAGGAATTCACCGCTTTACCGTCCAGGACAACTGTGCAGGCTCCGCATTCGCCAATCCCGCAGCCTTCTTTGGTTCCCGTCAGAAACAGCTCTTCCCGCAACACATCGAGCAGACGCATGGATTCTTCCACGTCTTTCTCAATCCGGTGACCATTCACCGTAAGGCGCAATTTTTTCTTAGCCATGGGTGACCTCCTCTTGAAATTGATCGAGCACCTTTTTGATTAAACCTTCGAGCACCGGTAACTTGTAGGCAAAGGAAGGACGCATACCTGTTTCGGCGATGACGCTTTCGCAGGCCAGTTTAGCCGCTGAGGCACTTAGTTCTGGACTCAGTTTTTCCCCCATTAAATATTTCTCCACACTTTCCAGGCGATGGGTAACCGATAGCATGGCCCCCGGAACCAAACGGGCGTAGTGAATCTGATCCCCTTGTAATTGAATCACTACCGCCAAACTGAGACGGGAAATTGCCATAGCTTGCCGCCGGGCCACTTTAATAAATTTAGTCAAAATATTGGGAAGAGGTTCAGGCAGAACAAATCCTTCAATCAGCTCCCACCCTTTGCTCGCAAGCTTCTTTTCCTGTAAATAGTCTTGTAAAGCAACTTGCCGTTTTCCCCGAGTGGACAGCAAGGATACTTTGGCATCGAGGCAAAGAAGGGCCGGAATACTGTCGGCGGCCGGTGAGGCATTGGCGACATTTCCGCCAAGTGTGGCCAAATTTCTGATTTGTTTGCTTCCCACTTGCCTACACGCTTCTGCCAACAGAGACCATTGACTTTGAACCTGGGGAGAATTCACAATTTCACTGTGAGTGGTGGCTGCTCCGATCCACAAGCCATGATGCGTCCGTTTGATGCCGCGCAGTTCGGGACGGCGGCGAATATCAATCAATTTGGTCACCCCGACCAGTTTATTCTCCCGCAGAGCAGGCACTATGTCCGTTCCCCCGGCGACGACCTTGCAGGCATCTCCTTCCGCAGCCAGTAGTGTGCAAACCTCATTCAGGGAGGACGGAACTACAAACTCAAATGATTGCATGAAAAATCACCTCCGTTCATTGATTAGAGCCATCAGGCTTTCACTTAAGGCCGGCAGTGTCCGGATCCGATAACCGGCTGAGGCCAGAGCATTGGCCACTGCCGCTGCGACCGGTTCCAACGCGGCTTCTCCCAAACTCTTAGCCCCGCCTGTGCCGGAGTTCCCCTCCGATTCGATAAAGTCATAAATAGCATCAGGCATGTCCATCGCCGTAGGAATAATATATTTATCAAAATTAGGATTGGACACCAAACCTTTATTAAAGGTTACTTCTTCCATCAGAGCCATACCCATACCCATCGCCATGCCGCCGAAGACTTGCCCGGACGCCGCCCCCTGGTGAATTACACGGCCGATATCATAAACGGAGACCAATTGTTTGACAATGGCTGAACCGGTAATCTTGTTAATTTCCACATCCGCAACCACGCAACCGTAGGTATAACTGGGAAAAGCTTTGCCCTGGCCGGTATCATGGTCCCATTCCACCGGTTCAGGCTGGAACCAGCCGGTCACACTTAAGGGATATCCGTTCCAAAAAGCGAGCGAAACCACTTCATCAAATGATATTTTCCGTTCCGGCTCCTTGCCAACGAAAATCCAGTCTTCCGCCGCAACCAACTCGCCCGCCGCACACTTTAACTGTTGGGCCGCTACCTTAAATAAACTCTGTTTAATCTGAGCTGCTGCCTGGATAACCGGTTTTCCGCCGGAAAATGTACCCCGCGAGGCAACGGTCATTCCTCCTTCCGGAACGGCAGATGTGTCCACCGTTTTAGCGGCAATCCTTTCCGGTGATACTCCCAGTTCTTCAGCCACCAAAAAGGCATGAGCCGTTTGCAATCCCTGGCCCATATCGGTCAAACTGGAGCGGAGCAGGATACTGCCGTCTTCCTGCAAGGTAATAATCGCCCCCGTAGCATCCGGCGCTTCCGCACCTAAGCCGCAACCGCGAAAACTGGTGGCAAAACCTATCCCGCGAACCACCGGCGCCTCCGGATTTTGGCGTTGATACTCTTGTCGCTTTTGCTCATAGCCGGCTAATTCTAGCGCCCGCAACGTCACTTTTTCCGCATTGACAGGTTCCGTCAGCACCTGACCGGTGATGGTTGCGTCATCTTCATGCAAAAAGTTGGCCTGACGCAGGGCTAATGGCTCCATCCTGAGTTCCTGGGCTAATTCATCCATCAGAGATTCCTGGGCAAAGATAATCTGCGGTGAGGAATAACCACGCATAGCGCCGCCAAAAACCCGGTTGGTGTGAACCGCGTAAACATCCACTTTGACATGGGGAACCCGGTAAACCCCGGCCGCATGAACACAAGCCCGCCAGTTCATAAATTGAGCCTGAAAATTATAGGCTCCTCCTTCATCGACCAGTTCAGCTTCCATTGCCATAATCCGGCCGTCCTTTTTGGCGCCTACCTTATACCGTAGCCGGAATGGATGCCGTTTGGCGCTTTCCGTGATGGATTCTTCCCGACTGTACACCATTTTGACCGGACGGCCCGTCTGCAGGCAAAGCACCGCTGCCCGCGCCGCAATCAGTCCCATCGATTCTTCCTTGCCGCCGAATGATCCCCCCACGGGTTGTTGCACCACCCGGATTTTATTGAGTGCATAGCCTGTTGCGGTGGCCACCGCTCTTCTGGTATTGAACGGATTTTGTGTGGAACCGTAAACGATCAGGGAATCATCCCAATCGGTCGTAACCAACACGGCTTCCGGCTCAATATAGGCATGTTCGATATGAGAGGTCCGATATTCCCTTTCCATAATTATGTCGCTTTGGGCAAATCCGGTTTCAATATTGCCTTTGCGTACAGGCCAGTGACTGTGAGCGACCCGGTTATCAGGACTGTCCGCATGGATAGCAGGTGCATTGACTTGCAGTGCCTCTTCGATCGATAACATGGCAGGCAGCGGTTCATACTCCACCTTGATCTCGGCCATTGCCGCCCCGGCGGCCTGTTCCGATTCAGCTGCAATCAAAGCGATCGCATCCGCCTGATAGCGCACCCGCTCCCCCGTTAAGATCGGGTAGGTCGACCAGATTGTATGGGCCGGCAGGTCGGTGGCAAGCATGATCGTTACCACACCTGGAATTGCGAGAGCTGCCGAGATATCGATGGAACGGATCCGGGCATGGGTTTGCTGACAGCGTACGACCTTGCCGATTAATTGGCCCGGAAGATGCAAGTCATCAGCAAATTTGGTTTGCCCGGTAACCTTTTCCAGAGCATCGATACGGCGATAGTTTTCTGCCACATTCTCCCCCCTAACTATTAGCAATTGGCTAAGACGCGAAATAGTTGTTTATATCCTTGGACAGCTCCAACGAGCTGATCGACAGCCATTGATTCATCGGTCGTATGAGCGTCCGCTTCAAAACCAGGACCAAATCCCATCGTAAAAATCTTACGTTTACCGGCACTCATACTACCGTTGGTACAGAAGCTATAAGTGGAAATTCCGGTCTTAATCCCTGCCTCGTTCAGGCTGTCCAGCGCTGACTGGACACGTCCAAGCGAAGGTGCAACATACCAGGCCGGAAAAAATCTCTCTCCTGATAAGGCTGCACCCGTGTAGGTCTGCACCTGATATTCAGCCAGTTTGACCTGAATACCCAGTTCCGGGGGCAACACATTTTGAATCGACTCCAGCACCGTCGGCGGCGTCTCGGCGAGCAACAGCCGGCGATCAAACGTCATCAAACAACGGGATGGAACCACGGAACAGCCGGGATACGGATCGGAAATAATATCGGTAACGACCAGGCTTCCTTCCCCCAGAAATACGGAACGGGGAACCTTAATCTTGGTTTGCAGCAGAGTTAAGGCCTGAGTTGCTCTCTCAATGGCATTGATCCCCAATTGGGCATTGGCGGAATGAACCGACTTGCCGGGGGCTTCCAACACAATTTCAGCCCGGCCGCGTTGCCCCACCGCCAGGCGGAGTCCGGTCGCCTCGCCGATCAACACGGTTTTTGGCTGAGTATGCACCAGAACATGCTCCAGCGCAGCTCCTTCAGCAATTTCCTCACAAACGGTCCCGGAAAACCAGAACGGTACGGAGGGTGTCCACCCTTCCTCCCGAAGTTCAGCCACAGCCACTAAAGCTGCTGCTATGGCTCCTTTCATATCGGAAATTCCCCGGCCATAGATTTTGCCGTCACTAATCTCTCCGCCAAATGGTTCATGATGCCATTCTTGCCCGTTGTGCACACCAACGGTATCAATGTGGGCATCAAATAATAACCCTGGCCTACCGGCTTGACCGATCCGTCCGACGACATTCCCATAAGAATCAATCTCCGCCGTTTCAAAACCGTGCCCGGTTAATTCCCTCCGGAGAAAGCGGGCTAATTCCTGCTCCGCTCCGGTGACACTTGGACGCTTAACCAGTGCTTGAGCCAGGCTAATCACTCGTTCCAGTGTATGTTTCATATAAAGACCGCCCTTCGAAAGTATGATCCTTTTTTATAAGTTATGAAAATGGAGCAGAGCGGGCCAAATTAGCAGTTACTTTAACTGTTTACCCGACGACCGTTGCCGTCAGAGCTCCGGTCGGGCAGACTGAGACGCAGAGACCACAACTGCGGCAGAGTTCTTGGTTGACTTCCATAATCGGGAAGTTCAGGGTACGGGCATCATATGAACAGACTTCAACACACCGGCCGCAATTAACACAAGGAGCATAGTCCGGCTCGTAATCGAATTCCAGTTTGGCCACTTGTTCTTCTTTTGGGAAGTTGGGCAGGGCTACCCCCACCACGCTCGTAATTTTGCGGTAACCCAGCTGATCCAGCAAAATAGCGGTGTCTTTACATAACTTGGAAAAATATTCGACTCCTTTCAGAATGGCGATGGAATGAACACCAATCGCCTTGGCACCGACCATCAAATACTCAATTGCATCGTCAGCGCAGGTTACCCCACCAATGCCGACCAGGTTGTCACACCCGTTGCGGGCTATCTCCGAATTGATTCGCAACGAAATCGGACGCATGGCCCCGCCGGAGAGCCAGCCATAGCCGTCTTTACTGTGCAGGGCCGGACGGGCACGCTTAATATCGATTTTCAAGGTCGGACCGATCGAATCGATCGCAGAAATCGCATCCGCACCGATCTCCAGACATTTTTTAGCTGTACCAACCGGATCAGGCCAGTTCCCGCTCAGTTTACAGATTACAGGGATAGAAACCCGCTCTTTGGTCGCTTGTAACATGGGTATCAAAGTATCTTCCGTATACGACACCAGCTCAATAAAATCGGCGCCCGCTTTTTCACAATCTAGGACCAATGCTTCCGCTTCAGGCAAAGTATGACCGACACTGGCAATCACGACCGCACCAGCAGCCTTGGTCAGTGGAATTTCCCGGTTAAACCAAACTTCCGCCTCCGAATCAGCCCATTTTTCACAGTTGATCAGGGAATCGTTGTTAACCCTACTGATATGATAGACAGGATTAATGGCTGCACTGAGCCGGATAGTTTTGGTTACCACTGCTCCCGCACCGGCCTGGTGAGCCCTGATCATCCCTTCCGCCGCATAAGAAAGGGGACCGGAGGAAAGAATAAACGGACTCTGTAATTTTACACCGCACAATTCGGTGGCAAGATCCGCACCTTTGAGTTGTCTGAGATCAAACATTCTTTTACACCTCCGAAAATCGATTATGATGTATGTCTTCCGGATTATAGACGAAAAATCGCCACATGGCTTCTATTTCTATTTCACCCCCAGTAGCGTACCAGCCGGGATGATACGTAAAGTGCTTATTTAAACCGGTATAAGACCGGAACGTCAAATCATTTTCGTCAGTGTTTCCTGTACCCGCTGGTTTGGCACAGCTCTTACTTGTTGATAAACCGCTTGATTTGATGGCAAAAACCGGTTCCGTATACGCCTGAGAATCCTTTTCGGTCAGCCCGGCCCGGACGGGCTGACCGAAATTATTATCGATATGCTGTATACCTTCCCGCACGCCATCCTGTTAACGCACCACGTTTTACTCCCACTTGGCCGCATTTCCCCAAAACTCTGCACTTTTGGCCTGAAGCACCTGCCGGCACTCGTTTTCTTCACCATGGAGAATTTGACGATCCAACATCACCGGTTTGCCGCCGACATAAACGTCGCGCACATAGGCGGAACGACCAAATACTACCAACTGATCAAAGAAATTCTGAGCCGTGAGCTGAGTGGGAAAAAGGTTGTCCATCACGATAAAATCCGCACAGTAACCAGGTTGCAATTTTCCCAGATCGTTTCTGCCCAACACCTCCGCTCCAATAGCGGTCGCCATGGCAAACACCAGATGAGCCGGCATGATACTGGAATTCTTGGCCACTGACTTATGCATCAGAAACGCGCCCCGCATGACCTCGAAGAAATCGTTGATATAACCATCTGTTCCCAGACCCACTTTGACACCGGCGTCCAGCAACTTGGGCACCGGGGCAAATCCACCACCCACTTCACAGTTGCTCAACGGTATATGCACCAGACGGCAGTTATGGCGACGCAGGATTTCAATTTCCTGCTCCTGAAGTGAAACACCCTGCGAAGCCACAATGTGAGGTCCTAAAGCCCCCAGCTTGTCATACAGTTCGGTAGGACGCATACCGTGTTCTTCCTCGCAAAGTTCTGGTTCGTAATCGCTTTCCGATAAGTGCATGTGAAAGTCAATTTGATGGTCCTTGGCTAAAGCAACGGCTTTTTGAATATAAGATGGTCCACAGGTAAAGGTCGTATGAATACTAAGCATTCCCCAGATTTGAGGATCATGGCGGTGAGCCTGGGCAAACTCCACGTTTTCTGCCAATAATTCCATGGCTTTCACTTGCCCTAACCGTTCGGAAGCCTCGGTGGAAAACCCCCCCCTCAACCCCAAAGCCTTAACCAGAGAAGCTTCCCGTTCCAAAATACCCAGTCCGGCATTGGGCGCTTCCAGTACATCACAGATTGTGGTCACTCCACTCCTGATATGCTCGATACAGGACATTTTCGCCGCAGCTTCGATGGCCTCCGGATCGAGCCGGTTCTCTATATCCGGCCACCAGTAATCCCGCAGAAATTGATTGAAATCAGCCAGAGGTTTTTGAGGCAGCAAGCCATGGGCCAGCATTCCGTATAAATGGACATGACCGTCGATAAAGCCGGGAAGCAATATCCTGTCCCGGTGGTCAAGCACTTCATCCACACCGGGTCTTGCCAACAGTTCTTCATTGCCCGCCACCATTTCGATCGTATCATCGCTTAGATATAATCCTGACCCGGGCAATACGGTTTGGGAATCAACCACGGTATACCCGCCTAAGACCACCTTCTTCATCACTTACACCTCTTTACTTTTATGTTGTTATCTGGTAATTATAAAGTCGCTATAATTCTGACTAACTTGCCGGTATCAAGTCAGCCTGGGATATTATTTTGAAAAATATTTGGCTATTTCAATGACCCGACGGACAACACCATAAGCTGTCTCCAATCCGATCGTATCCTTCACTGCTCTGTCCGGAGAATCCTGAGACCAGATTTTACCGCCGTGATAATTTCCGATTTCCGACCCGACCACGATCAAACCCCGGGTCAGCAAATAATTGTTCAGGATGCTTACCGTCAGCTCCTGACCACCGTTTCTGGTCCCGCCGACGGCAATACTGCCGGAAATCTTATTGCGCAGCATACCCGGATAAACGTGATGTACCGGGCGCAAGCGGCTGAAAAAAGCACTGAGTTGTGGCGTCGGCCCCATCACATACACCGGAGAGGCCACAACGAAGGCATCAGCACTGACAAATTGAGGAAATAATTCTTCCATATCATCATGGACACAACAATTCGTCTTTTGGCGTTTACAATAATCACATGCATTGCAGGGCGCAACCTTTTTACCGGCCAGGGACATCAATTCGATCTCTACGCCGGGAGCAGTCAGCTTGGCCTGAATATCTGAAAGAATTTTATGGGTTGAACCTTGACGCGGACTACCATTTAAAAGGATTAATCTCACTTTCCTCCACTCCACGAAATTTATTTACGTCAATTACCTTAAAGGGAAGTTCAAGTTCGCGTGATAGAAAACACTTAATTAGCGCAAAGCATCAAGATTGACAGTGGCATAGCGTACCCGTTCAAAACCAAGATTCTCATCCATCTGGGTGGCATCAATCCCTACTTTACATAAAACGCCGCGATCATCCGAAGCCGGATCCAATTCATGCCCCTGCGCTCCGGGAACCAGAAAGACATCAAGATCCGGACGGACCCGGGTCGATAATGCCCATAAGACATCATTGGCATTGAAGATGTCAATATCCGGATCCACCACAATCGCTGCTTTAATATTGACATGGGACGTGAGCGCCGCCATGGCAACATTCTTGGGTTCACCGGGATTTTTCTTAGCAATGGCAACCAAGGCCAGAAATCCCGAACCATAAGGGGGAATGTGCACTGCCTTGACATTGCCGGAAGCAAACGTAACAAATTGTTTGAGGACCGGTTCCCGGGGCAGGACATTTCCCAAATTTATGTGTTCGAAGGACCCTCCCGCAATCGTCTGATAGATAGGGTCTCTCCGTGTTGTTATCGCTGTGACATGAAACACCGGACTCGGCCAGGGTTTGGAATAATGACCGGTAAATTCACCCAACGGTCCTTCTTCCTCCCTGGTGTAGGGTTCAATCCTGCCTTCAATAATTATTTCGGCGTCGGCAGGCACATAGATGTCATTGGTCAATGATTTGGCCACCGGTAACGATTCCTGAGCCAAGGCACCGGCAATTTCCATTTCATCGCCATCATAGCGGAATCCGGCAGCAATCATAATGCAGGGATTAACACCAATCGCAATACTGACAGGCAAAGTTTGTCCCAACGCTTCTGCTTTTTGGTAAGCAACCTGCAGATGACGCCATTCATTGATCATAATACCTAATTTGCTTTTGCCTTTCACTTGCATCCGTTGAAAGGAGAGATTCTGGCAGCCTGTTTCCGGATCTTTGGCTACGATCACCCCGCCTGTAATAAACGGGCCATTGTCCTTGCGGGCATGAGTGGGAATCGGCAGCATGGCCAAATCCGCTTCGTCACCTGTATAGGTTATTTCCTGACAAACCGGATTAGCAACGATAGCCGGTGGGCATGGATGCCCGAGAGCAGCCATGCACCGGTCAACTATCTTTTCCGGATCACAATTCAGCGCGAGGGCAATTCGGCGTGGTGAAGCCAATACCCCACCGGTCACCGGAATGGATTTACCAACATCCTGGAAAAGAGCAGCTCCCATACCTTTCTGTTCAAGTGTAAATAAGACATCGCCCAATTGATGAACAAGCGACACGGGCTTAGTGAACTTTTCGAGTTCACCATGAGTTTCCAGGCTACGTAAAAAGTTGCGCAAATCCATCCTTTTACCCCCAAAAATTGTTTAGCTTAAACCTTGATCATAAGATGAAAATTGTAAAATGTTTCCTATGGCCTATCTCATCATGGTTAATGCCATTAAAGCTTTCTGTATGTGCAGGCGGTTTTCAGCCTCGTCATAAATAACAGAGTGGGGTCCGTCCATGACTTCAGAAGTAACCTCCACATCACGGTCGGCAGGCATGCAATGCATATATATGGATTCTTCATTAGTCAGGGCCATCTTCTTGCTGTTCACAACCCACTCCGGATATTTCTCAATTATCGCCAGACCTTCTTTTTCGTCCTCAGTATGCATGATTGGGCCCCAGCTCTTCGGATAAACGATATGAGCGCCTTCGAAAGCAGCTTCCATGTCATCCATTACTTCAAATTTAACACCGGCACTCTTGGCATATTTTTCTGCTTGAGCCATCATTTCCGGATGAAGATTAAATTCTTTCGGATGTGCCAAGACTACGTCCATGCCAAAACGAGGCATCAGGGTAATCAGGGAGTTGGCCATTGATAAGGGACGGATATAACCGGGACCATAGGTCCAGGAGACAACGAATTTCAGGCCACGGGTATTTTGACCAAACTTACTGCGGATGGTATACAAATCAGCCAAAGCCTGGGTTGGATGATAAATATCGCATTGCATATTATAGACAGGGATTTTGGCATGTTCAGCAAGTCTTCTCATATAAGCATTGCCGCCAACCAGCGTGTTTCTGACACCGATACCATGACCATAACGGGCCAGAACCTCAATCGTATCTTTCGGACCTTCACCATGATCGATTTGCGTCGCTTTCGGGGTTAAGTAGTGAGCATGCCCTCCCAGTTGGGTAATACCTGCCTCAAAAGCGTTGCGTGTCCGGGTTGATTCTTCAAAAAAGAGCATAAAAAGTGTCTTGTTCTTCAGTATTTGCTCCACATCAATATGGAGTGCAGTATGAAGCTTGAGGTAATCGGCGACCTGCATCACGGTTTCCAATTCTTCCCGTGTCCACTCGTCCGTAGTAATGAAGTGTTTGCCCATCAGTCTTGTGTTCATCGCGAGTCCTTCCTTTCTGACGTCTTAATTTTGAAAATGATATTTACAGGCGCCTTCCATGCGGCAAAATTATTTTCCTAACACTTCCTGCGCCAGTAAAGCATAAATTTGAATTGCCAAGAGATATTCCTGGAGATCTATCTGATCTTGTACAGAGTGAGGATAACGTTCATCCCCAGGTCCAATGCCAATCGTCGGAATACCGAAAGTTCCCCGGGTCGCCGTCCCATCGGTACTAAATTGCCAAGTTCCCACGGTTGCCTGACCTGATGCAGCCTTCAAGGCTCGCACTCCAGCCTGCACTAATTCTTCTTCTTCTTCCATAAACCAGGGAGCAAAATACTCGAAACCTTTTTGACTGGCGCCGGTATAGGTGGGCTCATCGACAGCCATGAGTTCAACTTTGGCCTCAAAGGGCCGGCAGATTCCTGCCAGTTGCTCCAAAACCTGCTCCGCACTCTCACCATATGTTAATCTCCGGTCCACAAAAATCTTGCATGATTCAGCAATTGAATTCACGGAATTGGATTTTGTCGTCAACTGGGTGGCGGCTATCGTACCACTACCCAAGATTGGATGTTCGAACAGATTTTCATTCAGTTTCTGAATTTCCAAAACTATCTCGGCCGCTTTATACAGGGGATTATCGGCCAAATCGGGCCGGCTGGCATGTCCCCCCCGGCCAGGCACACTAATCTCGTACTGGGCCCGGCCTTTATGCCCGCGACATAAACGCAGGGAACTGGCTTCCCCGATTACAGCAAAGTCAAATTCCAAACCACTATCTTTAAGATATTCAGCAATGGACATCCCTTCGCCAATTTCCTCGCCAACAACACCCACAACATAGAGGGAGCCTTGTCCATGTTTGAGAAACTCTTTGGCTTTAGCCCCGGCAACCACCATCGCCGCCAAGGGGCCTTTGTCGTCACACGCTCCCCGGCCATAAAGCACACCATTCTCCAGTTTACCGGCATAAGGGTCAAACCCCCAATCCGACGGATCACCGGCCGGCACAATATCCATATGGGCATCCCATAGCATCGCAGGCCTGCCGTTGCCTACCCTCCCAATCACATTACCCATCCGGTCAATGGTTACCTCATCGTAACCAAGACGTACCATTTCCTTCTGAATCCGTTCTGCCACACCTTTTTCCTGACCCGACTCACTGGGTATCCGAACTATGTCGACCAAAAAGGAGATGAATTCCTCTTGGTTTTGCTCCACCCATTGCTTTAATTCAGTCAAAATTAACATCCCCTAACTTGCAGCTTCTGATTTTTGGGCACCGGCCATGAGTAACCCGATCTGAGTTACATTAATGTCTTCTCCTTCCAGCACTCCCACTATCTCACCCTCAAACATGACTGCAACGCGGTCACTGAGAGCAATAATTTCTTCTAATTCAGTCGATACCAGCAAAACTCCTGTTCCCTTTTCCCGCTGTTCCAGTAATTTATGATGGACATATTCTGTTGCCCCAATATCAAGCCCCCGCACAGGGTGGGCGGCTATCAAAAATTTAGGATTACGGGACACTTCCCTGGCTAAAACGACTTTTTGTTGATTTCCGCCAGAAAGACGGCCTACTGTCAATTCACAGGAAGTAGTACGGACATCGTATTCCTTGGTTAATTGTTCTGCCGTTTGCTTCGCTTTTTTCCACATTATCCCGCCCTTTTTACAGTAGGGCTCCTGGAAGTAGGTCTGTAAAATCATATTCTCGGTAACGGTCATATCCATGATCACACCGTGCTTATGACGGTCAGCCGGGATATGCCCCAAGCCCAGCATCAGGCGCCGGCGCGGGCTATAATGCGTAACATCCTCGGACAAAAGACGGACTTCCCCGCTGGCGACCGGCCGTAACCCTGTAATTGCCTCAACTAACTCTGTCTGTCCGTTACCATCCACACCGGCGATACCGAGAATTTCCCCCCCACAGACGTGAAGGTTGACTTTTTTCAGTGCTGGGAGTCCTTTGTCGTTCAGACATTCCAGATTTTTGATCGTCAGCACAGGCTCCGTTGTACAACCGTTAACCTTACAAAGATTCATATCCAGATCCCGGCCAACCATCAACTTGGCCAGTTGTACCTTATCGGTATCTTTGGTTTCAAGTGTAGCCACAGTCTTTCCCTGTCTGAGTACGGTAACTCGGTTGCAGATGGAAAACACTTCATGCAGTTTGTGACTAATGAATATTACCGTCATTCCTTCCTGAGTCAAACGCCGCAGAACCACAAACAAATCTTCAACTTCCTGCGGAGTCAAGACCGCTGTCGGTTCATCCAGGATCAACACTTTGGCCTTACGAAACAAAGCCTTGACAATTTCCACCCGCTGCTGCTGTCCGACCGTCAATTGCCAGACCTTAACCCGCGGTTCCACATCCAAACCGTAGTCCCGTGACAATTCTGCAATCTCTGTACAGGCCTGCTCCAGATTAAGGGCAAATCCCCGGTCCATACCGAGAATGATATTTTCGGCTACAGTCAGAGCCGGAATCAGCATAAAATGCTGGTGCACCATGCCAATCCCCAAACGGATGGCATCACTCGGGTTGTTGATACGGACCCGCTCTCCCCGCAGGAAAATTTCCCCTTCATCCGGCTGGTACAAACCATAAAGGATATTCATCAAAGTGGATTTCCCGGCGCCGTTTTCCCCCAGCAGAGCATGAATTTCCCCTTCGGCAACCTCGAAGCTGACCTGATCGTTGGCTGCAAAAGTACCGAACCGTTTGACAACCCCTAGCATCTTAATTGCACTGGCCATTGACGCCACCTCTTCTCAGCAAACTAGTGGTCCCTGACAGGCTCCAAACGGCTGGTATACTTTTCCTGAAAAGCAGCCCGGCCAATGCTGGTGATGATTGTCGCCTCAGCTACCGCCAGCCCCAGGGCACGCACTGTATTCATTCCTACTGTATCTTCCTGAGCTCCCTGTACTTTGGCATCTTTGCTCCAAATCTTACCACCGTTATAACAACCGCCTGGCCCACCCACTACATGCATTTCATTCATGATAAAAAAATTATTGATAGCTGCCAAAGTGAATTCCTGTCCGCCATGGCGAGTGCCACCGACAGCAATCGCCCCGCCAATCTTATGGCGTAACCCGGATGGTTGAACGATAAACATAGGGCGGAGCCGATTAAAGCAGGCTGCCAATTGAGCAGTAATGTTCATGTCATAAACCGGGGAACCAACGATAATCCCATCCGCTTTGACAATAAGGTTTTCTAATTCCCTGACACCGTCATCTTGATAACAAAAGGATTTTTCCCGGATACAACGGTCACAGTGAATACAAAAGCCAATTTTCTTTTGGTGCACACTCCAGTATTCCGTTTCGATTCCTTCTACCGTTTTAGCTGCTTCCAATGCAGTTTTCACGGCGTATTCCGTCGCCCCTTTCCTGGGACTGCCGGAGATTCCTAAGATTAACGGCACACCAATCCCTCCTCTGTGATATCCTATCGCTAGCCACAGTTTTGAGAGGAGGTGTATGTGACCGTCGGTGGGCACATTTTCTGTACCGTCCTTTCAGCACATACACCTGACAAATATTTATTGAGGCAGAGTATTCAAATCAATTTTACCGGCTTTGTAATCACTGACCACTTGATCAACAAGTTTCAAATCCTGCTCGGAAAGCTTGTTCTTTAACTGGTCATTCCACTCCAGGCGACAAGCGTTTTCATTGATTCCGACCGGATAGTACTTCGGTTCCCATTTTCCGTCCATGATTGTTTTAATCAAGAACTCGATAGCGACCGGCATGGAACGGATTGTGCTGACGACGACAGTATCGGGCGCCAAGTTGGTCTGGTTGCCGCCGACACCGATAGCCAACACTTTAGCTTGTTGAGCAGCCTGAATAATACCGGCAGAAGCTTGGTCGGCATCACCCAGGATGACATCAGCGCCTTGATTAATAAATGTTTTGGCCATCTCTTTATTCTTGGCTACATCATCAAAGCTGCCGGTCAGAGCACCCAGGGCCTGCACATTTTTGCCTGTTAATTGATTGGTATACTTAACACCTTGTTTAAAGCCTGTCAAGAAAGTCTGAATCGGAGGAATCTCCATACCGCCAACTTCCGCCACTTTACCTGACTTGCTGAGTAAAGCAGCAACCACGCCGCCCAGAAAACCGGCCTGTTGGCTGACCACGTTTAGAGAACCCAAATTGGGAGGCTGAGTGATATCCGAACTCGTGACAATAAATTTTACTTGAGGAAATTCTTTGGCAACCTGCTTGGCAGCTTCCCCAAATTCAAAACCATGTCCGATCACCACGTTATAGCCCTGTTGGGCATAAGCGCGGAATTTTGCCAGTTGATCCGATTGGGCCACATTTTCAACATAAGACCCTTCGACTCCAAATTGTGCTTCAGCTTCTTTTAAGCCTTGATAAGCAGATGCATTCCAGCCGTTATCGCTAATCGGCCCGGGCAGCAGCAGGGCCACTTTCAACTTGCTTGCCGCCGCTCCAGCTTTATCCGGAGAAGGCGGTTGAGCAGCAGGAGAACCACAACCCGTTAAAGAAACCACGAGTAAGAGGACTAATAGAATACCCATTATCTTTTTAGGTAAACTTTTCATAATATATCCCCTTTCAGAAAGTTGACAAGCTTTGTTGATCCGGGACGTCCTGAAAATTATTGAGGAATACCAACCGTCAATTTACCGCTCTTGAAATCATCAACCACTTGATTAATTTTCTCTTCAATCCCGGCAGGCAGTTTGGAAAGCAGCCCTTTGTTCAGGGCAATCCCGACTGCCCCTTCTTTGATACCCATGGGATAAAACTTAGGCTCAAATTTTCCGTCTTGAATGGTTTTTACCATGACCGTAATCGCTACTGGATAAATCTGCAAACCACTGGCAATGACCGTCTCAGGCGCGACATTGGATTGATCGTCACCGTACCCGATCGCATAAACACCGGCTCCCTTCGCAGCGTCAATAACCCCCAGACCGGCCTGGTTGGCATCCCCGAGTACGACGTCAGCTCCTTTGGCAATAAAAGCCTTGGCTGTTTCCTTGGCTTTAGCCACATCATCAAAACTTCCGGTATTGGCGCTCATCACCTCAACGGAGGGATCAACGGATTTTGCACCTTCGGCAAAACCCTTCGCTCCGTCAAGAATGGGCGGAATCTCCTGACCGCCAATAAAAGCAATTTTCTTGGTTTTCGTCGCCAATGCTGCATACACGCCGCCCAGATAACCCACCTGATGAGAAAGCACGTTCATGGAAGCCAGATTCGGTGCCTGCGAGATGTTACTGCTGGTAATGACAAACTTGGTATTGGGGAAATCCTTGGCCACTGCTTTTGCAGCATCACCAAACTGAAATCCGTGTCCGATGATGACATCATACTTTTGTTGGGCAAATGACCTGAAAGCTGTTTCCATATCTGATGCACTGACATTTTCCCGGTAAGCAGTTTCCACGCCTAACTCAGTTTCAGCCTGTTTCAGGCCTTTGTAGGCCACTGCATCCCATCCGTTGTCATTGATTGGGCCTGGAAGCAATAAAGCCACTTTTAATTTTTTAACCCCTGTGTCTTGTGATGTTCCTCCTGTTGAACTGGAGCCGCAGCCGACGGCAAGCAAAGCTACAATAAGAAGCAAGGCAACCATAGAAAACCATTTCTTTGCTCTTTTCATCCTTCATCTTCCTTTCCCCGGTGTTTTGAGGTTCATGCTAATCATGTGAAAGAGAATTGGTTACCGTGGCACGGATTCGGGCCGCTTTGGCTTGACATCGTTGTATCAGTTCCTGTTCATCCACCAAAGTGGAGTGTCCCCCTTGCACAACCACTTGCCCGTCTACAAGCACGGTATCCACGTCATTGCCATTGGCATTAAACGTCAGCATTGATACGGCATTATGCACCGGACCCAGATGGGGACGATCCATGCGCACAAGCACTACATCCGCCTTATACCCCGGGGCTAATACCCCGGTATTTCCGGCATTGACGGCCTGTGCCCCGCCTCGTGTCGCCATATCCAAGACATCCTGGGGTAAAAGGGAAGCGGGATCCAACGTTGAAACTCTTTGCAAACAGGCTGCAAATTTCAGCGTCTCCATCATGTCTTCACTATTGTTGCTACCCGGTCCGTCTGTCGCCAAGGCCACATTAATCCCTTTGTCCAACCAGCGTCGCACGGGAGCCGCTCCGGAAGCCAAATACATATTGGAAACCGGACAATGTACCAAATGGCTGCCTGTACGAACTACTAATTCCTCCTCTCTCTCGTTGAGCCAGACCCCATGAACCAACTGGGTGTGAGGGCTCAAAATACCATGTTGATGAAGAAAGGTCAGATTATCCAGCCCGTAACGGGATACGCTTGACTCCACGACTTTCGTCGTTTCTGCCACATGAATTTGAATATCCATATTGTTATCAGCAGAATACCTGCCTACCTCATCCAATAACTGCGGAGAACAGCCCCAGGGATTTAAAGGTCCCAGGGAAATTTTAAGTCTTTCCTTTTCACTGCCATGCCAGCGCGAACCCAGTTCATCCATCGCGGCCATGATGTGCGCCGACGTTTCCATAAACTCCGGCCGGTACTCTTGATCAACAAATCCCCGGCATAACGTTCCCCGTATCCCGCTTTCCCGCATAGCCCGCAACACGGCATCAGTGCTGCCCGGTACATAGTGTACATAATGCTGATCGACCACATGGGTCACACCGCTCAACAGGTTCTCCAAAGAACCCAGCAGACCAGCCAGGTAGAAATCTTCTTCCTCCATCAGGAGCGCCGAAGGCCAAATATCTTCTTTGAGCCATTGCCAAAGTGGTTTATTATCACCAAGTCCCCTCATATAAGTCTGAAACATATGAGTATGAGGATTGATTAAGCCCGGTATAACCACACAACCCGCAGCATCGATCAATTCCGCAGCCTGCGCCTTCAAGGCCGCCAGACGTTCAGAGTTATCGCCGATTTCCTCAATCAGATCTCGGTTGATATAGACATAACCGGGGTTATATTCCTTGCGTTCTTCATTCTGGGTAATAACCCAGCCATTATAAATCAGAGTTCCCATGGACACCCCTTCTCTCGATTGCCGCTTTTACCTGCTCCAGCCCGGCGGGCAGCTCGTACAGACGTATTCCCAAAGCCGAACTGATCGCATTGATAATGGCTGGAGCAACAATTTCCGTTGCCGGTTCCCCGATTCCTTTTGCGCCCAAAGGACCCCTGCGATCCCCGGTTTCCACCAACAGGGGGTGTAAGCGCCCCATATCCACGGCGCTAGGAATAATGTACCGGTCAAAATTCATACCTCGCTCAGGCTTGTCCACCTCTTCGCATAGAGCATACCCTACCCCCATACTGACTCCGCCCCCGATTTGCCCGTGCAGTTCGGCCGGATTCAAGGCATTTCCCACATCATGGGCCGCAAAATAGTCAAGGAGTTTTACTTCCCCAGTGATTAAATCCACATCCACTTCTGCCACAGCCGCAGCGTAAGTATAGGAAAAATAGGGTATACCGTGCCCGGTCTCCCGTTCCCAACTCAGATCAGGTGCCTTATACCAGCCAAAAGAACTCAGGTTAATCCCTGATTGATAACAGTAATCAACCAACTCTCTCCAGGACAGACTCTGATTCTGTCCTTCCACCCTACCGGCCTGAAATTTAATTTTCTCCCTTGTTAACCCCAGTTTACGGCCGGCAGCCTCTTGTAATACTTCCTCTAATTGTTTGATCGCATGAAGACAGGCATTGCCCCCAATCGAGGTGCCCCGGGAGGCGACGGTCGGCCCGCTGTCATAAGCGCTGCTTGTATCCACTGCGTTAACCTTGATCCAAGCCTGCGGGATAGCAAACGCATCTTGAACCAAGCGAGCAAAAACAGTATGACTCCCTTGGCCGACTTCACTGATACCGGTAGTTAAGTAAACACTGCCATCCCTGTTGATCATAATATTTACAGCCGCAGCATCAATGCCTTCTCCTCCGGCACCCAAGGCGGAGCCGCGAAAACAGCAGGCCATGCCCCGGCCCCGGACATGTCCGTCCGGAGCAGGATCCGCTTGAGCACTCCAGCGGGAAGCCTCGGCTACGGTATTTAAACACTGATGAATACCTACATCGACCATAACCTGGCCGTAGGGTGCTTTGTCCCCTTCCCGGAAAGCATTGAGCCGGCGGAGTTGCAAAGGATCCATTCCCAGCTTTTCCGCCGCTTCATCGAGCAAAAGTTCAACGGCAAAATTAACTTGTGGAGACCCAAAACCCCGAACCGCATCAGATACCGGATTATTGGTATATACTGCCATCAATTCCGTATCCACTGCGGGTACACGATAAGGTCCGGTGGCTTCCACAGTTGAGCGCCATAGGACCATACTCGTTTTGGACAGATAAGCTCCGGCGTCGGCAACTCCCCTGATCTGCATGCCATTAATCATTCCATCTTGCGTGAGTCCTATTTTGTAAGTAAAATGGTAAGGATGCCTTTTGGTTCCTTCCAGGGAGGATTCTTCCCGTTCCCATACGGAGCGGGCCGGGCGTTTCGTGACCAAGGCAGCAAGAGCAACCCTGGAGGCAAGAATACCGATATCCGAATCTTTTGCTCCAAACGATCCCCCAACCACAGTCTGAACGATCCGTATCTGGTTAAAGTCCCAGCCCAGCGTCTCGGCGACAACCCGACGTACATTAAACGGACTCTTGCACGGACAATAGACCACAATTTGATCAGGAGTTTCCAGATTGGCAACTACTGCTTCCGGTTCAATAGGAGCTGCCTGGACTCTTGAGGTCCTGAAGGTTCTTTCCAGAATCAAGTCAGAGGCCTGCCAGGCTTCTTCCAGACTTCCTTCCTTGACAACATAACGGGAGGCGATATTGGAATCGCCGTGGATCAGTGGCGCATTTTCAGCCAAGGCTTCCTGCACATCAAATACCGCCGGCACCTTTTCCCATTCCACTCGGATTTGACTTAATCCGTCCTGGGCAGCTTTTTCATTTTCGGCTATCACAAGGGCAATCCCGTCACCCATATAGCGTACCAGGTCTTGACACAGAACCGGACGCTCCAGCGGACGGGCAGGAATCCCCGGAATGTCAGCTGCAGTGAGTATCTCCAGTACCCCCTCCACTGCAACAGCCTTACTAAGGTCAAGCCGGCCTATTTTCCCAGCAGGAATACCTGCTCTTAATACCTTGACCGTCACCATTTGCGGCAAACGCAGATCGGCTGCATATAGCGCTTGGCCAGTAAGTTTTTTCAGCGCATCAATCCGAGTCACTGAATTGAGCATTTCGTCACCTACTACTCCTTAATATAGGGTTTACCGCTTGCCGCCGGACCCACCGCTCTCCCGACAAATCCGGCCAGAGCGGCAAGCGTCAGCACATAAGGCACCATCAGCACGAGTTGGCCCGGTATTTGACTGTTGGATGCCTGAATAAGATATGATACAGCATTGCCGGCACCAAAAAGCAGGGCAGCTCCGAGTACTCCCCAGGGAGACCACTTGCCGAAAATAACCGCAGCAAGAGCAATAAATCCCCTGCCTGCTGTCATGTTCTCCGTAAAAAAGTTCAACTGACTCATAGAGAGATATGCACCCCCGACAGCACCAAACATACAGCTCACCATACCGGCGATATAGCGTACTTTGATCACATTAATCCCAACCGTATCGGCAGCCCGGGGGTGTTCACCCACGGCTCTTAAATTCAAACCCGCATTGGTTTTGAAAACGATAAAACCGACAAGCGGGATCAGAACAAAGGCGATATAGGTTAGGCTGGAATGTTGAAAGAATGCCGTACCGATAAAAGGCAGATCGGAAAGTACCGGTATGTGAAGAGGAGTAAAACTCTCGATTTTAGGTGGGGCCGTATTCATCCCGAAGAGAGCCCGGTTCAACATGGTCGTCAACCCCAGTCCCAGAAGGTTAAACGCCATACCGATAACCACCTGATCGGCCCGTGCTGTTTCCACCAAAAATGTAAAAAACAATCCCAAAATCCCGCCAATGATGATTACCACAAGCAAGGAAAGCCAGGCACTGCCAAGCAGAAAGGAAGCAGCTACACCGGTAAAAGCCCCCATTAACATGACACCTTCAATACCGATGTTAACCAAGCCTGCTCTTTCGCTAAAAACCATTCCGGTTGCGGCCAGCATAATCGGCATAGCAGTCTGAATATCGGTATTAATAAAACTTGACAGCGTACTGGCCAGATTAGACAGACTCATGTTTTCCAGCTCCCTTCAGCAATTTTGCCGCCCGCTGTTTGAAGCCCCCAAAACGCCGGAAAAGATACTCAGCAGCAACAAACATGATGACCAGCGCCTGGATGACATAGATAATGGCTAACGGAACATGAGCGACCATTTGCATCATATCTCCGCCACTACGCAAGGCCCCGAACAGGATTGCTGCCAGCACCGTTCCGATGGGTGAATTTAGACCGAGCAAAGCAACTGCAATGCCATCATAACCATAACCAGGGGAAAAGGCCTGAAAGAGGCGATGTTGGATACCGAGAATTTCGCTGCTCCCAGCCAGTCCGCCCAAACCTCCGGCCAAAAACATAATTAAAAACACCAACCGGTTTTTATTCATCCCGGCATATGTAGCGGCTTCCGGGTTCAGACCAACTACACGGGCTTCATATCCTTTACGGGTATGCCAAAGAAAGATGTAGTAAAAAACGGCCATGAGAATAGCGATAGCAAACCCCAAATGTAATTGAGTATTAGGAATTAATGAAGGAAAGATTGCAGACGGCGGAATCGGTTTACTTTGCGGCAAGTTCCCAGGCGGTTCAATAATCGGACCGTTGACCATATACGCAATAAAAAACATCGCTGTGTAATTCAGCATCACCGTGGTGATAATTTCACTGGAGCCAAAACGGACCTTCAACCAGCCAGCCAGTAACCCCCACAGGCCACCTCCGGTAAATCCGGCCAGAATTTCCAGAGAAAGGTGGAGAATCATTGGCATAGGTGGCAAATAGGCTGCGACAAGAACACTACAGAGACCACCCATATAAAGTTGACCTTCTGCGCCAATGTTCAGCAATCCTGTTTTCTTGGCAAGGGCAAAGCTCAAACCGGTAAAGATTAGCGGAGTTGCTTTGGCTAATGTGGTGGTTACGCCATAAACACTGCCAAATGCTCCTTGCACCAAACTCTCATACGCCAACAGCGGATCCAGTCCCATCACGGCAATAATGATCGCCCCAAAGATCAAGGCAACGGCAATTGCGACAACCGGAATCACTATATTCTTGAACTTCATTACGTTCTCCCCTTCGTGATTGCATTTATCACCATGCCGGTTTAATGGTGATGCCGGCGCGCCGGCGCAAATCCTCCGCAACCCGACGTGTTGCTGAAACAGCCGTAGTTTCCGACATAAAAACAGATTGACCGTTCTCCATGACTATCTTCCCGTCCACCATGACCATCTCTATGTTTTGGGGAGATGAAGAATAAACAAGCGTCGAAACGGGATTATGCATTGGGACTGCTTTAAGAGAAAGTTCCGGGTTAAATACAAATAAATCTGCCTTCTTTCCCACTTCCAATGACCCAATTTCATGCTCAAGACCCACTGCCCGGGCCCCCTCAATGGTTGCCATTTCTAAAACTTGTCCAGCTGTAAGCGCAACAGGGTTGAGATGATGCACCTTGTGGAGTAAGGCAGCAAACTTCAAAACCTCCACCATGTCCTGGGAATTATTGCTGGCCGGTCCGTCTGTGGCCAAGCCGACCGGAATACCCCGCTGTCTTGCTTTGGGTATGGGTGCTACCCCTGATGAAAGGTACATATTGCTTACCGGGTTATGAGAGATCGCCGCACCGGCACTAGCAGCCAGTTCAATATCCTGATCGGTCAACCAGACCGAGTGCACCATCAACAATTTATTGTTTAACAGTCCAAAATCAGACAGAACCTTCAATTCGTTCCGTCCGTGCAGCATTTCTACCGACTGACGATCGAACGGAGTCTCAGATATATGAACAGAGAGCCTTGCACCATATCTCCGCTGCAACTCAGCCAAACCATTTAACATTCCTTCACTGTTAGACCACAAAGCCGCCGGCGCCAGCCAGATATTCACCTTCCCTCCTGTTGCACCGTATTTTTGCAAAAGTCTTTCGGCATCCACCAGGGCTTCATCAGTATCTTGCTGAATCCGGGAGTCACAACCAAATTGCTCCCCCGTATCCATCATACCCCTTCCGAAAAGACCTCTTACACCGGTGTCAAGAAAAGCCCGGATAACCGGTTCACTTAGCCCTGCTCTGGGATGGGGATACATATAATCCAAAACAGTGGTCGTCCCACTGTGAATTCCCTCTAAACAAGCCAAAACCGCTGCCCAGTAAACCGTTTCCTCATCCAGATATGACGCAGCCGGAAAGGTCATATCCCTGAGCCAATCGGCCAAAACCCGGTCATCACCCAGACCTTTGGTCAACGTTTGAAACATATGGTTGTGGGTATTGATCAATCCTGGAAATATTACTTTGCCATTTAAATCAACGCGATGTTCATCCGGCGACCCGCTCGCTGCCTTCACGCTGTGACTGGAAGCGACTTCCATAATTCTATCACCCAGAATGCGGATGGCACCGTCAGGAATAATTTCCCGCTGAGAGTTCATAGTCACGATAGTAGCATGGTCAAGTAAAAATCCGGTCACTTTATCCCTCCCTCCTTGAGATGACCACTTGTTATTATATTTACTTTCATATTTTCCCTATTTTACTCCGCCTCCTTTTGATCCGGTTTTAAATATGGATTAATGCCCGTTTACTTACTATCTGCATATCATTCATATACTCTGGACAAAGTTTTCTGAAAACGGTAAAGTTAATCTTACTAGGAAAGGTAAATGACTGGAGATGAAATCATTTGTGATTGGACTCTCAACTTTCGTAAGAAAAGGTTTATTAAATAAAAGGTGTTAAGTAATGTTTAATTATTTAAGTTACGTTTAATTATTCGTGATTCAATTTCTCAATTCCTTCTTTTTGTTGAATCTTTTTTCGGTCATTTTTCGACATTTTCTTCTACCTCCATTCGTGCGCAATACAATACAAAAATGCAATTATTTATGTGAGTCTCTTATTAGCAAAACAGCCGTACAAATATCCGTTCAGATCCGGATCATTGTACGGCTGCATTGCCTTTCTTAGATTGTACCAATTTTCAACCTGTTTGTCATCCTAAGTTAATCCCCACATTCCGCAAGTTAATTTCTGGTAACAGGTATTTTATTCCATTTAAAGGATTTTTCCTATCTCGTGTCGAATGTTATCTCTAACTTTTTTGTGGAGGTAACATGATGACAAACTCATTCGCAGATATCCGCACCATACGGGCAGCAAGTGTTCCGATCGCTGCAGCACTCTGTCGTATAGCCAAGATTGCTCAGACCGTCAATCAGATGGTTCACTGGAGAGAAGCGAATTCAAAAGTTTCTCCCGGCCTGCTCATCGAAACCTTAGTAATCTGTATTCTGTGTGGCCGCAAACCCCTGTGGAAGATTGAGCAATTCTGGGCCCAGCAAGACTTACGCAATTTATTTGCTGAGGTGGATCTCAGCGTGGAGCAGCTGAACGACGATGCTTACGGCCATGCCTTGGATAAGCTGGCCGAGATATCCATGGAACAATTGGTCAGTATGGTTTCCCTATCCCTACTCCAGGCCCATTCCCTTGGCATCAATATTGTTCACTTTGATACGACATCCAAGTCGGTTCAAGGGGCTTACACCGGTAAGGCTCATGCTGAATTTAAGATTAATCACGGGTTTAGCAAGGATCTGCGCCCCGATCTGAAGCAATTTAAGCTGGGGGCTGCAGTTCAGGAAGATGGTCTGGTCATTATGGGAGAGTTATTAGCCGGTAACATGACGGATGTCCAGTGGAATCCGGAAGCCGCGGTAGAGATGCAGAAGCTCTTTACCCGGCAAGGGTTAAAAGACGTTATTTTCGCAGCTGACTGTGCCTTGATTTCAACCAATGGCCTCAAGAGTCTGGCCGAACAAAATGTCCAGTTTATATCAAGATTTCCCGAAACCTTTGGCCTGGCCAAGGAATTAAAGGAGCTAGCCTGGGAACAAGATAAGTGGCAAGATATTGCGATCTTAGCAAGTAACGAGAACCACGCTGCTCGCTATCGGGTATTTCCAGCTCAAAGACAAATCGATGATCAGGAATACCGCTTCCTCGTCGTTCACTCCAGCATGCTCGAAGCCGGCAAGGAAAAAACTTTGACTAAGAGGATAAGCAAACAGAAAGAAGAATGGGCACGCAAGGCGAAAACCTTAACTGCCACTGCTTTTGCCTGTGAACCGGATGCCCGGAATGCGCTGCAAGCGTTTGCCCTGGAGGTAGCGAAGTACGGTTACTCATTTTCAGGAACCGTGGCGTGCGAGACGGTTACAACCTATGCCCATAAGGGGCGCCCGAAAAAGGGCGAGGAGCCGATTGAGACCATCAGTTACCGTATTCACTGCGAAATAGGGGACTTAGCTCCGGATCTCTTTGAACGGCTGCGCCAAATGGAATCAACCTTCGTGCTGATCTACTCCATCCGGGATCAAGAAAAATACACTCCGGCAGCTGTTTTTAACCGAATACAAACGGCAAATCTCGATCGAAACGAAGTTTCGGTTTCTGAAAAGTCCGGTATACCTAGGTCCAGTGTTTCTAAAGAGCCAGAAACGAATCCATGCGCTGGGGTATGTGTTTATTATGGTGCTCATGCTGGCGTCATACCTTGAGTATCGAGTGCGGAAAAGCCTGAAAGAGCGAAATGAATTTGTCCAGTTACCAGGAAACAAGAAGACGGATACTCCGTCGGTGATGACGATTCTGGAAGTGTTAGCGACCATCGAAGTGGTTGTAGTGCAAGGGCAACGTTATTTCCCGAGTAACACCAATCGCCAGGCTTTGGACATGGTACGGTGGGCTGGGTTTGATCCATCCATTTACCTAAAACCCGCAGATAGCATCCAATAGGTGACTGTAAGAGATTACCATGTCAAAAAATAAAGTGAGTGAATCTGTACTCGCGGAACAAGGGTTAATCAGTTTGAAGACCGTTTTTGTGCAATAGTCTGATCAAAACCGAGGTGGTGTAATACAAGATAATAGCACCAGTTCCTTATCTCCCACATTAACCATGCGATGAGGAACTTCACCTTGCAAATAAATACTGTCTCCCTCGTCCAAAAGATATGTGACATTGGCGATAGTTATCTCCAGAGTTCCCTCAAGCACCAGGGAGCATTCCTCTCCTATATGCGTCATAGTAGAACTGCTTCCTCCCGGTTCCAGCCGGCTGATGAGTACTTCCATGCTCCGGTTCAGGTCAGGAGTTAATAATTCGTAACTCATCTGGGATTTTGCGAAGCGCAGACTTTTTCGCTCATTTTTGCGAACTACAGGATTGGGTTCAACTTCGCTTACCAGCAGAGAAAATATTGGCACTTCAAGCGCATCGGCTACTTTTCGCAGAGAATTAATTGAAGGATCGGCGATATCTCTTTCCACTTGGCTGAGAAAACTGGAAGTTAACCCCGTCTTATCTGCCAAGGCCTTTAAACTGAGGTTTTTTTCCAACCGGAACTTACGAATTTTTTCCCCTATCATCTATTTCCGCCCCATTGCATTTAATGTCATTCATTAAGTAAAACTTGGCATACTGTCCAGTACTTATGGTATATAAAAAAGCAATGTATACTACTAAATTATGAACTAAAACTCAAAATTTTGTCAAGGCGGACTATTTGTTTCTTTTCCAAAGTTCCGATGTGTCCCGCCTGTTCGATACAATCAGCTTTCCCCGACGGAAAACCATAGATTTTACCGCCTGGTTAACAATAGCTTCCTCCGGTGAAAATGCATCCAATACAACCAAATCGGCAAAGCACCCTTCATTTAATCCATATCCTTCGAGGTTCATGGCTTGGGCGGGATTATAGGTTCCCATGGCCAGGATGGTATTCAGTTGGGCAGGAGTACCCATTTGCGTTACCTGAGCTGTTAGGAGCGCTTCTTCCAAAAGATCGGCATTACCAAAAGGCCGGAACGGATCGCGGATATTATCTGAAGCATAGGAAACATTAACCCCTGCATCCAATAATTCACGGACTCTGGTCACCCCGCGCCGGACCGGTTGATTATCTCCCCGTCCCATTAAGAACAAGTTGCATGAGGGAAGAGTCACTACAGACAGCCCGGCTTCCTTTACTTTAGCGATCACTCTATTAGACACATCATCCGTCACCGCTGATAGGGAACAACAATGACCGGCGGTAACCCGGCCCTGATAACCTCCCGCTATGATCTTTTCTGCCAAATATTCTAAAGCCTCGACATTGGGTTCATCAGATTCATCCACATGGAAATCAATATCTGTGTTTAGCTCCCTGGCCAAGTCAAACAACTGATCCGTAAATTGACGATAATCACTGTCAAGACTAGGACAACCGCCAACCAGATCCGCTCCTTCAAGCACCGCCTTTCGTAACAGCTCCACCTGTTCCGGTTTAATTCCAGCCGGATCGGGGGTAGGGAAAGCAACCACTTGCAAGCTAACGATATCTGCCAAATCACGCTTCACGGCCAGAATTGCCCGGATGATGTCCAATCCGGTCTGAGTATCCACAGTAATATGTGAGCGGATAGCAGTGGTTCCCTGGGCAACCGCCATTTCGACTGCCTGTCTGGCCCGCGCATAAACTTCCTTAGGGTCCGCTTGGGAAAAAAAATGGCTGAAATTCTCAATTGCTTCGCCTAATGTACCACTCCGATTGTTGATTAAATGAGACGTCATGGTTTTCTCCAGATGGGTATGCAAATCAACAAACCCGGGAATAACTAATCTTCCCTCAAGGTCTATCTCACGGGTGGCATGAATCTCCAGTTTTTTGTTTATAGCAGTGATTTTATCTCCGGTTATGCCTAGATCCATAGTTTCCAGCGACGGTCGAAAAAGTCTGGCCCTTTTGAATAGATAGTCGTACATCCCGCTGCTCCTTTAATTATTGTTAATTACAGTCAAATATATTAAGTATTATTTAATTTCATTCTATCATTTTTCTAAAATAATGCCAATGATAAAATAAGTTTACACATAGGTTCGCAGAGGAGGGAATGGTATGATTACGCTGTCTGAATTAGAGCAATTAGCGGCAAAAAGTGAAGCTATGATCGCAATTAACCTTGTGAACCAGATCGCAGAGGGAAACAAGACCCATAGCTGCCGAGACCTCAAAATCCCTGTGCGAACTTATTATTAAAACTTAAAAAACATGGAGCTGGCCTGAACCACCCCCAGTGATATTCTCAACTTAAAAAGAAGGGGGGCTGTTGCACAACGTTCGTGGTGTAACGGCCCCTTTTTCTTTACCGCGCTTTGGCCGGTTCCACATTGACCTTGCGCCCTTTGATCATATTCTGATGCATGCAGCTTAAGACACGGCTAGCATGCTCTGACGGCACTTCCACGAAAGTGAATTTATCGTAGATGTTAATCATCCCGATGATATTCCCGGGGATTCCGCTTTCTTCCGCAATCCAGCGCACAATGTCCTGGGGGCGGATCTGCTGCAGCCGTCCGATATTCATAAACAGGCGCACCATCCCGGGGGAGGCTCCGGTATTGGTGAATGAGACTTCATCATCCTCATCATTCCGGTCTGCGCTGTCCACTCCTTCGACTGCGTATTTCAGCGCCGCCGCAGCCACATCAGTCGAATCATAATCTTCAAGCAGGCTGGAAACAATCGAACGGTAAGTTGCAAGACGATTACTTTGAATCAACTTCACCAGTTGGTTCTTAAGGTTTTCGGCCTGGCGCTCACTGATATCCTCAAGTGAAGGCAGTTCCTGGCGCCGGATCCTGGCCTTGATCAGCTGCTCGATCTGTCTTAGTTGGCGATACTCACGAGGAGTAATGAGGGTAATGGCTATTCCTTTACGCCCGGCACGGCCGGTGCGTCCGATCCGGTGCACGTAGCTTTCAGGATCCTGGGGAATATCAAAGTTAATGACATGGGTCACATTGTCGATGTCCAGCCCGCGCGCCGCAACATCCGTGGCCACTAAAATCTCGGTTTTGCCGTCGCGGAAGCGTTTCATCACCCGGTCGCGCTGCTGCTGGCTTAAGTCGCCGTGGAGGGCATCGGCCAGATAGCCGCGGGCTTCAAGGGCTGCCACCAGCTCATCTACCCCACGTTTGGTACGGCAAAAGATTATGCCCTGGCCGATTTCTCCCATATCAATAATCCGGGCTAAGGCATCCACTTTAACCTTTTCCCTGGTCTCGTAGAAAACCTGCTCGATTAAAGGAACGGTCAGTTCATCCCGGCTGACCGCGATAGATTTCGGGTCTTTCATATAATTTTTAGCCAGCCGCCTGATTTCCGGGGGCATGGTGGCTGAGAACAGCATAACCTGCCGTTCCTCAGTCGGGACCCTTTTCAGGATATTCTCGATATCCTCAATAAAGCCCATGTCCAGCATCTCGTCCGCTTCATCGAGGACAACCATCTTAACATACTTCAAACTGAGGGTGCCCCGGTTCAGATGGTCCAGCAAGCGGCCGGGCGTGCCGACCACGATTTGGCAGCCGAAGCGGAGGGCCCGGATCTGCCGGTCGATCGACTGGCCGCCATAAATCGCCAAAGCCTTCACATGCCGGTATTTTCCGATCTTGCCGATCTCCTCAGATACTTGTACTGCCAATTCCCGGGTCGGGGTCACAATAATCGCCTGGACAGCCTGAAACTTGGCATTAACCCGCTCCACAATCGGAATTCCGAAAGCCGCGGTCTTTCCGGTTCCGGTCTGAGCCTGCCCGATTAAATCCAATCCTTCTAAGGCTAAGGGAATCGCTTCTTTCTGAATGGGTGAAGGTTCTTCAAACCCCATTTCTGCAATGGCTTGGATGACTTGCTTGCCTAACTTTAAATTACCAAATGCGTGTAAACGTTCTACCATCAATCAGTGAAAACTCCTTTCAAACTTGTCAAACTTGTAAATATAAGCGCAGCCAATTAAGGGCTGCCTGAACAGTGAGAGCGCGCACGGAATCCCGCCCTCCGTAAAACTGAAATTTCTTAGCTTCTGCTCCTTGCGCTGTGGCTAAGCCGATGTAAACCAAGCCCACCGGTTTGGCGTCAGTGCCGCCGTCCGGACCCGCGATTCCCGTCGTCGCCAAGGCCAAATCCGCGCCTAAGCGTGCACGGGCGCCGGCAGCCATCTCCTTAGCCACCTCCGGGCTGACTGCCCCCTGCTGTTCCAAGCTCTGCCGTCCGACCCCAAGCATACTTTCCTTGACCGCATTGGCATAGCTTACCACTCCACCCAGGTAAAATTCAGAACTTCCCGGTTGCTGGGTCAGAGCCGCTGCCACAAGCCCGCCGGTACAGGATTCGGCCGTAGCCACGGTCAGGCCGCGCTCCCGCAAAGCCTTGGCCACAATCCCAATCATGCTGTCCTGATCCCGTCCAAAAACCTTGTCACCCAGCCGGGAACGGATCTCGGCCTCAGCCTGGTCGAGAATCCGCCGGGCTTCCACCGCATCCGCGCTGCGGACCACCAGCCGGATATGCATCTCGGCCCGTTTCGCAAGCAAAGCCATGGTCGGGTTCGGCAGATTCAAAAGGTCCGCAATCACTTCCTCGATCGCAGACTCCCCCATCCCGAAGATTTTCAGCACCCGCACATTCATGCGCTCTGCGTCCGGACCCACGATTTCTTCCAGCTCCCGGTGGACGTAATTTTCATACATCAGCTGCATTTCAAAAGGCGGACCTGGCAGAATGACCACTGTTTTTCCCTCTTTGGTAATGATCGCCCCGGGCGCCGTCCCCACCGGGTTGGGTAAGATTTTCGCTCCTTTGGGGAAATAAGCTTGTTTGCGGTTACTTTCAGGCATCTTAGCTTTGCGCAGAGCAAAGAAATCCTCGATATGCTTGAGACTCGCCGGATCTAATTCCAGTTCCAGCCCCAGAACCTTGGCGACCAGTTCTTTGGTTAGGTCATCAACGGTAGGGCCCAGCCCCCCGGTCGTAACCACCAGTTCAGAACGTTCCAAGGCTTGGCGCAGCGAATCCTCGATCCGTTTAGGGTTATCACCGACCGTTATATGATAATCGACTTCTATGCCCAAACTGGACAATTTACCCGTCAAATAATGCGCACTGGTGTTTAAAGTCTGGCCCAACAAAAGCTCGGTACCCGTCGCTAAAATTTCAGCTTTCATAAGATTTTATCACTCTCCCATCCTCAATGCAAACTAAGAATTCTTACATCCCTATATACTCTGACATTATATCATTGCCCTAAAAGCTTACGGCCAAACTACCTAAATTATTTCTCATCTCTCCCCGGCTTATCCTGCTTAAGAAAAATAAATCAGATGTACTGTACTTCAGGAGTCAGAAGCCAGAAGCCAGGAATCAGACTTCCATGCTTCTACGCAGCACCACTGAATCAGCTTAACGAAGAAAAAAATAAGACTGCTTCGGTTCAATCAGAACCTACGCAGTCCATAATCTGCCCTAATGCAATTCTCCTTATTGGAGGTTACCCAGCTTAGCGAACTCCCAACCCTTAAGCTACCTTATGCAAAAACTCCCTTAACGCATCCCCGCTCACCGTTTCCTCTTCTTGTAGAATCTTGGCCACAGCGAGCAGGGTTTCTTTTTTCTCTTCCAATACAACCCGGGTTTTCTGTTCAAGCTCGGCTAAAATCTCTCTTGTGATTTTTTGCCTTTGTCCGTCATTTAAACGGGAGAGGTCAATAATTCCTAGCGTAGACATGCCGGATGCCAGGATGCGTTCCACCATACTGAGCGCGTGTTCATAATCCCCCGCATTGCCCGTGCTGCGCGTGCCGAGTATCATATGCTCAGCCACTGCGCCCGCGAGAGCCACCATAATCTGCTGTTCCAGCATTTCCTGAGTATAGAGGTAGAGGTCATCGTCCGGATAATGACGCACAAACCCCAGGGCATGGCCGCGCGAGCGAATCGAGATTTGGGCCACGGAATTTGGCTTGACCGTTTCAGCCAGGAGGGCATGCCCCCCTTCATGCACGGCCACCCGCCATAGTTCATCCGCTGTCGGCCGCCGATCGAGTTTTTCCCCAAGCATCACTTTTTCCACCGCTTCACGCAAATGCTTCTGTACAATCACCTTAGATTTTTCTCTCAGGGCAAAAATGGCCGCCTCATTGGTCAGACTTTCTAAATGCGCTCCGGAAAAGCCAAACGTTTCGTGGGCAATTTGCTCTAAGTCGACGTCCTCCGCCAAAGGCTTGTTCTTCGTATGAATCTGAAGGATGGCCAAACGTCCTTCCTTGTCCGGCAGATCCACATTCACCTGGCGGTCAAAGCGCCCCGGTCTGAGCAAGGCCGCATCGAGAGCTTCAGCCCGGTTGGTCGCCCCGATCACTAGAATCTGCGGGTTTTGATCCGAACCCAGCCCGTCCATCTCAACCAAGAGTTGGTTTAACGTCTGATCGTATTCATGATGGGAGATATTACTCCCTCTTTTACCGCCTAGAATATCCATCTCATCAATAAAGATAATCGCACTATGTTTTTTCTCCTTGCGCGCCACTTCCCGGGCCCGCTTAAACAAACTGCGAACTCTCTCCGCTCCAACCCCTGCGTACATTTGCACAAACTCACTTCCGGAAACTGCCAAAAAAGCCGAGTTGGTATAGCGGGCTGCCGCCTTGGCCAACAACGTTTTTCCTGTTCCCGGAGGGCCTAAAAGCAAAATTCCTTTTAAGGGCCGAATCCCAAGCTCTTTCATCCGGTCACTGTGGCGCAGGAAATCCAGCCCTTCCTGAAGCTCTTTCTTAGCCGTCGCCTGGCCGCCAATATCGTCAAAGGTAACTGGAGTCGAGGAAACGACTACTCCTTTCCCGGGAGACCGGACCATTCCGCGCTCGATCACCACTCTCCAGATGAAATATGCGCCTCCCACAATAAAAAGAAGTGGCACAATATTATAGCCCATGGCAAAAAGATAAATCAAAAAGCCTGCGGCCGCTCCCAGAGCGACATCCCTAATCATTTCTCTCTCCCCTCCTTACCTCAGTTTTTGGCACTGGGCAGAAAAAGTCCTTGACCGCGGCGCTCAAGTACCGTGACCAGCTGCCCGTCCTGATCGTTTAATTCCAAATAAATGTAGTCACTGTCCATGGTCAAATCAAACTTGACTCCCGCTTTCTCCGCCTGATCTTTAACGGACTGAGCCATTTCCGTAAAATTCCCGCGCACCACGCCCTCCTGGAGGGCAAACTGCATCTGATTCAAGAGTTGTTCAAGCTTAGGGGTACGTGTATCCAATAAACGGATAGGCCGTCCTCCGGCCAAATTAAGCAAATCTCTGGCTGCCTGATGTAAATCAGGAATCTGCTTAGTTGCTACATTCAAGACTTGCTGCCCGTTTTCCTGCACTACCGTGGCTGAAATAACTCCCGGAATTTGCCGGCTTTGCTCCTGGATTGATTTATCAACCCAGTTTTTCTTATACAAGAATTGCCCGCCAAACAACAACGAGAAAACAAGGAGTCCAACCACACTAATCAGCGTCAAGCGCTGTTTGGTCATGGTCTCTCCCCTCCTCTACTTCAACTTGTCCATATTGACATTATAACAAATCATAGATTAATATCTTAGATATAATTTTAGTAAAAACGTCCAGAATAAGGTATTTGGTTAGAGCTTGGTCAGGATGACAAAAGAAAAAGAGTTTGCCAAAATTAGCGAACTCTTTCCTGATTGTTTTCCAAAAAAAGTTTATAAAATAAGTTTAGAAATGAAACTACTACTTACGCAGTAGTTTCCATGTCTTGGCCAAATAATCAACACCTGACCAAATTGTAAAAAACAAGGCCAAATAAAGCACCGGCTGTCCAATTCGGATTCCAATTAAATAGAAAGGCCAATCCTTGAGTAAAATTGCCGAAATTGCTATAACCTGGGTTACAGTCTTAATCTTACCCAGTTTGCTGGCCGCGATCACTTGCCCGTCAGCCGCAGCAATGGCCCTTAATCCAGTAACGGCGAATTCACGCCCGATAATAACCCAGGCTACCCACGCCGGGACATCCCCCAGTTCCACTAGAGCGATTAAAGCCGCCGAGACCAGCAGTTTATCTGCAAGCGGATCCATAAATTTGCCCAGGACCGTAACTTGCCCCCGTTTACGGGCAATATACCCGTCCAGTCCGTCCGTCGTTGAAGCCAAAATAAATATCAAGGCAGCCACGACGTCCTGATGGGGGAAAATGGTATGCCCTTTAGGGACTTGCAGGAGTAAAAAAGCCATAAACACCGGAACTAAAATAATCCTAGCCAGTGTTAAACGATTCGGCAGATTCACAAAACAACCTCTCCTATTAAATCATAACTGTCTGCTTCCATGATCTTAACAGAAATAAACTCTCCCGGTTTTAATTTACGAGACGGTTTTGTAATATATACCACACCGTCAATCTCCGGCGCATCCCCCTGCGTCCGCCCGCTAAAGCGGCCATCGGGCAGCTCCTCTTCGACTAAAACCTTTAAAGTCTTTCCTATCCAGCGGGCTTGTCTTTCTAAGACAATCTCATACTGTAAGGCCATGACCTGTTCCCGCCGGGTTTCCCGGATCTCTATCGGAATCTGGTCTTCCCGACGAGCCGCAGCCGTTCCTTCCTCCTGGGAATAGGCAAAAACTCCTAATCGGTCAAATTGTACTCTTTTTACATAGGAAAGTAAACTTTGAAATTCTTGTTCACTCTCACCCGGGAATCCGGTAATCATCGTGGTCCGGATCACGATCTCAGGCATTGCCTGCCGCAGCTTGCGGATTAATTCTTCAGCCTCCGCGGCTGTCCCACGCCTGTTCATTTCCCGCAAGATTTTGTCGTCAGCATGCTGCAAAGGCAAATCCACGTAACGGCAGATCTTAGGCTCACTTTTCATGGTCTCAATCAGTTCATCCATAAACATTTCCGGATAGCAATACATCAACCGGATCCACTCAATACCCTCAATTCTCGCCAAGCTGCGCAGGAGCTTAGGCAAACGCAGTTCTCCATATAAATCCAAGCCATAGCGGGTCGTATCCTGCGCAATCAGGAGAATTTCCTTAACCCCATCAGCAGCCAAAGCTTCAACCTCAGCGACCACCGATTCTTCCCGACGGCTGCGAAAGCGCCCGCGTACCTGTGGTATGACACAGTAGGTACAGTAATTGTCACACCCTTCGGCAATTTTAACATATGCGTAATACCCGGGTGTTGACCTCCGGCGTAAAGATTTTTCAGAATAGAGATAATCCGGAACCTCGCCTCCTAAAAAGCAAGCCCGGCTATGTTCCGCCTCCGTGACAGCTTCCGCGATTTCCTCTATCTTATCCGTACCCACAACCCCGTCAAGTTCCGGAATTTCTTGCAACAGCTGCTCCCCATAGCGCTGGGCCATACAGCCCGCAGCTAAGAGAATTTTTCCCTTATCTTTAAGCTGGGCCAGTTCCAGAATGGTATTTACGGATTCTTCCTTGGCTTCATCGATAAAAGTACAGGTATTCACGATAATAATATCCGCATCTTCCGGAGCGGAAATATAATCAAACTTTTGTTCCAATAAACCGGTCATGACTTCGCTGTCCACCTGGTTTTTGGGGCAGCCCAGGGTAACTACGGCAAACTTTTTGGTCAACTTGCCACCTCGATTTAAGCTAACTCTAACGCCTAGTATAAACTACATTTTTGGCAAGTGTCAAACGATTGCTTCACGTGTGCCACTGTTTACGCATTGGAAAAGGGGTACCCCAGAAAAGATAGGTACCCCGAAACGACGAGATGACTTTCGCAAGAATCCTTATTTTTTTGAAATTAAGGTGTTAGACATCCCAGTCTGCCATACCAGCCCTTAGGTAAAAGATTTAAGGAATTGGGCCAGTCCGTGACTGTCCCCTAAAGGCATAAAGTGCAATCCATCACCGATTTCCTTGATAGCAACCACAATTTCCTCGGTAATGCGCCAACCTTCCAGTACAGGATCTTGTGCTGTCTCCAGCCGGTTAATAAAGGTGAGAGGAATGGAAATTCCAGGGACATTGTGATTCACCCAACGAGCCATTCGGGCAGAACGGAGCGGCAGAATGCCTGCCAGAACCTTAACCGGAATATCCTTTATACTCTCCATTAAGAGCCGGAACGCTTCAGGATCAAAAACTGCCTGAGTTTGAACAAAGGAGGTCCCGGACTCTACCTTGCGTCTCAACTTCCAAATTTGCGCTTCTAACCCGTCAAGCACAGGGTTCACCACTGCCCCATAACAGAATTCCGTCCTATCTGTCAAAGGCCGGTCATTCGCATCAAATCCCCGGTTAAGTTTATTCAACAAGGCAAGGAGCTGCACCGAATCTAAATCGTAAACTGGTTTGCTGGCTGGATGATCACCAAGTATGGTATGATCTCCGGTAACCACCAGCACATTGCGGATGCCAAGGATGTGGGCTGCAAGGAGGTCTGCTTGCAGAGCAATCCTGTTGCGATCCCGGCACGCAACCTGATAGATGCACTCAAAGCCGCGTGCTTGCAATCTGTGCGCCAACCCCAAAGGCGCGGCATGCAGACGAGCACCTGGATTGTCAGGAAGATTAAACGCATTCACAAAAGGCCAAAGCTCATCTGCCTGTAGTAAGAGATATTCGAAATCCGTACCGCGGGGCGGAATTAACTCTGCCGTAATCAGGAAATTTTCCTGTGCTAAGTCCTCCGCAAATGACATAATCAACCCTTCTATACTTATTTACACCAACTTATCTTTACCTATCTACTTCACTGATACGTCACCCTAACTGATACGTCATCTTAACTTGATTACCTGAGCTAGATTGACTTAACAGCACGCGCATAATCCTTAAAGAACCAGGGCCATGTGCCAGAACCTTCGTGTTTGGCCCAAATACTATAAATAACGCTCCATACACATGAAGCGAGCTGGTTCACCTCACACTTGCTGTCGTTGGATCCTCCACAGGGACCGGACACTAAACTTTTAGCACACAAACGGATGGGACAGATTCCTTCTGTGTGCTCAAGCATACACTCCTCACACTCCAAGCAAGCCAAGCGTACCGGCCAGGTCATTTGACATACCCCTTCAATCTCGCAATTTGCTCCGCTGCCTTACTAAAGGTTTTTTCCAGAATCAGCAGTACCTTTAAAATTTCTTCTTCATGCGGGGTAAGATCATATTCCCAAGGCATAAGATCATCCAAATCGGCCAATTCTACTTTTTTTTCTACATTAAAGCGAATTGAAAGCTGCTCTTGAGAAACTCCAGGATAAGGCGGCAAGTCGATGATCAGGCCATGGATATCGTCGGCTTGATTAAGGGAGTGAATCAAAGCTACGGCTTCCGCCAAGCCAGCTTTTTCCGTCAGAAAATATTCTGTGAAACGTACAGGAAGCGCTTCACAGGTTTGGCGCAGAAGAGCCCTCGGAAAACCGGAATTGAAACCTTCAACATATGCGGCGGCTAAGGAAACATGCACCTGAAGGCACCGGAATAAGAACTCAAAATCATCGGTAAGAGCCTCTAAACTTCTCTTTACGAACAAGTGAAAATCAATTTGTTCTTGAAATAGAGCAACCGCCACGGGAGACCCCTCCTTTTAATCATTTAATTGCAAATTGTAAATAAATTGTAGCGCTTACCTTAAAGATAAACAATAATTCTCCCTTGAAATAGCCGGATTCTCGCTCCAATTACCATATCTCAGGCTCTACTGGTATACCGTATACCATAATTAAATGACAGGAAGCTTTTTGAACACTTCGGAGCAATGTGTCTGCCGGTTAATAACAATTATCGTACATTCAACATCTTATTGATGCCACGTTTGCTTTCTAATACAGTTCCAATGCCACATAGAAGGCCGGTAGCTTCGTTTCAGATAGAAATCCCTTGGTTTAATTAGCCCGCCAATGTATCCTTCTTAGACCGTATTAACTTGAAACGGCCTCCAACCTCCCTTAGTTTTTCCATCGAATCCTGAAGACGCTTAAGATTATTTTCCAAGTGCAGAATCTTCTCCGCCTGAATCTGATTCAGTTTAAGTATCTGACCGAGCTGTTCTGTACTGGATCGGGCAAACTCCAAGGTATTATGAGCACCTGCCACTGCTTCTTCCCCGCCGGCAGCCATTTCTTGACTGGCCGCTGACACTGACTGAAGTTCCCCTGACAAATCACTTAACGTTTTAAGAATACCCGTAAAGGACTGACCTGCCTGAGTGACAATTGCTGTGCCCTCGTCCACTTCCTTAAGCCCGTTGTTCATCCTATTCACACTCGTTTGGATAACTATAGTAATTTCCTTAATCAGATCGCTAATTTCATGTGTAGCTTTGGTGGTTTGAGCTGCTAGACTTTTTACCTCTTGAGCTACGACCGCAAACCCTTTCCCTTGTTCACCAGCCCTGGCAGCCTCAATCGCGGCATTCAGGGCTAGGAGATTTGTTTGAGAGGAAATCCCTTGGATTGTTTGCACGATCGCACTTATACTTGTGGATTTGTGCTCAAGTTCAGACAACGAACGCGCAGTTTCATGTACTTTTTGCGAAATGCGCTCCATTTGACTCATCGCAATCATAGCTGAACCTTCCCCTGCACGGGCCTGATCAAGCATTGCCGAGGATGACTGGGCAACCTTTGTTGTTTTATCAGCCACGTGCTGCACCAAATGTCCCATTTCCTGCAGCACATCATCTGCGGCCTGCAGAGATTCAAGTCCTTGTTCAGTCCCATTTGCCACTTTCCTCGAAAACTCTGTTATCCCTATGTTGGCCTGATGCATGGCCAAGAAAGAATCATGAAACTCTGTCAACGTTTCCTTAATGGCCCGAATTTCCAACCAAATCTGATAGACGATGGTACGCAGGCTTTCTTCCATATCGCGCACCGACTTGGCCAGCTGCCCGATTTCATCTGTCCCTAAAGCCGGAATGTCTACAGATAAATCACCGGTAGCAACCATTTCGACCTTGTTTCTCAGGAACTTAAGCGGACGCAAATTATAACGCCACACCAAAAAGAAAAATAACCCTGAAAAAAGAACCGTAATCAAACTGGATAAAACCATGAAATATTGCAAATAACGGAGTTTTTCCCGGAAAAGGGTACTCAGCCAGTGTTTCTCGGCTTGATTTAGCCAATAGAAATTAACAATGGACACTAAGACATTGGTGACAGACAACGTTAGGGTTAAAAAGCCAAACTTCTGTTTTTGGCTTAATTGCCAATGCCGGCGGGCAAACGGTGTGTGGGTAAAAGATTTCAATCTAAGGAACTTCACATCCGGTCATCTCCTTCACTCAACTTTCCAGCACAAGATCTAATTTCAACATTCAGTTCAATCTGCCCTGCGCGTTTTGTTAAGTAAAGGTTAAATAAGCATTATGTTTATGTTAAATTTACATATACATAAATGCTTTATGAAAAATTTTTAATAATTTTTAGCTAAAACAACCTCTTTTAACACATTTTTTACACAAAGATAACACCAATTTAATAATCATTTTCTAAAATAGTAGTAAAAAAGGGTTGGAGGTGCTCTATGAACCCAGAGGTGCTGGAACAAACGATAGGTAAAGTAACAAAGATGATTCTTACCCCTGTAGGGCCATTACAGTTACTGTTGAATTCACCGGGTGTAACGCATGTCCGTTGTTTAGAACAAGCCTTAAAGGTTCTGCGGGCTGACGGCAAAGAGAACATAGCCGACTTATTTTTCGCTTACCGTCCTTGGATGAATAAAGGGCTTTTTTGGGCTGACCGGGGGTGGAAGAATGTTTGTCATTACTATCGGAATCCGGACAAGCCCGGCGTTTTGCGCTGGCCCGGAGCTGCTGCCGAATGCCAGTATTATTTTAATAAAGCCTTGCACGCCCTTGAGCAAGACGTAACCAAGGGCATGTTTTATTTTGGAGCGGCATTGCACTTAGTTCAGGACATGTGCGTTCCCCATCATGCTGTGGGCTCTGTCTTTGACGGCCATCATGAATTTGAGAAGTGGGTAGAGAAGAATTGGCATCAATTTTCTTTTGCGCCCGGCGGCAAGTATTTGCCCTTCGCCCATCCCAGCCAATGGATAGATTTTATCGCTAAAACTTCCGAGTCATATTACTCACTTGTATCACTTTCCCACAAATGCAGTGAGAGTTCGTATGAAAAAGCTGCCCGCGTCCTGCTCCCTTTTACTGTGCAAACCAGTGCGGGGTTTTTGGTTTTTATTAAACAAATCTTAGAATCTGATAATTTTCGTTCTGTAAACTTCTAGGCTAGCAAGCTTTTAAATTTGTAAATTTATTTTTTTCTTATTTAACGAATATGGGCAAAAGAGGTTCCGAAAATGTTTGCAAAGTTCTTCAAAAAACAAAAAAAACTTCATCACTTGGTAAGCGAAGGCTACCCTGTCTGGGTAGTGTACTTAGACTTATTCCAGTTTCATGAAGTGGAGTTCCGCTACGGCAATGAAGTTTGTCGCCGGATCTTGGACACCTTGGAACAAGAAATGGAAAATACCCTTAAAGAACACCGTACTTTCTTTCATTTTACAATGCTTGAGGCCAGGGGCGGAGATGACTTTGTCATATATTTAGTCCCACATGCCAAAACTCCCTGGCATATCGATGAACTCTCAACAAGATGGATCCAACCGTTGGAACTTCGTCTTAATAATAAGATCAGACACTGGGTTAACGAAAAAATATCCATGCGTTCCGGGGTAACGCAGTGTCGCAAAGAAAACGGCGGCACCTCAGATTATTTGCTTTATGCTGCGGTCAAGGAAGCATTTCTCTTAAATAAGTCTGATCCAGATCCGGATTATTTCGCCCGCCGCCAAGAGATCGCGCGTTTGCTGAAGGAACCGGACTGTTGCCTTAAAGCTGCCTTTCAACCGATCCTCAAAGTGCGCACCGGGGAAGTTTTAGGCTTTGAGGCTTTGTCCAGAATCACCGGCGCAACTTCCTTCAGCAACATCGCGGAACTGTTTCCGTTCGCGGAAAAGATCGGCCAGCTCTACCCAATCGAAACTTTATGCCGGCGCAAGGCTATCTCATCCGCTTCTAAAATCCTTCATCCTCAGGAGCTGCTTTTTCTGAACATAAATCCCCAGGTTCTAACTGATCCTGACTTTTCCTCCGGACAAACCCGCACCCTTCTGGAAGCGCAAAAGTTGAATCCGTCAGATGTTGTGTTAGAGATTACTGAACGCAGTGCAATCGAGGACTTTAAGCTGTTTCGCGAAGCTTTGGCGCACTATCGCAATCAAGGGTATTTCATCGCTCTCGATGATGTCGGTGCTGGGTATTCATCCTTACAATCCATTGCCGAACTTCATCCAGACTTCCTTAAGGTTGACCGCTCATTAATCATGAATGTGAATCAAGACCCGACAAAATGGGCCTTACTTGAGACTTTTGTAACTTTTTCCAAGCGCATCGGTTGCCAAGTTATTGCTGAGGGCGTGGAAACAGGTGAAGAGATGCGCACCGTGGTGCAGCTGGGGGTCGATTATATCCAAGGTTACTATATCGGAAGACCACATTTTGACAGACAACAAATTAATCCTGACGCTCTCGAAATTCTGAAATTCCAGCGCCGAGTCATTAGCAATGAGGAAAAGACGATTTTAGCAATCATAGAGCCCCTGCCCCTGTTTAACCCTAACACCCTCGTCTCAACCTTGCAGTCTTATTTTGAGAAGCAGTCCAATCAATTCCTGATCGGGGTAGTTGATAATGACAGGCTGATTGGGGTCGTACAGCGCGCCCGACTTTATGCCGCTCTCGGCACGCGCTACGGTGTACCACTATATTCCAACCGTACAATTTCCCTCATTATGGACAAAAGCCCTCTCATCGTTGAGGACAGCACCCCCATCGAGGTTATCTCTACGTTGGCTATGGAAAGACCGGATGCTCAACTCTACGACGGAATTGTGGTGGTCAACCAGCAAAAACCGGTGGGAATGGTGTCCGTTGCCTCAATGATGAAGGCTATTGCTGAGCGCCAAATACAAATAGCCCGGGGGGCCAATCCTCTAACCGGGCTCCCGGGCAACATTCAAATCGAGCGCGAAATCAAACGGCGCTTAGACGAACGACTGGCATTCGGCATTATTTATGCAGACCTCAATAACTTCAAGCACTATAATGACCTCTACGGCTTTGAGCAAGGGGACAACGCTATTAAGATGCTCGCCGAGGTTTTGCGCAAGGGAGCGCTGAAACAAGACGAAGATACGTTCATTGGCCACATCGGTGGGGATGACTTTATTGTTATTCTAGGTAAAGAGCACGTGGAAAATTGCTGTATTGAGATTCTGGACAGCTTCCGCCGGGAAAGACAAAACCTCCTGGGAGTGGTAAACCTTTCGGTAGCCTTAGCAGGCCTCCTGATAGAGGAACAATCCTTCACTCCGGTTACACTGGCCGAACAGGCAGCCCAAGTTAAACGTGAGGTCAAGCAAATCAGAGGCAATTCCTTTCTTATCCGCTAACTAGGAGTGCCATTTCGACGGTGCATTGCCAATGGAGGATCAAATCTACTTATTAAGGTCCTGCCGGTCGGCCGTAGCGATGTAGAGCACATTCTCCCCGATGTTGGTGGCATGATCGGCGATCCGTTCAATATATCTGCCCACAAATGACAAATATATCCCTTGATTAAGCGTTTCCGGCCTCGCTGTCATGATTTCGAATAAATCGCGCACGACTCTGTTATACAAATGATCCACTTGGTCATCTTGAGCCGCCAGCCCATGAGCCAGCTCCAAATCTCCTTTAACATAAGACTCTAAACCCTGCCTAATCATCTCCACCGTTAAATCCACCATGCGCGGAATGTCGATCAAAGGCTTCATGAGAGGACCGTCTATTCTCCTTACGACTTTGGCAATATCCACCGCCAAATCAGCCATCCGCTCAAGATCGGTCGAGATCTTCATCGCAGAAATGACTTTGCGCAAATCCCTGGCTACCGGCTGCTGGGTAGCTATTAAGCGTACACACACATCGTCCACCTGGCGTTCATAATCATTGACTTTTTTATCCTCTGCAATCCACATCTCCGCCTGGGCCCGGTCGAGCGCCCGGAGGCTTTCCATCGCTCCCAGCAAAATGCGCTCAACTTCTTGACCCATGTTCTTAAGGATTTCCATCAATTCTTGCAAGCCTTCATCCAATGAATGCCTTACCATCTGCCAGACCCTCCTTAGTTATCCGATGGCTAAGCGCCACTAAGACTCCCGCTTCTTAGTGAAGGATAAGTGGCGCTAAGCCCCTGGATAAGTTCCACTAAACTTCAGTTGGATTAAAACCCACCTGAAGTAAGTTTCCTTTATCCGAAACGTCCCGTAATGTAATCTTCAGTCCGTTTATCCTTGGGATTAGTGAAGATTTGCGATGTCGGTCCATGCTCCACCAGTTCCCCGCTCAGGAAAAAGGCTGTTGAATCAGCAATACGGGCAGCTTGTTGCATATTATGTGTGACTATAACAATAGTGTATTGATTTTTTAATTCTAATATGAGTTCTTCAATCCGTAAAGTTGCAATTGGATCCAAAGCGGAAGCAGGCTCGTCCATCAGCAGAACAGAAGGCTCCACCGCCAGCGCCCGCGCAATGCACAAGCGCTGCTGCTGACCGCCGGACAAACTCATGCCGGAATAATTAAGGCGGTCATACACTTCATCCCATAGCGCTGCCATACGCAAACTTTTCTCCGCAATCGCGCGCAGCTTTTCCCGATTGCGTACTCCATTCAGCCGCAAGCCGGCAACTACGTTTTCATAAATGCTCATGGAAGGAAAGGGATTGGGCTTTTGAAAGACCATGCCCACCGTTTTTCTTAATTCCACCGGATCTTCTTCATAGATATTCTTGCCGTCTAAGAGAATCTCTCCGTTTACCTTAGAGCCTGGCAGCGTCTCATGCATGCGATTAATACAACGCACAAACGTTGATTTCCCGCACCCGGACGGACCGATGATCGCGGTTACCTGATTAGCCGGAATCTCCATATTAATCCCTTTTAAGGTTTTATTAGAGCCATACCAGGCATCTAAATTACGAACACTTAAGCTTTGGCCCATTATCCTACCTCCTAACGCTCAGAACGCGAGCTAAATGCCAGACGTGCTACGATGTTTAGAATAAATACCAAAAATATCAGTACCAAAGACCCGGCCCAAGCTTGCCGATGCCAGTCTTTGTAGGGTGAAATCGCATAATGATAGATTTGCAAAGGCAAGGCAGCCATCGGTTCATTCAGGGAGCGCGCCCAATAATTATTTCCGAGAGCTGTAAATAACAGAGGCGCGGTCTCCCCTGAGACCCTGGCCACCCCCAGCATGGCTCCCGTGACAATGCCTTTAGCCGCAGTAGGCAGGACCACACGGAGAATTGTGCGCCATTTCGGGATTCCAAGGGCAAAGGATGCTTCGCGAATGGTGTGCGGAACAAGTTTGAGCATCTCTTCCGTAGACCGGATAACCAGTGGAATCATGATAATCGCCAATGAAATCCCACCAGCAAGCGCAGAAAAATGCTTCATTTTGAGCACAAGCGCTGTATAGACCACAATGCCAATAATGATCGAAGGGATTCCGGTAAGCACATCAGTCGTAAAACGTACAGCCGTACTCAACCAGCTTGTACGGTCATACTCTGTTAAATATATCGCACTTAAAATCCCGACCGGAATTCCAATCAAACTGCCAATTCCAACCATGATAAGGGTACCCACAATAGCATTGGCCATGCCTCCGCCGGGCATCCCCAGCGGTTTTGGCAAGTTAAGAAAAAAGTCAAGATTCAAAGCAGTAATACCATTCTTTATTACATAAGTTAGCACGCCAAAGAGAGGAATAAGCGCCAGCAGGGTTGCTAAGGCAAAAAGTCCGATCATCCAATAATTGCGGTACTTGCGCATGCGATAGCTCATACCAGGTGTCCTCCCTTCGGCCCCCGGGCCACCGACCACACCAAGAGGCGGGCCAGGGCATTAAGGATCAAAGTTATTACAAAAAGAATAAGTCCTATTTCAACCAAGGCACTCAAATATAAATCATACGTGGCTTCCGTAAACTCATTCGCAATCACACTGGCCATTGAATAGGCAGGCGCAAACAAAGATGCACTCACATCCGGACGGTTCCCGATCACCATGGTCACAGCCATGGTTTCCCCTAAAGCTCGTCCTAAGCCGAGCATTACTCCGCCTAAAATACCTGATTTGGCGTAACCCAGAACGGAAACCTTGATCATTTCCCATTTTGTCGCACCTAAGGCCAGGGCTGCCTCGCGCTGAGTATCCGGTACTGCAGCCATTACCTCCCGCGAAATAGCAGCGATTGTTGGCAAGATCATAACCGCGAGAATAAGACCTCCGGCTAACATACCAAGTCCGAGCGGAGAACCCTGAAAAAGCGGCAGGAATCCGAACCATTTTCCTAACCAAGGTTCGACATGATCTCTAAGTATGGGTGCGAGGACGAAAATTCCCCACAGACCATAAATAACACTGGGTATTGCCGCTAAGAGCTCGACCAAAAATGATACCACTACTCTGATTCGTGATGGGGCTACTTCGTTGAGAAAGATCGCTACTCCCAACCCAATTGGTCCGGCAATCAGCAATGCCAGCAGAGAAGTAACCATAGTGCCGTAAATAAAAGGCAAAGCGCCGAACTCTTCCTTAACCGGGTCCCAAACCTGGGCAGTTATGAAATTAAACCCGAATTTATCGATACTCAAGCGCGCTGACTGAAACATTTGCCACCCCATCAAGGCCATTAAGACTACAACACTTATTGCCATCACTAGAGTAAGGATTCTAAAAGCCCTGTCTCCGAACATGTTATTTAGTGTGCTTCGCTCGAATAATCCACTTTTATGAGTGTTCTTTTTCATGTAAGCGTTATCACCCTTCCCCTTCACACCCGGTGGCATCTTTTGTCAGGTATCACTTAGCTCTTCTATCGTCAAAACACAGCAAAGAGCCCAGCATCTGGCTGGGCTTCTTGCCGAGCTTCGTTAATATAATACTTGAATACAGTCATGGGGGCAACCCTTTTGCAATCATTTCTCTCCCTAGTATTACTTATTTCAGCAATGCTTCACCCTGATAGGTGATTGTTTTGAGTGTACCTTCAATCCGGGTGACGAGGTTCGGCGGAAGCTTCGCGTAGTCAAGCCCTTCAGACAGGCTTTGCCCATCGTGAATCATCCAGTTGATCAAGCGCACCACAGCTTCCCCTTTGACTTTATCAGTTTGGTTCTGATAAACCAAAAGCCAGGTGAAGGTTGAAATCGGATAGCTTTCATCTCCCGGAGCGTTTACAATAGAGACACGGTAGTCATCGGGAATCTTGGCTTCAGCCGCAGCTGCGGAAGCACCCTTTAAGGAAGGTCCAACCCATTTGCCTGCTTTGTTCTTCAGGAGCGCAACCGGAATATTGTTTTGCTTGGCGTAAGCCAGCTCGACATAACCGATAGACCCTACAGTCTGTTGGATCACTCCGGCTACCCCGGCATTCCCTTTGCCGCCAACGCCCACCGGCCAGTTAACAGATGTTCCTTTGCCGACTTTGGTTTTCCATTCAGGGCTTACTTCACTCAAATAGTCTACGAAATTATAGGTAGTGCCGCTGCCGTCCGAACGGTGAGCAACATTGATGTCCAAATCAGGTAGTGTGACTCCCGCATTGTCCGCTGCGATGCGCGGATCATTCCATTTCTTAATTTTGCCGAGGAAGATGTCAGCCAGTACATCCGGAGCAATTTTTAAGTCTTTGGGATTGTCAGGCAGGCTGTAAGCCACCGCAGTAGCACCCAAGGTAGCGGGAATATGCAAGAGCTTACCGCCTTTAGCTTTCTGAAGCTGGTCATCGGTCATCGGGCCGTCACTGCCGCCGAAATCCACCGTCTGTTCCTGGATTTGCTTAATCCCGGCCCCACTGCCTATGGCCTGATAGTTGATGGTAACTTTGGGATGCTCTTGCCTATACTTGTCAAACATTGCAGAATAGAGAGGATATGGGAATGTTGCTCCGGCACCTAAAAGTGTCACCGCCTGCTCTTCTTGGGCTGCACTACTGCCTTGGCCGCTGGGGGCTTGCTGGCCGCAGCCAACCAGAGAAACCGCTAAAACCCCGGCTAATATTCCGGTCAAGATCTTGCCTTTCTTTTCAAACACTTAAGTTTTCCTCCTTGTTTCAATATTCCTTTGTCCAGATGTAAATTTAGCACATTAAAGTTAAGCCTATATTATCTTTGTGTAAAGTTTGTGTTAAATGGCAAGATTTAATGTAATCAATTTTGAAATTAGAAAGGGTGTAGTTGATTTGTTCCCAAAGAATATTCTTCAACCTTTAGATACTTGCGGCTGTGGTGACGTTGGCTACCTTACCCTGCGCACGCTTCCAATTGACCTTGCTCAGGGAGTCGGCAAGATACATCGGGTACCCATATATCACTGCAAAGATGAGTTCTGCACGGAATATACCATTCCCTCTGCAGTAGCAATACGCTTGGAAGAACTGGCTGAAGGCATGGAAGCATCCGGCGTGCGCGAACTGGATTTTACCTGGAATCAAGGAAACTCATCCTCCAGCGGACAAACTCCTGCGGATCACAGCACCTTGCTCCAGGCATTCACTCTTCAGTTCGGAGGCCAGAAGTATGAAGATGCACGGGTCGTCCTAGTTGTACCCGGGGAATGTGTCTTTTTTCAAAGCAGAATTGATCCGAGTGAGTACTATCTTCTGCGCTATGAACCTCAAGAGAAAGCGAAAGAGATCTGGTTTTCTTTCTCAAAGTTTTATTGGGAGCATCCGGTTTTAGAGTATGAGGATTTTCTTGCTTGGTCGGAAGACGGTTACCTAAAAGAGCTGGGGTGCATCACAAAAGATGAGATAGAAGACTTACTCGAAGATGAATTCGGATCTACTATTTAATTGACCCCTAAGCCGCTGGCTAAGGCAAGGATAGTTTTCCCGGTGACTGCAGGACCCATCAGGTTGACCAACCTGATTTTTGGGTGTTATTTCCCAGGTTGCTTTTGCCGTCGGCTTGTTTTCCATGCCTATAAGTAACTCAAAAGGGCTCTCTCACTCCATAGGCTTCAATTTTACGATAGAGATTGCGCACACTGATGCCAAGCAGTTTCGCCGCTTGAGCCCGGTTGCCCTGAACTTTCCTTAACGTGGCTAAAACATAGCCGCGCTCAACCTCTTCCAAGGTAGGATAATGACCGTCATCCGGCCACCGTCCAGTACCTTCTCTGTCCCAGAAACTTTCAAAACCTGTGTGTGTCAATCCCTTTTTTTCTGCTGGAGTAAGTTGTTTCGTTTGCCCTGCTTCTTGCCGGAGATGACTGGTCGGCGGCCAGATATCGTATGGAAAAATCACCCCATCCGCCGCCAGCAGCCGGCCCCGCTCAATCAGGTGGGCCAATTCACGTACATTACCCGGAAAATCACACTTCAGCAATTCTTCTTTCGTTTCCTGCGCCAGGACATAGCTTTGTCCGGACATAGATGCCCTTTCCAGGCGCTGGAGAAAATATTCGGCAAGAGGGATCACGTCTTCCCGGCGTTCGCGCAAAGGAGGAACCACCAAGGTTAAACCGTTCAAACGGTAATACAGATCTTGGCGAAAGCGTCCTTCTTTAATCTCCTGTTGCAAATCCCGGTTCGTCGCTGTGACAATCCGCACGTCAACGCGCCTCAGCCTGGTATCCCCGACACGGCGGAATTCTCCGGTCTCCAAAAAGCGAAGAAGCTTTACTTGGAGCGGCAATGGCATTTCGCCAATTTCATCCAAGAAAAGCGTACCCCGGTCTGCCATTTCCACCAGTCCAATCTTTTGTCCTCCTGCCCCGGTAAAGGCTCCTTTTTCGTGGCCAAACAGTTCACTTTCCATCAGGGCTTCGGGAATCGCTCCGGCATTTACCGGAACATAAGCTTGAGCGGCTCTCGGGCTCCAGATATGGAGGGCGCGGGCAATCAGCTCCTTGCCAACTCCGCTTTCCCCTTGAATAAGCACTGCAGTATCACTTTGGGCAGCTTTCCTGGTAATTTCCAAAAGAGTTTTCAAAGGGGCACTTTCCCCAATAATTTTCAGTTCAGGCGTTTGGCGGTGTACTACCTGCCGCAGGCCGATATTTTCCACGAGCAATTGGCGTTGTTCCAACGCTTTCTCTAAAGTCAGTTCCAATTCGGACAAATTGCAAGGTTTGGTCAGATAATCGAAGGCCCCCGCCTTCATTGCTTCAATGGCCGACTCGATCGTTCCGTGCCCTGTCAGCATAAGCACTTGAATATCCGGTTGGAGTTGTTTCAGCTCATGCAATAAAGCAAGACCATCCCCGTCCGGCAAACGCAGGTCCAAGAGCACTGCATCGAAAAGGTTAACGCGCAGCAATTCCAGCCCATCTTGCGCCGTCCCGGCTTCCAACACATCATATTCTTTGCGCTGTAACCGCTTAGCAATAATTGAACGCAAAGCTTCCTCGTCATCAACAATCAGAACCCTTGGTCGGTGCTTCATCGTCTCCCTCCTCTTGGGAAGGCAAGGTTATCCTGACCTTTGTTCCTTGCCCTTCCACACTGTCTAGGTTTAACTCTCCCTTCATCTTCTGGACAATTCCGTAGCTCACAAACAGACCGAGTCCTGTTCCTTGGCCTACCGGTTTTGTGGTAAAGAAAGGGTCAAAAACCTTTTTTACCTGGCTGGGAGGAATCCCTTCGCCCTGATCTTCTACTTCTACTTGAATGGAGATCCCTTCCCGCCAAGCCCGCACTTTAATAACTCCTCCCTCGGGTGAAGCATCGAGGGCGTTAGTCATGACGTTTAAGATTACCTGCTGCCATTCATTCTCATTGCCTAAAACCAACAGCCCTTCCGGCAAGGTGCTCTCTAGTCCGACTCTCTTTTGTCTGGCCCGGTGCTTCAGCAAGGCTAGCGTCCGGGCAGTCGCTAAACCGATATCCACAAGATCCCATCCTTGCTTGCCCCTGCGGGCAAAATGCAAGAGTTGGTCGGTAATCTGTTTGCAGCGTAAAACTTGACCGTAAATAACGTTCAGCACCTCTCGCACCTCAACAGGAGTAAGGGATTTTTCACTCAAACGATCAATCAGTTCCTCGCTGTAGGCCGAGATAACAGCTAAAGGATTATTGATTTCATGGGCCACGCCGGAAGCCAGCAACCCCACCGCAGCCATTTTGTCCGTCTCGATCATGCGCGCTTCCATTTCCACGCGTTGGGTAACATCTTCCAGAAGCAGTAAATAGGCAGCGTTTTCTTGATTTTCCGGCGCCAGTCCATAGAACATTTGCCGAATGAAACGGTGGACCCCGTTGACTTCAAGCGAGACCACCCTGTCGTTTTCCGGTAAAAGGCAATCCATCCCTTCCCCGGCCACCACTCTCTCACAGGGGAGATTCTGCAAGCGGTCAGAGCCAAACCAATCAGCAAAAATAGAATTCCACCAAATAATGCGTTTCTCGGCGTCTAAGAGGGCCATCCCTGCCCCAATTCCGTTAACGACAGTCGTCAACAACTCTTTTTCAGCTTTAAGTTTCTTGCTGTTCTGGTCCAAGAGGTGCAAGAGCTGGTTGAACGATTGAACCAGGCGTCCGATTTCGTCCTGGGTTTGCTGGACAACGGTGGATTCCAGATCACCGGTGGAGATAATGCGCCTTACTTCCCCTTCCATGTTTTCAATCGGACGAGTGAGTTTTAAACCAAACACAACACTCACAAGGGTAACCAAAATCCCGGTAAATAGTACAATCCCCACCAGTTTGAAAGCAAATTGGGAAATAGGCTGATAAGCTTCGCGGATGGGCTGCTCAATGAACACAGCCCAATCCGGGTTGCCCACGGGAGCAAACAGGCCTATCACCCTGACACCGTCAGAATTATCGTATTCCCGCCCTCGATGGGACGGACTTTCCCCTGACAAAAAGCCACGCACGGACGGATTCTGGCGCACATTTTCCTGGCGTAGGACATAGCTAAAGTCTGTATGACTAATTAAATTGCCTTTTTCATCAGTCAGATAAACATAACCGGCCTGGCCGATGCGCAAATTGGCTACCCTGGTGACCATCCCCTTCAGATCGGTCTCAGCCTGTAAATAGCCGATAACCTGACGGGTATACGGGTCTTGAATTGGCACGGTCAGATAGAACTCCGGGCGGCCATCGCCCGTGAAAAACACATTGCTGATAGCAAAGGAACGCTCATCCGTAAACTCAACCTTCTCCAGCTTGGCAGGTACAGAATGGGGCAAAATCACTTCCCTTCTGGCAACTTGGCTTAGAACACGCCAATTCCGGTCCGCTGCCGTTACTTTTTCCAGATACGGTTCTTCCCGGAGGAGGGTGCCCAAAATCGAGTTGCGTGCCACCTGGTCTTGGCCCAAAAGTACGGAAGCATTGGTTGAAGCAACGTGAGTCAAGCTATCCGCCATATTTTGCACGAACTCTCGAATCTCAGCCGCCAGGGCGTTGGCCCGCTCCAGGTTTTGTTGCTGAATAGTCCCTTCCAGGTGAAGCCGGGCTGCTTTGAAACTGGCTAAACCGAGAAAAAGCGAAGGAACAATAGACATGGCAATGCCGAAAACCAAAACACGCCCTTTGATCCGCATCCACCAAGGAACCGGGCCGACTTTCAAACTTTCCATCCTCCCTACGGTTGGATTACCTGATCCGCCAGGCTGAGCACATCTGCTGCCGGATGAATTCCCAATTTGTTGGCTATGCGCAAGTTTACCGACAAGACAATTTTATCCGGCGTTTCCACCGGAATGTCTCCCGTGGCCTGCCCACGCAGGATTTTGTACACAAGATGTGCCGATTGCGCCCCCTGGTCTTCATAAGAAGTGCCATAAGAAGCCAAACAGCCGTACTTGATATCACCTGGATATACTCCAAAAACAGGAAGGTTTTGTTGCAGAGCCCGCCCCACAATTTGCTCCATGCTCGTCTCCAGAAAAAATCCGGGGAGAAGCATGATGGCCTCTACTTTAGCAGCCGTAATCTCCTGAAACACTCTTTCGATATCTTCCGGACTGGAGACTGTAAAAGAATTCAGAGTGAGGGAAAACTCCCTGGTCACCGACTGAATCCCTGCCTGGGTCCGTTCAAAAGAAGGCGCGCGGATATCCCCCAACACTGCCACGCGGCGCATGTTAGGGAGTAAACGGTGGAGCAGTTCCAGGCGTTTGGTGGTTAATTCAAGGTGATAATTGTTTAGTCCGGTTAAATTTCCTTCCGGATGAGCAGGATTCAGCACCAGGCCGATTGCGGCAGGAGAGAGAGTTCCCATGAAAACCACCGGAATCGGACTCTTTATAGCGGCTGTAATATCCTTTAAGGATTGCGCTTCAATATACCCTGCCGCAACCAGGACGTCCGGTTGCTCCTGAAGCAAACGCCGGGCCAGCACGGGCAACTTGGAGATATCGTTTTGAGCATTCAAGACCTGATAGGTTACATCCTGCCCGTCCAGGTAGCCCAGACGGCTTAAGGTCTGTTGCAAGCCTTCCACTTTGGCCAGGCGGGTATCATTGGCCAGCAGGATTCCTATATGCGCCATACGCGGCTTAGCCGCAGAAACAGTCAAAAGATAGGCTCCTCCCAGAAAAAGCACGAAAGCCGCAATCCCCAGAATCCACAGGCGTTTGTTCAATCCCTGTCACCCCCGATCCTTATTAATCTTAGTGTACCATGTGGACAATAAAAAACCAAAATACCTGAAAAAGACCAGAGAGAACTCCCCGACACCTGTCTGGTTGTTCTCCCTTCTCGCCTGGATCGATTCCAATATTCATACTGAAAACTCAGGAAAAATCTACTTGGCTCCAACCTGTCCCTGATAATTTACCGGAGCTGACGGAGTCTTGGGCAAGCCGAAGACAGGCAGGAAGCGAAAGGCAAAGTAGAGAACCGCCAATTCTAGCAGGGCAAACACAGCAATGAACATGAGGTGCCTGGGGTCAGCCGTGTAGGGATTTAGAGTGTTCCCGGTCAAGGGCAGCTGTTGCCCGCCGATGACAAAATTAACCCGCATGGCGATAACCCCGACCAATGTTAGGAACGAAGCTATTGAAATCCAGCCCAGGGAACCTTTGGTGCGCGGGATTAACAGGAGCAGAAAGGGAACAAACAGTCCCAGACCGGCTTCGACACCGAGGAACATGGTGCGGTGACTCCCGTACAGGAAGAGCTCGGCCGCCGCGCGCCCGGCTGCATTCGTATAATAAAGCACAATAAAGTCTATAACCATCAGGCTGGCATCCACCACAATAAACCAGAGCATAAGCTGCGCAATATCGAGAATCAGCTTCTTGCGTTCCGGAGTAATACTCCGCTCCGGAGAGAAGAAACGTTGGCTCAACAAAAGGACAAGGATCAGCAAACCGGTTCCGGAAACCATGGCCGACATCAAGAAGATCAAGGGCATAAGTCCTGTATGCCACAGGGCCCGGGCCTGAATATTCGCCAGGATAAATCCGGTATAGCCGTGTACCAGCAAAGCCAGGGGCACTCCTAAGGTTCCTAACAGCTTAGCCCGTTTGGCGTCTTTAGCCAAGGCCTCCGGAGAAAGATCCGTGTTGCCAAAACTTAAGAAGCGGTAAAGCTTCTGCCGGAAACCGGACAACTGATTTGCTCCGGCAGCAAAATCTTTGCGCATTAAAAACCACAGATAAATTACACTGTTAAGAGGATAAAGTGTGAGGAGAAAGGTCCCGTAGGAAATGGCTGAGGTCGGGTTCAGCCGGAAGAAGAGCGTGTAGAAGCGCCCGGGCTGTTCCAGGTCGGCAATGAGATGGAGGGGGGCGATTGCGAGCAAAGCTATAGCCATAGTGACGCCTGCTTTGGCAATCGGTTTGTATTTTTCAATCCCGAAAACTGTACCCAGACTGGACAAAACGAAAGAACCCGCACTTAGTCCGGTATAGAAAAAGTAGATTGCAATTAAAATGCCAAGTTGAACGGGATGGGTCACATTGGCAAGGTAGGTGACATTATCCATGCTTCCTCTCTCCCTTCTCCAGGTCGCCATAGCGCGCACCCATAATATCCTGGTCCGCTCCGATATAGAAAACCATCGGTTTGGTACTCATATCCGGTTTCAAAACCTGCACAGGATTATTGGCCACCAACTTGGCCACCAGGCTCTCAGGATCGTTTAAATCGCCAAATATGCGCGCCCCCCCGACACAGGTGGTGACACAGGCGGGCAGGAGCCCGGCCTTAACCCGGTGATAACAAAACGTACACTTTTCCGCGGTCTTTCTGATAGGATTAATAAAACGGGCATCGTATGGACAAGCTGCCATACAATATTTACAGCCAATGCAATGGTCATAGTCGATCATAATGGTTCCATCCTCAGCCCGGTAAGTCGCCTGAACCGGACAGGCTGCCAAACAAGGCGCATTGTCGCAATGGTTGCACAGCCGCGGCAGACGGAACCTGGTAATTTGCGGATAGTTTCCTTTTTCTATCTCTTTGACCCAAGTGCGGAATACCCCTTCCGGCACCTGGTTTTCAATCTTGCAGGATACCGTGCAGGCATTGCATCCTACACATTTGCGCAGGTCGATGACCATGGCATAGCGTTTAGTTTGTGCGGCCACTTTTCCCACTCCTTTCGCTGAAATGCTTGAAATCACTGTTTAGGCATGTTTAAGCAATGTTTGAGCTTCTTCCTGACACAAGTCGCGGGCCTGCCTGGCAAAATATAGATAATATCCGGACTGCTGCACCCTCTCTAAGTCATTTACCCAAAGCCCCAACCATCCTCGTAAATGTTCTTGCAAAAAATTGGTTTGGATTTTCCGAATCAGCTTCGCGGACAGACCGCGCTCAAGCTGCTTCGCCTCCAGACGGCAAAGATAGGCCATAAAGGAGAGTTCCAGGCCCACATGATCAGGCAGATTTAATTGCCGTAAAGGCTCGAACACCGCCAGGCGTTCAGGATGAAACCGAGTTCGTTCATAAAGGTCAGCCAACTTAACGGTGGTATCCCCCCAGTAGGAGCCAAACTTCGTTGGTCCGCCATCCTGACGCACCGCCCCCCGGATAGCCGACTCAAAGGGCGGCACAAAGCGGCCCGATACCGGGACAAAGAAGAGATCATAATATTCTTGTGTTAATCCCGTCAAATCCGGATCTTCTTGGACAACATTCTCCAGAAGGGAAAGCATTTTGGCATCTTCCCCCTCTTTAGCCCAGACCTTTAGCTCATTTACAATCGAAACGCTCGGTTCTTTTAAAAAGATTCCGGCCAAAAACTCAAATGCTCCTGCCCGTTCTAATGCAATCCCTTCTTTTCCAGACATAAAACTACACCTCTCTTTCTTATTTGCTCGATTCAACCGGCTTATTTGCTCACTTTTACCAGCCTTGCCTTCGTTGTATTGCGGTCAGTCGATCCTCCCACCAGGTCGTACAGGGGATGCTTGGCTTTCAAACTGGGATCGCGCAGGGTGATAAAGTTCAAAAGCACTCCTGACCCAAGTTCAGGATCAGCGGGAATGTTTTTGTCACCCACCTGATAACTCCGGGCTCCGGCACTCCAGTGCCCAAATCCGTACTCGATGGCAATCGTCCCCTGGCGTACCCCGCGCCGCACTTTGACTGCACCTGTGGCTTCCCCGGTTGGCGTAACCAGTTTGACTTGCTCACCCTCGCTAAGCCCCAGTTTTTCGGCATCCGAGATACTGATCTCGATAAAGTTGGTTTTAGCCATATCCTGCAGGAGCGGAACATTGGCTAAATAACTCCCGGTGCGGTAGCGGGGCTTATAGGAAACAATCTGAAAGGGCCATTGGCTGTCCGGGTATACTTGGTCAATGGTCCGCCCGTCAGACAGGGCTGGGGGCAGCCAGGTTGCGCTGCCGGTCAAATATTCTCCGTTCACGCTGCTCCGTGTGGTACCCAGCTTCTCGTTATAAATATTGATGACTTTCGGGAACTTATTGTGCAAAACCTCGCCATCGTAGTTTTTCTCATACTCTTCAAACCGGCCGCCTCTGGCCAAAACATAGAAGACTTTGTTCCACTCTTCCGGAGTCAGGCTCGCAGCGGCATACTTAAGCTCCTGGTCTAAACCGCTCAGTTGAAGTTCCTGTTGGGAAATATCCGGGACAGGCTTCTCGTCAAAGGAAATGTTGGCCAATGCTTTAAGGAAGAAGTCTTCGCGGGAATTAAGCGGAGTGAGTTCCCCTTGGGCATTGGGAATCGCTTGATCTCCCACTCCCGGCAGGTTCAGACGCTTGCCGACTTCAATCAGGTAAGCTTCGAACGACATCGGCTGCCCGCTCTTGGTCTTGGGCACAAGCGGATCGATCACCGGGTGGCGGGCACCGCTCACCTTGGTCAGAATCAGGTTCCAAACGGTGGGCACACCCCAGCTTTCATAGAACGTGGTATCCGGGATAATATAATCTGCATACATGCTCGAATCTCCCATCAGAACATCAACAGCGATAATAAGCGGAATGTTTTTGGGGTCTTTGACATAGTCCTCGACATCTTTTTGGAAAAGCCCGGGAGTGGTATAGAAAGGATTGGTCATCCACATCATGAGAATTTTCGCCGGGTACGGATACCCCGCCATCATCGAAGGCAGGACATTCCCCACCATAGAATCGGCCAGCGGGCTCCAGGGAAGAGTGGCCGGGTAAGGATTCTCCCCTTTGGCTTTTCTCATTTTATACTCCGGGGTATCTTCGTACTTGCGGCCCTCCCGGCTGATCTTAAAACCTTGAGGTTTGACCAAGCCGGGAAATGTCAGCAAATCATAACGAGGCCCTTTGTCCACTGCCCGGTATCCTCCCCCGCTCTTGGTTGAACCCCCTTTACGGTTGATGTTTCCAGCCAAGGCATTCAAAGTGATGACCGCCAGCGAACTGTAAAAACCATTGCTATGCATGGCCACGCCCCCATGATGATCGGTGGCAGCTTTGCTCCCATGACGGAAAAATTCTTTAGCTAAGGCAAAGATGCGTTCTTTGGGAATCCCTGTCGCTTCGCTGTATTGTTCAAAGGTATAGCGCTGGGCTTCTTCGGCCAGAATCTGCAGAGATGTTTTGACCAGTACTTCGGTGCCATTGATGCTAACTTTCCCGGTGTAAAGGATGACTCCCTCTTCACTGTCAGTATAAACTGCCGGCTTGCCGCTGGCTTTGTCAATAACTACATAGTTCGGCTCCGGTGGAGCAGCGGGAGCAGAGCCTGCCGGTGCGGGCGCAGGATTAACCGGTGCTGCCGCCGTCTTCAGCCCTATTTGTTCAGCGCGCAGGAATTTTCCGAAATCCGGATGCCCGGGCTCTTGAATTACGAGATAAGCGGCATTACTCCAGGAAGGAGTTTTCTTTTTCCCTGCCACTGCTTTGTTCGGAATAGACAGATATCCTTCATTAATTTTCTTTTGTTCAAAAGCCCAACGAATCATAGCCATGGCCAAAGCCCCGTCCGATCCCGGCCGGATCGGAACCCAGGCCGACTCCTCGGCCACCGGAGAGTTATATACTCCGTTCTGTAAAACCGGATCGACCAAAATCGCTTTCATCCCGTTATTAGCCTGAGCCAGGGCCGATTTGCGGGCCATGGGCTGAAAGGGGGCTCCGGCTTGTCCAGGCGCATTCCCGAAAAACATCACCAGTTCTGCTCCCATGTAATCCGCTTTCATGTGGGGCTTTTTGTCCCAGGTGTCCAGAAAGGCCAGAAAGGCGATGCGGCGGCTTCCGCCGCAGGTTCCGCCGTGGCCGTAAAAATTCGGCGAGCCAAAAGACTTGGTAATGAAACGATTGGCAAATTCAGTTCGCCCGTCATCCCGTCCCCCGATAAAGACCAACTGGTTGGCCTTCGGCCCCCACTCCGGCTGGTCCGGATTCAAAGGAGTTTTGAGATCGCGCACTTGGCGCAGACCCTCAATGACCGTATTTTCCCCAATCTCCTTGAACAGTTGTCCGCCTTCGACAGTTTCTTGCACAGCCTGCTCCCAAGTGATTGGTTTCCACTTTCCTTCCCCGCGTTTGCCGGCCCTTTTCAGCGGGGTCAGAATCCGGTTGGGATCGTAAACGATTTGGAAGGCGGCATTGCCACGCTGGCAAACCGTGGCCCGTCCGGTGTGTCCGATTTCCTGATACTGCCCGAGAGATTTGTACGATTCCATTAAAGGTGTAGTATAAGGCAGATGCGGTTCAGCGTTGCTGGGATGATAAGGATTTCCTAAAACCCTCAGGATTTTGCCGGTCTTTTTGTCGACCTTGACCCGGTTGCCGCAATTGCTCCAGCATCCCAAGCATACACTGTTGCGCAAGGCAATATCTGGATTTAATTCGACCTTGCCGCTTTGAGGATCAATCTGCATTTCCACGGGCAGAGCCTCGTGATCGTAGGGTGTGGGGTTCGCGGTCGCCTCGTCCGCCAAAACTTCCGGAACCAGCTTCTCAACCCCTAAACCAAGCGCCGTAACTGTCCCCACAGCGGTGACTGACTTAATAAAATCGCGCCTGTTCATGCTAAGAACTCCTTTCTTTTTTTGTGAAAGCGTTCTTTTGTATTTATAAACGCTTGTTAGTTTTTGATCATGCAAGATGAATGCCAAAGCTCTGATCCCTTATGAACGGCAAAAAAAGTGCTTTTCAGGCACATTCCCTGTCAAAATGTCACTTTATCTAGCATGACAAAAAGGCATACAGTGACTTTTTGTCACCGTATGCCTTTCCGGCTGAATCGATCTTTCCCTTAGGCTTTTTCGACCTCAACTTTTGTATCCAGGGAAGCAACGCCGCCCGCTATTTGGTCCAGCAATGAGGTATTTTTTAGCACCGGATCCAGCACCAATAAATTATTTACGGAAAATCCGGTGTTTCTGCCTTTGGCATAACCGGTTTTTTCTTTCATCGGTTCACTGACACCAAACGGGGTATGACCGTACCCGGTTACGGCTGTGGTCCAAACTTGATCGATCTGCACCGTTTTACTCCCATAGGCATAATGGCCAAAGTTATAGGAGCTTCCCACGCATCCCGGACGAATACCCTCCGTAACCATAACCCGCCCGAACACTTCAAAATTGTTCGATTTAATCTTTACCCTATCACCGTCATTGAGCCCGCGCTTTTGAGCGTCAAGCGGATTGATCCAAAGATAGTTTTCTCCCTTAATTTCCCGCAGCCAGGCATTGCTGATACCCCTGTGGGTTCCGATGTTGCGGGCTTTCCAACTAATCAAAGCCAGAGGCTGGGGCTGTTCAATTTCCTTGCTGTCATAAGAGCGGATCAGTTCCAGCTTGGGCAGTCCGTCAAAATAGTTCCCGCTATAGGAGTGCTTAACTGAAGCTACTTTCTCGTCATAAAAGAGTGCCTGGCCGTCAAGGCGATACTTCAAGTGCTCTCCCACATATTCCTGTCCGGGAGCTTCAAATCTCCCCCCCCCGGTTGAGCACATACACCACTTTTGGCCATTCCTCCGTCTTGACCGCTTTTTTCCACTGCTCTTCATTGAAGAAGCTGCCCAAGGCCTGGCGCCGGGCCTGAGCAAACAGCTGCAGTTCTTCATTGCCGGCATCCGGTACAGGTTTTTCGGCGAAAGCAATATTAGCCACCATTTTTAAATAGAAATCCTCAACCCGGTGGAGCGGACTCCCGTCAACAAAAGCTTTCTCTCCGACTCCCGGCAGGTTCATTTTTTTCAGGATCTCGATGAACACATCCTGGATATCGCGCGCTTCGGGATAAACCCTCGTAACCGGCTGGATAAAATTGCTCACCTTTAAGGGGAAACTGGGTGTGATGCTCTTTCTTCCCCACCGCTCCAAATACGCCAGGTCAGGTAAAATATAATCGGCATACATCGAGCTTTCCCCAATCACGATATCGGAAGCAACCACCAGCGGGATTTTCTTTTGGTCTTTAAGAATTTCCCGAATCTTATCTCCCGCCGGAAAAGTTAACACAGGGGAGATGCGGTAGAAAAATAAAGCCTTTAAAGGATACGGGTAACCATCCGCCGCGCTGGGAATAACTTCGCTCGAAGCATTCCCCCCCACCGGAAACCAGGGTCGCTGTGCCGGATAACCGTTATCCCTCTGGAAAAGACTGCTCTTCTCGTACTCAGATTGCCGGCGGCTGATCGGAATGCCCCACGCCTTGTTGGCTCCCGGGACCACAGTCAAATCATAGCGTCCTTTCAGGTCAGAGTAGATGGCCCCGGTTGTCATGCTGCCGCCCTTCCAATCATGGTTGCCAATCAGGTGATTTAACATATTAATGGCCCGGGCCGTATAATACCCGTTGGCGTGCATACCCACACCCCGGTAAGCCATAATGGCTGAGCGTTTGCCATGGGATGTAAACTCCCGGGCCAGTTCCACGATCTGCTGCTCAGTGATACCGGCAGTCTCCGCATACTCTTTTAAGGTGTGTTCCATGACCCTCTCTTTATATAGGGTAAACACCGACTTGAGGCGCACTCCGTTAATCTCCGTATCAACCTCCAAATCTCCCTCCACCGCCTGGTCATGCGCCACAGGCTTGCCGTTTTCCATTACTACAAACTGTTCTTTGCTCCCAATCCCAAGCTGTTCCGCCCTCAGCTTGGGTAGTTTGGGATCAGACACCACCACCAGATAAGAGGCATCACTCCAGGTCGGTTCTCCGTCAGCCTCAGCGGCCTTTTTATTGGGATTTTTCAAGTATCTCTCATCGTAGCGCTTATTTTCTACAATCCAGCGTCCCATACCCAGGGCTAAAGCCGCATCCGTTCCAGGCTTGACCGATACCCAGAGAGCTGCTTTTTCTGCGGTCTTACTCATTCTGGTGTCGATGACCGCCATTTTCATCCCCCTGGCCAGAGCGTTGCTCAACATTGGGGCCAGCCAGGTCGGCCCGCGGTTTGCCACCAGAGGATTCGTACCCCAAACAATGACAAATTCGGCGTAAGTTAAATCAGCGTAAAGACGCTTTTTGGGCTTCTTCGCTTGAAAGGAACGGACATTCCCGATGACTCCGCTCGCGCCGCACGCGCCTCCGTGATCATCGAAATTAATGCTTCCCAACCCCTGGAACCAAATGCGGTCGCGCATAAAATCCCGGCGGTTCCCGCCCAGGCAGGCAATCTGATTGGCTTTTGGGCCGAAATCAGGGTGCTCGGTGTCTATTAGCACGTCTTTATACTTCTTGTCAAACTCTTCAAAAGGGGTTTCCCCTTTCTTCACTCTCTCCCAGTCAGCCATCACTTTTTCCTTGGGAGCAAAGGCCCAGGTGGATTGCAGGCCGGGAGTGCCTAAGTCCGGACTGCCGTTCACAATTTCGTTAATAGCCTGTTCCCATGAAATACTCTGCCACTTCTCACTCCCGCGCGGCCCTACGCGCTTAAGCGGAGTCCGTACACGCAAGGCATCATAAACGGTTTGAATTCCGGCCTGACCTTTCAAACAGGTTCTGCCCCCGCGGTACCCCCGTCCTTCCAAAGCCAGGGTGTCTTTTCCCTGGGCGGCCTTAGTAATGGGAGTCGTATAATCAAGCCCGCCAAAAGGCTGGGTAGTCAAAGGACTGTAAGGATTGCCCGCAATTTTGCGCACCAGGCTGGTATAGGACTTTCCTTTTTCAGCAGGCGTCAGGACGGTCTTGATAGTGCAATGGGTGTTGCATTGTTCACAGGTGCTGTATATTACATTGCTTGCATCATAATTCTCAGAAAAAAATCCGGTGCCATGGGGGTCATCTTCCCAGACATTCCCTGTTATCTGTTGCAGCGGATCTGTAAACAAGGGAGCTGCAAATGCAGACGCCCCGATAACACCCACACCTTTTAAGAAATTGCGGCGACTGATTTTTACTTTAATTCCTTGGCTTTTATCCATGTGTGCTCACCCCTTTATGAACTTCCTCCAGCGGCAGTAGCTTCATTCCCAAAGTGTAGAGAAAGAGTCCCAGCGCAATGACCCCTAAACTGCTCCCAATCTCGACCAGGGTCGGGTAATAGTTTCCTGTGGGAAGTCCTTCCAACACCGGGACGATTAGAGGCGGTACCACAATGTTAAACCGCACACCGATAATTCCCAGCACGACCAGCACACAGGCGGCGGTCAGACCCAACCGGGAATCGCCCGTTCGCTTATTCAGCACAAGAAAAATGGGAACAATCGCTCCTAAAAATATCTGCACTCCCCAGAAAGACCAGGAAAAATTACTGGTAAACATGGTGGACAACGTATGCATCTCTTCCGGCTCCAGACTGTACGCGGCAATCAGAAACTCATATACTTGCAGTCCGAGATCAATAAAGAGAAAGAGTATCATCATACGCGCCAAAGCTTTCAGAGTATCTTTGTCCACTGACATGTTTCTTGCCCGGTTTTGAATGGCATAGACGGCGGCTAATAGCGCTGTGCCGGAAACCAAAGCGGAAACCACAAAAACAACCGGAAAGAGCGCGCTGTTCCACATGGGTCTGGCCTTAACCACGGCGAAAAGCGTTCCCGTGCCGCCATGCACACCGAAGATCGCCAAAGGAATCCCGATCATGCCCAGAATCTTCATCCAGCGGTGGTCATTTACCTTACTTTCTGGCGACAGGTCCGTGCTGCCCAAGGTCAGCACTTTCGCCAGTTTCTGCTTAAAAGAGCTCCCTCTTTGGGACAGGCGAATCAGATCCTGGCGCAGGGCAAAATAAAGTTCTACCCCTAACAAGGTAATATACAGAATATAGAAGTGCACTTCCCAGGCCAGGACACTGGTAAGATTCCAATAAACCAAAGGATGCCAGAAACGGTCCATCCTGCCCAGATCCAGCAGGACAAAGTTTAAAGCCACGACCATACAAATAATGGCAGTAAAGAGCGCTATTTTCCCCACTCGTTCAAACTGCTCCATCCCAAACACATAGATTAAAGTGGACAAAAGAAAAGCCCCCGCACTCAACCCGACAAAAAATATATAAAAAGCCACCCACATACCCCAGGGCGTGGTGCTGGTCAGATTGGAACTTGCCAACCCCTCACTGATGCGGATAAATATGGCAATCCCGCCCACCAGCATTAAACTAATCAGGAATCCGAGCCATATAGTCTGGCGCCTCGCCAGCATAGGCTGAATGTCCGGTTCACGGTACTCCTCCGCTATCTTCGCCACAGACATGGACTTTTCCACCTTTCTTTATCAACGTAAATAAATAACCCTCGGTTCCGTCCCCATTTCCTCCTCGTACTATAATGATTTTAGATTAAAAACAGGGCGTGAGCCCTTGGTACATTTAGGTTTTTGGCTCTTTGAAAACTAAATAAGATATTGCGGGATTCATGGAATTCCTGAATAA
>NZ_JAFLRH010000015.1 GCF_017310645.1 Paradesulfitobacterium ferrireducens | reverse complement strand
AGCAGAAGTTAAGGTTTTTGCTTTACGTGCCAGTTCTTCTTTCTGCTTGCTTATCCTCTTAACCAAGGTTTTTTCCTTGCTGGCTTCAAGCACGCTGGAATGAACGACGAGGAAGCTGTGCTCGAGGGAAGGGTCTCCCATTCGGTCAACCCTTCCCCCGGGGTCGTACCCCCACACAATGGGGAACAATTCTGACAATTTAACGAGTCATAAGGGAGCCGGTTCGCCTTCGGGCGGGCCGGCTCCCTTATGACTCCGCGGCGGAGGCTCACCGCAAAAGTTCGACGGACTGGCCGCAAAAGTTTTTCCGACCGGTCCCGGTCGCCGGAAGCCCATACGGCGCAAGGAAAACCACAGGTCGCTCCCCCGGGGTCTGACCCCCTCAAGATTCGGCAAATACTCACAAGAGAGCCGATTTGCCTTCGGGCGGGTCGGCTCTCCTTTTCCGTTTGGGGTCTAAAAGCATGCATTCTTGACGAATGGTTCCTCATTTGGTATCATAGAGTTGAGGCGGTGATGGAGTGACTAAGTTCGATAAGCTATACGCACAGATAGTAAATAATCCAAGGGACGTTAAGTTTGAGGACCTTGATAAGTTACTAATGCGTTATGGTTTTGAGCGGCGACAGCCGAGGCGTGGGTCTAGTCACTACAATTACTCACATCCAGACCTGGCTGAAGTGATTACAATACCCTTCAACAGGCCGGTTAAAGCAGTATATGTAATTCAAGCTATTGAAGCCCTTCGCAAGCTAGAAAGGAGCGAGTACAGTGAGTAAGGACTTCGAATACTACGTCAACCTTGGCTATGAAATTAAAATCAGGAAACTTTCTGAGGAAGAAGGTGGCGGCTGGTTCGCGCAGATTCCACTCCTACCAGGCTGTATGTCGGACGGAGAGACCCCAGAAGAGACCCTAAAAAACCTTGAGGATGCCAAACGCGGTTGGATCGAGACTAACATGGAATTAGGCAGAGCTATTCCAGAGCCAAGCTTGGCGGACGATTTTTCCGGACAACTAAGGGTCCGGATGCCAAAATCACTTCACCGGACGTTATCTGAGCAAGCCAAAGCTGAAAATATAAGCCTTAACCAATTAATTCTTTACCATCTTTCCCGCGGGGCAGGCTTTAAGGGGTAGCGCTTCCCCGAGGGATTTGACAAAAGTTTCGAGGGAGCTTCCTCCGGAATCTCCCCCCGGGGTCTGACCCCCTAAAGATTCGACAAAGTTTGCAAAAGAGAGAGCTGACCTCCGTCGGGAGTATCGGCTCTCTCTTTCCGTTTGGGGTTTAATAATGCTGATTATGTAAGTAAATTATAAATATGAACAATATGGAAATATATACAAGTAAGTAGTTAAATCGGAAATACAATGTGTTATAATAGATTTAATAAGAAATAGTGGGTGGTGAAATAATGCAACGAGAAGAGATCATAAAATACTGGAGAAATTCAGCAGATAATGATTTTCTAACAATGATGAACTTATTTAATAGTAAAGATTATCATTGGAGTTTATTTATTGGTCATTTGGTGATCGAAAAGCTTCTCAAAGCGTTATTTGTGAAGAACAAGGGGAATGAAAACCCACCAAGAACACATGATTTACTATTACTTGCAAGTAAAGCAGAAGTTGCTGTGGATAGTAAAAGAGAAGATATGCTAGACTTGGTAACTACTTTTAATATAAGCAGTAGATATCCTGATTATAAACTAAGTTTTTATAAGAAATGTACAGAGTCTTATACAGCTGATAGAATATCAGAAATAAAGGAGCTCAGATTATGGTTAATTTCGATACTAGAGAGCAAGTGAATAGTATTGTTATGAAATATGCAAGTAGCCTTAAAGAGCATATAAATCTGCATAGCATATATCTTTATGGTTCCTATGCCAATGGTAATTATAATAAAGACAGTGATATTGATATTGCTGTAGTCGCAGATGGGTTTACTGGAGATATTGTGGAAGATACTTTTATGTTAATGAAGATAAGACGTAAAATTGACAAGAGAATAGAACCTCATCCTTTTTCTATTCACGAATTTACTGAGGATAATCCGATAGTAAAAGAAATCATAAATACAGGCGTAAAGGTTATTTAGCCTCATCTTTGCGCGAGGGAGCTTCGCTCCCCCGGGGTCTGACCCCCTCAGGATTAGACAAAACATCACAAGAGAGCCGATTCACCTTCGGGCGAGTCGGCTCTCTTCCTGCTTTTCGGTCAAACATCCATTCAAACGATCATCCAGATAAATAGAAACCCCGCGCTCACAAGAGGAGAGCACGGGGCTACTTTAGATTCCCAATTTTTTTGTACTCATCACTTTAAGTTTAGACTGTGCTGCACGCTTTTTAATACTCCTGATATACTCTTCTCTGCTCATTCCTTTAGTTTCTTCATAATGTCGGTCTCTTATCTTGCGAATCTCCTTCATTGCATCAGATTCCTTCATTTTCATCACCTTCTTCTTCAATAATAATCTCAGGTGTAATGATTTCGATTTCGCTATAGCCCATTAACCGGTTAATGCCATTGACACCAATAATAGTTCTAAGCTTAACTATATGCTTGAAATTCCATGATACGATAGCAGTACAACCTGATACAGAAGCCGCAGCGACATGAGTGGCATCATCCAAATATTTGCTTGAAAAAACTCCCTCCCTGATATACTTCTCTGCCAACGTGGTGATTTCAGCGTCAATCTCAATAATCTCTAAAGGAGCTTCGTCCATCTTTCTTGTCAATAATGATCTCTTTGGTTCAGCGCATTCTTCAATTTCAGCAGCCACAAGATCAGAAATAAATACTCGGTATTCATCGCGCTCAATAAATTCCCAAAACCTAAGCGTTTTTGACATCTTTTCCGGAACATCATCTGCCTTCAAGTGGCTGATTACCGATGTATCTAGATAAATTTTCAGTTTCTTCATTCGTCCGTCTCCAATCTTTATCCTTAGATATATTATATCGGAAAGCGCAATAAGATAAAAGGAATTACCAGAAAATGTTCCTAACGGGTCGCGCGAGAGAGTCGGCTTAACAGCCGCCTCCCCCGGGGTCGTGCTCGAGGGATCGGCCTGGGTCGTCCCCCGGGGTCGTACCCCCGTACCCCCGCACAATGGGGATCAATTCTGACAATTCGTGAAGGAGTCCTGAGACGGAGGTCTCTGAGAGATAATCTCTCGGGGCCTCTTTCGCGTTAGATAAATCAAGATATTGGCTAGAGAAATTCAGCCAGGCAGGAAGACTATGCGCAACCGCAGTTCCGAGAGCGGAGCCCTGCTCGCAGAGCGGAGAACGGAAGAAATAAGGGCGATTGGTAGGAATATGGCAAGATGTGGCGAATAGTACCATTAGAGGAAGAAAGGAGGAAGAGAGATGGCGCGGAAAAAACGGATATGGTGGCCGGGGGCGAGCTATCATATTATGACAAGAGGAAACCATCGGCTGGAGATTTTCCGGGATGACGAAGATCGCCTTTACTTTTTAAGCGTAATGACTCAGGTGCGGGAAAAGTATCCTTTCCACCTGCATGCCTACTGTTTAATGACTAACCACGTGCATCTGGAGATGGAGACAACGAACGTTGACTTAGGCACGGTCATGAAAATGATCAATATGAAGTACGCGATCTACTTTAATAAGAAATACCGGTTTGTCGGACAGCTTTTACAGGGACGTTTTCGGGCAGAGTTAATCATGGACGACCGCTATTTCTTGTCCATTAATCGCTATATCCATCTAAATCCGGTGAAAGCTAGGATCGCAGCTGATCCTAAAGAGTATCGTTGGAGCAGTTACCCGGTTTACCTAAGTGGGCTTTCCACGTCGCTTGTACATACTGATAAGACTTTAGGATACTTCGACGAACCTAAGGTTGCGAATTTCGAGACGTTTACTCTGAATGGTTTGTTAAAAGGGGAGTCAGGATACGATCTTCCTGCAGCCTTACAATTGGACGATGCTGAAGATGAAGAGCCGGTCCCACTGAAGGAAGAGGAAGGGTGACGCCGAATGGCCACAGTCGTTAATGCCTTTGCTTTGTCTGGCGTCAGTGCCTACCCGGTCGCGGTAGAAACAGTTCTACTGCATGGTCAGCCCTCGATCTCAATAGTGGGCCTTGGAGATACCGCTGTGAAGGAAGCGGCACACCGTTTACAGGCGGCGCTGACACATAGTTCCTATGATTTTCCCAAACTCAAGATTGTAATTAACTTAGCACCGAGCGGGGTAAAAAAGAGTGGTTCCCATTTTGACTTAGCTATGGCTATCGGGCTTATTTCAAGCGGCGAAGTTTTATTGCCGCCCGAAGAATTAGCACAAACTGCGTTTCTCGGGGAGTTATCACTAAATGCGGAATTGAAACCGGTCAATGGAGTTCTGCCTATGGCTATGTGTGCCAGAGACTCGGGGATTAGGCGCTTAATTGTCCCGGTAGACAACTTGGCCGAAGCCAGACTCGTGCGAGAACTGGAGGTTTTTGGGTTCGGCACATTGCGGGAAGTTGTCGATTTTCTCCTGGGTACCTTAGAATATGCACCGCCGGATCGCAGCCTAGAACCAGCGTACTCAGCTCTGCCGGCCGTGGATTTTGCTGATGTGCAAGGGCAAGAAGGCCTTCTGGAGTACGTTATCGCGGCGGTTGCAGGCGGACATAATTTTCTCATGCTCGGCTCCCCTGGGTGTGGAAAATCCATGATTGCGAAAAGGATTCCGACCATTATGCCGAAGCTCACGGAAGAGGAGGCTTTGGAAATCACCAAGATCTACAGTGTTACCGGCTTACTGCGCCAACAAAATCGCTTGATTACCGAGAGGCCTTTTCGATCCCCCCACCATAACGCTTCGCTGAATGCCCTGATTGGCGGGGGTAGTCCAGTGGTTCCCGGCGAGATTTCCCTGGCGCACAATGGCGTTCTTTTCCTGGATGAAATCGCCGAGTTTGAGCGGAAAGCACTGGATGCCTTGCGCCAGCCTTTAGAGGACAAAGTTGTCACTGTTTCCCGTGTGAAAAGCACCAGTACTTTTCCGGCCAATTTTATGCTCGTAGCGGCTATGAATCCGTGCCCGTGCGGGTATCATGGCCAGCCTAAATGCCGCTGCACAGACTACGAGGTGGTAAAGTACCGGCAAAAGCTCTCAGGCCCGATCCTCGACCGGATCGATGTGCAAAAGTATGTACAACCGGTGCCTTTCTTAAGCCTGGCGAGCGCCCGCAAAGGGCCGAGTTCGTTGGAATTGCGAGAGCGGGTGCAATACGCACGGGACATTCAAACTAAGCGCTTTGTCCGGAGCACCGAGGTCAGTGCCAATGCGCAGATGACGGAGGCTATGATCAAAGAATTCTGCCAACTTGAGCCGGATGCCCTGAGACTTCTGCAACTGAGTTTCGAACGCTTTCAGTACAGCGCCCGTACTCATAATAAATTCCTTAAAATCGCCCGCACCTTCGCCGACCTGGAGGGTTCACCTCAAATCCGCAAAAAGGATATGGCGGCGGCTTTGATGGCTCGTGACATGGATAAGGAACATACAGGCATGATGGTGTTTTAACCAGGGGGACGGGAATGAAAGTATATTGGCTGTGGCTTGCGGGTCTGAACGGAATCGGGCCCGTGACCCAGAGAAAACTCTTAGAGGCTTTGGAAACTCCGGAAAGGATATATTTAGCATCAGCTGCCGAAATCAGTCAAATCGCTGGCCGGGCCGTGGCGGCTATTTTAACGGCATCGCGCTCGCTGGATTCCGCGAAACGGCAAGAAGAGGCTCTCGACAGACTAGGCATCAGGCTTTTGACCACCGATGATCCCCTCTATCCGGAGCAGGCGAAATGCCTTTCCAATGCGCCGGTTATCCTCTATTACCGGGGAAGGATCAGGCCGAAGGGGCAAAGTATAGGGATCGTCGGCAGCCGCCGCTGTACGCCTTACGGGAAACAAGTGGCGGTGGAGGCGGCCACATACTTGGCCGAGCAAGGAGTAACGGTAATCAGTGGGATGGCTAAGGGCATCGATAGCTATGCCCATACGGCCTGTCTGAAAGCCGGAGGCTATACGTTAGCCTTCTTGGGAAACGGGGTGGATGTCTGCTATCCGGCAGAGCATCGAGGCCTGATGGAGGAAATCATCCACCATGGCGCTGTTATTTCCGAGTATCCACCATATACCCGGCCGCGTCAGGAATATTTCCCCATCCGAAATGCCTTGATCAGCGCCTGGTCTGACAAAGTGTTGATTGTGGAAGCTGCGGAAAAAAGCGGTGCTTTGATCACGGCCCAAAAGGCGATCGAACAGGGCCGTGAAGTCTTTTCCGTGCCTAACAGTATCTATGCTAAGGAAAGTGCGGGCACGAATAAGCTATTAAGCGTAGGGGCAAAAGCTTATCTAGGCCCTGAATTCCTATTCGCCAGCGATCCGGCCCAAACGGCCGATGCTGCAGATTGCACATCACCGGTCAAGCCGCGGCACGCCAGGCATACAAAAAAGCCGTCAAAAAAGCCGTCAAGCATCGCCAAAAACAATACCGGTTTAGCAACCCTTGTCCTGACACCGCTCGAACAAAGAATCCTCAGCCGTCTCACGCAACCTCTGAGCTTGAGCAGCTTGCTGGACCTTACTGACGGGGATATGCAGAGCCTCCTTGATTGGATCTGCACAATGGAATTGGAAGGAAAACTTAAAGTCAAAGGGCAAATGGTCGAAGCTGGAAGCTGGGGTCGTACCCCCAAATAATGAACATCAACTTGTGTGCCCGAGGGGGCTTCGCTCCCCCGGGGTCTGACCCCCTCAGGATTCGACAAATTACAACGAAACCCGGTCACATCAAAGTGGCCGGGTTTCTTGCCTATTGCTTTACATAAGTCCTTTTATGTGTAGCCCGATAGCTTTAGTTGGGCTCACGTTTGTGGTATAATATGGATGTGGAATATCTGAGGGGGTGTTGTTGATTGGATGCTCTTGAAAAGTTTAGGTATTGGGAGAGCAAGGCTACTTACGATCTTGAGACGGCACGTGCAATGCAGAAGACTGGGAGGTACAACTATGTCGTCTTCATGGCACAACAGGCTATTGAAAAGATTGTAAAGGGTCTTTATGTTCTCTTCCTAGAGCGGGAACCAGCACGAACTCACAATATTTGGCTCGTATTTAATGACTTCCTTGAGAACGAAGGAGTCATAATGACGGCAGATGATGTAGCAAAAGCTACAAAGTATAAGCCTTTTTTTTCAGATCTCCTCTTTTATTACATCTCGGAGCGATATCCTGATTACAAACAGCAATTATCTTCAAGTGTTACAGAGACAAAGGCGGAAGAGGTACTTACAGAGACTGAGGAGGTGTACGTATGGCTACTGTCCCTCAGTCGGTACAAGAATTAGTAAAAGATTATTTAGAAAAGGTTAGTCGTCAAATCAAGATTAGTAAGGCGATTATCTTTGGGTCTTACGCACAAGAACAATTTAATAATGAAAGTGATATTGATCTCGCCATCTTTTCGGATGACTTTAAAGGTATGGACCCAATTGATAGGTTTAGATTATTGTTCTTAGCGTCGACTGAATATGGAGTGGATTTACAGCCGTTGCCCTTCACCGTCGATGACTTGGTTGAACCTGCTGGGCTGGTTGAGGAGATTGTTAAGACGGGTGTAGAGATTCCCATTCATGCTCGAGGGAGCTTCGCTCCCCCCGGGGTCTGACCCCCTCAGGATTCGACAAATTACAACGAAACCCGGTCACATCAAAGTGGCCGGGTTTCGTTTACATAAGCGCTATTATCGGATTCCTATCAGAATCATATCTGCTTGAATCTTATTAGTTGCTAAGGTAAAATGTTTGTAAAGGATTCTATTTTTTGGAGGAGTCTTTTTAATGCCAGTTTTGTCTATTTTTTATGGTATTATTGTTAGAATGTATAAGGAAAGTAGTGGCAGACATAATAGGCCACACATCCATGCCGAGTATTCAGGAAATGAGATAGCAATATCCTTAGACGGAGAAATTCTTGAGGGTTTTCTTCCCTCTAACAAGTTGAAACTACTTGAAGCTTGGATGGTTATTCATAATGATGATCTTGAAGCAAATTGGAAATTACTTTCGAATGGAGAGCAGTTCTTTAGAATTGACCCATTAAGATAAGGGGGTGTCGCAATGCTGCAACCTAGAATTTTGAAAGTAGAGCCTATGGAGGCATATAAGCTCAGGCTTAAATATGAGACAGGCGAGGTTAGAATATTCGATGTGTCACCGTATATTGAAGGGGACTGGTATGGCGAGTTGGCGGATAGAGACTATTTCCAAACTGTAAGAGTTGTCCCGGGGGGTTCGGGTATTGAATGGATTAACGGACAAGACATTGCACCACATGAACTCTATGAAATGAGTTATAGCTTCTCAAATTAACAGGGCAGTGGAACGGCGGGTTTACCTATTACAACGAAACCCGGTCACATCAAAGTGCGCGGGGGAGTCGGCCAACAGCCGCCTCCCTCGGGGTCGTACCCCCACACAATGGGGAACAATTCTGACAATTTAACGAGTCACAAGGGAGCCGGTTCGCCTTCGGGTGGGTCGGCTCTCTAGCTCGGGCCGGAACTGGCATCGCAGGAGCCCATTCCTAGTTGCCAGTTATTCCCAAAAAGAGTCTAGTACTTACCGGAATTTGTCGAATCGGTCACGGATAAACTAACGAAAAACAGGCCTCAAAGAGAGAAATCTCTTTCGAGGCCTGTCTTGTCTTGTGGAGAATTGTGATATAATGTATCCGTACAACTGAATTAGGCGGGTGGGCGGCCGAATCCCCTTGAAGGGGGGTGAGGCTTATGACTGTGTTTGAGGCTTTGATGCTGGCAATATCTTTCGCTGCATTAGTTATCAAGATAATCAAAGAAGCGAGAAAAAGCAAGTAGCCCGCCCCTGACCTGAAGGGAGCTACTTGCTCTTGATTAGGTGCCGCCTATCGCGGCCAGTTGTACAAGCCGGGATGTTAGCGCATCCTGGCTTTTAATATACTTTCCACGTTTATTATAGAACATACGGCTTAAATATTCAACATCTTCCCCAGGGGTCGTACCCCCGCACACCCCCGCACCCCCGCACACCCCCGCACCCCCGCACACCCCCGCACAATGGGGATCAATTCTGACAATTCGTGAAGGAGTCGTAGCTGATCCTAAAGAGTATCGTTGGAGCAGTTACCCGGTTTACCTATTACAACGAAACCCGGTCACATCAAAGTGGCCGGGTTTCTTGGGTTTCTTGGCTCTGACTGTGTCTGACTGGCGCCAGGCAAGCGCCTGTCACTTGATAAGTTTGGTCAAATCCATCTTGGCATAGACGATCCTATGAATTTCAACCGTCCGCTCCTTCACCACATAGAAAACAGCATAATTCTTTACTGGTAAAAGTCTATATTCAGCATCCAATGCCTTGATTGGCTGATAAACCTTGCAGGAATAAGGGAACTGTTGTAGCCGGGAAATTGATTCATCCATGGCATCCAGTAAATCCATTGCTGCTTTTGGTGCTTTCAGATGGTCAGCAATATAACTTGCAATATCGTTCAAATCCTTCCTTGCCAAAGGCAAATATCTGATTTCATACATTATCAGATTTTATCCTATCAGAAAGCTTTGCCCTTAATTCATCAAATACATCCTTATGGGAATACCTTTTGCTGGTTGTCTCGGCTTCTAACTCAGCTTCCTTAAGCTTCAAAAAAACTTCACTTTGAAACTGGTGACGCTCAAAAGTTTCCATGCTCATAACAACCATATCTCCATAACCATTTTTAGTCAGGAACACTGGTTCAGCGGTTTCATGGACAACCCTTGAAATTTCAGCAAAGTTATTTCGCAAATCCGATACAGGTCTTATCTGTGGCATAGTATTCTCCCCTTAAACTAGGTTAGCATAATATTATCATAATTATGCTAACACTTCAATTGAATTTTGAAATAACTTTTCAACTGCCTGTTTACGGCGTGTGCGAGGGGGCTTCGCTCCCCCGGGGGGCTTCGCTCCCCCGGGGTCTGACCCCCACACAATTTAGACACAATTCACTAGGACCATCGTCGAAAAGAACCAGGAGAGCAATCTCCTGGTTCTTTGTTGGGCCGAAGGTAGAGAATATTCGCTAAGATTATCGAATACGATGCAACCTCATGGTATAATGCACTTGTACAACTGAATCAGGCGGGTGGGCGGCCAAATCCCCGTGAAAGGGGGTGAGGCCATGACGGTATATGAAGCTATGATGGTGACAATTGCATTTGCTGCTCTCATAGTAGTACTGCTCAAAGAAATGCATAAAAGCAAGTAGCCCAACCCCGTCCTGAAGGGAGCTACTTGCTCTTGTTTGGTGCCGCCCACTGCGGCCAGTTGTACAGCCGGGGTGTTACAGCATCCCGGCTTTTATATGCTTTCCATCTCCATTATAGAACATACAGGAAATCTATGCAATACCCCGCGATCACTCAGTTATGCGTGCGCGAGGGAGCTTCCTTCGGAATCTCCCCCGGGGTCTGACCCCCTCAGGATTCGACAAATTACAACGAAACCCGGTCACATCAAAGTGGCCGGGTTTCTGACGTTAATTGCGCTTATCCTTTATAAATATTTAAGAATCCTCAGAACTACTCCCGACCGTTAAAAAATGGTATACTAGTTAAAAGGATGGTGTTTCTATGTCGGTTGAACTTATTGACCTAAAGATTGATTTCGGTTTCAAACTGATCTTTGGCCGGGAAGGTCAGGAACCCTTGTTAGCTGCCTTTCTGAATGCTATTCTCAAACCTGCGGCGGGCAAACAAATACAATCCTTAACCTACATGAACACCGAACTCAGTAAAGATAATACCGACGATAAAGAATCCAGCCTAGATATCCGGGTGGTCACCAAAGATCAAAGGCAGATCAATATTGAAATTCAGTTAAAAGATGAGCATAATATGGATAAACGCTCTCTCTACTATTGGGCAAAGCTCTACAGCCGTCAATTATCTGAGGGTATGGCCTATGCACAATTAAATTCTACGATCACGATTAACATTCTCAATTATAATTACTTGAAAGAAACAGATGAGTTTCACAGTACCTTTCACTTATATGAGCAGAAGAAACAGTTTATGCTCACCGATGCCTTGGCGATGCACTTTATTGAATTGCCTAAACTTCGTAAGAAGTGGCGGGCGAAAGAGATTACACCGCGTCAAGATCGATTGGTACGTTGGTTGTTCTTGCTGGATGGCAATGAAAATGAGGAAATCCGTAAAGAACTGGAGGCGATTGCCATGGAAGATCCGATGATCAAGCGGGCGATGAAGGATTGGGAGAATATCAGTGGCGATCCTAAGCTGAGAGAACTATATTTTGACAGGAGAAAAGCCGTTTTGGATCGAATGGCGGCTGCTAAGGAGGCGGAGCTGAGAGAGGAAAGGGCAGAGGCCCGAGGTAGGACGGATGCCATTTGCCAATATCTCGAAGCACGCTTTGGCTCAGATTCGCAAGCTCTTCAAGAAACCGTTTGTTCGCTGACAGACTTGAATGTACTAAGCCGAATTATGAACAGGATTTTCCTAGTTACTTCTTTAGATGAGGCAAAGGCGCTCATTCAAGAGCTATTGCGCGAGGGAGCTTCCTCCGGTCGCTCCCCCGGGGTCGAGGGAGCTTCCTTCGGAATCTCCCCCGGGGTCTGACCCCCTCAGGATTCGACAAAAGTTGGATTTGAGGAACCAGATACTTAATGGAGTAGTTCCGTTGAGTTAAGAAACTTAACAGCAATTAACGTGCGAAACCCGGTCACATCAAAGTGGACGGGTTTCTAGTCGTTAATTGCTGTTAGCCGTCCTGTTAGATCACCGTCAGAACTACTCGAAAGCATTAAAAAATGGTATAATATAAAAAAGGATGGATCATTGAAATTCGGCATAAAATGAGCATAACGTGGCTAAACATCCTCTTTAGGAGCAAAACATGGTTAAGCTTAACCTTAACTAACAAACGAGAAAAGGTGTTAATTATGGTCAATGTGGAATGGGAAATACCCTTAAAGCGTGTTTTGTTCCAAGAATTAAACCGGTCAGGGTTTAGTGAATATCAGGTTTTCCTATTTGGATCTAGGGCAAGGGGAAATGCTAGCCCAGTATCCGATATTGATATTGGTATCAAAGGGGCTAGTGCAATTCCTTTTTCAGTGCTTTCTGAATTGAGGGATGCAGTTGAAAACTTGAATTTACCCTTCAAAGTTGATGTGGTTGATATGCATCATGTTTCACCGGAATTTTATCAGCATGCCATGGAAGGAGCGATTTTTTGGAAAAGTTAACTCTAAAAATCTTATCCGCCCAAAATGCTTTGAAAGCTTTAAGCGAAGTGTTGGACTTTGGGGATAACGCGGTTCTACGGGATGCAGCAATACAACGTTTTGAATTTACCTTTGAAGCAGTTTGGAAAGCCCTTAAAGTTTTTTTGGAAGAACATGAAGGTATAATAACGAATTCACCGAAAGCGGTCTTTCGTGAAGCATTTGTTATTAGGCTTCTTACGGAGAGAGAAACAAGAGAATTTCTAGGGATGGTCGAAGCAAGAAATTCGACGGTCCATACCTATAATGAAGTATTAGCCATTGAAATTGCCAAAGCAATACCGGGTTATTATAAACTTATGGCTCAGTTAGTTGGAGAATTAGAAAAACGGATAAATTAGAGTGGGCAAGAGGGAGCTGCCTCCGGAATCTCCCCCGGGGTCTCAAGATTGACCCCCTCACGATTCAGCAAAATCACACAAAGAGAGCCGGTTCGCCTTCGGGCGGGTCGGCTCTCTTTCCATGTGCGCCGCGCATGGCGATTAACTTGACGGTGAAAGTCCGTTATGGGGGAATAGGAATCGCTTTGGACAAATCGGTAAGCCACACTTTAGCAAGGGTCTCCTGATAGTTCTTTAGAATGCGTTTCTTTTTGAGTGATCCTGACCACTTGGAAAACTTGTGTTAGCTCATTGAAGGGTTTGTCATCTCGCTTTGCACCTTTTAGGACTAGTTACATACTCTATAGTAACACCAAATATTACCATATTCCATTGCGCGAAAGGAGGATAGACATTATGGTTGGTTTCAGACGTTCTCCCTTTTTTAGTCCGTTTTTTAGCCCTTTCTTTTTCCCGTTCTTTTTTCCGTTCTTCTTTCCGTTTTTTAATCCATTTGTATTCCGGCGGCGGTTTTAGCTATTAAGAGTTAGGCGCTTATGCCCGGCTCTGCTCTATCCTTGTTTTGCCCAATTCCATCGGTGAATCAAATCATACCAATTTTTAACAATTTCGTTAGACAAAGCATATCATGTACTATCTCTGGAAAAGGAGGATATGCAGATGGCGTTTGGTACTGGCGTTGTAGACGGTTTCCCTCGCTCTATGGCAGGCATCGCGATTGTAGTAGTTATCATTCTTCTGCTTATCGCAATGGGTATCGTATTCTAAATTCGAAAGGAGGAAAAAATTTTGTACGGAATGGGTTTCGTTGGAGCAGGGTGTCCCCCTATTGCCCCGGTTGGTAGGGGCGTTGGTGTAGGTATTATTGCCATTGCTATTTTGATTCTTATTGCGCTTGGCGTAATATTCTAAGATCAATTTATTAGTTCGCTATAAGTAGAAAAGCCATCCCTTGTAAGCCTAAACAAGGAGATGGCTTCTTTATCATTGGCAGCATATCACATCAACATCAAAGTGGCCGGGTTTCTGGCGTTAATTGCCCTTATCATTTTTGAAAAAACTTAAAATATAATCAACAATGTATTGACATTGTAAATACTGGAGAATATATTAACACTAGGTGATGGCTTTGAAAATTAATAGATTTGACTGAAACGATGCTAATACAGATCATATTGCCAGGCATAATGTCACGACCGATGAAGCTGAAGAAGCGTTTCTTGATGCTTTGTTACGCAAGGGCAGGGATGGGCGTTTGCTAGTGTATGGTGTGACTGACCCAGGGCGATATCTATTTGTAGTTGCTGCGCTTAAGCAAGATGGTGTTGTTCGGGTAATCACAGCAAGGGACATGAGCAATTCGGAGAAACGATATTATCTGCGTGAAAAGGGGGTATGGTAGGATGACAAAAAAAGTACCCATATTTAACACTGAAGAAGAAGAAGCCCTTTTTTGGGATGAACACGACAGTACAGAGTTTATTGAGGACTTTGAGCCGCTAGAGATTGAGCTTTCTAAGGAATTAGAAGATGAAATCTTAAGCAAAAGGGAACTTAAAAAGCCAGTCACATTGCGTTTGGAACCAAGTCAGATTGATGCTGTAAAAAAGATCGCTGGTCAGAAAGGATTGCCATATCAGACATTGATTCGTTTGTGGATTACAGAAAAAATTAAGAATCCGGGGTCAGGGATTTAAAATTTGCGGTGACAGGTCGAGGGAGCTGCGCTCCCCCGGGGTCTGACCCCCTCAGGTTTCGACAAATTACAACGAAACCCGGTCACATCAAAGTGGCCGGGTTTCTGGCGTTAATTGCTCTTATCATGAATCTTATCCTAGGACTGTTCTGTTAACGGATAAGCTTGAGGACTCAGTGTACGGAAGGGATGTGGTAGGGTGTCAAGTCAACCGGGTTTTCCCGACCTTGGATTATTTCCGTTATTTAAGGATTTGCCTGATCCTCTGCTCGAATCCTGGAAACCAAGGTTTATACGTGAGCGTTTCGCTAAGCGTCAGCTTTTACAATTTCCTGCATCCTGTCCGGATGTGATCTTCTTTGTTTGCTCAGGTAAAGTAAAAATCTCCTATTATTCAGAAGACGGGAAAGAGTTTACGGTGGCGATCCTTGCAGCCGGCCAAGTATACAGCGAGCACTCCTTGGCTTTGGCCACCGCTCTGGAAGAAACCGAAGTGCTTTATATCAGCATGGCGGAATTTCGCTGGATGATGGAAGAATCTCCGGAATTAGCGCGGCGGCTAATTCGCGTTCTGGGGCAAATTTTACGGATTACTAACGATCTCATTGTTGATTTGGCCTTCCGCGAAGCTGCACCTCGCCTGGCGCGCGTCTTTTTGCGAATGGCCCAGCGCTCTTCCTCTGGCGATAATTATTGCGTTCGGCTTACACACGAAGAATTAGCCTCTCTTAGCGGAACTACCCGCCAGACCGTGAATGAGATTTTGCGCCATTGGGAGCGCCAAGGCATTCTGGCCCTCCAGCGGGGGCAGGTGGTCATTCTGAACCTAGATCGGTTACGGGAGAAACTAAATCCTTAACATCACTCTGGGGCTAATCTATTGTTAGCTTATAATTTGAGTACTGTCGGAAAGCCGACAGTATTTTTCTGAATCTTGTAATATTATAGGATCAGCTGATTTTGTTTATTTACACTTACGCTGAAAGAGGAGGGAGAACGTGAAACAACTGCTCGTACGCTCGGAGAATTGTGTGGGCTGCAAAAGCTGCGAGGTGGCCTGCGCTGTGGCCCATTCGCAGAGCAAGACGCTGTTTGGCGCTGTACTGGAAGCTCAGAGCCCCCGCAAACGCGTCTTCGTGGAAACGGATGGGACCGTAAACTTTCCGCTGCAGTGCCGCCAGTGCTCGGATATGCCTTGTGTTCACGCCTGCATGGCCGGAGCGATGCACCGTGAGCCTGCCACCGGGCTGGTCCAAGTGAATGCGGAAAAATGTGTGGGCTGCTGGATGTGTGTCATGGTCTGTCCCTTTGGGGCGATTGGCGAAAGTCCGGCCCACCAAGCGCTAAAATGCGACCGCTGCCGGGAATTGGATTATAATCCGGCTTGTGTCGCAGCTTGCCCGACCAAGGCTTTGCAATGGGTGGAGGTCGACCGCTTTGCAGCGGCAGGCCGCCGTTCCTGGGTTGAACAGGTGAAGGAGGGGAATTCTCATGCTTAAAACACAGAGCATTGATCCGGCAGCTTTAGATATGCTGAAAAAGGCTGCCGCCGACGGCATTGAAACGGTGTGGGACCGTTATGAAGCGCAGCAGCCGCAATGCGGCTTCGGCAGCCTGGGCATTTGCTGCCGCCATTGTATTCAGGGGCCGTGCCGGATTGATCCCTTTGGGCAAGGGCCGAGCAGGGGAATCTGTGGGGCAACCGCCGATGTGATTGTGGCGCGCAACCTGCTGCGCCAGGTCGCTGCCGGGGCCTCAGCCCATGTCGACCACGCCTATGATGCAGTGGAGGCCTTGGAGCTTGCCGCCCAAGGGAAGATTAACTATCCGATTGCGGATGAACATAAACTGCGCGCCATCGCATCCGGGCTGGGCCTGGATGCAACGGGCGAGGATTTGAATGCCTTGGCCTTGGAAGTGGTAAAGGTAGCGTATGCCGATATGGGAAACCACAGCCGTAAGCCAATGCAATGGCTGACGGCCCATGCTCCCAAGGAACGCCTGGCTGTCTGGGAAAGCCTGGGTATTCTCCCGCGCAACCCGGACCGGGAAATCCGGGAAGCACTGCACCAAACGACCATGGGTATGGATGCCGACCCGGTCAATCTTCTGCTGGCTGCCGCCAAACAGGGATTGGTTGACGGGTATGCGGGCCTTAAGCTGGCTACGGATATGCAGGACATTTTATTCGGCACTCCGGCCCCGGTGGTGACGGAGGCTAATTTAGGGGTATTGAAAGCCGATTATGTGAACCTGATTGTCCACGGACACGTTCCTTTGCTTTCGGAGAAAATCGTCCACTGGGCCAAGGCTTTGGCAGGGGAGGCTGAGGCTGTCGGGGCCAAGGGGATTCAGGTAGCCGGAGTCTGCTGCACGGGGAATGAAGTCCTGATGCGCCAAGGGGTTCCGCTGGCTACCAATTACCTGGCGCAGGAGCTGGCCTTAGTGACCGGGGCGGTGGATGCGATGGTGGTGGATGTGCAGTGCATCATGCCGTCTCTGGCCCAAGTCGCTTCCTGTTATCATACGGAATTGATTACAACCATGCCTATTGTCAAAATCCCGGGGGCGACTCACATTCCCTTCTCGCTGGAGCGGGCTGATGAGGCGGCGCAGGAAATCGTGCGCAAAGCAATCGCAGCGTATGCCAAGCGCGACCCGCGCAAAGTCCGGATTCCGGATCACCGGAGCACGATTATGGCAGGCTTCAGTGTGGAAGCGATCACCGGCGCGCTGGCCCAGCTTGATGCGGAGCAGCCCTTAAAGCCGCTCGTGGACAATATCGCCAACGGCAACATTCTCGGAGTGGTGGCAACAGTCGGCTGCAATAATGTGAAGGTGACGCAGGATATTTTCCATGTGGAAATGGTTAAGGAACTGTTAAAGAATAATGTCCTGGTCGTGGCCACAGGCTGTTCGGCTCACGCCTTGGCCAAAGCCGGGCTCATGAACTCGGAAGGCACCGGGCAATATGCGGGGCCAACCCTGAAAGCGGTTCTCAGCGCTGTCGGGCAGGCTGCCGGCCTGGGAGCGCCGTTGCCGCCGGTTCTCCATATGGGAAGCTGTGTCGACAATTCCCGCATTGGGGACTTGGTCACGGCCATTGCCGCTTATCTTGGCGCAGACACGTCTGCGCTTCCTGTCGCAGCCAGCGCCCCTGAACCCCAGCACGAAAAGGCCTTGAGCATCGGAACCTGGGCCGTAGCCATGGGCATCACCACTCACCTTGGGGTAGTTCCTCCGGTGTTAGGGAGTAAACAAGTGACCGAACTTCTCACTGACGGGCTTACCGGCGTGATTGGCGGAAAATTCTACGTCGAGACTGATCCCGTCCAGGCAGCCCAGGGCTTGATCGCGGATATCCGCGCGAAACGCCAGGCACTGGGGCTAACAAATTAAGGGCTAGAGCCGGGTACTGTTTTAGATGTCATAAAAGAACTAAGGAACTAAGGAACTAAGGAACTAAGGAACTAAGGATAGGGGGAGTCGCTGGTGAAATATATTGTGGTGGGAAACAGTGCCGCAGGCCTTTTCGCCGCCGAAGCAATCCGGGAGCAGGATTCCGGCGCTGAGATTACCGTTCTGACGGCGGATTCTTACCCGTCCTATTCCCGCTGCCTGACAACCTATTATTTGGCCGGGGACATCCCGGAAGAGGGACTGTTCTTGCGCTCGGCTGAGACCCTGGAGGCACTTCACCTTAATATTCGCTATGGCTGCACAGTGACAGGGCTTGACCCTACGGAGCGGGTCATTTTAACCGCTGCAGGCGAGCGAGTTCCATATGACAAATGTCTGATTGCCACCGGGGCTTCGGCAGTCCCCCTCGATGTTCCCGGTTCCACGCTTCCCGGAGTCTTTACCCTGAGGAATTTGGAGGATGCGCAGCGGATCAAAGCCAGATTGGCTCCCGGGCGGCGGGCTGTCATCATCGGCGGCGGCCTGGTCAGCCTCAAATCTGCCTATGCTCTGCTTAAGCAGGGGCTTAAGGTCAGTCTGATCGTGTCTTCGGGTCAGATTCTGTCCCAGATGCTGAATGAGGAAGCAGCCAAACTGATACAGGAGCATTTGGAGAGGCATGGCCTGGAGATTGTGCTTCATCAGGATGTAGCGGAAATTCAGGAGTCAGGATTCAGGAACGAAAGTCTCCGGTGGAGACTTTCGCCGTTCGGCCAAACTCAAGACAAATTCTTCGGCCGAACGGAGCAGGAGTCAGGAGAGAAAATTTGGGAGAACTTAATTGCAGAGAATGAAATAAAAGGGGGCAGCCGGATAGAAGCTGTACGCTTGCGTAACGGGAAACTTTTGCCCGCTGATCTCGTGATTGTGGGCAAAGGGGTGCGCCCCAACATCCAGCCCTTCTTAGATTCCGGTTTGGCGACCCGTCAGGGCATCCTGGTCAATGAACGCCTGGAAACCAATCTCCCGGATGTGTATGCGGCCGGAGATGTGGCTGAAGCCTGGGACCGCCTTCATCAAACCCAGCGCCTGAACCCGATCTGGCCCAATGCCACCATGCAGGGACGGATCGCCGGTGCCAATATGGCCGGACTTCATCTAACCTATCCCGGAGCCATGGGCATGAATTCGGTCGACTTCTTTGGCCTGCGCACGATTTCCGCTGGGATCGTCCGGCCGCCGAAATCTCCCGTGAGCGAGAACGACCTTAATCCGAGTTCGCCCGCCTCGCCCATCTTGCCCACCTCGCCTACCTCGCCTGCTTGGCGGGTTGAGGAGCTGCGCCTGCGTGACGCTTGGGGCCGCCCAAACTACCAGCGCTTGGTCTGGCAGGGAGAGCTCTTGAAGGGATTTGTCCTGGTCGGAAATACGGAGCGGGCCGGGATACTTACGGCCTTTATCCAATACGGTCGGGCGCTCTCGGAGCCGGTGCGTCAGACGCTGGGAAGCGGGAAACGGAGCAGGGCTATTTCACTGAAGGCGTAAGGATTAAACATGTATATCAGGTGATTCTAATCTTGGAAAAGATCACGGTGGAAGGCTTAAAGGTAGCGTTGATAAATCTCAATGGAAGCTGAAAAGTATAGGAAAACAAAGAAGGGCAATCCAAAGACTTGGGTTGCTCTTTTTTGATTTTCAAGGGGTTTAAACTCGACCCGGAAAGTAAAGAATAAAGTGGTAAAAGCGTTAACAGGGGCGTTTCTATGAATTCCAGAATGGTTTATTCCGCTACACCCGCAGCGATGTTTCAAAGCTTCTGGCGTAACCGCGAGCTTATTTTGCAAATGACCCGGCGTGAAATACTGGGCCGCTACCGCGGCTCGGTCATGGGTCTAGCCTGGTCTTTTTTTAACCCTTTGCTGATGCTTGTCGTTTACACCTTTGTTTTTTCCGTAGTGTTCAAAGCTCGATGGGGTGCGGGCGGGGAAGAAAGTAAGGGCGAATTTGCCATTATTCTTTTTGTAGGGATCATCGTACATACTCTGTTTGCTGATATCGTGAACCGGGCACCGGGATTGATCATTGCAAATGTCAATTATGTAAAAAAGGTGGTTTTTCCGCTCGAAATACTCCCGTGGACGGCCCTGGGATCGGCGATCTTTTATAGCTTGGTGAGTATGACAGTTTTGCTCCTGGCTCAGCTGATTATTAAACAGTCATTTCCTTGGACCAGTGTGCTTTTTCCGCTGGTGCTGCTGCCCCTTGTTTTTGCCAGTATAGGTTTCGGCTGGTTTCTGGCGTCTCTGGGGGTTTACGTGCGCGACATTGGTCAGCTTACGGGTTTATTTACAACAATTCTCATGTTCTTATCCCCCGTGTTCTATCCGGTGTCGGCGTTGCCGCAGAAATACCGGGTTTGGCTGCAGTTAAACCCGCTGACGCTCATTATCGAAGAAAGCCGCAAGGTTTTGATCTTAGGAAACTTCCCCGACTGGACATCCTTAAGTCTGGCTTTGTTGGCGGGCCTGGCTATAGCCGCCGCTGGTTTTTGGTGGTTCCAGAAAACACGAAAGGGGTTCGCGGATGTCCTCTAAAGATATTGCCATCCGGGTTAGCAGCCTTTCCAAATGTTATACAATTTATGACCGGCCGCAGGACCGGCTTAAGCAGTCGCTTATTCCGCGTATCAAGCACTTTTTGGGCGGCCAGCCGAAGAGTTATTTTCATGAGTTTTGGGCGCTTCGTGATGTCTCATTTGAGGTCGAAAAAGGAGAAACAGTAGGCATTATTGGCCGAAATGGCTCGGGCAAATCCACCCTGCTGCAGATCATCTGCGGTACGCTGACCCCGACCGGCGGTACTGTGGAAACTAACGGCCGGGTTGCAGCCCTGTTGGAACTTGGATCAGGTTTTAACCCTGAGTTCACGGGGCGTGAGAATGTATATATGAACGGCGCAGTTTTAGGTTTAAGCAAAGAGGAAATGGATGCCCGTTTTGAGGAAATTGTCACTTTCGCGGACATCGGGGAATTTATCGACCAACCGGTTAAGATGTACTCGAGCGGGATGTACGTGCGCTTGGCTTTTGCAGTTTCCGCCTGTATAGACCCGGATATTCTCATCGTGGATGAGGCATTAGCCGTAGGAGATGCCAAATTTCAGGCAAAATGCTTCCGCCGCTTTGACGAGCTTGTTCAGCGAGGAACGACGATTTTGTTTGTAACCCACTCAACTGAACAGGTGGTTCGACATTGTGACAAGGCCATCGTTCTCGATCATGGACAGATTATTAAAATAGGACAGGCACGTGAAGTCGTTAATTTATACATGGATATGCTATTCGGCGTGGATGGTGAAAAAAAGCCTCCCTTAGATATCCGGATGGAAAATAATAAGCTATTTAGTGGCGCTCAAAGTATTGCCAATGATACATTAGGCGCTTACCGGAGTGAAAAAGATCAATTTGAAACCAGAGCCGGATACAATCCTTATGAATACCGGTGGGGAAACGGCGAGGCAGAAATAGTTGATTTCTGTGTTACTTCAGGCGGCCGCTTACATACCAACCGTATTGAAACTGGGCACCCGGTTATTGTTACCATCTGGGTCAAGTTTCATTGCCGGGTAGAGTTCCCCATCTATGGACTCATCGTAAAAACTCCTGATGGTATTACCGTATATGGTTCGAATTCGCGTGATTTTGCCCATGGACCACTGCATTTACCGGCTGACCGAGGGGACGAATATAAAGTCAGGTTTACCTTGCGTGATCAGCATCTGGGAAGTGGCGAATACCTGCTTTCTTTTGGGGTGGCCAAGGATCAGGACGGCGAAATCATACCCCTCGACCGGCGTTACGATGCAGTTTGTGTGCTCGTGGATAATCGTATATCTAAGGCGATTGGCCTGGCGGATTTCTCAATGGAGGTAGAGATTGAGCCGGAGCGGGAAGGTGTGCTTAATTGTTGCAGTTAATGAGAAAAAGCAAGAAGAATTTTCTTGATGATTTAGGTCCGCTATATCACAAATATTCGCTATTTGGCGTGGATAATGAGCAATTGCCGGGTATCTATGAGCTGAACCAGAAAGCTAAAGAACCGATTCTGCTTGCCTATATTGCCTATGCTATCGCCAAGTCAAAAAGCAGTGTCTCTGATCCGGTTTCTTTTACGGAACTATTTTGTGCAGACGGTTTTTATGCGATGACAGCGGCATGGCTTGGATGCCATAGAAGTATCGGAATCGATAATGACAGAGATGGATACTTCAGTAAGGCTAAACTAATTGCCGAGCGGCTAAATCTCAAACAGGTAGAATTCAGGAAAGAAGAAATAACGCCTAGTTCAAGATTTGAGCCGACAGATATTGTAGCCAACGTGGGGGGGCTTTACCATGTCGAAAATCCTTTGCAAATCTTGGACTTATCTTACCGGATGGCCAAGAAATTCTTAATTGTGCAAAGTGCAGTCACCCTGGCAACAGATGATGAAAATTACTTCGAGTCCCCCGCACCGGGATGGACATGGGGGAATAGGTTCAGCAGACAGTCTTTTGATGCGATGATCAGAAGGCTTCCCTGGAAAATCATCGATTTCCATTTTAATGAGCTTGAAGGAAACGAGAGGCCTGAAGATCGAGGCAGTGTTTATTATCTTATACAAAAATAGCGGTTAGTTTGAGAGATTGGTTGAGGTGACATTTAGCGTAATGACATATATTTGGGATGAAGAACTATATCTTTTTCGCCGGAGCGAAGTGGAGCCATTCGCTTATTCCGACGGGACCGAAGTTGAAGAACGCCTCTTTAGCATTATCCGCAATGCCCAAGACCGAAGTACTTTCTCACCCGAGTTAAGCAAAGGGATTACGGATTGGCCGTCGGAATACCATCTCAGCCGATCCCGCCACTGCCTGATCAGGCCGCTCGGAATCAAGCCGGGCGAAAGGGTCCTGGAATTGGGATGCGGCTGTGGGGCGCTTACACGTTATTTGGGGGAAATCGGGGCAGACGTTATGGCCGTCGAAGGGAGTATCGCCCGCGCCCGCATTGCCGCCGAACGTTGCCGTGACCTGGCAAACGTTCAGGTAGTGGTGGATGACCTGCTGCGCTTTGAAACGGAGGCGCGCTTTGATTGGGTTTTACTGGCCGGGGTGCTTGAATACGCACCGGTTTTTTCAGACGCTATCGAACCGGTAGACCATTATTTACGCACCGTGACCCGCTTCTTGGCGCAAGACGGTAAGCTTGTCATTGCCATTGAAAATAAGCTTGGCCTAAAATACTTTAACGGCTGCAGTGAAGACCATTTGAATGTACCCTTTCTTGGCATCCAGGATCTTTATGGCGCAAAAGCTCCTCGCACTTTCGGGCGCAGGGAATTGATCCAGAAGCTTATAGGCTCCGGTCTTAGACCGTGTTATTTTTATTACCCTTTCCCGGATTATAAGCTTCCTTCGGTTGTTCTTTCCGACGATGCCTTAAAAGATCCACAATTCAATGCGGTGGAATTGATTATTAGGTCGCATGCCCGGGATTATTCGGGATCGCCGTACCGGCTTTTTGATGAAGCCCTTGTATTTTCTACGTTGAGCGCGAACGGACTATTGGCGGAGTTTGCCAACTCCTTTTTGGTCGTAGCGACGTTTCCGGATGCTCATCCGTATAGTGCGGGCAGGCTGGCGATGACCTTCGCCGTAAACAGGGTTCCGGAATTTTCAGCCGTAACGAGCTTTTATCGGTCAGATGATGTGATCCGGATTGTAAAAGAACCGGTTTTTCCGGAAAGGCCTCGTCAGCGCCAATTGCAAGACGGTTTGAATATCTTAAATGTCCCAACCGTATCCACCTATTATTCCGGGCGGCTGCTGCTTTGGCGCTTGCTGGCGGTCCGGGCCAACAAAGGTACCCTGGATCAAGTGGTTGCTGAGCTGCGCCCCTGGGTTAGCTATTTGTTTCAATTTGCGCGCTCTGAAGGAGCGCACAAGCCGCATGGAATTGGGGAAGATGAACGTTATAATTTAAAAAACTGGGTTATTTCAGGAAAATATTTAGATTGCACTCCTTTCAATTTAATTGAAACCGGTCAGGGGTTCGTCTTTATCGACGATGAATGGCGGACAGACCGTGATATCCCTCTCGGCTGGGTTATCACCCGAGGAGTCCTATATTCCCTTACGGTGGGCCTTGCACCGGGAAATTCAATCAAAAGTGTCTCTGAAGTGGTTCAGGTGCTTTGCAGGGTTGTGCAACTCTTTACAACAGAAGCCGAAGTTTCAAGTTGGATCGATATGGAAGCACGGCTTCAATCCCTTGTCACCGGGCAAGCCCTGTCTGACATTTGGCGGTGGTTAGGCCGTTTAGATTCTGGCTTAATCAGCCTCAGCCAGGCTTTAACAGACCGGGATGCCCAGATCGCCGGTTTCAGCCAGGCAGTGGCCGAGCGGGATGCCTGGATCGCCGGCTTCAGCCAGGCAGTAGCAGAGCGGGATGCCCAGATTGCCGGCTTCAACCAGGCGGTGGGTGAGCGGGACCGGCAGATCGCCGGCCTCAATCGAATCGCAGCTGAGCGGGAGCGGATACTTAATGCTTTGCTCTCTTCCCGCAGTTGGAAATTAACTGCGCCTCTAAGGTGGGGAGGGCTTCAGATCAGGAGGGTTTTACGGGTTTCCCGGGCTGTGCCCCGGAAAATCCGCCAGGCGGGGGGAGTTAAACCTGCGGCAGCCAAAGCAGTGGTGATCTTTCGGCAAGAAGGACTTGAAGGACTTAGGCGCCGTTTTCGCTGCACGCCAACTAAAGAATCCGGGAAGTCCCGCTTGAACCCAAATTTTCCTCAAAGGAGCGCAGGATCTCATAAACATCATTCGAATGAACTTCCTAACCATCAGGTGAACGTTGATCTGATTGTTTGTGTGCATAACGCTTTAGAGGATGTGAAACGCTGCCTTGAATCCGTAGTGGCCCATACCTTCCCCCCATACCGGCTGATTATTATCGATGACGGAAGTGATAATGAAACCAAGGAGTTTCTGGAAAACTTTGTCGTAGGGCAGCCTGCCCTGCTGATCAGAAATGAAAAGGCTATAGGCTATACCAGGGCAGCCAATACCGGCCTCCGCCACTCGAGTGCTGAAATGGTGGTCTTGCTGAATAGCGATACGATCGTTCCACCAAGATGGCTGGACCGCTTGGTTCGGTGTGCTTTGTCCGATGAGCGCATTGGGCTGGTCGGTCCCTTAAGTAATACAGCTTCTTGGCAGTCCGTACCAGAGATTTTTAATGCTCAGGGCGATTGGGCGGATAACTCCCTCCCGGATGGTTGGAGTGTTAAGGATTTCTCGAATGAGGTCGCAAGCGTCTCAAATTGTATTTTCCCCCGCGTAGGCTTTCTCAACGGTTTTTGCCTATTGATCAAGCGGGGAGTTATTAAGGATATCGGGTTGTTTGACGAGATGACTTTCGCCCGTGGTTATGGTGAGGAAAACGATTACTGCCTGCGCGCTTTCCAGAGGAATTGGCAATTGGCCGTAGCGGATGACTGTTATGTATATCATGCCCAGTCTAAAAGCTACTCTCATGAACTCCGTAAAGAGCTGGCAAATCTTTCGGGGGATGCGCTGGCTGCCAAACATGGACAAAAGCGCATTGATACTCAACTCAAGATGACTCGTGATCACCCGGCGCTGGAGTATATCCGTAAGCGGTGCGAGCAGATCCCCCGCCTAAAACGGTTACGGGATGAAATATCCAACCGTTTTGAAGGGAAGAGGGTTCTATTTCTCTTGCCGGCCGGAACTGCAGGCGGAGGCGGGAATATCGTGCTGCTGGAATGTGCTGCGATGCGCGCGTGCGGTGTCGATGCCTGGATAGCGAACTTAGCCGGGAATCGTGATCTCTTTGAAGAGCATCACCCAGATTTGAAAGTTCCTGTCTTATATTTGCATACGCCTGAGGAACTGCTGGAGTTTGCGCCTCATTTTGATGCCGTGATTGCCACCCTTTATCTTACGGTATTTTGGCTGCAACCGTTGCTGGCGCGGGAACAACGGCCCCGGCTGGGTTATTACATTCAGGATTTCGAGCCTGATTTTTTTCCGGAGGGTTCGCCCGAATATGAGAAGGCTTGGTTGAGTTATACGGCTATCCCAGACATTCGGCTATTCACCAAAACCCGCTGGAACTTTTCGGTTATGCAAGAAAGGCTGGGCTTAATGCCTGAGATAATCGGCCCGAGCTTTGATATTAAGGCTTATCATCCTGCAGCGGACTATCGTGGCAGCCTTTATCCCGTACGGATTGCGGCCATGGTCAGACCAAGTACGCCCAGACGGGCCCCGGAGATGACCCTGCGGGTGTTGCGGCGGCTCAAGCAGCAATTCCAGAACCGGATTGAAATTTCTATCTTCGGGGTTCGGTGCCATGATCATAATTTTCTGGTACTGGAGCGTGCTTTCGAACATCAATGTCTGGGTGAATTAACCGCAGAACAGGTAAAAGATGTATTGATCGAATCGGATATATTTGTTGACTGCTCCGTCTTCCAGGCTATGGGGCTGACAGCCATGGAGTCCATGGCTTGCGGCGCAGTCGTGGTAGGGCCTTTAAACGGCGGCTTAACTGAAATCGTCGAGAATGAGCATACCGGGCTGCTCATTGATACTCAGCAGGAAGATCAAATCTTTTCCGCGGTGGCCCGCTTGATTGAAAATCCTGAATTAAGACAACGAATGCGCCTGGCTGCCTTTGACATTCTCAAGCATTCCCCCATCTTGCCGGTATACCGAATGCTGGCTTATCTATTTACTGAAGTGAATTAAGCTTGAAGGATAGGAGTAAGTATCAATGAGTCATCGTGCTCTTCGTGTGCATGTACTCTATGAGAGTTCTTTTGGTGGCCTGCCGCATGGTTGTGGTGAAATCCGCCTTTTACGGCCGCTATCTCACCCTGCTTTGCAGTCAGATATCGTATTAAGTTCCGGTTTGGAAATGCCCAACGATCCTGTGGATGTTGTAATCATCGAGCGCTTCTGGGATTATTCCGGTAATTTGGAGCAACACGGTGCTTTGTTAGAACGGCTGCGTCAGAAAAATATTCGGGTTATATTCGAGATTGATGATGATCTCCTTAGTCTGAATTCTGAGTCCGGTGAGAGCAGCTCACCAACGATGCAACAAAAAATGTGGCTGCGCTGGATGATCAAATCGGCTGATGGACTGATTACTTCGACCCAAAATCTTGCGAACCGGTTGAACCGCCTTAACTATAATATCGAAATCGTCCCTAATGCCTTGGATGAGCGCTTGTTTGAACCTTCAAGGGAATTCCGTGAACCAGCTCCCGTGGACCGATTGGTTTTCGGCTATATGGGTACTCTAACCCATTTAGAGGACTTAATCTCTATTGTGGGCCCGCTGCGCCGTGTTTTAGCGCGGCACAAAAACCACGTTAGTTTTGAAATTGTTGGTGTCGGCGACCATAAGATCATCGAAACTGTTTTTCGGGATCTCCCCGTTAGAATTAAACAAGTTCCGTCAAACATGGTTTCTTATGACAAGTTCACTGATTGGACGCAGAAGAATTTACGCTGGGATTTTGGAATTGCACCGTTAATTGACTCGGTTTTTACAAGATCTAAATCCGATATCAAATTTTTAGATTATGGAGTGCAAGGAATTCCGGGGATATTCTCGGCTATGCCGGTCTATCAAGATACGGTCAAACATATGGAAAACGGCTTGCTGGCCGGAACAGCAGAGGAATGGGAGGATTGCCTTGAGCGGCTGATTTCGGACCGGGATCTTAGACTAAGGCTCGGACGGAATGTCCATAAAGAGGTTTGGACCCAAAGAATGCTTGCTCATTCGGCATCGAACTGGGCTGTTTCCATCCGCAATCTATTGTCTAAGGCTGATGAAAGTCATAAAGCAGCAGCCGAATTGTTTTCACAGTTAACTCAAAACGCGCCGAATCCAAACGCACCGAATCCAAATCGGACACGAAACGAAAAGCTTCTATATGGTCTGAATTTGACAGGTATCGGGTTGGAAATCGGGGCATCTTACTCCCCTGTTGTCTCCAAGAAAGCCGGTTTTCGGGTGGAAGTTATTGATCATGCCGATGCGGAAACCTTGCGGGAGAAATATAAAAGGCAAGAGGTCGAAATTGAAAATATAGAGGATGTTGATTATGTTTGGTCCGGAGAACCGTTGAACGAGCTAACCGGAAAGACAGATTACTATGATTGGATTATTGCGTCTCATGTGATCGAACACACCCCTGATTTAATCGCATTCCTTCAGCAATGTGAGCAGATGCTGAAACCTGGAGGTATTCTAGCGCTTGCCATTCCGGATCATAGATATTGTTTCGACATTTTTCGTTCGGTCAGTACGCCCGGAGATGTGATACAAGCTCATCTGGAGCAGCGGAAAAGGCATACTCCTGGGGCAATATGGGATCATTTTTCGATGATAGTCCGTAAGGGCGATACAGTCTCATGGGGCAGCGGACATCAGGGAATATTTACATTGATTCATAGCAGAGATGAGGCTAAGTTCATGTTCGAAAAAGCGCTGGCTATTAATGAATATTTTGACGTTCATAACTGGTGTTTCACGCCTTCCTCATTTCGGCTTATCCTGGAAGATATACGCGTGCTTGGGTTTTTAAAAAATATATTAGTTCAGTCATTCTTCCCAACGGTAGGCTGTGAGTTCATTGTTCAGCTGAAAAAAACAATGAATTATGATCCTGTAACTCTTCCCGCTAACCGTTTAGATATGCTAAATGGATGCTTCATGGAGCGTTGTGAATAAAATGGCTGAACAAATGAAGTTGAGTCAGTCTCGTTCCTGGAAACTAACACAGGCATTGCGGTTCGCCTCTCGAATCCTACGTGGTGAATGGGCTTTGGGCACTATTGCAGACAGCATGCGCCCCCATGTTAAGCGTTGGGGGCGCACCATTTACTTGCGCTTACCATTGTCCCCAGCCGCCAAAAATCGATTACTAGAATTTGCATATAAAAATGCTGGCCCGCTTTTCGAGGGTCATGGGTATAAGGATAGTTTATTAGACGAGTTCCGGGGGCAGCCAATCTCCTTTCCCTATGTCGATGAGCCGGTCGTATCAGTCATTATACCCGTATATCGCGGGCTCGATGATCTGCATAATTGCTTGCGTTCACTCGCAGCCTTTATAGAAACCGAGCCGGCCTTAGAGGTTATCTTGGTTGATGACTGTCCTTCAGAACCGGTTACTCATGCTATTCCAGACAGCGGCGGACTGGTTAAGCTTTTCAACCGTGAAAATCTTGGGTTTCTTTTGACGTGTAACCGCGGAGCCGGTAGGGCACGAGGCCGTTATTTGTGTTTCTTAAATAGTGATACCATGGTCACGAAAGGGTGGTTGAGATCTTTAGTCGAGGCCTTTGAGGAAACTTCCAAGGCAGCAGTTATTGGAAGCATGCTGCTGAACCCGGATGGAAGCATTCAGGATTCCGGCTGGCGCATCCTGCAAAATGGCTGGGGGTATCCGATCGGCCGCGGCGGGGATCCGCGTAACGGAGCTTATACTTATAGGCGGATAGTGGACTGTGTAACGGGTGCTTGTTTTTTCGTATCCAAAAAAATTTTCGTAGACTTGGGCGGATTTGATCCGGTGTATGCGCCGGCTTTCTATGAGGAATTTGATTTTGCTTTTCGGGTTCAGGCACAGGGATTAAAAGTAATCTGCGAACCGAGGAGTAAAGTTGTGCACTTAGGAAGCGCTTCCTATGGGGCAGAGATGCGTGATCAACTTTCTGAGCGTAACCATGCGAAGTTCGTCAAGCGCTTTGCAGATACCTTGCCTAAACATCCTACGGTCACAGATGATGAGTTCCAGTTGCGCAAGGAAAGAGATAAGGGGCCGGTAGTGCTGATCGTTGACCTATCAGTACCGCATTCGGACCGCTACGCCGTCGGCATTACCGTGAGCCGATATATACACCAATTGGCCGAGGCGGGATGGCATGTCGTATTTGCACCCTTTGATGGCAAAGCGGATGATTCTGCTGCTGAAATATTAGAACGGCAAGGGATAGAAATTATCAGAAATCCTTGGACAATCGAGGGGTGGCTGGCCGAAAACGGACGGCATGTAGATTATGTATGGCTGTCACGGCCGGATATAGCCGAGAGTCTTATAGAAATAGTTAAAGCTCATAGTTCTGCACGAATTGTGTATTAAAAGGATAAATTACCTTATTAAAAGGAGTCCGGACGGAAATAATCCTTTAGAGATGATGATTAAGCTAGATTGTTGTCATCGAAGCCTTAACTGGATTAGGAGTCTAATAACGGATGAAATTTAGCGGTGATCGGTTTATACCAAATTTCATTTTTCCTGGAAACAAGAGACGAACTGTTTGGGCTAGAATAGCATTGCGTTTGTTAAGAGAGCCTTCTGCGATTCGTATTCACAGGTAAAGAATACGTCATCCAGAAATTTCCCCCAAAATCATGTCAAGAAGCGATTCAGGAAGACTTTGCCTAAAATCCATGTAGCAGCGAGTTTTAATCCCTGTGAGGATTTTCTTACGTGACTCCACGCATCGCCAATGGTATAATATGTATGCAAAACAATCTGGGGGTGGGGCGATGCCGGAGATAAGTTTGTTTTACGGAATAAGAATTACTATGAATTGGAAGGATCATGTTCCGCCGCATTTCCATGCAGAGTATAACGGAAACCATGTTTTAATTGATATTATTCATGGTAGAGTGCTCGAAGGTGGACTGCCAAAACGACAGCTGAGGCTTGTTCTGGCATGGACTGAAATCCACCGAGATGAGCTTATGCAGAACTGGGAATTAGCAAGAGCATTAGAACCATTAAATAAAATTGCGCCACTTGTATAGGGGTGAAAAAAGTATGGAATATTATCCTGAGGTTATCCAGGTTATCCCTACTGAGGATTATCAGGTTTATGTTTACTTTGATGATGGGCGTGTTAAGTTATTTGATGCCAAAGAATTGATAGGTAAAGGTGTTTTTGGACCCCTTAGAGATAAGGAAAAGTTCTTAAAAACATGTAGGGTTCTAAATAACACCTTGGCCTGGGACTTGAAAGGCAATTATAATGAGTCAGAATGCTTAGATTTAGACCCCTTGGAGCTTTACAGAACTTGTCCTGATGTGGAAGAACCTGCGGAATTATTTAAGTAACCACTCATGCTAAATAAAAATAAATACGAATTTGCATATATAACTCGGGATGATTAATTACCCGGGTTTTTCTGTTTACATTATGATATAACAATGATATCATATAAATATCAAAAGTGTATTAAAAGTCGGCTTCTAATTTGCATCATATTTTTTCATCAAAAATAAGGAGGGTTTACTATCTATGAAAGAGCAAAAAGCATGGGCTGTAAACGGTTTTCTTGCTTTAATCCTTGTGCTTGCCTTCTTTGTCTCGGGCACGCTGCTTCTGCTTAAACTTAACTTATGGGGCATACTGCCCTTGGTACTGGGGTTCATTCTTCTGACCGGGATCAAAGTGGTGCAGCCCAATAAAGCGTTTGTGGTGGTTTTTTTCGGGAGCTATATCGGCACCCTGCGTGAACCGGGGATGTGGCTGACGGTGCCTTTTTCTACGCGCAAAGGGGTATCGCTCCGGGTGCGCAACTTTAACAGCAAGACCTTGAAAGTAAACGATGTTGAAGGAAATCCGATTGAGATTGCGGCGGTGGTGGTATTTAAAGTGGTGGATACAGCCAAGGCGATTTTCGATGTGGATAAATATGAGCAGTTCGTTGAAATTCAAAGCGAGACCGCGCTTCGCCATGTGGCGAGCAAGTACCCCTATGATCTGTTTGAGCAGGAAGGTTATTCCCTGCGTGGAAATGCGGAAGAAGTCGCCAAGGAACTGGCCTCGGAATTGCAGCAGCGCCTTGCCCTGGCAGGAGTAGAAGTTTCTGAGGCTAGGCTCACGCATCTCGCTTATTCCACGGAGATTGCCGGAGCGATGCTTCAGCGCCAGCAAGCCAATGCAATTTTAGCCGCCCGCCAAATCATTGTGGATGGGGCCATGGGGATGGTGCAAATGGCGATTGAAAGTCTGGAAAAGGGAAATGTGGTCAAGCTGGATGAAGAACGGAAAGCCGCTATGATTAACAATCTGCTGGTAGCGATTGTCTCCGACCGCTCAGCCCAGCCCGTGATTAATACGGGGACAGTGTACTAGGGGTTAGTAGTCAGGAGACAGGAGACAGGAGACAGGAGACAGGGGTCAGGAGACAGGAGTCAGGAGTAAGAATATACTAATTTGTGGGGAATGCGAATGGTGTGGATGTACTGATGGCAAGTAAAAAGCAGTTTCCCTTGCGCCTTGATCCGAAGCTTTACCAAGCGTTGGAGCGCTGGGCGGGAGATGAGTTTCGCAGTGTCAATGCCCATATCGAGTTCCTGCTGCGCGAGGCCGTGCGGCGGACGGGACGCCTGCGGGAAGGAGATGAAACCCGCTCCGCTGACGATCTGAGGGAGGAACAAGGTACTTCGGACAGTGAATAGAAGCAGAGGGAAACGTAGAGGGAAGATTAGAAGGAATACTGGGCAAGAAGAAAAAGTAAGAAGAAAGAAGAAAGAAAAGGAAGGGCGGTGATGAACGTGGTGCTGAGTCTGCCTGAAGAAATACTTCTCTTGGCATTAAACGATGAGAAAGGCACCTTCAACTGGACGGTCTCGTACAAACTGCCTTATCTTTTAGCGGGAGCTTTAATCATGGAACTTATGCTGCGCAAGCGTCTTGCACTCGAGCCTAAACGCCTCGAGGTGCTCGACCGGACACTTACGGGCCTGCCGCTGCTTGACGAGATATTGCAGTCTATTGATTCCTCGAAGAAGGTAAGAGCGGGGGATTATTGGGTCAGCAAGCTGGGGCGGCGCATCAAACCCATGAAGCTGGCTCTGCTTGAGGAGTTGGTGGATAAAGGGATTATCCACAGTGAGGAACACCGGGTCTTGGGGATTTTCCCAACCATTCGCTATCCCATGCGGGATGACCGGCCTAGAAAAGGGCTTATCTCCGATATCCGTACGCTCGTGCTGCGGGGGGAAACGCCCGACCCGCGTCAAACCATGCTGATTGTACTCGTTTATACCAGCGGGCTGACTCCGATGCTTTTTGACAAAGAAGAACGCCGCGATGCCCGCAAGCGGATGGCTGAGATCGCCAAGCCCTTGCCGGTTACGCAGGCGATTCATAAGGCGATTCAGGGGGCTCAGGCCGGAGCGCAAGCTGGGGCCTTCAGTATTTGAAGAATAGTGCCAAATGACAATTTGTGGTACAATAAGGATGAATTCTTTGGTTAATATATTTGGGGACTTTGCAAAGGAGTAGTTGCCATGCCGCCACGTTCCGAGGAGTTCCAAACCCGTTACAGTTACGCGGATTATCTTACCTGGCCGGAAGCAGAGCGTTGGGAAATCATTGATGGGGTCGCCTATAACATGACCCCGGCTCCTTCTCCCCGGCATCAGGAGGTTCTCGGTGAATTGTTTCGCCAATTCGCCAACTGGTTAAGCGGGAAAGAGTGCAAAGTCTACATGGCTCCGTTCGATGTCAGGCTAACTGAGCCCAACCTGCCGGATCACCTGATTAATCAGGTCGTACAACCTGATCTGGCAGTGATATGTGATCCCGCCAAGGTGGATGAGCGGGGCTGTATGGGCTCGCCGGACCTGGTGGTTGAGGTGATCTCTCCTGCTACTGCCAAAAAAGATTTAAGTATTAAATTGGGCCTTTATGAAAAAGCAGGTGTCAAGGAATATTGGGTTGTAAATCCGCATGATAAAACGGTAATGATTTTCAAGCTAAAACAAAACCAGTACGGGAAACCGGTTGTCTACTCAACTCCGGATCAAATTTCGGTTGAACTTCTCGATGGGTTGACGATTTTGCTTGAGCCTGTCTTTGCCTAGGCCTAAGACATTGCTAATTTTTTGTTTGAGTAATAGCTGACTTTAATGGCCGGGATGTTAACACATTCCGGCTTTTAGCTTGTGCGAAAATATTAACTTGAAATCGGACAACACTCCCTCTATAATGTTAGTTAGTAGTCACAAACATGATACTTGATGCATTATCTTATTTAAGCCAGAGGCAGGAGGGGGAGTTCATGATTAAAAGTGACACGGAAAGAGGGAATAAAGAGGAAAGAGTACGGCATGTGATTGCGACGGCGAAGGAGCAGTTTATCCTTCATGGCTACTCCGGAACGACAACCATGCAAATTGCCCGCGAGGCCGGAATCTCGGAAATGACCCTATTTCGCTACTTTGCCAATAAGCAGGATATCTTCCAAGCTGTTGTGAGTCCCTTAACCCAATTTGAATGGTTTCCGAAAAAAGCCCTGAACTCCGGAAGGCGGTGGCCATATTCCCTGATGGAGTTTTTTAACGAGCTCATTGCTTTTGCGAAGAAGGAACGGAAACTGGTGCGCATGGCTATTATCGAGTCTCAGCTGCAGCCGGATTTGGGCGGGGAATATAACCCGCTTGAAAATGCCTCCAGTCAGTTAAAGAGCAATTTGCGCGCATTCGGAATCGATGAAGAGTCTTCTCAGGCCGTGATTCATTTGATCATGTCCTTAATCCTGACGATAGCCTTTACCCCTTACTATGATGAGGAAACGATCGATTTAACCTCGGAGCTTATGAGGGAGCAAATCCTGGACATCATCACAGCATGTTGCCCCAGCCGTGGTGAAAAAATTATGACAAGCTAAGCGGAAAGAGTTGACAAAGAGACTAACCTTAACTTAGAATGTTAGTAAGTGACCACTAACACTATAGAGCTAAAACGCAACCACTTTTCCCGAGATGAGTGGGGCGCAATGTTCTAAGGATTCAGCATCCCATAAAGGCGGTGATATTAGACATGTGATCGAGGGAAACAGGGTGCTCAGTGTTTACGAGAGACAGGATGTTCAGCGGTAAAAAGTGTTACTGAGAGGAGAAAAGATTACATGAACAAAAGAAAAAAGGTATTTGCTGCTTTGGCTTTGGCCGGTATGGTGCTATCGACCGCACCCATCCAGGTTTTTGCAACAACGACGGCAAGTGCCGGTAGTTCAAGGCTAGCCGGCCTGACGCGGATTGAGACGGCAATCGCCATTGCGGATGCGGGTTGGAGCAGTGCGGAAACGGCTGTAATTGCCCCTTCTGAAGATGAGCATTTAGTGGATGCCCTGGCAGCGGCTCCGCTCGCCGGTCAGGAAAATGCCCCCATTTTACTAACGGAAGGCAACAAACTAAACGGCCAAACTAAAATCGAGCTGGCGAAATTAAAAGTTAAAAAAACGTATGTCGTGGGTGCGATTGATCAAACAGTGGTTGCTGAACTGAATGGCAGCGGAATCACTGCCACTGCCATCAAAGGAAGCGACCGGGTGGATACGGCCACGCAAATCGCAGCCAAACTGACAAATCCGCAAGGTTCGTTTGTGGTTGGCTACGGCGCCCTGCCGGATGCCCTTTCGGTTGCATCTTACGCAGCGGCCAATCATTATTCCATCTTGATTGCCGATCCGGCGGGAAAATTGCCGCAGGCAGAAACGGCTTATGCCAAAGCTCCGGCCTACTTGCTCGGCGGACCGACCCTGGTTGCTGACGGAGCGGTTGCGGGTGCCGCGCGGATTGCCGGCCTTGACCGTTTTGAAACCAACGACAAAGTCATGGCCCAGTTTGCGGATAGCCTTCAATACGAGAAGGTTTACGTGGCCAACGGGGAAGATGCGCACCTGGTTGACTCGCTGGTAGCCTCATCCCTGGCCGGACAAACCAAATCCCCGATTTTGCTGGGTACAACTAAAGAAGTGAAAGCTGCCGCCAGAGTCGGTGAGAAGATGACGGCTGCCAGTCAGACGATCGCCCTCGGCGGGCCAAGTGTTGTTCCGGATTCGGTAAGGGACAGTGTCGCATATAAAGCACCGGAAGATTTGGCTGTCGAATCAGTCAGTGCGATCAATATATCGCAACTTGCTGTAACTTTCAATAAACCGGTTGACGTCGACAGTGCGGAGGATTATAACAACTATACCGTGGAAGATGACGGCGATGAGATCGATGTCGTCCATGACGTGGAGTTTGAAGGGGACGACGTCCTCGACGGCCCAGTGCTTCTGACAGACGGCAAGACGGTGATTATCACGGTCGCCCCGGCCTTTGATAACCCAACCACAGCTTCATTAACAATCGAAGGTGTCAAAGACCTCGATGGCAAGGAAATGCCTGAAACTGAGATCGGCGATATCTCAGTGTCTGACACTGCCATCCCAGAGGTAACTAATGTTGAGGTTTTGGGGTATGAGAGAATGAGGATCACCTTCTCTGAACCCATTACCATGGATCCGGACACTTCATCAGGATATGGTGACCCAATTGGGATGTTTGATCCGGATAACTATGTGATTGACGACGGTGATTATGTTGTCGCAGACGTCGTGCCGGTCGAAAACCTCCCCCAAGTGGAGCTTGAGCTCGGCACGGATCTCACGGACGGCAAGCACACTATTGAGTTCAATGAAGAAGGAACAATGGAAGACGGCGCCGGCTATAAATTGCAAAATGTTGTCAAAGATTTTGAGGTTGTGCCTGATACCAGCCCGATTACGGCGGAGGTGCTATCCGCTGACCAAACTGAAGTAGTAATCAAGTGGAATAAGCCGGTTAAAGTGGACGATATGGGCAACATTAATATTTACCATACCTCATCCAGCTATGAGGGAGAGTTTGATCTGGAGGAATGCGATCCGGAAGACTGGGAGAGTGAATGGACAATCGACTTTACCGAAGATCCGCTTCCTGACGGTAAGGTGACCATCTACATCGAACAATTGGACGAAGAGGATGACCCGATCACAGACTCTTGGGATGTCGAGCTCCACGATGAGATCATCAAACTCTCGGCCACTGTCGAGTTGGATGACGCCGGTCCGACAGTGGAAAGTGTAGAGACGGATGATGGCTCTGACTATACGGAGTTTACCGTGAGCTTCAGCGAGGAAGTCAATCATACCGTAGACGGTGACGACTCTTTCGAAGCGTCGGCGCTAAATGAAGATAACTACAAAGTGGAAAATGCAGACGGCGATGAGCTGGAGCTCTATGATTTTGAATATGATGAAGACACTGACGAGGTGATTTTCAAAGCCCAGGAAGAAGATGAGGATGGCATATGGGGTAAATTACTCGGTGGTGATTATACAATAACGATTGATAGTATCGAAGATACTTCTCCTTTGGAAAATGAAATGGCCGAGTATAGCACCACTGTCGAAGTCACCGATGAAACCTCGCCTGAAGTCGAGGATGTTTACTACTTCCAGAGTGATAAGACCATTGCCATTATCTTCAACGAAGAAATGGCGACCAGCGGTGACGGCTCAATTGCCGACCCGGACAACTATATGGTCAGCTTCAACGGCGGCAAAGGCTATGAAGGACTTGATGACAGCGATGATATTGAGGTCGGACGCGACAATACTTATGTTCTGATCGACCTCAGCGACGGAACACTTGACGGCGTGAGCAGCCCTGCCTGGGATCAACTTTATGTTTCTTTTGCAGGGGTTGAGGATCCTGCAGGCAACAAGGCTATTGCTTGGACCACTATCAATGGCGAAGATATCGCGGTCACCAGTGTCAAAGCTACTGAAGATGTCAACCCCGGTGTGACCGAAGTTGATGCGATTGCCACCGATGAAATCGAGGTGGAGTTTGATACCATTCTTGATGATGTTAATGCCGAGGGAGTATCTTTGGTCATTGAGGACGGCAGCAATGAGATAGATACCGGTATTACCTTCTCTGTCAAAGCGCATGAGATCGATGAAGATGACGATGTTTCCCTGGTCACATTCAATCTTTCGAAAGATCTCAACTATGACGGCACCTTTACCGGGACGGTCAACGGTGTAACATACAACGACCGGACCGTTTACCTGAAGATTGACGAAAACGAAACAGGGCTCGAATCAGTGTTGGGGACACCAGCCGCAACCGTTGGAGACAAGGCCAAGGAAGTGGTCCTGGATGACATCTCTCCCGAAATGGATACGGTGGAAGTGTCTGATGACGGTATGTACATCGTAGTCACCTTTACCGAGCCTATTACGGCCGTAGCCAAAAATGGTTTCAACGGCTTTAAGGTAACCGGTGACGGAATCTTCGACCACTCTTACCTGTATGACCCGGATCTGGACGGAGTAAGCAACAAAGTGTTGCTGGTGGCCGATGACGACGACCTCTTCTCCGGTGACAGCGTGGTCAGCTATGATGCCGACTTGGCAGGCATCCAGGATGACGACGGCAACTACGCCTTAAGCTTCAGCAATGAAGATGTCGATGACCTCACAACCGCGGGAGAGACTGAACTCGCTGCCCTGCTGGCTGTCGAAAAGGCCGAAAAGTCCAAGGCACAAGCGGATGTGGATGCGGCCCAAGACGCGGTAAATGATTTGCCGGCCGGTGCCACGAAGACGGCTTTGCAGGATCGAGTTGACGCCGTTCAGGATCAAATTAACGCGGCCAATGCGGCAGCGGTAGAGGCGGATAAGGCGGCATTAACCTTGTCTCCGGCCGATCCTGCAGCAGCTACTACCACGATTGCTCTCCCGGCTACAGGTGCCAGTGGCAGTACGATCACCTGGGCCAAAGCTGGAACCGGAGTTGCAGAAGGGGATGGTACGGTCACTACTTCAGTTACCACGACGACCCGACCGACCGGTTCGGATCCGAGCTTGACGGCAACCCTAACGGCGACGATTACCAAAGGTACTGCCACTGCGACCCAGACATTCACGGTTACTGTTCCGGCAACAGGTGATATTACCGTAACCAAAAATTAAAAAGTGACTGCAAGAAGCCCAAGGCCTCTGGAGAGCTCTCCAGAGGCCTTGATTACAGATAGAAAGTATAAGTTTTTGGGGTACCTGTCCACTTTTGGGGTACCCCTTATACTTGACATTTCAGAAAGCAGAACTTTTGAGGTAACAAAGGCAGTTGTCCGCAGGGTACATGGGTTCCAATTCCGGCGCTTCCCTTTCAAAAACCTTGTAAATACTACTGCTATTCCCATATAATATAGTTACAAAGTTTGTGGTTGATGGGGTGGTAAAGCTGAAGCTTTATTTGGATAACTGTTGCTTTAACAGACCGTTCGATGATCAGACACAGCTAACAATTTATTTGGAATCACAGGCGAAGCTGTTTATTCAACAGGGAATCTTAAGTGGAACTTTTCAGCTTGTATGGTCTTATATATTGGAGTTTGAAAATGAACAAAATCCTTATGACTTGCGAAAAGACATGATTCGTCAATGGAGAGCCATTTCGGTCGAGAATATAAATGAGTCAGAAAAGATACTTGCCTTTGCTGAAACGCTTGCCGACAGAGGAATAAAAGCAAAAGATGCGCTGCATATTTCCTGTGCGGTCGCGGCAAAGTGCGCTTATTTTCTTACCACTGACAAGAAGCTAATCAATACGCCAATTAAAGAAATAAAGGTGAGGAACCCTATTGAATTTGTCCGGGAAATGGAGGAATAGCTATGAAAAATGATGCCGTTATTAGGATAGAAGGAATGAATGCCCTTCTTGAACATCTTGGTAAGGTTGACGCAGAGCGTTTTATTTCTCTCATCATCAAAGAACCTTTCGACTATACGAAATGGCAGGAAAAACTTTTTGAGGATATAAACGTTCGCGAGTTAAGCAAAATTGCAATGGGCATCAAAGAGTGAAGATTACGGTAAGACTTAATTAAAATTTACCACAAGCCAATTGACAAGAAATAGGGCAGCACTTATACTGTTAGTTAGTGAGCACTAACATATAGTGCTGCTTCTCTCTTTCTTTTTATATAGGCAGGGAATCTGCTATTAGGAGCTAGTCGATTCCCGCCTCTTTTTTTAAGTCCACCACCTGCAGTTGATTAGGAGCTTCCACATTAAGATCAAGGAGTTGAGTGATCTGAGTTTCGATGTATTTTATGGTTTGATCGATGATTTGCTCATCATATTTCGGGGTAAAAGCAATGGTTAGAATGAGGCCCATAATTAGATTCACAATGATGTAAGAAGTTTGTTCATTGATGCCTAATTCCATGAGGAGCTCGCGCAATTGTTTCGAGGATTTGGCCAAGGGATTAAACTCATCATTAAAATCGGGTTGGTATTTTGATTCAATGATCACCAAACGGACTAAATCCCGTTCGCGCTTGGCAAATTCCGCCCGATTGTGCAAGAGGGATATGACGAAGGCCTTCGGCATTCCGTCCGTGGGCACACGGTCCTTGGGAAACCAGTCGAAGCTGGTAAGGGGTGATATCACTTCTTCAAAGAGGTGTTTTTTGGTTGGAAAGTAGCGAAAGAGGGTCATCTCGACAATCCCGGATTCCCGGGCAATCTGCGACGTTGAGGTCGCGGAAAATCCTTGGCGGATAAACAAAGATTTAGCGGTCTCCACAACATGCCGGATGCGTTCTTCCTTGCCCATTCGCTCTTCTTTCAGCACATAGATTCATCTCCTTAATTCACTATTTTCTCCGACATTATACCACATTAACCATTGGCAAGTAATTGCTGACATCACTACCGGAACGTGTTGTTAAACTTACTAAGGAAATGGCTGAATGGGAAATTGTAAACCAAATATGAATGTGCAATAACGCCGGATCAAAGGGGAGAAAAGCTTACATGAATACGAAAATAACCAACGACGAATCTAAGGAGATATCCCAAGAGATATCCAAGGAAAGATCTACGGAAAGATTTACGGAAAGTTATACGGAAAAACCCAGGGTAATAGCTAGGAGAACATCGAAGAAAAAAGCCGAAGGAATGTCGAAGAAAGCGATTGCGATGCTGGCTGTCAGTGCCCTTTCGTTAAACCTGCTGGCTGGATGCGGAACCAAAACGGTTACAGCACCCCCTGCCCCCGCGGCCGTGAAGGTTCAGACGGTGCAAATGGCCCCGATGCCATCAGGGGAAGTGTTTTTAGGTACGGTCACACCCTATGTGCAGACCATGATTGCCCCCTCAATTTCCGGAATCTTGTCTTCTGTTAACGTGCGGGTGGGGGATAAGGTTGAGGAGGGTGAGCTTTTGGCCACTGTTAATACCGATCTGTTGAGCGCTCAGCTTAACCAGGCTCTGGCGAGCCGGGAGTTAGCCCAGGTGCAGCAAGAGGCAACAAGCCAAAAGCTTGACAGTTCCATAAAACAAGCCGATGCCGGTGTAAACGCTGCGCAAATAAACTTAAACAATGCGACAGCGGGCGCGGAGTCGAGCATTGCGGTCGCCGAAAAAAGTCTGGAAGCCCTGCAAACTCAGCTGGATAATCAAGTGGCCGCCGCGGAGAAAGCGGTGGCGGCGGCCGAAGCCCAACTAGCGAATACCAGGGCTATGAAGGAAAATGCCGTCGATCAAGCCGAGAGAGCGGTTGCCTCCGCCGAGTCCAATTTGGAGGCAATCAGAGCCCAAAATCAGGCCGTGTTGGACGCGGATCAAAAAAACATAGACACTTTAAATGCTGCCCTGGAGAAAGCGGAGGCGCAGCTGGACGCGGCCCGGCAGGCAGGGGATGCCACTACGATTGCCAGCGTCCAGGAGGCCGTTAATCAATTGGAGATATCCTTGGCCAATGCGCAAGGCAAACTGGAGATAGACCGGGCCAATAGCGGACTCAAAGCTGCCGAGAACGCCTTAAACACTGCGGAAACCGCCTTGGACGCAGCCGAGAATTCGGAAGCCGTGGCCGCTGCCGAGAAACAGGTGAACCAGGCTGAGCAGGCGCTGGCTAATGCGAAGGCTGCCCGGGACTCCGAACTGGAAAAGGCCCGTGCAAGCCTGGAGGCAACGAAAACAGGTGCGGCTAATACGGTCAAGGGGGCGAGTGCGCAGCTGGCTCAGGCTCAGACGGTGTACGAAGATCTGCTTAGCGATAAGCAGCTTGAGGTGAGCGAGGCCCAGGTTAAGGCGGCGCAGGCCGGGGTGCAAACGCTCCAGGTCCAGATCGACAAGGGCCGCTTAACCTCCCCCATCCAAGGGTATGTGGTGGCGGTCAATGCCCAAGTGGGTCAGGCGGTCGGGCCTCAAGGAGGGTTTATCACGATCTCTTCCATGAATCCGCTGCTGGCGGCGGTGGAGGTTCCGGAATCCAGCATTGCCAAGATCAAACAGGGACTGAACATGACCGTTTTCATTCCTGCCACCGGTGAAACAGTGCCCGGCAAGGTGGCTGCGATCCATCCTGCGCCTGATATGAACAAGAAATATCTCATTGAGGTTGAACTTACGGGCAACAAGCAGGAACTCATTTCCGGAATGCGGGTTGAGGCCTATGCCGCCGCCGAAGGAGCCAAGGGGATTCTAATTCCCGGTGACAGCGTTGTCACTTTAAAAAGCGGTGCCTATTCCGTGTTTGTGGTTGAGGACGGGGTCGCTAGGAACCGGATTGTTAAAGTGGGCAGAATGACCGGATCAGTGTATGAGATCACGAGCGGTCTTGCGGAAGGGGAAGTGTTGGTGGTTCAGGGACAGAATCTTCTCTCGGACGGAGACAAAGTCCAGGCCGTCGGACAAGAGGAACAGACTTCCGGGGACGGGATCCAGCCGGATGCAGAAGAAGCAGAGCCGGTTGCAGAGAGCAAATGAAAGGCGGCAGGAGAAGTTGAAGATCGCTGATATTTCGATTAAGAGACCGGTTACCATCGTGATGATTATGCTCGCGGCCTTGCTTATAGGTACGCTCTCCATGCTCGGTCTGCCTCTGGATCTGTATCCGGAATTAAGCTGGCCCACGGCAACTGTGGTGACGATTTATCCGGGAGCCTCTCCGGAGTTGGTTGAACAGCAGGTGACAAACCCGATTGAAGAGGCGTTGCAGAGTCTGTCCGATGTCGAAGAAGTAAGCTCCGTCTCTATGCAGAATGTGAGCTCGATTACGGTGCAGTTTAAGTACGGGGTCGACCTGAACGCTAAAATCGAGACGATGCGCGGTAATATTAACGGCATTAAGAACAAGCTGCCTTCAGATGTAGAAGAACCGGTAATCAAGGAATTTAATCCCAGCGACTTGCCGATCATGACCGTGGCCCTTGCGGGCGACCGTTCGCTCGAGGAACTTTCAGATATCGCGGACAATACCGTGTATCCCGCGTTACAGCACGTGAGCGGGGTGGGGGAAGTCAATCAGATTGGGAACCTGGCGCGGGAAATCCAGGTGGAAGTGGATGCGAAAAAGCTAAACTACTATAACATAGGGATTCAGCAGGTGACCCAGGCGGTGGCGGCCCACAATACGGCTGTCGATGTCGGGGAATTAAACCGAAACACGCAATTAATTCCCCTCAATATCAGCGGTCAATTCAGCTCCCCCACGGAAGTGCTCGCGGTTCCCATTCAAGTGGGGCCGAAAACAATTACCGTCGGGGATGTGGCCAAGGTTGTCGATGGCTGGGCCGATGTCAAATTGATTTCCAAGCTTGATGGCAGCCCATCCGTGGGTTTTTCCATTAAGCAAGCCAGCGGGGGGAATACGGTCCGGGTTTCGGACGCGGTCCGGGAAACGGTAGCGCAGTTGGCCCAAGAGCTCCCGGAGGGGGTGCATCTTAAAGTTGTAAGCGATAATGCGGAGTCCATCCGGGAAACGGTGAAGGTGGTGAGCGAGCATACCCTCTTTGGCTTTTTCCTGGGCGTCCTCGTGATGCTGGGCATCTTGAGGAACTTCCGTACGACGCTGGTCATTGCGCTCGCGATTCCGATTTCGATCATGACAACCTTTATCCTGATGCGTTCCTATGATTTAACGATTAATACCATTACCTTGGGGAGCTTAGCCATTGCCTTAGGGTCATTGGTTGACTTCTCGGTGGTTGTGTTGGAAAGCATTTTCCGGGCCCGCCAGCGTGGTCTTAATGCCAAAGAGGCGGCCGGTGTCGGGAGCAAAGAAGTCGGAACCGCCGTCATGGTGGCTGCGCTGGCGCAAATTGTGGTGTTTGGCCCGGCCCTGTTTACGAGTGGGATTGCCGGTCAGATCTTCCGGCCGATGTCGCTGGTGGTGGTGTTTTCCCACATTGTGGCGGTGACTGTGGCCCTGACGCTGACTCCGATGCTTGCGTCCCGCCTTTTAACAGGCCCCAGCTTTGCTGAGGAAGAGAAAATTCCGGGAATTAATGCGCCCTTTCGGGCCTGGGCACCCTTTGACTGGTTCGGCAAGGGGATGCACCTACTGACGGAAGGGTACCGCAAGCTGCTGGCGTGGTCGCTTAATCGCCGCCTAATTATTATCGGGGTCTCCTTGTTGATGATCGTGGCGGTGATCCCGCTCTTCCCGCAAATTGGGAAAGAAATGATGCCCCCTGTGTATAATGATCAAGTGAATATTACGGTGACCTTGGCCGGGGGTACAAGCATTGAGCAAACTGCCAAAGCGACGGAAGAGATAGAGAACCGGATTCGCAAGAATATGCCTGAGGCAAGCTCAATTTATGCTCAGATCGGCGGCATTCTGGGAGCGGATTCCGGGACCACGGAAATCTCGAAAATCAGTGTCACCGTGGCTAAGGGCGAGGACGAAACGATGGCCGACGTCTCGGCTAAGTTTGAACAGTTTCTCCAGGACATTCCGGGCGCGAAGGTGATTGTCAAACCCGCCAGTGCCCTGCGCGGGCCGGAAACCGGGACGGTGGAGGTCGTGGTTACCGGATCGGATGCCAATACGCTGGAGCTTCTGAGCGATCAAGTTACCCAGATTATGAAAGGAATGCCTGAGCTCAAGTATATCGACAACCAATTGGCGAGCGGGATTCCTTCGTATAAGCTGCACCTTGATTACAAGGCCTTGGCCCAGTACGGCTTAAGCGAGCAGCAAGTGATCAGCGCCTTGTTTATGGGGAATAAGGGAGCGACAGCATCCACCTTTTATCAGGGGGATAATTCCTATGATATCGTGGTCAAGATGGCGGATGATTACGCCCAGGATGTGGCCAACCTGATGCAGACCAATGTCATGAACAGTTCGGGGCAGTTGATCCCGCTGGCGAATGTGGCCAGCTTAACCCTGGGGGAGCAGCCCACTATGGTCAGCCACTATAATGGCTTGCGGGCCGTCCACATTAAAGCCAATGTCTATCAAACTTCAGTCGGGGAGGCCCAAACCAAAATTCAGAGTGAAATAGATAAACTGCGGATTCCCAAAGGTTATACCATTGAATTCGGCAAGAGCCAAAAACTGCAGGAGGATGCGTTTAAGGCTTTGGGCACCGGCCTCTTGATTTCTGTTATTCTGGTTTACATGATTATGGCCGGGATGTTTGAATCCCTGCTGACGCCGTTTGTGATTATGTTTTCCCTGCCGCCGACGTTTGTGGGAGCGATTCTGGGTTTGTTTATAACCCATAAAACCATCAACATGAATTCCCTCATGGGGCTGATCATGCTCATCGGGCTGGTCACAAACGCCGCCATAGTGCTGGTTGATTATACGAACCAACTGCGCGAGGAAGGTCTGCCCCTTAAGGAAGCCTTGCTGCAGGCCGGGCCGGTGCGCCTGCGCCCGATTCTGCTGACGGTGTCGGCGACAGTGTTGGCGATGCTTCCGCTCCTGCTCTTCGGCGGAACCGGAACGGAAACCTTAGCCCCCATGGCGGCGGTCATCACTTTCGGTTTGACCCTGTCGACGCTGGTCACTCTGGTACTTGTTCCGGTGATGTATGTCAATATGGATCAGCTCATCAGCCGTTGGTCGAAAAAGAACAGGCATTGCAATACGAAGGGAGCCCCTAAGCCTCACCTGCATCATGTTCCTTAAAACTAATATAAAAAGTAGTTCCATTCGCATTCGATTCAAACTCAAACTCAGCCTTGTGCCTGCGCGCAATCCCAATAGAAATGGCAAGACCAAGGCCGGTGCCGGTTTCCTTAGTCGTGAAAAAGGGAGTGCCGATACGTCCCTGAATCTCGGGTGGAATGCCGGGGCCCTGGTCTTTGATGGCCAGAATGATTTTATTTCCTTTTTGATAAGTGCTGATAAAGACGCTTCCCTGTTCAGGGGTGGCTTCTAAACCATTGCGAACCAAATTGAGAATGAGTTGCTTGATTTCATTTTCATTAAGCATGATTTCCGGCAAAATGCCCAGGCTCAGGAACACCTGCTTGTTGCTGTTATAGGCATCCGCTTGCAGCAGAGGGTAGACTTTGTTGATAATCTCATTAATGTTGCGGGGCTTGATGTTGTCTAAGTTTTCTTTGGACAAAGAGAGAAAATCCGTGATGATCAGATTGGCCCGATCGATTTCGGAGATCATGAGTTCCATATATTCTTTTTCATGAGTATATTTAGGTTTAGTTTCAAGGAACTGCAAGAAGCCCCTGACAGTAGTCAGCGGGTTTCTTATTTCATGACTGATCCCGGCAGCCAGCTGGCCGATAAGGTTAAGCCTTTCCAAGTGGGCTAATTCCTCGCGCTTGCGCCGGACGTCCGTGATGTCCCTGAAGAATACGGTCAGTCCCTCTTTGAACGGGTACGCATGGTATTCGTAGTACTGCTCAGAGTTAGTGAAGCTTTCCGCTTCCCAGTGCATGGCTTCATACTTGGTCAATGCCTCTTCGATCTTAGTATAGGTGATCGAATGAATGATCTGGGGGAATACGTCGAATAGGCTTTTTCCCAAAACTACAAGTTTTGTGTCCGCCCGGGAAATCAGGTTCCCGGTTTCGCGGTTAATAAAAGTAAAGCGGTGGCTGCGATCCAAGGCGAAGAAACCGTCCGAGATTCCTTCAAGGATCTTGGTTATCTTAAGGCTGGAAGCCTCCAATTCGAGATTCATGTGTTTCAGTTCATCGGTGTAGTCGCTGATTTTATCCAGGACCGGCTGGAGTTCGGGCAGGCGGGTTAAAAACTGATCATGATCGTAGGAGTCGTCTGTTATTGATTTCGAGAAAGCGTCCAGATGCATTTCAATTTCCCGGATGTTTTTGCGAATAAATATAACGATCAGAACGGAAAGAGTCAAAGCAAGGACTAAAATAATGCTCATTTTTTGATAAGATTTGAAAAAGCTGATATTATATTCCGAATAAGCCCAGACATACCCCACTATTTTCTGTTGATCATATATTGGAAGATGGGAAGATATCAAACGCTTGGAGTTCCAGGAAAGTTTCTGAAACTCATTTTCTGATCCCAGGTTAGGCCGAATAAGCTCAAATGCACTATGCAAGGGGGTATCGTTCTCAATTAAAACATGATCCATTTCAAGGTCGTAATAACCGATAACGATGCTTTTATTCGGCGAAACAGACTTGGTGTCACGAAGCCAAGAGATAATTAATTCATCCAATTTTTCTTTTGAAAAGCTAGGATCCTGTTCATTTGAATTTATTTGGTTTACCTTAGACTGAATCTTCAGTTGAACTGAAGATATGACAGATAAAAGCTCGTAATTTGATCGAAATTCTTCTTTTTCCCAGTAATTTTTGCCGTATAAAAACAAAAGAATAATTATAAAAACAAAAATCGAAATCGTTATTTTAATAAGAGTTGATTGAATTATAGATTGTTCATTAATGTAATTCTTTAATCTATCGATCATTACGAGAGCCTCCAAAGACTTTTGTAATTTCTATGATAAAGTGTTAAAAGCTGGGTTATCCCCAGCTTTTAACCCTATAGTGTAAAATGCTATGTCTAAAACAGTTTAGTGTGCCGCGTTATTTTTGCAGTGCTTTCGGAGTCTTGGGTTGGTACAAGAGCCAACCACAGGCAAATACAGAGGTAGCGCTTGCAAGAAGCAGTAAGACGGAGGAAATAGCCGTGAAAATTACTTTCTTCATAAACCCATTTCACCTCCTTTTTTATTAAACATAGGCAGCAAGGTGATACTTTGACTGAATACACCTAGAACTGCACTAATGTTCACTAAGGAATTTGTACTTATGTAGGTAATTAGAGCCGTTAGCAGAACAAAGACAATCGAGGCTATTTTAAGTTTGTGTCTAAGGCTCTTGGAATGGATTGGTTTCGCTTCACTTTGAACCGGAGACAAAATAGATACAGCCAACAGAGAAGATATTAAAAGAATTAAGAGAAAAGACTGGTTCATAAGATTTAAATTCATGAGTTTAACAGCTAAGAAACCAATCACGCTATACATGAGAGCACCGGAAAACAAGCATTTTAGAGGTGTGTTGAAATGAGCTCCGCCGGAAACTCTGCGCAAAGAACCGCCGAAAGCTGCGGCAATCAGTGCAGGCACCAGGGCATTCAAAAGTAATCCGAATACTAAAATAAGAAATGCGCCGGAGATGGCTAAAAGTGCAGTTTCAATCGCGTAAGCGATAATTTCCCTTTTTTCTTCGTCGTAGTTTAATTGGTTTGTAAGGGCAATCGTAAGTTGTTGGCTCATTTCAGCAAGATTCATGGCTTTCACTTCCTTTTATGGAGGAGCCTGTTTACGAAATAAGCAGATAAAAAGATAAGAATGACTTGAGGTTCACCTAAAAAGATGCGAAGAACGAAGTCTGTCAGAAGGCTCTCCGATGTTATTCCCAAGAGCGGCATTAGAATGGATAAGGAAAGACTCTCGAATAAGATTAAAGCCAAAACACTTAATAAGCTTGCAAGGAGAGATAGACTGATATCCCCTTTGCCTGCCCAGATTAAAGAAATAAACAGCAATATCACGATAAAAATGGTATGCAGTCCGAAAGGTAAGGCTAATAGTCTGATCAGGAATGAAACGATAGCTAACACCAGCCCAATCGGTACAATGAGTTTCCATTTAAGGGGCATCCTCTTGATCACAAAAGCTAAAGTTACCAAGGCAATTTGTTCAGGTATCCCTTGAAAAATTAATGCTAAAATAGGGATATTCAAGCTAAAACCACCATCCAATTATGCAAAAACTTGTAATCTCTAAAGCATACTATTCTACACAATCAAGCAGAAACCTTCCGGAAATAGTAAATTAATCCTAAAAATTTTTACAAAAAACGTAAAAATAATAAGAATCAGATAGCTTCGTTACCGATAAGTTACCTTAAAGTATCGGCTGCCCAAAAAGTGCACGGTTTGCTTGGTCCCCCCTATGCTCAGCACAAGAACTAAGGTAAAATAGCCTTAGGCTTCAATCCCTTAGTAGCATTGATATCGACCATATTATTAGCTAAGTCCGAAGGTGTAGGGAGGGTGCTTGCTTGGAGATCATGGCTGCATATCCGATTTTGAGCTACTTTTTTATTTTCTTTGCCCGTATTGCGGATGTGTCATTGGATGTATTCCGGATTCTGCTTTTGGCTAGGGGATATGCGATCCCGGCGGCGGTGATCGGTTTTTTTGAGATTTGTATTTATGTGGTGGCCTTAAGTACGGTTATGGCCGGAGGACTTAATGATTTCGGACGGATCCTGGTCTATGCGGCAGGTTTTGCTTCCGGGAATTTTATTGGTTCTTATATTGAGAACAGGATGGCCGTCGGCTTTGTAGTGATTCAGGTGTTTCCTTACCCGGATCATGCAGAAGAACTGGTGAGCAAGCTGCGCCAAGTGAATTATGGGGTAACCGTGCTGACAGGGGAGGGACGCTCCGGACCGCGTGAGATTCTGGTAGTAACGGCCAAAAGAAAGGACCAGCCTCGTATTATCACTATCATTAATGAGGTGGCCCCGGATACCTTCTTTAATATTTCGGACGTCCGGTCTTTGCATGGCGGAGTGTTTCCCAATAAGTGAGAAGTTAGGTGTCACTGCTTTGGCTACTTTACCTTGGGCAGGAGCCGGATATCTTTGCCGTCATAAATGAGGTAATACACGAGGGACACTAAGACCACAAGCCCGATTCCGAGAATCAAACATTTAAGACGTCAGGGGAGGCCTTGAGAGATGAAGATCGTTTATCCGGATGCAGATTCTCAATATGTAGAATTGCTTTCTCCGGAACTGCGCGCCCGGCTCCAGAGCTTGGGCGAATTTATTATGTACGAGAAAATGCCGCAGGATCCGGAAGAGTACGTGCGCCGCATCGGGGATGCGGAGGCGGTGATCCAAACCCAGAAGCTGCCTGACAGGGTATTTGACCGCTGCCCCAACCTTAAGCTTATTAATTACCTGGGGATAGGGGCGGGCAACTTTATCAATATCCAAAAGGCCAGCGCAGCCGGGGTGATTGTGACCAATACTCCGGGGTATGGCAACAATACGGTAGCGGAGCATGCGCTGGCCTTGCTTCTGGCCGTGGCCAAACATGTGTGCCGGGGGAATTCGGATTTGAGAGCGGGGATTTTCGATCAATCCCGCATGAGCCTGGAACTGGCGGGCAAGACCATCGGCCTCATCGGGCTGGGCGGGATCGGGGAGCGGATGGCCGTGCTCTGCCGGGCCTTAGGCATGCGGGTCGTGTGCTGGACCAGGCACCCGTCGCCCGCGCGGGCGGAACGGAGCGGGGTCCGGTTTGTGAAATTGGAGGATTTGCTGAAAAGCGCGGACATAATCTCCCTGCACCTGGCTTTGAATGAAGAAACCCGGGGGCTGCTCGGGAGAAAAGAGCTTCAGCTCTTAAAGCCAAACAGTATTTTTATTAATACCGCCAGGGCGGAGCTTGTGGATACGCTCGCTTTGACAGAACTTCTTCAAAGCGGTTATCTTGCCGGGGCCGGGATTGATGTGTTCGACCGGGAGCCCCTGGCGGAAGATAACCCGCTCCTGGGGCTTGATAATGTCGTCATGACCCCCCACACCGGATTTAATTCTCCGGATGCAGTCATTAATATTCTGCACATGACGGTCAGCAATCTGGAACAGTTTGCTCAGGGGAAGCCCACGAATGTGCTAAACCCGGAGGTTATCCGGCTTTGAGTTCGGACGCTTTCGTTTTGTCACTAAATTTACAGAGGTTGATTCTCTGCTTGAGGCCCGCCATGGGGGGCCTCAAGCAGAGTATTTTGTTTAAGACTTAACGGAAGGGCTCTTATGCCGGAGTGTTATTTTTTTGGTTGAGACAGAGAGGTAAATCCCGGCTAAGACCAAGAGCATGCCTATCCAGTGGTAAGGCATGAGTTGTTCATTAAGTATCGCCACGCTAAGGAGAATTGTAAAGATCGGGTTTAGGTTGCTGAAGATTGCCGCTTTGCCGCTTCCGACCATGCTAATTCCTATGAAGTTCACAAATATCGCGAAACCTGTAACAACTACGCCCATGTAGAAGGCACTTGCCCACATATGCCAAGATAAATGCCACACGCCGTGAATTGCATCCCAGACACCGTACGGGATGAGAAAGATGGTCCCAAAAAACAGAGAATAGACAGTCGTCACAAGCGGGGAGAATTTGACCATTATATCCTGGGCGAAAATGTTGAACAGGGCAACAGATGTAATATTGGCCAGGAGGAGCAGGTCACTCGGGCTGAGTTTCAAGGCCAGCAAATGACTTAAGGACCCCTGGCTAAAAACCAGGAGTAAACCCAAAAATGAGGTAGCAATCCCCAAAACGCGGCCCTTCGTGGGTTTTACATGCCAGCCAATGGCAAGTAAGAGGTTGGTTATGGCCGGGTTAGTGGCAATTATAATCGCGGCATTATTGGCCGGGCTGTATTGAATTCCCACCAGGAAAAGCGAGTAAGCTGCGGCGATCCCCCAAAAACCCATGTTGGCCAGGCGCAGGAGGTCCAGCTTGTCGGGCCTGGGTCCGTGCACAAGCTGGTTCCAAGCCAAGGGCACCAGAACGATTAACCCCAGGGCCGAACGTAAGACGGCTAAAGCCCCCGGGGGGATTTGAAAAGAGATAAGGCGGCCTACGATCACATTGCCGGCATAAAGGAAAGCTGCAAGGGCAAGAAATGCATAGGCTTTGATATGGAAAGAAGAAATTTTGGAGTTGGATAACGATAGGTGCATAGGTAACTCTCCGATTTTACTAATATTGTGAGCTCTGATATATTGTGAGTCCTCAACAAAAATACACCTATTTGAAAGAAATAACAAGCACTCTATTTGCTCGTGAGCAAAAACTGAGGCACCCCTAGCACGGGATGTTCGATCATGATCAGGTCCGTATGATAGACTTTGGAGATAATGCCTTCTTTAAGCACTTCGCTCATATCACCGCAGCTGCGGACCTGCCCGTCTTCCAGGAGCAGGAGTTTGGTGCAGTACTGGGCCGCCAGATTAAGGTCGTGCAGAACCATGATGACGGTAATTCCTTGTTCGGCGTGCCACCGGCGCACGTGCTCCATGACCAGGGTCTGATGCCCGATATCGAGATAAGTTGTGGGTTCATCGAGAATCAGGACCTGCGGCTCCTGGGCCATGGCGCGGGCCAGGGACACCAGCTGGCGCTGGCCGCCGCTTAAAGTGGCAATGGACTGGGTGCGGATTTCCCAAAGGCCGAGGGATTTGAGTACATTCCGCACAAGGCCTTGGTCCCGAAGGCTTAAATCAGCCAGTGGCTTGAGCCAGGGGTAGCGGCCCATGGCTACGATTTCTTCCACGGAAAAAGTGAGCGCCGGGGTGCCTTCCTGCTCCAGGACGGCGATTTGACGCGCCAGCTCTTTCTTGGCAATGGCTTTGACCGGGCGGCCGCGATAGCGCACCTCTCCCCGGGTTAAGGAGAGAAGTCCGGTCATGCCTTTAATCAAGGTCGATTTTCCGCTGCCGTTGGGACCGATAATCCCAAAAGACTCGCCTTCTTCAATCTCAAAGCTGACATCTCTTAGCACCGGAGCATTCCCAAAATCATGGCCGGCCTTAACAACTTCAAAGAGCTTCAAGCGCTTTTCCTCCTTAAACCTTTTTTCAGCAGAAAGGCAAAGAACGGCGCACCCACAAAAGCGGTGATTACCCCGATCGGGATTTCGCGGGAAGGGAGCAGGGTGCGGGCCAGGGTGTCGGACCAGAGTAAGAATACCGCTCCGGCGAGAGTTGACAAAGGTAAAAGCACACGGTGGTCCGGCCCCGCGATTAAGCGCATAAGGTGCGGGACGATGAGCCCGACAAAGCCGATGATACCGACAACCGATACGGCGGCCGCTGTAAGCAGGGAACCAATGATCAAGACCCGAATTTTCTTCTTCTCAACATCCATGCCCAAGTAAGTCGCGGCATTTTCCCCCAAGGCGATAATGTTCAGGTCGCGCACCTGCATCGAGAGGTAGGTGTAGCCGAGCCCGAAATAAGGCAAGAGAATCCATAGATCCGTCCAGGAACGGTTGGCGAGCGAGCCCATCATCCAAAAGACAATCAAGTCCATCTGCTGGCCCGAGATGGCGATCAGAAACGAGAGGAAAGCTCCGATTAAAGCCTGGGTTACCACTCCGGCCAGGATTAAGGTTTCGCGTTCGCGCTGTCCTTGGTGCTGGGCCAAAGCCAGGACAAACCAAAGAGAAATCAGCCCGCCGGCAAAAGAGAAGAGGGGGAGGGCAAACTGTCCCCAGCCGGTGGAGTGGGTAAAGAAGATAATGGAGGCGGCGGCTCCGAAGGCTGCTCCGACGGATACCCCCAGGATATAAGGGTCAGCCAGGGGGTTGCGCAGAATGCCCTGAAAGGCCACTCCGGCGGAGGAAAGCATTCCGCCTACGACCAAGGACAGGAAAATGCGCGGCAGGCGCAGCTCCCAGACAATGGAGTTCTGAGCAAGGGTCCAGGTAGGGGTTAGGTCTAGCCCCGGAACGTGCGAAAACAGGATGCGCAGGGAAAGCCCAAACGGGAGCTTGACTGAGCCGATCATTGAGCTGAGCACGACAGAGAGAAGGAGCAGGAAGACAAGCCCCCCGGCAATAGTTATTTTGTTCAGTCTCAGTTTAGCTCTCATGCAGGAACCTTCCTCAGTCAGCTTTGTTAGTATTCAGAAGTCAGGAGTCAGGAGTCAGTATTCAGGAGTCAGGACTAAGAATAAAGCCTTACTTAAAGAGATCTGGGTACAGTGCTTTGGCGATGGATTCGAGACCGTCAACGATGCGGGGGCCGGGGCGGGTGACCATGTCGCTGTCGAGGTCGATGACACGTTTGTTTTTGACGGCTTCGATGTTTTGCCAGCCTTGGCGGGAGAGGATGCCTTCTTTGGCGTCTTTCTGGTAGTAGCTGTAAGTGTCAAAGATGACCTGCGGATTTTTGGAGATCACCTGTTCGCTGCTGTATTGGGCCCAGTCGTTGACATCACCGGCGATATTGATCCCGCCGGCCATGGTCACGAGCTGGTCGAGGAAGGTGCCTTTGCCCGGAGTAAAGAGGTTGGGGTCGACTTCAACAAATACTTTCAGGCGGTCAGCTTCTTTAATAGTGGCTACTTTTTGAGTAATAGCCTGTTCTTTGGCTTTCATGTCCGAGACCAGTTTTTTGGCTTGCTCCTGTTTGTTTGTGATCTGTCCGAACTTCTCAATGGTTTGGTAGGTGGAATCCAGGTTTTGCGGGTTAAAGATGACGACCGGGATTTTGAGATTGCGGATGGATTGAATTGTTTTTTCGTCATGCATGCCGAGAATGATTAAATCCGGGTTGAGTTTCAGGATTTGCTCGGTGTTGGGGTGAAGGCTGTCTTCAAACACATACTCGACTTTTTGCTGCACGCCCTGCGGATAATCGTCATACTTGGTGACGGCTGCTACTTTTCCGTCCAGGCCCAGGGCGAAAAGGGTTTCAGTCGAGCTGGGCACGAAGGAGACGATGCGTTTAGGTTCAGCCGGGAGTGTGACCTCGGTACCGGAATCATCCTTGATTGTTAAGGGGTATGTGCTTTGCCGGGCTGAGGCTGTGCCCGCGCTTTTGTCCGGAGCGGGGGTGTTTTGATTGGCTGTGCCGCACCCGGACAAGGCCAGGGTGAGAAGCAGGGATAAAATAAGTAAGGCGGAAAGGTATCTGTGTTTTAATGTAAGTTTAGACAATTTAATTTCCTCCCTCGTTGAACGAATATCATGTTTTGTTCAATTGATAAGACATTTCAGCGATGGGTGCTAAGCAAAAAATCCTTTTACCCATGAGGATAAAAGGATTTTCAATACTTGCTGCGGCTTACGGGCGTTGGCCTGTTACGCCTGTAAGCGCCTAAGATCCTTTGCCTCGAAGGATTTAAGCCCTTGCTGCGTACAGGCAGGTCTCCTGGCTCCATGGCCCAGCATTCCACGCCTTCCCGTCGAGTGACAGTGGCGTCCTGTGGAAGCTTCCAAGTTACAGTGGCGGGACCGCGCCGGTTTTGCACCGGACTTCCCTTTTCACCTTGTGCGCAAGCGCGCACGAAAGGAACCTGTTCGCAAATGATGCACTTGTCTTAACCTTTATTGTAACGGATTATCTCAAATTAGCCAAGAGGCTGGAGTAGGAATTTTATGGATATCGTTTATGTCGTAAGGAGACAGGAGTCAGACTCCCATGCCGCTATGCGGCACCACTGATGAATGTAACAGGCAAGCTACCTTGCGGAGCGAACCGTAGAGCAGAGGAGCGTCGTGAGCGCAATCGACGAAGCGTAAAGCCGCGCCACGGTTCACTCCAGGTATTACCCAAAGGTTTGGCGCGGTAGCGAGTCGACAAGCGAGCAGCTCCGGCGCGTGGTGAGCGGGCAAGGTAGCTTGCCGGCATGTTACAGGGCAGGAGACAGGAGACAGGAAACAAGAGCCCGTAGCCTATTCTGAGTACTGTTCCAATCGGCCATAGTTATAATTTATAGAAATGGCCTCATGGCGTGAATGTCCCCCGGACATTCACGTTCCTGAATTCTGAGTACTTATTTAGTAACGTAATGTCAAAGTTTTGCCGACTTGTCCGGCATTTGGGTCAGTCCAGAATTCTCCCGGTGAAGCAAGTTGTACACGACCGGGATGATTACTAGGGTTAGAAGAGTGGAGACTGTCAGCCCGCTCATGATCGCGGCTGACATCGGCATGAAGAGTTCACTGCCCGAGAGAGCCAGGGGCACAAGCCCGATAACGGTGGTCATGGCACTTAAGAAAATCGGACGGTAGCGTTTGCTGACAGCGTCAAAACTGGCTTCCCGGATGGACATGCCTTCGGCTCGGGCCTGATTAATAAACTCAATCAGCAGGATGGCGTTTTTGATGACCACTCCCATCAAACTGACGACTCCGACCAAAGCGGTGAAAGATAGGGGCTGGCGGAAGAGAAAGAGACCGGGAATTACGCCGATGAGGGAAAGAGGAATCGTGAGAAAGATGATGAAGGGCTGGAGGAAAGACTTAAATTGCAGCATGAGGATGATATAGATCGCGAAGAGAGTGAAAATGGCAGCAGTGCCGAGATTGCCGAAGTTGTCTTTAATGTCTTTGGCTTCCCCTTGGTAGGAAAGAGTGACCCCTTTGAGCTCATCCCGGTGGGCCGCGAGCTTGGCTTTCAGTGCTTGTTCGATGGCAACTGCACTATATCCGGGTTGAACTTCACTGGAAACGGTGTTGGAGCGCACCCGGTCGTATTTACGGATCGTGGGGACTTGAGGGCTCAGGGTAGTGTGGGAGAACTCTTTGAGAAGCACTTTGTTCTTGGTCACGGAGGATTTAATGGCCAGGTTCCCAAGCGCTTCCGGAGATTGAATGTCGCTTTTGACCATGATGGGATATTCATTGCCCGCTTGGCGCAGGACAGAGGATTCGGCCCCTTTTAAGGCGATGTTCACTTGGCGCTGGATATCGTAGTTGGTAACACCCATTCCGGAGGCCCGGTCGCGGTCAACCTCCACCTTGAATTCATATTCAGCAGCGTCCAGATCGTCATCTACATTCATGGTTCCCGGCAGGGCCGCCAGCTCCCGGTGCACCAGCTTAACAGCCTGAGCGATCTGTTCCCGGCTGTCTCCGCTGATGCGGATGCCTAAAGGAGTGCCGGGCATGGCCTTCTGCAAGAGCTGCACATGCGCTTTGCCGCCGACCAGGTTTTGGTTGAAGAGGTCCTGGAGATAGGCCGCCAGCTCCGGGTTGCTTTGGAAACGCCCGCCGCGCTTAAGATCCACTTTGAACATGATTTGGGCGAAGTCCTGGGACGGTGTGGATTTGGGCAGGGTGATGTAAAACTTGGGTAAGCCGCCTCCGATGGCCGTGGTGTAGGAGAGGACTTCTTTTTGCTGGGAGAGGAGTTTTTCAACTTGCTGGGCTGCGCGTTCAGTATTGTCTAAATTAGCGGCAGTCTCGGCGGTAATATCTACATATAAAATGTTTTTGTCCACTGTAGGAAAGAACATCACTTTCAGGTTGGTGCCCAGGTAGAGCACGGCGGCAAAACTGAGGGCTGTCAGGACGAGGGTAAGGACTTTATGCTTCATGCCAATTTCTAAAAATCCGTTGTAGAAAGCGCGGACCGGGGCACGTTTGGCAGTTTGGCTTGGCTTCAGACGCCCGAAGAAGATATAGGACAAAACAGGGGTTACAAGGAGGGCAACCAGAAAAGAGGCGCTCACGGAGAGGATGACCACCTGGGGCAGGCTCTGCAGGAATTCTCCGGCCGGACCGGGCACGAACAGCATGGGGGCAAAAGCCACGGCGGTTGTGATTGTCGCCGCCAGCATCGGAGTGATCGCCCGCTTTGTGCCTTTGACGCAGGCTTCGAATTTCTCTACGCCTTCATCAATATACACCTGGATGGAATCGATGATGACAATGGCATCATCCACCAGCATGCCTAAGGCGATGATCAGCCCGGCGATCGAGACTTCATGCACCCTGATTTTAAGCAGGTACATGGCGCTAAAGGCGATCAGGATGGATAACGGGACAGCGGTTGAAGCCACAACCGCATTTTTTAGTCCCATGCCGAAGAAAACAACGACTAAGACCAAGGCAATCCCTTCAATGAGGTTTTCGAAGAAGTTCGAGACACTTTGGCTGACATCCTGAGGCTGGTAAGTTACCTCGTCTACCTTAAGCCCGGGGGGAAGCGAGGCTTTCAGGCTGTCCAGCTTAGTGCGCACGTTTTTTCCAATGAGGACGATATTTTTGTTCGGTTCAAAATACCCGCTTAAGAGGATGGCGTTTTGTCCGTCCTGCTTGATGCGATAACTGGAATCGGCCGTTTCCCAGCGTACGTTGGCGATGTCTTTCAGGCGCACGAGCGCGCCGGTCTGGCGGGAGCCGTCGATCACAGTGTTTTCAATATCCGTAAGCGAGGTAAAGACTCCGGGAACGGTGACGTTGATCTTGCTGTGGCCGTCGCTGAGAGAACCGGAGGGGATGGCCATGTTTTGAATCTTGAGGGCATTCATCACATCTTCCGGGGAGAGTGCATAGCGGTTAAGGTCAGCGGTGCGCAGCTCAACCAGGACTTCTTTTTTCTGAACCCCTTCCGTGTCGAAGCGGGAAACGCCCTCAACGGAGGAGAGTTCCTTTTCGAAGGTATCGGCAAAAGCAGCCAGCTGTTCGTAGGAATAGCCGTCGCCAGAGAGGCTGATGATCATACCGGCGGTATCCGCTAAATCGGTATCAACCTGGATGGGGCCGCATTCAGCCGGCAAGTCGCGCTGAGCATCGTCCATGAACCTTCTTAGATCAGACCAGGACTTATCGACATTGGCTTCCGTATTAAGTTCCAGTACTACGACCGCGATACTGTTTTTGGAATAGGAGTAAGAGGTTTTATACCCGGGTACCTCCGCAACCTTATCCTCAATGACGCGGGTGACCAGCTTTTCCACCTCTTCCGGTGCCGCGCCCGGGTAGACGGAGGTTATGATGGCGAAAGGCGGAGTGACATCCGGGCTTTCCTGCTTCGGGATGAGGTAGTAGCTGTAGGATCCGATAAGGATAGCAAGGATTGTGAAGAAAATAGTAAAGGCCCGGTTTTTAATCACTTTCCCTACGAGGCCAAGTTCCTTTTTAGTCATTAACGGATACCTCGCTTGGGTTTGCCGAGTTGCTGCTATTGCCGGAGGAGTTAGAGGCAGGGGCGTCCGGCAAGGTTTTAACGTTTACGGGCGAATCTTCTTTCAGTTCTTTCATACCGGACGTGACCAGGACGTCCCCGGGCTTGAGCCCTTCAACCCGGACGTTGAATCCTTGATGATCCAAGAGGCGGATATTCTTTTTCAGGGCGCGGCCGTTGTCGACCACAAAGACGTAATCCTCCCCGTCATTAAGGACGCTGGAAATAGGGATCCATATCCCTTGCTTCTCCCCGATAGCAAAAGCAACCTTGACCGTGGCTCCGATTTGATACGCTTGGGCGGGCAGTTCCTCACTCAGTGCGATTTCCGCGTTATAGGTCCGGCTTTGGGCATCCGGAACGGGGTCAATGGTTTTGATTTTACCGGCGGCCTTGAGACTTTCTATTGAAACGGCAGCCGCAGTGCCCGGTTTCACTTTCTTGACATCCTCTTGGGACAAACCCACGTTTACAAGCTGCTGCCCCTGCCGTAAGACCACCACCGGGTATCCGGCGGCTGCAACTTCTCCCTCGTGGTTCAGGACATCGACGACATAGCCATCCATGTTTGAGTAGAGGTCAGTATCTTTGAGGGCGCTCTCTTTGGCCTGAGCATCGATTTGGGCTTGGCGGTAGGTGGCTTCTTTGACATCGAGATCGAGCTTGGCTTTGTCCAGATCGCTTTGGGCCAGGCCTCCGGCGGCTGCAAGTTGTTCAAGACGGGTATAGCTCGTCTTGGCTTCATTATAGGCAAGCCCGGCCTTTTGCACAGTGATTTGTGCGGCTTCCAATGCGTAATTCAGGTCGGTTTTATTTAGCTCTGCCAGCTTTTGGCCGGAGGTGACATGATCTCCCTTGTGAACATAGACTTTAGCCAGTTTGCCTGGAACTTTGAAGCTGAGCTTTCGGATTTCGCCGGTGCCGAGGGTGCCGGTATAGGTTAGCTCCACGGGCAGGCTCTGTTCTTTGATTTCTAAGACGCTGACGGGATGGGATTGTTCGGGTTCCGGAGTGGCGTCCGTTTGGGCCGCTGTGCTGCAGCCGGTGACTGCAAGGAGTGAAACTGTAAGGAGCAGGGCAAGAAAAGTGCGCGGGGTTAAATGAGGGAACATCTTTTTCATTCCTTTTCTCCATTTCTATTAAGTAAACCGTAGATAAGGAGCTGTTTCATTTGGTCCATCAGCTGATTGACAGTGATATCATAGGCATCCAGAATTTTTTGCTCCGTGGGAGTCAGAAAAATCTTTTTGAAGGCCAAGGTGACAACCTGAGGGTTTACCCTGGGGTCAATTTCTCCTTTGGCCATCCCCTCCTCCAAAAGAACCAGTGCGATTTGCTCCCTGTATTCCCCGATGCTTTCAATTTGGGCGCGTTCCTGCGGAAAGTAGCGGTTGAGTTCGTCAAGAATGCGGTAGGGCACCGCATTATAGGAGTAAACGGAGAGGAGAGCATTCAGCTTATCAAACCAGTTGTCATACTTTGACATTTCCTCCGTGGCCCGTTCTTTTTCAATGGCCACGGCATTTCCGATGATTTCACTGATCAGTTCACTTTTGGATTCGAAGTATTTGTAGAGAGTCTTCTTGCTGATGCTTAGTTCAGCGGTAATGTCATCGAGGGTAAAGCCGCGCAGCCCGTATTTGATAATCTGGGCGGTTGCGGCTTGAAGAATTTGTGCGCGCATGCCTTCACCTCACGTTAAGTGTCTAGGATGGAGGAAACTATTTTAGTGTCTTCAGTTTCCCAAAAAACGTTAAGAAATACAAGTCTCTTTTCGAAGTTGGCTAGAGAAATTTCTGCGATTCTAGGTCAATCATTCTTAAACGGATGGTTGTTTTTATGTACCCTTCTCTTTTTCCTTGACGCTGCAAAGGGGAAAGGATATGATGTCTATGGAACTGACCGACTGGTCAGTTCTAGGCAGCGAAGTTCTTATTTACTTCTATGATAAGTATTCTATTACATAATTTTATTCTTCAAGACTAAATTAAATAGCTGAAAGAGAGGAGTATCAAATGCGAAAATTGTTATCGGCTTTGTTAGTGAGCTCGTTGCTTTTGATCCCCGCACCGGCGCTGGCAGCAGACACCATTCCTAACGTAACCACGCTTGACTTTGACAAGATTGAACAGGAGCTTACCGAACATAATCCGAGTATTGACTATATTAATGAAGGGGTGGCTGATGGGTCGTCTGATTTAAGCGTTGGGATTGATAAGCTGGAAGATGCTAAAAGTGAATTGGTAACGAATATGAATAATTTAACCGTGTTAAAAGACGGGGACGGCAAAGTAACTATGCCATCGTTTAGTAGCCCTCCAACTACCAATGAACTTCTCATGTATGTTAACTACATAACATACCAAAACTATGCCGCTCAAATTGCTTCCTTCGATAGCCAAATCAATGCCCTCAAAGGCCAACAGGACGACTTCTGGAAGTCCACTCTCCAGGCCGAGATGCAGAAAAAGCAAATTGTGATGGGAGCCCAGCAGCTTTATCTTACCTATAATACCCTCTCCCGGCAGAAGGATGATCTGTTCTTAAACCGTTCGGTCTTGGAGAACAAACTCAGAATCTCGAACATAAAATATACGCTGGGTTTAATTGCGAAATCCGAAATCACGACAGCCGAGCTTGATCTTAAAAATATCAGCCAAGGGATAAAAAACCTGGACGAAGCCCTGGATTCCCTTAAAGGGGAGCTTAACCTGATGTTCGGTCAGGCTTATGATACCGCTTTGGAGATAAAAGCCGTTCCTGATCCCGATCAAACAAAGCTTAACGCCATGGACTACAAGGATGACCTTGAAGATGCACTGGTGCAAAGCTACAACGTCAGGCTTCAGGATGAAGATGACAAGAGGGATGATGAGAAGCGGAAATTCACCAAAGCTTTCCACCAGGCGTATCAAGCGGTAAAAGACAAAGAGGAAGCCCTCGAACTGGAACGCGCCAAGCTGGACAACGAAAAGGATACTTTTAACCGCTTGTCTCTGATGTATAATCTGGGCATGATTTCTAAGTTTAATTGGGACAGCGCCTTTGTACCTTACAACAGCCAGGTGCAGAAAGTTAAGAATGCGGAGCAGGATTTGTTCAAGGCCTATAACGACTATGACTGGATGAAGAAGGGGCTGACGGTATCTTCAAGCTCTGACGCGGCCGCAAGTTCAAGTGCACAAGGGTAATAGGGGAAGAACGACACCAGAGAGATCATACGGAGGAGAGGGAGACTTTTTGAACGATTTCAGGCTTTACTTACATAAGCTTTCCCAACTCAAAAAAGCGGCCGCTGTCTTGGCGGCGTTCCTTTTGTTAGGCTTGGTATCGGGGTGTGGCAGCCAGAGCACTCCGGCCACCGGGAGCAGTGAGAACAAATATATCCCGGTAGAAGTACAGCCGGCGGAGAAGAAAACCCTGACCAGCGTGACCACCTTAAGCGGCAAAGTGCTGGCAGACAAGGATGTGCCGGTGGTGCCGAAGATGCCGGGCAAGGTTGTAGACGTGAAGGTCAAAGTCGGGGATCGGGTGAACCAGGGTGCGGTGCTGTTAACTCTGGACCGGGAAGATTTGCAAAAACAGGTGGCTCAGGCGGAGGCGGGCTTGAAGATTGCCCAAAGCAATCTGGACGCGGCCAAAGAAAAGCTTGACAATGCCAAATTGAATTTGGAGCGGACCAAAGTGCTGTATGAGGCAGGGGAGGTTTCCAAGTCGCAGCTGGAGCAAGCTGAACTGGCCGCCTCGGATAAATCCCTGGCAGTGGTTGAGGCCCAGGTGAACCAGGCTCAAGTCGGGTATGAGCAAGCCTTGTCAAGCCTTAATAATGCAGTGCTTACCTCTCCGATCAGCGGGATGGTGGCCCAGGTAAATGTGGAAGCGGGTGAAATGGCTTCCAACGCCCAGCCGGCCGTGACCATCGTGGCTTCATCCACGGTTATGGTCGAGCTGAATATCACGGAAAATATCGTGAACAGCATCAGCAAAGGCCAAAAAGTAAAAGTCAATATTCCTGCTGCCTCAGATTCTCCCTTTGAGGGGATCATCGAAAGCATCAGCCCGGCCACAGACGCCCGCACCCAGCTGTACCCGGTGAAAATTAAGGTCGATAACCCCGAGGGTCTGATTAAAGCCGGGATGTTTGCCAAAGCGGAACTCACGACCAAAGTCCGGGAAAACGTGCTCAGTGTGCCCAGCGAGGCCGTCATCTTAAAGAACGGAAAACAGGTGGTGTACGTAGTCGTTGGGGAGCAGGCCGTTGAAAAGGAAGTCGGCCTGGGTCTGGACACCGGAACGGAAGTTGAAATAACCCAAGGCCTCAGCGACAAAGAGAATGTCATTATCAAAGGGCAAAATTACGTGGAAGCGGGAAGCAAGGTTAAGGTAGTTGGAGGTAAAGCGTCTTGAAGCTGCCAGAGATATCCGTCAGAAGACCGGTCACGGTGCTGATGATGGTCTTTATCGTATTAATCTTGGGCGGCGTCTCCTTTAGCCGCCTGCCTATTGACTTGCTTCCGGAAATCAAGGTTCCGGTGGCGATCATTTCCACCACCTATAAAGGGGTGGGACCGCAGGAGATCGAAAAGATCGTGACCCAGCCGCTTGAAGAGGCTGTGGGCACGGTGCAAAATATCGACAAGGTGACATCCGTGTCCTCTGAGGGCAGTTCCCTGGTCATTGCCCAGTTCAACTTTGGCACGGACATGGATTTTGCGGCCTTGGAGATGCGGGAGAAGGTTGACCTGGTCAAGAAGTTCCTGCCCAGTGATGCCGATGCGCCCATGGTCATGAAATTCGACCCCAATGCCCAGCCGATTATTCAAATGACCTTATCTTCTAAAGATAGTGATTTGGCAAAGCTGCAGACGATTGCGGATGAAGTGGTCAAGCCCCGGCTGGAGCGGGTAGCGGGGGTCGCTTCAGTGTCTGTAACCGGCGGGTATAAGAACCAGGTACAGATTAGACTCAGCCAGGAAAAAATGCGGGGTTACGGCCTGAGTAGCGATTACATCGCCAAAATTATCGGGGCGGAAAATCTTAATTCTCCCGGCGGGACGGTGCAGAAGGGGAATCAGGAACTCACGATCCGTACGTTGGGGGAGTTTCAGACCCTGGATGACATCAAAGGGCTGCTCATTCCTTTGCCCGCCGGAGGGACGGTTCATCTCTCCGAACTCGCGGAGGTCGAGCTGAAACATGAGGATTTGACCACCATCGGGAAAACCAACGGCAATCTGGCGGTCCTGATCGCAATTCAGAAACAATCCGGCACCAACACCGTGCAGGTGGCGGCTGCGGTTAATAAGGAAGTGGAAACTCTTAAATCCGAGATTGCGCCAACCAAAATTGACATGGTGATGGACCAGTCGGTTTATATCAATAAGTCTATTAAAGACGTGTACAATAATGCGCTGATGGGCGCTGTTTTGGCGGTCTTGGTCCTGTTTTTGTTCCTGCGCAATCTGAGAACGACGCTTATCATTGGGACGTCTATTCCTATTTCCATTATCTTTACCTTTATGCTCATGTATTTCGCCGGGATTACCATTAATCTTATGACCTTGGGCGGGTTGGCCCTGGGCGTGGGGATGCTGGTGGATAATGCGATTGTAGCCCTGGAGAATATTTATCGCTTCCGCCAGGAAGGGAATTCGCGCCTGGAGGCCGCCATCAAAGGGGCTTCGGAAGTGGGGATGGCTTTAACCGCATCCACTTTAACCACGGTGGCCGTCTTTTTGCCGATAGTCTTTGTGCAGGGGATCACGGCCACGATTTTCCGGCAGCTGGCCTTGACCGTGACCATGTCGCTCGCCGCTTCGCTGGTGGTGGCCCTAACCCTGGTTCCGATGCTTTCTTCGAAAATCCTGAAAGTGGATAGGGATAACGGAGGTTCCAAGACCGGGCTGAGGAAGATTTTCTCCTATCCTTTTGATTTGTTCGACCGTTTCTTCCGGAAGGTGGAATCCGGTTATGGCAGGCTCTTGCGCTGGGCTTTGGGCCACCGAAAGTCCACAGTTCTTATCGCCATCCTGGTATTTGTGCTCAGTATGACCTCCGTGGTGAATGTCGGCGCCGAGTTCTTTCCCAAAATGGATGAGGGTCAGTTCACGGTCAATGTTACTCTGCCTGAGGGGGCTGAACTTAAGGATACGGAACAAGTGATGAACCGGATCGAGGGGAAACTGCAGGAATTTCCGGAGATGGACGCCGCTTTCTCAATTATCGGGACCAACGGCATGTATTCCTTTGGCGGGGAACCGGCGAACAAAGGGATGATTTATGCGCGCCTCAAAGAGCTGAAAGAGAGGACGCGCAGTGTGGAACAAGTTGAAGACGAGCTGAGGGGGTTCGTCAAAGATATTGCCGGAGCGGAGATCGAGGTGCAAACCCTCCAGACCTTTTCTATGGGAGAGGGGGGCGCTCCAATCAGCATCAGCATCAAAGGGGATGATCTGGGGACTCTGAAGCGGATTGGGGAAGATTTGAAGAAGCTTGTCGAGTCGGTGCCAGGGACGCGGGAGGTAAAAGCCAACGTTTCCGAAGGCCTGCCTGAGGCCCAAGTAAAAATTGACCGCAAGAACGCCTCTCAATATGGGTTGACCGCCGCTCAAATCGCAGGGGTGGTGAAAGGAACGATTTCCGGGACGACCGCGACCCGGTACAAATACAACGGTACGGAAATTGATGTGGTTATCCAAGGGGATGAGCTGTTCCAGGAAAGCATCTCCAACCTGGAACAGACTCCGATTCAGACCCCGGCCGGGATGATTATCCCCTTAAGCCAAGTGGCGCAAGTGACGATTGAACGAGGTCCGGCCCAGATTAACCGGGAAGGAAAGTCCCGGGTGATCAGCGTGAGCGCCCAGTTTGTCGACCGAGATTTAGGGAGCATTTCCAAGGACATCGAGGGTAAGCTGAAGGCCTATCCAATGCCGGAAGGATATACCTATGAGATGGGCGGGGAAAACAAGGAGCTAAACGATGCCTTCAAAGATTTGTCCCTCGCTCTCGTGCTGGCGGTGATTTTGGTCTATATGATCCTGGCTTCGCAGTTTGAGTCTTTGCTGCACCCGGTGACCATTATGATGTCCGTGCCTCTGGGCTTTTCCGGAGGGATGCTCGGGCTTTTCATTGCCCGCAAGGCCTTGAGTGTGCCGGCCTTTATCGGGATGATTATGCTGGCCGGGATTGTTGTGAATAATGCCATTGTGTTGGTAGACTATATAAATACGCGCCGCAAACGGGGTGAGGAGCGCTCCGAGGCGATCGTCAACGCCGGGCCGATCCGGCTGCGCCCGATTCTCATGACCACGCTCACTACGGTACTGGGGCTTATTCCTTTGTCTTTGGGCATCGGGGACGGCGCCGAAGCCCAGCAGCCGATGGCTGTGGCCGTAATCGGCGGGCTCTCGCTGTCAACGCTGCTCACTCTGGTCGTGGTGCCGGTGGTGTATACCCTTTTCGACGATCTGACGGCTTTCTTGAAGCGGAAGGTGTTTAAGACCCGGAACTTTAATCTCTCGGCTTAAGCAAATAAATAAGTAGTTAGGTAAGATGCCTTGCAGAGTGAACCGTTGGGCAGAGGAGCGTGGTGAGCGGGCAAGGCGTCTTACCGACTAAATTGTTCTATAGATTCATGAGGACGGTTGGACGGAGGTAGGAAATGTCCGGCAAAGAAGAGAAACGGGCAGAGATTTTGAAGGCGGCGGCCCGGGTTTTTGTAGAATATGGATTTGATGGCGCTAAAATTGAAGATATCGCCAAAGCAGCGGGGATTGGCAAGGGCACTGTGTATGAGTATTTTGAGTCCAAGACCGATCTCTTTCGGGAAATGCTTAGAAACAGTGTGGAAGAATACCGGCAGGCTTTGGCTGAGAAAATCGCCCAAGGCCGGGATATTCGGGAGAAGATACTAAACTGCTCCCAATATTCCACCCGGTTTCTGAGCGAGAATCTGGACATGCTGGAGATGGCGTGGCAGGCCAGCACTCTGATGTCTAAGGAAACGCGTACCTGGCTGATCGAGGAGAAACTGTCCATTTTCCGCCTGTTGGAGGATATGGTGAAGGACGGGGTAGCGCGGGCTGAGCTGCGCCAGGGGTTGGAACCGGAGCTGGCGGTCTTCAGTATTCTTGGGACAATTCACCAGTATTATGGGAAGAAAGTGTTTCTTGATGAAGCAGCCCCTGAGAAACTGGATCACGAGGCGGTGGTGGATGTCATTCTGAATGGCCTAAAGTGAGGTTGATAAGGCGTACAAGCCCGAAGATACTATAGAAAGACCGGCTTTGCCGGTCTTTTCGCATTAAGAAAGGCATAGGAACAGGAAAATAGAAACAGCCGTCGAATTCTTCCCAGTAAGGACACTCGGTGTGGTCAGATATGTTGACAACTGGAGGATTTGACATGAAGGCAAGAATACGCGCAAGCCAAGTTTTTCTAGGGGTATTGATAATTATTGTGTGGCTGTTAAGCCCGGCAAATATGGCCTTAGCCGCAGACAGCACCCTGTCTGAGGTACGCTCGCTGCTTGAGTCAGGGTATGTTGACCCGGTATCTCACGATGTGCTCACGGCTTCAACCGTAGAGCAGATGCTTGATCGCTTGGGTGACCCGCATACGATGTACTTTAACGCCCAGGAGTATCAAGATTTTATTAATTCCATGGATAACCGTTTTTCCGGGATTGGGATTCATATCGAGATTGTCCCGGCAGGAGTACAGGTTTTAGGGGTGATCAGCGGGTCCCCGGCAGAAGCTGCGGGGATGAAAGCCGGAGATATTATCGTGCAAGCGGCTGGACAAAACCTAGCAGGCCTGGCGGCGGAGGAAGCGGTTAGCATCTTGCGCGGGCCCGAGGGCAGCCAGGTAGATTTGCAGGTTAAGCGGGGAAATGAAACTGTAAAATTTACAGTGACCCGCCAAAATATAGAAGAGCCGACGGTAAAAGGGGAACTTCTGAATAATCACATCGGCTATATCGAATTAAACTCTTTCGGAAGTACGACGGCGGCGGACTTCGGCCAAGTCGTCAATCAGCTGCGCGCCCAGCAGGCCGACCGCTGGATTATAGATGTCCGCAATAATCCCGGTGGGTACCTAAATTCTGCGATTGATTTAGCCGGGTATTTTATCGGCAAGCAGACAGTCGTTAATATAAAGTACAGGGATAATCAATCCGAGACTTATCAGGCAGTGGATCACGGATTTACTCTGAATCAGCCGGTGTTTTTCCTGACTAATGAGAACAGCGCCAGCGCCTCGGAAATCCTGTCTGCCGCAGTTAAAGACCATGGACAGGCTGTCTTAGTGGGAACCCGGACTTATGGCAAAGGTACGGTCCAAAGCATGTTTCCGCTCTCTAACGGCGGGGTTCTGAAAATGACGGTGGCGAGGTTTTATTCCCCGCTGGGGTATGAGATTAACAAAGTTGGAGTTGCACCCGATCTTCAGTTGAAAACAGCGGATCACGCCAAAGAGGCTGCAGAATTATTACTGACCGCTTCTTCTTCCGCAGCCGGTTCTGACGAATACACAACATTTACTCTGGGAGCGAAAACCTATAATATTTCTCTAGCCCGAGCCCGGTCCGAGAAGTACTGGCAGGCCTGGGGGAGTATGAGCGATTCTTTGATAGATGCCCAGGAACAAGCGGAGCGCTGGCAAGCTTACTATCCCGGCTACCAAGGACTAAACCGGCTCACCGGGATTCCGCTTGATAAAAAGTTCACGGTCCATTTTCGCGGGCAGATCAATTGGGAGAAAGTTAATTCAGATAAGGTAGAGCTAATTGACAGTGCCGACGGCCGGCGAGTGCCAATTTCTTTGGAGCCGCTGGGGGACAGCGATCTAAAGATCGTACCGCAGGAGGCGCTTGAACCCGGAGCGAGCTATTGGCTGGTGATACACCCTGAAATAGAAGACATTCATGGTGTAAAAATGCAGAAAGGCGCACTCGCTGTTGCCGAAACGGTTAAATAAAGTATAAGGAACACCTCTTCTGGGAAAGACTAGAAACAGTCTATGCCTTGAGAGGTGATTTTTTTGCCACACCGACGAAGCCGGAAGTTCTTAGCAATTCTGCTACTCGGAGCAACGCTCGCATTTTTAGAACATGCGCCGGTGTCTCCGGTACAGGGGCAGTTAAGCTACGGCTACCCGGTTAAGCTTGCCAAAGTAACCGGTACGGATATCTCCGGTACGGATATCTCCGGTACGAATACCTTAACCAATCCGAACGGGGATGACAACGAACCGCTCTGGATTACAGTGATGGCTGGTGATACTCTTTCCACTTTGGCTCACAAATACTTTACGACCGTTGAAAACATTGTCAATATAAATAAACTTGCTTCTCCCGACCGGATTAAGGCCGGGCAGGCTCTAATCATTGTGCCGGGGTCCGGCCGGGTATCTGTTGCAGGAAAAAGTATAATCAAGGAAAAAGCCCCCGATGACGAAGGGCTGCTTGATAGCCCCTATGTCACGTTGCTTGAAGCGGAGCAAAAGGCGGATAAGCCTGCTATGGCTTTGGCAGGGAAAGAAGCGGATCAAGCATTGCCCGGCAGTTCCCGCGGGGGACAATTGCTTAAGGTATCCCAGGAAGAACTTGACCTCTTGGCCCGGGTAATCTATGCGGAAGCCCGGGGAGAAGACCTTCAAGGGCAAATCGCGGTCGCGGCCGTCGTTTTAAACCGGCTTAAGGATCCCCACTTTCCGAAAACGATCCGAGAAGTGATTTATCAGCCGCACGCCTTTACGGCGGTAACGGATAAGCAAATCCATCTGGACCCTGATGACCAGGCTTACCGGGCAGCGGCTGCTGCCTTGGCCGGAACGGATCCGACCGGAGGTGCACTCTATTACTACAACCCGCGCACTGCCACGGATAAATGGATTAAAAGCAGGCCGGTTGTCAAACAAATCGGCAACCATACCTTCAGTATTTAACATGGACGGCGTTGGGCTGACCTTGGTGCAGGGTGAAGACAGCCACTTCAGGGGTAGAGCAGCCCTAACTGGGCTTTGGGGTCAAAAGCAGCCGGGCTGCCGGAGGGACTTGCTTTTTGAACGCTTCTGCAGGATTTAACATATTGTATAAAGGAAACTTACTTCAGACGGGGTGTTAACCCCGATCATCCGTGAAGGATGATCGCACTTGTTGGCTGGAGTTTAGTTGACTTATCCTCTGCGGGGATAAAGGAAACTTACTTCAGACGGGGTGTTAACCCCGATCATCCGTGAAGGATGATCGCACTTGTTGGCTGGAGTTTAGTTGACTTATCCTCTGCGGGGATAAAAAAGCCTGCCTTTTGAAGCGATGGGAGGGAAACATTGTGAAGTTCGGCGGACAAGGACCGGGTAATTTGGGCCAGATGGGACCGGGATTTCCTGGGCAGTTACCCGGGGGACAACAGGGACAACCCGGAGTTGGTCCGGGAACGATGGGGCCCGGGCCATACGGTCCCGGACAGATAGGACCGGGGCCATCCCCGGGCGGATCCATTAGGAATACCCTCGGTTCGGGTCTTAAAAGCATGGGGGTCTTTCAAAAAGACGGGCAGATCAACAATTTACGCGGGGGGTTCATCGGACCGAAACAACCCACCGGCGGTTTTCCCGGGGAGTTCCCATCCGGGTATTCCCAGCAGGGCTTCCAGGGATATGGTCAAGGAGCGGTTCCGGGGGCGGGTGTCTGGGGAGAAAACCAGGGGACGGGCGGGGGTACAGGTCCCTTTTCCTTCCTGAGCAAGGGTCCAGGAGCATCTTTTACTCAGCCCCGTCAATTAATCCTGCAAAGTGCACACCCCGGGATTACCGGAAACGGAATTGCCACGATATCCCCTGATAACACTTTTTTGCTAGTGGCAAATCTTCCTCCCCCTGCCAATCTTTTCTCCGGGCAGGGTATTTCCTCCTATGCGGCTTACCTGGTGGATAAAAAAGGAAAAACCGGCTTTTTGGCCGGTGTACTCCGGCCGGTAGGAAACGGTGTGTATCAAACTCAGTTTAAAAGCCCTGTTCCACTGCATCCTTATGAGCGCGTCGTGGTATCCGTTGAGAGTAACGGCCGGTTAGCGCAGGCGCCCAATGGCCCGATCATTCTCAAGGTTCCTGAGCCTAAAGGCCCTTCAGCCGTTATCAATCCTATCAAAAACACCGGGGGGGCAATTTGGAAGAAGGTGATGGGCCTGTTCCAAAGAAGCCCGGAAGCGGCGCCTGTGCCGGAGGGAGCGCTAGCCGGGGCGGCCGGGTCCGTTCTGGGAGCGGAGGCGGGCCAGGTCCTGGCTGCTCCGCCGATAGATGCGGCATTGCCGCCGGCCCCACCGATTCCTCCTTCGCCTAAATAATTCAGACGTAAAAATATCTAACTCCGCACAGTTTTTTCATTTCAGTGCGGAGTTTATTAGTTTGTTTAACGATGAACCATTCTGACTCCTGCTTAAATAACCATCAGAATTAATACAAGGAAAGCCATTAACGCCAGGGTACTTAAGGTGGCAGTAATCCCAAGGGTTTTTAAACTTGCTTGGGCAAGCAAGATGTTGGATGAGAAGGCTACCAGGAAAAAAAGGGCAATGCCTAAGAGACTCGCTCCTATTGGTTGATAAGCCATACTGCATTCCCCCTTCCTACCGGCCACAGCCCGGTGTTCCAATGCCTGCCCGCTCCACCAGAAATTGGGCGAAGAGCAAGCTGACGGCTATAATAAGGTTTCCGGGAGCACCGGGTATTTCAATGAGAGGGACATTAAACGATGTGTCGGGGCTGCCGTCAAACGGGGCAAACGGTGCAGTTACCACGAGGGAAACACTTAAGTTATCCGGAAAGAGGGGTTCATCCCCGCCCACCGGGCCCAGGCCTTGGCCGGTGGGAGAACCGTTTATGGGAGAACCGTTGGCGGGGGAGGGGAGCGGAATTTGTCCGGCTGCTGCGGCCTGCATTAAGCGGGTTAGCTCGGACAGGCTCAGGGTGCAGGGATATAACTCCGGCGCCTGGCGTGCAGGCTCAGGGGGGCGGGCCAATGAACGCTTAAAGAGAAAGGTCATTAAGATGTTCAGTCCGGCGATGATTAATCCTCCCAAATAAAGATCAGTTTTCGCGAGGGGAAATAGCATGGCGCTTACCGGACTGAAAGGAAGATTGCAGCGGATGGGGCTGTCCACCAATATGGAAAAAGAGAAGGGAGCGGTTGGCAAAGAAGGGCAAAACGGGTACAAGTCAGCCAATACTCCTCCCTCCTATCTAAACCAACATCTGATAATAACCCATCCTCCAAGACATAGGACTAGGAGGAAGGCGAGGAGGGTTACAGGATGGGTCACATCATTGATGATCATGGGGCTGTGGTAACTGCTTGGAGGCAATTATCCCCACTTCCTTTTACTGTCCGGGCATTTTGAAATTAGGTGGAAGTTTCATGCCCTGAGGCATTTTGAAGTCCGGCGGGACTTGCATGGAGGGCATTTGGCTGCCATTGCTGATGCCATTGAGAATTTGCTGGGCCATATTTTTTAACTCATCAGGCAGCGGAAGCTGGTCCGCGCTCGGCATGCCGTGAATTGCAGTGGTTAATGCCAGATTAACCATGGCCATCATTTTTTCATACTTTTGCTGCTGAAGAAAGAAAGCTTTAATTAAGGGGTGTTTATTGATTAAGCGAATTTTTAGATCAACCAGGGCCAGAGCATCTTTTTCGGGGACAACTTTACTGAGCATTTGAGCGGCCACGAGTTGGCGTTCTTTTTCTTGGTACTGCTTAAACGCCTCGCTGCTGGGGGGGTCTGCATTAATCGCGGCCTCAGCTGATTTCAGCCCTTGGACCTCAGGAGTCTGGGCCAAAAGTTCCCCCAGTTCCCGCGCTTTATCAATGTAGTTCATAAATGAGATACCTCCTTTTTGGTGAAGAAAAACAGTCTTCCTTCAACCTTATATTAAGGTATGCTCACAAACCTTTGCGGGTGAAAAGCTATGGGTACCGGAGCAGGAAACCGGCTGCTGATGTAGAAACTTATGAGAAAGGGGGTTCGAGGGCATGCGCACTTATCGGCTGCAGGTTCGCCTGCTGCAAACGGCTGTCTTTCTGGCGCTGATTGTACTGATCGCAGGGTTTGGCGGAATGTTTGACGGAGCGGACAAACCAAGCCCGGCAGCTTCCGGGCCAATTTCAAGCGATCAGGAAAGCACTGGGAATAATGCCCAGGTACCTAGCAATCCGAAGATTGTGGCTTTAGGAGACTCGTTTACGTATGGGTATCCCGGAGAACCCGGGGAATCGTGGCCCCACCGGCTTGAGGAATTGTTGCAGGTTCCGGTGGTAAACAAAGGGCAAAACAAGCAAACCGCCCAAGACTTGCTTGCACGCTTTGACCAGGATGTCCTAACCGAAAAGCCCGGACGAGTCATAATTTTTGTGGGGACGGGCGATGCGATTCAGGAAGTCAAGTTAGAGACGTACCAGAACAATGTCAAGGGTATGATTGAAAAGGCCAAGTCCAATCACATTGTTCCGGTGCTGGCATTGCCGCTTCCTTTTCCCGGGTCAAATAAAACAGTGCAAGATTCCATTACTGCTATGAGGGAATGGATGCTTAGTTTATCCCAGTCTGAGCAAATTTTAGTGCTGGATTTTGCCAGTGTCCTTTATGACCAGCAAGGAAAGGGAATCAAGGAATTATTCGCCAACGAGAATTATCCCAATAGCAAAGGATATGAGGAGATGGCGGCCTATGCCGCTCGGGTGCTCAAGTAGGGCTAAGTTGGATGCGCTAAGCTTAGGAAAGCGAAGAAGGTGAAGCCAATGGCGGCGCCGAGGAGCGCGTAACGGGGATGGCGTTCACGGGCGAGCGGCCACAGCTCAGCATAAACCAGAAAAGCCATGGCCCCGGCCGCGAAGGCTAAAAAGAAGGCGAGCGAGTTTTGGACGGCCTGTAAGGCGATGAGGCCCAGAAAGGCTCCGAGCGGCGTAAAAAAGGCGATTCCAAGATTAAGGGCAAGTATTTTCCACGTGCGCAGATTAGCCATGCGCAGGGGTGTAGTGGTAGCCATTCCTTCCGGGAGGTTATGGAGAGCGATTGCCAGGGCAATGAGCAAGCCCAGTTCAGGAGTGGCTTCCTGCCCGACAGCAATTGCCATACCTTCCGGCAGATCATGCAGGGCAATCCCGGCCGCAACCAGAAGACCGATGCGTTTAAGGCGCTGGCGCCTGGTCAGAGGCAATGCACTTCTGGGGCGGTTAATCTGTATATCGGCAACTTTCATAAACGCAAGCCCAAGCATTATGCCGAATAGAACTTGAATACGGGGCCCGACTTCCCAAGCCATAGGCAGTAAATCCACGGAGACCACCGCCAGCATCACTCCCCCTGCTCCGGCCAGAAGAGTGGCTAACACCCTTTCTTCCGGCTTGCCCAAGAGCAGGACAATCACACTGCCCAAGGTAGTAGCTAAGCCTGCAATCGTGCTTATACGCAAAATCTCAAGGATATTGTCCAAGGAAGATTCCCTCCCTGTTAGCCGCCAGTCATATGCTACTGCATATTTATTTAACGGGGGTGCATTTTATCACCTCGGGGGTTTAATTTTACCCAGAAAGATGATATTGAAGATTTTTTCACAAAAATGCCCAAAATGATGTATTAACCTTCTTCTCCACAGGCAAGACTTTAGTTAGAGGCTTAGGAGAAAGAAGGTTTTTAACTTTTGTTTACAATGAAGTACACGCCGGTACATCTTAAATTGGGAGTCATCGCCTTAATCGGTTTTATGCTGTTACTTTTCGCAGGGTTAAACTTAAGTTCCGAATGGAATCTGAGTTCCGGATTAAACTTAAGTTCCGGATTGAACCAAGGGTCTGAAGCAAATGCGCCGGTTGATCCTGAGCAGCCTTTGATCCGTTTCCATGTAATTGCTAATTCCGATAGCAAGGAGGATCAAGCTTTGAAATGGGCGGTGAGGGACCGTATACTGAGTGAGCTGTCCCCGCGTTTGGCCCAGTCTCAATCTTTGGCCGAGTCTCGTAGCCTGCTTGAGGAATTAAGGCCGGAAATGGAGCGCCTGGCGGAAACGGTAGTGCGGGAGCATGGGTATGAATACAGCGTGCACACGGAATTCGGACGGTTTCTTTTTCCGACGAAATCCTACGGGTCGTTTGTCCTCCCGGCCGGGGAATATGAAGCGTTACGGGTGGTCATCGGGCAAGGGCAGGGAGCAAACTGGTGGTGCGTGCTGTTTCCGCCGATTTGTTTTGTAGATATCGAACATTCCACAGCAGTTCCGGTCGATGGCAAAGCCCCCGTGCCACTGAAGCAGGAGCCATCCGGGGAAAAATCAGATGCTAAACTGTCAGATGCTAAACCGGTGGTAAAATTATGGATTTGGGAAAAAGCAAAAGAGATTCTTAGGCGCTAGGCTTAAGAATCTCTTTTACTCATTCTTTAGCATGCTTGGAGCAATTCTCCACACGCTCCCATTCTGACTCCTGGATTCTGAATTCTGACTCCTGTTTATTACAGCCCCAAAATATCTTTAAGCTTACGTGACTGTGTTCGGCTGACCGGGATTTCGCTGCGCTCATGGTCATCAACTACAACGGTATACGTGCCGTTAAAGTAGGGAATGAGCTCGCGCATGCGCTGAATATTCACCAGATAACAACGGTGGGAGCGGAAAAACATGTTTGGATTGAGCCTTAACTCCAGGTCCCGCAATGTAAACCGGGTGAGATAAGAATCCTTTTGAGTTTTAACGTAGACATTGTCTTTATCGGTATAAATATAAATAATTTCATCCTGACGGAGCAGAATCGTCTTTCCTCTTTGTTCTACCGGAATCACTTCCAGGGGCTTGACCCCTGACGTATCAGCTTTAGCAGCCGCAGCCGCTTTCTTGGCAGCGCTCGATCCTTTAAGCTGACGGACTTTGTTTAACGCCTCTTCGAGGCGTTTGGGATGAATCGGTTTGAGGAGGTAGTCTAAAGCATTGACGGCAAAAGCCGGAAAGGCATACTCTTCATGGGCCGTGGTAAAGATGATGGCCGGGGGATCCGGTTTTTCGCGCAACTGGGCTGCCAGATCGATCCCGTTCAAACCGGGCATATCGATGTCAAGAAAAATCACGGAATAATCCACGCTGTTAATCAACTCTAACGCTTCCAGAGCATTGGCTGCCTCACCGACGACCTGTATGTCTTCGAAAGGCTGCAGCAAATAGCGCAATTCTTTGCGGGCAGGTGACTCATCGTCAACCAGCAAGGCTCTAAATTTCAAGTATGATCCCTCATTTCTCCTAGGCATATTCATAGAGACACTCTATTATTTAGACATTTCTGAAAAGAATCCTTTAAGATTGATAAATTTTATTTTATATAATTATACCACAGAAAAGCGGTTGGTGTATTTAGAAGAATTTCCCTTAAATATAGCAATTCTCCACTGAAGAACCTGTACTATTTTTGTGGACAAAGCATAAAGATGTAATAAATTAGGTTCAGTCGAAGAAGGGGGCAAATGAAATGCATGCCAAGGAGAAACGAAAGAGAAATGTTTGGCTTAAACTGCTTCTCACCGGTATTCTTCTAAGCTTCAGTGTGTTATATGCAGGAGGATGTGGAACTTTAGAGACCTTGCTTAAAAAAGATGCCCCTGCCACGAGCTTGGGTCAATGGGTTGGGGGGAAAACAGACACTTTGCCCGCCAATGCGGATGGGAAAACCGTCACCCTTTATTTTGCAGACGCTTCAGGCAAGTACTTAGTTAAAGAAGAAAGAACATTGCCTAAAACGGTTAGCATCGCCCGCGAGACGGTCACTCAATGGCTGAAAGGACCCGCGGCCAAAGACGGAACCAGCCAGCCGGCGGTTGCACCGGGGACGGCTCTTCTTGACATTGCGGTTAAAGATAACGTCGCCATCGTAGACTTAAGCAAGGAATTTCTCCAGCAAAATTCCAAAGTCTCACCGGAAATTACCTTGTATGGTTTGGCTAATACCTTAACTCAATTCCCGACCATTAAGGAAGTAAGAGTCCGGGTTGAAGGGAAAACGCTTAACTCTTTCGGCGGAATTGATATCACGCACTTAGGAAACAAAGCCGGTTTGGTTAAAGGTAACGTAGCGGGTATAAAAAACAGTACGGATAATGTTCAAAATTCCAGTGGCAATGCACTTCCGGATTCCCCCAGTTCCATCAATCTCTTCGCTTATCCGCCGGCTTCCACCTGATTGAACGAGACTTCATTCAGAGACGAAAGTTTGCCTTATTTTTGACCCTCCGAGGAGGGTCTATATTTGTTTTAGTTATTATGGTATCTTGTAAATTAAATCACAAGAAAAAGGTTTTTTTATTTAGATGTAGAATAAAAGCTGTAGAATTTAGAAGTTGTTCAAGGGGGATCAAAGCGTATGGACAGCGGGCAGCTTGAGGATTTTTTAGGAAGGATTCGCAGTAAGGATGATCTCACCTATCAGCACTGTGGTAAGTCCGCGGAATACGCTTTGCGCCTCGGAGAAGTGCTTAACCTGCCACCGGAGGAATTGGCCCGGCTAAAAACCGCAGCCATGCTTCATGACCTGGGGAAAATCCGGGTGCCGGATGAGATCCTGCTTAAACCGGCCGCTTTGACCGAGGAGGAATTCTCCTTAATCCGGTGTCATCCTGCCTGGGGCGCTGAAATGGTCGAAGAGGAAGATGACTCGCACTACCGGGAGGTCGCGGATATCATCCGCCATCATCATGAACGCTATGATGGAATGGGTTACCCCCAGGGACTGGCTTCTGCTGACATTCCCTACCTGGCTCAGATTGTAGCAATTGCGGATGCTTATGATGCGATGACCTCTGACCGCCCATACCGGGCAGCCCTCCCTTTTAATCGAGTTCAGGAAATTTTAGTGGAAGAACGAGGAAGACAGTTCCAGCCGGAATTGGTCGACCGTTTTTTAGAGATAATTTGTGCTTAAAGAATCGTGCAAACTCCCACCGGATGTACTGGGTGGGAGTTTTTCTGCGGATTTAGGGTATGATTAAAACTAATTTCGCCACACTAAATCCAATGAGGTTAAAAATAGCGACGGGAAAGGACATCGGACTTTGATCGGTCTTCGAGGGGTAAGGAAAACTTACAGAGCCGGGGATATCGAAGTGGAAGCACTCACCGGGATTGACCTTGAGGTGCAGGCTGGAGAATTTATCGCGATCATGGGTCCTTCCGGATCGGGCAAGTCGACCATGATGAATATTCTCGGTTGTCTTGACATCCCGAGCGCAGGGGAGTACATTCTTGATGGTATTAATGTGGCGCGGGCTTCCGGGGATGAATTGGCCCATATCCGCAACCAAAAGATTGGATTTGTGTTTCAAGGCTTTAATCTCTTGGCCCGTACAACAGCGGTTGAAAATGTAGAACTCCCTTTGATTTATGCCGGAGTAAGAGGGAAGGAACGGTTTCAGCGCTCCTTGCAGGCGCTTCACTCCGTAGGACTGGGGGACCGGGTCAATCATCGTCCGCAAGAGTTGTCCGGGGGCCAGCAGCAGCGGGTGGCGATTGCCAGAGCCTTGATTAACCATCCGGCGCTCATTCTCGCGGACGAACCGACGGGGAATTTAGACAGCCGTTCCAGTGAGGAAGTTATGGGGATTTTTCAGCGTTTGCACAAGGAGGGCCATACGATTATCCTGGTAACTCACGAGCCGGATATCGCAGAATATACCAGGCGCATTGTGCGTTTTCGCGATGGCCGGATCGAAGGAGATGAGCCGGTAAAGAATCAGCGGCTGGTGCACTAGCCTATATACTTTTCTTTCCGTTTTGAACCTTTTTGCACAAGAAATCATAGTATTAAAGGTGGTCAGAATTCAGGAGCCGGAGTTCAGAATCAGACGTGAAGGGGTGGCGGGGGACTCGTGAAAAAGCAGCGCATCATCGGGATGTTTGACTCAGGGGTCGGGGGCTTAACCGTAATGAAGGAGATTCTTGACCAGATTGAGGATGTCCGGATTGTGTATGTCGGGGATACGGCCCGTGTTCCTTACGGAAACCGGACCTTAGAGGAACTGATTCGTTTTGGGGAAGAAATTATAACTTTTTTAATCAGTCAGGGGGCAGAAATAATTGTTGCAGCCTGTAATACCAGTTCGGCCACCGCTCTGCCGGTGTTAAAGGACCGCTTCGATATCCCGTTAATCGGAATGATTGAGCCGGGCGCACGCTTGGCGGTCAAACATACCAAAGAGGGCCGAATCGGGCTGATTGCTACCGAAGCAACCGTTCGCAGCAAAACTTACGCTTCAGCCGTGAGTAAAGCTTTAGCTAAGGGCGTGCTGCCCCAGGAACAGAGGTTGAGCGCAGCCTGGAAGCAGGGAGAGCAGCCGATCGCTTTAGCGAAGGCCCAGGCGTGTCCGCTCTTTGTGCCCCTGGTGGAAGCAGGTTTGGCCAATTCAGCCGAGGCCAGAGGAATTGCCCGTACTTATCTGGAACCGTTGGTCCAAGCAGAAGTTGATACTTTAATTCTCGGATGTACGCATTATCCCTTCTTGACACCGGTTTTGCGTGAGGTGCTCGGTGACGGAGTGGTGTTGGTCGACCCGGCGCTGGCGGTGGTAGAAGAAGTGCGGGAGCTGCTAAGCCGTCTGGAAGCGCGGGATGAGGCGGTACCAGTGCCCGAACCTGCATCCTCCTGGCGTGTCCGCTATTTTGTGAGCGGAGATCCGGGGCTGTTCCGGCAGGTAGGGAACACCCTGCTTTCCGAGCCGATCGGAGAGGTGCATAAAGTTAGCTGGGGGGAATAAATCCTAAATTCTATATATTGTAAGCGTCTTGCAAGTCTTATAGCATAGGTTTATGATAAAGTAGAAATGATATCAATTGGGTGAGCTAGGGCTCACCTTTAAACATTATCATTAATAGAAATTAATTTGCACTAATAGAAATTAATTAGCACTATGAGAAATTCGGTTTAGCGCTAATAAGAATTCGGGAGTAAATCATGGGTAAGATCGGAATGACGACCACCGTACCTGTGGAGGTGGTCTATGCGGCCGGAGAAATTCCTGTTGATTTAAATAACATTTTTATTACAAGCACGGAAGCGATGAAGCGGGTGGAAGAGGCGGAGCTGTCAGGGTATCCGCGCAATGTCTGCGGCTGGATTAAAGGGCTTTATTCTACGGCTCTGATGAACCCGGATATTCGCCGGATTATTGCGGTCACCCAGGGAGATTGCAGCAATACCCACGCCCTGATGGAGACATGGTCTGTCGAAGGGCTGGAAATTATCCCCTTTGCCTTTCCTTATGACCGGGATGCGGACATGCTGCGCCTGCAGATAGAGAAGCTGATTCAAGCCTTAGGCACGACTTGGGAAGAGGTTCAGGGCCAGAAAGAGCGGCTTGACCGGGTGCGTGCCCGTGCCTGGGAGATTGACCGCCTGACCTGGGAAGACAACAAAGTCAGCGGATTTGAGAACCACCTGATGCTAGTTTCCTGTTCGGATTTTAACGGGGATCCGGAAGGGTTCGCCCGGGAACTGGATGAATTTATCGCTAAAGCCAAAGAGCGCACTCCCTGGCCTGAACGTTCGGGCGGCAATTCTAAGGGTAAACGGGAAGTCCGCCTTGGGTTTATCGGGGTTCCTCCCATTTTCCCCGAGCTTTATGACTTTATCGAGAACCAGGGGGCGCGGGTGGTCTTTAATGAGGTGCAGCGGATGTTTAGCATGCCTTTTGCCACGCCTGATATTGTGGAACAGTACCGGTTATATACTTATCCCTACCCGGTATTTGGCCGGATTGAGGATATTGCCCGGGAAATTGAACGGCGGCAGCTGGATGGGATCATTCATTATACCCAAAGCTTTTGCTACCGCCAGATTGAGGATCTGATCATCCGGAAAAAACTGAATTGCCCGATGCTCACGATCGAAGGAGAAAATCCGACCGGTCTGGACGCCCGTACGAAAATGCGCCTGGAATCTTTTTTGCAAATGCTTCAAGATTAGATGCTTTTTCAGTGTTGGACTGATTGGCCGTAAGAAACGGAGGTGAGGGCTTTGCCCACGACGGTATGCGGAGTGGATTTGGGAAGCAGGAGTGTGAAGCTGGCCCTCATGGAGCCTTTTCGCATCATGCGCCTGGAAAAAATCGACACCATCCAGTTCTACCGGGAGTATGGACGCAAAGAAGAGGGCAAGCTCAAAGTCGATTTCCGCGCGCTGGGGCTTCCGCAAGTGGAACGGGTGATTTCAACCGGATATGGCCGCAACACCCTGGAACTGGCGGGCGGCACGGCCATTCCCGAATTGAAGGCCCATGTCCTGGGAGCAGTGTGGCAGACAGGACTGCAGGATTTTACATTAGTGGACCTGGGAGGACAAGACAGCAAGATTATTCAAGTACTAAAAGGGAAAATGACAGATTTTCTGACGAATGACAAGTGCGCCGCTTCCTCGGGACGATATCTGGAGAATATGAGCACGGTTCTCGGAATTTCACTGGCAGAACTGGGCGGGTACGAAGCAGATCCGGTGGAATTAAGTTCAACCTGTGCCGTCTTTGGAGAGAGTGAGCTCATCGGCCGGATTGCGGAAGGTTATCCGATCGCCAGGCTGGCTGCGGGAGTGAATGCCACGATTATTAAACGCATTTTGCCCCTGCTCCGGTCATTTCCGGGGGAAACCCTGGTTTTCACCGGCGGAGTGGCCTATAATGCGGCAGTGCGCAAGCTGCTGGCAGAAGGAAGCAGGCGGGAGGTGATTGTCCCACCGGAGCCCCAGTTTAACGGAGCGATCGGCTGCTGTCTCTATGGCCTGAAGGAATAAAATTAAGGTGAAAGAGGGAGAAAAGTGAAACAAATTCATGTTAGTGAAATTAGTGACGCGGTGGAAAAACTCTGCATTGAAGCCAATTATGATTTGGGCGCGGATATCATGACCGGGTTTAAAAAGGCTTTGCAAACCGAAAGTTCTCCCTTGGGGCGCGAGGTCTTAGAACGTTTAATTGAAAACGCGGCCATTGCCCATGAGGAAAGAGTGCCGATGTGCCAGGACACGGGTATGGCCGTGGTGTTCGCGGAAGTCGGGCAGGATGTCCACGTGGTAGGCGGATCCTTGACCGAGGCTTTGAATGAAGGAGTGAGGCGCGGGTATGAAAAGGGGTTCTTGCGCAAATCCGTGGTTAATGATCCGTTTGAACGGGTAAATACCGGGGACAACACGCCGGCTATCATTCATTATGATATCGTTCCTGGAGATAAAATTCACATTACCGTGGCTCCTAAAGGGTTTGGCAGTGAGAACATGGGTGCGCTTAAAATGTGCAAGCCTTCCGAGGGCCTGGAAGGCGCGATGAATTTCGTCGTGGAGACGGTGGATAAAGCCGGCGGGAACCCTTGCCCCCCGATTGTGGTGGGTGTTGGGGTCGGCGGAACCATGGAAAAGGCCACTTTCCTAGCGAAAAAGGCTTTGACCCGTACTTTGGGCCAGCCGAATCCGGAGGAGCGCCTGGCTAAGATTGAGCAAGAACTCTTAGAGCGCATTAATAAACTGGGAATAGGACCCCAAGGATTTGGTGGAAACACCACGGCCTTGGCGGTACACTTGGAGGTCTATCCGACCCATATTGCCGGGATGCCGGTGGCCGTGAATATTAACTGCCACGCGACCCGCCATCAGGAAGTAACCCTTGAAGGGAGGAATGAATAATGGCAGATGTTATCCGGATTGAAACTCCTTTCACCCATGAGATGGTGCGCACTCTTAAGGCCGGGGATAATGTCTTAATCAGCGGAGTGATTTATACGGGGCGGGATGCCGCGCACAAAAAAATGATTGAAGCCTTGGCCAGAGGGGAAGAGCTTCCCTTTGACATCCGGGAGCAAATCATCTATTTTGTCGGCCCGACGCCGCCCAAACCCGGACAGGTGATCGGGTCGGCCGGTCCCACCACGAGCGGCCGCATGGACGCTTATTCCCCGACTTTGATCGGCAAAGGGCTTACCGGGATGATCGGAAAGGGCCTGCGCTCTGCTGAAGTTATCTCAGCCATGAAGGAACACGGAGCGGTGTACTTCGGAGCAATCGGGGGCGCAGGGGCTTTGATGGCGAAGCGGATTGTTTCCGCTGAGGTGATCGCGTACCCTGAACTTGGCCCGGAGGCGGTGCGGCGCCTGGAAGTGAAGGATTTTCCGGCGATGGTGATTATCGACAGCCAGGGAAATAATCTTTACGAAACGGGGAAAGCCCAGTACCGCCAGAGCTAGTACGAAGTTCGAGGTTCGAAGTCCGCGGTCCGAGAGAAGCGGAACTAAATATTAAATTGAAACATGCCGCTGCGTACTATGGAAGTTTGCAGCGGCATGTTAATTTTGGGTGTTCAATGAAATTCCCTATTTACTTTTGGCGGCAATCGTGGTATATATGTAAAGTTAGAACCAACTTTATAAAAATTTCACAATTTCTTAACGAAAATTTAACGTTTAATTGGTATAATAAATCCATGTTTCTTTTGGGTTACAGGGAGGAGGAACAAGACATGAGCCGCTGTCCTTTTTGCGGAGCACGTTTGGTAGGGAGAATCGGACGGGAACGGTATTATTGCAGTGAGTGCTGTCATGAGTGGACTGTAGATGAGGGCCATATTAAAATATTCCGGATTTTGGCCGACGGAACGGTGGATTCTCTTAAGCTTGGATCGGATACGGTTTTGGTCAATGCCAAGAGCCGCTTAAAACGGAAGCAGGCTGGATGAATTACTTCCTAAAAAGAATAGAATAGCCACCAATTAGAACCGGCGAGGAATAACCCGCCGGTTTTCTCTACCCCGAAATTGGTCATTATCCCACTTTAACGAAAATTTAGAGTCTCTCCCCGGAATCAGGCAGGACTTTTTTAGAATTAATCGAAATACGTTAATCAATATAGTGTTGCGGTAATAAGGAGTCTGGAGTCAGGAGTCAGACTTCCATGCTGCTACGCAGCACCACTGATGAATGTAACAGGCAAGCTACCTTGCGGAGCGAACCGTAGAGCAGAGGAGCGTCGTGAGCGCAGTCGACGAAGCGTGAAGCCGCGCCACGGTTCACTCCAGGTATTACCCAAAGGTTTGGCGCGGTAGCGAGTCGACAAGCGAGCAGCTCCGGCGCGTGGTGAGCGGGCAAGGTAGCTTGCCGGCATGTTACAGGGCAGAAGTCAGAATAAGTTTCGGGTATAAATCAAGGGTCTTATATCTCAAGAAAGGAGAGAAATCAGCGGTGACTAAATTAGTGCAGGACAGCCGCTTTAGCTGGACGGGGGAGGTGGTTTCGTGTTCCAGCGGAATCACATGGGGTATCGCGGAACAGGCAAATGGACTGATGGCCATTTTGCTCAATGTACCGGGAGGGATTCTTACCGGGAGGCAGGTTAAAGTGATGGGGGAGATTGTCGGGGATGACGGCATCATTAAGAATAGCCGCCGGATGGCTCCCATTCTGCTTATCCCTAAAGAGCGGGTTGCTTCTGCATTGATCCAGCTTGAAGAAGCGAGTTTGCGTCCAGCCTGTCTGAATGGAAGTGTGCGCAATATCGTATCTTGTCCGGGCAAGGGTTTTTCGAAAAATTCGCGTGGGGATACTTTGGAATTAGCTCAGGCTCTGGATGCGGAGTTTTATGGTACTGTCTTGCCCTGGGATTTTAAAATCGGAATCTCCGGCTGCCCGCGCAATTGTTCCGGCGTTCAGTGTCACGATATCGGCCTGATGGCGGAGCCGCGCGGGAAGTTTTCACTTTGGATCGGGGGTACGGAGTCGGGCATGAATCCCCGGCATGGGTCGTTGATCCGCAAAGGGGTCACGCGGGCCCAAGTGCCGGTAGCTGTGCGGCGTATTTTGGAACTGTATGCCGAAGGGGCAGAGGAATACCGGGAAGAGTTGGGAAAGAGAATCCGCCTTTATCATGTCTTGGATAAGACCGGGATGGAGCGGTTTGAACAGGCTGTAGCGAAAGTGCTTGCAGAGTAAAGAGGAATTCTTGCGGACAGATTGAAATAGTTATGGTAGGGATTTTACATGAGAAAGGAAGTTGCTTATGGGCCAGCAGGGATTTAGCAAACTAAGCGCGTATAAAGCGTTTTCCAAGATGGATAAAGCGTGCAAGCCAGGCTGTCATTGCACGGCTCTGTGCCAGTTGTTTATGGCGAAGGAAATCTTAGGAGCCTCGGCTCAGACAGGGGAGAAGTTTTCGGATAAGATTCCGGAAGATATATTCGCAATGTTCCGCAGTGTCCCGCTGGTGGCGGAACGATTTGACCAGATTGAGCTTCATGATGCCTTTCAGGAAGTTCAGAGTATTTGTGATGACTGTGCCATTGATGAACACGATTCGTTCTGTACGGTGAATGTGGTGCTTACAGCCTTAGGAATTTTAGTGTACGGGAAAGATTTTGTATCCGAAAAAGACAGAGAGCAAGAAGCTTCAACTAAAGGGTAAAGTTTGGCAACTGCTGAAAAAAATAGTTTAGCTTTAAGTGAGAGGTGGTTAAAGAAATGTCTGAACTACGTTTTAGTATGAATGAATCATTACAGATGTTAAAAATGGACGCTCAAGAACTGGCTTTGCTGAAAGAACTCTATCCGATTCTCGAGCGTGAGGCGGAGGAAATTGTAGATAACTTTTATCAGCATGTTTTAAAGCTCGGCGGCCTCAAAGACATTGTGGACCGGTTTTCCAGTGTGGATCGCTTAAAGGTAACGATGAAGAAATACCTGCTTACTCTGGCTCCCTCAAAGATTGACGAGGGATTTATCGCTTGGCGTCTCAAAATAGGGGAAGTACATAAGCGCATCGATTTGCCCCCTTTTTATTACTTAAGCGCATATCAGACCCTGTATGATGAGATCGTACCCCGGATTTTCAAGGCCTGCCGCAAGAAGCCGGAACAAGGGATGCGCCTGACACTGGCTCTCTTGCGTATCCTGAGTTTTGACCAGCAAGTGGTGATGGCGAGCTACATTCAGTTTTATATGCAGGAAATCGATAAAAAAACGGAACTGCAAGCGGCCCTCGAGGAACTGGACGCGCTTCAGCGCCGGGTCAGTGAAGCCAGCCAGGCTCTGGCGGCAACTTCTGAGGAAACGGCGGCATCTGCGACGCAAATGCACGAGGCGACGGAAGTTATTTCGAAGACCGCCGGAGAGGCAGCCCAGTTCTCGCGCCAAGTGGATGTCCTGGCCCATGAGGGTCAGCACAAGATCAAGTTGATCTCGGAGAGGATACTGAATTTGGCCCAGATGACTGCCGAGATGAAAGGGAAAATGCTGGAACTGGATCAGAGTTCCGCCAAAATAGCTTCGGTTACGGATGTAATTAAGGAGATTGCATCCCAGACCAACCTTCTGGCCTTAAACGCGGCCATTGAAGCCGCCCGGGCCGGGGACAGCGGGCGCGGTTTCGGGGTGGTGGCAGAGGAAGTTAAAAAGCTGGCCAGTCATTCGGAACAATCCGTGAAAGAGATCAGCGCTATGATTGCCCTCACCAAGCAGAATACCCTAGCCGTTAACCAGGCCATTGCCAAGACCACTGGGGCTATGGAGGAAGCAGCCGCTGAGGCAGGTGAAGTCGTCAGCCGCTTTGATGAAATCATGTCCGCCATTAACTCCAGCATCCAACAGGTGCAACAGATTGCTTCCCAGATTGATGCTTTAGCCTTAACTGCAGGCCAGATCGGTGCGGCCTCCGAAGATGTGGCCGGTTCGGCCACCAACCTGGCTCAGATGGGATTGAGAGCATGATGCTAACAGCACACTATCTTAAAAGGATGTGGAGTTTCGCCAGGGCGCTTGACCTGGCCTTGGTGGATGAAGAGTTTGAACGCGGGTTTCAGTTTCAAATCGGGCGGCAGCATGGGGAGCGTGTTGCCTATATTTCACTATGTCTGGGGAAAATGATGGGCCTCAGGCAAGAGGATCTGTTTCATTTAACGGTGGCCGGCTTGCTCCATGATATCGGGGCAATCGCCGAGTTCAGACAGTGTCACGGAGCCCCCCAGCGGATGCGGGAGCATTCTTTGGTTGGAGCAAAAATGGTTGAAAATTTCCCGGCGGGAGAAATCCTGGCGCCGGCGATCCGTTACCATCACGAGGCGCCTGTGAGGGAACACGGGGTGACCGGGGTCGATGCGCAGGAAGTTCCTCTTTTTGCCCGGATTCTGGCTCTGGCAGACCACCTTGATATTATGATGGAAAGGCGCGTTCAGACCTATGCGGAACGGGAGCGCTTGATCCGCTGGGTCAAGGAAAACAGCGGCCGCTTGGTCTTTCCTGAAGTGGCTCAGGTATTTACCAAGGTGGCCGGGAGGGAAGCTTTTTGGCTTAATCTGGAGCAGCCTGACTTGCCTAATATTGTCCTGGGACAGCTTGAACTAAAAGGAATATCTCTTTCCAACTGGGAGTGGGACCGGGGATTTACTGTTCTATTGGCGGAAATGTTTGCCGGACTCGTCGACCAGAAGAGTCAATTTACGGCCAGGCATTCTCATGCCGTGGCGGAAACAGTACAGGAATTAGCGGCAGCGCTGAGCTGGGACAAAGAAAAACAAAGGGAGATATATCTCGCCGGCTTGCTTCATGATTTAGGCAAACTGGCGGTGCCGAATAAGATTCTGGATAAACCGGGCAAGCTAGAGTTGGAAGAGCTTGAGATAATCCGCACGCATTCCTACTATACGCATCGCCTGCTAACCGAAGCGGGGTTCCCTGCGGAATTGGTCGAGTGGGCCGCTTATCACCATGAACGGATGGATGGCTTGGGCTATCCCTTCGGATTTACAGCGAATGACCTGACTATAGGTTCGCGCTTGATGACGATTGCCGATATTTTTGCAGCCTTAACAGAGGAGAGACCGTATCGGGAAGCGCTGTCGGCCGGAAAAGCGCTGGAGATTCTGGCTAAGGGAGCAGGTACCGGTGTGGATGCCGAACTGCTGCAACTTGCCGGACAAGTGCTGGGGTAGAATCTCCGGGTGGGCCTTACGATGTTCTTTTGATCGGGATGTTAGATAGGGTGTTGGTTCGATGTTATATGCTTTTGAGTTGGAAAGTTATTTAGAAGGTTTACTGCCTGAGCGGCCCGATCTGCTGCAGGAAATGGAACATCTCGCTCTGGAGGAGACCATTCCGGTGGTCACTCCGGCAGTGGGTAATTTTTTATCGATCTTAGTATTAACCCAAAAACCGAAGGCTATATTAGAAATTGGGACTGCGATCGGATATTCTACGGTGTGGCTGGCTCAAGCAGCCCGTGAAGTGGGATGTCAGGTGACAACGGTTGATATGAATTCCGGGCGGCGTGAGCGGGCCTTGGAATTCTTTCGCCGGGCCGGATTGTCGGAGTATATCATGTCTCTGGCAGGAGACGCGCGCAAGGTCTTGCCGACACTGGCACAAACCTTTGATTTTGTGTTTATCGATGCGGCAAAAGGGGAATACCTAGAGTACCTGGAACTGCTCCACCCCTTAATTGCCCCGGGTGGAATGCTGGTGGCCGATAATGTGCTGTTCCGGGGTTGGGTGGTGCCGGGAGCGGTATTTGACCGGAAATATGAGAAAATGGTTCAAACGGTGCGCGCATTCCTTCAGCACTTAAGCGCAGATCCGAGGTTTCAGACGACGGTGCTGCCTTTTGGAGATGGACTGGCGGTTAGCATTAAGAAATAATGAAAAGAGGTTTCATTGGATGGGAAGAACGAATGGTCGGGCCTATGATGAACTGCGTCCGGTTAAAATAACGCGTAATTTTACCAAGGTCCCGGAAGGATCAGTCTTGATCGAAGTGGGAGAGACCAAGGTTTTGTGCACAGCCAGTATCGAGGACAAGGTTCCTCCCTTTCAAAAAGGAAGCGGGCAAGGCTGGATTACGGCTGAGTACAGTATGCTGCCCCGGGCTACCCAGGTCAGGACCCAGCGCGAGGCGAGCAAGGGCAAACTCACGGGCCGGACTATGGAAATTCAGCGCTTAATCGGCCGGGCCTTGCGTTCGGTGGTCGACCTGAGAAAGCTGGGAGAACGCACGATCTGGCTTGACTGTGATGTGCTTCAGGCTGACGGCGGCACGCGCACAGCTTCAATTACCGGAGCCTATGTTGCTTTGGTGGATGCCGTCCGGACGCTGCTTGAGCGCAAAGCACTGGCTCAGACCCCGATCTTGGATTCGATTGCAGCTGTATCTGTGGGTAAGATCAATGGGGAAGCACGCCTGGATTTGGCTTATGAGGAGGATTCTCAAGCTGAAGTAGACATGAACGTGGTCATGACCGGGTCGGGAAAATTCGTAGAGATTCAGGGAACGGCGGAAAAGACAGCCTTTGACCGGGAAGAGCTGGATTGGTTTCTCTTGCTTGCCGAGAAAGGAATTAAGGAATTGATGAAGTTTCAGGGACAGGCATTGGAAGAGGGTAGGTAACCAATGAAGGTTTTGCTTGCGACCCAAAATTCAGGTAAAGTTCGGGAATTAGTAGAGCTTCTGGCTGATGAGGAAATTGAAGTATTGTCGCTTCAAGATGTGGACTCCTGGCAGGACGTTGAAGAGACAGGGGCCACGTTTGCTGAGAACGCGGCCATTAAAGCCCGGTCTGGGGTTCAACAGACAGGACTGATTACCCTGGCTGATGATTCGGGCTTGGAAGTCGACGCTCTGGATGGAGCTCCGGGAGTGTATTCCGCCCGGTTTGCGGGAGAACCCAAAGATGATGAACGCAATAATGATAAACTCTTAGCGCTCTTGGAAAATGTCCCGGATGTCCAAAGAACTGCCCGTTTCCGCTGTGCCCTGGTCATTGCCACTCCGGAAAAAGATGAATACCTGACCGAGGGTACGGTTGAAGGAACCATTCTGAGGCAGCGCCGGGGATCGGGCGGATTCGGGTATGATCCCTTGTTTTTCATCCCTGATTTCGGACGGACGATGGCGGAACTAAGTCTTGCCCAAAAAAATAAGTTAAGCCATCGCGCCTTGGCTTTTCGGAAGGCTGTTCCCATTTTGCAGGATTTGAAACAACGTGCGGCTAAAGAACGTATAGATAAGGAAATTTTTTAACTAAAACTGTAAAAGTTTGAAAAAGTTTGAAAAAGTTATCCGGGATTATGTGAAACTAATTCTTGACGAACATTATTTCTTAAGATATACTAGTCTATGTCACTAAACGGGGCATAGCGCAGTTTGGCTAGCGCGCCTGCCTTGGGAGCAGGAGGTCGGGGGTTCAAATCCCTCTGCCCCGACCAAATCGATGTTCGAAATCGGCGCCTGTAGCTCAGTTGGATAGAGCATCTGCCTTCTAAGCAGGTTGTCGGGAGTTCGAATCTCTCCAGGCGCACCAAACTCGAATACCTGAATCATGGTGGATGTGGCGAAGTGGTTAACGCACCGGATTGTGGCTCCGGCACCCGTGGGTTCAAGTCCCATCATCCACCCCATATAAGCTTAGGACGCACTGGAAGCGAATTTCCGGTGCTTATCTGTTTTAAAGCGATGTTTGAGCTCATTATGTTATAATGTAACTAATGAGATGTAAGGGAAGGATGGTTAGGATCTGATTGTATAATCCTATGAAGCTTGGGGAATTTAGCATTGAAAGCATCTTGCGCATGGGGGTTTGATTTTGACGGGTATAGTTGTTTTAGTGATCTTAATTTTTATAAATGCCTTTTTTGCCGCTTCGGAAATCGCTTTAATCTCGCTCAATGACAATAAAATCCGTTTAATGGCTGAGGCGGGGGACAAGAATGCCAGGCTGCTCAGAAACCTTCTGAGTGAACCGAGCAAATTCTTGGCCACGATCCAGATAGGGATTACTTTTGCAGGATTTTTAGCCAGTGCTTTTGCGGCGGAAAGCTTTTCAGACCGCTTGGTGGAACTTTTGCTGGCTGCGGGGGTAGGCATTTCGCCGGCTGTGCTTAAAGTTATCTCAGTGACTGTGATCACGCTCTTGCTTTCGTATTTTACCTTGGTCTTCGGAGAACTGGTACCCAAGAGACTGGCGATGCAAAAATCGGAGCAAATCTCGAGGGTGGCTGTGCGGCCGTTAATCTATCTTTCTTTTGTGGCCAGTCCGTTTGTAAAACTCCTGACGATCTCTACGAATTTCTTTATCAAGGTTTTTGGCGGAAACCCCAACGCGGACGAAGAAGAGGTTACAGAAGAAGAAATTCGCATGATGATCGACGTGGGGGAAGAGAAGGGGACCATTCAAGAAACGGAAAAAGAGTTTATCAACAACATCTTTGAGTTTGACGATAAGACCGCCTCAGATATCATGACCCACCGGACGGATATCGTCGGCCTGCCGGCAGAAGCCGGTTTGGGGGATGTTTTTGAACTGATACGGAGAGAGAAGTTTTCGAGAATTCCGGTCTATCAAGGGAATATTGACCATATCATCGGGATTCTCCATATCAAAGACTTAATCGAGTTTGCCGGAGTTGACCCCGGTTCTGAATTTAATTTGTCCAAATTAATCAGAGAACCTTATTTTGTGACAGAGTCCAAAGAAGCGGATGAGCTCTTCAAAGAAATGCAGTTTAATAAAACGCATATGGCGGTTGTGATCGATGAATACGGGGGCACGTCCGGGATCGTGACCATTGAGGATTTGTTGGAAGAGATTGTAGGCAATATTTTTGACGAGTATGATGACGAGGAACAAGGGATCGAGCAAGTCGATGATAATACCTTTATTTTTCCGGGTTTAACCGACCTGGATATCGTGGAAAAGCTGCTGGAGGTGGAGCTGCCCACGGACATGTATGATACACTCGGCGGATTTCTGATGGGAGAGCTGGGAAGAGTCCCCGGACCGGAAGAAAAACCGGTGCTTGAATTCAATGAGGTCGTATTTACCGTAGAAGCTATCCAGGAAAAAAGGATTTTGAGGGTTAAAGCCTATAAGCGGGCGTCTGATTCAGAAGAAAATTACCCCGCCGAGATTGGAATTTGATATCTTCCAAGCAAAAGTTCATGAATGCCTTGGCCAAAGGGGTCAAGGTTCTTTTCTTATGATGGGCAAAATAGAATGTCCTTTTGCCGGATAGCTCAGGTATTTGATAAGCGTTGATCAGCTCTTTATCTGCAAAATTGGCAGCGGCAATTGCTGAAATAATTGAAATTCCTATTCCTTCCTTAACACCTTCCATAAGAGTTCCCAAGCTGTCAAAGTGGCCAATTACTTTTAATTCAGAGAGAGGAACTCCGGCGGCGTTCAGCATTTTCTCGAGATTGGCCTGAGTGCCCGAATCGGATTGGCGGAATAAAAAAGGATAATCCAGTAAATCGGTGATTGAAATATCATTTGCAAATTGCAGGTTGGCGGGAGTGATTAGGACTAATTTCTCTTCGATAAAAGGAATGAAGTGAAGCTGGTCCTGGTAGTATTGCTTACCTAGGATTCCGATCTCGGCTTCGCCCTTGATCAGTTTTTCGGCGGCTTTCTCCGAACCGCTTTGCTCCAAGACGAAGGTGATTCCATGATATTGGTTCAGGAATTTGGAGAGCAAGAAAGGAATCACGTATTGAGCCGGAACGGTACCTGCCGCAATACTTAAATGCCCTTCGATTTTCCCGGTCCAGTCTTTCATTTCCCACAGGGCCTTGTCTTTTAAAGCCAAAATTTCTCTGGCCCAGGGATAAAGCGTTTTCCCGAAGGGGGTCAAGACCACCTCTTTGCCTAACCGGTCAAAAAGTTTTTGACCAAAGTTCTTTTCTAAATTGCTGATATGAGCACTTACGGTTGATTGGCTTAAAAAAAGGGCTTCAGCGGCTTTAGTGAAGCTCTCTTTTTCCGCAACTTGCAAGAAAACCTCCAGTTGATGCAGCAACATAAATACTCACTCCAATCTAACTTACGTTGCTTAGTATATCGATATTAACGATAGATATCAATCACCTGTAGCGATAAAAAGTATTTATCATCAACTTAAGCGCTTGCTATAATGAGGGACATAAAGAACCTAAGCGAAGAGCAAGTGCCGAAAAGCATTGCCAAGCTGCGTTACAGGGAGGAAAAAGAATGGAAAACAGAGAACTTTGGGCAGCCCTTGATATCGATTTGGAGAAGCACGATGATTTTCTTGCTCCTTTGCCGGGAGCCTTTACCAGCTTGTTTTTAGAACGGGCAAACCGTCCGCAGGCCATGGCCTATTTTGATAGGGTAGTTGGGGATATTCACGGGATTAGGGTTAAAGAGCTCGTGGACTTAAAAGAAAAAGGCAAAAAAGTGTTTGCGACGTTCTGTGTCTACGTGCCTGAGGAAATTATCGCGGCCACGGGCAGCGCCAGTATCGGATTATGTGCCGGCGCCCAATACACCATCCCGGCCGGGGAAAAAGTGCTTCCCCGCAATTTATGTCCGTTAATTAAATCCGCTATGGGCTTTAAGCTGGAGCGGATCTGTCCCTACTTCCAAGTGTCGGACTGGGTGATTGGGGAAACAACTTGTGACGGCAAGAAAAAAGCCTGGGAGATTCTTAACGATTATATCCCCACATATGTGATGGAGCTTCCGCAAAAGAAACTGGTTCAGGATATAATCCTGTGGGAACAAGAAATACGGGAATTCGCGTCTTTTATCGAGAGAGAAACGAAGGTTCAATTGACCCAAGATAATTTAGCTGAGGGGATAGCCAAGATCAATAAAAAAAGGGCGGCCCTCAAACGCTTAGCTTCTTTGCGCCAAGCTAAACCGGCCCCTATTCACGGTTTGGATGTTTTACTTATTAACCAGTTGGCATTTTTCGACGATCCGGAACGTTTCGCCCATCAGGTCAATCTACTGTGCGATGAGCTGGAAGAAAGAGTAGCCCGCCAAGAAGGGGTGGCTGCGCCGGATGCCCCCCGCATTCTGATTACGGGAACCCCGCAGCCGATTCCTTTCTGGAAGATTCACGCTCTGATCGAACAAGCGGGCGGAGTAGTGGTTGGGGAAGAAACATGTACGGGGGAACGGTATTACCGGGATTTGACCGAACCCGCCGCCGAAGCCGGGGATATGCTTCGAAATATTGCCAAACGCCCTCTGAACGTAAATTGTGCCTGTTTTACCCCTAATAGCGGCCGTATTCAGGATATTATTGCCATGACCGAAAATTTGCAGGCGGACGGGGTGATCGATTTTACGCTCCAATTCTGCCAGCCATATGGGGTGGATAGTTATACTGTGGCCAAGGAATTGGATAAACGCGAGATACCGCATCTCAAATTGGAGAGCGACTTTTCCGAAGAAGATCAGGGGCAGCTTAAGACGAGGATTGATGCTTTTCTGGAGATGCTGAAATGATAGTGGCCGGCTTGGACCTTGGATCAGTCAATACAAAAATGGTCATTCTGGACGGTGACAGAGTCGTCTTCAAAAAAGCGGTTCCTTCCCGGTTCGATCCGGTGTCAACCGGCCGGGAGCTGCTTAGTCTGGCCTCTCAGGAATATGAATTGGCAGAAACAGTCGTTACCGGTTATGGTCGGGTCAGCTTTCCGGAGAGCCGTGTTGTTACTGAAATCACCTGTCAGGCTAAAGGCTGCCATTACTTCTACCCTGATATTTCATATATCCTGGACTTGGGTGGGCAGGATGCCAAGGTGATAAAGAAAAATGCTCAAGGCAAAGTCTTAAGCTTTGTCATGAACGATAAATGTGCTGCTGGTACGGGGCGGTTTTTGGATGTCATCTTGAAGGGTCTTGATTTAACTCCTTCAGATATTGACTTAGCCTTAGAGGCTGAGCCGGTGACGCTTAATTCCATGTGTACCGTTTTCGCCGAATCGGAAGTGATAACCCTTTTGGCCAAGGGGACGCCTAAGCTCTCCGTGTTAGCCGGTCTTTTTAAAAGCACCGCGACCAGACTGGCGCGCTTTATAGAAACACAAGGGCAGCCGGAGATGCTGATTTTTACCGGAGGAGGGGCGTATTACCGGCCCCTTATCCGGTTGCTTGAGAAAGAATTGTCGGCTGAAGTGGTGGTGCCGCCGGAGCCGGAGCTCACAGCCGCTTTGGGCGCCGCACGTGCAGCCAAAAGCGGCTAACGTACCCGCCAGTCTTTGGGATAGTGATTTTTTAACTGCCCCTTGGTGCGCTTGGCCCAGCCGAGAGGGAATTCATCCACTCCGACTAAAACCCAGCCGTCGGGGCCGGAGTCTTCCCAGGATTCTCCGTGCAGAAAACGTTTAAGTCTGGGCTCACTAATGCCCAAGGATAAGTAATATCGGGCGGAAGAGGGGCTTAAGGTAAGGGCCAGACTCTGACCCGGCTGGAAACGGCCGGGTTTTGCCGTGCCCAAATGCAGTCCCGGGCGCAGGATGGAGAGGCCGCTTAAGGGGAGTTCGGGTGCGGGGTTCAAATAGAGATTGGGACCGAACAAGGTGTAGTTAGATTCGTCTGAGGGAATGCGGCCGCCGGCTTCTGAGGTTAAGGCTTCTTCAGCCCAAATCCTATATTGTGTGAGAATGTGGGAGAGTTGGCCGGATTCACTAGGGCTGGTTCTACGACTGGAACTTGTCGTGCGCTTATTAAGCTGTGAACTCCCAGCAGTCTGAGAAGCAGTTTGGGAAAGAGCTAGGTGAGGCTCGGGCGTTTGCTCTGCGCCTGAACGTTCTACAACAGCGATAAAATGACCTTCCCCGCGCAGCTTATGAGGGTATAGCCTGACTGCGGAGGGGAGCGAGGGAGACTGGACCAAGCCCGCAGCCGGAGCGGGCAAGGATAAAGGCTTGAACTCGGGATGACTCTCTAAAAAACGCAAAATGATTTCTTCATTCTCTTCCGGAGCAAAGGTGCAGGTAGAATAGACCAAGCGTCCGCCCGGCTTGAGCAGCTTGACCGCCGATTTCAGAATCAAGCTTTGGCGGGATGCAGCGGCCCTGACTTGGGCGGGGGACCACTCATTCATGGCCTCCGGGTCTTTGCGGAACATTCCTTCCCCGGAACAGGGAGCATCAAGCAGTATCCGGTCAAATGCCGGGCCGAGGCGTTCGGCCAAGCGGTCCGGGGATTCGTTGGACACGATGATATTGGAAGCACCCCAGCGGTCAAGGTTTTGAGCGAGGATGCGGGTTCGACCCGGGTTGATTTCGTTGGCCCAGAGCAGTCCTTGCTCCATCAGGCGCGAGGCGATCTGGGTGCTTTTTCCGCCGGGCGCTGCCGCCAAGTCCAGAATCCACTCTCCCGGCTGGGGATCTAAATAATATACTACAGCCATAGCCGAGGGTTCCTGGAGATAATAGACTCCGGCAGCATGGTAGGGATGCTGGCCTGGTTTCGCAGTGTAATCATAATAAAAGCCGTCTGGAGCCCAGGGGATAGGTTCAAGTGCAAATAAATCCCGCGCGCTCAAAGCGGCGGGGGTGATTTTCAAGGTATTGACACGCAGGCCGTTGGTACGTGGTTGTTCATAGGATGTAAAGAAATCCCGGAATTCTGCACCTAATAGTTCTGACATGCGCTTAAGGAATTCCTGTGGCAAAGCGGGCACGCTGATAATCCCTCCGGTAAGGTTGATTTTTAGCTGGGGATGCGTAAGAGAGAATTTAATAGACTAGCTAAATAAGGTGAGCTGCTCTTCGACCCTGAAATGTTTGCCTTCCCGCATCATAAGTTCGAACTTGGCTGCAGGCAAAGGCCGGCTGAAGAGGTAGCCCTGCATTTCGTCACAGCGGTGCTGCTGGAGGAATGCGCACTGTTCACGGGTTTCCACACCTTCGGCAATGACTTTTAAGTTAAGATTTTGAGCCAGGAGGATGATGGAAGTCACGATTTCTCCGCCTTCCGTCCCGATATCCCCGACAAAGGCTTTATCGATTTTGAGGGTATCGATCGGAAAACGCTTCAGGTAGATCAGGGAGGAAAAACCGGTCCCAAAATCGTCAATCGCCAGCCGGATGCCCATTTGTTTTAATTCTTTGAGAATCTCCACGGTATATTTGACATCATCCATGGCGATGCTTTCCGTGATTTCAAGGGTGAGCCAGCACGGATCGAGCCCGGTCTCTCCAAGGATATCGGAGACCATAGCGACCAGATTAGGCTGGTGAAATTGGCGCGCAGAAAGGTTCACTGCCAGCCGGTGGGGCGGGAGTCCTTGCATTTGCCAGGCTTTGCCTTGGGTGCAGGCTGTACGCAAAACCCACTCCCCAATGGGAACGATGAGCCCGGTTTCTTCTGCGATCGGAATAAACTGGCCGGGGGCAAGCACATTGCCGTCAGGCTGCTGCCAGCGTAAAAGCGCTTCCGTCCCGATAACTTTTCCGGTGTTTAAGCAAATCTGCGGCTGGTAATATAAGACGAATTCTTCACGCTCAATGGCCTTGCGCAATTTATTTTCCAGAGTCAGGCGTTCATTAGCCGCGATATTAAGGGATGCCGTAAAGAACTGGTAATTATTGCGTCCTAACTTTTTCGCATGGTTCATGGCTGTATCCGCATGTTTGATTAAGGATTCACTGTTGTCTCCATCCCCAGGATAGAGGCTGATACCGATGCTGGCAGTGATATAGACTTCATGCGTGTCGAGGGTAAATGGTTCGGCTAAGACCTCCAAAATCTTTTGGGCGACAATGACAGCATCTTTTTCCTGGGATACTTCCGGTAAGAGGATGATAAATTCATCTCCGCCTTGGCGGGCGATGGTATCACCTTCGCGCAAGGACCCCTTTAAGCGGCGTGAAACAGCATGAAGAAGTTTGTCACCAATAGTATGTCCTAAGCTGTCATTGATTAGTTTGAAACGATCCATATCCAGTAAGAGAACAGCCACTTTTTGGCGCTTGCGTTTGCGCCGCCGGGCCTGAGCCAGGGCTTGGGTCAAACGGTCATTGAATAGTATGCGGTTAGGAAGGCCGGTTAAGAAGTCGTGATGAGATTGGTAGCTGAAGGCCTCTTCCGCTTGCTTGCGTTCCGTGAGGTCTCGTGCAATACATAAGATGAGTTGTTGGTCATTAAGAATGGTACTATGGGAACTGACTTCCACCGGCAAGGGGGTTCCGTCTTTGCGCCGGTGGATGGTTTCGCGGGTCTCAGCCGTTGGTTGCTCGTTTTTGCCCAAACAAGCATTAGCCCCTGGGAAGAGCAATTCTTCAATATTCATGCCTACGAGCTCTTCATAGTCATAGCCATAGGCTTGGAGTGCGGCTGTGTTGCCTTCAAGAATTTTTCCGTTTACGTCTAAGAATAAGAATATATCACGGGTATTCTCCGATAATAAACGGTATTGTAAAAGGCGGGCCCTGTCTTGGGCTAACTTTGCATAGGTTTGCTTTAGTTCCTCCATATTCTGCAGGAGTTGCTCTTGGGCTAAGTCAGCCTGGGTTAATCTTCGTTTGGCAATGAGATAGAGAATAACGGTTGAGACCAGCACAAAGAGCCAACTGTGCAGGTAATCAAAATAAGCTATTTTCTGCTGCTCAAGTCTGGGAATGCGCAGGGAAGTAAAGACGGTGATCCAAATAATCCCCGCCAGGGCGTATGCAAAACTTAATTTGAACGGTAGGCTATTGCGGATTTTGAGCACACGGCTTCCCTCGCTTTCAGATATTACCATGTTCGCCAGTCTAAGTCCGGATTCCTGCCGGGAGCCGGCGCATCTTTGAAAATAACATGGTGTACGGCCTTCTGAAAAAATATGGTTGAATTGAGACCCACCCCCTTAAAACCAAAAGCCCTTCCGTAAACATTAGTGAAAGGTAAAACAAGGCAATGAGGGAGCTGATATTATGAAAAAACAAATCGCAATCGCAGTGACGCTGGCGATGCTGGCCCTGCCGCTTAATTCAGGCTTGGCGATGGCTGAGACAACAGTTGCGGAAACGACGGATGTTGCTCTATCCACAGGGGTTTCCGCAGATACGACTACGACGACCGCCACCGATCCTTCTGCGACGACGACCACTGATGCAACTGTGACCGATCCGTCAACCACTACAACGACCGATAGTTCAGCCGACACTACAGTTCCGGCAGACGGTACCGCACCTACAGATGGTACGACGACCACGGATCCAACGGTTCCTCCGGTTGTGGATGAGAATGGGAAAACGGTTGATCCTGGCACTTTACCTGATTCTCCGTTTTACTGGCTGTCCAGCTTAATCGAAAAATTACAGGTCATTTTAACCTTTGATGCTGAAGAAAAGACCGCGCTCATGGAGAAGCTGGCTTTAAAGAAATTAGCAGCAGCCCAGGTAATGACCAAGCAGGGGAAAACTGAAAAAGCTCAAAAAGCGATGACGGAGTATGCAGAGAAAGTTGAAAAGGCTCAGGCTTTCCTGGAACAAGTGAAAGATCCGGAGTCTGATACCTATAAAAAGCTGGAAAGTGCTCTGGCCAATACCAGTGCCAAGAACATCGAAACATTGAGCGGACTTCTGGATAAGCTTCCTCCTCAGGCAGCGGAAAGAGTCGCTTTGAATATCGTGCGCTCCATGGATAAAGCTGTAGATAAGTTGGATAAACAGGAGAAGGCCAAAGTAGAAAAAGAGTTTAAAAAAGCAGCCAAAGCCATTAACCAAGATAAATTAGATGAAGAGACGAAAGCGGCCCTGCAAGAATTCCAGAAATCTCTTGGCCTTAAAGGGAACTCCAAAGACACGGATGAAGAACATCAGCAGGAAAAAGCTCAAAACGGGGCGGATATTCAGGCCGCCAACGGTACGACTTCTCAAGTAAATACCAAGGAACATGATATTGACAATAAGGATGAACAAAATGAGGCTGTAGAATCAAAAGAGGTTAAAGAACAAGAAGAGGTTAAAGAACAAGAAGAAGCTAAAGAACAAGAAGAAGCAGATGAGGGCACTTCGGTTCAAAAGAAGGATAAAACCCAAGTGGAAGAAAGAACCAATGATCAAAATCAGCTTCAGCAGAGCGTACAGCAACAGTTAAAAGCTCAAACGCGGATTGACCAACAAGTTAAGAGCGGCAAGAATCGTTCTAATGATGAGGATAAGGACAAAGCAAATAAAAAAGGGAACTCAGACCGGGAACGCGACTAAGAAATAACAACAGATTTTACACCATTAAGGGGAGTGCTCTAACGGGTACTCCTTCTTATTGCGGATTTTGGACAAAATTTACTTGGTCATTGAGCTTGTCAAATTAGATAGTTTGCGATAAAATCATTCTATTGAAATTTTATATATGCGGGAGTGGCGGAACTGGCAGACGCACTGGATTTAGGTTCCAGCGGGAAACCGTGCAGGTTCAAGTCCTGTCTCCCGCACCATATCGGGATTTGAGGTTAGTTTGGCGTAGATACGCGCTGAACTAACCTTTTTTGTACCAATCAGAAAGCATATATTTCTGGTGGCATAAGTGCAACTAAACAAGTGCGTTAGTCCTTCACGGACTAACGGGCTTCCGCCTGCGCCTTAAGGCTAACAAGTGCGATACTGCCACTGGCAGTATCGGGCGCAAGCCAAGTTTTCTTTACACGTGCGTTGGAATTCTTTGATAAAGTTCCGACTTTTATATATACTTAAAATGCAAACTTCCCGCTAAACTGGTATAATCTTCATGATGCTACGAAATCTGGCTCCGGATTTTGAGTTAATGACACTGGACGGAAGGGCGGTTAACCTTACGGAAGCTGAGAAATATAACTACAGTTAAAATACATGAAATAACTAAGGTTAAAATAAAGGAAATAGTAGGTCGGTGTGGAAATGAATCATTAAACTTTATTAAAGGGTAAGCCGGTGAATGTGGAGATGTCAGATGCTTTGCTAATCATTATCCTAAGTGTCAGCGGGGCCAATTTCATATTGGCCCTTATTTTGCTGCTCAAGCGGGGGGACAAGACCCCTGCGCTTGAGCGTGAGCTCATCAGTTTAAGGCAATACTTAGAGAAACTTGAACGCTTGCTGGGGGAAGAAATGGCCCGCAACCGGGAAGAGTTTGCCGGGAATGCCAGGCTGGGGCGGGAGGAACTCAGCCAATCCTTTCGGACATTGAATGACGGGCTCTTGCTGCGGATGAGGGATACGGCCTCGATGCAAAAAGATCAGCTGGATATATTCAGCGGCCAGTTAGCCAAGCTCACGCAAATCAATGAATCGAAGCTTGAAACCATGCGCTCAGCGGTTGAGTCCCGCTTAAAAGAGCTGCAATCAGATAACAACGCCAAGCTGGAGCAAATCCGGGCCACCGTGGACGAGAAGCTGCATGCCACCTTGGAACAGAGATTGGGAGAGTCATTCAAGTTGGTGAGTGAACGCTTGGAGCAGGTTCATAAGGGTCTGGGAGAAATGAAAACCCTAGCCTCGGGCGTGGGCGACTTAAAAAAAGTTTTAACCAATGTGAAGACCCGGGGCACCTGGGGGGAAATTCAGCTGGGCAGTTTACTGGAACAGGTGCTCACCCCCGAGCAGTATGCTGCGAATGTCGTAACCAAACAAGCCGGAAACGAGCGAGTTGAATTTGCGCTCAAACTTCCGGCGCGTGATCAGAGCAAGCAAACAATCTGGCTCCCGATTGACGCCAAGTTTCCGCTTGAAGATTATCACCGGCTTTTGGATGCCCAGGAACAGGCTGATTTAATATTAATCGAGGAGTCTGGTAAAGCTTTAGAACACAGGATTAAACTCGAAGGCAAACACATTCGGGACAAATACCTTGATCCTCCGGCGACTACGGATTTCGGAATTATGTTCCTGCCAATAGAAGGATTATATGCTGAAGTTCTGCGGCGCCCCGGACTGAGTGAACTGCTGCAGCGGGAATACCGGGTGGTGGTCACCGGCCCGACAACTCTGGCTGCTTTTCTGAACAGCCTGCAGATGGGTTTTAGAACCTTAGCCATTGAACAGAGATCGAGCGAGGTCTGGGCCTTGCTGGGTGCGGTTAAAACGGAGTTTGGCCGCTTTGGGGATATCCTGGATAAAACGCAGAAAAAATTGCAGGAAGCCAGCCATACCATTGAAAATGCCGCCAGGAAATCCCGGACGATCGAGCGCAAACTCCACGGGGTTCAGGAGCTTTCTCCGGGAGAAAGTGAAGAACTCTTAGGCAAGATTGAAGAAGGCATCAGTTGAAATTTGTATCTGGAGGAATGATCTATGCAATCTTTGCGGGTCTTGATTTTTTCGGCGACGTTTGGTGCCGGGCACGTACGGGCGGCAGAGGCTGTGCAGGAGGCTCTCTTGGCCCGTGCACCCCAAACTGAAATCATTCATCTTGATTTTGGGGAGTTTTTAAGTAAGACCATCAATAAAGTGGTCAAAAATACATATATTGATCTCATAAAATATACCCCGAAACTGTGGGGGAAATTTTATTACCGCACGGCCAAGATTTCTTCAGACTCGGTAGTGCAACGCTTGATTAATAAACTCGGACGCCGGGAGTTTCTGAACTATATCCTGAAGCTGCGCCCGGATGTGATTATCTGTACTTACCCTACGGTTGCCGGGATTTTGGCTGAACTGAGGCTGAAAAAAACCCTGCCCGTTCCGTTGATTACCATTGTTACGGATTATACCGTCCATGGGCAATGGATTCACCCGGGGGTGGATGCCTATATTGTTGGCTGTCAGGAGGCTCGCGACCATTTGGTCAATCATGGGATTCAGCCGGAGAAAATCAAAGTGACCGGGATTCCGGTGAGCCCTAAGTTTGAACGCCTGCTGGACAGGGGTAAGATCTTAGCCAAACTGGGGTTAAAAGAAGGAGTGGCCACAGTCTTGGTGATGGGAGGTGCGTACGGGGTTCTGGGCGGGGTTAAACAAGTTTTGAAGTTCTTGGGTGAGAGCAGATACCCGGTTCAGTCCATCGTCGTGTGCGGACGGGATGAGCGGCTGTATAAGTCTCTCGACCAAGTGGTGGCCGAGGCCAACAATCCGATTGTGCGTTTTGGCTTTGTGACCAATGTGGAAGAACTGATGACCGCAGCCGATCTCATTATCACCAAGGCGGGAGGGCTTACTGTCTCGGAATCTTTGACTAAAGGCTTGCCCTTGATTATCTATAAACCCATTCCGGGACAAGAGGAGGCCAATGCCCACTTTCTTATGCGCATTGGAGCCGGGAAGCTGGCGTATACGGAAGAAGAGCTGGAGACAATTCTGGCTGACCTCTTACAGAATCCCAAGAAACTCGGATTAATGAGAAAAGCGGCAAGCGCTGCGATTCCGCGAAGGGCGGCTGAGCGGGCCGTGGCTGAAATCGAAGAGTTGCTTGACCCCTTGATTTCACCAGATAATTTTGATAAAATGGGTCAAGTAAATTTGCCTATGAACCGATAGAGTGCCTTAAGGGGGAACGTACGTTCCCCCTTTTCGAAGTCCGTAAATCTTAAAAGGGTTTTTTTCGGTCAGTAATCAGTAATCAGTAGTCAGTAATCAGTAGTCAGTAGTCAGAATAAGAGCACGACCGCAGAAAAATTTCATTCTGAATTCTGAATTCTGACTCCTGAGTACTTATACTTATTATCCGATCATTATTTTATTGTCCGCCGTTTGTGTTTCAAGTTTTTAGGCAAAAATAGGAAAGTGTTTGAATCCAGCGGGTCGCTGCCGGTTCTCACTCATGAGGGACGCAGGAGAAACGAAGGATAGATAAGTTGTTTAAGGGGGAGCATTTATGTCAGTCAAAGTAGAGAAAATAGAGAAGAACGTGGTGGAACTGGAAGTTACGGTTGAGGCAGGGAAGTTCTCTGCGGCTGTAAATACTGCCGCCAAGAAACTGGCGGGCAGAGTTAATATTCCGGGGTTCCGCAAAGGAAAAGCGCCGCGGCGTTTAGTGGAACAGGCTGTAGGAACAGAAGCTTTGTACAATGAAGCCCTGGATCATTTGCTTGGGCCGGCTTATGCCGAGGCTGTCACTGAAAGCGCGATTGATCCGGTCGACCGGCCGGACGTTGATTTAGTTCAAATTGAAGAAGGAAAAGACTTGATTTTCAAGGCCAAAGTGACTGTGAAGCCGGAAGTTGAGCTCGGGGAATATAAAGGGCTGCAAGTGGAAAAAGAAGCGGTCACGGTAGATGACGCCAAAATCGAAGAAGAACTGAAGCGCAAGCAAGATCAGCATGCCCGCTTGATTACGATTGAAGAGGGCAAGGCAGAAGAGGGAGATACCGCGACCATTGACTTTGAGGGATTTGTCGATGGGGTAGCCTTCCCGGGCGGCAAAGGAGAAAATTACGGCTTAGGGATTGGTTCCGGTACATTTATTCCCGGATTTGAAGAACAATTGGTGGGAGCGGAAATTGGACAGGAAGTTGATGTCAATGTTAAGTTCCCAGATGAATATCATAGTGAAGACCTAGCTGGCAAAGAGGCATTATTTAAAGTAAAAATCCATAAAATCCAACGCAAGGAGTTAGCTCCCCTGGATGATGAATTTGCCAAAGATGTCAGCAATTTCGAGACGTTGGAGGAATTAAAGGAGGACATCCGGAAAAGACTGATAGAAACCGAAGAAAAACGGGTCGAGAATGCTTTCCGCAATGCAGTGATTGCGAAGGCGGTCGATAACGCCAGCGTTGAAATTCCGGAAGTGATGATTGATAAGAGAGTGGATGCGATGGTTCATGACCTGGAGCATAATCTATCTTATCAGGGGCTTAATCTGGAACAATATTTTGCTTACACCAATTCGAACGAAACAGATATGCGCGAGCGTTTCCGCCCTCAAGCAGCGGAAAGCGTAAAAACCGAACTTGTTTTGGAAGGAATCGCTAAGGCGGAAGGAATTCAGGTCAGTGAAGACGAACTAAATGAAGAACTGAAAAAATTAGGGGAGCTTTACAAACAAGATCCGGAAGCACTGAAGCAAAGTCTCATCGCGCGCGGGGAGCTTGAATATTATAAGCAAAGCTTAGTCAATGACAAGACCGTAAAATTTTTAGTTGAAAATAACGCATAAGACGGCGCGCGGAGGGAAATTCTGTGGTAGAGAGGTGAGAGGATGGCAAAATACAGTGAAGAAAAAAACCAACTAAAGTGCTCCTTCTGTGGAAAGACTCAGGATCAAGTGAAGAAACTGGTTGCCGGCCCCGGAGTATATATTTGTGATGAATGTATAGAGCTTTGCAACGAAATCATCGAAGAAGAGCTGAGTGAAGACTTAGGCCTGGAGATTGGGGATATCCCCAAACCCAAAGAAATCCGCTCGATTCTGGATCAATATGTGATTGGGCAGGATGAAGCCAAGAAGGCCTTAGCGGTAGCGGTGTATAATCACTACAAGCGGATTAACCTGGGGATGAAGATTGACGATGTCGAACTGCAAAAGTCCAATATCGTCATGCTGGGCCCTACCGGGTCCGGCAAAACGCTGCTGGCCTCCACCCTAGCTAAAGTGCTGAATGTTCCCTTCGCTATAGCCGATGCGACCTCGCTGACGGAAGCGGGATATGTCGGAGAAGATGTGGAGAATATCCTGCTTAAATTAATCCAAGCGGCAGACTATGATGTCGAGAAAGCTGAAAAAGGGATTGTCTATATCGATGAAATCGACAAAATCGCCCGCAAATCGGAGAACCCCTCCATTACCCGGGATGTCTCCGGGGAAGGGGTTCAGCAGGCTTTGCTCAAGATTCTGGAAGGAACGATTGCCAGCGTGCCGCCGCAGGGAGGACGCAAACATCCGCACCAGGAGTTCATCCAGCTTGACACCACCAACATTTTATTTATCGTGGGTGGAGCATTTGACGGAATTGACAAGATCATTCAAAACCGGATCGGGAAAAAGGTCATGGGTTTTGGAGCGGAAATTCAGAAGAAAAGCGATGTCAAGATCGGTGAGACCTTAAAGCAGATTTTGCCGATGGATCTCTTAAAATACGGACTCATTCCTGAGTTTGTGGGCAGGCTGCCTGTGATTGTGACTCTGGATGCCCTGGATGAAGAGGCGTTAGTCCGGATTTTAACCGAGCCGAAGAACGCTTTGGTGAAACAGTACCAAAAGCTGTTGGAGCTGGACGGGATTGCGCTTGAGTTCAAAGAGGACGCGCTGACTGCCATCTCGGAAGAAGCCATCCGGCGCAATACCGGAGCCCGCGGCTTAAGGGCAATCGTGGAAGAAATCATGATGAATGCCATGTATGATCTGCCCTCGCGTACGGATGTCACCAAATGCGTCGTGACCCGGGATGTGATCCTCAAGAAAGAGGAACCCCTGCTGGTCACCGCCGAAAAGACGAAGAAAAGCAAAAAAGAGGAATCAGCGTAAGCCGGGGTTAACCCCGGCTTTATTTCATTAAATCTTTTATATAAGATAACTGAAAAGTCAAGAAATTTAGTGTATCATTATTGGAGATAGCATCTCCCCCTCTCTCAAGGTAAGGAGTTCTAAAAATATTTCAACGTTTTTTCCGAAAAGATGTAACCAAAATATGTACTCAGTTACTCTATATGGTGTAAGACCTAGAATAATATTTTTAGAAAGGAGGGCTATAAGAATGAACTAGCATTGGTTAGCATCTGTCCCTGTACTTACAGAACTTACGGATTATCATTTATTAAAGGAGGTCATTGTGAATGACAAAATTTCTAAAGACTATGTTGATGGCGTTAGTAATGATGAGCTTATTATTAGCACCGGTAACGGCAATGGCAGATACGAATGTCGTTAAAGAACAATCGAAAATTTTATTTGAATCTAAAGAGATAAAAGATAAAATGGAACTTTTCGAACGTGCTAAGAAGGGTATCTCAGATAAAATAAATCACGGAAACACCGTTTCTACAGCAAAACTTATCGATAACACTAATAAAGCCGAAAAACAAATAAAGACGATCTCTACAACTCAACATCTCAAGACAGTTCAAGAGTCTAATGGAACCTTGAAATATTCATATGCAACAACGACTTTTGCAGTTCTTCCTACTTTAACATATCCTTTTCATGAATACGTTTCACAATCAGGAAGTAAATGGGATCCTGCATGGGGGGTTCTTGTTTATAGCACGACTTATTATGATTTATATTATAAAGACTCAATATCAGTTTATGTACAACATTATAGGACGTCCGGGAGTTGGGACGTATCAGATTTTACTTATCAGTTTTTATCTAGATCAGTAACAATGATGACAATAGGAACGAGCTTAAGTGGACAGCCAGTTATAGAATCTGTGTCAGTTCCTTTAAGTGGATCATTCTCTTTTGATTATGGGACAAATGCCCTATCCTTTATAAAATATGACGTGAACCCTGCTAACCTTGATGATTGTGGAACAACAATTTATACGAAGATACAAAAAGGTAGCAGTATTTGGGATTTCTATGTGACCAATAAAATAATCGGCCCAAGCGATATCTAGATATCTATAGTTAAACGGAAACATCTACTAATTTCCGGGTACTGGCATATAATCAGGTTAAATGCTGTTACCTGGAAATTAGTTTTTCGTAGATTCATTAACTAAATTCACTTTAAAGGACGTGAAAAAGAGTGAGTTTTAAGATTAAGTATGATTTAGTTATATTAAGAATCTTGGCTTTTATAACGATTTGCCTGATACTTTTAACTGGTTGTTCCAGGGGAAATCAGATTTATACTTATCCAAACTTTGATTTACTAATCAGTTCAATTTCTCCTCCGCAAGATGTAAAAATGTTTGCCGATAGGAACATGTTAAGCAATGAGGATTCAACCACTTACATTATTCGTAAGCTTGCTTCAGTTCTGGCAATAAATAAAGATGGAGAGATATTAAGTCTTTTATATGACGAAAACTTTAGCAAAAAATCAAACTTTGCTTTCCGAGTTTACCCAGCAATTTACATATTGGATTCAGCAAGCATTTTAAGAGAGACTATGAAAGGCTTCTCGGCAAGCAAAGTGATTGAGGCAGAACGAGGTTATAAAATAATAAACGCAGATTTTAACAAGAAATGGGTTGTTTGGGTAGAAGCTGATACCGATAAATGGAAAATATATAAGTTTAATCGGAACACAAAGGAAATCAAATTATTGGATGAAGGACAGATATTAAATCTTGCAAATGACGATTTCCCGGTTATCTCCCTTTACGAAAACCAGGCTGTTGTTAATAAAAATGGCAAACTTGATTCTCAGATATTATTATTTAATTTTACAAACAACACTGTTAAAACCCTCCAAAAAAACGATGTAAAAGAAAAGTATTATGGTCCTCCTAAGTTAGATAAAGCGAATATGGTTTGGCATGTTCGGGACTTATCTAATGGTAATTCTAAGATATTTTTATATGATATGACCACTGAAAAAATATCAGAAATAGGTTCAGAACAATTAAATTCAGAGTATCCTACAATTTGGGGAAATTATGTTGCCTGGATGTCGCGCACAAGTCATCAACACGAAATACAGCTTTCGGTCTACGACTTAAAGACTGAGAAAATTGAATTTAATACCATATTAAACATCGAAAATAAATCCTTATATTATAGACCTTCCATCGCAAACGGAAAAATTGCCTGGTATGATCTCTATTCCAGTTATCCGATAGATTGTGATATAAAGTATTATAAGTTTGAGACACAAGAAATAAATATGTTCCGAGTGGCTGATGTACTAGATGGAATATTTCTGCCAAATAACCTAGAAATTCATGATTCATGGATAAGCTACAACCATCCACCAGATATGGTTCCAAATCCTGAACATCCTACCAGAATAGTTGGGACCTTATTTTGGAGAATCAATAAGTAACGCTTGCTGGTTTCTTTTCCTTTTCCCTGGCAATAATATATGATGGACAATGTCACGGGAGGGAAAGACGTTTGAATAGTTTAAGCGGAGTTGTGATGATCGTCCAACTCATTTTTGCAGTAGTAATCGGCTTGTATTTTTGGGGTATGCTTAAATCCCAGCAGGGGACGAAGGTAGCGGTTGAGCGGGAGTCGCGCAAGGAGCTGGAGAAGCTGGAGAAGATGCGCAAGATTGCTCTCACTACTCCTTTGGCGGAAAAAACCCGGCCCCTTCATTTTGAGGAGATTGTAGGGCAAAAAGAAGGAGTTAAAGCCCTGAGAGCTGCCTTATGCGGCCCCAATCCCCAGCATGTGATTATTTACGGCCCGCCCGGGGTCGGGAAAACGGCGGCTGCCCGTTTGGTCCTGGAGGAGGCGAAGAAAAATCCGTTGTCTCCGTTTAAGGAGAATGCCCGCTTCACGGAAATTGACGGGGCGACGGCCCGTTTTGATGAACGCGGGATTGCCGATCCTCTGATCGGTTCCGTGCATGACCCGATTTATCAGGGAGCAGGAGCCATGGGGATGGCCGGGATTCCGCAGCCCAAGCCGGGGGCGGTAACCAAAGCCCACGGCGGGATTTTGTTTATTGATGAGATCGGGGAGCTGCACCCGATACAGATTAATAAGCTCTTGAAAGTTCTGGAAGACCGCAAGGTAATTCTGGAGAGTGCCTATTACAGTTCGGAAGACCCGAATATCCCGGCCCATATTCACGATATTTTTCAGCACGGGCTGCCGGCGGATTTCCGCTTAGTCGGTGCGACTACCCGCAGTCCGGAGGATATTCCGCCCGCAATCCGTTCGCGCTGCATGGAGATCTATTTCCGGGCCTTGCTGCCGAATGAAATCAGTGAAATTGCCCGGGGCGCGGCCGGGAAAATTGAGGTTCCGATCTCGGAAGCTGCGGTCGAAGTGGTCAAGCGCTATGCCACCAATGGCCGGGATGCGGTTAACATGGTGCAGCTGGCCGCCGGAGTGGCTCAGACCGAAGGAAAAACGGAAATTGACTCAGCGATTGTGGAGTGGGTTGCTTCCTCAGGGCATTATGTCCCGCGTCCGGACAAAAAGATTCCGCCTGAGTCCCAGATTGGCGTTGTAAACGGGTTGGCCGTGTACGGGCCGGATCTGGGCGTGCTGACAGAGCTGGAAGTAACGGCCCAGCCGGTGGCTCCCGGCAGCGGCCAGCTCTTGGTCACAGGGATTGTGGAGGAAGAAGAGCAGGGAAGCGGGGGGCATAAGTACCGGCGCAAGAGCATGGCCAGGAGTTCGATTGAGAATGTGTTAACCGTCATCCGGCGGCAAATCGGGCTTGACCCCAGGAATTACGATATCCATGTCAATTTCCCCGGGGGGACCCCTCTGGACGGGCCTTCTGCCGGGATCGCGATTGCGACCGCAGTCGTATCCGCCATTCAAAAACAACGGGTTGAACGCTATGCGGCCATGACCGGGGAATTGTCGATTCGCGGCCGGGTGAAACCGGTGGGGGGAGTGAGCGCGAAAATCGAGGCTGCCCGTCAGGCCGGCTGCCGCAAAGTGTTTATTCCCAAGGAAAATTGGGAAGACCGTTTTGTGGAGATGGCCGGAGGGATGGAAATCATCCCGGTGGAGGAGCTGGCCCCGGTGTTAGCCGCTGTCCTCTTGGATGAGCCAAGCGTTGAGCGGCTGGAGATCAGGCCGCCCTTGGAAGAGGTGCTCTCGCGTCTTGACTTTGTGCGGGGGAGTTTGCCTGAGCAAGGTAAAACATGTTAGAATAGTAAAAGATATAGAATGGCACACTAGCTCTAGTGTGCTTTTTTCGCTAAGCATATCAGAAAGCATTCTTTGAAGGTGCATAAGAAAAACTGTGGCTGCCGCTTCGTCAAGGATTCTGCGCCAGCCGAGTTTTCTTTAGCAGAAGGCTGATTGACAGGGGGGATAATGCCTATGAGCAAAAGACGCGAATTGCCGTTGCTCCCGCTCAGAGGAATTTTGGTTTTTCCATATATGGTGATTCATCTGGACGTGGGCAGGGAAAGGTCAATTGCGGCCATAGACGAAGCCATGCTTGGAGATAGGATCGTGCTTTTGGCTTCGCAAAAGGAGACAGAGATTGATTCTCCCAATCCGGACGATATTTATGGAATCGGAACTTTGGCTGAGATTAAACAGCTGTTAAAACTTCCCGGCGGGACCATGAGGGTGCTGGTGGAAGGGATATCCCGCGGGCGGATTGAGGATTATTTGCAGGAAGAACCGTACTTCAAAGTGGTCATCGAGGAACAGCCGGAGCAAGGACCTGGGGAAACAGCAGATTTAGAAGCCTTGCGGCGCGGGGTAGCCCACCAGTTTGAGGAATATGCCAAACTCAGCAAGAAAGTTCCGACCGAGACCTTAGGCACGGTCTTGGCCGTGGAAGAACCGGGGAGGCTGGCCGACATTGTCGCTTCCCATCTGAATCTCAAGGTTGTGGATAAACAGACGATTCTGGACGCCTTCGATGTGGAAGAACGTTTGGAACGTTTAACCGAACTTATTATGCGTGAGATTGAGATCTTGGAGTTGGAGCGCCGGATCGGTCTGCGCGTGCGAAAACAGATGGAAAAGGCGCAAAAGGAATACTATTTGCGCGAGCAAATGAAAGCCATTCAAAAAGAACTGGGAGATAAGGATGAGCGCCAAGCCGAGGCGGATGAGTACAGGGAGAAGATTGCCAAAGCCAAACTGACCAAAGAAATAGAAGAAAAAGCTTTAAAAGAAGTGGAGCGTCTGGAAAAGATGCCGCTTGCTTCGGCTGAGGGAACGGTGGTCAGAACCTATCTTGATTGGATTATCGCTCTCCCCTGGACCAAGATGAGCAAGGACAAGACCGATTTGACGCGGGCCGAAGAGATTTTGAACGAGGATCATTATGGGCTGGAAAAGGTCAAAGAGCGGATTTTGGAGTTTCTGGCTATCCGCAAACTCACTCCGAAAATGAAAAGCCCGATTCTTTGTTTTGTCGGGCCTCCGGGTGTGGGCAAAACTTCTCTGGCTAAATCGGTGGCCCGGGCTCTGGACCGCAAGTTTGTCCGCATGTCTCTGGGCGGAGTCAGGGATGAAGCGGAGATTCGCGGGCACCGCCGGACCTATATCGGAGCCTTGCCCGGACGGATTATTCAGGGCTTGCGCACGGCGGGTACCCGTAATCCCGTGTTCCTGCTGGATGAGATTGACAAGCTGGCTTCGGATTTCAGGGGAGACCCGGCATCCGCACTGCTTGAGGTCTTAGACCCCGAGCAAAATCATACCTTTGCCGATCACTATCTTGAGGTTCCGTTCGATCTGTCGCGTACGCTCTTTATCATGACGGCCAATACCCTGCATACCATTCCCCGGCCTCTGCTTGACAGGATGGAGGTTATCTCTTTAAGCGGGTATACCGAGGATGAAAAAGTTAACATTGCCAAACGCTATCTGGTACCGAAACAGTTGAAAGCGCACGGGTTAAGTGAAGAGGTCTTCACGATTCCGGATGAAACCTTGGTTAAATTAGTACAGGGATACACCCGCGAGTCCGGGGTGCGCAATCTGGAAAGGGAAGTGGCGGCACTCTGCCGCAAGGTGGCGACCCGTTTAGTGAAAAAAGAGTGGACTGCCCATCCCCTCACGGAAAATGACCTTGAAACCCTCTTAGGGACACCGCGCTTTCAATATCAAATGGCGGCGCTCAACCCGGAGATCGGAGCGGCTACCGGATTGGCTTATACCGAAGTGGGCGGAGATGTGCTTACCATTGAGGTGACGCCTTTGCCGGGCAAAGGCATGCTCACCCTTACCGGCAAGCTGGGAGATGTGATGAAAGAATCAGCCCAGGCCGGTTGGACCTTTGTGCGCGCCCATGCCCGGGAACTGGGGATTCCGGAAGACTTCTACGATAAGGTGGATCTGCATATTCATGTTCCGGAGGGAGCCATTCCGAAAGACGGACCGTCGGCTGGGATTACCATGGCCACTGCGATTGCTTCCGCTTTGGCCAAACGGGCGGTGCGGTCCGACCTGGCAATGACCGGGGAGATTACCCTTAGAGGAAACGTCCTTCCGATCGGCGGGGTGAAGGAAAAGGTGCTGGCTGCACACCGCGCCGGAATTAAAACAGTGCTTTTGCCCGAGAAAAACCGCAAAGATTATGAAGAGATTCCGGAAAATGTGCGCGAACAGTTAGACTTCCACTTCGTCAAACGCATGGAAGAGGTCTTAGATTTAGCTTTGCTGCCGGTGGCGGAGTCAGAGCAATACGCCAAAAATCTTCCGTTAAATCCGGTCTTGGGTCAGGGAGCGCTTCCCAGCGGGGAACCCCGGATTCAGCGGCCGCCTCAGGACTTGGAACTCACGACCTTTAAGGCAGACGGAATATAGTATATTGGAGAGAGTAACATGCTGATTCAGAAGGCTGAGTATGTCGCCTCAGCGGTGAACCCAGCCCAATACCCGGCCGGAGATGCAGTGGAGATTGCTCTGGTCGGGCGTTCAAATGTAGGCAAGTCTTCCCTGATTAACCGGTTTCTCGGCCGCCGCAACTTAGCGCGTACGGGCAACACCCCAGGCAAAACCCAAACCCTGAACTTTTACCGCATTAATGAATCCTGGTTTTTTGTGGATTTGCCGGGTTATGGTTATGCCAAAGTGGCGAAGGGGGTCAAACAAAGCTGGGGCCGCATGATGGAAACCTATCTGGGGCAGAGAACGAACCTGGCGGCAGTGATTCAGATTGTAGATATCCGTCATGAACCCAGCACAGAGGACCGGGAAATGCATCAATGGCTTCGGTTTAAGGGTTTGCCGACTTTGGTAGTGGCTACCAAAGCGGATAAGATCGCCCGGGGGAAAAGGGCCCACCATTTAAGCCTTATCGCCAAAGCGTTTGAACTTCCGGATTGGCACCTGATCATCTCTTTTTCCGCGCAAACGGGAGACGGTGTGGAGGAACTGCACGAAGCGGTTGAGGAGATACTTGCTCTTCGCAGGAGTCAGTAGTCAGGAGTCAGGAGTCAGGAGATAAGTTAAGAAGGAGCAGGAGATTCTTGGAAGATGTAGCAATTCTTATTTTGAGTTTAGGGATTATTCTTATTGGAGCGGAAGGATTTACGAACGGGGTCGAGTGGCTGGGCCAGCGTCTGAATTTGGGCGCGGGTGCGGTCGGAAGTATTTTGGCGGCGGTTGGAACCGCCTTGCCGGAAACCATGGTGCCGATTATTGCATTTATTGGCGGCGGAGGGGGGCATGGGGCCGAGGTCGGTATCGGTGCGATCTTGGGAGCGCCGTTCATGCTTTCAACTCTGGCTTTTTTTATTGCGGGAACATCCGTTTTGATCTTTCGCAGACATAACCGGCCGCTCTTACTTGACCGTTCCGTGCTGCAGAGAGATCTTAGCTTTTTTCTGATCGTCTATTCGATTGCAATTTTGGCTTCCTTTTTGCCCAGCCGTTCCCTAAAGACCGGGGCTGCTTTCGTTTTACTCATCTTTTATGCAGTCTATGTCATTAAGACGTTAAGCTCGAGCCAGGGGGGAGGAGAGGAACATGAAAACCTGCCTCCGTTATATTTGGCGCGGCGGTCACACCATCCGGCGACTGCACTAATTCTCGGTCAAATTGCTTTAGCTTTACTGACCATTGTAATTGGCGCCCACGGGTTTGTGGGTGCCGTGCAGGAAGTGGCCCTGGCCACCGGGATTCCGGCCTTTGTGCTTTCATTAATTATTACTCCGATTGCCACGGAACTGCCGGAGAAGTTTAACAGTGTACTCTGGCTGAGCCGGGGCAAGGATACTCTGGCCTTGGGCAATATTACCGGAGCCATGGTGTTTCAAAGCTCAGTCATCCCTGCCCTGGGAATCCTGTTTACTCCCTGGGTGCTGGATTCACTGGCTCTTTTGAGTGCCTTGCTGGCTTTAGGCGCTGCTTTGATGCCCTATTTGGCCCTGAGGCGCAAAGGGGTTATCTTTCCCGCTTACTTGCTAATCGGAGGCGGCTTTTACCTTGTTTTTCTGATAAACGCGCTCCGCTTTCAGTTCCAGTGAGCTCCGCCAGGAGCATCCCGCTAAGAACAAGGGCTGCGCCCAGAAGGCCGCGATCTGAGAGGACTTCCCCGGCCAGAAAATAGGCGAAGACGGCGGAAAAGACCGGTTCAGAGGAAAAGATAATCGCGGTATGGGTGGGAGTGGTAAATTGCTGCATTTTGGTCTGCAGGAAAAAGGCCAGGGAAGTTGCCGGAATGGCCGTAAGCAGCAGTCCGAACCAGGCGGAGCCAGAGAAGATCAGGGGCGGCTGGGGCAAGATAAAGCTTGCGCCGGCACTTAAGATGCTGACGGCCAGGATCTGGACTGCGGCCAACACCGTGGCATTGCCTTCCGGGGCATAGCGCCCCACCAAGAAGATGTGCAGGGCGAAGCTGAAGGCACATAGAAGCACCATCGCATCTCCCCGGTTCAGGACATAGCCCTCCCCGAGTGAGAGCAAAGCCAGCCCAATGGCAGCACTGGCAATACCAAGCATCATTCCGGGGCGGGGCAGGCTTTTGGTGGATACGGTAACTAAGGCCGGGACAAGCACCACCGACATGCCGGTGATAAAACCGGCATTGGATGCGGTTGTGTATTGGAGCCCGATGGTCTGCCAGGCATAACCGGCAAAGAGGAAGATTCCAAGAGCAAGGCCTTGAAAGACGGTGCGCTTATTCAAATGGCGGCGCTGCAGCCAGACGAAGGGGAGCAAGCTGAGAAAGGCGAGCCCGAAGCGGATGGCGAGAAAAGGAAAGGGCGGCAGATCGGTAATAGCCCGCTTCACGACCACGAATGTCGCTCCCCAGACCAGGGTGACTCCGATTAAGGATAGGTCGGCCAGGTAGCGCCGGTTAGCTTGCATAGATAAAGGTGCTCCTTTCGAGTTGGGGTCGGGGCAGGCTGCACAGCCCGCATCCTTCGCCGCAAAGTGATTCTCCGGGGGATGCGGCTTCGGCGTTTGTCTACACTGTAGACAAACGTACCACGCGCCGGATGCTCGAACAGCGTGAAGCTGTTCGCCGAAGGATCGAGCTCGTCGACTACGCTAACGCATCCGAAACCCTTATGCTTACTGCATGTGCGCCGCGTTGTGTGCCGTCCATGGCACACGTGGCATCAGTCCCGTTAGTCCTTGCCCGGACTAACGCACTTGTTTCCGTGGACTAGTCCCGTCGGTGCGTTTACGCTGCGTCGACTCGCTCGCTTAACGAGTCCTCAGCCGTACAGCATTCTTTGAGAGTAAGCGGTTTCGGCGTAACTCTCCACCGGAGAGTTACGTCTCTGCTCGGACGGTTCGCTAAGCTGTGCAGCCTGCCAACTCATTCATCTAGTAAAAGTCTTTCATTATCTTAATTAAAGACTAAAGCCGTTGCGAAATCGCAACGGCTTTAGTATACCTAATCCGGCGCCAGCTGAAAAGGGCTAAATCAGCCTGCTCCGCCTTCGGGGGGCGGCCCTTGCGGCATCTCGGGGGCCATTTCCGGCATTTCGGGCATCATGGGTACTTGCGGAATGGGTGGGGCGCACTCGACTCCGCAGAACTGGGCTTTGGCGTCGGCGAAACATTGACAGTGGCGGGCTTCATCAGCCGCCATTTGCGAGAGAATCCCCTGGATTTCAGGGATGGGGATTTTCTGGCAAAGATCCAGGTAATGGCGGTGGGCTTTGGCTTCATCCTGCATATCCAGTTCAAGCAGGGTGCAGAGCTCGGTAGTGTAGTTAATGTACTTGGCCCGCCAGTCGACCCAGTGTCCCCGGCTAAAAGCACCATATCTCGGATCGACGCCTAAATGGCGCAAAGCCGTGCCGATTTGATCCAGGTGGCGCATTTCATCGTAGGCAATGGGGCGCAGTAAGGAGTCGAATTCCGGACGATCAAGGACGACTGCTTGATAGAGGTAAGTAGTGATGGCTGTAAGTTCAGAGTCTTGCCCGGCATAAATTTCGTAGAGCCAGGCGGCATAAGTAAAGTTTGGTTCAGGAATTTCGCCGGGCAGTGGTCCCTCCATATCTGCGATTGGGAGTAAGAGCACTTGCCCGGGATAAATGCGGTCAGGATGTTTGAGGTGGTTTAGCTTAATAATCTCGGTCATTTCCACGTTGTAAGCACGGGCGATCTTGTAGATCGTGTCCCCAGGTTGTACTACATATCGTGCGTAGTTCATAGGAATCCTCCTTGTTTGCTGATTTCACTTTACTATATTCAGGGAGCATTTCAGTGGCGCATGGATAAATGTGGCATATCTTGGACAACTTCCTCGTAAATATTAATATAGGTAATCAGAATTCAGGAGTCAGAATTCAGAATTCAGGAGTCAGAATTCAGAATTCAGGAGTCAGAATTCAGAATTCAGGAGTCAGAATTCAGAATGCTTGAGAATGAACTGCGAAATTTTCTTAACCTTTTGTACAATAAGTGCTATTTCGGCAACATCTGCTGAGATATTTAAAAAAGGGGGATTTTAATGGGAACAGCAATTTTACGGGGGATTAGTACAGGCTTACTGGTTACTCTCCTGACCTTGCTCGGGGGAGTGATTTGGGAGACGATGGGGCTTGGCGGACTAAAAGTTACAAGCCTGGTAGATGTCGGGCTCTTCTTGAGCTGTTTAATTGGGGGTTTTCGGGCCGCGCGGGACGGAGGACATTGGATGATCGGTGCGGTTGCCGGTGCGGGCTATGTTGCAGTGAGCACCCTGTTGCTGGCCTTATTTGCTCCGGTGAGCGGTGCCGGTGTTGTTCAGCTTTTAGCGGAAGGAGCTTTGCTCGGTGGCTTGGGCGGAGTGATTGGCACAGGAGTTGGCGGTGGGAGAAAGGTAAGACCTGTAGGGAATAGGGAAAGTTGGAGGGTCAACAGGGAATATGATCGAGAATATGATCGTGAATACGACAGAGAGAACGGCAGAGTGGATGGTAGTTATGAAACGTACAGGAGAAGGGATTACCGGTACGAGGATTCTAACTATGGAGGCAAATCAGATAACGGAAAAGACTGGGCGAATGATTATCCAGACCTGGCAAACGATGATCAAAACCAAGCAAATTCCCTCCAAGACCAAGCCCATGATTACCGGACAGATGCCGTTAACCTGGATAGGACTCATCCCTGGTGGGAGGAGGAAATAGGCGGGATCAAAAGAATCGGTTAAACACCAAAAATGCATATTCTGGCAGACGGGGTCACACACTACGAATGATGCCGGGTTAGGTTACAACCGGAAAATAATCAATGGGGGTGAACTAGATAGATACTGCCCTCTTAATTATCCTTTTGGCGGCTGCCGGTTCATTCGTGGGTGGGGCGATTCTGCTCGTAATCCTATTTGTCAGCGGCAAGATCCTTTTCCGTAAGCTTGTGCAAAGGCTGTTTTCTCTGGTCGTGGGCAGGTTGCTGCAGGATAAGTATTCTGAAAACTTAGCAGAACTCTGGACCGCTCTGGAGCGGGTATCGCTGCGCAATGTAATCGAGCTTGGCCTGCGCGCGGAAGAGGGTAAAATCATTAAGCGTCCCCTGGGTTCCCCGAAACCTTTCCCCGGCTATGACCATCTCATGTTTATTCCGGCACAGATGGCCCGCTTGCCGGTTGAAGGAGAAGTCCCGGTGGATATGAAGGTGACCTTGGGTCCAAGAGCGGCCAAGCCGCTGACCCTTGCGATGCCGCTTCTGATTTCGGGTATGGGTTATGGGGTGGCTCTGTCTGAGGAGGCCAAAAAAGCGTTAGCCAGGGCTGCCAAAGAGTTGGGTACAGCTATTAATTCAGGGGAAGGTCCTTTTTTGCCCGAGGAACGTTCGGAAGCCGGAAAGTATATCTGGCAGATTGCGCGCGCCCCCTGGAGCACAAACCCTGAGGCGATTGCCACTGCAGATATGATAGAAGTGCAAATGGGCCAGGGAGCCCGAATAGGAACCCATTTCATCGACCCGGTTACCATCAAGGGGAGGGCCCAAAAATTGATGGGGATTTCCCCTGTCGAATCCGGGCGGGGAGGGTCGGTGGTGGCCGGTATTACTAATCCGTGGGACTGGCCGAAATATGTGTCCGAGTTGCGGGAGCAAGTGGGGGGAAAACCAATTGGCCTCAAAATGATGGCTGGCGGGCATCTGGAACGGGATCTGGCCGTGGCCATTGAGGCGGGATTTGACATTTTGGTGATCGGTGGCTCACAGGGAGGAACCCACGGTTCCTCCCCTACGATGGAGGATGATTTCGGAATTCCTTCCATTCTGGCGCTGAGCAAGACAATCCGTTATTTACGTGAGCAAGGAGTGCGCCATGAAGTGAGCGTCATTGTTGCAGGCGGATATTTTACTCCGGGCGAGTGCTTAAAAGCGATTGCCCTGGGAGCAGATGCCGTGTATTTAGGGACGGTGCCTCTCTTTGCCTTAGTGCACAAGCAGATCGGGAAGGTTATGCCCTGGGAACCATTAACCCAGCTTGTGTATTATGACTCCAAATATAAAAGCCGCCTCGATGTTGATCTGGCAGCTAAAAGTGTGGTCAATGCGATAAAATCAATGGGCTTGGAAATGGAGGAAGCCGTTCGCGGACTGGGCAAAACATCCTTGGCGGAAGTCGGACCCAATGATTTAGTCGCCCTCGATCAATGGACGGCTGAGGTTACGGGAGTTGAACGGGCGTAATTGAGACAGGAGGATCGATGCACGAGGCAAGAATCATATAAGTTTGAACTTACGGGAGGCAGCTTGCAATTCTTGGGCTGCATTAGACAGCTCTTCGGTGGAGGCGTTAATTTCCTGCATGGAACTGAGCTGTTCTGTACTATTGGAGGCGACTTCCTCGGTCTGAGCGGTCGTTTGCTGGCTGACTGAGGCTACCTGAGTGATTTCTTTGGTAATATGTTCCGAGCGGAGGGCAATTTGTTCGCTGTATCCGGAAACTTCCCGGATGTGGCGGTTTACCTCCTGGGTGCTGTCGACAATGCGGACAAAGGCTTTCTGGGCATCCTCGATCACTTGGGCTCCGCTGAGAACCACTTCTTTTTCAGCATCCATGCTGGTAATGGCCCTACTGACATTTACAGTAATATCATGGATGATCTGTTCGATTTGAGCACTGGAGTGGGTGGACTGTTCAGCCAGTTTCCGCACTTCCTCGGCGACGACACTGAAGCCGCGCCCGTGTTCTCCGGCCCGGGCGGCCTCGATAGCCGCATTGAGGGCTAAGAGATTGGTCTGATCGGAGATGGTTTTAATGGTTTCGACTATGGAGCCGATGGAAGCAGATTTTTCTCCTAACTCACTGATAATCTCCCCGGTTTCAGCCACCGTCTGATGGATGTGATTCATTTGGGCATTCGTCTTGGCGATGGAGTGATTGCCTTCATTGGCTACCTGCAAGGCCACACCGGATGCTTTGTCGGCCTGTGATATGCTTTGTTCGATTTTCTGGATTAAAGCTGACATTTCCGTGACTGCTTCTAAAATGGCCTGAACGCTGTTAGCCTGGGTCTGAGAGCCTAAGGCGACTTGGTTGATAGCCAAGGCGACTTGCTGGGCTGCTTGAGCTGTCGCTTCTGCGCGCTCGGACAGCACTGAAGAAGAATCGGCAAAAATATCCGCGCTGTGGGAAATGTTCCCCACTAAGGAGCGAAAGCTTTCAAGCATCTTGTTCAGGGATTTGCACAGGTGGCCGACTTCATCGTTTTCAGTCATACAGTAAAGATCGGGAGTTAGGTCTCCTTCTGCCACAACCTTGGCAAATTGAACCCCCCGTCTGAGCGGGGTAGCGGTAAGAAAGGCGATATACAAACCGTAAAGAATGATAAATCCGCTTGCGACTGCCGTTAAAATTAAAACCATGCCAATATTGTGCTGGAGGTTTGTTCCTTTTTTAACAAAATAATACACAGTTCCCCCTGCGGCTAAGGTAATTAAAGCGTTAATTGAGAAAGCGATAATGAGTTTAGCCGCCAGACCTAAATTGAACCACCAGCGGACAATGCGGGAGTGTTTAAAAAAGAATTGGCCGAATCGTTCCAGAAAATTTTCCATATGTACGCCTCCTATGCAGGTAACAGGATAAAACGATTATATATGTTAGAATTTTACAGATATACTTGTTTCTCAAAATAATTATAACTTTGCTTTATTTTACCATAGAATATTATGCTTGGGGAGGGGTAGAAACAGAGATTTTGACAAGAAATCAGACCCTGAGTATAATGTTAATATATTTAGGCAAAGATGTGAGATAGAAAACCCGATGAATGTGAGGAATAGAGGGTAAAGGCTGTTGCAGAGAGAAAAACCGTTTTGCTGGAAGGTTTTTCACAGTCGCGCTAGGGTCGCACAGGAGGGGCAGAGGGGAATGGAGTACTCTCTGACGGTCAGCCCGTTAACGCGCTAAGAGTGCCATGAGTTTTTTAACGATTGGCAAAAAAGGTGGTACCGCGGAGCTTTTCGCCCTTTAGAGGGGAAAAGCTTTTATTATTATCAGGGAGAGGGGTTTCAAACTATGTCAGATGCCAGCCATTCGGCTAAGAATTCATTAGAATTATCATCCGTGTATGATCCGGGTTTCGTCGAGGGAAAATGGTACCGCTTCTGGGAGGAAAACGGCTTTTTCAAGGCCGAAGTTGAGGAGGATAAGAAATCTTTCAGCATTGTCATGCCTCCTCCGAATGTGACCGGTTCTCTCCATTTAGGCCATGCGATGGACAGCACGATTCAAGATATTCTGACACGTTTCCGAAGGATGCAGGGGTATAATACACTCTGGCTTCCGGGAACGGATCATGCCGGGATTGCGACCCAAGCGAAAGTGGAAGAACAGCTGGCCAAGGAAGGACTGAGCCGGCATGAACTGGGTCGTGATAAGTTCTTAGAGCGGGTCTGGGCCTGGAAAGAACAGTACGGCGGAAGAATCACCCAGCAGCTAAGGCGCCTGGGGGCTTCCTGCGACTGGTCCAGGGAGCGCTTTACGATGGATGAGGGCTGCTCTAAGGCGGTGCGGGAGGTATTTGTCGATCTTTATAATAAAGGACTGATTTACCGGGGGAACTATATTGTCAACTGGTGTCCGCGCTGCCATACCACGATTTCAGATATTGAAGTCGAGCACGTGGACCGGGAAGGGCAGCTTTCCCACCTTCGCTATCCGGTGAAAGACAGTGATGAGGCTTTGGTGGTTGCCACCACCCGGCCGGAGACCATGCTGGGGGATACCGCCGTGGCGGTACATCCTGAGGACGAGCGCTACCGGCATTTGATCGGGAAAACCGTCATTCTGCCGCTGGTTCACCGGGAAATTCCGGTGATTGCCGATGTGTATGTGGATCGGGAGTTTGGCACGGGAGCGGTGAAAATCACCCCGGCTCACGACCCCAACGACTTTGAAATCGGGCTCAGGCATAAATTGCCGGAAGTCAAAGTGCTGGATAAAGAAGCCCGCATGAATGAAAATGCGGGCAAATACCAAGGGCTTGACCGCTATGAAGCCCGCAAACGGATTTTGGCCGACCTGGAAGCGGAAGGGGCCTTAGTCAAGGTGGAAAAGCACGAGCACGCCGTTGGGGAGTGCTACCGCTGCTCCACGGTCATTGAGCCGATGGTGAGCAAACAATGGTTTGTGAAGATGGAGCCCTTGGCTAAGCCGGCCATGGAAGTGGTAAGGGACGGAAGCCTGGAATTTGTGCCGGAGCGCTTTGCCAGGATTTATCTGGGATGGCTGGAGAATATCCGGGACTGGTGCATTTCCCGCCAGCTTTGGTGGGGGCACCGGATTCCGGTGTGGTACTGTGAGCAGTGCGGGGCGGAAATCTGCGCCAAGGAAGACCCCTTGACCTGTCCCACCTGTGGCTCAAGCAAGCTGGAGCAGGACCCGGATGTGCTTGATACCTGGTTTTCATCGGCTTTGTGGCCTTTCTCAACCTTGGGCTGGCCGGAGCGGACTCCGGAACTGAAGCACTTCTATCCGACCACGGTGTTGGTGACGGGGCGCGATATTATCTTCTTCTGGGTGGCGCGCATGATTTTCACCGCCCTGGAATTTCAGCATGAAGTTCCGTTTAAGCAAGTGATGATCCATGGACTGGTGTTAGATGCTCAGGGACGCAAGATGAGCAAGTCCTTGGGCAATGGGGTGGATCCCATTGAAGTCATCCAAAAATATGGGGCAGATACCCTCCGCTTCATGCTCGTTACCGGAAATACCCCGGGCAATGATTTGCGTTTTCACCCGGAGCGCCTGGAAGCTACCCGGAATTTCGCCAATAAGATCTGGAATGCCTCCCGCTTCGTGCTGATGAACCTGGCGGATTACGCCGAGGGGCCGCGCGGGGAACTCACCCTGGCAGACCGCTGGATTCTTTCGCGTTACCAGGCGACGGCTGAGGATGTGAGCAAGGCTTTGGAACGCTATGACCTCGGGGAAGCGGCCCGTTTGCTCTACGAATTTATCTGGAGCGAATTCTGCGACTGGTATATTGAAGTGAGCAAAATCCGGCTCTATGACCGGGAAAACACCCTGGCCAGACACACCTCCCAGTCCGTCCTGCTCGAAGTTCTGGAAGGGACGATGCGTCTGCTGCATCCGTTTATGCCGTTTTTAACGGAAGAGATATGGCAGCACCTCCCGCATGACGGGGAAAGCATCATGCTTCAGTCCTGGCCGCAGGTTAATGGTTACTGGGATGCGGTGGCGGAAAAAGAAATGGCCTTGCACATGGAAATTATTAAGGCGGTGCGCAATATCCGTGCGGAGATGAACGTAGCTCCCGGGAAAAAAGCAGAGATTATCGTGGTAACTAAAGCGGAACAGGAGACGGTGAGAGCCGGAGAGGATATGATCAAGCAATTGGCCGGGGGCTCAAAAATAGAGATTGTGGGTGCTTTGGAACAGAAACCCGCCCAAGCAGCCAGTGCGGTGCTGCCGGGCGTGGAAATCTTTGTCCCCTTAAAAGGGCTTCTGGACTTGGAGAAAGAGATTGCCCGCCTGGAAAAAGAGATCGCGCAAACGCTCAAAGAACAAGAACGTCTGGCCGGCAAGTTAAATAATCCCGGTTTTGTAGGAAAAGCCCCGGCCGAAGTCGTGGAAAAGGAGCGCGCCAAGCTGGAAAATGTCACCCAGCGCAAAGATTCCTTAGAAACGCGGCTGGCTGAGCTCAGAAAATAAGTAGTCAGTAGTCAGAAGACAGAAGACAGGAGACAGGAGACAGGAGACAGGAGTCAGGGGATGGGGACGTAAGTTCCGGTGACGAGAATCCCGGTACGATCTTGCAGAGGAAGCATACCTTCTGATATTTCCGAAGGTAATGCTGCAGAGAAAGCTCAGGTATTCTGAATACTGACTACTGACTCCTTGAATACTTAACCTACAAAGAGTCACTATATGAACAGCAGGAAGGATTGGAGTCATGGACGAGCGGGAGAAACAGATTGGGGAAGAATACGAAGAGGCCCTTGAATATTTAGTCAGCCTTACGAAATTCGGAATGAATTTTGGTTTGAACCGAATCAAAGGATTGTTAAAGCGTTTGGGGAATCCGGAGCAAAATCTCAGGGTCATTCACGTGGGTGGTACGAATGGCAAGGGGTCAACCACGGCCATGATTGCCGAGATTTTAAGAGCATCGGGCTATAAAGTGGGAGTCTTCACCTCCCCGCATCTTCATGATTACCGTGAACGCATCGTGATTAACGGCCAGATGATTGCTAAGGAAAGATTGACCTCTTTGGTTGGCCGGCTGCGGCCTCATTTGGAAGAGTTGGTAGCCGGCGGAATCGAGCACCCGACGGAATTTGAAGTGAGCACTGCGATGGCCTTGCTTTACTTTGCTGAAGAAAGGGTGCATTTTGCGGTGATCGAGGTAGGGTTAGGCGGGGAGATTGATTCCACCAATGTCGTTTTGCCCCTGGTCTCCGTGATTACCAATGTCGGGCTGGACCATATGGACTATCTTGGTTCTACTCTGGCTGAGATCGCACAGGTCAAGGCCGGGATTATTAAGCCCAATTCGGTGGCCGTGACTGCATCCGACCGCCCCGAGGTCTTGGAAGTACTGCGTGCCCGGGCCCGGGAGGCGGGAGTTCATCTCTGGCAAGTGGGGGAAGATGTACGCTTCGAGGGCCGCTGGAGCGGAGAGCTGGAGCAGGAGTTTGACCTCATAGGAATTCATGGATCTTATCCGAAACTCAGACTTAGTCTTGCCGGCCGCCATCAGCTTGAAAACGCGGCCACAGCAGTTACCGTCTGTGAAATCTTACAGTCCGAATACGGGGCGGCTATTCCCAGAAAGGCAATTTATGAAGCCCTGCGCAAGGTTCAGTGGCCGGGCCGGCTGGAATTAATCTCGCTTAGGCCGAAGGTGCTCTTGGACGGGGCCCATAATGTGGATGGAGCGTCGGTTTTAGCGGAAGCTCTCCCCCGCTATAAACGGTCCCGCTTGGTGCTCTGCCTGGGGATGCTGGCGGATAAGGAACGGGAAAAGGTGGTAGATATGCTGGTGCCTTTGGCCGATGAAGTCATCATCACCAAGCCTGACTCTCCGCGGGCAGGGGATTGGGAGGCTTTAGCCGAGATTGCGCGCAAACACGGACGTCCGGTAGAGTGCATCGAAGATCCCAGAGAAGCCGCGCTTGCAGGCCTGGCCAGACTGGGTGCCGAGGATATGCTGTGTGTCACCGGTTCACTCTATATGCTGGCTGATGCGCGCGCCGCCTTATTGAACGAGACTTCATTCAGAGGGGGATTCAACCCCCGCTGAATGTTAGTCGAGTCCATACTGGACTTAACCGCCCTTTGGCGCCCGCCGACCTATAGAGGCGGGCGACTTAGGGCGGGTTAGTTCAGTGCTGGGAGAATTCAAACGCAATAGCTTATAAGGAATCGGATGAGAACGAATTGAAATATTCAATGCCAAGAGATTAAATTTCGGTTAAAAATTTAACACAAACTTAACAAAAAATTTCACATCCTGCCTTCCGCTTTTGATAAAATACCTTTGGAAAAGAGTATTTACCATACGGGTGGAGGGTTTTTTTATGTTAGGATTGTCGGGAAAAGAAGACAAGTTTTATCAGCTGTTTCGTCAAAGTACCGAAGTCGTGTGTGCTACTCTAAAAAGGGTGGAAGCTCTGATGGAGCTCAGTTCTGTTTCAGCCCAGGAAGTTGAAGAAGTCCATCGCCTTGAGCACGAGGCAGACGCCATTACCACTCAGATTATTGACCGTTTGAATTCAACCTTTATTACTCCCTTGGATCGGGAAGACATTTATACTTTGGCCCAAAGCCTGGATGATGTGGTCGATTTTACGCAAGGAGCAGTGGAGCGGATGATGCTCTACCGCACCGGCAAACCGTCTCCGGCTACTCAAGAACTGGTTCATTTAGCTGCTGCCGCCGGAGAGCAGATTAAGCTTGCTTTCAGTGCCTTGAACAGCATTCATGCCAAGAAGGCAGAGATTCTTGCTGCTACGGAAGAAATTTATCATTTGGAGAGCGCCGGGGACAAGCTTTATCGTCAGGAGATGGCCCGGCTCTTTGAGTATGAAAAAGATCCGATTGAAATTATTAAATGGAAGGATATTCTGGAACATATTGAGACGATTTTAGACCATTGTGAATCTGTGGCCGATCTTCTTAAAGGTGTGGTGCTAAAATATGATTGACAATGGGCTGGTTATTCTGGCAATCGTCGTTGTCAGTGCGCTGTCATTTGATTATATTAACGGGTTTCATGATACGGCCAATGCCATTGCAACCAGTGTTTCCACCCGGGCGCTGACCCCGAGACGGGCAGTTTTCCTGGCTGCTGCGATGAATTTGGTTGGCGCCTTATACAGCACGGGGGTGGCCCAAACCATTGCCAAAGATATCGTCTCCCCGACGATTGCGACCCAGGAAGTGGTGGTAGCGGGGTTGTTCGGAGCCATTGCCTGGAATTTAATTACTTGGTATTTCGGGATTCCCAGCAGCTCTTCCCATGCAATTATCGGCGGCCTGGCAGGAGCGGCTTCGGCCAAAGCGGGCTTCGCAGTCCTGCACTGGCAGGGACTGATTAAGATAATTTCTGCTTTAATCTTCTCTCCGATTACCGGGATCCTTCTGGGTTTTGTGATTATGAAAGGTTTGCAGCTGGCGGTGCAAAAAGTCTCACCCTCCAGGGTGAACCGCGGTTTCCGCAAGCTGCAAATGCTGTCGGCCGCCTTGCTAGCTTTTAACCACGGTTCCAATGATGCCCAGAAATCGATGGGGATCATTACGATGGCCCTGATCGCAGCCGGGGTTCAGGCTCCGACAGTGCTGGCGCCCCCCCTGTGGGTAAAAATAGCGTGTGCCCTGGCTATGGCTGCGGGGACCGCTGCCGGGGGCTGGAAAATCATCCGGACCATGGGCGGTAAAATCTTTAAGCTGGAACCGATCAACGGTTTTGCCGCTGATTTAAGCTCATCGATCGTCATCTGGACGGCTACTGTCTTCCCGGGCTTGCATCTCCCGGTATCAACCACTCACGTTGTCTCCGGCTCGATCATGGGCGTGGGCTCTGCTAAAAGGGTTTCAGCCGTCCGCTGGGGCGTAGCCCAGCAAATGCTCATGGCCTGGCTGGTCACGATCCCAAGTACCGGAGCCATGGCAGCCCTCTTCTATTTTCTGATTTCAAAAGTCTTTTAGCCTGGGTAAAATCCAGGCTTTATTATTCTTTAAAACTCTCAAGCAAGCTGCCTTGCAGAGCGAACCGTCGAGCAGAGGAGCGTCGTGAGCGCAGTCGACGAAGCGTGAAGCCGCGCCACGGTTCACTTCAGGTATTACCCAGAGGTTTGGCGCGGTAGCAGAGTCGACAAGCGAACAGCTCCGGCGCGTGGTGAGCGGGCAAGGCAGCTTGCCAGATATCTTTAGAATGATAATGCCTCTAATGTTCTAAATCCCCTCCTTAGTACATATTTTTAGTAGGGTTGTCCTAAAGGGGGAATGGGATGTGAGACGTTCGCAGCACTTAGCCGTCTGGTTTTTCAGCGGAGCACTCTTGATCATGCTTGGCCTGGCTGTATGGGAAATGGGAGTGCTCTATGTGAAACTGGTTGCCCGGACTACGCCTGTACCTGCTCAAACGCAAGCCCAGAGCGAAAATGGGGTTTTGTCGCTGCCCGGGATCACCTTCTGGACTTCTCAGACAGGGGTGTTTCAGGAAGAGGAAAATGCCCGCCGCCAGGTCCAGGCTTTAGTTCAGCAAGGATGGAAAGCTGAGATTGTGGCAGCAAGCCCTTGGAGTGTCGATATTGGTTTTGCGCGCAAGCCCGAGGAGCTTCAGGAATTGCGCCTCGAATTAAAACAAGCCGGTATTGACACCGTGGTCAAGCAGGTGGTGGTACCGGAACGTTCGTTTCGGATCAGCGGCAGTGGAGCCCAGGAAACGGCTGCTGTTCTCACCGGAGTAAATGCCTTGCTGCGCCAGGGTTATGAGCCCGGCACCCGGGAAAAATATATTGCGGCTATAGAAAAGGGCATTTCCGGTTATACTATAAAAGAATGGCAAGGGTTGCAGGACAGTATCTCGGAGATTCAGGCTGCCCCAAACGCGAATGCCAACATCCAAAGCTTGTTGGCCGTATTTGTGCAATATGAAAAGTTGCTGAACGGTATGAGTACGCGTGCAAAATAATGGAGATCGTTCAAAAAAGATTAAATTTTCTCTTCTGAGTCTCTGAGGCCGTTCGCTCCAAAATTTATCTCCATAAAACGGTAAAAGAAATTGCGTTTTCTTTAGATAGTGATATAATGAACATATAAAAAAGTTGACTATTATCCGTGAGAAATGGGGGATCTTGTTGAAGACGCTGAAAATACCTGAGGCAACGATCATCCGCCTCTCTGTATATTCGCGCTACCTTACTGAAGTTGACCGTAAAGGAATAGTAACGATCTCTTCCGGTGAAATAGCGGAGGGAGTAGGCGTCAGTCCTGCTCAGGTTCGGAAAGATCTTGCTTATTTTGGAGAGTTCGGCACCAGAGGTGTCGGCTATAATGTCAAAGATCTTCGCAGGCATATCTTGAAGATTTTAGGCTTGAGTGTGGACTGGAGCGTTACTCTGGTTGGGTTGGGCAACTTGGGGCTGGCGCTGAGCACCTATAAAGGGTTTCGTGAACGGGGTTTCATTATCACGAGTATTTTCGATAATGATCCGGAAAAGGTCGGAACCAAAATTAACGGAGTAGAGGTATTGCCGTTAGAGAATCTGGTTGAAGTCGTGAAACAAAACCGGACGCAGATCGGCATTATTACCGTTCCCTCCGCAGCGGCCCAAGATATTGCGGACATGATGGTCAAAGCAGGGGTACAGGCCATTTTGAACTTTGCCCCGGTCGTTTTGAACGTTCCGGCGGAAATCGAGTTAAGAAATGTGGATTTGGCCGTAAACCTTGAGGTTTTGACCTTCAACATCGGAGCCCAGCGTTTTTAGTTATAATATTCCAGGATCATTATTGAACAAAAACTGTTGTATATAACAATAAGCTGTATTAGAATAAGCTTAATTGAGCCCGTGGAAGTTCACTAGAACGGCCAGGGGCTTTAAAAATACGTTTTTCAACCCGGGAGGTTGAACGAGACTTCATTCAGAGGGGGATTCAACCCCCACTGAATGTTAGTCGAGTCCATACTGGACTTAACCGCCCTTTGGCACCCGCATCCTCGCCGAATGAGAAATTTGTGAGTTTGCGGCTCGGCGAAAACATCTGCAAGATGCTTTCGGCCTATAGGGGCGGGGGACTTAGGGCGGGTTAGTTCAGTGTTAGAAAAAAGCAGCACGAAAGAGGGGAAGGGAATGGCTGAGACAAAAGTTGTCGTCTATGACACGACTTTAAGAGATGGAGCCCAGGGTGAGGGTGTGCATTTTTCAGTTAAGGATAAGTTGCTTTATGTTCAGAAAATGGCGGAAGTCGGCATTCCATATATAGAAGCCGGATGGCCGGGTGCCAATCCCCGGGACGAGGAATTTTTCCAAGAAGTCAGCAAAATGACTTTTCCCCGTACAAAAATCGCGGCTTTCGGAAGTACGTGCCGGGTGATGGAGGCACCGGAAGAGAGCGATATTCTGGCGAAGCTTTTAGCTTCCGGGGCATCTACGATTACGATTTTCGGCAAGTCCTGGGATTTGCATGTGCGGGACGTGCTTCGTGGCTCGCTGGAAGACAACTTGAGAATTATCCGGGAATCGGTGGCCTACTTAAAAGCGGCCGGCCGCGAGGTGTTTTTCGATGCTGAACATTATTTTGACGGGTTCAAGGAAAACCGGGCTTTTGCCCTGCAATGTGTGGAGGCGGCGATAGAAGGAGGAGCTTCTGTCATCATTCTCTGTGACACGAACGGCGGGACTCTGCCTGAGGAAATTAAAGAGGCAGTCAATGCCGCCAAAGCTTTAGCCGTACCCAGCCTGGGCATCCATGTCCATAATGACGGCGGCCTGGCGGTGGCCAACAGTGTGGCCGCCGTGGAAGCGGGGGTTACCCAAGTGCAGGGGTGTTGGAACGGATTCGGCGAACGGTGCGGCAATGCTAATTTAAGCGTGCTCATCCCCTTGCTACAATTAAAGAAAGGGTATGAAGTGATCGATGAATCCGCACTCCCGCAGATTACGCATCTTTCACGTTATGTTGCGGATCTGGCCAACTATCCTTTTGATGAGAAACAGCCGTTTGTGGGACGGAGTGCCTTTGCCCATAAAGCGGGAATGCATGTGGATGCCATATTGAAAAACAGGCGAACCTTTGAGCATATTGAACCCAGTCAGGTGGGAAATGAACGCCGCATCTTAGTCTCTGACCAAGCGGGTAAGGCCAACATCTGGGAAAGAATGCGCCGCTTTGAGCCTGAGATTCGGAAAGAGGATGCACGGGTTGAAGTGGCTATGACTCAGATTAAGGAACTCGAGAACCAAGGATTCCAGTTTGAAACCGCTGACGGCAGCCTGGATCTCTTGTTGATGCGGGTGCTGGATAAATTTGAGCCTCCTTTCCACCTGCTCGAGTATCACGTCTGGAGTGATCCGTTGCGCGGAGAGTTAGATTCTGTAGCTGTAGTTAAGGTACAGGTAGGTTCGGAAACCGTGCATATCGCGGCGGAGGGCAACGGGCCGGTTCATGCCTTGGATGAAGCCTTGCGCCAGGCCTTGCGCACCTTCTTCCCGGTGATTGAGGAAAGTGAGCTGATCGATTATAAAGTACGGGTTTTGGACGGCTCCAGTGGAACTGAGGCAGTGGTCAGAGTGATTGTGCAAACCCGGCTCGGACATTCGGACTGGGGTACCATCGGAGTTTCTTCCAATATTCTGCGGGCGAGTGCCCAGGCATTGCTCGACTCCCTTTATTTAGCGATTGGTTTGGGCAAATAATCAGGCAGAAGGAGAAGGGGCATTAATATGCGTTTAGAAAAAGACTTGCTGGGAATGTGTGAGGTTCCGGATGATGTCTATTATGGGATTCAAACCATGAGAACTGGATGTTATCTTGAATCCTTATGAAATGACGGAACCGGGTATCGCCGGAGCCGAGCTTTTACACGGAAATTCGCATTAACTTGCGATTCAAGTCTAAAGATGTTAAACTGAAATTGTTCAGCCAGGTGCTTACGGCCCTGGCTTCATTTCTATGGGCGAGGGGATTGGAAGATGGCTGTTGGGCGTAATTCATCGGGAGCGGGCAGGATGGTTCTCCTGATTCTGACGGGCGCTGCTCTGGGCACGCTTTTTGGATTTGGCCTGGATAAATACGGGATTTTTGCACCGTTTTTGCGGCCGGCAGTGATTGATATCCCTTCGCATACTTACCTGGATTTTTTCTTCCTCTCTTTTTCCTTTGGTTTGCGCTTGAATATTACGGCGGCTACCCTTTTAGGAGCATTGGGAGGATATTACCTGTCAAGGAAGTGGTAACCGCATGCTCGTTCTGGCTTCATCTTCCCCCCGGAGAGCAATGTTAATGAGCGAGTGGGGATATAAGCCTGAAATTATTAAAGTTGATGTGGACGAAACTCTTCCTCCGAAGTCAGACCCTTATGCCGGAGTAAGAATGTTAGCCGAACGGAAAGCGTTGGCGGGCTTACAACTTTGGCAGGAAGCCGGCGGGAAAAAAGGTGATGTGGTGATTGGGGCTGACACAATGGTGGTGCTCGACGGACAAGCCTTAGGCAAACCCGAGAGTAGGGAAGACGCCGAGAAGATGCTTGAATCTTTAAGTGCCAAGGAACATTTGGTGCTGACAGGGCTGGCCCTGGTCCGGGGAGCAGCCACCGCAACCACTGATGCAGCGGGAACCGCTGCGATCGCATCCTCTGCGGCTTGGGAGATAGCTTCGGAAGCGGCTGAGACTAAGGTCCGCTTTCGGCGGCTGCTGCCGGCGGAAATCAAAGCCTATGTTGACAGCGGGGAGCCGCTGGATAAAGCGGGGGCTTACGGAATCCAGGGAGAGGCCCGTAAATTCGTGGCATCTTATCAAGGCTCTCTGAGTAATGTGATTGGGCTTCCGATGGAGCTGCTGACAGAGATGCTTAAGGCGTGGGGAATTGAGCATGGAGTTTAAATCCTGCGCGAGGTGATATATGAATTACAGGCTAAAAGATTTGCCGGAAGAGCTGTTGCCGCGTGAACGGTTATATAAGCTGGGACCGGAAGCTCTCTCAAACCGGGAAATGCTGGCTATTCTGCTTAGGACAGGGGTCAAAGGGGAAAACGTTCTGGATTTGGCCGAGCGCCTGCTGGCTGATTCCGGAGGGCTTGCGGGACTGGCGCGGCTGAGTGTGCACGAGTTAAGCCAGCTGCACGGCTTGGGACAGGCCAAGGCTGCCGGACTGAAAGCAGCCTTGGAGCTTGGAAAGCGTTTGGCCAGCGCTGATCCTGCGAGCCGGCCGGTAGTCAACTCTCCCCAGGATATTGCCCACTTAGTCATGGAGGAGATGCGGCACCTGGACCGTGAACACTTCCGGGTTGTGACTCTGAATACCAAGAACCACGTCCTGGGGATCTCCCCGATTTCCGTAGGTTCGCTGAATTCCTCTCTGGTACACCCGCGCGAGTGTTTTAAGGAAGCGATTCGCCGCAATTCCAACGCGATTATTTTGGTGCATAATCACCCGAGCGGCGACCCCACACCCAGCCGGGAAGACATTGAGGTGACCAAGCGGCTGGCGGATGGAGGAAAGATCCTTGGCATAGAAGTATTGGATCATGTGGTTATCGGGGATAACCGGTATATTAGCCTGAAAGAACGAGGAATATTATAGCAGGAGTCAGAATTCAGGAGTCAGAATTAATTAGAATCAACCTCGGACGGGAAGTCATCTCTTGGGATAGAATAAATCTTCCTCGAACGGTAAATATTCACCGTGGAAGTGTCCTCGGCAACGACATTGTCACTAGATGTCACCGCCACCGGAGATTCATGACATCGCGGACTTATCTCCTGACTCCTGACTCCTGTGTACTGACTACTTACTCTTAAGAATCACCCTAAATTAGAAAGGAGCCCACAGTACTTATGTTATTTACACGCGATTTGGGAATAGATCTAGGAACGGCGAACACGCTGGTATATATGAAGGGGAAAGGAATCGTTGTGCGGGAGCCGTCGGTAGTAGCCATTGATGTTGAAAAGAAGACGCCCCTGGCCGTGGGGGATAAAGCAAAAGAAATGATCGGTCGGACTCCCAGCAATATTGTTGCGATTCGGCCGCTTAAAGACGGGGTAATTTCAGACTTTAACGTCACCCAGAAAATGCTGAAATACTTTATTTCCAGGGCTCAAGGTTCCGAATCTCCGTTTGTGCGGCCGCGGGTTGTAATCTGTGTGCCTTCCGGCGTAACTCCGGTGGAAGAGCGGGCAGTCAAGGAAGCGGCCCTGGCTGCCGGAGCGAAAGACCCAATTATAATGGAAGAGCCGATGGCTGCCGCGATCGGAGCGGGGCTTCCGGTCAGTGAGCCCACGGGAAACATGATTGTGGATATCGGAGGGGGAACCACAGAAGTGGCGGTAATCTCCCTGGGCGGAATTGTGACCAGCCGCTCCATACGGGTTGCCGGGGATGAGATGGACGATTCAATCGTGGCGCATATCAAACGCCGCTACAACCTGATGGTGGGTTACCGTACGGCTGAAGATATTAAAATGGAGATCGGAGCCGCCTACCAAGCCCAGGATGGAATCAGCTACTCTGTACGCGGACGGGACTTGCTCACCGGTCTGCCCAAGACCGTAGAAATCACGGCGGTCGAAATCGAAGAAGCGCTGCAGGAGCCTGTCATGGCGATTGTGGAGGCGGTAAAATCCTGTCTGGAGAAGACCCCGCCCGAGCTGGCTGCGGATATTATGGACCGGGGGATTGTTCTGGCCGGAGGCGGGTCACTCCTGCGCAACCTGGATCGGCTTTTGGCGGATGAGACAGGCATGCCGGTGCACCTGGCGGAAGATCCGCTCTCGTGCGTAGCCCTGGGAACCGGCCGTGTCCTGGAAGACTCAGAGATCCTCAGAAAAGTAGCCGCTCTGCAAAAAAGCTAGCCGAGGGTAACAGTAACACGGGGAGGAAGTTTCAGTGGGGAAAAGAGTGAATGCGACGGGAATCGCGGTACTCGTTTTCTTTCTCTTATTAGGTGTCCTCATCAGCATTCGCTTAACTGGTTTGGACAGTCGCTTCCCCAATCCTATAGGCGGGGCCTTGCAGCGCGCCTTAAGCCCGGTGGAAAAGACCCTGCTCAGTTTGGGGAGCGCCATTAAAAACAATACCCGAGCTCTTTGGAGTTTTCATGCAGTAGAGCAGGAAAACCAAGCTTTACGCGAAAAGGTAGAGCAGCTGACAGGGGATAATCTTAAGCTTAAGCAAGAGGTGTTGGCCGGACTTAGATTCCAGGCTTTAGATGAAGGAGTGTTCCGCAGTCCTGATCTGGATAAATTTAATAAAGTCGGGGCAACTATAATTAACCGCAGCCCGACTTCTTGGTACCAGACTTTGACCGTTAACCGCGGGAGTACGGATGGAGTTAAGATCAATGATCCGGTTGTGGCCAACCTCGGGTTGGTGGGCAAGGTCGTCTCGGTTACCCCGACAACGGCCGATGTTCTCCTCATTCTCGATGGGGAGGGCCAGGTGAGTGCGATGGTACGGGGGAGTGCCGGGGAGGCTACCTTTGGGATTGTTCAGGGAACGTATAAACGCGGTTCCCGGCTTTCGTCAGATGGTAATTTGCAGATGATGCTGCGCCGCGATGATAATGTGAATGTGGGAGATTTGGTTTTATCCTCCGGATTGGGCGGGGTTTACCCTAAAAATATTCCGGTGGGAAAAATTAAGGAGATTCAGCTGGACCCGACGGGACTCCTTAAAACGGCGTTCATTGAGCCGCTGGTGAATTTTGACTCCCTGGAAGAAGTTTATCTTGTCACGGGAGGAAAATAATGCGATATTTATTGATTGCCTTTTTATTCCTGCTAAGTTTGATCTTACCCGGCACGGTCTTTTATTTTTGGGACTGGTCCGGAATTAAGCCGGATTTGATGATGCTTTTGGTGATTTACCTGGCATTGCATCATCGCCTCCTGACCGGGGTCATCTGGGGGTTGGGTGCGGGGCTTGTGCAAGACCTTTATCTGGGCAGATATATTGGAATGTATACCCTGACTCTGGCTGTGGTGGCCTTGTTCAGCAGCTGGCTGTCCCAACGCTGGTACCGGGACAACTTCCCGCTGATGACTTTGCTGGTTTTCCTGGCTTCAGCCTTAGGTCAGCTGCTGATCGGATTTTTATCCCTGGCAGCAGGACTGGCCTGGTCCGGGCAGGATATTATCCGCCTGGTATTAGGGATAGGAATTTATAATGCAGTCTTAGTTCCACTCACCTATCCCTGGATTCACCGTTCTTTTATGTACGGTTGGCTGCGTTATCGCCCGAAATACGAACAATAGGAGCAAGATGTTTATGGAGGAGAAAGAGCGGAAAACGTTTGTCTTACGCTTTCGCGGTATGGGAGCGGTAGTGGTCTTAGTGTTTCTGATCCTTGCCTTTAACCTGTGGCGGCTGCAAATTGCCCAGGGATCCTACTATTCCGAAATGGCCCGCACCAATTACACTCAGACCGTGCCTCTGCCGGCGACACGCGGCGATATTATTGACAGCAAGGGGAAACTACTGGCAACCAGCGTGCCGAGGCTGGCTTTGACTCTGGATTGGCTCGAACTCCAAAATGCTAAGGGTTCACAGTGGAAAGACGTCATTAAAAGTTTGGCCGTATATATTAAAGGAGAATGGCCCAATCAAAACCAATCCCCGAATTCCATTACGGAAGATATCCTGGCAATGATTCAAAACCATCAGTGGGAGCGTTACCGTCCGGTGACGATTCTGACTGATGTCAGTAACGAGCTGAGGGCTACCATTGCGGAGCACCAGGAAGAACTCCCGGGTGTCAGTGTGGTTGCTTTGCCCGTACGCTCCTATCCGGATAAGACGATAGCCGGACAAATTCTGGGATATGTCCGGGAGATCAGCGAGGAAGAGATTGACCAATTTAATAAAGATCCATTGGCCCAAAAGGACGGATTTCAATATAGCCAGGGAGATTTAGTGGGCAAGATGGGCGTGGAAAAGAGTTATGATTATTGGCTGCGAGGCCGCGAGGGAGTACAGGTGGCGGAGGTGGACAACAATAACCGCCCCATTATCAAGAAAGTACTGAAGCCTGCGGAAGTGGGCAAAACCGTGCAACTGACGCTTGATGCCGACCTGCAAAAAGTTATGCAGGATGCACTGGATAATGTCATTAAAACCGTAGTGCAGCCGGAGCACCCGGATGTGCAGCAGGGCGCGGCGGTGGTGATCGATGTTAACACCGGCAAGATCCTGGCCATGGTATCGCGGCCCTACATGGACCCCAATGACCTGATTGGGACGATTTCCGATGAGATGGCGGACAAGTATTTCACCAGCAAAGATGCCGCTTCTTTTAACCGCGCTCTTTCCGGAGTTTATCCTCCGGGTTCTACCTATAAGATGATCACGGCGATGGCGGCCTTGCAGTCAAAAGTGACCACGCCCAATGAGTATGTGTACGATGATATGAGCTCGCTCGGGAGCAGGGAGGCCCAGAAATCCGGCTTCGCGGAATGGGGCAACATGAATTTCGGAAGGGTTAATCTGACCCGGGCGTTGGCCAAGTCCTCCAACATTTATTTTCAGGTTATGGGACGGCGTGTGTTTGACGCACAGCCGGAGCTGATGCGCCAGATTTCCAACGAGTTCGGCCTGGGGGTTGTGTCAGGGGTGGATATTCCGGGGGAAGCTAAAGGGATTGCTCCCTCAGAGGAGTGGAAAAAATCCTATTATAAACCCACCTATGACAAAATGCGGGAGCAAAAGCTGGCGGCCATTGAAAGCGACTATAGCGTACGCATAGCACAGGCAGCCGATGATAAAAGCAAAAAGAAGCTTGTGCAGGAACGGGATCGCAAGAAGGCCGAAGTTGAAACCTGGTATAAACAGATGCTTTCAGAGAACGTGGACTGGCACCTTTATGACAGCTTTAATAACTCGATCGGTCAGGGCTACAATGCCTATACCCCATTGCAGCTGGCAAATTATGTGGCGACTATAGTCAATGGCGGCAAACATATGCGCCCATATATAGTGGATAAAATAATCGACCCGGTGAACGGTTCCGTAGTGTATCAGAATAAGCCGCAGGTTCTTAATACAGTTTCAGTCTCTCCGGAAAACTTGGAGATTGTTAAGGCGGGAATGCGTGAAGTTACGCGCGGGGAGGGCACTGCCAATTTTATGTCGATCCAAATCCCGGAATTTACTGGGGGAGGCAAGACAGGCACCGCCCAGATCGGATCCAAGGATACCGTGGCTGGGAACCTGTACAACGGGTTGTTTGTGGCTTTTGCCCCTTATGATAATCCCCAGATTGCTTTTGCCGGGGTAGTGGAATATGGAGGTCATGGCGGGACAACGGCAGGTCTTGTCGCGAAAGCGGCTTTCATGCAGTATTTTGGCTGGAAGTCAACGAATGGTGGATAAAATCGGTAGGAAGCCAACGAATAGGGGTTAAAAAACGAGGAAATTGGTCCTCGTTTTTTTTATAAGTAAAAAGGGAAATTCCCTTAGTCTGTAGAATCTATTAAGACGTTCGGAATTTGCCAAGCACTGGAGGATTAGACTTTTGACGCGGACAGAACATGTGGCCCTAAAAGGAACCCGTGACGGACTTGTACTATACTTAGATCCAGCAGCGGATTTTAAGACGCTGCTGGGTGAACTTGACCAACACTTGGGAGAATCTGCTGAGTTCTGGCGTGGAGCCAACGTTCGCTGTTATGCCGGGGGACAAGCCTACTCTCCGGAAGAGCAGCAAGTATTGACTGACCTTTTGAAGAAACACGCTTTGGAATTAAGTGGATGGTTAAGTGAGAGCGAAGTTTATGTTCCCGGTAAAAGCCAGGAAAGCCAGGAAAACAGAGGTGCTGCTATTCCTGAACATGAACAGCGCGTGGATGAGAGCCAGTCGGAAGGGAAAGCACTCTTTGTCAATCGGACGCTCCGTTCAGGGACAAGCATTCAATTCGATGGACATGTCATCATTATGGGAGATGTTAATCCTGGGGCTGAAGTGATTGCGACGGGCAACATCGTGGTGATGGGCGCCTTACGCGGAGTAGCACATGCCGGGGCCATGGGTGAGCGCAAGGCGATTGTGAGCGCACTTCATTTGGCTCCGACTCAGTTGAGAATAGCGGATCTGGTGACCCGGGCTCCCAAGGATGAAGGGGGATCAGGGGAACCTGAAGTTGCCCGCATAAAGGACAACCGTCTAATCGTAGAAGGGATTTAATTTAATTTCTATTACGTTTGAAAGGCAGGTCTAGGTATGGGAGAAGTAATAGTGGTGACATCCGGTAAAGGGGGAGTAGGCAAGACGACGACGTCTGCCAATTTAGGAACAGGGCTGGCTTCGGCCGGGCATAAGGTAATTCTTGTAGACACGGATATCGGCCTGCGTAACCTGGATGTAGTCATGGGACTCGAAAACCGGATTGTATATGATATCGTCGATGTGACCAGCGGAAACTGCCGCTTAAAGCAGGCGTTAATTAAGGATAAACGGTTCGAGAATCTATACCTCCTGCCGGCAGCCCAAACCAAAGACAAAACAGCCGTAAGCCCTGAGCAAATGCGGGCCCTGTCTGCAGAACTGAAGGAAGAATTTGATTTTGCGGTCATTGACTGTCCCGCAGGAATTGAGCAAGGCTTTCGCAACGCCATTGCCGGAGCGGACCGGGCCGTGGTGGTAACCACTCCGGAAGTAAGCGCCGTCAGAGACGCTGACCGCATTATTGGGCTTCTGGAAGCCAATGAACTGCGCAATCCCAAGCTGATTATCAACCGCATCAGACCACAGATGGTCAAGCGCGGAGACATGATGGATATTTCGGATATCCTGGATATCCTGGCCATTGAACTTTTGGGTGTGGTACCGGAAGATGAGAGCATTGTCATCTCGACCAACCGGGGCGAACCCGCGGTGATGGATCATTCTTCGAAAGCCGGAGAAGCGTACCGGAGAATTACCCGCAGAATCCGGGGGGAAGAGGTTCCCTTGATGAACCTGGATGTGCCTGATGGCTTGATGGATAGACTGAAAAGGCTGATAGGAATTAGGTAGCCATGGGTGCTGAGAGGAGGAATGCTCTTTGTTAGAATTCATCAACCGGATGCTCGGCCGAGAGAACAGTTCCAGCAAGAATGTGGCGAAAGAGCGGTTGCGCCTGGTTCTGGTCCATGACCGGGCCAGTATCTCTCCCCACATGTTAAATCAGCTTAAAGAAGATTTGATCAAAGTGATTTCTAATTATATGGAAATTGATGAGAGCAGCCTTGAAGTCAATCTCAATCAAGATGACCGTGAAGTTGCCCTTGTCGCCAATATTCCGGTTATTAAGATGAAACGGGATTATGCGGCCAGGGGGTAAGGGCAAGAGCTCATAGTAAGGACACAACTGTAATAATGCCTGCACGCAGGAAATTGTAAGATGAAAACCCCGGGTTTTTATGAGCCCGGGTTTTTCTGTTACGGCGATGGTGTGATATACTTGAGAGCAGGAATCAGTACACAGGAGTCAGTATTCAGAATAAATTTAGGTGTCCTTAAGGGTAAAACCTCTTTAGGGATTCAAAACGTCCTCCTGGCTCTTGGCTCCTGACTCCTGCCCTGTAACATGCCGGCAAGCTACCTTGCCCGCTCACCACGCGCCGGAGCTGTTCGCTTGTCGACTCGCTACCGCGCCAAACCTTTGGGTAATACCTGGAGTGAACCGTGGCGCGGCTTCACGCTTCGTCGACTGCGCTCACGACGCTCCTCTGCTCTACGGTTCGCTCCGCAAGGTAGCTTGCCTGTTACATTCATCAGTGGTGCTGCGTAGCAGCATGGAAGTCTGACTCCTGAATTCTGAATACTGAATACTTATTCTGAGGTATTGACATGCTTGATAAACGGACACTGCGCAATATCGACTTCTTGCTGGTATTTATTATTTTTTTGCTCCTGGGAGCAAGCCTGCTTATTCTAAGCACGGCTTCGATCAATGTGATTAAAAGCGAACCTTACCATTACGTAATCCTGCAGGGGGTATGGATTGGGAGCGGTCTGGTTTTGGCTTTGTTCATGGCAATCATTGATTACCAAAAATGGCGGCGTCTCAGCTGGTGGATCTATGCTTTTAATTTGGGTCTTCTGTTGGCGGTCATCTTAGTCGGTGCAGAAGCCAAAGGGGCGACTCGTTGGATTCCGATTACGTCGAGTTTTGCCATTCAGCCGTCCGAGTTTGCCAAAGTGTTTATCATCATCACGTTTGCCGATTTTTTGGCCCGCCGGGAAGGGAAACTAAACCGTTTCCGGGATTTTATTCCGCCTTTTCTGTATGTTGCTGTGCCTATGGCGTTAATCTTTAAACAGCCGGACCTTGGCACTTCTTTAGTCTTTGCGGCAATTTTTATTGGAATGATGTTCATTGCGGGGGCAAATCCCTGGAAATTCGGGGGGCTCTTGCTGGGAGGAGCGCTGTTGCTGGGAATTGCTCTCTGGCTTCACTTTTCCACGAACTTACCCGGATGGCTTAAATTTGCCCAGGGTCTTCCGCTTCCTCTTCAAGATTATCAATTAAAGCGTTTGGTGATTTTCATGGATCCGATGTCCGATACGTCCGGAGAAGGATATCACATTATCCAGTCCCTGTGGGCCATCGGTTCCGGTGGTTTATGGGGGAAGGGATACCGCAGCGGAACCCAGGGCCAGCTTAACTTCCTGCCGGAGCACCATACTGATTTTATCTTCTCGGTATTTGGTGAGGAGTTTGGATTTATTGGAACGGTCACGCTTCTTTTCCTCTTCTGTATCTTTATCTTGCGTGTCATCAGTATTGCGATGAAATCCAGAGATCTTTATGGGATGTTGGTCGCCTCCGGTATTGCCTCAATGTTTACGTTTCATATCCTGGTGAATGTCGGCATGACCTCAGGGATTATGCCGGTAACCGGAATCCCGCTGCCGCTTATCAGCTATGGAGGGAGCACGATGTGGGCGAATATGATTGCGCTTGGATTGCTTCTCAGTATTAATATCAGGCGGGAAAGACTGATGTTTTAACTTTAACGGTACTTTCGGGCGGTCTCTTACGGGAGGCCGTTTTTTTATGTTCTATTATCTAATAATCCTGCGTAAGCATGAGTAAGTAGGATTTGTCCAACAGAGGGGGTAATGGGTTTGAACCCGTTTGAACGCTGGGATGACTGGGAATGGGAACGGGCTGCCCAGGAAGTAGGCAAAGAGAGAGGATATGTTAACAACTGGCAAGAAGGGCAGCGCGTTTCGAACAGCCGCTTCCGCTGGGAGAAGTTCAACTGGACGGGAAGGCAAAAACAAACACTGATGGCTGCTTTGCTGTTTTTAACGATCTTTTTTAGTGCGCATAACAATGATCCGGTGTCGAAAGCAGTTCATGGAGTTTACCGGAGCGCGATGGAATCCGGGAATTATTACACCGCTTTGAATGGAATGGCCAAAGAGGCGGTAGGTCTAGGGATATCTCCTGAAAGTATGCCGGTGGATGTCAAGATGCAGGGGAAATTCCAGCCTCCTTTATCCGGAGCTGTGATGGCGGAGTTTGGCAGCAAGGATTCTAACGGGCAGATGCACAACGGGATTGATATCGGCAGCGCTCTGGGAACACCGGTGGCTGCACCTTACACCGGAGTGGTCGTGCTGGTGGGGGAAGAGTCACAGTTAGGGAGGCTGGTCAAACTGGATCTGGGGGCCGGGTGGACGGCAGTGCTCTCTAACTTTGGTGATATTGCGGTGGCTCAAGGGCAAAAAGTGGAGAAAGGGCAGTACCTAGGGACCGTGGGACTTTCCGCCGCACTGAAAAAACCATGGCTGCATTTTGAACTGCGCAAGAACGGCAAAGCGGTAAATCCTATGCCTTATCTCTTACCGACGGCGAACTGAAGAGGTATAGGATAACCTAAATTCGCAGGCAGGTGGTCATTGTTGTACGTGGGAAAAATTGCCGGGATGGAGCTGCGCATCCATCCGAGTCTGCTGCTGGTGTTGGCACTGTTTGGAGCTCTGGGCTTAATGGTCCAGGCTCTTATGGTCTTCGCCCTGGTGCTGGGACATGAAGCGGCTCATTTATTGACGGGGAAGGCCTATGGGTTTAAAGTCATAGGGCTCGAATTATTTCCGTATGGAGGGGCAGCGTATTGTGATGATCTGTTTGAGGGTAGAAAGTGGGAGGAAAGCATCATGGCCTTGGCAGGGCCATTCTTTAATCTGGTCTTGCTCTTTGCGGTTCAATTCGCACGCTGGCAGGGACTTTTGGCAGGAGGATGGGCGGAGGATTTTGTAAGGTATAACTTATACTTGGCTGCTTTTAACCTTTTGCCGGTGCTGCCCCTGGATGGAGGGCGTGTAGTAAGGGCTGTGCTGGCCGAGAGCTTGGGTTTCGTACGGGTCACAAAAGTCCTCGCTTGGGCGGGAAAGTTCACTGGGGTGGCTTTGGCTCTGGCCGGATTGGTCTTAGCGGTAAAAGGGGCTTGGAGTGAAGGCCCGCTCACCCTAATGATTCTGGGAATCTTTTTCTGGCTGGCAGGGGGGAAGGAAGTTGCCACAGCCAGAATCACCTTTTTGAGGCAGCTCAGCCGCAAGAAAGAAGAACTCGCTGCCAAAGGAATGATGAAGAGCAAATGGATCACAGCCCGGGCGGATACTCCCGTGGTCAGAATCGTAGAGGAGCTTACTCCGGACCGTTATACCCTGATTTCCCTGGCGGATGAAGACTTTGAATTGGAGAAGACCTTGACAGAAAGCCAAGTCCTAGAAGGAATGCTGCGCGAGGGGATATATTACCCCGTCGGAAGACTGTAGCTGAACTGGAAATAGTCTCCTGCTTGTGCTATAATATGAATTCATGATAATCAGCACGAGGAGGCAGGCTTCTCAATGAGCATAATGACCGCGGCGGAGATTCGCCGTGAAATGGAGCGGTTTTTGCCGCAGGTGTCCAAGCCTAACCGCTATTTAGGGACAGAATGGAATTCCATCCATAAGGATTGGCAACAAACAGCCGTCCATATGGCGTTTGCATTCCCGGATGTGTATGAAGTGGGAATGTCGCACTTAGGGACGCGCATTTTATATCATTTGGTCAACTCTTTTCCGGAGTTTTTATGCGAGCGTACCTTTGCTCCTTGGGTCGACATGGAGGAAAAGATGCGGGACCGCGGGATTCCGCTCTATGCCTTGGAATCTTTTGAGCCGCTGAAAAAATTTGATGTCATTGGGTTTACCCTTCAATACGAAATGAGTTTCAGCAATATCTTAAATATGCTGGACTTAGCCGGGATTCCTGTGCGCAGCGCGGACAGACAGGCACAGGATCCCTGGATTATCGCGGGCGGCCCCTGCGTCTATAACCCGGAACCCTTGGCTCCGTTTATTGATTTTTTCCTGATTGGGGAGAGCGAAGAACAGCTTCCTCAGGTCCTGGGACTGATCAAAGAGCAGAAGGAAAAACCGCGTGAGCGGCGGGAGTTCTTGCAGCGGGTAGCCCAGGTTCAAGGCGTGTATGTGCCTGAATTGTATGACATTTCCTATAAGCCGGATGGCCGGATTGAAAAAATTGTCCCTGCCCCGGGTGCTCCTGTGGTCGTGGAAAAAGCGATCGTGACCGATTTGGATCAAGCTTTTTTTCCAAGCAATCCGATTGTGCCCTATATGGAAATTGTGCATGACCGCATTATGCTGGAAGTCATGCGGGGTTGCTCCAGGGGCTGCCGTTTCTGCCAAGCAGGCATGATTTACCGGCCGGTGCGGGAACGTTCTCCGCAAACCTTGATGCAGCAAGCGGAAGAGCTGGTGCGCTCGACCGGGTATGAGGAAATGTCCCTAACTTCGCTTTCGACCGGAGATTACAGCTGTGTTCAGCCCGTGATCCAGGAGATTGTCGCTAAGTATGGCCCGCAGGGGGTTGGGGTGTCCCTGCCGTCCCTGCGGCTTGATTCCTTCGATGTGAAGCTGGCCGAGGAAGTACAGAAAGTGCGCAAATCGGGTCTGACCTTTGCCCCGGAGGCGGGTACCCAGAGACTGAGGGATGTCATCAACAAAGGAGTTACGGAAGAGAATCTGCTGGAGACGTCTGAGGCTGCCTTCAAGGCGGGTTGGTCCTCGATTAAGCTATACTTTATGATCGGCCTGCCGACGGAAGTGCAGGCTGACCTGGACGGGATTGCGGATTTGGCCAAAAAGGTAGCGGACTTAGGCACCAAGAACGGCCGGCGCAATGTCAAAGTCACCGTCTCGACCAGCTCTTTTGTGCCAAAAAGCCATACTCCGTTCCAGTGGGAACCGCAGGAAGGCATGCGTTCCCTGGAGGAAAAACAGCAGTATTTGCGCAGTAAGCTTAAGGACAGGCGCATTAAATATAACTACCATGACGTCCAAACCAGCTTTCTTGAGGCAGTTTTTGCCAAGGGGGACAGGCGGCTGGCGGAGGTGCTGGAGTGGGCATTCCGGCACGGCTGCCGTTTTGACGGCTGGTCGGATCAATTCCGGTATGACACTTGGCTTCAGGCTTTTCATGAACTTGGCATAGATCCCCATTTTTACGCACACCGTGCCATGGATTATGATGATGTTTTGCCCTGGGATCACTTGGACAGCGGGGTGAGCAAGCGCTTCCTGATTGAGGAGCATCACCGCGCCCTCCGGGGCACACGGACATTGGACTGCCGCCATACGGACTGTACCGGGTGTGGAATCTGCCCGGGCAGAGGAGTTCAGGTTGATTTGAAAGGGTGAATGCAATGAGGGTGAGAATTGCCTATAGTAAATTGGAGGAATCCAGGTACATCGCTCATCTGGATCTGGCCCGGGTATTCGAACGCGCTATGCGGCGTGCCGAAATTCCTATGGCCTATTCTGAGGGATTTAACCCCCACCCCAAGATTTCTTTTGGCTCCGCCCTAGCGGTGGGGGTTGAGGGAGAAAAAGAATATGTTGACGTGGAACTGCAGCAGGAAATGGACATTGGGGAAGTCTTGGGCAGGCTCCAGGAACAACTCCCCAAAGGAATCCGGCTCCTTGAGGGCAGGGTTCTGGCTGATGGGAGCAAAGCCCTCATGGCCGTTTTGAATTCCGCCAGCTACCGGGTACGGCTGGCGATGGCCTTGCCGATTACCCGGGTACGCTTGCAGGAAGCGCTTGACTCCTGGCTGGAGCGCGAACATGTCACCTACTCGCGCTATAGCAAAAAGGGTCCGACGGAGAAGGATATCCGCCCCCTGGTCAAGTCTCTTACCGGAGAAATTAAAGGAGAAGAAGTTATTTTCGATTTAGAAGTTGAGGTGGGTTCCCAAGGCGGGGTGCGCCCTGAAGAAGTGGTGGGCAGCCTGCGGGAGCTCGAAAGCCTTCCTCTGGATATGGAAAGTATTCACATTAAACGGACGGGGATTTACGTCAGTTATCAAGGGCAAAATCTTTCTCCTTTTGAGCATGATCAGATTCAAAGAGGACGTTCAAAGCAGGAGGCCAGGTAACTTCATTGCCGAGGGTGCGAGCCATGAAAGAGATTATCCTGGAACAATCGGATAAACGCCTGAGGGCTGCTCTCCTTGAAAATGGGGTGCTTATGGAAGTGTACGAGCAAGAAGGAGAGCACTCCAGGCTGGTCGGTAATATTTACAAAGGACGGGTGGAAAATATTCTGCCCGGGATGCAGGCGGCCTTTGTCGATATCGGGCTGGAGCGGAACGCCTTTTTGTATGTCGGGGATGCGGTTCCCGCACGCTACCAGGAGGATGAAAGCACGTTCCATCCGGATGAGGCCAGGGTAGAACTCATTTTAAAGCCTCGTCAGGAACTCTTGGTTCAGATTCTCAAAGAGCCTGTCGGAACCAAAGGGGCTCGTGTTTCAACCAACCTGGCCATCGCCGGGCGCTATGTGGTGTTTATGCCGAACCTCGATTATGTGGGAGTCTCGCGCAAGATTCAGGAGGGCGAGGAACGGGAACGCCTGCGCACTTTGGCTGCTTTGCTTAAGCCCCCGGGAACGGGAATTATTGTGCGTACTCTGGCGCAAGGGTTAAGTGAAGCGGAACTGGAACATGATATCACCCACCTGGCTGGGCTGTGGACGGACATTCAGTCCAGGATTCAGCATGTGTCCGTGCCCGGATTGGTGTACCAGGATTTGGGCTTGGTTGAACGCCTGGTTCGAGATTTGATCGACCGGGATGTGGAGCGGATTACAGTGGATCAGGATAGGCTTGCGGCCCAGCTGCGCGCATCTTTGCGTGAGATTGGGCATGCTGCGGCCAAGTCCGTCTATGTGGATATGCGGGGGAAGCTCTTTGAACGCTATGAGGTGGATTATGAGATCAAAAAGGCTCTTCAGCCAAAGGTGTGGCTGAAGAGCGGGGGCTATCTGGTGATTCATCAGACCGAGGCTTTGACCACGATTGATGTCAACACCGGCAAATATGTGGGAAAGCATTCTTTGGAAGAAACAGTGTTGCACACCAATTTAGAGGCGGCTGCGGAAATCCCGCGCCAGCTCAGGCTGCGCAATCTGGGCGGAATCATAATTATCGACTTTATCGATATGGCCTTGGAAGAAGACAAGAACCGGATCATTGAGGCGTTAAAGGCTTATTGCGAGCGGGATAAGACCAAGTGTGACGTGCTTGGGCTTACCCGGCTGGGACTGGTAGAGATGACACGCAAAAAAGTTGGGCAAACACTGGCCGCCCGTTATACTAAGCCTTGTCCTGCTTGCGGCGGGAGCGGAAGGCAGCCCGGTTAGCCTGTATGCCCTATAGTTTGAGGATGCACGAAAGTGTATTTGCTACTTACGCCAGATTCTCCCGCGGCTTAGAAGGACCACTTCAATGAGTTTGAGAGTGGCAGTATTCAGACTGCATTTTGGACACTGGTATTTTCCTTCCTCCAAGGTAATCCATTGGTAATCGTAGGAAATTTGCCGACAATGGGGACAGCGGTAGCCGGATAGTTCCTTGTAACCATTAACCGCATAAGCCATTTTCGATACCCCCAATTCTTATAAATTTCCGACATTGTCCCAATGATTTAATAAACCGAAAACTATGCAGATATTATTTACCAAAAAATGAAAAGTAAATCATCTGAAAATGCCTGATACGAAAATTGGGGTGGCAAGTCTAACGAGAGACTTTCCACCCCAAAAGCCTGAAGGCCTTGAATACGAACTTGATGTCCGCTTCAACTCGAACAAACGTATTTATAATAATCAGAATATACTGATTATTAACTGAATGTTCAATAGATTAAACATTCTAATAAATAAAGTAGAAAATTAAAGTGGGAAATCTTAATAAAAAGACTTCCCACCCCAAAAGTCTGAAATTCCTTGAACGCGAATACATTCGCTTCAACACGTTTAACCGTATTTACTTTGTCTTTAAGATACCACGAAACTTGCTCATTGTCAAGGGATTTTTCAGAAAAAATTGTGAACTTGGGGTTGTACTGGGGGTTGTGTCTCCCCTTGAAGTATTAAAGTGCGTTTTTATAGATTTGAATAACATCCTCAAGAGTAGCGATCCGGGGATTCGTGAGCATGCAGGCATCTTTCATGGCGTTTTTGGCCATAATCTCCAGGTCTTCTTCTTTCACGCCAAGTTCGGTTAAGCCCTTGGGAATTCCGATGTCTGCAGACAGTTTTTCGATTGCTGCCAGTGCTTTATCAGCAGCCTCACGGGCTGAGAGAGCTTGCACATTTTCGCCTAACGCTTCGGCGATATCGACGAAACGCTCGACATTGGCAATCAGGTTAAAGCGTTCCACATGGGGAAGCAGAATGGCATTGCAGACACCGTGCGGCAGGTTGTAGAAACCGCCGAGTTGGTGCGCCATGGCATGCACGTAACCCAAACTGGCGTTGTTGAAAGCCATCCCGGCGAGGAACTCCGCATAAGCCATTTTATCGCGGGCTTCAAAATCGCTGCCATTGGCTACCGCGCGGCGGAGGTATTGGCTGATTAACTGAATGGCCATCAACGCTGCCGAATCTGTGACCGGGGTAGCAATGGTGGAAACATAAGCTTCCACAGCGTGGGTGAGAGCATCCATACCGGTGGCAGCGGTTAAAGCCGGCGGCTTTTTCATCATTAACAGCGGGTCATTGATCGCTACGTTAGGAGTGCAGCGCCAGTCAACAATTGCCATCTTCACATGGGTATCAGTATTGGTGATAATGCAGAAGCGGGTCATCTCACTGGCGGTGCCGGCGGTGGTGTTGACGGCAATCAGCGGAACCATGGGTTTGGTTGATTTATCGACTCCCTCATAATCCCGGATGTTCCCGCCGTTTCCGGCAACGATACCGATACCTTTAGCGCAGTCGTGGCTCGAACCCCCGCCTAAAGAAACAATTAAGTCGCACTTCTCATCCTGGAGGACTTTTAAACCGTCATGCACGTTTTTATCGGTCGGATTCGGTTCTGCACCAGGATAAATTGCAACTTCGATGCCGGACTCCTTTAAGTTGGCGGCAATTTCATCGGCCATGCCTACTTTGTACAAGAAAGCATCGGTAACGATCAGCGCTTTTTTTGCTCCCAGACTTTTAGCTTGCGCTCCAACTTGTTTCGCCGCTCCGGCGCCCATTAGATTGACGTTGGGCATGAAATAACCATAAACTTCGTGAACAATTGACATTAAAATCTCCCCCTCAATCATCTTGTTTTTGTGACATCTGACTTTTATATATAGCAAGAGCTGTGCCAATAGTCAGAAATATTATCTTAATCAGTGATATTGCCGATTAAGACGAATTAGCAGTACATTCTTAAATGTTTGCGAAGTCTGAATCTCGGAAAAACCAAACAGAAAAGTGCTCCAGCTTGGAGCACTTTTCTGTTAAAGCAGCAAATGCTGATGTAAAATGGCGCACTTAAAACAAGCAACACTTTAAAAGTTTAATACTTCATCAATCTCTTCATCTGTGAAATCCCAGGTGGTATTGTGGGGCGCACATTCTTCGGCAAAGAATTCAGGCAAACGATCGTGCTTTTCTGTAAAGCCAGCTGCCTTGTTGAAAGCCCGCTCCGTGCGCAAGACGAATTTCCCTAGTTCTGTGACATCATCCGCAGTAAGGGATAAACCGTACTGGGCATTGATCATGTCAATAATTGCTTGGAAAGCTTCCGGGATATCCAAAATAGCAAAAGCCACGAAGAGACACAAACCAGTACTATCAATGGCTGCAGTGGCAATTTGGAGATTGCGGGAAAGCTCGACATTCCCTTCTTTACCCAAAGGATCCACATAGCCGCCGACTTTGAGAATGTTCGTAGTGACTGCATATCCTGCCGTATGGTCTGCTCCCATGGGGGTAGTAGCGTAGGTTAATCCGACTCCTTTTACTGCCCGTGGATCATAAGCCGGGATTCCTTGTCCCTTAACAGTCGGTACCCTGGTTACGCCAAGGGCTTTCCCTGTCATAGCGGCTCCGTTGCCGAGTATGCGGCCAAGATAGCTGCCTTTTTCAATTTCTTTTAGAAGATTGAGCATACCCGGTCCGTCACCAAAGGGAATGATTTGTCCCTCCATTGCGACCTGCATGGTTACAGCTGCTTCGATGGAGTCGATGCCCATGTCGTCACAGAGGTGATCAGCTTGAGCAATGATGTCCAAGTCGTCAATTAAACAGCCGGCCCCGAATCCCCAAATTGTTTCATATTCAAAGCCTGCAGTGACATAATTGCCGTCTTTGTCATTATAAACCTGGGAACAGCGGATAACACATCCTACATGGCAGCCATGGGTGGGTTTCCCTTTGCGGCTGACAATCGTGTCATGCATGGTTTCGCCACTGATCTTTTCAGCTCCGGCAAAATTTCCCCGCCGGAAATTCTGAGTCGGCAGTCCGCCGGCCTCATTAAGAATATTCACAAGGACGTTCGTTCCGTACTGGGGAAGGCCTTGGCCGGTAACCGGATGGTCGAGGAGAGCCTTGCCAAAGACCTTGGCTGCTTGTTTGAATTTTTCTGGATCGGCCAGTTCGATGCTTCCGGTCTTACTGTCATCAATTGTGATATATTTAATTTTTTTGGAGCCCATGACTCCGCCTAAGCCCCCCCGGCCGGCACTGCGGATATTGCCGTCGGGGTCTTTAACGGAAATATTAGCTGCGGACATGCGGTTTTCTCCGGCCTGCCCAATCGTGAGCACACCGATTTTCTCCCCGAATCTGGCGATGAGTTTGCCGATAACTTCGTAATTTCCTTTGCCGATGAGTTCGGTTTCCTCAGCAATGGATACTCCTTCTTCATTGACATGCAGGCTGTAAAAGCCATCTCCCTTAGGCTGCCCTTCGATGATTAATGCTTTAACTCCGAGTTTAGCTAATTTTTGCGAAGCTGTTCCACCTGCATTGCTCTCTTTGATACCCCCTGTAAGAGGGCTTTTGGCTCCGACTGAGAGACGCCCGGAATTCGGCGCCGTGGTACCGGTTAATAAGCCAGGCGCAAAGACAAGTTTATTGTTGGGACCTAAAGGATGGCACGTTGGGTCAACTTCTTCAGCTACGATAGCAGAGGTGAGAGCCCTCCCGCCGAGTCCCCTCCATTTTTCTGGAACTTCTTCGACAGAGGTGGTCAGGGTGGTCATGTTGACACGATAAATTTTCATACTCGTCCTCCTTTTAATTCTCGTGCAATGGTTTTAGCATTTGCGATTTGTTATTCTGTTCGAACTATTATTGCAAAATGTATACCAGCTAATTTCTTGCAAAAAGAATCTTGCGCAATATGCGATAAATCCCACAAAAGAAAAAAATATGACTCTTTTTTTTATGATGAATAAAAGTGTTCCAAAAATAAAAAACGCTAAAAAGTGCTCTAAAATAGTACATATTATGGATTGTTGTTTCAAGTAAATGTTCATGATATCCTTATAATAGTTAATCTTTCAGAAAGTACTCAGTACTCAGGAGCCAGAATTCAGAATGAGACTCGCATCGATAACATTTTGCAGACATATTCTCTTGACATTCTGACTACTGAATTCTGAATACCTCGGTTTAGGAAAGAGGAGGGGTTATCGTGGAAAACGCTTGGCAGGCATTTATCAGTGGGCGGGAACATGTTCCGGCTGAAGTTCATATTAGCCGTTCTTGGCAGCGTAGTAGGGATTTCCGTGTCAGCCATGAAAAAGTATCCACAAATGATCTGCTTCCTGCTAACCTTTTACAGGAAAGATATGCTCAAAATGAAGATTTGGTGCGGGCTTCCAAAAATGTGCTGCCCCTTATGTTTAATTTTTTGCAGGGCCAGAACTATTTGGTTCTCTTAAGTGATGATAGCGGCTATGTATTAGAAACTTTAGGGGATCCTCCTTTTCTCACCAAAGCGCAAACGGTGCATCTCTCCCCTGGGGCTAATTGGCGTGAAGAAGTTAAAGGCACGAATGCCATTGGCACGGCCTTAACCGAAAACATCCCCCTCAAAGTTCTGGGAAGTGAACATTATGTGCGTGAAAATCATTTCTTAGCTTGTTGGGCGGCTCCAATCCATGACAGTCAAGGAAAGCAGCTTGGTGTCTTGGATATTAGCGGGGTAGCAAGTAAAGCAGAAGAACGCCTTCTCGATATTGTGATCATGGGAACCAGGATGATTGAATATAATCTCCGGCTTTTAGAATTGGAGCATAGCTACGGGATTTACCGGGAAGGCTTGAAGCTAGCCGGTTCCCTCTTGATTCAAGGGGATATAAAAATAGATAGTCATGGACTAATCACTGCAATTACGCCGGCGGGGATTAATTCCATCGGACGACGGCGGGAAGAAATTCTCGGACGTTTTGTCGGGGAGGTTTTTCAAAGTAAGCCCTTGCACAAGGGAGGTTCCCATACTGAAGTTTCCGCAAACTTCATGGATTTTGGCCAGTTTTCCCGCTCTTCTTTAATGAGTGATGTTCCTGTTTTTCCGTCTCCGTCAGTAGTACCTTCTTCCGGAACCCTTTGGATTGGCAACAGCGAGGCAAGCCGTAAGGTTTTACAACGGGCAGCTAAAGTTGCTTCCACTCATTCTTCGGTTCTCATTCAAGGAGAAAGCGGTACCGGAAAGGAAATTATCGCGCGGCATATCCATTTGCTCGGTCCGCGCCGGGACAAGCCTTTTGTCCCTCTAAACTGTGCTGCACTGCCGGATTCCCTCATGGAAAGTGAACTATTCGGTTATGTAGACGGTGCTTTTACCGGAGCCAAGCGGGGAGGTCAACCCGGCAAATTTGAAATTGCCCAGGGCGGTACTATTTTTCTGGATGAGATTGGGGATATTTCTCCGAATGTTCAGGCAGCCCTACTGCGGGTTCTGCAGGAGAAAGAAGTATACCGGATTGGGGCAACGAAAGCCCAAAATTTGGACGTGAGGGTCATCGCGGCAACCAATAAGGATCTGGCAGCTCTGGTTGCCGAGGGGAAATTTCGTCTGGATCTTTATTACCGGTTAAAAGTCGTGACTGTGGAGCTGCCTCCTCTGCGGGAACGGACCGACGATATTTTTGATCTCATTCCTCACTTCATTGAGAAATGCAGCGCGGCTTTGGGTAAACCTCCGTTGCAGGTTGTTCCGGAAGTCTATTCCTGTTTGCTTTCATACTCCTGGCCGGGGAATGTGCGGGAATTAGAAAATTGTATTGAAGGAATGGTTGCTTTAGCTGACGGTCCGGTCTTAAACGTTTCGGACCTGCCCCCAGAATTATCCCGCAAAAAGATTCAGGATCCCAAACTCTTAGGGCAGGAGATGACTGCCGGTGCTCAATGGATACCTGACGCCAAGTCTGAAAGCTCTCCCGGTCTCTTGCAGGAACAGACCAGGGAAGCCATTATCAAAACGCTGAACCGTACAGGAGGAAAAATCGCACCGGCTGCCCGCTTGCTTGGAATTGGACGAAATACTCTTTATCGGAAAATGAAAGAGTTAAATATTACGCTTTAAGTTAATGATGTCCATGTGGTAAAATTAATCGTTGTGTCAGATCTTGAATATTAACTTTTGTGGAGGAAAAAAGATGCTTACGGTGGAAAAGATCGGCGGCACATCCATGACCCAATTTCATGATGTGCTTCAGAATATAATCGGGTTGCCAGGTTCCAAAGGATTTCGCTATGGAAGAGTTTTTGTTGTTTCGGCTTATGGTGGCGTGACCAATTTGCTGCTGGAAGATAAAAAAACCAAAGCGCCTGGCATTTATCAGCACTTTATTAAGGGTGAGGATTATGCGACTTCTCTCGACAGCTTATTAAATAAGCTCCTTAACATTAATGAATCGTTTACGGGGATTGGTCTGGATTATCATACCTGCCGTGAATTTCTTACCGAGCGGATTATGCAAGTAAAGGCTTATCTGAGCAGCATGGAAGACATAATTGCTTCCGGGTATGTTGCACGGGACAGCATTTTCTCGGCGGCCAGGGAGTTGCTGGCATCGATTGGGGAGGCTCATTCTGCGTTTAATACCGTAAATATTTTAGCAAATAACGGGATTTCTGCCAAAATGGTTGATTTGACCGGATTTCGCGATTCTAAACAACTCACGATAAGCGAACGTATTGAGAAGTCTTTCAAAGATATAAATCCATATGATTCAATTATTGTGGCTACAGGGTATACTAAAGGAAAAGAAGGAATCATGCGTGAATTTGACCGGGGTTACTCGGAGATAACCTTTTCTAGGATTGCTACTTATCTTAAGGCGGATGAAGCGATTATTCATAAAGAATATCATTTATCCTCGGCAGACCCTAAAATAGTGGGTGTGGACAAAGCTGTACCGGTGGGCTGGACCAATTACGATGTAGCTGACCAGCTGGCCGATATCGGCATGGAGGCGATCCACCCCAATGCGTCCAAACCCCTCGAAATGGCCGGAATCAATTTACGCATCAAGAATACCTTTGAACCGGATCACCCCGGAACGGTCATTACGAAGGACTATATCGGACCGGAAGCAAAGATTGAAATTATTGCCGGTTCAGATAAAATCGCCGTTGTGGAAATTCATGATACTTCCATGGTGGGAGAGATCGGATTTGACATGGAACTGATGGAGATTCTTAAGCACCATAATATCAGCTATATTATGAAAGCCACCAATGCCAACAGCATCTCCGTCGTGATTTGGGAAACGGATTTAAGCGATGATTTCATCGCGGAACTCGAGAACAACTATCAAACAGTTACAGTGGAAAAAGCAGCGATCGTGTGTGTGATCGGTTCCAACATTGCTATGCCGAAGATTTTGGCCCGGGCTACCAATACTCTGGCCAAGAACGATATTAATGTTAACTGTGTGTCTCAGTCGCTGCGTCAGGTGAATATGCAATTCGTGATTGACCGGGAGATGTACAAGAAGGCCATTATCAGCTTAAACGAAGATTTGTGTTTGGCGTGATCCAATGGGTAAAAAGCAAGGAAAAAGTTGATGCAAATGAGTAAAACGGTTGCAATTAAGCTTAATTTAACACTGCAGAAGTATGCTCCTGCCGGAGCCGGAGGGACTGTCGAACTTGAGATGGATTTCCCGTGTACAGCGGGAGATGTTCTCAGGCGTTTGCATATACCGGAGCAGGAGCCGGTGCTTATTACCCTGAATGGCCGCCAGGTTCTGGCGGATGAACCGGTGCAAGCCGGTGATGCTCTCAAGCTCTTTCCGCTTTTGGCCGGGGGATGAGAAAATTATTTGACATACTGACTGAGCCGGTGCTAAAATATTAAAATGTGGTGGCTCTCTGCCGCAACCGCTCGTAACAGGCATAGAAACTGACTAACGCTGCTAAATCGACTCAGTTTGCTAATCAGCAAGTATCACGAAATTTACTGAGTTGCTTTTGCAAGTTAGCCGGCCTGGAGAGGCGAGTCTAGGATTTGGGAGGTGTAAGAATGTACGCAGTGATTGAAACAGGTGGCAAGCAATACCGGGTGCAAGAAGGCGATGTGCTCAAAGTCGAAAAGCTGGATGCCAATGTTGGGGATACGGTTACGATTGACCGTGTTCTGCTGGTGGCCCAGGACGGAGCAGTCAAGGTCGGAAGCCCTCTGGTAGACGGTGCCAAGGCTATGCTCAAAGTGGTGGAGCACGGTAAAGGGGAGAAGATTATTGTCTTCAAATACAAACCGAAAAAGAACTACCGCCGCAAGCAAGGGCATCGCCAACCCTACACGAAGGTCCGTGTCGAAGCACTCCAAGCGTAAACCGAGTCAAGCTCAGGGAATTCGCTTGACCTTATGGCTCGATCAAGAAGACAGGGTCCGTGAGTTTGAATTCAGCGGGCATGCAGGGTATGGGGCTTACGGCGAAGATATTGTGTGCGCTGCAGTCTCGGCTTTAAGCATCGCCGCAGCCAACGGGTTGGAACACTACTTGTCCAGACTTCCGCAAGTGGAAGGGGAGGACGGTTATGTAAGGTGTGTTCTTCCTGAACTTAGCGAACCCGAGCTTAATCAGGCCCAATGGATTTTACACACCATGAGCCAAGCGGTTGAAGAAATCCAGCAGACTTATGGTGACCGGTATTTAATAATAGAGCGGAGGAGGTGGACTCCATGCTAAAAATGAATCTGCAGCTTTTCGCCCATAAAAAAGGGGTGGGAAGTTCGCGCAACGGCCGTGATAGTGCGGCTCAGCGCTTAGGAGTTAAACGGGGAGACGGCCAGTTCGTCACCGCCGGCAACATCATCGTAAGGCAGCGCGGCACCAAGTTTCATGCAGGCAAAAACTGCGGGCTTGGCAAAGATGACACCTTATTTGCCTTGATAGACGGATATGTAAAGTTTGAACGCAAAGACCGCAACCGCAAACAAGTCAGCATCTATGCAGAGCGCCCAGCAGCGCAAGCTCAATAAGACATCACCCCTGGGTTAACCCCAGGGGTTTTTTTAGGCTTATTAGATTAATGTGTACTAATACTGTGAAAGGGAAATGGATATGCCTCAAGTGGATAAACTACTAATCGGAGAGCTGTTAGAAGCCTACCGGCTTCAACGCCATGATTTCCTTAATCATTGGCAGGTGGTAACCGGCTATCTCCAGTTGAATCACGCGGAAAAAGCTTTGCAATACATACGTACCATGCTGCCGGAGTTTGAGGCAGAACAACTGGCAGGCTTAATTCCGGAAAAGTCTGCCTCCGCATGTATTTTGACTCTAATCGTTAAATTACATAAAGAGGGAATTCCACTTGAACTTAAGTTAGCCAAAGAATGGAACGAAGAAGAATTTTGGTCGAAATATTGGCGGGAGGAATACCTTCAAGCCTTGTACGGGTACACTAGCGAATGTCTGGAATTAAGCTTGCACTCACAAGAGTTGCCGTTAAAAACCGTGCTCACCCTCGGACGGGAACCGGGAGATGCTGAAGACAGCAAAGCAGTGAATGAGGCTGGACTCAGCTTTAAGTTTGAGTTGTACCCCCCAACCGGAGAAACAGGAAAGAAGGCAGGGGAGCAAAAGGCCACTGCCATTGAACTTATTTTAGGGGAGTAAAAAATATGTTTTACGATCAGGCAAAAATTTATGTTAAGGGCGGGGACGGAGGCGCCGGAGCCGTGGCCTTCCGCCGGGAGAAATATGTTCCGGAAGGCGGCCCCAGCGGCGGGGACGGCGGCCGGGGCGGGAGCATTATCCTGGTGGCGGATGAGGGCTTAAGAACTCTGGTGGATTTTCGGTATAAACGGCATTATAAAGCTGACCGCGGCAAGCATGGGGAAGGAAAAAACATGCATGGCAAAGGGGGGGAAGACCTCGTTTTGCGCATTCCCGCCGGAACCTTGATTAAAGATGCCGAAACCGGAGAAATTCTGGCTGATCTCACTGAGAACGGACAGAAGGTGGTCGTGGCGCGCGGGGGCCGGGGAGGACGGGGTAATGCCCGTTTCTTAAGCAATACTAACAAAGCCCCGACCTTGGCCGAAAACGGTGAGCCTGGGGAGGAACGCTGGCTGCTGCTTGAACTGAAACTCTTGGCTGATGTGGGCTTGGTAGGGTTTCCGAATGTCGGTAAATCGACCTTGATCTCCCAGGTGTCGGCCGCGAAGCCGAAAATTGCGGATTATCCCTTTACCACGCTGGTCCCTAATTTGGGAGTGGTAGATTTTGAAGACGGGGAAAGTTTCGTCATTGCCGATATCCCTGGGTTGATCGAAGGAGCACATACCGGGGCCGGTCTGGGTCATGAATTTTTGCGCCATACGGAGCGCACCCGCCTTATACTCCATGTTTTAGATATTTCCGGTTCCGAAAACCGCGATCCGCTGGAAGATTTCCGGATTATCCGGGAAGAACTGCGCTTATACAGCCCTTATCTGGCGGAACGCCCGATGCTGGTCGTCGCTAATAAAATGGACATTCCGGGTGCCGAGGACAACTTAGAGCGTTTGCGTGCGTCGCTCAACGATCAATATGAAATTTTCGCAGTGTCAGCCGCCACCGGTGACGGGTTAGAACCGTTAATGTTCCGCATCAAAGAGCTGTTGCCCAATATTCCTTTGCCTGGGATAGTAGACCGCAGCAGCCAGCACCGGATGACCAAAGCCGAACCGCAGGAGCGCTTCCGGCTTGATCAGGAAGAAGGCGTTTTTGTCCTAAGCGGCAAGGAATTGGAGAAACATGTAATCATGACGCATTTTGAAAGCGAGGAAGGCCTACATCGCTTCCAAAATATTTTAAAGGTTATGGGGGTGGATGATGCTCTGCGGGCCCAGGGGATCAAAGAAGGGGATTTGGTTCGGATCGGGGAGCTCGAGTTCGAGTGGCAAGATTGACATAACGGACGAAATCGAGGTGATCTCAGGATGAAGCACAAAGCCGCGTGGAGTGCAGCAGGGATTATTGCCCTGGCCGCGCTCGGATGGGGAATTTGGAGTGTCTATGGCAAGCCTGAAGATCCTATGCAAGTATCAGTGGTTGTGGTCAAGCCTACTGCCCTGCAAGAGGTGGTTCATACCAGCGGGACAGTCAAACCGGAGAAGACTCAGGAAATAAGGACCCTAAGCCCGGCCCGGGTTGTGAAAGTAGCGGTTAAAACCGGAGACAGCGTCCAAGCGGGAGCTGCGGTGATCGAACTGGATCCGGCATTGGTCAATGCCCAAATAAATCAAGCCCAAGCTGCCCTTGACGCGGCCAAAGCCAACCGCGATTTGGCCCAGGCAAACCTTGACGCTGCGAAATCAAACCCAATTCAGTCAGTGATGTCAGTGCCTGATACCCAAACGGCTTCTGTGAATCAGCCTAATCCCGCAGCGATCAGACAGGCGGAAATGGCCCTAAACCAAGCGGAGGCCGCAGTCAAACAGGCTCAGGCCGGCGTAAACGCTGCCCAGGCCCAACGGGCTCAATTAACCCTCAAAAGCTCTTTGAGTGGGACCGTGCTGGAAGTGAATGCTCAGGAAGGAAACCTGGCCTCAGTACAGGCGCCGCTGGCTGTCATTGGGGATTTAAGCAAGTTAAATATTGATCTCAGCCTGAATGAGGTCGATGCCGCCCGGGTGCAACCCGGGCAAAAAGCCGAAATCAGAGGCCGGCTGATTAAAGAGAGCTTTCTTCCCGGAACTGTAGCCGATGTGGCGCTGCAAGCCCAGATAGCCCCCGGGCTGCAAACGAACCCTGCCCCTGCAGTCAAGGTGAAAGTCGTTCTTGAACAAGCATCATCCGAGCTTAAACCCGGTTTTAGCGTCGATGTGGATATTCTTGTAGCTGCGAAAGCAAACGTGTTGGCGATTCCCCAGGAAGCCTTGTTTCAGGAACAGAATAAAAATTTTGTCTACCGCCTGGAGGGGGGGAAAGTTCGCAAAACGGAAGTGAACTTGGGCATCGCAGGCGATAACAATCAGGAGGTGGTCAGTGGGCTGAAAGAGGGCGATCAGGTGGTCTTAAATCCCACGGACCAATTTTATGAAGGGATGCCGGCCCGGGTTAAACGAGACTTCACTCTGAGGGGGTTTCAACCCCCTCAGAATGTTAGTCGAGTCAATACTGGACTTAACCGCCCTTTGGCACCAGCCGCCTATAGCGGCGGGGGACTAAGGGCGGGTTGGTTCAGTGCTAAATCAGGAAGTGAGGGCGGATGAACTTCTTGGAAGGCCTGAGTGGAGCTGTGCGCAGCCTGCGCATCAATAAAATGAGGGCTGCGCTTACTATGCTGGGAATTGTGATCGGAATAGCTGCAGTGATTGCCGTGGTCAATATCGGCCTGGGCGGAAAAGCTGCGATTATGCAAGAGATGGAGAAAACCGGAGTTAATTTGTTTGTGTTATATGTTAAGGCCGTGGGACCGGGAGGGCCGACGGACAATGACCGCTTTAATTCGAGGGACGTCGATAGCCTGCGCCGGGCTTTGCCTCAGATAAAATACCTGGTTCCGGCCAGCATTGAATATGCCCAATTGGATGTGAGCCAGAAAAGAAGTTCTGCAGTTGTGGTCGGTACGGCTTCAGAGTTTGCCGGGTTGCGGCGGCGTGAAGTGGCTAAAGGTAGGTTCTTTTCCGCAGAAGATGTAATCAGTGCTCGAAGAGTGGTGGTGATCGATCAAACACTGGCTTCAGACTTGTTCGGAGCGGGTAACCCCTTGGGACAGCAGGTGATTATCCGCAATGTTCCCTGCCGGGTGATCGGAGTGCTGGCCAAGGATCAATCGGCCTTTGCCCAGTTCGATGTCGGGCCTCAGAGTAGTTTTGCCTATATGCCTTGGAATACATGGACGGACGTCTTTCAATCGGAGCGCATTGACCAGCTTGAAGGGTCAACTCATCGTGAAACCGAACTTGAAACAGTCATCGCGGGAGCTAAAAAGATCTTAAATGCACGGCACGGAACGACGGACAAGTATGAAGCGTTTAATGTGCAGCAGCTGGTGCAGGCTGCCAATAAAATTACCCGTATTCTTACCGCCATTATCGGGGTGGTGGCAGGAATTTCGCTGCTGGTGGGCGGAATCGGAATTATGAACATCATGCTGGTGTCAGTGAAAGAACGCACCCGTGAAATCGGGCTGCGCAAGGCAGTCGGCGCTCGGGAAAACGATATTTTAGTCCAGTTTTTACTGGAAGCAGTGGTGCTTTCATTCATCGGCGGTCTGATTGGGATGGCCTTGGGCGTGGGAAGTGCGCTCTTTGCCTCCCATCTGCTGCGTTGGCCGCCCCTTTTATCCGGATGGGCCATTGCGCTGGCAGTCTCTTTTTCCATTGGGGTGGGTCTGTTCTTCGGCTTCTACCCGGCACGGCAGGCCGCCAAGCTGGAACCGATCGCAGCGCTGCGATATGAGTGAGCAAGGGAGTGACTTTGCCCGGACTCTTTGATATACTTGAACTATTATAGCTTAATGTAGGGGTTGGGGTTATCGTGGCCACAGATAGGATAGCGGGTGATAAGGCGGAGAACGTGCGTACTCAGCGTTTAGGGGTTATGGGAGGAACCTTTGACCCGATCCATTACGGCCATTTAGTGGCAGCTGAGATGGCACGCAACGAGTTTAACCTGGAAAAAGTTCTTTTTGTTCCAACAGGCAATCCGCCGCATAAAAGCGGACGCCGGATAAGTCCTGCTTCCTTGCGTTATGAAATGGTTAAACGCTCCTTGGCCGATAATCCCTTTTTCGATATATCGCCTCTTGAAATTGAACGGAACGGCCCTTCTTACACCGTAGATACTTTGCGCCAACTACGGCGGGAGTGGCCGGATTATGAACTATACTTTATTACCGGGATGGACGCTTTACGAGAAATCTTTACCTGGCATGAATCCGAAGAGATCTTGAACCTGACCCATTTTATCGGAGCCTCACGGCCCGGTTTTGAAGCCGGAGATTTTTTAATCAAGTCACAGCATGAGAATCCGCAGGCACTTCATAAAATTCATCTTTTAGAGGTTCCGGCCTTGGCCATTTCTTCCACAGATATCCGGGTGCGGGTGGCAGCGGAAAAGTCTATTCGTTATCTCCTGCCGGAAAATGTACGTCAATTTATTGAAGAAAATGCCCTGTATACTCCAACCAGAATTGCTCATACTAGAAACGAATCCACTTTAGGCAAGAGGTGACAGAAATGACACGCACACTTTATGTAGGAAACCTCCCATGGAATACGAGCACGGAAGATATTAGCGAATTTTTCCGCGGGTATGGGGAAGTTTACAGCAGCCGCATAATTACTGACAGAGAAACAGGGAGGTCGAGGGGCTTCGGTTTTGTCGAGGTCTCTGATGAGGATGCTGAAAGGATGGCCCAGGAATTAAACGGCAAGGAATTCGGCGGGCGTCCGCTGACCGTTAATGAGGCGAAACCGAAACAGGGGCCCGAATAAGGCTTCAAAGATAGTCTCTGAAGCTGAATGAGTTTCAAACGATTTGGAAGCTTAGAGGCCCACCCTCCGTGCCTGGGGGATCAGGGTCTCTTTGTTTTGGTTAGACTAGAGAAAGGAGAACCTAGAGTGGAGCAGGGGCAGGGATTGAATCTGGAGCAAGCGTTGGATTTAGCGGCGCGCACTCTTTCCGCAGCCAGGTACCGGCATACGTTAGGGGTGGCCGCTTTGGCTGAGGATGTGGCCCGCAAACATGGATTGAATCTGGAAAAAGCCCGATTGGCGGCATTAGTTCATGATTTAGCAAAGGAGATTCCGATTGAGTACCAGCTGCGGCTGGCCAAGCGCTGGCAGATCCTGCAGTATCCGGAGGATGAACAGGCTCCGGCTGTGCTTCATGGTCCTCTGGCAGCTTATTGGTTAAAAAAGTATTACGGTTTGCAAGATGAAGAGGTTCTGGCCGCTGTGGCTCATCATACCCTGGGGTATCCGGGCATGTCCCCGCTGGAGATGCTTATCTACAGTGCGGATTTGGTGGAGCCGAATAGAAACTTTCCTAATGTAGACAGTTTGCGTCAAGCCTTGTATGATAATATCGAGCAAGGAACGTTGGCTTGTGTTGAACATACACTTAATTATCTTAAACAAGGGAAACGAATGATTCATCCCATTACCCGTTTAACCCATGAAGATTTACAAAGGAGGTTCAAATTTGGAGCTAAGTGAAAATCAGCTGAAACAAGTGCTAAATTTGGTAGAGGAAAAAAAGGGAAGAGACCTGGTACTCTTAAATCTTAAAGGAGTATCGCCGGTTACGGATTATTTTCTGATCGCTACCGGAAATTCAGTGACTCAAGTGAAAGCAATCACGGATAACTTGCAGGAAAAGCTGCCTGATCTAGGGATTCCGCTGCTGCGGGTCGAGGGCATGCCGGAAGCCCAGTGGGTCTTGGCGGACTGCGGCGATTTGGTCGTGCATATCATGACTCCGGAAACCCGGGATTTTTATAATATAGAACGTCTGTGGAGTGATGCTGAAATCATGTCCTTCTCTTGACAAGAGGTAACGATTTGTTAGAATGGGAAGGGCTCTCGCCCAATGGGGCGGGGGTTTTCTTTGGTTTTCGTAAAATGTTGTATATGTTGTAGGGGGAAAGGTTATGCAAGATAAGTATTCTTTTGCCGAGATTGAAGCCAAATGGCAAAAGCGCTGGCTGGAGGAGAAAGCGTTCAAAACGGGAGACGGGACAGATAAACCGAAATTTTATGCCCTGGCGATGTTTCCGTATCCATCCGGGAATCTGCACATGGGGCATGTCCGCAATTATTCGATCGTCGATGTGATCGCGCGTTACAAGCGCATGCAAGGATATAACGTCCTGCATCCGATTGGCTGGGATGCCTTTGGACTGCCGGCGGAGAATGCGGCAATCAAGCACCAGACCCCTCCGGCGGAATGGACCTGGAAGAATATCGCCAACATGAAGCGCCAGCTGCGCGAGATGGGAATTTCCTATGACTGGGACCGGGAAATGGCAACTTGTCATCCCGGGTATTATAAATGGACTCAGTGGATGTTTCTCGAATTCTACAAGCACGGCCTGGTGTATAAGAAAAAGGCTGCAGTCAACTGGTGCCCGTCCTGCGCCACCGTGCTGGCCAACGAGCAGGTGGTGGAGGGGGCCTGCGAGCGCTGCGACACCCTTGTCACGAAAAAAGACCTGGAACAGTGGTTTTTCAAAATCACCGATTATGCCGATGAACTGCTGAAAGACCTAGACAAGCTGCCGGGCTGGCCGGAAAAAGTCAAAACCATGCAGCGCAACTGGATCGGGCGCTCGGAAGGGGTGGAGATTTCATTTTCCCTGGAAAACCGCCCGGATAAAATCACGGTCTACACCACCAGAATCGATACCGTGTTTGGGGTAAGCTATGTGGTGCTGGCTCCGGAACACCCGCTGGTGCAGGAACTGGTGGCAGGGACTGAGTATGAAAAAGATGTACACGCCTTTATTGAGAAGATGCACGGACTTAACGAGATTGTCCGTACTTCCACCGAGACTGAGAAGGAAGGCATGTTTATCGGGAAGCATTGTATCAACCCGCTCAACGGGCAGAAAGTCCCGATTTGGATTGCCAACTATGTCCTTTTGGAATACGGGACCGGTGCGGTCATGGGCGTGCCGGCCCATGATGAGCGCGACTTTGAGTTCGCCAAGAAATACCGGCTGCCGATTACGACGGTCATCCTCCCTAAAGATACATCCATTGAGGATAAGGACAAGCCCCTGGCTGCGGCTTTTACGGAAGATGGGGTGATGGTCAACTCGGGCAAGTTTGACGGCCTCTCCAGTGAGGAAGGCTGGGAGCGCATCGCCGATGAAGCGGAGCGGTTGGGTGCTGGGGAACGCAAAGTGAATTTCCGCCTGCGCGACTGGCTTATTTCCCGCCAGCGCTACTGGGGTGCGCCCATTCCCATGGTTTACTGTGAGAAGTGCGGCACGGTTCCGGTTCCGGATGACCAGCTGCCGGTGCTCCTGCCGGATGATGTCGTCTTTAGGGCCGGGGAAAACCCGTTAACCACTTCCCAGTTTTTTGTCAATACGACCTGCCCTGAGTGCGGCGGGCCGGCCCGGCGGGAGACAGACACCATGGACACGTTTATGTGCTCGTCCTGGTATTACCTGCGCTACACCGACCCCAGGAACACGGAAGCTCCGTTTGCCCCGGGAGCGGTTGACCGCTGGATGAATGTGGACCAATATGTAGGCGGAGTGGAACACGCCATCCTGCATCTCTTGTATTCCCGTTTCTTTACCAAGGCATTAAGGGATTTTGGGCATCTAAAAGTGGGTGAGCCCTTTGCTAACCTGCTCACTCAAGGGATGGTCTGCATGGACGGATCCAAGATGTCCAAGTCCAAAGGGAATGTCGTAAGCCCGGAAGAAATTATCGGGCGATTCGGGGCGGATACTGCCCGCCTCTTTATCTTGTTTGCAGCTCCGCCGGAAAAAGACCTGGAGTGGAGCGACCAGGGTGTGGAAGGGTGCTACCGCTTCTTGAACCGGGTCTGGCGGCTGGCTGTCCAGTATGAGCCGATCCTTAAAGAAGATAACGCCGGCGGTGCAGGCAGTAAGGGCGGGAATGACGGCCGCGCTTCCTTGGACCTTGATGCGGATGCCAAAGAAATGCGCCGGATAACGCATACTACGATTCAGCGGGTTACGACGGACATCGGCACGCGCTTTAACTTTAACACCGCCATCAGTGCCGTGATGGAGCTGGTGAATGCCCTCTATATCTACAAAGAAAAGCCGAATTCCAAGGTGGCGGTGGCCCGGGAAGCCCTGGAGAGCATCTTAATCCTGCTGGCGCCCTTTGCGCCCCATATTACGGAGGAAACCTGGAGTGAACTGGGGCATCAGGACAGCATCCATACCCAGCCCTGGCCTGAGGTGGATGAGCAGGCCTTAATCCAGGATGAGGTGACCGTGGTGCTGCAAGTGAACGGAAAAGTGCGCGAGCGGATTCAAGTTCCGGCGGAAATCTCCGCCAAGGATCTGGAGGAGCGGGTGCGCAGCCTGCCCAAGCTTGCTGACTGGACCCAGGGCAAAGAGATCGTTAAAGTGGTCACGGTCCCGGGGAAACTGGTCAATGTGGTCGTGAAATGAGCATAGGAAAATAGAGGTTAGACGGCGGTGAAATATGGAGTTAAATAAGGTCAAACCCCATAGGATTTACGAAGATGTTGTGTCACAAATTAAGGAGCTTATGCGTGAGAATAGACTTAATCCCGGGGACAGACTCATGGGAGAGCGGGAGCTGGCTGGCGCCTTGGGCGTCAGCCGGACAACGCTGCGTGAGGCTTTGAGAACCCTGGAGATTCTGAACTTAGTAGAAGTAAGACCCGGGGACGGCACATTTGTAAAGGATCACCATGTTAACCAAATTATTGAGCCCTTAGCTTTAGCGCTAAGCGTAGAATCAAATTCCTTTGATGAACTTTGGGAGGTACGCATCGCTCTTGAAGTGGAATGTGCCGGATTGGCAGCCAAACGAGCGGATGCAGAAAATTTAACCTTTATTGCTGATGCCTTGGGAGTTTTAAGACAAAGCAAATTTGAGAATTCAAAAGGTTATTCGAAAGCGGATGTATATTTTCATTATATGATTGCGCAGGCTTCAAAAAATACGATGATAACCCGACTGCTTCAAACCTTTGCGATCCATATTCATAAAATGATCGAACAAGCAAGCCGTTACGATTTTGTACAAGATAGTGAGAGAATACGTGTTACCAATGATCATAGCAAAATTTATGAAGCAATTAAAAATCATGATGTTGCGGAAGCGCGCCACTCGATGAAAGAACATCTGGAATGGGCCAGATTAAGGTACAAAAATATTTAAGGATATTTTACAGAATTATCTAATTATGGGCTGGAATCAGAATCGGATTTCTGCGCAGGTTATTTTAATGAACTTCAAAATATTTCAAATAGACCAAATTCAATAAATTATTTTGGAAGTACGGAAGGAGATTTTTTGTTTCGTGGCGAAATGATTATTAACACTGGTCCAACCAGTACCAAACATTAAAGATAAAGAATATTCAGAAGAAGGTAATTTCCCTGGACCGAATCAATGAAGGAGGTGAAAACCGTCTCTTAATATTTATAAAATGACCAAAACGCCAGATTGATGGAGGGGGACGAAAATTGAAAAAGAGAGTTGGTTTCCATTATTTTGCTTGGACATTGATTGTGATCCTGGCTTTGGGGGTTTTTCTGGCAGGTTGCGGACAGACAACACCCACGGCGAAGTCCGGAGATACGGGCGGCTCTCAGCTTAAGGTTAAAGTAGGATATATTGACAGCTTATCCGGGCCGGCTGCTGCCTATGGCAAAAGTACCGAAGCCGCAGTCAAGCTTGCCGTTGATGAGGTGGCCAAAGCAGGCGGGCCGGTGATTGAGGTCGTGGAGCGGGATGATGCGTTCAAACCCGACCAGGCTGAAGCGGCGGCTAAGGAGTTGGTTATGAACCAGAACATAAATATTCTGATTGGGACTATTAACAGCGCTTCTGCTTTGGCAGTTTCTAAATATGCCAAAGATAATAAGGTTCTGTTTATTAATTCTGATTCCATGAGTGAAAAAATTACCGGTGCTGAAGGCCACCGCTATGTCTTCAGCACGATCGGGAACACGGCGATGATTGGCAAGGCCGGGGCTTACCAAATGTCCCAGATGCCTTATAAACGCTATTGGATTGCCGGCAGTGACTATGAGTTCGGGCGTTCCGTGGCCAACTCGGTTTGGACAAATCTGAAGCAATTAAAGCCCGATGTTGAAAAAATTAACGAATCTTGGTGGAGAGTAGGAGAATCAGACTTCTCTTCCTACATCAATGCCATCCGGGCGGCTAAACCGGATGCCGTTTATGTCGCAGCCGGCGGGGGAGATATGGTGGCGTTTCTGAAAGCGCTTAATCAGTCCGGTTTGAACAAAGAGGTTCCGGTGTTCGCGCATGCCGCTACAGACCATGACAGTCTGCGCCCACTGGGTCAAGACGCTCCGGAAGGGGTGTACGGAACAGCTTTCTATTTCTATTACTTCCCGGATGATCCAAATACCAAGTCATTTGGGGAAGCGTTCAAGAAGGCCACAGGCAATTACCCGGGTTTTGCCGGGCTTAACGGCTATTTGACCATTAAATTCCTGGCTGCGGCCATTGAAAAAGCCGGAAGCACAGATACAGAAAAGATCATTGATGCGCTTGAAGGGCTGGCCCTTGATACACCGCTGGGCAAGGGCACGATGCGCAAGGAGGATCATCAACTCGCGCTGCCCATGGTCTTCGGCAAAACTGTGAAGTCGAAAGACCTTCCCTATCTTATTACTACGGACAATGTACTTATACCTGCGGATAAAGTCATGCCTTCCGTTGACGAAGTGTTGGCAAAGCGGAAGAAGTAACTTTAGGTAGGAGTCAGTAGTCAGACTTCCATGCTGCTACGCAGCACCACTGATGAATGTAACAGGCAAGCTACCTTGCGGAGCGAACCGTAGAGCAGAGGAGCGTCGTGAGCGCAGTCGACGAAGCGTGAAGCCGCGCCACGGTTCACTCCAGGTATTACCCAAAGGTTTGGCGCGGTAGCGAGTCGACAAGCGAGCAGCTCCGGCGCGTGGTGAGCGGGCAAGGTAGCTTGCCGGCATGTTACAGGGCAGGAG
>NZ_JAFLRH010000019.1 GCF_017310645.1 Paradesulfitobacterium ferrireducens | reverse complement strand
ATTACCTTTTGTAGATGGAGGGTTTATTTAGTGTACCCTTTTTTCTAAAAATCAACTAAATCATGGAAATCACCTTCCTATATTTTTTCGGTAAATTACTTGACTTTTACCGCAGTCTTGCTTTGCTCTAAAATTGCTTCATAGATTGTGGATTAACATTATTTGGCAACAACTTCTTTTTCGACGGCTTTGAGCTCCCGGTTCTTAGACACTCCGATTTTCTGAACGACAAAATAGAGAATAATCCCTGATGCCAGGCCATAGGTCGGTCCGGCTATGGCTAAAATTGCACCGATCACCCCGGCCACACCCTGTTCTTCTTTGGTCTTGGTCATTTCCATCGCGATATAGAAGCAGGCGAATCCTTGCACCATCGTAGTTAGAGCAATAGCAATGGGTAAAATTGGCCTAAACAAAGCGACTAAAGGCAAGGAGAGCACAGCCATCCATTTGACAATATTAAAGGTCCCGGACCCGCCAAAAATTGAATCCATCGCTTTGCGGCCTTGCTTATAGCGTTCGGCTACGGCTACGGTCATGGCAGCCCACAGGGGACCGGCCAGGGTCACAGTCGGAAACATGGTGCCTTCAATCAGATTGCGGACGCCGCAAAGAATATTAGTCCGGTTCGGGTCCATATCAATTTTTTCATCGTCACGAAGTTCATTGGCCTTTTCGATGACAGTCTGACCGATAATAATATCGCCAAAGGCAATGATGTATGCGACGATAGCCATGGGCAAGGCAGCGATAAACATGGAAAGGGACGGAATACCAACGGCAAAAGCGTTCATTGTGCTGAACACTTCCCTTACATGAGGAACGAAGAAACCCCACTGATCGATCTTCGGCATCTGGACTTCCCCTACCGCAATCCCAACAATCATCGCGCCGATAATTCCGGGCACCATCCCATATTTGGCGAATATGCCCACAATCGATCCGCCTTTAGCTTTCATCGCTTCAAATCCTTTAGCATATAACAGGAAAAAGGCCAAAGCGATGCCGACGCTCATCGAAATCGGATACATGGCAAATCCGACCCCACCCTGTTCCTTGGGTAAAAAGCCGTATTTCCCGACAATCGCAGCAATACCGGCTCCCAGAATAATTCCGGCCTTCAGAGAATTGGGCAGAATATCGAGAATCTTTTTTGCAAGTCCGGTTGTTCCCAAAATTAAGAACATAATTCCGACGGTAACCTGCAAGGCAATTAAAGCCTCAATCCGTTCCACCCCTAACGCATACTTAGATAGATAGGCCACGGTTAAGGGAATCGCCGGGGTAATCCAACCGGCAATGACCGGGTCTCCCAGAAGCTGGTGCAGGCTATAAGTAATTTCATGAAAAAGAACGATGGTGAGCGCTACCTCAAATGAAACACCAAACATATCTTGCAGAAATTTAGTGGCAGCTAAGCCGGTTACAAACATGAAAATAGCCTGGATAATTTCCGGCACCTCAACACCGTAATGAATAAATGGAAGCCGCAGCTTGAAAATACCGAGGGGAATATAGGGCTGCTCCTGACCGTGTTTGCGTTTTGAACTGGGCAATCCGATAGCCATTTTCGTCTCATCTCCTTCTCCGATAAAGGGTTTTGTGCTTTCGCAGTTTAATGTTTTTTCTGTTGTTTTCGCATGGTTTCTGGTTTTGCTTCTCTACTTTCTTATCTGTCTAACCTTCTCTCACCCTTTCTTCTATTAACATTCTTACAGTTCCTGTCATTCTTAATTTTGCAATTATTGTACCAATTATGAAATGCCCCTCAAATGCGCATTAACACGAATGCATTCACAAATTATTGCCCTAATAATGAATCCATAAAGACTCACTATTAGGGCAACTTCAGGTCAAACCCCCGCTGGAGAAGTTTCTTCTTAGTGATTACCTAAGTGCTCAATGATTCCTATCAAATTCGGCTCGAGCCCCAGCTTTCTTCATAGACAATGCCGTACTTTTTAATTTTTTTCATAAGGGCTGATTGACTAATTCCTAAAACCCGGGCTGCTTTGCGGGTTGAGCGCTGTTCCTTCAAAGCATTGAGGATTAGGGTTTCTTGGAGTTCAGCTACCATGGCCGGAAGGGATTGGGATTTTTTCAGTTCATCTTGGGGCTTGGATAAAAACTGGAGCGGCAGATGGTCCACGCGAATTACATCTTGGGCCACGGTAACGACTAGCCTTTCCAATGTATTTACCAGCTCCCGGATATTCCCCGGCCATTCATATTGATAGAAGGTATCAATTACTTCGGGAGCCAAAATTTTGTCAGTTTTATATTTAGCATTAAAATGCCTAAGATATGAGGCTGTAATGGGAAAGATATCTTCTTTGCGCTCGCGCAAGGGCGGGATAACCAAAGGCACCACGTTTAAGCGGTAGTACAAGTCTTCGCGAAAAAGCTTATCCTTCACCATTTTGGCCAAATCCTTATTGGTAGCAGACACTAGCCTAACGTCTATTGTTACCGGTTTAGTTCCCCCTAAACGAGTGAGTTCTCCTTCCTGCAGAACTCTGAGGAGCTTGACCTGTAAATTCAGAGGCAGGTCTGCGATTTCATCCAGGAAAATCGTTCCTTTATCCGCAATTTCAAAGAGGCCTGCTTTCCCGCCCTTGCGTGCGCCGCTAAAGGCCCCTTCCTCATACCCGAACAGTTCGGATTCCAAGAGTTCAGCCGGGATGGCGCCGCAATTGACTTTAATAAAGGTTCCTTCTTTAGCTCTGGGGCTGTCTTTATGAATAAGCTGGGCCACCAGTTCCTTACCAACCCCTGATTCTCCCAAAATAAGGACGGTTGTATCCACTTTGGCCAGGCGCTCGGCCAATTCGATCACATTGCTCATGCTTTGGCTTTGGGCAATGATATCGCTGCGGCCTTCATATTTCTTTTTAAGCTGTGAGATTTCCCGCTCAAAGTGTGCTTTTAGCTCCAAAGTATGTTCAAGCTTTTTTTCCAGCTCTCTCAATTCGCTCATGTCCCGGACATTGGTTACAACCCGGCTGATTTCCCCCTTATCATTAAAAATCGGGCTTCCGGTGACCAGAATTTCCTTACCGTTGCTGACCGTCTGCTTAATGGTTAAAGCTTTACCTTCCTGGAGAATTTTAAAAGTAATGGATTCACTGATTAATCCTTCCTCTACGATATCTTTAATATTGCGGCCGATTAGCTTCTCTAATGGAATCCCGGTGACCCTTTGATAGGCGCTGTTTACTCTTAGAGTTTTGCCATTGGCGTCCGTCATATAGATTCCGTCATAAGACGTTTGAAAAATTGCATGTAATTCGGCCGCCAGCTCCTCAATGGTTCCAAACTGCTGGCCGTTCACTTGGCCCAAAATGGTAGAGTTATTATTGTTACTTTCCATGCTACTCCCTCTTCACCTGCTATAAAAATTTGCCTAGTCTACTTTATAAATAATTCGCCACTGCATAATGCTCTCCCTTCTCGGCAATCATGGGTATGAGTAAAGGGTTTCCCTTTGGCAAATACTAGTATCATATCCAGGATCAACTATCTTACATTGGAAACGGAAGGTAGAAATTTGAGACTGCGCACGTTCGCTTGGATCATTTTACTGCTGGTGGGCGCTTTTCTGGGAGCGAATATCACGTCCTGGAAGCTCCCCTATACGATGCCGGAAAATGCCCGGGAGGGAAAGACAGTGTGGCAAAAAAACAACTGTATTAGTTGCCATGCCCTTTTTGGGAACGGGGGCTATGTGGGGAATGACTTGACCAAGCTGCTAGAACGCCGGTCCGAGGATGAAGTCCTGAATTACCTTACGGATCCGCCCGTGATGAGGCCAAACCGCGAACACCTTCATCCCGCTTTGGAAACAGCGGATGCGGAAGCGCTAATCAGCTATCTTAAATTCCTCGGAGATATCCCCACCTTAGGCTGGCCCCCCGAACCAAGGGAGGTTAGGGAATGAAAACATTTCAAGCACAAGTTATCGCACGCCGGTATACTCTAGCCGCCGCTCTTCTTTTCGGAACCCAGGGAATCGTCGCCCTTCTGGGAGCAGCCGACTTAATCATACCCGACCTGCCCTCCCCTATTCCCTATGAATACGGCAGATCCATTCACCTCGGGCTGGCAGTACTCTGGCCCTTAATCGGCACCATGGGCATGGTTTATTATTTTGTCAGTGAAGACTTAGACCGGGAGATTTTTTCCCTGCGCCTGGCCCGCTGGCAGTTTTGGCTTGTTCTGACCTCCAGTCTCTCCATTTATGCAAGTCTTTCTTTTCGCCTCGGACGCGGCCGTGAATATTTAGAAGGGCTCCCTTGGTCCTATGCCGGAATAGCGCTGGCCTTGGCGCTTTTTTCCTATAACCTCATCCGCACTTTGGTGAAACACAAGCAAAGGATCACTCCGGCAGCCATGATCATGAGCGCCGGAACGATCCTTCTGCTTTTATTTTTAATTCCTAATATCTTAACCATAACCAATCCGATCGCGGATGAAGCCACCAAATTCTGGGTCGTTCACGCCTGGGAAGAGATGGCTTTTGAGTTAACCACAGCCGGTTTTTTAGCCTCTTACCTTAAAAATACCGGCCTTGCAGGCAAAAAAGATATTGAAAAGTGGCTTTACCTAGAAGCGGCTTTGACCGTTGCCGCGGGCCTTTTCGGAACCGGCCATCACTATTACTGGATCGGCTTTCCCGCCTATTGGCTCATTGTCGGGTTTACTTTCAGCTTTTTTCAGCTAATTCCGGTGGCTTTACTGGTACTCATGGTTCATAAAGGCTTAAAAAAAAGACCCAAGCTGGGCAACCGACAAAAGCTCACCCTGGCCTTAATCTTAAGCAGCCTCTTCTATCATGTCACCGGGGCGTCCCTTCTCGGTTTTATCATCACCGTGCCTTGGATCAACCTCTATATGCATGGAACCTATATTACTTCCGGACATGCCCACTTAGCCCTTTTCGGCAGTTTGGGCTTTTTGGTCCTAGGCGGGGCGTACTATATCCTTAGCCGCGGCACCCAGCCTGACCACAAAACCTATCGCCGGGGAATACTGGCCGTTCTGGCCCTGAACGGGGGACTCCTGATGATGAGCACCGCCTTGCTGATTGCCGGGTTTCTCCAGGCATACCGGGCCCGTTACCTGGGAATGGATTTCATGGAGGTCAACCTGAAATTAAACCTCTATTTAATCGCCCGCGCCGCCGGAGGTTTGCTGTTCACCAGCGGAGACCTATTACTCGTATGGCAGATCCTCAAAGCTTGGCGCAATAGCCGCCCAGCCGCATCCGACTCCTGAGTACGCCCGGTCTAGTTGTTACAGCGGCTGCATTGGTTTTCCTTATTTGAGAATTGTTTTAAGTTCTCCGATTCTTTCAATGCTAACAATGACCTCATCCCCGGATTTAAGCCAAACCTGCCTGTCCTTAGGATATCCGTGCACAACCCCCTCCGGTGTGCCGGTGAAAATCAAATCTCCTGGCTTAAGGGTCATATATTTAGAAATGTAACTAATCAGAGCCGCGCAGTTGAAGATCATATCTTTGGTATTGGAGGACTGGCGTTTTTCCCCATTGACCCGGCTTTCTAAAGCCAGAAGGTTTGGGTTGGGAATTTCATCCGCCGTCACTAAGTAAGGTCCAAGTGGTGCAAAACCGTCACAGGTTTTGCCGAGCAGCCATTGGCTGGTGCGCATTTGTAGATCGCGCACGGAAAGGTCATTCCCTGCCGTATAGCCGAATACATAGGACAGAGCGTCTTCTTCCGGTACGTTTTTACCTTCTTTCCCGATCACGATCACAAGCTCTACTTCATAATCGAACTCACGGGCCTCACTAGGCAAGCTGACGGTTTCCCTGTGTCCTGAAAGCGCATTGGCAAATTTACTGAAAAGCACCGGTGTGGCTGGAATCGGATGCTTTGTTTCTTCTGCATGCTTACGATAGTTTAAGCCCACACACAGAATTTTTTCCGGATTTGTCACACAAGGGGCAAATTCAACCTCATCTTCCCGGAGCCAGAGCCTGCTGTCCCCATGCCCGGAGCTGAGTTCCGCATTTTTAACCAGCAGGCCAAGTGCCTGGAGTTGTTCTTGGGGACTCTGAAGAACCTGCTCGATTCGGACTGGGACATCCTGTCCCAAGAGCCTGCCTGCTTCCCGGATATCTAGAATTCCTTTTTCCGTTTTAATCCCTAAGACGAGGTCTTGATTGCGGTAAATCGTTGCTAATTTCAACTATGCTTTCTCCTTTCGTAAAAACTAATTGGAAGTTTATTTCTTTTCGACCCCAACAATCAAGAGCGAGGGGTGTTCGGCCAAGTTATAATCTTGCGGCGGATTAAGCGGCTCGTCCCCCTGATACAGCATGCGTACAATGGGACGGCTGGGGTAACCGATGTTCTGTTTGACCACATTCCCGCGCTGACCGTTGCTGAGTTTCACCCCATAACCATTGGGGTAAATGGCAATGTGCTTGGCGAAAACATTGATCAGCTTAGGCTCGACTTCACAGTATCGTAGGCCTGTTCCCGGGTACGGGGTTAAATATTAACCAGCCGCATCTTCTACCGCTCCTCACTGACGAACCATTAGTTTTTTGACAGCTAAATCCAACCCTTCCAGCGTCAACTCATACATCGGAAAAACCTGTTTAACCTGCTCCAGGGTTTGATAGCCGAAAATTCTATCCCAATGCTGGCTCGGAATCGGATTCAGCCAGGCATTATAAGGAAAATGACGGGCCAGCCTCTCCAGCCAGGTAATACCGGGCTCATTATTGGAAATCTCCCAGTAAACATTGCCCCCCGGCATGAGCAGTTCACTCGGAGCCATAGCCGCATCCCCAACCAGAATTAATTTATAATCACTCCCTAAATTATGGAGTACTGCCTCGGTGGGAACTGAGCGGTAGGGGCTGCAATCAGAATCTAAGTACAAATTTTCATAGACGCAGTTATGGAAGTAATAAAACTGCAAGTCTTTGAAATGCGTGGCTTTATGTACGGCCGAGAACAATTGGCTGCATATCTTGGCATAGGGGGTCATTGAACCGCCCACATCCATAAGAACGAGTACTTTTACTGTATTCTTACGCGGGCGTGTCCAGACTAATTCCAGGCGACCCGCGTTATGGCATGTCGCCTGGATGGTTTCTTCAAGATCCAGTTCTTCTTTGGGCCCGTCCAGACGGGTGCTGAACTGGCGCAAACGGCGCAAGGCCACTTCGAACTGGCGCACCCCCAGGGTCTCGTCCGTCCGGTATCCCCGGTAATGCCGCTCCCCGGCCACCTTAACCGCCGAACGGGAATGCGACTCCCCTCCGATCCGAATCCCACCCGGATGAAAGCCCGAATGCCCAAAGGGAGAAGTACCGCCCGTTCCAATCCAGTTAGAGCCGCCGTGGTGCGCCCCGTCTTGCGTGCGCAGGCGTTCTTCCAGAGCCTTTCTTAGAGCGTCGAAGTCGGGCAGCCCCAGCTTGTCTATGAGGGCTGCGCGCTCTTCCTCCGAAAACCCGCGCGGGGGCAACGGCTGCTCCAACCAGTCTCCGACCTGTTTCAGCAATTCCTCATTCTGTTCAATTCCCTGGAAATAGCGGTAAAATGCTAAATCAAAGCGGTCCAGATTGCTCTCGGATTTTATCAAAATCGTACGGCCCAAATGATAGAACCCGGACAGGGTAGACCCCGCAAGTCCCTTAGATAAAGCCTCGATGAAGGTCATCCATTCAGTTAGAGAAACGGGAATCCCCTCTTGACGCAAAAGATAAAAAAATCCGGTAAACATCGCTTACCAGCCTCTATTCGTGCCTCCGGCCGTTCCGCCCGTGGTCCGGACATGCAACTGCCGTAAAGCAAGGTCAAAATCCTGGTTCTTCTTAAGCAGCGTCCCTAAAAAGGGCAATTCTTTACCTATCCGGTCCGGATCAATTCCGCCGATGGTTAACGCTTGCACCCAATCCAGGAGTTCACTGGTACTTGGCTTTTTCTGAAGCCCGGAGACAGAGCGCAGCCAATAAAACGCTTTTAAGGCCTCTGCCAGCAAAAAGTTCTCCAGTTCAGGAAAATGCACCCGCACAATCCTTTCCATCATGTCTTGATCCGGAAACGCAATGTAATGGAAAACACAGCGCCTTAAGAAAGCATCCGGCAGTTCCTTTTCCGCATTGCTTGTAATAATTACAATCGGACGCTGAACCGCACTGATCGTCTCTCCCGTCTCCGGGATGTGGAAGTTCATGACATCCAATTCCCAGAGTAAGTCATTGGGAAATTCCAAGTCCGCCTTATCGATTTCATCGATCAGGAGCACTACCCTTTCCGGGGCCGTAAACGCTTCTCCTAGCTTACCCAGCTTAATATACTGCTTGATATCGGAGACGTCCTTGTCCCCGAACTGGCTGTCATATAGGCGCTGCACTGTGTCATAGACATAGAGACCTACCTGGGCTTTGGTAGTGGACTTAATATTCCACACAAGCAACTTTAAGCCTAAAGATTTCGCAATGCTTTCCGCCAGCACAGTTTTTCCGGTCCCTGGCTCCCCCTTAATCAGCAGCGGACGCTTGAGCGCGATGGCAATGTTCACGGCATTGCGCAGTTCATCGGAAACAATATAGCTATCTGTCTCATCATAAAGCAAATTTTCCGTGTGCAAACCTCCGTTCATTTTCCCCCTCCATCCCCCTATTTATCTATCGGTTCTATTGGTGAACCTTTTTCTAAACTTATTATTCTACGCCATTGAGCCAGCTCCTTCGTTACAAGAAAAGTTTTTTACCCGATATGTATAAAAACAGGTGCGACTTAACAACGGTCGCACCTGAAATCCGGCCATTTATAAACCAATTGGCTCAAAGATGGTTTGAGATTAAGAGATTACCCTTTCCCGTTAAACGGCTTTTCATCATCATGAACATGATAATCTGTGAAATATGATGCCATAGCAGCGGGTACCTATTACCATTTTATGGTTTTTAATCAAGTGCGAAACTTGGCTCAACAGCATAAGATAAAAATTGCCCTTCGCCGAAATTGACTTCAGAAATTTATCATTCCAAAGCTTCCCTAACCTTGAGGAAATCTTCCCGGATGGCATCAAGTTTTTCACGGTCATGAAAAACAGAAGCCGGATGATAAGTAGGCATAAATTTCGCGCCGTCCTTTACAACCCATTGCCCGCGCGCTTCGGAAATCTTTAGTTTGGGATCAATTAAAGTCTTGGCTGCAAGCGATCCCAAACAGACAATAATCTTCGGCTGCAAAGAACGGATTTGCTCATGCAAAAAGGGAACACAAGCCTCAACTTCATCCTTTTTCGGCAAGCGGTTGCCAGGAGGGCGGCATTTCACCACTCCCGTAATGTAGATATCCTCCCGGCGCAGCCCTGTTTCCTCCAAAATCTTGTTCAGCATCCGTCCGGCAGGACCAACAAAAGGCCTGCCGCTCACATCCTCTTTCTCCCCTGGCGCTTCACCCACCAACATAATCTGCGCCTGAAGATTTCCCTCGCCAAAGACAAGCGAACGGCGGGTTTCCCCCAAGGCACAACGCCGGCATCCTTGCGCCTGCTCAGGCAAATTTTCAAACCTCATGTGCTCCGCTATTTCCATAAGCTTATACTCTCCATTCAATCTCCCTTACACGCGCTATTCCTTTACAGATCTTCCTTTTCAGATCTTTCTTTTCGTTTTATACAACATCTTCGCGCTCCGTCATGAGTAAACTCCTCAACATGCGGCCGTTAATCACCGCCTGGCCCCGGTAATGATTATTCATGCTGACAAACGTTTTCTCGGTCTTTTCCGCCAGCTTGGCGATTTTCGGTACCCATTCCTGCAGCTCTATTTCCGAGTACAAATAATCATACCGCTCATGAGTTTCTTTATGCTGCCACCATTTCTGGTAGTTGCGCCCATGAAAGCGAACATACCCAATATGCCCGGTCGCGCGTACTGTTGGAGGAACCAAGGTTTTAAACTGAGGCTCGTCAACGCAAACGAAGCCAAAGTCCTCATCTTCTAACAGATCAAAAGTGTCTTCATTAATCCATTCCTGATGCCGGAATTCGACCACTACGGGTATATCTTTCAGGCGCTCTCTGAATTCACGCAGATAGTCACGGTTTTCGTCCCGGCAGCGGAAACTGCTCGGAAACTGAGCCAGCACACAACCGAATTTTCCGGCCTCGACCAGAGGTTCCAAGGCTTGGACGAACTCGCTGAATCTCTCTTCGTTTCCTTCCCGTTCATGCGTGAGCCTCTTATGCGCCTTGATCACAAACTGGAACCCAGCGGGTGTCTTCTCTTGCATATGGTAAAACATGAAGCGGTTGGGCATCCGGTAATAACTGGAGTTCACCTCTGTGAAAGCAAACTCACGGGCATAAAGAGCAAGCATCTCCTTTTTATCCGTACCCTCCGGGTACACCGGCCCAATCCAATCTTCATAACTATACCCTGCCGTTCCCACAATGATCAAGTTCGTGCTCCTCCAAAATCGATATTTAAGTCCGAGGATATTTCACGATCAAATTCTAAGCCTGGAAGAGCCTGGATGCTCTCAGCAATCACCTTGCTCTCCTCTCCCTCGCGGACTAATTTTCCTCTAATTATTATGCCGTCCGGACTTATTTCATATAAGCATTTTTCATAAATACTTGGAGAAACAACTACTTCCGTTTCCCCACTCTCGTCCTCCAGCAGCATGAATAACATATACTTATTGTTCCTGGTAGGTTGGCGCCGGCAGTTTACCGGAATTCCGGCCACAGTTACCGGGCGGCCGTCCGCCAAAGAAACAATTTCAGCGAGCGGGCGAATCTTTCTCGCCTGCAAAAAAGTTCGGAATTCGGCCAAGGGATGTTCCCGTAATGAAATTCCTAACAGCTCCTTCTCAAGCTTCACTTTTTCTTGCCAATTATAATCCGGCATGTCCAGCGGGAAAGCAAAACCGCTGTCATCCCGCCAAACACCTACATCCCAGAAAGCCAACTGTCTCTGGTTGCTGTGTTCCCGCCGGCGTAATTCCTTAAGTACTCCATCCAGATTAGCCTGTAGTTGAGGCCTGTTTAAATCGAAGCTGTCAAATGCACCTACATTTATCAGACTTTCCATTGCTCTTATATTTATCTTTCGGCGGTCAACCCGGCGGCAGAAGTTATAGAAAGACTTAAACGGTCCTCCGGCTTGACGTTCCTTAAGCACTGCCAACATGGACTGAAACCCAACGCCTTTAATTACGGAAAAACCGGTTCGGATCGATCCTTCTTCCACAGTGAAAAGAGCCCCGCTCTTGTTGATATCCGGAAGCAGGATCTTAATTCCTTTGCGGCGGGCTTCTTCGACATAGGCCCCCAGCCCATAATAGCCGGTCTGGCTGCTCAAGAGAGCTGCAAAATATTCCAAAGGATAATTAGCCTTCAGAAAAGCAGTACGATAGGAAATAAGTGCGTACGCTGCACTATGAGCCTTATTGAAACTATACCCGGCAAATTCGGATAATAAATTAAATACCTGCAAAGCCACGTCCGATTTGATGCCGTTGCGCAGACACCCCTTAATAAATCTCTCTTGCTCGCCTCTTATCGCAGCCGAGCGTTTTCCCAATACCCTGCGAAAGAGATCCGCCTCTCCCAGGCTGTAACCAGCCAACCGGTGAACGATTTGCATAACCTGTTCCTGAAAAAGAATCAGCCCATATGTATCTTTAAGGATGGGCTCCAACAAAGGATGAGCATAAATTACCGGCTCCTCGCCCCGGCGCCGGCGCAAAAAGGTTTCCACCAGGCCGGCATCCCATGGTCCCGGCCGGTATAATGCAAGCAGGCAAATAAGATCCTCGATGTTTTGCGGCTTAAGTTTCTTCAAAAGCCTGCGTATCCCGCTGCTCTCCATTTGAAAACAACCCAAAGTATCCCCTTGGGCGAGCAGACGGAAGGTGGCCGGATCATCCAAAGGGATATCTTCCACGGTCAAATGAATCCCTCTGGTTTTATTCAAAAAAATCGTGGTATCATCAATAATCGTAAGATTTCTCAGACCTAAAATATCTATTTTGATTATCCCCAAAACCTCAATGCTCTCCGGTCCGTACTGAGTCACCACTTCCCCTCCGGGAGCCCTTTTCAGGGGCACGAGTTTGCCTAAATCCCCTCCGCTGATCACTATCCCGGCAGCATGTACCGAGGTATGCCTGATGCGGCCTTCCATCTTTTTGGCTTCTCTCAGCAGTTTCCGGAAAGGTTCCTGATCCACGGGTATATAGCCAAACTCCGGCAGAGTTGACAAGCTATGCTCCAGGCCGCCGGGACCGGAAAACCTGGGCAAGTTTGATGCGACTAATTCAATAACCTTCGGTGGGATGCCCAGAGCCTTACCGGCTTCCCGTACGGCCCCGCGCGCTCCAAAAGTACTGAAGATCCCGATTTGGGCAACATTTTCCGCACCGTATTTTTCCCGGACATATCTTATTACCTCATCCCGTCTGCGCTGGCAAATATCGAGGTCGATATCAGGCAAGTCAGAGCGCTCCGGATTGAGAAAACGTTCAAAGAAGAGTCCATAGTGTATTGGATCAATCGACGTAATTCCTAAGAGATAGGCTACCAGACTGCCCCCTGCGGAGCCACGCCCCGGACCCACAGGTATGTCACGGCTCCGGGCAAAGTTCACAATATCGGCAACAATCAGGAAATAGGAGGACAGCTTCATTTGGGTGATAATTGCCAGTTCCATCTCTAACCGTTCCAACACTTGACCGCTGACACGGTGATACTTATCCGGCAGATTCCGGTGACAGAGAGTCCTAAGTAAACCATCCTGTATATTAAATTTTTTAATGACAGCTTCTCTTTCATTTACCTTATAACCTATCCGGTCAGCCTGTCCATTGAATTGTCCGGATAGCTGCGTTTGAGAAATGCCGGGAAATACAGGAAAGCGCAGAGTATTCAAATCCAGTTGCAAATTACAGCGTTCAGCTATCTCTGCAGTATGCGCAATAGCTTCCGGAACAGCGGCAAAAATCCGGCTCATTTCTACGTGAGATTTTAGATAAAGCCCCGGGTGCTTCCCCTTATTCTCTCCAGTGCTTCCGGAGCTGATTCTGCTCATCATTTCCTGGACACCGGCCTCGGAAGGCTCCACATAGTGCACGTCGTTAGTTGCCACTAAAGGAATGCCAGTACTGCGGCCAAGTTCTACCAACATCCGGTTGCATGTCCCCTGTTCAGGCAGCCCATGATCCTGAAGTTCCAAATAAAAATTAGCGGGACCAAAAATTTTCCGGTATTCATTGGCGACCTCTTGAGCTCGCTGCTTTTGGCCGGTTGAAAGCAGACGCGGAATCTCCCCGCTTAAACAGCCGCTTAATGCTATCAAGCCCTCGGCATGCCTGGCCAGAAGATTTTTGTCTACACGCGGGCGGTAATAAAAACTTTCCAGGTGAGCTGCGGTCACCAACTGAACTAGATTCTTATACCCTTCGAAGTTGTAGGCCAATAAGGTAAGATGAAAATTGGGAGAAACATAAATTTCGCACCCGATGATCGGCTTAATGCCGGCTGCCCGGGCCAGTACATAAAACTCCAAGGCTCCATACATCGCACCGTGATCAGTTAGAGCTAAAGCAGGCATCCCCAAATCTTTAGCTTTGGCAACCAAATCAGTGAGACGACAAGCCCCATCAAGAAAACTGTATTCTGAGTGTACATGCAAATGCACAAATGTCATAAAAAAGCCCCTTCCTGCCAACACAAGCACTATAGAACGTATGTTCCCCATGCTTATTATATAGCCGGAAGAGGGCATGATTACAGAGGTAAATAATGGCACAAATGTTCGTATCAACGCCAATTATGACCAATAATTCACTCCAAATTATATGACAGAATTTTATCCGGATCTGCCGGGGCAATTGAAGATTGAGAACCATGCTTTTTATTGTTATTTATGATAAGGTGTCTCACGTAACGGCAGGGAACAGCGCAGCTTGCGGTCAAACTTGTAATAAGCGGAGGCAACCGCCGGGGCCGTCGGAATCGAGGAAATCTCGCCGATCCCTTTGGCGCCGTAAGCCAGCGGGGAGGGATTCTTTTCGATAATTGTGGATTCGACTTCAGGCATTTCAGTCGAACGAAGGAGTCCTAACTTGGCATAATTGAAAGTCGGTGCGCCGTTTTCAAGGGGAAAGTCCTCGCGCAGGGCATAGCCTAAACCCATGCAGACCCCGCCTTCTATTTGCCCTTCAACCGCCCTCGGATTAATGGCCCTGCCCACATCGTGCGCCGCCACCACTTTTTCAATCATTCCCTGTTCATTCAAGAGCACGACTTGGGTAGCATAACTATAGGCTACATGGCTGACCGGGTTCGGCTTGTCCGAATCCATGGGGTCGGTTTCCCCAAAGTATTCTCCGTAAAATTCTTGGCTTTCCAAGTTCTCCAAAGCAGAATCATGCAGAGCTTGCTCCAATTTGAGAGCAGCTTGCCGCGCAGCCTCACCGCTAAACATGGTTTGGCGCGAAGCGGTGGTGGTCCCGGCATCAGGCGTCAAATGCGTATCCGGAGCACCAATTTCAATCCGTTCAAAAGGCAGATCAGTGGCTTCATGGACAATCTGTGTCGCAACCGTCGCAAAGCCCTGCCCAACGCGGGCGGCACTGGTGAGGACAACCGCTTTTCCATTCATGATTTTAATTTTTACCCGGCCGGTATCCGGAAGGCCGACCCCAATCCCGGTATTTTTCATGGCACAAGCAATCCCTGCAGCATGCGGGTGGAATTCGTAGGCTTCACGAACTGCCAAGAGTGTTTCTTTGAGGGCCGTACCCTCATCCGTGATCTGGCCGGTTGCATTGACCATCCCCGGTTCCAAAGCGTTGAGGTAACGGATTTTCCAGGGGGAAATCCCCACCTTCTCCGCCAGGAGATCCATATTGGTTTCAGACGCGAAAGCGGCCTGAGGAACCCCGAAGCCCCTGAAGGCGCCTGCCGGAGGATTGTTGGTATAAACACAGAGCCCGGTAATATCTACGTTGGGGATTTGATAAGGGCCGCTGACATGCGTACAGGCCCGCTGCAAGACTGCCGTTCCCAGGGAGGCATAAGCCCCGGTATCCGCCACAATCTTGGCCACCATGGCCGTCAGTTTTCCTTTCTCATCACACCCGGTCGTGACTTCCAGCTCCATGGCATGCCGCTTGGGATGAACTAAGATGCTTTCCTGGCGGGTTAAGGTGAGTTTAACCGGTTTTTGGGTCTTGACGGCCAGCAAAGCCGCATGGTGCTGAACACTTAAATCCTCTTTGCCGCCAAAAGCACCCCCTACCAGTTTGCTGATTATCCGCACTTTTTCCGCCGGCAGGTCGAGCATGGGCATAATCCCGTGCAGGTCATCATAGACCCCTTGATCCCCGACATAAATCGTCACTCCCCCGTCTTCCTGGGGGATGGCCAAAGCGCTTTCCGGTTCCATGAAGGCGTGTTCGGTAAACGGAGTTGTATAGCGGTTGGTGACGACATGAGCGGATTTGGCCAGCGCTTCCTCAGCATTCCCGCGCTTAATCTTGGTCGTGCTTAAAAGATTCCCTTTGTCATGGAGAGGAGGGGCATTGTCAGCGAGGGCTTCAGCCGGACTAAGCAGCGGTTTGCGTTCTTCGTACTCGACCTTTATTAATTTTAGGGCCTCCCGGGCCTGCTTTTTGGTGTGGGCGGCCACTAAAGCGATCGCATCTCCAATATACCTGGTTTCTTCCCCAATGGAAACCAGGGTGGGCCAGTCACTTTTGATATGGCCATGGTGGCGGATTCCCGGAATATCATCTGCGGTTAAGACCGCTTCCACCCCGGGATAAGCACGGGCTGCCGAGACATCAACGGCTTTGAGCAAAGCCCTGGGGTATTTGGCCCTCAGAACCGCCGCATACAGCATATTCTCGACCTGCAGGTCATCCACATATTCCCCGGTTCCAAGCACCTTGGTCCGGGCATCCACCCGTTGAACACTGGCTCCGACTCCGGTCCCAGTCTGAAGGGACTTAGGCTGTCTTTCCCCCCGCAAGACTTCGGCTGCCAGGGAAATACCCTGTTCAATCTTTTTATACCCGGTGCAGCGGCAGATATTGCCGCGAATACCCTGCTTAATTTCCTGGAGAGTCGGGTTAGGATTCTTGTCAATTAAGGCCTTGGCACTGATAATCATTCCGGGGATGCAAAAACCGCACTGGACCGCTCCTGCTTCCGCAAAGGCCCAGGAATATGCTTCCTTTTCCCGCTCGGACAACCCCTCGACCGTTAACAGCTTTTTGCCGGACGCCTTGGCGACTGTGAGCAGACAGGCACGCATCGCCTTCCCGTCCACTAACAGCATACAAGCGCCGCAGGCTCCTTCGCCGCACCCGTTTTTCAGTGAGGTCACCCGGGCATCGTCCCGCAGGAAATCGAGCAGGTTCTTATCTTCTTCCGCCGTGTGCACTGTGCCGTTGATCTCAATGGTATACATTTGTTATTCAACCTTTCACGGATAGACATGGGTTCCGGTCTTCCCGGCCACGGCCTCTTCCAGGGATTCAGGGTTGGTGATGATTGCTTCTTTGCCGCCCTTTTCCAGGAAGTCGATGACGGCTTGAATTTTCGGCAGCATGCTTCCGGGAGCAAAATGGTTTTCAGAGACATACTGCTTTAGTTCCGCCATGCTTACTCTGTCCAGGGCTTTTTCATTGGGCTTGCCGTAATTGAGATAAACCGTCGGGACCCCAGTTGAAATAATCAAGACATCGGCCTTGATTTCCGTGGCCAAAAGACTGCTGGCAAAATCCTTGTCAATCACGGCGTCGATTCCTTCCAGGGAACCGTTTTCCCGTTTGATCACAGGGATGCCACCGCCCCCCACGCTGATCACGCAATAGCCGTCCCATACCAGCTTGCTGATGACATTTTTTTCGACAATATCCCGGGGCAAGGGAGAAGCAACCATCCTGCGGTACCCTCGGCCGGCATCTTCAACCATAACCCAGGTCGGGTTCTCTTTTTGAAATTCTTCTGCCTGTTCCTTGGTGTAAAATGAGCCAATGGGTTTGGTCGGTTTCTGAAAAGCCGGGTCATTTTCCGATACCACAACTTGGGTAACCACCGTTACCGCAGTTTTATGAATGCCTCTTTGCTTGAATTCGTTATCCATTGCCTGCTGTATCTGATAACCGATAGCCCCTTGGGTATCCGCCCCGCAGCTGACCAGCGGTACCTCATGCATGTCAGCAACTTCCCTGGCAATTTCCGACCTTCTTAAGATAAACCCGACTTGAGGACCATTGCCATGGGTAATGATCACTTCATAGCCCTGTTCAATCATCCCGGCTATATGCCTGGCTGTTTCCACCACAGCCTCATATTGATCCTCAACGGTTTCATGCCCTTTCTCCCGGATCAGGGAATTTCCGCCAATGGCAATAACAGCTAATTTACTCACGATTATTTTCCACCTACCAACAAGGTCATAACGGCTTTAGCGGTATGCAAACGGTTTTCGGCTGCGTCATAAGCGATAGAATGCGGTCCGTCAATCACGGAGTCTTCAACTTCATTGTCACGGTCTGCAGGCAAGGCATGCATATACATAACATCTTTGCTGGCCGTAGCCATTTTTGCTTCAGTGCACTTCCAACTCTTATTGGCAAGAAGAGCATCATCGATAACCTTGGTGGCACCTGTGACAGAAGCGCCGGTTTGATCAATAACCCAGTTACCCCAGTTCTTGGGAATAACAATATCCGCATCCTTATAGGCTTCCGCCTCGTCATGGGTAATGGTGAGCGTACCCCCATGCTTTTCTGCATTTTCTTTGGCCTGAGCAATCACCCAGTCCGGAAGCTCCCACCCTTTTGGATAAGCCAGCCAGACATCCATACCGTAACGGGGGAAGAGCAGAACTTGGGTTACCGGTACCGAAATGGGTTTCTTATGGCTCTCGGCGTAAGCCCAAATAATTGAAATCTTTTTCCGGCGTAAATCCGGGAGTTTTTCTTTAATCGTCATCAAGTCGGCCAGCCCTTGGAACGGGTGGTAAAGGTCATCTTGCAAATTCATCACCGGAACGGATGACCATCTAACCATTTCATTCAAATACTTATTTCCTCTGCCCCAGTTGCAATATCGGCAGGCAATCATATGTCCGAAACGTGATAAAATAATCGCGGTATCCTTAGCGGTCTCCCCATGCGCAACCTGCATACTGCTGGTATCTAAGAATCCGGCATGCCCGCCTAATTGAGCCATACCGGCTTCCATCGAGTTTCTGGTGCGGGTGGATTGCTCGAAGAACATCAAAAAACCGGTTTTATTCGTAAGATAAGGAGTATCTTCTCCCATGGCGAACTTCCGCTTAAGCTCCATTGAAACATCAAGCATTGTGTCTAATTCTTCTTTAGTAAAGTCCTCCAAGTTGATAAAATGTCTTCCTCTAAAAACTGTATTCATTGATTTATTCCTCCCACATGATTTTTTCCTTAACCTTGGTATTGCTGTTCATAACTTACTCTATCACAACACCCGTTCGCTCATTAAACTCTTCAATAAGTTTATCCAGCTCCGGTCCCATCTGATGCAGCTTGCCCCAGTATTCGTCATAGTCATACCATTGGGCATTCAGGTCGGCCACATCATACCCTTGCTGTTCAATCCAAGTGTAATATTTGAGGTTATGGATACGCTTTCTGGTGAAGTAAGTTAGTTCTTCCATATTGTCTGTTCTAACACCCAAGACATTTCTATTATGATCGATGGCAGCATGAAGGGCGCTGTATTTACCCCCTCTTTCCTCTTCCATCTCCCGCAGTCTGGATTGGTACATCTCGGCTGAGTCCGTAAGAACCGTCATGATAATGTCATTCTCGGTCAGCTCGTAGTATTTGGCGAATTTTATGGAAGTAAGGATATTGGCCGCGCCGGAAATCCCGACCCAGTTAAGCTTAGAGATAACTTCTTCAGCAACTCCCTGTTCTCTGAGATAGTCTTGTCCGGCAGGCTCATTTAAGAGACGGAAAAGGCCTAAACTGTCATTGTCATCAATGGCGACCACCATATCCGTATTCTTCACATTATGGATCCAGGGAACATGTTTATCCCCGATCCCTTCGATTCGATGCTCACCAAAACCATTATTAAGCAAGGTCGGACACTGCAGGGCTTCGCCAACGGCGATTTTGGCATGGGGATACAGATCTTTCAGGTTGTCACCGCTGCCAAGGGTTCCTGCAGAACCTGAAGTTAAACAAACCCCTGCCAATTTCCCCTTCGCTCCCATTTCCGCTTTGAGAATCTCGTGCATGGCATTCCCGGTCACTTCATAATGCCACAAATGGTTGCCCAGTTCTCCGAATTGATTAAAGATCATGACGTTATCCCGGGTATTCCGCAGCTCCCAGGTCTTATCATAAATTTCCTTGACATTGCTTTCACTGCCTGGAGTGGCGATAACCTCTCCAGCCACGGTTTTGAGCCAGTCAAAACGTTCTTTGCTCATATTCTCCGGTAAGATTGCAATGGATTTGCAGCCTAACAAAGCGGAATTATAGGCTCCGCCGCGGCAGTAGTTGCCGGTCGAAGGCCAAACGGCTTCATGGTATTTCGGGTCAAATTGCCCGGTGACTAAACGGGGAACCAGACAGGCAAAGCTGGCACCGACCTTATGGGCTCCGGTCGGGAAAAACTTTCCGGCCATCGCAATAATTCTGGCCTTAACCCCTGAGATTTCAGGCGGAATTTCAATATAATTCGGCAGCTGGTTGTATAAGCCGCCTTCTTTCACCGGCTCATTTTTCCAAGAGATTCGGAACAGGTTGATGGGGTTAACGTCCCAGAGCCCTGTCTTTTTTAGCTTTTTCTTGACGGATTCCGGTATTTTATTAGGATCCTTCATCTGAGCCAGGGTTGGAATCACAATACCCTTTTCCTTTACGGTCTGAGCCGTTTTCTTCAGCTGCTCTTCATCAATCGTTAGATCAATCAAAGTTCTCATAAATACCCCCCAATTCTTAGTTTAGATCCATCCTTCCAATTTCACTAACAGTTCATCCAGGGATGGCTCGACTTTGATGGGCTCACCCACGGCTTTAATCGCGTTTTGCACATCCTTCAACCCATTCCCGGTGACAATCGTCACGACCTTTTCATCCGCTCCGATAACCCCTTTTTCAATTAAGACCTTCAGCCCGGCAGTCCCGGTCACCCCAGCCGGTTCCCCGAAAATTCCGCTCGTCCGGCCCAATTCCCGCATCGCCTCTAAGATGGCTTCATCAGAGACCGCGACCATGGTGCCGCCGGATTCGCGGACCGCGTTTAAAGCTTTATCCGGATTGCGCGGCACGCCGACGGCGATACTGTCAGCCAGGGTATTCTCTTCCTTAGGCCGCCAGGGACGGTTTTCCAAGAAAGCGTCAACGAGCGGGGAACATCCTGTGGACTGGACTCCGGCAATCTTGGGCAGGCGGTCAATCCATCCCACCTGATATAGATCCTTAAAACCTTTCCAGACTCCGGCGATCGTGCAACCATCCCCCACGGAAACCATTATCCAGTCAGGTACTTCCCAGTTAAGCTGCTCTGCGATCTCCAAGGCTACTGTCTTCTTCCCTTCCACTAGGTAAGGATTAATAGCCGCGTTGCGGTTGTACCAACCAAAGCGTTCAATCGCCTCCGCCGAAAGCCTGAAGGTATCCTCATATGACCCCTGAACGCTCACGACCGTGGCCCCGAAAATCAGGAGCTGGGCAACCTTCCCTTGAGGGGCCCGGCTCGGCACAAAGATGACGGATTTAAGACCCATGGCGGCGGCGCTCCCGGCCAAGGATGAAGCTGCATTCCCTGTAGACGAAGCGGCTACGGTCAAAGCCTTCTCCTCAACGGCTTTAGTCACCGCAATAATCGAGGCCCTGTCTTTCAAGGAGGCTGTGGGATTTTGCCCGTCATCTTTGACATAGAGGTTAGTCATGCCCAAGCTCTTCCCTAAGCCCGGAGGTTTATACAGCGGGCTCCAGCCCACTCTTAAATGAGGGCGGGCCGAATCGGGTCCAATGGGCAGAAAAGGAAGGTAGCGAAAAATCGAGTAGTCTTTGGACTGGGATAGTTGCTCCCGGGATGTCAGCCGCTTGATTGCTTGATAATCGTATATGACATCCAGGATGCCGCTTTTATTAGCGCAGGATGGACAGGTATACGTCCCAGGGACCGCCGGCACTTCTTTGCCGCAGTTAACACACCGGAGCCCTAATACATTTTTCATCAGATCACCTCAAATTCTGTTCCAAAGTGCCTGGGCCAATTCTCTGGAACGCTCCCCGATTCCTTCTTCATCAATATCAATCAGCTTTCGATTCAGCATGCGTACGCGCCCGTTAATCACGGTAGTTTCTACCGACCGCCCCGAAACTCCGAACAGAAGATGCCCGCTCCAATTGTCCGGCCCCAGGGGAGTTGGCGGCACATAATCCACCACGATCACATCCGCCCAAGCGCCTTCCGTCAATTCCCCAAACTTGCCGCCAAATAAATTCGAGGCGATCTCCGGGTTATTACCATAAAGCATTTGCGGGACTTCGGCCCAGGCCACACTGGGATTGGCTGCGGCATGTTTATGGAGGACATTCGCAACCTTGCCGCTTTCAAACATATCGCACGTATAGCCATCCGTTCCAAGTCCGACCTTAATCCCTTCCCTGAGCATTGTTAGCACCGGGGTGACTCCGACAGCGTTACCCATATTGGATTCAGGATTATGGACCACTTGGGTTTGGGAAGCTCTTAAAAGCTCAATCTCATGCTCATTAATATGGACACAGTGGACAGCAAGGGTTTTCGGTCCCAAAACCCCTAATTTCTCCAACCGCTCAACCACACGCATTCCGTATTTTGAGAGACTGTCCTCCAAGTCTTCTTTGCCTTCAGCCACATGGACGTGAAATCCGGCTCCCAAGCGCTCGGCTTCCTTGACACACTTGGCCAAAGTCTGATCGGATAAAGTTAGAGAGGCATGGAGCCCGAACATGGCGGCGACCATCGGGTCCGGCTTAGCCTGGCAAGCGGCGATAAAATCGGCATTCTCTTTAATGCCCTCTTGGGCAATCTCATCCCCGTCCCGGTCGGAAACCTCGTAACAGAAAGCCGCCCGCACTCCCATTTCTTCGGCTGCCTTGGCCAAGGTGGCTAAACTTCCCGTAACCGCCATGGGGCTGGCATGGTGATCAATAATCGTGGTTGTCCCGGTCTTAATGCACTCGATCAGTGGGGTCAGGCCGCTGTAATAAACGTCATCAAGAGTCAAGAGTTTATCCAGTTTCCACCAAAGCCCCTCTAAAATGTCCCCGAAATTTTGAGGTGGCTTGCTTTTCGCATCCATTCCCCGCGCAAAAGTGCTGTAAAGATGCATATGGGTGTTGATCATCCCCGGCATAATCAGTCTTCCGCGGGCATTGATGAACTCGGCATCCGGAAAGCGGGTTTTTAAGTCTGGCGTTGATCCAACTTCTTTAATCTTACGGTCTTCAATCAAAACCCCGCCATTTTCAATGACTCGATTACTTTGCCCGAGGGTTAAGACCGTACCGTTAGCAATCAAAAGCATGGAACCGTTCATCCTCTCCGTTTTAAGTTAACGCTGAATCCGTTTACTCCCGGATTCCGGCGTGAGCTTTCAGTTCATCTGAGTCTCCCGCCCCTTTGCTCCCATTAAAGAACGCATTAAGGATAACCGCTGCGATTGACCCTAAGGTGATCCCACTGTGCATAATGGTCTGGCTCCAGGGCGGGAAGTTCTGGAAGAATTTTGGAACCAAGACGGGGATCAGGCCAATTCCGATACTAATCGCTACAATAAAAAGATTGCTAGGATTATGCTCGAAGTCGACTTTCGTGAGAGTCTTAATTCCGCTGGCCGCTACGATACCGAACATGGCAATGCCGGCTCCGCCAAGAACTGCGTTAGGCAGGGAGGCGATAATTGTGGCCATCTTGGGGAATAAGCCTAAGACAACCAAAATCAAACCGGACATGGCGACTACATAACGGCTTTTTACCCCAGTTAAACCCACCAAGCCGACGTTCTGGGCAAAGGCTGTGTAAGGGAAAGCATTAAGGACCCCTCCAAGCGCGGTGGATAAGCCATCCGCTCTTAACCCGGCAGTAAGTTCATCTTTACCGATCTTTTTGCCGACAATCTCCCCAATCGCCAGAAAATCTCCGGTGGACTCGACCATGACCACAAACATAACTAAAATCATGGAGATGATCGCACCGAGATCAAAGATGGGAAAACCAAAGTGAAACGGTATCGTAATCCCTAGCCAAGGAGCTTTAGCCACTTCGGCAAAGCTTACAAGGTTAAATGGCACGGCTACAATCAGGCCGACTAGCAAACCAAGCAGCACAGCAATATGTGAGATAAACCCTCGAAACAGTTTATTAATCAGGAGAATGCTGATTAGGACCACCGCTGCCACGAAAATATAGGTCAAGGAAGCAAAATTTTTATTGCCGACTCCGCCTGCTGCCCAGTTTATCCCTACCGGCAACAGAGAGATTCCGATGATTGTAATAATTGTCCCGGTAACAATGGGCGGGAAGAAGCGGATTAAGCTGCTAAAGTAAGGCGCCACTAAGAACGTGAAAATACCGGCCACGATAACGGAGCCAAAGATCAGGGTCATGCCGCCGCTCTGGGCCATGATCACCATGGGGGTTACGGCAGCAAAAGTTACCCCTTGAATCACTGGGATCTTGATTCCGATTTTTCCAATCCCTAATGTTTGAATGAGGGTCGCAATCCCACAAGTGAATAAATCTGCGTTAATCAGAAAAGCTGTCTGGGCCGGAGTCAGCTTTGCTGCTCCGGCAATAATCAAGGGTACAGCCACCGCTCCTGCATACATGGCGAGGACGTGCTGCAAGCCGTACACAAAAAGTTTTCCAACAGGCAGCATTTCATCCACCGGCGCAACTCCGGTATTGTTGTTAATAGCCATTTTCATTCGCCTCCTTATTTCAAGTGCTCTCTCAAATATGCGCATCCATTTCAAACTCTATACAGGTATTCATGGTCTTTATAAACGGTCCCAATAAAAGCCGCGATCCGAGGATCGATCGGTACATCGGTCTTACCGGATTCATCGAACTTGACCTTGGTGATTTTGTCATCCAGCCGCAGCATAAATTCACCGTTCGCTCCGTTATCTAAGAAATAGAAACCGATATTCGGACTGTCCCTGAAATCTTTCTCGGTCCAGAACAGGGTTAACTTAACCTTGTACGGTTCGCTGGAATAGGGGCAGAAGGTGCCGCAGTTGCCGCAAACATTGCACATTCCATCCACGTGCAGGATCTGACTGATATTGGTCAGACCATGGCCGTTGACCGGGATCATCAGGTTGGCCCGGTTGGGACAAACCTCAGCACAGATATTGCACACTTTGTTGCACTCCAAGCAGCGGCCGGATTCAAGTTTGTGATCGGCAACCGGTTTCATCACTGCTTTCTTCTCCGCGATCTGTAACAATTGCTTTTCGTTATCAAAGGAAATATCAGACAGAAATTCTTGTTTGAATTCGAGCTGTTCTTTTGCGAGAATAGCCTTGGCCGCCATGGTTCCATGCCTTGCTGCCCCTACCACACTCCAAGGTCCGACCAGGGCATCCCCGCCTATGTAGACATTTTCCACACTGGTTTCCAGGGTTCCGTGTTCGACCAGGATTTCTCCCTTGTCATCAATTTGGATCCCGTTTTTCTTTAGGAGATCATAATCGATCAGTTCGCCAATGGCTGATAAAACGGTATCAATCTCTAATTCTTCAAATTCACCTTCCACGGCCACCGGTCGCCTGCGCCCTGAGGCATCCGGCTGGCCCAGTTCCATCTTCTGGCATTTTAATACCCCGTTCGTTAAGGAGACCGGGGCCAGGAGTTCTTTAAAGATCACTCCCTCGTCCTCGGCGGACATTAATTCTTCGTGATCTGCCGGCATGTAGTCTTTGGTGCGGCGATAGATGATATAGACATGTTCAACCCCTTTTACCCTGAGAGCGGCCCGGGCGGCATCCATGGCGGAATTGCCCCCGCCGACAACCGCCACATTCTTCCCGAGATTGAGGGCATCTTTATTCGCGTTAAACTCTTCCAGAAACGGAATTGCTCCCCGCACCCGGTATGAATCCCCCGTAATATCGAGAGTATTGGTCTTGCCGGCCCCGATAGCCAAATAAATATACTTAAAGCCTTTGGCCTTATAATCTGCAACAGAAAAATCAGGGTCAATCCCGAATTCGAATTGAACCCCCATTCTCTCGATTAGGTTAAGATCTTTAGCGATAGCTTCCCGTGAGATTCTGAAATCCGGGATGACATACTCCACCGTACCGCCGGCTTTCTCCCGTTTATCGAAGACCGTGACCTCCATGCCCCCTTTGGCCAGGAAATAGGCGGCCGCCAGTCCGGAAGGGCCGGCCCCGATGACCGCCGCTTTGGCCGCTGACACCCGTTTGGGTGTGGAGATCTTTTGCATGTAGGCTTCATACCCTTTTTCCGCAGCCACTAATTTCTGCCCCCGGATATGTACGGATTCGTCATAGTCCAAGCGGGTGCACTTGCTCATGCAGTTATGGGTACAAATCGTTCCCGTGATAAAGGGAAACGGGTTTTTCGAGACAATGACATCAAAGGCTTCCTCATAGCGCCCTTCCCCAACCAAACGAATGTATTCCGGAACATCCTGTTCAATCGGACAGCCCACGGTGCAAGGGGCAATAAAGCAGTCAAGAGCCGATAGCTTTAGCTCGGTTTTGCGGTTGATAAAATCTCTCTTTTCTTTGAGATGGTTGGGATCGCTAAAGGCACTCTCAGCCAGGGCTTTGAGCTTGTCCAGATCGATTTTACCGGACTCCGTCTTCACAATGAGAGGCTCTAAAATCTCAGCCATTTGTTTGAAGCGCATATAGGCTCCGGGTTTTAGAAGGGTTGTAGCCACGGTGATAGGCCGGATTCCCGTTTCAAAGATGCGGTCAATATTAAACGCATCCGCTCCCCCCGAATAAGAGATCTTGAGATCCCCGTCGAACTCAGAAGCTAATTTATAGGCCAGGTTAATGGTCAGAGGATAGAGCGAGCGCCCGGACATATACATCTCTTCGCCCGGCAGCTCTGAGCGCCCGATCTTCACGGGCAAGGTGTTAGACAACTTGACCCCGAAGTCTTTCTGCTGCTCCTTGGCAAACAGTGTAAGACGCTTTAGCATCGCGACTCCATCCTGATACTGGAGGTCATGGGTAAAAGATTCTTCCCTGAGCAGGATATAGTTGTAACCCATTTTATCGAAGGTCTTGCGCACATACTCATAGCCCAGCAGCGTCGGATTCATCTTGACAAAGCAATGGAGTTTCTTGTCCGCGAGTAAGTATTTGATAATCGCTTCGATTTCTTTGGGCGGACAGCCATGCATGGTAGACAAGGTAATGGAGGTGCAGATATGCGGGGAAATCTGTTCGATGTAAGCCCGGTCAACCTTCTTGAACCGGTCTAGGTTTTCGAGTAAAAATGCCCGGCATTCCTTAAAAACTGCAGTCCCTGAAGCGTCTTTCAGCCCCTCAATAAATCGGTCCACTTTCTCTGATTGAATCCCTTTTAAGTCGTAGCCCACACTCATGTTAAACATAAAGCCCCGGTCACTTTGGCCAAAGAACTCTTTCTGCAGCACATGAAGGGCAAACCAGGCTTTGACATACTCGTCAAAGGCACCCGTAATCGAAAGCTCGGTCGACCACTCCGTGTTATAGCATTCATCTTCAGCCAGAATGCAAGGCTTGGGAATATCTAACTCGTCCATGACTTGGACGGATTTTAGCTCAAAGAAGCGGCTCCCGCTTAAATAAGCAGCAATGATATTTTGCGCGAGCTGGGTGTGCGGGCCCGCAGCCGGTCCAATTGGCGTATCCATCCTTTCTCCAAAAAGCTGAATGGATTGATCATTCTGCTTGTGAAAAAATTTTACCTCGGACACCCCGAAAATCGTCTGCGTCCGCTGATATTCCTCAAACATCCATTGAACCAGTTGCTTAAATGGAATAGGGATCATCTTATCGTTCATCACAGCTATCATTCCTTCCGGATTTAGGTCATATCGAAGACTAAATAATTGCCCCTTTATAATGCGGGCTGTCCTCGCAAGTGCAGATATGCCCTTCTAAAGACTTTTCCGCAGCTTTTGCGATATTCTGATACCCCGTGCAGCGGCATAGATGCCCAGAAAGCTCCCGTTTGAGCTCTTCCCGGGTGTAGTCCTTGCCGCTCTCTTTTAAGGCGGTGGTCGTCAAAACTAAGCCGGGAGTACAGAAGCCGCACTGGATCGCTCCTTCTTCAACAAACGCTTGCTGCACTTGAGACAGTTCTCCGTTTATTCCGGCTACTCCCTCAATCGTTCGAATGTCCTTGCCATCGGCCCAAACGGCTAAAAAAATGCAAGTATCATGAGGAACTCCGTCAATGAGCACGCTGCAGGCGCCGCATTCCCCGACGCCACACCCTTGTTTGGCACCCGTTAACCCCAAATGGTTTCTTAAGACTTCCAGCAGGGATTCTCGGACATCCACTTCAAAATCATAAGCTTTACCATTCACCGTAAAGGCAATCCGCTTAAACAACCTCTGCACCTCCTGCATTGACTACCGCTGTTTTCAAAGCTCTTTGGGTCAGTTCTTCCACCAGATGTTCCCTATACTCTTTGGAAGCCCGCCATGAAGTTCGCGCCTTGGTCGATCTAACAGCCAGCTTTCCAATCTCTTTAAGCGTCTCCGCTGTAATCTTCTTGCCCCGGGCATACTCCTCGGCCTCAAGACACCTTAGCGGAGTCGGGCCGGCAACCCCCAGTCCGATTCTTACCTCAGCGAAGTTTCCGTTCTCCACTTTACACACGGCTGCCACCCCAAGGGTGGCAATATCCATCGCTTCCCGCATGGCAAACTTTATATATTGCCCGCCAAACCCTAGGTAATCTTCCGGGGCAATCAGAATTTCGGTCAGAATTTCTCCGGGATTGAGAGCGACTTTTCCGGGTCCCAGGTAGAATTCACGGATTGGTACCACCCGCTCACCTTTCTCATCCTGCAATTTCAACCGGGCATTCAGGGCAAACAGGGATGAAGCACTGTCTGCAGAAGTAGCCCCGTTGCAGACGTTACCGCCGATGGTGGCGATATTTCTGATTTGGGGCCCGCCCATGGAGACGGCTGCTTCTGTCAAAACCGGAATCAGCTTCTTAAGCATGGCATTATGAAAAATCACGGAAAAGGTTGCCATCGCACCGATTGCAACTGTGCCGTCATCTCTCACATGAATATTTTCCAGCGATTTAATCTTGCGCAGGCTCAGGAGCTCTGCCTCTTCCAGCTGCCCTCCGTGCATTTTAATAAGCACGTCTGTCCCGCCCGCAATCAGTTTGAGATTGGGCTTCTCCGCCAGCAGCCTAGCTGCTTCCTCTACGCTTTCCGCCTCGTAATATGCTTTAATATCGTACATCCTATCACCGCCTTCCTAGATTGAACGAGACTTCATTCAGAGGGGGATTCAACCCCCAATGAATGTTAGTCGAGTCCATACTGGACTTAACCGCCCTTTGGCACCCGCCGCCTATAGAGGCGGTTGACTTAGGGCGGGTTAGTTCAGTGTTAACCCTGCTTCTTTAAATTTCTCAAATACACGCTGCGGATTCATAGGTATCCGGTTAAACGCCACACCGGTCGCATCCAGGACGGCATTGCGAATGGCCGGAGCGGGAGAAATAATTGGAGGTTCTCCCAGCGCCTTGACCCCGAACGGCCCTGTGGGATCCTCTTTTTCCACGAAGGCTGCGCCAATTTCCGGGATATCCATGATTGTCGGCAGTTTATAATCCAAGAGATTATTATTAAGCGGCTGACCGGTCTTCTCATCAAAGAGCAGCTGTTCGGAAATGGCATAGCCAATAGCCATACCCACCCCGCCATGGACTTGTCCCTCCGCCAATTGCGGGTTGACAATCTTACCAGAATCGTGAACGTTAAAAATCTCCAAGATTTTTATCTTCCCGGTCTTGATGTCTACTTCCACCTCAGCAAAAGTGACTCCGTAAGGTATGGCATTGATCCGGGCATTATTCGTCACATCGCTTGTAATCGGCTGGGCATGGACGCGGTCATAATAGGACTGCATCGCAGCCACTTCTAACTCCATGACTCTTTCCCCGGATTCTTTCATGACAATGTGTTGTTGCTTGAGATCTAAAAGATGGGCCGGGATATCCGTCATGGAATGGGCTACAGCAAGGACTTTACGCTTAACTTCCAGAGCGGCCTTCTCCACCGCCATCCCCGAAACATAGGTTTGTCTCGAGGCATATGACCCGGTGTCAAAGGGGGAAATATCCGTGTCCTGGGTTGAGATGACATGCACCATATGCATCGGAATCCCTAGAACTTCAGCCACCATTTGCGCGAAGACCGTGTCACTCCCTTGGCCAATTTCAGTCGCACCTAGCTGCAGCTGAACGGAGCCGTCCTGGTTCATGACAATGCGCGCCCCCCCAAGTTCCAGGGCTACCGGATACGTTCCCGAAGCATAGCTGAAGCAAGCCATGCCCAACCCACGGCGTTTGACTCCCTTTTGCTCCTTGTATAAGGCCTTTTTAGCGTCCCACTTGATTAATTCTTTCCCTTTATCGATACATTCTCGAATCCCGCAGCTTCGAATCACCGTTTGATTTAAGGGGTCAACATGCCCGGTTTCGACTAAATTTATCTTCCGAAGCTCGATGGGATCCAGCTTGAGTTTTCGGGAAATATCTTCGATATGGGATTCAAAGGCAAAAAAGATTTGAGGGGTTCCATACCCCCGCATGGCCCCGGCAACCGGCAAATTGGTAAAGACCGTTAGCGGCTCATATTTCAACGCTTTCGTCTGATAGAGGTAACGAAATTTCCCTCCGCCGCTGCTGGCGATCGAATGGCCGTGTGACGCATAGGCCCCGGTATTGGAAACAGCCTCGATCTGAATTCCGTTAATTTTGCCGTCACTATTGACTCCGGTCTTAATCTTAAACTTGAAAGCATGGCGGGTTCGAGTATCAATCATGGCTTCTTCCCGGGAAAGCTCAAGTTTCACCGGCCGGCCGCCCACTGCCAAACTCATGACTGCATTCAAAGGTTCAACCGTCACATCCTGCTTATTGCCAAACCCTCCTCCGACATAAGGCTTAATTACTCGCACCCGGCCCCAAGAAATACCGAGGGCTTGGGCCACTATCCGGCGCACAATGTGCGGAATCTGGGTAGAGGTCATGATCACGATCCTCCGGTCTGAATCGACATAGGCCAGAGAAATTTGATTTTCCAGGTGGCAATGCTGGACGATGCTTGTTTCATACTCCCCTTCGATCAGATGATCCGATTCTTTCAGGGCTTGTTCGATATCCCCAATCACATATCCAGCCGAAGACAAAATATTTCGTTCACAGTCGTCATGGATCAAAGGGGCCCCTTCTTTCAGGGCAGCCTCCGTGGTCGTTAACGCTTCCAACTCTTCATATTCAACCTCAATCAGCTTTAAAGCCTTGGACGCGGTAAGGGCATCCGTCGCCACCACGGCCGCAATATTGTCTCCGATGAACCGTGCCCTCTGAGTCAGTATGTAACGGTCTTCTTTATCCCGATGACTGGGATCCAAGGAAAACGGATGCCCGGCCGTTGCATATTTAAGCTCTGCCACACCCACTTCATCCGTGGCAATGGCCTCGATCACTCCGGGGATAGCCGTCGCGTAGCGAATTTTAGGGATATCCTGATGCGTTATCACAGCTTCCACTCCAGGCAAGGCTTTGGCTTTGCTGACGTCGATCGATTTAACCAGCGCATGCGCATAGGGGCTATGCAGGATTTTCCCAACCAGCATGCCCCTTTCAGAGAAATCGTCCGTATATTTGGCCTTGCCAGTCACCTTGGCTACCGCATCTGCTCTGCTGACGCTTTTCCCTACAACCGTATAAGCCAATTTCGTTTCCTCCTGTCCCCAGAATTATTGGACCTTTAAGTTACACCATAAATACTATTATTTCTCGTTTAGTGCCTGAATATGACAATTTCATCTTTTTCCTTTCCGGAACGATTCTAACTTTGTTAATTCCTGATACATAGGTTTTTCTAACCAGTATAGCATTTAGCCGAGATGTTAATCATTAGATCCCATCAATGTTGACATACTAAGACCAATGTTAACTCAGCATTGGAGGTTTACGTCTGTGACTATACGCAAACAAGCTAACCACTTAATACACGAAAAAAGCCCCTATCTCTTGCAGCATGCCTATAACCCGGTGAACTGGCACCCTTGGGGAGCAGAAGCCTTTGCTAAAGCTCAAGCCGACAACAAACCCATCTTTTTGAGTATCGGCTACTCCACTTGCCACTGGTGTCACGTGATGGAGAGGGAATCCTTTGAAGACCAAGAGGTTGCCGCTTTGCTCAACCGCTATTTCGTGGCCATTAAAGTAGACCGGGAAGAGCGCCCGGACATCGACCACATCTATATGGAATTCTGCCAGGCTTTGACCGGCTCGGGAGGCTGGCCTTTAACCATTCTCATGACACCCGAAAAACGCCCTTTTTTTGCGGGAACATATTTCCCGAAGACCCGGCGCTATGGTCGCCAGGGGCTGGTTGAAATACTGGAACAGGTGGGGGCTCTTTGGGCTGAGGATGACCGCAAGCTAAGGGAGGCTGCCGACGAAATATTTGATGCGGTTCATGCACACACTCGGACTAAGGACGGAACCACGACCGGAACCTCCGTATTTGGGCAAGATTCATCCGGGTTTAAAGCCGAGGGAACCAAGCTTTTGAACGATGCCTTCAGCCGCTTGGCTCATAGCTTTGATTCCCGCTATGGCGGATTCGGGCAAGCTCCGAAATTCCCTTCTCCGCATATCATCGGGTTTCTCCTGCGCTACGCTCTCAGTGAGCCGGACAGCACGGCCCTGACCATGGCTCGCAAAACCCTGGACGGGATGGCCCGGGGTGGGATGTATGACCACATCGGGTTCGGCTTCGCCCGCTACAGCACCGATCAGAAATGGCTGGTTCCGCATTTTGAGAAAATGCTCTATGACAATGCCCTTTTGGCCTATGTTTACCTTGAAGGATACCAGCTCACCCATGAGGAACCGTACCGCCGGGTGGCTGAAGAGATTTTTACTTATGTCGAACGGGATATGACCGCACCCGAAGGCGGGTTTTATTCGGCTGAAGATGCGGATTCCGAAGGGGTGGAAGGCAAATTCTACGTTTGGAGCCCGGAAGAAGTCCTTGAAATCCTTGGCTTAGATCAAGGCAAACTCTATTGCACGGTCTATGACATTACAGCCGGGGGCAACTTTGAAGGAAAAAATATCCCCAATCTCATTAAAACTGACCTCATCAGCCTGGCCCGGGATTACGGCATCGATCTCAATGAGCTTCAAGCCCGGCTGGCTCAGGCCCGTCAAACTTTATTCGAAGCCCGGGAAAAAAGAATTCACCCGCATAAGGACGATAAAATCCTTACCTCCTGGAACGGCCTCATGATTGCAGCCTTAGCCAAAGGCGCTCAAATCCTGCAGGATAACCGCCTGCTTCGCCTGGCCAAGCAAGCTGCAGTCTTCATCCTGAAAAACCTGCGCCGTGAGGATGGACGCCTGCTGGCACGCTATCGTGACGGGGAAGCGGCATATTCCGCTTATCTGGATGATTATGCCTTTTTCATCTGGGGGCTGCTTGAACTGTACAGTGCCACCGGCGAAAGTGATTACTTAAAAATTGCCTTGGATTTGCAGCAAGACCAGGACCGGCTGTTTCGGGATGAGGAACAGGGAAGCTATTATTTAACCGGCGCAGATTCCGAGGAACTCCTGCTCCGCCCTCATGAAGCCTATGACGGCGCGACGCCTTCCGGTAATTCAGTCAGCGCGCTAAACCTCCTCAAGTTTGCTCGTCTAACCGGAGCCCCAGAATGGAACGAAATAGCCGATAAGGTACTATCTGCTTTAATGGTTTCAGCAGCTGATTACCCTACCGGCTATACCGCAACCTTACAGGCTTTACAGTTTTCTCTTTACCCGGGCCAGGAAATTGTGCTCGCCTCCCGTGCCCAAGCGCAGGAACTTTCTTCCTTTCGCCAAACTTTCTTCTCGGATTTGCGCCCCTACAGTACCATTCTCTATCAGAACGGCACTTTAAAAGAAATCCCCTGGCTTCGGGACTACCCGATTCCAGAGGATGGAGTCACTGCTTATGTATGTGAAAATTTCGCCTGCCGGCAGCCGGTGAGCACTGTGGCGGAGTTCGAGACCATGATCTCACAATAGGACTGCCCATTCTGATCCGCCAGTCCAATTGATATGTCTGTGGTACGGCCTGGCGGCGATAGTGTCCACCGGACACTATCGTTCCTGAATTCTGACTCCAGACGACTGTATCGTCATCACTGGTTCTCTACTTTAACAATCATCAGGGACGGGTGCTCTACCAGGTTAAGATCGATCGGGGCCAGTAGAGGGCTTTCTTCCTCGTACAAAGCCCGAACAACCGGGCGGCTTGGAAAGGAGGAGTTCTGCCTGATCACATTTCCCCGAAGGCCATTGGATAAACGTACTCCGGAACCCGTTGGATAAACCGCAATGTTTTTGGAGAAACTGTCCACAATTTTCGGTTCAAAATGAGTGCCGGAATTGGCAACCATATACTCAAACGCCTGATAAGGCTGCCACGCTGAACGGTAAACCCTGCGGCTGGTTAAGGCCTCGTACACATCTGCTACCGCCGCAATCCTTCCATATTCATGGATTTCCGTGCCCTTTAATCCGCGCGGGTAACCGCTCCCATCCCATTTCTCCTGATGCTGGAACGCAATATGGGAAGAAAGCAGGCTAAAATCCCGGTTTTGGCGTAGAATCTCATACCCATAGGTTGTATGTTTCTTAATCTCATCAAATTCAGCCTCAGTTAATGGAGTTGTCTTATTGAGAATCTCATCTGGAACCTTTAGTTTCCCGACATCATGCATGAGCACTCCCATACCCAGCTCGAGCAGCTTTGATTCCGGATACCCTAAGGCCAAGGCCAGGATGAGCGCGATCACAGTGGTATTGATGGAGTGTTGAAAGGTGTATTCATCATAGACTTGAATCTCGGTTAAATTCCCTACAATGTCCCGGCTTTGAAGTAAATCGGCAATCATTTCCTCGACGGCCGTCCGGACTTGTTCGACCGGAAGAACATCCCCCTGGCCTCTCTTGATATATCCGGTTATTTGTTTCAGAGTCATATGGGCCAATTCCCGGGTTTGCGTACTGATGGCGGGCTGGATTTCGACATCATCCAAGCGTTCATCCTCAATAAACACGACTTCACAGCCGTAGTTTCGCAGGCGGCTTATATAGGAAGCATTCAATTTCACTCCGGATTGCAGCAGTACCTGGCACATGGAGTTCATCACTGGCCGGGCAAGCACTGCTCCCTCCTCCAGGTAGTTCACATTTACTAAGCGCATATACATCTCCTTAATAAAAGCATTATCATTCGTAAATTGTCCGAATCGTAAATTGTCTAAAATAATTTTTCTCGGCTAATATTCGCCCAATAAGTCTCATTTACGGGCTTGTTCTTCGTGTTTATCTTATTTCTGCGTAAATTCAGAAATACCTTTTTGTGATCGAAAATTTTCCCTTTAGTCCTAGGAAGTCAGAAATACAACTAAAAACGCAGAGCATATAAAATTGCCCTGCGTCCTTAGCTAAATCCTGCTTATCTGCTTTTCTCAAAGTTTTCCCACTCCAAAACGGCCAGCAGTGCGGCAGCGCCGATCGCTCGTGCCTTCTCGGAAATGGAATAACAATAACTTTCCTGACCCCGGGGATCGATGTCCCCGGTCTTCACTTTTTCCTTAACATAAGTACCTGAGCGCAAAAGCCCGCGCAGCATACCGCTAATTCCGGCCTTCACTTCCGCCAATTCGCCATTCTCACCCCGGATCACACCGAGCACATCCCCGGCCCCTACAGCTGTACCGATTTTTTGAGAAGGGGTAAAGACTCCGGCTATGGGAGAATAGACCACCCGTTCGGCGGCGACTCCCCCGATCTCTCCGGGAATACCTGTGTTCGGCTCAGCTATGCCTTCATAGATGAGGCGGGCCAGATCATGGCCCCGGTTGGTCTCGATGACTACATCAACGTCATCGCCGGCACAAAACCCCGGGCCCAAACCAATGGTGAGGGCAGCCATCTCTCTGGCAGTGCCCAAATTGCGTTTGGCCATAATGGCATCGATCACTACCTCCGGTTTAAACTCAGAAAGAGAATGTAACTCGGGATCAACCAAGACCGGAACAACCCCAAGCTCCCATAAACCGGAACACTCGTCCGCCTCAGCGATTAAGCGCGCCTCTATTCCTTCCACTTCCCATTGTCCTTCGGTAACAGCCGTACCAAAGCAGACCGGCCAGCGCACCATTAACGGCTTGCTCACTTCCGTCATGATAACACGGCGCCCCGCCTTAGCCAAAGTCCACCCAACCCCTGTGGCAAGCTCTCCTGCCCCCCGAATTAGGATGAGGGGGCCCTGCAGGATTTTGGTTTTCTTAGCTTGGAAACCAGTCATTTACATCATTCCTTAAAAGCATTGATTGATTTATTTGCGCGTAAACCTATTATACTCCTCCGGTGTATCTAAATCAGTAAAAAAGCTAGAATCAAGTGGGTAAGATTCAATCCTTCCCTGAAAGTTTTTCAGGACAGTTTTTCCCCCTTGCTCCCCTTCCAAGGAAGATAAGGAGGGGATCAGCTTGCGCTGAAAAAATACCGGCGAACCTGACACCGGTCCCGCGAACGGAATCAGGGCATCAGGTTCTGTGTCAGCAAAGTGATTCATCAGCTGGTGTAACCCAGCCCGGTTGACCCCGACTTGATCTCCCGGCAAAAAACCAATTCCTAGAATGTTGTGGCTTATATCTTCCAGTCCGGTTCTGATCGTTTGTGCCAACGGCACCGGTGCCGGGAGCAAGCGCCAATGCGCTCTCAACCGCTGAAACAGCGATTCGGCCGCAGGCGTAAGGTATGTGCTAAGAGGCTTGCGCGCCACGACCACCAGTTCGCTTTCATGCCCGAACTCCGCTAAAGCCTGAAGCGCTTCCTGAATGACATATCCTAAAACCGTCGTCTCCTGCCATGCCAAGGCCAGTTTATCTGTACCCATTCGGATCGCCTGTCCGGCTGCCATCACCACCAGTCTGATCACCCAAACTGCCTCCTCTGTAATTCCCTATGACCCTTCCATCATCGATCTGATTTCTTCCACGGCAACTTTAGCCGCAGCAGCGACCTTGAGCATTTTCTCCTCCGGAAAAGCTGTGCTAAAGCCTACCACCCATATAGCTGCGATCAACCAACCACGGGCATCGAGCAGTGGAACACTCACTGCATGCACACCGTGAATATATTCCTCAAAGTCTGTGGCAAAGCCGGCTTCACGCACGCGTTTTAATTCCGCTACATACTCTTCTTCATCCGTAATTGATTTGTCCGTGAATTTGGGTAGGGTTCGTTCCTGCAGAATCTGACGCTGTTGAGGCTCATCAAGGCTTGCCAGAAAAGTCTTGGCCACAGCCGCCGCGAAGAAAGGAATCCGGGCTCCTACCGGAGCCGAAACTTTCAAGTCGGCCGGGCTCTCCGCCTTTTCAATAATTGTGATCCCGTATTCATCAATTCTTCCTAAGAATACAGTCTCTTTGAACTCCTCCGCCAGCTTTACCATGAAAGGCCGGGCCAGGCTGCGCAGACTAATCCCTGCTAAAGACTGATTTCCGAGTTGAATTAAAGCCGGACCCAACTTGAACTTTTTGTTGGTGCCATCCTGGCGCAAAGCCCCTAAATCAAGCAAAGCCTGAGTAACCCCAAATACCGTGCTCTTGTTCATGTTCAGCAGGCGTGAGAGGTCGCTTATTCCCAAAGACCCCGGATTTTGGGCCACTTCCTGCAGCATAGCAAAAGCTTTATACACGATGGGTGCACTATAGCCGCCATTACTATTATTGCCCGTTTTGCCTTCTTTTGCGATCTTCTCACTCATTTTTGCCACCTGCTTTCACGTTCAAACTTCTTTAAGACTCTTAAGATTAACACATTTATTAGAAAAAGATCCTATTACGTCGTCTGCTGTTTTCTCTTCTCTTTTAATGCCCGCCAAACCTTTTCATAAGACATTGGCAGGGAGCTTATCCTCACTCCTATGGCATCAAAGATGGCGTTGGAGATTGAACCCATGGTCGGAGTCGTAGCCCCTTCCCCAACTTCCTTAACCCCCCAAGGGGCATTAGGCTCATAACTGTCCACCAGCTCCGAATGAAACTTCGGCATATCCAAGGCCGTGGGGAGCCGGTATTCCGCTAAGTTAGAATTCAGGATTCTGCCCTGATCGTCAAATTTAACTTCTTCCCACACGGCTTCCCCCATGCCCATATAAAAGGCGCCGTGGACCTGGGCGTGAAGCAGCGCCGGGTTTATCACCTTGCCACAGTCATGCACATCCCAGGCTTCTACTATTTTCACTTCCCCGGTCTCCTCATCGACTTCCACTTCCGTAACCTGAGCCGCAAAACTGTAAGCCGGAGATGTCCCAACGGCAGCACCTTTGAACTTGCCCCCGAGCTTAGGAGGAGTATAAGAACCTTTCCCGACCAGAGGCCCCTGGGTTACAAAAAATTCTTTGGCCACTTCCGCAAAACTCTTGGATATTTCCGGCTGGTCTTTAACGAATATCCGTTCATCCCGACAATCCAATTCTTCTACAGCATAACCCATTATTCCTGCCGCAGTGTTCAGAAGCTGAGCTTTAATTTCTTCCCCTGCCTCTTTGACCGCCCAACCGGACATTAAGGTCTGGCGGCTGGCATAAGCCCCGAAATCATGTGGTGCGGCTTCCGTATCCGCTGAGATGATCTGCATCTTGGCAAAGGAATAACCCATGGCTTCCGCCGCCATTTGGCAAAGAATGGTGTCACTTCCTTGCCCGATGTCCACGGCTCCCGTGTACAAGGTGGCTGAACTGCCGTCTTCGTTAACCTTAATCACCGCGGAGGCGTGGGGCAAATTGGTGCGGTATATCGGATACCCTGCACCCGAGACAAAGGCACCCAGGCCGATCCCGATCCCCCGGCCTTGGGGGCGGTGGCTGCGCTTTTGTTTCCAATTGGAGATATCACGCGCTTTTTCTATGGCCTCGGTCAGGGCACAGGACTCTACTTTAAAATCATTGGGTGTTACAGTGTTAGCCTTGCGCGCATTTCTTAGCCTTAATTCAATCGGGTCGATTCCCAAATCCTTGGCGATGTTATCGAGATGGCTTTCAAAAGCAAAGCGCGGCTGCGGGTGCCCGTGTCCGCGCTGGGCGCCGCAGGCCGGGAGATTGGTATAGACCCGGTACATGTCAAACTTATAGTTGTCGAAGTCGTAGAGAATGGTGAGCAAGGCTCCGGCATAGTATGCGCTGGCAACTCCTAAGCTGGTGTAGGCTCCGCCGTCCATGACAAAGTCAGCGTGTACTCCCAGAATCTTGCCGTTTTGATCGACCCCGGTGGAAAGCTTCATATATTGGCGGTGGCGCCCCCGGTTATGGGCAAACATTTCATGACGGTCATAAAACATTTTTACGGGGCGTCCGGTCAATTTCGCCAGCACGGCCCCGGCGAACTCCAATCCGGTCGGTTCAAGTTTCCCCCCAAATCCGCCCCCGATATGGGTCTTAAGCACCCGCACCTTGCCCATGGGCAGTCCAAACTGACGGGCGATATAATATTGGAAGTAGTGGGGAGACTGGGTGCTCGAATAAACGGTCAGCTTGTCATCTTCCCACACAGAGATGGCGGAATGCGGCTCGATCGGGCTCTGGTAGGCGCGCTGGCCCACAAAGTAATCCGTACGTACATGATACGCCTCAGCCAGCGCTTTGTCCACATCTCCGAAACTTTGGTGAATCTCGGTGTTTAAGTTGCGCGGGTAGTCCTCATGGAGTTGGGCTTGGCCTTCATCCATGGCCTTAAGCGGGTCAAGCACGGCAGGCAGGACTTCGTATTCTACCTTAATCAATTTAAGGGCTTTATACACGGTTTCTTCATCCACTGCGGCCACAGCCGCTACTTTGTCCCCGACAAACAGGACTTTATCGATACAGAAAATATTTTCATCCCAGCGCGCCGGACTAATCCCGTATTTGAGGCTGGGCACATCCTTGTGGGTAATCACGGCTTTCACTCCGGGGAGCTTCTCTGCTTCCGAAGTATCGATGCTTAAGATACGGGCATGGGCGTGCGGGCTGGTCAGAATCTTGCCATAAAGCATGCCTGGGAATTTAAGATCCCCGGTATACTTAGCCTGACCGGTGACTTTGGCGCGGCCGTCGATCCGGCCAACACTTTTCCCGATGACGGAGTACTCTTTATTTTCCCCCGAAGCTGTCCCTACTTGAGTTGCTGCTTGTTCCGGGGTTATGCGTTCATCCAGAGACACGTAATTCGCCCTCCCCTCTTTATTCCTGCTCTGAGGCCGCAAGAATTGCCTTGACGATATTGACATACCCGGTGCAGCGGCATAGATTACCGGAAATCGCTTCCCGCACTTCCTCTTCCGTCGGATGCGGATTGCGGGTAAGCAACGCTTTGCCGGATAAGATCATACCCGGAGTGCAGTAACCGCACTGAATCGCGGCATGATCTATAAAGGATTCCTGGAGTTTATCAAGCTTATCATTGGGGGCAACCCCTTCAATGGTGGTGATGGCGCGTCCTTCCGCTTCCACTGCCAAGACCATGCAGGAATTGACCGGCTTGCCGTCCATTAAAACGGTACAGGAACCACAGTCTCCTAATTCACATCCTTTTTTGGTTCCGGTTAATTCTAAGTCTTCACGCAGGACATTGACCAAAAGGGAATTTCCTTTTACCATCAAAGTATGGGTATCGCCGTTGACACTAAGATTGATCAGATAACGTTTCACCCCTTGGGCATCTGTTATCACTTGGGCCATTATACACACCCTCTCATTTCCATATGAATCAACACCGGTCTGACCTGTACGAATTGTTTTAGTGGGCAAAGATCAGTGACTTTTGATGAATAGCTTAATAAATTACACGTGCCCCTCGGTGATAGCCTTCTTCAAGGCCCGGCGGGTTAATACCCGGATCAAATCCCGGCGGTATTCTTCCGAGCCGCGGATGCTGTTACGGGGACGGCTTTCCTGGGCGGCCTGTACCCCGGCTTCTTCCAGCAGTTCATCCGTGATTTTCCGGTTCAGCAGGACCGCTTCCGCGGCCCGGGCCCGCATCGGTACCGGCGCGGCCGCACCTAAGGCAATCCTTAAGCCGCGGCAGATTTCTCCGTCCATGGTGACGCTCACCGCAGTGGATGCCACCGCCAAAGCCCCGGAGCGGCGCAAACCGAAGCGGATATAGGTGCTGCCGGTGAAGCCCTGCTCCGGAATGATAATTTCGGTTAAGATTTCATCCCCTTGAATCCGGGTCTGATGGACACCCAGGAAAAACTCTTCCAAGAGCATCGTTCTTTTCCCTGTTGGACCAACTAATTGAATCAACGCGCCTAAAGCCATCAAAATCGGTGGCAGGTCAGCCGAGGGCACCGCATTCACAATATTTCCCCCGACGGTTCCGATGTGACGGATTTGATTGTTGGCCATATGATGCGCGGCCTCTGAAATAGACCGGTACTTCTCTTGAATCACCGGGGAAGTGGCAAGATCATTTTGTGTTGCGCGGGCTCCGATAATTAATCCTCTACCTTGCTCATATCTAATTTCTTTAAGGGCATTTAGGTTATTCAGGGAAACAACCACCTCGGGTGCCAGCTCCCCGTGTTTCATCTTGTGTAAAAGATCCGTTCCCCCTGCCAATATTTTAGCCTTAGGCCCGTGCTCCGCTAATAGGCTGCAGGCTTCAGCCACACTATCCGGAGCATAGTAGTCGAAATCCGGTAAGTACACTGCACTTCCCCCCTTGTAGTTTACTATTATGAACACTCTTTCTCTATGGTCACATTATAGCACGCTAGAGCTATTTCGTCAGTAAATTCTGATAAAATATTAAATTCCAGGCAAAAATTTTTTAGAACGGTTGTTAGTTAGGGCTAACAGTTGCAAAGTTATATCACACACAACCAAAAGAGGATGTTATTAAGTTTCCCGAGTAACATCCCAATAACATTTAATTGAAATTTGCTCAGAAGTATAATTTCCTTAATTTACTAATACTCTGCGTATCATTTAACCATATATTACCACCTTGAATTTCACTAACACTGTCCGCTTGCGAACAGTAAACCTATTTGATTATCCCAATTTCTTTGAAATATTTCTCCGCTCCGGGATGCATTGAAACCTTATCCCATCCGGCAATTGCACTTTGATCAAGCATAAGTGAGTTAAATCCTTCATGAGCCGCCTTTAATTTATCAAGATTACTCCAAACCGTTTTAGTAAATTCGTAAACAAGATCTGCATCCAAATCTTTATGGGCGATTATTACAACAGGAGCAGCCATCGTGTGAACATCGTGATCTACTCCCTTATAAGTGTTAGCCGGAATTACACTTGGTACCAAGGTTAGGCCCATCGCTTCGTTAAATTTTGCAGCTAATTCCCCGTCTATAGCCAGTAAGTCAACCCCTTTAGACACTGCTGCCTCAGCTATCCCTGGCATTGGCGGATTAGATATTACGATTCCGGCGTCGATTTGTCCATCCTTTAATGCCTCCAATGATTCTCCTGTACTAAGGGCGGCAGCACTATAATCATTTGATGTCAGTCCATATGAAGCGAGTAAAGCTTCGGCTATTTTTCTGGTTACTTGTCCGGGGGCTCCAATATTAATCTTTTTCCCTTTGAGTTCCTGGATGGTTTTTATGTTCTTTTTGGCATCAACCACAACATGAACAGGCATTATCTGAAAGTTAAATAATCCCCTTATGTCTTGATACTTTTCATACCCTTTAATCATTTGGCTATTATTAACTTCTGCGACCGCTATCGTTTTGTTGGCTACCAAACCAACATTTTCTTCAAAGCCCGCTGTGACTTGCGGGGAAATATTGAGACCTTTATAATTTTTATTTACAACATCGCTTAACACCCCACCCATGACATAGGGTGATGAGCCTGATCCAGAAGTCCCTAAAGCCCATTGTACAGTTTTTACTCCGTTATCTGCGCTGGTCGAAGAGCCGCACCCGTAAATCATGAAGGTAAGGGCAAGCAAAATGACTATTGATAACCGTTTTAATTTCATTAATTTCTCCTCCAATCATCTTAATAATCTTTTGATAAATCGTTGGTAATCACACCGCCAAAATCACATCAATCTATGCGTCAATGCCTATTACAGCTATATGGCTAATGTTTCAGTTTTTCGAGCTTTCCATTGGAAAGCCATAACTAGAGCAAGCAAAGCTAAACCTATCCCGTCTGTAACCCACCCAGGTTTGATCATTAATAATCCAGCGATAGCTAGTATTAATCTTTCTATAACACTAGTCTTCTCTATCAACCACCCCTGAACTGCCCCTGCCATCGCTACAGTTCCTATACAAGCAAGCACAAAGGCAATAAGCACCTCATACCAAGTACCAACCATTAGAAGTTGGGGACCGAAGACCCACATATAGGGAATGATGAAGGCAGTCAAGGCAAATCTGGATGAAGTCAATCCGGTTTTAAGCCAATTCGCATCTGCAATCCCTGCCGCAACAATTGCGGCAATACAAACTGGAGGAGTAAGTCCGGATAAGATGGCATAGTAGAATACAAAAAGATGAGCTGCCAGCAGCGGAACACCCATCTGCACCATGGTAGGCGCAGTAAACATAGCCATTAACATGTACACTACAGGCGTAGGCATCCCCATGCCTAGGATAATGCTGATAATCATCCCCATAAATAATACCGGGATTAACTCTCCACCCGTTAGACTCATAGCAATGCTTGAAAACCTCATACCGAGTCCAGTCAGGACAACTGCACTAATAATTATCCCTATTCCTGCACAAAGTATCGCGATCTCTAAAGCAGAGCGAGCACCTTTTTCACAAGCATGTAAAAAGTCTCTCCAACTAAAATGGTTTTCCTTGCGTAAATACGTAACCAAAATAGAGGCGATAATTGCCACAAACCCCGCCTTTGTTGCCGTGTATCCCCGAATCATGAGCATATAAATCAACACTAAGACAGGAATTATTAAGTACCCTGAAGTTTTGAGCACGTGCTTTAGTCTAGGGACTTCATCCTTCGGCAATCCTTTCAAGCCATGTTGAACAGCCTCAAAGTGAATTACAGCAAAGATATTAACATAATAGATTATCGCCGGAATAAGAGCTGTTAGGGCAATCTTCCCATATGATACTCCTGTGATCTCAGCCATTATAAATGCTGCCGAACCCATGACCGGAGGCATAAGTTGTCCACCACTAGAAGCAACTGCCTCAACTGCCCCCGCGACATGGTTGCGGAAACCCGCTGCTTTCATCATGGGAATTGTAAAAGTTCCTGATGCAACCACGTTGCCTATTGAACTTCCTGACACTGTTCCCATTAAAGAGCTTCCTATCACACTTGCTTTGGCAGACCCTCCTGCGAAACGCCCCACTAATGATAATGCAAAGTTGACGAAAAAATCTGTGACTCCGGTCTTGCCTAAAAATACTCCAAATAAGATAAATAGATACAGGTAGGTCGAAGACACCGCGAGTCCAGTCCCAAATATTCCTTCTGATGAGTATGTTAGTAGATATATTAAACGTTCTAAGCCAATACCGGGATGAGCGAATAATCCCGGAAAGTACGGTCCGTAAACCATGTAAACTAAGGCTAGTATCATTAATCCTAAAAAAATGTGGTTGGTTCGTCTGGTCGCTTCAAGGACCAAGACAATGACAATCATCCCTATAACATAATCAAATTGAGTGAGACCTTGTAAATTTCCGATTCTCTCAGCAATTTGCTCGTAAAAAACTGCGATATATCCCACACTGATCAAGGCTAAAGTAGCGATCACAGCATCAATAAACAACCATATCCTGCTTTTGGCTAAGTTCTTGTTGCTTGGATAGAGCAAGAAGAAGAGCACCATAATAAAAGTTAAGTGAACAGCCCTATGAACAATGGAATTTTTGAAGATACCGAAAGCAGCAGTGTATAATTGAAACAAAGATAATGCAACGGCTAAAACTGTGATTAATTTCTTAAAATTCCCTTCAAATTCCCTTATCCCTATATTTCCCTGTATACTTTCCTGGTTGACTTTATGCCCATCGGACATTGCTACCACCCCTAATTAAGCTTTTATGCCTCTTACTTCTTTTTTCATAGCTCGCCAAACCTGTTGTCCACATTTCCAAAAACTGCGTCTTTTTGTTACAAGGTAGAAGCTGGGATCATCTTTCCCATCTAGTATCTTTAAGTTTTTGATTAGCCTCTTCCAGGGAATTGAAACCATAATGTTTAATAATATAATTTAGAGTAATTTCTGAACCATTAATATTTTCATATTTTTGCTTTAAAACGTTTTCATAATAAAGCTTTAGAGTACGTAAAGAATAAGTGGAAAGTTCTCCGCGCAGATACGTTTCAACAGACGTTATACCCGGTGCATCATCTGTGCTGTAAATGGGCCTACCCCTTTTGAGAAGGTTAGGAAACCTTTCTAACAGTTCCTGTTCCCATTCCAAAACAAGCTTGACGATGTTCTCTATCAACACAAGATGTTCAATAGCCATTGGTGGGAGTAAATGCTCAATTAAGGCATACTCCAAGGGAGAAGTTGATTTCATCATACGTGCGTATTTTTCTGTTAAGAGGTTTCTTATGCTCTCCTGGGCCTCAGTGAGGTCAATCAGATAGCTTGCTAGAGCAGCCTCTGACCAACTCATAGCCTGGCTAAGGCGCATAATCTTAAAAGTATTCATATCTTCTTGGCAAACTGCAGTTCCACCGATATTGGGCACATTCCTAAACATATCCCACTCAATATCTATAATCTTTCGAATGAGTTCCTGTTTCCCAGTCATATTACCCCCAGCTAAACTAAATTCTTCTATACTTGGCTTTGGCACTTTCGTATAAGTTATTTCCCTGACTGTCTATTATTACAACAGCCGGGAAAGATTCGAGTTCAATACGGTATATGGCCTCAGGTCCAAGTTCAGGATAGGCTACCACTTCCGTAGAAACGATACGTTTAGAGTATAATGCACCAACCCCTCCAATTGCTCCAAAATAGACCGCACCATGCTCTCGAACAGCATCAATCACAACAGGGGTATATACCCATGTGCCAATAATTCCCGAAAGTCCTTGAGCAAGTAACTGTGGCGAATACTTATCTATCCAACCGCTTGCTTCCGGACCGGCAGAGCCGATAACCCGCCCAGGTTTTGCTGGGGTTGGACCGACAAAATAGAAGAGGTGATTACGCAAATCAACATTTACCTGCTCCCCGCGGGTTAGGGTTTCTACCAGTTTCTGCTGTACCGTATGCATTCCGGTGTATACCGAACCACTAATCAGAACATTATCACCTGCTTTAAGGAATCTAATCTGGTCACGGTTTACCGGTGCCAGAATCTTAATTGCATCTGCCATTTTTGTAACCCCCCTTTAAAACTAACCACTGTATATTTTTTATGGCCTAAACCTAGCATTTTAAGTTAAGACTTCAGGAATATTCTGAACCTTGGATAGAAAAACTCCGGGTAAGAATGGCTAATTATCTATTAAGCCTTATCTTCCCTTATAAACAGGAGGCCTTTTTTCAGCAAAGGCTTTACGCCCTTCTATCCTATCTTCGGAATCACGCAGTATTCCCCAAAGCAAACCTTCCAGCTGGGAGCCTTGCTTGACCGGTAAATCTCCCCCGATGACCACGGCTTGTTTGGCAGCCTTTACAGATAAAGGTGCGTTGGACGCTATCTTTTCTGCCATTGCTTTCGCCGTTTCCATTAACTTGTCTGCGGGAACCACATCACTGACAAGCCCAATCCGATGTGCTTCATTAGCATCAATTCTGTCCCCTGTCAGAAGCATTTTCATGGCAACAGCCTTGGGAATGGCTCTGATCAGGCGCTGGGTTCCTCCCAATCCCGGCAGACTGCCTACTTTGACTTCCGAGAGCCCAAAGGATGCTTTATCGGAGGCAATACGAATATCGCAAGCCAAGGCCATTTCCAGCCCGCCACCAATAGCATAGCCATTAATTGCACAAATTATAGGCTTCCACATTTCCATCGGGGCCAGCAAATTGTCCTCATCAAAATAGGTGGATGCAAAACTCGTTTGCGGCGGCATGGTTTTCTTAAGATCTGATCCGGTGCAGAACGCCTTCTCCCCGGCACCGGTTAAGACAAGTACGCGGATTTCCGGATCATCTTTGGCCGATCTCAGGATTTCATGGAGTTCTTTCCAAGAGTCAGGATCTAACGCATTTAATTGCTCGGGCCGATTTAACGTAATATAGGCAACATGACCTTCTTTACTAAAAAGTACACCCATTTTTTCAAACTCCTTTCTTATCCCTGCACTCTACTTATACATTTCGTAAGGTTTACCGTCTTTTAAGATCTCCCTGGCCAAGAGCCATCTGTGAATTTCAGAAGGACCCTCAATAATCCGGAAAACGCGCACCAACCGAGCAATATATTCAATTGGCATTTCTTTGGTGAGCCCAAGACCTCCATGCACTTGGATCGCCCGATCCGCTATTTTACTAAGCATTTCGGTCGCATATACTTTGAGCATGGCCGCTTCTTTGCGCATGTCCTTGTAGCCCTGGTCTACCTTCCAAGCGGCGTGATAGACCATGAGACGAGCCGCATGCAGTTCCATGGTTGAATTTGAGATCCACCACTGGACAGCCTGCCGGCCTGCCAAGGGCTTGCCAAACGTTGTCCTGACATTGGCCTGCTCAATCATCAACTGAATGAGACGGTCAGCATAACCCAAGCAACGGGCGGCCAGCTCCATTCTTCGAACCCCAAACCGGTTTTGCAACGGAATAAAAGCATTTCCAACCTCGCCTAAAACCTGGCTGGGGTCCAGCTCGATGTCCTCCAAGACGAGTTCATAGGCGAACATATCCCCTATGGTATTAACATTGCGAACGATCTGGAGTCCAGAGGTGCCTTTGTCTACTAAGAATGCCGTAAACCCACCTTTTTTCCCCTTCTCCTTATCAGAAACCGCAATGACAATAAAGAAATCCACTTTCGGAGCAAAGCTGATAAAAGATTTGGTTCCGTTCAGATACCACTTACCGTTCTTGTACTCCGCCCGCGTCTGAATTGCAGCAGCGTCCGACCCGGCATTAGGCTCGGTCATCGCCAGAGCAGACCGTTTTTCTCCCTTGGCATAGGGAACCAGATATTTATCATATTGGTCCTTATTACAGCATGACTGTAAAAGGTTGAGATTCGGAGCATCGGGCGGCAGGGTAAATTGAACAATCGAGCGATTCATTTCCTCTACGACAATCACCTTAGCCAGTGCACCAAGATCCTGCCCGCCAAACTCTTCGGGAACTTCAATCCCCCAGAGGCCTAATTCCTTCGTTCTTTGTTTTAGGTATTCTTCTTCTTCCGGCGAAATCGATGGCGCATCCGTAAAGCCTCTCGCCGCCTCGCGCTCAACAACATTATTTTCTAAAGGGAACAGTTCCGTTTCGGTAAATTTTCGAACCATTCTCTTTAATTCCAGGTATTCATCGGGTAACCTGAAGTCCATTTGTCTCCCCCTGTTCTTTGGCAAATTAGCCAATCACTTTTTCTTCCCTTAAGCCGATAATCTCTTGTTCCTTGAAACCCAAAATTTCTCTTAAGACTTCATCCGTATGTTCTCCCAACAACGGAGCAGGTGCGCTTATTTGGGCAGGAGTTCGCGTCAAACGGACCGGCGAATTATTATAGACATGCCGCCGCATCATGGGATGATTTAGGTAAATCCAATAACCGCGCTCATGTAAATGGGGATCCTCTAGGAGATCTTTGGAATTCTGCACCACTCCGGCTCTAACCCCGGCCTTAACCAACAGCTCCATTAATTGATAAGCCTCATGCTGCTGGGTCCAAGCTTCCATCATCCGGTCTAGTTCATCCTGGTTGGCCAAGCGGCCCGCCAGGGTGATATACATTTCGCTGTCAGCCCACGTGGGGTTTCCCATAACGTTCTTTAACCTCTCCCATTCATCATCATTGAAAACAGCAATGGCAATCCACCTGCTCCGGCCCTGAGTTGCGTAGACTCCGTGAGGAGCTGCGTTTAAGTCACGAGTGCCCATTCGTTCTAGGATCGTGCCATTAGCTGCATAAGTCATAGTTGCTGTGGGCAGCACTGCCAAAGCTGTCTCTGTTTGGGCTACTTCAATTAACTGTCCTTGTCCTGTTTTGCGCCGGTACCATAGGGCTGCCGTGATGGCAAAAGCTGTATGCGCCGGGTTAGGCACATGGTCCGGATAGTTAGTTCCCGTGCCGAAAGGCTCCTTGTCTGGAAAACCGGTAAGATAATTTATACCTACCAAGGCACTCATGGTTGCCCCAAATCCCATAAAGTCCCGGTGAGGACCAGTCGAACCCTGGGTTGGCATCGTCACGTAAATGATATCCGGTTTTATTTTCTTTACGTCTTCGTAACCCAAGTTCCATTTTTCCATTGTCCCTAAAGTAAAATTATTAATGACAATGTCGCTTACCTTAATCAGTTTAATAACCAGGTTCCTTGCCTTAGGGTGTTTCATATTGATATCTATACTTTTCTTATTCGGATTACGATTGCTATAGTAACCACTGCGCTCAATGCCGGGTATGCCATCTTTATACGGACCTGTCAAGCGTAGAATTTCCGGTCTTGTTTTTGTTTCAAGTCGAATCACTTCTGCTCCGTATTCTGCCAGCAAGCGTGTGGTATAGGGTCCTGCCCCAACCCAGGAAAAATCGCAAACCCTTATCCCTTCCAAAGGCCTTTTACTTAGCATAGCTGACACCTCGTTCCCCCATGGATTTAATCTCTTCGATGGAATAACCGAGTTCTGACAAGACCTCAACCGTATGCTGCCCGAACGCCGGAGCTGAAGATTTTAACGCCCATGGCAACTTTTCTAAAGAATAAGGTGGCCCCGGGTAAGTAAGCTTTCCCTTAATAGATTCTGAATACATCTCTCTAAAGTAATTGCGGTAATACAGCTGGAAGTTTTCTAATACATCTTTGGCGTTATTCACTGGGTAAATGACCACGTTGCGTTTCTGGCTTTCTTCATACAGTACATTTTTAGGATACCTCGCGGAGAACTGCTCGAATATCTCTTTGAATACATCCTTAGCCTCTTCCTTTTTGCGGTAATCCGGTTCCTGCCATTCTTCGCCCTGTAAAACCTCAGCATTGGGAATCTTTTCTTCAAGCAGCCACTTCACCAACGGATCCCAGAGATGAGTATTTCGGCCCATCGCTGCCATCACATACACATGCCCGTCCTGGCAAGTATAGGTTCCATACCCTGCCTCTACCGCACCCGCTGCCCGGCGAATCCGCCCCTCTAAATCGTAGGTTTGGATCGCATTCTCCAGAGCTGTGGCGACGCTTTCCTGGATCGAGACATCAATGAATTGACCCTCGGAAGTTAAATCAGCATGCATTACCGCGAGCATACTGCCCAAGGCAGCATAGAGATCAGCCTGGAAAAAGGACTGTTTATCCGGAGCCAAGGCAGGCTTGTCATTGTCGGCCCCCGCCAGGAAAAGCATTCCGCCCATGGCCATGGTCGTTAAATCAGAGTAGGGATAATCCTTATACGGGCCGTACTGGCCATACGGTGTTATGGCAGTATGCACAAGTTTAGGGTTAAGCGAAGACAATGTTTCATAGCCCAAACCCAGGCTTTCAAGATACCCCGGGGCAAAACTCTCAATGAGCAAATCTATCGTTGGGATCAGTTTAAGAAAAGCCTCCTTACCCTCGGGAGTAGTGATATCCAAAACGATCCCTTTTTTATTGGTGTTAAGGTATTGGTATCTTAAACCGTTTTCAGTTCCGGGTACGTCTTTATAAAACGGTTTTTCCCGTCGAGTCGGATCTCCCTCAAGCGACTCCACTCGAATCACTTCAGCCCCTAAATCCGCGTACAGTTTGCCTGTGTAAGCTCCCAGCTCACCGGCAAGTTCAACGATCCTCAGGTTATTAAAAATATTTCCCTCAGCTTGGTTCATCTGTATTCCCCCCTTTCGCCTCATTTCTTACCTAGCCGATATTGGCAAATAAGCTTTTTCCACCACAAACGAAAATGGTTTGCCCGGTAACATAACTTGAGTCATCAGAGGCAAAATATGCGACCGCATGGGCAATATCTTTTGGAGAACCGATTTTCCCAGTGGGCTGTGCTTTGAGCAGCCGTTCTTGCACTTCCCCCGGAAGAGTTTGCCACAAGGGAGTTTCGATGATACCGGGGGCGATGCAATTCACTGTGATCCCTTTTCTCCCGAGTTCTAAAGCTAAGGTTCTGGTAAGGCTTACAACCCCCCCTTTAGAGGCCGCATAATTGGCCTGACCCGGTCCGCCTAACCAGGCTCGGGAGGAGATATTTACGATCCGGCCGTAGTTTTGCTCCCGCATGTACTCGGAAGCAACTTTGCTGGTAAGAAATTGCCCCTTGAGATTCACCGATATGACTGAATCCCAATCTTCCACCGTCATTTTCTTAATGGAACGGTCTTTGGCAATCCCCGCGTTGTTGACCAGGATATCGATTCTGCCGAAGCGCTCGATGATCGCTTTGAACATTTTTTGGACATCCTCAAGCTTGGTTATATCGGCTACGATACCCATGGATTCCCCGCCGCTGTTGTTAATTTCCTGAACCACCCGGTCTACCTTTTCCTGGTCGACGTCGTTGATTACCACGCGAACCCCATGTTCGCTCAATCTTTTGGCCACTCCTTCACCAATTCCGCCGCCTGAACCGGTTATCATGGCCACGCGATTATCAAAATGCATGTTGCCACCCCCATTTTTACACTAAGACTAGACAGAAAGAGAACTGAAAATACTCTTACCACCGCAAATATAGATTACTTGACCGGTGATGTAGCCCGCTTCGTCATCTGCATAAAACTCAGCCCCGTGGGCAATGTCTTTGGGTTTACCAATTGTTCCGGTTGGCTGCATTTTCATTAGATTCGCTTTGGTTTCCTCCGGAAGGTTGGTAAAGAGTGGGGTTTCAATAATCCCCGGGGCAATACAGTTCACCGTAATTTGATTCTTGGCCAATTCCTGAGCCAATGTTCTGGTCAAACTTATCACCCCGCCCTTTGACGCGGAGTAGCAAGTCTGTCCAACTCCTCCCAACCAAGCACGAGAAGAAATGTTTATAATCCGGCCATAATTTTGCTCCTTCATCATGGCAGCTGCGGCCTGACAACATAAGAATTGTCCTTTAAGGTTGACATTAATGATACGGTCCCAATCCTCTTCTGCTATGCCAACGATTCCCTTGGCTTTATCAATCCCCGCATTATTAACGAGAATATCAATCCGTCCGAATGTATCCTTAACAGTTTTAAACATCTCTGTTACCTGGGCCTTGTTTGAAACATCGCAGGCAAATGCCAACGCGCGCTGACCGTTTTTCGTGATCTCCTCCGCTACCCGGTTCGCCTGTTCCGCATTCACGTCATTGACGACGACTGTAGCCCCGTCTTGGGCAAACGTTTTCGCGATGACCTCACCGATTCCGCTACCAGCGCCGGTGACTAGGGCAACCCTATCTTTGATCGCCATAAGAAGTTCTCCTTTCGCCTACTATCAGGTCACTTAGACTGAAAAAATATGAACACCGCAGGCCGCGTTATCCATCCCGGATACTCCGCCTCCTGTGATATGGATCATGGCAGTCTTTGCTCCTTGGATCTGCCTATCTCCAGCCTGCCCCCGCAGCTGCCAGACCGCTTCGACCGTCTGGGCTACGCCGGTAGCACCGAGAGGGTGTCCCATGCATAATAAACCTCCTCGGACACTAAACACATGCCTGCCGCCTAATTCCGCTTGCCCGCTTCGCAAAAACGATGCCGCTTCCCCTTTGCCGCAAAAGCCTAAGGTTTCGTAGTAGAGAAATTCTGCGATCGTAAAGGCATCATGACACTCCACCATATTGATATCTTCCGGTCCGATGCCCGCCATTTCATACGCTAATCGGCTCGCGCGCTGGGTAATCTCCGGGATCGTCATATCACTGGGTTGATTCTTGAACAACCCGGAAACCAGAATGGAAGCTTCAATCTTGACGCCCTTCGCCCCCAGCTGCAGCATCTTTTCTTTAGAGCAAACAACCGCAACGGCTGCTCCGTCTGCTACCGGACAGCATTGTAAAAGAGTAAACGGTTCAGCCACCTTGCGCGAGGCTAAAACTTCCTCTACTGTCACCAGATTACGATATTGGGCATATGGATTAAGCGAACTGTGCTTGTGATTCTTAACCGCTACCAGGGCTAAGTCTTCATCCGTCGCACCATATTGCTCCATATACCTGCGCGCACGCATGGCATAGATCCCTGGCATCACATTACCCAGAATACCCTCAATGTCATCCTGATCAGGAGCTAAGGCTTCTCCGCCGGTCCTGCCACCGGTCAAGTTCTCAGTTCCTACCGCCATCACCATATCATATTGGCCACTGGCAACTGCCGTGTAAGCCAGATTAAGAGCGGTTTGACCGCTGGAACATGCATTTTCTACATTCACAATTTGCATGCCGGTCATGCCTAATTCTTTGAAAACCTTTTGACCGGGTGCCATGCCTGCTTTAACATTGCCCACATATCCTGCCTGGATCTCCCGCTTATCTACATTTGCGTCCTTTACTGCCTTAACAACCGCTTCTTTTCCCAGATCATAATAAGGTCTATTCGGAAATTTCCCGAAGGGAGTCATGCCGACTCCAATCACATATACCTCTCTCATGAGTTAATCCTCCTTCAGTGCGCACGTTGTGCGCTTCATATACATTTCCCAGAAATCATCGCTCCTGCGATGCGATGTAAGACAACCGACTTACCTCATGCGAAAGCCTCTGGGGAACAACAGCATGTCGGTAAAGTCAGGATTAGACAGCAGATGCTGTCGAGTAGCCTGGCGAGTCAGGCCATATATGGTAAAGCCTGTGGGCTGAATCCGGGTCCGTGGCTTTGGAACGCTGCCGGATGTAAACTCCGGTATCAATGGGTATACCCAATATAAGAAGGATTGGGTATAAGCAGGCCTATTGACGCACCTGCGGTAAGCAGGGTAACGACCAACCGGATACCTACGTATGGAGACACTATATGGAGCTGTCAAACGTGACCTGCCTAAGTGCCGTTCTCGGCGGCATATGGCAGAGAGCCCTAAAAGTAGCCCAACGGCCTTCTGTAATGAAAGGCACATGGTGAAGGGGGGCAGTATTCCAACTTCCAATTTTGAAAGGAGTTGCTTTGAATGGAGCAATCAAAACTTGTGGAAAGATTGGAAGGTTATCGCCGTCGAAACAATGCCGACCATTGCTACGTCAACGGTGACCTTTACCGGTTGTTCTACAACAGAGACCTGTACATTATCGCTTACAACTCCGTTAAGTCCAACGACGGCGCGGAGACCTCCGGCGCTGATGGCACCTCCCTGCATGGCTTCTGCGAGGAATGGATTACGGAACTTATCACCTCCATGCGTGACGAGTCCTACCAGCCTCAGCCAAACAGAACAACGATGATACCTAAACGCAATGGTAAAATGCGCAAGCTCAGCTTTCCAAACGGAAAGGACAAGCTCGTTCAGGAGGCAGTCCGCATTATCCTGGAGTGCATCTACGAACCTACCTTCTCTAACCTCTCTCACGGTTTCCGGCCAAAACGGTCCACTCAAAGCGCCATAGCCGAGGTGGAGACGTGGAGAGGTACGATTTGGTTTATTGAGGGGGATATCTCCGCCTGCTTTGATGAAATTGACCATCGCACACTGGAAACGATACTTCGGGAGCGTATCAGCGACGAACGTTTCATCCGGCTTATCAATAAGATACTCAAGGCCGGTTATTTCGACATGCAGCACATTTACCATGGAACCAAAATCGGAAACGCCCAGGGCTCTTGTTGCAGCCCCATACTCTGCAACATCTATCTCGATAAGCTGGACAGATTTATGGAAAACATTATCGAGACGGACACCACAGGTGACTACCGCAGGCAAAACCCTGAATACGCCAAGGCAAGATACCAATACAAAAAGGCGGTCAGCAACGGCAGCGACCTGAAAACCATTAAGCACCTGAAGTGTGAAATAGAAAACCTCCCGTCCGGTGACAGATTCGACCCCAATTTCCGCAGAGTGAGGTATGTGCGCTACGCTGACGATTTTCTGATTGGCCTGATTGCTTCCAAGGCCTATGCAGCTGACTTGAAGCAGAAAATCAAGGAGTTCTTAAAAAGTGAACTCTGTCTGAGGTTGAGCGACGAGAAAACCAAAATCACACATGCCGCAGATCATGACGTGACCTTTCTCGGATATATCATCCGCAAGGGCTCTGTCAAACACAGCAAATTTCAAAGCAACCCTTTTGACCCAGCCCTCCGTATCTACATGAATATGGATGGTATTTTGAAAAAGCTACGTGAAAACGGTATGTGTACAAACAACGGTTACCCCATTGGTATCACTCGCCTCCTTAGAGAATCTCCGGAAGAAATCATCAAGTACGGCAACCAGGTACTTCGTGGACTCCTGACCGGGCAGCGTGGCTGCGCCAACTTCTATAAGGGTGCGCGCATCCAATACATTGTGCAGCTTTCAATGGCTAAAACGCTGGCGCGCAAATTCGACATCAGCATGAAGAAAGTGTTCGCCCGGTACGGCAGAGCTCTTACGGTCAATTACCAAAATGCCAAAGGTAAAGCCTGCTCAGTCAGTCTGGCACTGTACAAATCTTTTGCGAGGCAAAAGGACTTCTTCGCCAAAATCAAGTCGGCAGTTAAATCGTTCTTCTTCCTGCCCATGTACAGCTTGATGGACCCGCTTGCCCATGTCTGCTACATCTGCGGTAATCCGCATTCCAATGTAAGCATGTATCACAGGAAAGCGAAGAAGAAGCTCGACAAGCCCTATTCACCGATTGTCACTGTCATGCTGGACATCAACCGGCGTCAGATACCCCTTTGCGCACACTGTTTTGCCAAGGTCGAAGCCGACAGGTTTCAGCTTAATCAGCTAAAACGACGATAACCCATTTGGAATATGGAGAGCCGTATGCGGTGAAAGTCGCTTGTACGGTTCGGGAAGGGGCGGGTTACTTTGCTAATCCGCCTATTTCATTTCATGTACGTCAGTTATTCAACGGCTTTAAACATGTAACTAATCATGGCCGGATCGCCGTTTTTATCCATGCGCACCACTCCTTGGACAACTTCGACATCCATACCGAGCTTGATTTGATCGTGCGGTATTGCCAATTGCGCATAAATTCGGACATTTTCCGGAAAATCTACATACCCCACTGCATAAGGCGCTTTAATCCCTCTTTGTCCTACATGAATGATGGAATAACTGTAAAGTTTTCCGGTTCTGCTCAAGCGGATCTGCTTTAAGTCCGTCCAGCACTCAGGACATATTTCCAACTTAGGAAACCATACCTTACCACAATCTTCACATTTATACCCTAAGAGGTAAGGCGCTTCGCCATCTGCCGGAACAACAAACAAATCAGGATGAAAAAAAGTCGGCCCGCTTGCATCTACTAGAATTTGTTCGCTCATTTTAACATCTCCATTCTTTTATTAGTTAGAGAACCATAGGCTAAGTTAGACGGCTACAAACCAATTTCTTTTTCAATGTATATCTTTCCCCTCCTTTACCCTTACGGCCACCCTGGTGTCACCGATTGCTCCAACCTCCTGTTTCAGTTTGCTCGAATTTCTCGTCTCCAGTTGTCCGAACATCTGACTCATGGTTTTTACAATTTAGGAGCCGTTTTGCTAAGAGAACAGTTGCAAGATCCATTCCAATCCCAACACATGGGCAAATATCTAATATTTTCGGAATATTTATATTGTTCTTAAAACCATTTGATGATTTCTATCATCACTCAAGACTGGAAAAAGTATATTCTGTCGAATTGTTATATAAACTAATTCTGATGGCAATGTTCATCGCTGATGGTAGGAATCATCACTTTTGCTCACACACAAGAAAAAAAGACCACGATTGTGGTCCTGAACCTAGTTTTTTATTCAACTTTTCCTAAATAAATTCCTAAAAATTTATTCAAATTCGAACTCGAGCTCGCTACTATCCCGCTCTTGTTTCTCGGCATAAATTTCTTCGATCAAAGGATTACAAGGTGAAGGGGTATTGCATTTCGGACATCTACGCATATGTATTCCAGAACAACAAGAGATCCCGCTGCTAATGCGTGTAAACTCATTCATATGACCGGTATAACCACATTCGATGCATTTCATGGTGCGCACCTCCATTACAAATTAGTAACCCTGCTCCGGAACAAACAAGTTACGGTCCGGGTCAAAAAACAGATTCACTTCCTCCAAGTTCAGATAACCGATGCGCTGGAAAATTGACGTTAAAGCTTCTTCCACAAGGTTTCTGTTTTCTCTGAGTGCTTCCAGCTGATTGATATAATAGTAAGAAAGGGTCTGGTTGGAGAAGGTTTCAAATTCTGCTCGCAAGTATCTCAATGATCTTTCACGATCCTCTTCATCAAAGCAGGAGGCATCTCTAAATATATTTGGATATCTCTTCTTAGCCTCCGCCTCCCAGCTCGATTCGATCTGAATAATATTATCTATCAGAGGATCTGCATTCATAGGCGGGACTAGGTCATCCATACGGGCGTATTTGAGCGTAAGCAAGTTAATCCCTTTGCTTTGAGCATTTTTTAGGTCCAACAGGTATGACTGTAATGCTTGCACTGACCAAAGCTCGAAGCTGCATTCCCTAACCACCTTAAAAGTCTCGGGCTTGTCATGAACGACAGCTCTTTCCTGGCTCGACACCAACGCCAACATTTGTTGTTCGATTTCTAAGATTTCATTGATTAAGCGACGCTTTCCTTTCATCCCGCACCCCTTCTTTCGCCAATAATCTTGAGCAAAAGAACTTGGATCATTAAAGAAGGCAGCTTGCCAATTTCTATTTATTCACTCCGATTAAGCCCCCGACGGTAAGACTTTTTCCTGCTACAAAACCGGCTTCAATTAGCATTTTAATAAACGGCTTTAATTCTTTAGCCTCCATCGAGTTGACATTGAGATACTGATAGCTCTCCATTCGCCCCAACAATTGATATTTCTTCTCTCCATAGCTATGAAAAGGCAAGAGATCCACGGCCTCAATTCTTCCGACAAATTTACCGAGGTACTCCGTATATGCTTCGTAATCACGTTGGCTGTTATTAAATCCAGGAATCATGGGCAGCCTGGCCCTTACTGCCGCTCCAGCCTTAACTAGGTTTTCAAAGTTGTTTAAGATTACATCTAAATTCCCTTTAATGATGTTTTTATACTTTTCAGCATCCATTGCTTTGATATCGATTAAGAATAAATTGACGTATTGTAGCAAGGGTTGGAGATGGTGCCAGGGGCCGAAGGCTGATGTCTCCAAAGCGACATGAAGACCCTCTTGGCGCAGGTTCTTGGCCAATTCCAAAGTGTATTCAGGGAACATCATTGGATCTCCCCCGCTGATGGTGACCCCACCCCCGGAATTGAAGAAAAACATATTGTCAGCAGCCGCTTCGCGAATGATTTCCGCCATGGGCATTTCCCGGCCTGCAATGTCTCTGGCCCCTGTCAAGCAGGCATCGGCACACTTGCCGCAACCGATACACTTTGATCGGTCATACTTGAGAAACGCTTCCTGCCCCCTCTGCTCAATATAAGTTGACCCAGTAGGGCAACGCTCCGCACAGCGCCCACACCCAATGCATTTTTCAGCATAGTAACTGATTTCCTTTTTGGTCAGTTGGGTATCTGGATTATGACACCAGGGACATCTCAAGGGACATCCCTTAAGAAAAATTGTCGTTCTAAATCCCGGGCCGTCTTGAAGAGAATAGCGTTGAATATTCGTGATGAGCGGTTCTTTGATGTTTTCAAGCTGTGCCTCTGCAGTCGACATAATATCCCCCCTCCGCATAAAGAACCAATTTCTTAGGCCACTCAAGCGACCGTTTCCGTTTATATTCCAATCATAGATACGTGGTGTTGGCCAATAAACTGGCGAATTCCGTTGGCAGTTCCTTTAAGCCGTCCACAAACACAACCTGATTTTCATATTCTTCTTTTAAGGCTGTCTTATTGCTGGGTGAGCAGCCAAAACCGAGCGTTTTGAGGTTGATCTTTTTGCGTTTACAGTATTTAATCGCGTGTTTAACCTCATTGCCCCAATTGGATGCTCCGTCTGTCAGATGAATAATGAACGGTCGCCGGGCGCTTTTTTCCAGCATCAAAGCCGTGGCGATAATGGCCTCGGCCGATGCAGTCCTCCCTCGGGGAATCACGGTATGATGCATCCCGTGTTTAGGGGTGAGTTCCGTGAGCGTGCATTCCCCTCTAACCTCGGAATAGCAAAAAATTCTGGTATTTTTATTAAAGCTTTTTACCGCCTCGTAAAGGGCGTGGTAAATTCTTTGCACCAATCTCCATTTGGGCCCGCCCAAAGAACCGGTCGCATCAACCAGCAACACAACCTCGCTATTCATTTCAAGTTCTTGCTTCTTATAGCAGAAGATCTCCCCGTTTATCGGGGCTCTATACAGACGGCGGGAATCCAGTTTCCCACTTTTCAGTCCCCGCGTGTAAATATTTCTTTTTTTAGCATGGTTGCGTAGAGCAATATATAGTTTATATACCAGCTCACGGTCCAAGGACTGAACCAAAGGGATGACATGATCCGTGACTTTAACCGGGACGACTTCTGAGTCCTCACCTAAGATTGAACTAATATCATCCGTAAGATCAAAAACCTCGTCACTCAAATTTGCTTCAACTTCTTCGGCTAATTTGACTTGGAGACTCTTTACCGCTTCAATCGGTCCTTCCGAAATATCATTGTTTTCACTCTGTTTTTGTCTCAGAGGATCAAACCGATCCGCTATCCAGAAGCGGGTGATCCCTTCAATATCGCGCCAGATACTTGAATAAAGCTCAACCCGAACAGAACAGCGTTCGGTTACGCTCCTGATCTTAGGACACTCATCGATCAGTTCCCGCACGATTGAATTCAAGAGGGTAAGAGATGCCTTATATTCTTGCACTAAGTCATACCCGCGGGCGCTATAGATCTCAGGTGAGAACTCCAGTTGATATTTGCTTCCGCTTCTATCCCCGGCCATCAGCCACCAGATATGCATCAGTTCAGCAAATGATGGAGGCTGAATAAAATTCTTCCTGGCCTCCTCGATTTGATGAAGACGCACCTTTTCTGTATAGAGGCCTAACACACTACGGTTAGAAACAATATCCGCGTAAATCTGCTCTGCCATTTCTAGAAACATTTTGAGCTTATAGTTTAAATCAGCTTTAGGTTGGGCAAATCTGACAAAGGTTTGATCAATGACGCGCTGACTCCATTCAGTCTGATTTAAAGCTTTACTAATCATCGTACCGATTGCCATATCCGTCTTATGCCCGGGAACGGGGTAACTGCCCATGACCAATGCAGGATTAAGAGCAATATCTGTATCCTCAGAAGTGGAACGCATCCCGTTCCAAATTACAGTTCCGACATTCGGTCCAATATAGCTGGCAATCCTTCTGGTGGACATGAGCAAATTGGCTAATTCTTTCGTTTCAAGCGCTGATTTCGTCGTACGCCAATAATCGGATATTCCTTCCCCTCCTGCAATATAGAACCGTTCAATGACATCTTTCGTCTTCGAAGTCATGGGCTCTATCCCCCTTACTTAAAGGAATGCTTATTTAGTTGCATTATGCGCCCTCAGACATATACTTCTGGTTAGCCTCGCAAAGCGCATGGGAAATTTTTGCTAAGCAATGCTCTGATTAAATAGGATGTATTCACTTGCTTTGCTTTCTACATTTCCGTTCTCTAAGTGGAGTGTAAGCAAAATAGACTCCAAGTGTTCCTTGGTGGTTTGCAAGCTGTAAACAATGGCATCCCTGGTTGTTGTTCCCAAAGCAACGAGTTCAGCAATCATTAAACTTGTTCTTGTAGAAACATCCATGGGGAAATCCGAATGCCCCCGTAATTTATTAATAATTGTGACAATTTCCCGTGCTTTTTCCCGGTTGATTCCGGACTTTTGCGCCAGAACCTCTGCTTCCACCTCCGGGGGAATATAATCCATCAACACAGTATAAAACCGGTCTCGCAACGCCGGATCAAGCATTTCCGTCCCAATATATTCTTCGCCTTCATTCATGGTAGCGAAAAAGACCACACCGTCAGCTACCTTTATTAGCCCTAATTCATCCATCCAGATTTGCCTGTCCTCGGCCAAAATCGAGTACAACATGTTTAAGGCCTTGGGGTTTTCCGGACGGTTGATTTCTTCCAAATGAATCACACAACCCGGGGTCTGCAGGGCTTCCGGAAATAAATAGGGCCGGTAGCTCGTTTCCCCGTCTTTCAACGTCTGTTCACCAAACAATTGTCCAGGTTCAGATAAAATTCCAATTTGGAAATGGGCAGTCGGACGGTTATAGACCGCTCCGAATTGACTAACCAGAGAGGATTTGCCGCAGCCCTGTTTCCCGGTAATGAGAATGTTTACCGGGTGGCGTCTGGAAAGGTTCTCCATTCTATCTAAAATTACGCGTAATTCTTTATCAATATAAAAATACGGATCAACCTTAGGAACAGCTATACTTATAGGCTTTATGTCATGAGCCATAGCAGCGAACCTCCCCAGTCTATATTTTATTGGCGTTTATTTTCGTCTCCAAATTAACGTCAACTCTTAAGAGAATAAGCATCTAAGGTTAATAACATGTACTTCTAAAGAAGTACATGTTATTAACACAAAGTCAACTCAGACGTGTTCTCTGAAATCAACTTCTCCTTCTTCGTATTTCCCACAGGTACAATTATAATAATCCGGAATAAGTCTTTTCCAAATACCACCCAAGTGATTCTTGTGCCCGATACAGGTACCTTTTAACGGATTAACGAAGTCAGGACTGCCCCATTTGCAGCTTGAACAAGCCTTAGTAGTACCTTGTTCAACAACAATATCCAAATTGCCTGCCATCTTATTCACTCCTAAACAGTAGTTTTACTTAAGATTAGCTTCAGGTAGGGGAGTACCGGCATGCAGGTACTCCCTTTGCTTCCCCTGCTTATAATTCAACACCCAGATATTGTAGATCTGCGGGCTGGAAGTCTTGCTCAGTCCGAGCAATAATTGTATTTTGAGCATAGGTTGACAAGTCAACGAAGCGAGCACTGAAACCGGCAACACGTACGATTAAATCCCCATGTTTTTCCGGCTCTTTCTGAGCAGCTCTCATTTCCTCATTGCTTACGACATTAAACTGAATATGGTCAATATTTAAGTCACTCCAAGTATTCATATATGCCAGCCAAATGTTGAACCCTTGAGCACTCCGCATAATGGGAACGGACAGACGCTGGTTCAAAAGGTTCGCCTTTTGCGTGGATGAATTAACTTTGGAAACAGAACGTAAGACCGCGGTCGGGCCTTTCTTATCCGTACCGATGTAAGGCGAGATTCCCCCATCATCAGCCGGATCACCGCCGTAACGGCCATCCGGGGTAGGACCGGTTCGGGCACCAATTTCCATGTACAAGCCAATCGCTTGACCGGTTGGGAGCACCGGACCGCCGGAGTAGTTCGTGATCTTTCTCATTTCCCCGGCAATAATGTCTTCGTAGAACTTCTTGATAATCTCATCTGCGTACGGATCATCATTGCCCCATTTGGGAGCATTATAAAAGTCCTTGCGCATTTCTTCATACCCTTGCCAGTTATTATGCAGAGCTTTTTTGAGTTGAGCGAAGGTGTATTTCTTGTCATCGAAAATCAATTTCTTAATGGCGACCATAGAGTTGGCCGCAACCACCGTTGTGATGGGGTTATGCCAACCATTAGGCTGTTCCGACAACTCCATGGACTCTCTTCCAAGTTCCATACAGCCGTCATCGATTGCTGAAAGAAACGGATTTTCAAGGATTCTGGTTTCCCAATATCTTGAGACATCCTTAGCCCTAATCATGAGATCCATGCCCCAGCGATACTGTTTACGGAAAGCTTCCCATACATCCTCAAAGGTCTTGAAATCTTCCACATGACCGGTTTCAAGTCCCACTTGCATGTTGGTGAAACTCCAGTCATAGCCATTATTAAGGGTAATTTCCATAATCTTCGCCGGAAAGATAGAGCCGCCGCCCTCACTCCTCGACTTCTGGGTCTTTCTTCTTCCAACCAAACCAGGCGACATACAAAGTACATTAGCCCAATCATGTGCTTCTTCGATCGTAGCACCGTTGCCGTTTTTGCTAAACTGGGAGAAATACATCATTTGTTGCGTCCCTACGATGTCGTGTTTAATTGAGGGATAGCCCAATCCATCACGGATGCATTCAAAGACCAGGCGTTTGGTTTTCAGCCGTCCTTTGGGATTCCAGCGAAAAGCAATGGAAGGCTCAGTCGTACGGATATTTCTGGCAGCCTCCAAGATCGCGTCTGTGCAGTCATTGCAGCCATCGGAGCCATCTTGATTCAGTCCGCCCAGCGTGAAAATGAAGAGGTCATTCGAGCCCGGGAATACTTCACGATACCCTCTGGATTTTCCGGGGGCATGCTCGGAGATTTTTAGACGTTCACATTCAAAAATTTCTACAGCATCTTCATGGGTCATTGGCTGGAAGCTCTTGTCAACAACACTCGCTTTATAATAAGGCCAATGCAGTTTGTCTGCTTTATGAGCGTACCCGCTGCTGTAGCGTTCGAGCGCATGTACGACCAAGAAGGTAAACCACTTGGCCTGCATGCTATCCCGCAATCCTTTAGCCGGTTCAGCAGGAACGCGTTGGCAAATATCGGCTATCATCAGAAGTTCTTCTTTGCGTTGGGGATTCGTTTCAAAGTTTTCAGCGATAATTCTGCAGAGTCGGGCATGTCTTCTGGCCCACGCTATAACCGCTTTAGAGGCTATAATCATGGATTCCCAAAGATCAATTTTAGGCAGAAGCTGTAGTCTTTCCGGAGCATTCCAATAAGGTGCTGCAAGCTTTTCTTTCGCTTCCTTGATATGCTCCTGTGCCAACTCAATTCTTTTTAACAAGCCATCCTCGAGTACAGTCTCATAAGGTGGAACGCAGCTGTTAAAACCGGTTGCAAAACCAGGAGTCTCCAATGTACTCATAGAGTACATAACATTAATTTCATGTTGAGTAAAATAGGTTTCACATTTCTTTTGCAGAGAATGCTCAATCCAAAACTCAGCTAGTTCTCTTGCTTCTTCTACCGGCTGAGGCGCAATTTTAGGGTCTAAAATATAATCCATACAAGCCATGTAAGATTGCTCAGGATAAAGCGGTACATAGTTCGGATTTTCAGCATTAAAACCGACAATAAGCTCATCTTCCTGGACAATGACCGTACATTTATTCAGAAGATTTGCCAATAAATTGGCTCTCCGGATCACATGCGGCTTTCCTGTGTCTTTTTTATAAGCCTCAGTGATCAACTGCATGCGTTCAATCCCTGCTTTTACATCCTTTTCCACAAACTCGCCACCAGCAGAGTGTTTCCAACGGCATCTTGCTTTTAGTCTTTTAGTTCTCTCAGTTGTTGGTTTCGCCAAATGTTCATGAAGTTCCTCATCTGGAATATTTTCCTCTGCTGAATTCTCAAATGGAAATTCAATAACCTTGCCTTTGTATTCGAGCGGTTCATGCCTTGTGGCCATTTTACCGTCACCTCCCTAATTGTTTATTTTTTCTGAGCAAATTTAGGGCACTTATCTGCCACTTTGTCGCCCATAACAGGTTTTGACTCCCACCATTTACCTTTTGCGTCCTGTTCTTCACGGACACAGTCACCTTTACCCGGCTCAAAATCATCAGCATCTTCCGGAATCGGAAAGAAAGACTTACATTGCGCACAGTTAGCCATTGCTTAGCACCCCCCTTAAATTTGGATATATTTACAATACTTTCTTAAGCACAATCACCTCCCGTGATAAAAAGCAGCGAAAGATTTACAATGTAACACTAGAATATTGCAAATATCGTGCCATCTTGAGACGATTCTCAATATGGCATCCTTTCTGAATTTTCTGTAAACATTTCGATGATAAATATCATCAGTAAAGTACCCTCGTTTTCAAACTCTGACTATTATTGAGTTACAAAAGGTGATGTCTACCATCATCGCTGATTACGCTAAGAATCAGTTTGGGCATAGCGTTTCATCTTTTTAACAATTGTTGATTGATCAATTCCTAAAAGTTTAGCTGCTTTGCGTGTGCTTCCACATTCCCCGTAAACACGCAAAATCAAGTTTTTTTCTGTTTCCTCCAAAACATCCTTTAGGTTTAATGACATCGGTTCCTTGTTTGAATTATCCTGGTTTCCATCAATTAAAAAATCCAAATCGATTAAATCTCTTGGGCTAAGTACAACCAATCTTTCGATCGTGTTTTCCAGTTCCCTAATATTTCCTTTCCATTCGTGATAGATAAACCGTTCCAATAATTGAGGAGATATCTTTTTTTGTTTATTGTACTTCTGGTTATATTTCTCAAGAAAGTGATGGATAAGAGGAGGGATATCTTCTTTCCTATCTCTTAACGGCGGTATCAAGATCGATATGACATTAAGGCGATAGAATAGATCCTGGCGGAATTTTCCCGCTTTGATCATTTGCTCCAAATCTCTATTGGTCGCAGCGATAATGCGTACATCTAATTTGATAGGCTTGCGTCCGCCTACCCGGTAAATTTCTTTCTCCTGTAATACTCTTAAGAGTTTGGATTGCATATCAAAAGGCAACTCCCCGATCTCGTCCAAGAACAAGGTTCCTCCATCCGCGATTTCAAACAAACCGGGACGTCCCTCTTTGCTTGCACCGGTATAGGAACCGCCTTCATATCCAAAAAGCTCGGATTCGATTAGATTTGGCGGAATGGAGGCACAGTTTAATTTGATAAAAGGATTTTTGGCACGATTGCTGGCTCCGTGTACAATCCCTGCGATTTGCTCTTTTCCTACTCCGGACTCCCCTAAGAGTAAGACCGTTGAATCAACCTGCGCTACTTTAATGGCAGTTTCAAGTTTTTTCTCCATAACCGCACTTTGTATGATAACCTCTTTGCGCAGTTGTTCCTTTCGAAACTTATCCAATTCATTAAAATATTTGCTTGATAAGCTTTGAGCTTCTCTCAGTTGTTCCCGTAAAAAGTTTAGTTCCGATAAATCACGTAAGTTCACCACGACCCGAGAAATATTACCATTCTCATCAAAAATCGGGGTGCCGGTATGTACGATTTCACGGCCAGAACTTAGGTGCTGAATAACCGTGACCGGCCCCTTTTTATCTAATACTTTCAAGGTCGGGGATTCAAAGGTGTACCCGTTTTCAATGAGCCACGTCACGTGCTTGCCGACGATGCTTGCTTCTTTAATGCCAAGCATGGCCCGGCTTGACTTATTATCTCTCAGAATGACCCCTTGACCGCTGGAGATGACAAAGCCATCGGCGGAAAAATCCAGAATAGCATTCAACTCATTATTCATTTCTTGAACCACTTTAAGTTCGTATGAAATCTGTTCCAACTCCGAAATATCCTGAAAGATTCCGATGGCACCAATGATTTTGCCCCTGCTAATAATAGGGTTTTTGTAAACCAATAACACGGTTTTACCGATCACGATTTTCTGGATAGGCTCAGCTACCCCGCTATAGATTACAGTGGTAAGATTTACGTCAGGAATAATATCTTCAACCGCTTTGCCAATGGCCTCTTCCACGGGAACCCCGATGAGTTTTTCAGCGGATTTATTGATAACCATAATTTTATGGCTGCTATCAATGGCAATGATGGCGTTATGTCCGGAGTCGATGATTGCATTAAGTTCCTCGACCGCATACTCCAGTTGGCGTCGAAACGCTCCCATAATATCGGTCGTGGTAATAATACCGACAAGCTCCCCTTTCTCATTAACAACGGGAAGCCTCCCGACAGGAATATTTAACGCTTCCTCTGGTAAAGCATTTTCACTAATTGTAATTATATTTTTCTCCATTAATTGCCCAACTGTAACCCTTGCATCCATCCCAATGGCCCGTAAAGCGTGGGTCTTGGTAAAGATGCCTATTAATTTATCATTAAGATCTACCACCGGCATCCCGTCAATCCGGTATTGGATCATTATTTCGGCTGCTTTTTTAATCGTATCATCCACATGTAATTTAATTACATTCCTGGTCATAAAGTCTTTTATTCTACTTTTCATGTTAATTCCTCCAAAGATTAAGTTGTACGCTCTCGGATAATCTTCCGAGGGCTATTTTATTGCCTTGCGGGATACACTAAAATTGGTTTTCCTCCAGCAAAAGCAATTATTAAGATGGTTTTTAACGGTTTTTGCCCTCAAATCCCTCGAAGATGCGAGGGTCCGCAGTACGAAGCATTGGTATTTTAGGACCTTTATAATCTCCGCTCTCCAACACGTTGATGCTTGGTACAAACACTTCGAGAAAAAGGATTTAGCGGAGATCGAGCAATCCTTGAACCAGATGGCGGCCTAAGTCCTGATTCTATTCGTTTTAAGAAGAGCCCTTTGCTGGGTTGCTGTACCCTGGTTACGGTAAGTGGGTGTTAAAACCCTAATACAGTTGGAAAATCCCTTTAATTTTGGGTCAAGGTTTTTAACCGAGAGTGTTCTAAGTTTAATCAATCGCAATTAGTTAGTTATAGAGAAACTGTTTATTAAACTTAATCATAACATGTCGATTGTACAAACGCGTTGGTAAAGCCTATTAACAGTAGGAAAAGAATCCTTAATCGTTTTTATGGAGTCTTAAACGGATGTTGTAGGGCCAGTTTGCAAAAGAAAATGTTATTAAGCCGAGCCTAATAACATTTAGATGATTCTTCAAAGAATTACTATTTTTACAAGTCTTTGTTTTTTAAGACGTTTTCCTTAAACGCTCGTCCAAAACCCGTCTGGACTTCATCTCAAACCTTGGCAATGACCCGGCCTCAACGATTTCGACATCGATCCTAAGGCCAAGTCTTTCGCGAAGTGTTTTCTCCAACTGTCTTTTTAGTTCCTGGGTATTGGTCTCGATCTGCACTTTGACCTGATTCATTTCTTCCTCAGTGAAATACACAATCCTAAATTCAGTGATCTCCGAAAACTCTCTTATAATGGCCTCAAGGGATTGCGGATAAATGTTTATCCCGCGGATAACCACCATATCATCAGCCCGCCCGACAATCCCTCCCGGGAAAAAGCGGTAGCTATTGCCACAGTCACAGGGTTCACTGGTTTTTTGAACTAAATCCCCAGTCCGGTAACGAATCAACGGATACCCTAAACGACCTAGATTCGTAAGTACGAGTTCTCCTTTTTCGCCCTCAGCCACCGGTTCAAGGGTATTGGGATCAATCACTTCGGCAATGAATTCCGCTTCATTGACATGTATCCCGTTTTGGGCAGAGCACGAATACCCGTAAGCCCCCATTTCCGTCATTCCCACATGGTCATAGACCTTGGCATTCCAGGAGCTTTCAATACGTTCCCTGACGGATGGAATAGACCCGCCAGGTTCACCGGCCAGAATCAATCTGCGAATCCTGGAATTTTTTATATCTAAGTGTTGTTCCGCGGCTAATTCCGCTAAATGCAGAGCGTAACTCGGGGTGCATAATAAGACGGATGCTTTATTTTCGATCATGCTATTTAAACGGTCTGGGGATGACTGGCCGCCCCCTGGAATGACCAGGGCTCCGATTTTCTTGGCAGCTTCATAGGCTGACCAGAATCCTATAAACGGTCCAAACGAAAATGCCAAAAACACCCGATCGTCTGCAGTGACCCCCGCTGACTTAAAGACTTCTACCCAGCAGTCACGCCACCAGTCCCAGCTTTCTTGGGTATCTAAGACTTTCAGAGGTCTCCCGGTTGTCCCCGATGTTTGATGATATCGGACATAATGAGACTCCTGATACGTATGATTGCGTCCCAGCGGCGGATAGTCCGTCTGATCAGCCACCAGCTCTTTTTTCGTAGTAAAAGGAAGTTTTTGCAGCTCATCCAAAGACCGAAGCGGTAAACATACAGATTCTAATTTTTCCTGATAGAATCCGTTAAAATGGCTAACGTGGACCAACATCTGATTCAATTTGTGCAGCTGGATCGTCTCTAAATCTGCAGTGGAGTTTAATTTGATTCCTGTTGACATGAATAACCCTCCCATCAATGCCCCCCAGGCGTCTAGCGGATATTCCCGATTTATCTGTACTCTATAAGAAACCGCCTTTCTCTATGGTAATACTATTATGAATTTTCTGTTTTATCAATTCAAACCGGGTTAATCACTCAATACTAAACCCCAAATGCAGAAATCAAGCTGTGAACGGTAAGATTCGGCTAAACTTTGGCACTAAAAAAGCACCCCTAAGTCTAGGAGTACTCTTTATCACTACCATAGCTCTGCCCAGCGCATTTCTCCGCTCCTGCAATCCCCAGCGGCCAGCCGCAAATGACCTGGCCTTTGGTGCGCTTGGTAAAGTCCGGTTATATTCTCATTTTCTATAAGATCCCCGAGTCCCACTAATTCTCCCAGCCCCTTTTCATTGAGTACTATTACCCAGGACATGTGGGCATAACCCGGAGAAAACGCGGGTGAAGTCAAAAGATATTCCCTTATGAATTCCGCAGCGAAGACTCGTCCTTGAAAGGCCCGGCCATACTCAGGGCGGTGCATCTCCGCAGCCGAAAGTCTTTTACCCCATAAACTGCCGTCCATAACCAGGATAGCACACTCTGTCCGGGAAGGGATTTGAGGCTCATGCCCAGCCCAGAATTTGAGGCTTTTCTCTTTAGCTCCGTCTCCTTCGATGACCCACACACGGCTACTGTTTTTATCTCTGCTTCCGCCCTCATAAAGAAGAAAATCAGACAGGGCTTGATCTATGATCCCAATTTCCGGTCCCAGCCACTTTCCGCTCTCAGTTTCTTCTTGGGCATACCAAAACCAGAGACCGGTGGAATTCACCCGCGGAGGGGGTAGATCAGGGCTTCTCCAGACGTCGGCTTCAAGAAAAGGCCACACCTTGGTCGTGGTCGTGAGAACAGCTTCCTGACCGCTTGTCTGAATTTCGTGTCCCAGGCGCTGCAGAGATGTTGTTTTCCCTCCGGCACCTATAAGGGTAATTACCCTGGCGTGTCCGGTCATTTCCCACAGACTGCCTCTTCGGATCAAAAGGTTCCACTTCCTCCTCATCGAGGTTATTGTTCCGTTAATTATACTGTGAGTCCGGCGGCTACTTTTTGCGCAATTCCCGCGGCCAAAATATTACCTTCCATAGTAAAGGCGTCTGCCAGATTGAGCAGGTCTTTCTTATTCAATTCCGTTTTAAGGCTGATGGCGTTAATGCGCACATTATATAGCGCTCCGTCCAAACCGGCTTTAAACATGAGCGCTGCCACACCCATATCGCTTAAAGCATTGGGATTTGCCCCGTCCAGCAGCTTAGGAACTTCACGCAAGCCTTCCAGACAGAGTTTGGCGGTCTGCAGAGGGATTTCCGCAGCCTTAAAAGTGGCCTTCTCCATGGCTTCCCGGCGTTTTGCCTTCTCTTCATCCGTCGACTTGGGCAGGCTTAAGGCATCCATGACCGCCTTAAACCCCTGGGTATCTTCATCGACTAGGGATAACAGGCGCTCTCCCTTGTCTTCTGCAATGTCGAGCAGCTCACGCATCTCCCCTTCGACTGCGGCAAATTTTTCCCTGCCGATGGTTAAGCGGCAAACCATCGCAACCAAGGCATACCCTTGGCTCCCGGCATACGCCGCCACACTTCCTCCGCCCGGGGCCGGAGAAGAAGACGCAACTTCCTCTGTAAATCCTTCTAATGTGAGATCAACTAAGTTCATGAATCCTGTCACCTCTATGAATGCTTATTACCGCTATCCACTATATCAGTTTTTCCGTGAGTAAAGCAAGTCTTAGTTGATAACCACCGACATAATGCGCGCGCGGCTCACATCTACCAGCCCTAGATCGGTGAGCTTCAACTCCGGAATCACCGGCAGGGACATAAAAGCTAAGGTCATAAAGGGGTCAATATCTGACGCCATCCCGAGATCGTGCCCTGCGGCATGCAGCCGTTCGAGCTGGGCAGCCACTTCTTCCGGGGATTTGTCCGTCATGAGTCCTGCAATGGGCAAAGGCAATTGGCCGATCACTTTATCCCCGGCGACCAGGCACAACCCGCCGCCCATCTCAAGTACTGTCCGTAGGGCCAAATCCATTTCCCGGTCGCTCATGCCTGCAACCACCAGGTTATGCGAATCGTGGGCCACGGTTGAAGCGACCGCCCCCATTTTTAAACCTAAGCCTTTGATAAACCCGATCCCGATACGACCGCTGGCCTGATGCCGTTCAAGTACAGCGATCTTGGCGATATCTTGTTCAGAATCAGGGACGATAGATCCGTTTTCAAGTACGGGCAGCTCCGCCGTCAAGGCCGAGGTCACTAGGGAATGCGCTTGAATTCCAATGACATTTACTTTGCATCTGACAACTGATGAATGTCCCTGGGATTGCGCCGGCTTAGAATGAACCTTGATTTCCAGCTTTTCTCTATGCCACGGCCCTAAATGCACGCTCCCGGTCAGGCCCTCTAACCCGTAATGTTTGAATATGGGCCTTTTCCCATTTGCGCTCACACTTCGTCCCCGCCAGTACACCGCGCTAATTTCAAATGACTCAAGCTCATTCAGGATCACAAAATCCGCCTGATAACCCGGAGCCACAGCCCCTAGTCCGGAAAGTCCCATGGCTTGGGCCGCATTGATTGTCGCCATCTGCACCGCTCTTACCGGCGGCTGCCCGGCTTTTATGGCCAGGCGCACTAAGTGGTCTATGCTTCCTTCAATTAAAAGATCTGCAGGATGACGGTCATCGGTCACCAGCAGGCAGCGCTGGGCATTCTCACTGTTCACGGCCGGGAGCAAATCCAAGAGATTCTTGGCGGCACTTCCTTCCCGGAGCATCAGCCGAAAACCGCGGCGCAAACGTTCCCTGGCTTCGGCGGCCGTGGAACACTCATGTTCCGTTACGATTCCGGCCAGGAAATAGGCATTCAGATCTTCTGCGGCAATTCCCGGAGCATGCCCGTCTTTCAAGGGCAGGGGGAGTTCAAGTTTAGCCACCATGTCTGATTGACCTGAGAGCACACTCGGATAATCCATAACTTCCCCTAAACCAATGACGCGCGGGTGTCCCACAAACTCTTTGAGTTCCCGCGCACTCAGCCGGGCCCCGGACGTTTCAAGTTCTGTGGCCGGAACACAGGAAGGGAGCACCACAAAGCCGTTAAAAGGAAGAGGGGCAAGACTGTTAAGAATATATCTTATCCCTTTAACCCCCAGCACGTTGGCAATCTCGTGCGGATCGACCACAGCGCCGGTTACTCCGTGAGCCAGGAGTAGGGAACAGAACTCTTCCGGACAGAGCTGGGAGCTTTCGATATGCACGTGCCCATCGATTAACCCGGGTACAACATATTTTCCCTCAAGGTCCAGCTCCTGCTCCGCTTTTGTATACGAGCCAATGCCTACGAACTGTCCCTTGTGAATCCCGATATCGGAGCGGTGAATCTCGCCCGAAAGCACATTAACCAGCATGGCATGGCGCAAAACCAGATCAATCTTGGCCAAACCCCGGGCCTGGTCCATTCTCTCATTCCAGCCGGGCATTCTTCCCACACCCCTTCTGACTACCCTTTTCGTTTAGTCTAACCCTACTCTTTGCAAAACCCGTTTCAAACTACGGGTCGAGCTCTGCTTTAAGCGGGGAGCATCAATCGTGTTCAGTTTCCGGTCCTGCATCACGATTTTGCCGTCAACCATGGTCAGGCGTACATCCGAAGACTGGGCTTGGTATACGAGCTGGGAATAAATATCAACTTGTTCATGGGGCCAGGTATGGAGCCCATCCAGGCTTACCACTGCCAAATCCGCTTTCTTTCCAACTTCAAGGCTGCCCAGGTCATGCTCATGCCCTATCGCCCTCGCTCCGCCTAAGGTGGCCAACTCAAACACCTTTTGAGCCGGCATCGCGGTCGGTCCATGGAGAGGTTTCTGAATGAGGGCCGCATGCCGCATCTCCCGGAAAGCATCTAAATTATTGTTGCAGGGTGCACCATCCGCCCCCAGTGATACTTGAGCACCGAGACTCATCAGTTCCGGAATAGGAGCAATTCCGGAAGCCAGCTTCAAGTTGGATGAGGGGCAGTGAGCCACTCTGGTCTGGCTTTGAACCAGAATGTCCTTCTCCCGGTCATCCAGCCAGATACAGTGAGCCAAAATAAGATTAGGCCCGGTCAAGCCCATTTTCTCTAAGAACACAATATTACGCTGGTTGCGGGTCCGCTCCACCACTTCGATTTCTCCCCGGTTCTCGGATGCATGGGTATGCACAAAGGCCTTTTTTTCTTGGGCCAGACGCGCCACCTCTTGCAGCAGCGGGTCGGTGCAGGATATGACAAAACGCGGGGTAAAGGCAACTTCTAAGCGTCCATTCCCCTGACCATGGTATTTCTCAAATAAATCCACGCTTTCCCGCAGAGAGGCGTCTGTCGACTCGTGCAAACTTTGGGGGATCTCATCATCAGGCGCATCCATCATGCATTTGCCGGAAATTGCCCGCATGCCGCTGTCCAGTATAGCCTGAAAAGCGTGTTCCGTATGATGAACGGTTTCCATATCCACAATCGCGGTCGTTCCCCCTAAAAACAGTTCCCCGATTCCCAAGAGCGCAGAATCATAGAGAGATTCCGGATCATGCCCTCCTTCCAGAGGCCATATTTTGAGCTTGAGCCAATCCAACAGTTCGAGGTCATCAGCTTGCCCGCGGAATAAGGTCTGGCACAGGTGGATGTGCGTCTGTATAAGGCCCGGAATCAACACGTCCCCATTTAACTCAATCACCTGAGCGGCCGGGTCTTCAACATCCCCGATGGCGGCAATCTTGGAACCGTCCACCAGTAAATTACCTTTGATTACTTCGCGCTCTGCATTCATTGTGACAATGGTCGCATTTTTAAATAAAGTACGCATAGCCACCCCCCGCTTTCATTCATACAGTTGTTAATTGCCACGCGCGGCGCACTTTAATAATGCCGCTTGCCCGCAAGGACAAGCGGCACTTAGCTACAGAAAAAGCGCAAATAAGAACGTCAGATTAAGCACCGGATGAGAGGATAAAGTGGATTATAAAGAGAATTGTCAAGGTGTAGGTCACAGGATTATTCTCTTTATGCCGTCCGGTGACCAGTTTAATGATGGTATAGGACATGAAACCGAAGGCCAAACCTTGGGCAATCGAGAAAGTAAGCGGCATCATGACTACGGTCATAAAAGCCGGGAAGGCCTCCGTAAAGTCATCAAACTTCACATGCACGATTTCACTCATCATCAATACGCCTACCAGTATTAATACCGGTGCTGTGGCCTGGCCCGGAATCAATCCAACCAGCGGGGCGAAGACGATGGAGATTGCAAAGAGTACGGCTACGGTAACGGCTGTCAGGCCTGTCCTGCCGCCTTCAGCCACTCCGGAGGCGCTCTCAATATAGGACGTAACCGTCGGAGTTCCCATGACTGACCCGAACATCGTGCCGATTGAGTCGCTCATTAAAGCCTTGCCGGCGCGGGGCAGGTTCCCTTTTTCATCCAGCAACCCGGCTTTACGGGAGACCCCGAGCAGCGTTCCAATGTTGTCAAAGAGATCGACAAAAGTGAAAGCAAAGAGAATTGAGATTAGGCCATAATGGAGCGCTCCCCAAATATCCAGCTGCATGAATGTCGGTGCGACCGCCGCTACCGGATTGGTAGGGGAGATGATACTGGAGATTCCGGTTGGTCTTGGAGAGACTCCAAAGATCATGCTCACAATCGTCGTAGCAAAAATCCCGATTAAAAGACCGCCTTTAACCTTTTTGGCCATAAGCCAGCCGGTAACAATCAGGCCGAAAACTGCCACTAACACTCCCGGATCTTTCATGTTGCCCAATTTTACGAAAGTCGCTTGGTCTGCAACCACAATCCCGGCATTTTTTAACCCGATAAAGGCGATAAAGAGCCCGATACCGACCCCAATGGATAATCTTAAGACCTGGGGCACACCCTCAATGATCCATTCCCGAACCCTGGTTACGGTCATTAAGAAGAAAACGACCCCCGAAATAAAGACCGCACCCAAAGCTGTCTGCCAGGATAAGCCCATTCCCAAGACCACGGCGTACGTGAAGAAAGCATTCAAACCCATGCCGGGGGCAAGCGCAATCGGATAGTTGGCATAAAGCCCCATGATTAAGGTCGCCACTGCTGCTGAGATTGCGGTCGCGGCAAACGTCGCGTTCACCGGCATTCCTGCATCTTTTAAGATGTTAGGATTGACAAAGAGAATATAGGCCATGGTCACAAAGGTGGTCACACCGGCTAAGATTTCCTTGCGCGGATTTGTTTTGTACTCGCTTAAATGGAATATCCGTTCTAATAAACCGTTAGAACTTTGAGCAGCTGACATACACAACCCTCCCTGATTTTTTAGCCCTGGAATAAATGCTTAAATTTTTCCACGAATGGTGTCCTTTTCTACTTGGTTCCACATTTCCTAAAGATAATTTCGCTTTCTAAACAATTATTACCAAACCAGGAGAACTTTACTCGCTAACCAATCGTCACCTCCTTTCCGGTTCTTTCTCTGCCAGGGCCGCCAGAATTTTTTCCGGTGTCGCCGGCAAAGAAGTAATTCGGACTCCTACAGCATCATCGATGGCATTAATGACCGCCGCTACGACCGGCAGCATGGCCGGTTCACCCAAGCCTTTTGCCCCGTACGGACCGCTGCTTTCCGTTTCTTCGATGATGATGCTTTCTATTTCAGGCACATCCAAGGCCGTAGGAATTAAATAACTGGACAATGCCGGGTTTTGAATCTTCCCTTCTTTAAGCTCCACCTGTTCCAGCAAAGCATACCCTAATCCTTGGGCAACTCCTCCGGCAATTTGTCCTTCCACCTGAGTGGGATTAATGGCTTTTCCGACATCATGGGCGGCCACGATTTTTAAAACACGCACGATTCCTGTTTCCGTATCCACTTCAACTTCCGCCGCTTGACAGCCAAAGGCATAGGGCCAATAGGGAGCCCCTTGCCCGTTTTCCATATTAACCGGGGTGGTCTGAGCCGTAAAGCTTTCCGCACTAATAAAGCGCTCACCTTGAAGGCGGGCCGTGCTGACCATTTCTCCCAGCGGCATGCGGCGGGACGGGTCACCTTTGACTCCGATATACCCGTCTTTCAGTTCAATTCCCTCCGGGGTGGTGCAGGAAAAAGTCCGGGCCGCGTAGGCCTGAAGCTTTCCCTTCGCTTGACGCACCGCCCTGAGTACTGCATTCCCGGTGTTATACGTCTGCCGGGTGGCAGCCGTAGTGCCTGAATCCGGAGCAACATCTGTGTCCCCGGTAACCACCGTGATATCTTCCGGTTTCAGTCCTAATTCTTCAGCCACAATCTGGGCATAAACCGTACTGCTCCCCTGGCCCACATCAATGGCTCCGGTTAATACCGTGGCCGAACCGTCATCATGAATCTCCAGGAAAGCACTGGAAACATCCGGAAAGCCATTGCCATACCCGGTTCCATACCACGTGCACCCGATCCCAACGCCGCGTTTTTTCATACCCGCCCCTCCTTACCCGTCAGATAAGGGAGCACTGCCTTCAGGCAAGCCTCCGCTCCCACGCTTTCGGTCAGCACCTGGCCGGTGGCGGTTGTGCTTCCCACCTTTAAGAGGTTGCGCATCCGGATCTCTACCTGAGAAATCCCCAGTTCTTTCGCCAATAGATCCATTTGACTTTCATAGGCCACCACTGGCTGAGCCGCGCCAAACCCGCGCATAGCCCCGGTATACGGATTATTGGTGTAAACGGCGTAACTATCTATTTTCACATGAGGAATCTCATACGGCCCGGTTGCGTGCACTGCAGCTTTGCGTAAAATATTCGGACTCCAGGAAGTATACGCCCCCGCATCCCCGATAATTTTAGCTTCAAGGGCAACTAAGCGTCCATCCTTGGCCGCACCTGTTTTATAGTACATCTTCATGGGATGGCGTTTGGAATGGGAATAAAAAGACTCGTTCCGTGTGTTTTCAAACTTAACCGGGCGCATGGTTTTCCAAGCCATCATGGCTGCAATAATCTGCAAGGAAATGTCTTCCCTCCCGCCAAACGCTCCTCCAACCGTTGTCGTTTTCACTTGCACCTTGCTGTTCTTAAGCCCAAGGGCATGGGCAATCTCACCCCGATCATAATGAGCATATTGGGTGGCAACCTGTACAACCACATGCCCCCGTTCATCGATATAGGCCAAGACAGCTTCCGGCTGCAGGAACGCGTGATCCACCATTTGCGTGCTGTATTCCCGCTCCACGACCACCTCCGCCTGGGTCCAGCCTTCATCCATATTCCCGCGTCGAATCGGCAAATGATAAAGAATATTTGTATCCGGAAATAACTCCGGATGCAAGGGCAAAGCGGACGGCTTCATACCCTCTTCCGGATCAAAAATCGCAGGCAAGGGTTCATAATCAATCTCAACCAAGGCAGCGGCTTGTTTGGCGGCCGCTAAACTTTCCGCCCCAATGGCTGCCACCGGGTCACCGATCATGCGCACCCGCTCCTCAGCTAACACCGGTTGGTCCCGGAATAAAACGCCATGCCTATTATACACCATATCTTCGGCAGTAAGAATGGTTATCACTCCGGGAAGACGGGCCTTGTCCACATTTATACTGCGAATACGGGCATGGGCTTGGGTGCTGCGGATAACCACCCCATAGATTTGGTCCGGCCGATTGAAATCAGCCGGGTATTTACTCTCTCCAAACACTTTACCCCAGGCATCTTCCCGAATACTCCCGTTTCCAATCACCTGAGTCATTCTGCCACCTCCTCGGAGGCTTTGCGCACGGCACGCAGGATTTTATCGTAGCCGGTGCAGCGGCAGAGGTTGCCCGACATGCCCACTGCAATCTCGTCATCCGTGGGCTTGGGATTCTGATCGAGCAGGGCTTTGGCTGAGAGCACCATACCCGGAGTGCAAAAACCGCATTGAACCGCCCCTACTTCCACCAGGGCTTTCTGTACAGGGTGAGGAGAACGCCGGGAGCCAACCCCTTCAATGGTCGTGATCCTGCGTCCATCCGCCTGACCGGCCAACACCAGGCAGGAATTTACCGTCTTTCCGTCCATGATCACGGTACAAGCACCGCATTCTCCTTCTCCGCAACCTTCTTTGGTTCCCGTCAGTCCCAGCCGGTTACGCAACACATCAAGCAATCGTTCATCTTCAGTCACATCCAGGATATAGTGCTTCCGGTTGACTTCCAGTTTAATCTCCATCATGATTCCCTCCTCCCAACATGGTTTTCAAGGCCTGACGCACCACTCCGCCTACCGCGACCCGTTTATACGGTGCAGATGCTCTTGAGCCCAAAGCCTCTGCCACCGCATTCTGTGAACCCTTCACGGCATCCTCCAGCCATGATTCGTTTAGGACACGCCCACTGAGACTTTGGGCTAGCGGCTCACTTAGAAAAGCCCTACGTCCGACCGCACCGAAAGCGGCTCTTACCTCTAACGCCACCCCATCCTGCCTTTTTAAGGCAAAAGCAGTGCTAAGGCGGGCTATAGCCAGAGCCTGGCGGCGGCCAAGCTTGGCAAAGCCGCTGTCCCAACCCTGAAGCGGAATCAAAAATCCCTTAATCAGTGTTCCGGATTCAAGCAGCGGTGTCCGCTTCAGCAAGTCTGCCAGAAGCACCCGCTCTCTTCCCCGTGCAGACACAAGCTCAACTTCAGCCCCCAAGGCTAAAAGAGGAGGCAAGCCGTCCGCAGCCGGAGAGCAGTTGCCCAAGTTACCGCCGATGGTGGCTTGGTGCCTAATCTGGGGGGAACCCATGGTTTGACAGGCCTGCCATAACGCCTTGGCCTGCTTCCGGATCAAGTCACTCTGTCCCAAATCATAAAACGTAGTCATACTGCCTATTTCCAACCATTCTCCTTCAAGCCGTATTTCTTTAAGTTCCGCAATTTTTCCTAAATCAATCAGGCCAAGAGGATTTATTCTACCTTCTCTCATGTGCAAGCTGAGATCGGTTCCCCCGGCTAGAAACAATCGGCCGGGTTGTTGGGCAAGTCCAAGCGCTTCTTCGATACTTAATGGCCGGAAATAATCCATTCTTACACCTCCGCTTCAAAAGATCATACACTAAAATAGAAAACCGGAGAACCGCACCAACCAGAAAGCAAACACAAAGGTTATACTCTCATAGTCGGATAATTTGCGGTCATCCGGTAGAAACTCTTGGCCCAATTACCAAGTATATATGAGGGTGACAAACATATTAAATTATGGAACATACCTAAAACAAGTACAAAAAATAATAATCAAATGATTAAATGATATTCACTGAATATCTATGGTTTATCTTGACGAAGTATACTCCTTAATTCGCTTTTAAATCTTAATTCGCTTTAAAATCAATATTTCCTGCTATTAATCTATAAGTCTTCAGAAAATTTTTTCTCGCTATTCTCCCACGTAAAAAGAAATGAGGTGACTGCATGCGTCTGCATCCTGAAATCCCGGAATGGTCAAGTGTCTCCGAGGCAGATTGGAACAACTGGCAATGGCAAATTGCTCACCGGATCACTACATCAGACCAACTTAAGCACATAATCCCGCTCACCCCCGAAGAAGAAACAGGAATTAATCACTGCCTCCGGTCCTTACGGATGGCGATCACTCCCTATTATGCGTCTCTAATCGACCCGTCGGATCCAAATTGCCCTATCCGCAAACAGGCTATACCGACTTCTGCTGAACTGCACGTCGGAGAATTTGATTTAAACGACCCTTTACATGAGGATATGGATGCTCCTGTTCCCGGGCTAACCCATCGCTACCCGGATAGAGTATTGCTCCTGGTAACAGACCAGTGTTCCATGTACTGCCGCCACTGTACCCGCAGACGGCTGGCCGGTCAGACGGACCACCCTCTGCCGGAGGCACAGTTAGAACAAGCATTAGCCTACATCCGGGCAACACCTCAGGTCCGTGATGTCCTGGTTTCAGGGGGAGATCCCTTAACCTTATCCGATGAACGCGTAGAACATATCCTGTCTTCTTTACGCTCCATACCCCACGTCGAAATTATCCGGCTCGGCACCCGGGTTCCGGTTGTGCTCCCTATGCGTATTACCCAGCCCCTTGTAGACATGCTGAAAAAATATCATCCTCTCTGGGTTAACACTCACTTTAATCACCCCCGCGAACTCACTCCGGAAGCCCGTGCTGCCTTAGCCCGCTTGGCGGACGCCGGCATCCCGCTCGGGAACCAATCCGTCCTCCTGCGCGGAATTAATGACTGCCCTAATATTATGAAGAAGCTCGTCCAAGAATTAGTCAAAAACAGAGTCCGTCCCTACTATTTATACCAGTGTGATCTGTCTACCGGGATCGAACATTTTCGAACCTCTGTCGCCAAAGGGATCGAAATTATGGAAAGCCTACGCGGCCATACCAGTGGACTCGCCATTCCGACTTATGTGCTCGATGCCCCCGGGGGAGGCGGTAAAATCCCGCTCTCACCGCAATACCTTATTTCCATGGGGGCCCACCGGGTCGTTCTGCGCAACTATGAAGGAGTCAGCACAGTTTATGACGAGCCCAATGTTTTAGAAGAAAAATGCCGGTGTGAGTATTGCCAAAACGAACAAAAACCTGTCGGGGTAGCCAAGCTCTTAGGTCATCAGAGCATGACCTTAGAGCCGTCAGAGCTCGAACGGCACAAGCGCAAAACCGGCGATAACTAAAGCCCTAAAGCCTTTTTTCAACCGTAATCTGTCCTTTAGCTTCCATGGGACAATGGAACACATACCCTCTGCGTTCGAAATACGGCAAGTAGTTCGCTTGTTCTTCCCGCCCGCGTAAGATAATGCGTTTGGAATTCCACGCCTTAGCAAAGGTCTCTACGATTTGTAAAAACCTTATCCCTATTCCTTGGCCCCTGTATGCCTCCTCTACAAACAAATGGTCAAGCCATATTTCCTGTTCCACCTTATCCAGGGTTAATAAAGCATAAATCTTGGCATCGGACCCCCGGTATGCCAGAACCCGCTTTTCCCGCCAACGCTCTCTCCAAGAGGCCAAGTCAAGCTCTTCCGGCTTGGCCTGCGGGCGTTTGCTCAGCTCAGTCCAATGTTTTCTAATAAACTCGACAACCTCATCTAATTTGGCAGCCGGTATTTCTTGAATCATTTATGTTCATCCTTCCCTATTATTCCGTTACCCAAATATATAGGCCTCTTAAATTATATAGTACTTGATTATCATACAGAAGCCCCTTTTATCCTGAATATTGTGAAAATTTTGATCCACTCACATACAAAAAAAGGCTAGTCCAGCGTGTACCAACGCTAAACTAACCTCAAACCTCGATGTGGTGCGGTCGAGAGGACTTGAACCTCCACGGAGTTGCCCCCACTAGAACCTGAATCTAGCGCGTCTGCCAGTTCCGCCACGACCGCGTGACAAAATTTATTATATGAAATCCTAATAAGTTTGTCAACCCATGTAACGATGATCTTTTCTCTAAAATTACGCTGTAAAATTACGCCATAAAATTCAAAAAAAAATTATTGAAATCATGATTGAAATCATGCGGGCAGCCGAAGTGAACAAGATTTTCCCCCAGCCATGTCATCATGATATAATCTTAGATAACCCCCCGTCAACAAAAAGAAACCAAAAAGGTGAATACAAAGGTATGAAGAGACTTAGATTAATACACATTTTTCCCATATCAATTTTGTTGCTGGTTTTCGGAGCAGCCGCTTTCACCTTCGCAAACCCGCAAAGGCTTTGGCACCTAAATCCGGCGCCTCCCGATGTAGATCTGGCCTTTGCCGTTTTCGGGGATATTCACGGGAACACGGACAGCTTCCAGAAAGCGATTCAGGATATTAATGAAGTAAATCCCGCTCTGGATGCGCTCGTTTTAAACGGGGACACTGTTGATCAAGGAACTGCCAAACAATATGATGCCATCACCAAGGTTCTTAACAAAAACAAGTCACGGCTGCCACAAACGATCATTAAGAATATCGGGAACCATGAGTATCTTGATTACGAGCAAGGCCGCATCAACACTAGTGCAGACGTGAAAGCGTTTATTGACAGATATCTTGCTTTTGCCGGAGAAGAAAAAGTTTACCATGACACCTTGGTTAACGGTTATCATTTCATATCCTTAGGCTCGGAAAGCGGCAATTCCGACCTCACCAATTCAACCAAAGCTTATCTGTCGCAAGAACAGCTCAAATGGTTTAGAGATACGCTTGCCCAAAAAAGGGAAAAAGGAAAGCCGATCTTCGTCTTCCTTCATCAGCATATCGATAACACCAACGGCTGGGTTGGAGTTGACCCCTCTGTAGTCAAAGAGTTAAAAACTATTCTTTCAACCTACCCGGAAGTTGTCCTGTTCACTTCACACACCCACCGCCAATTGGATCAAACCAGTGTCAAGCAAAATCTTCCTTTCACCACGGTGCATACCGGAGCTATCCACTACACCTTCGTCCCAGACCCCAATAACACCGGCAGAAGCACGAGAGAGTCTTTGATCCGGGGAATCTACGTTGAAGTCAAAGGAAATCAGGTCGTGATTAAAGGAAGGGATATAAAAGAGAAGACCTGGATTTTCACCCAGGAGCTTAAGGTTCAAGCACAGTAAGAGTGTTATATTAAGCGTAAAATATCTGCCGGTCCCAAAGGAGAGCTTGTGCGTCGGCTGAACAGCCTGATCCGGATAAGAAGTTTCCTCAGCTGATACTGATCCAAATATATTCCTTCAGTGTTGAGCAATTCTTCAAGTTCTTTCGCTCCCGAGTATTTGCCAAAGGCGATTGAATGTTGGCGCACGATGCTTTCAGGAGGAAATGCCTGATAATTGACAATGTCCTTACGGATTCCATCGAGATGAACCGATGAAGTATGGGTGAAGACATCAGCGCCCACTATAGGCTTGGCCCTTGGTATTGCTCTATGTGTTATCGAACTCACAAGGGAGCACAGCGCATCAATCTGACTGATATCGAAGGCAATGGTTCGGTTAAGAATATGCTTGAGCACTACCGCAACTTCTTCGAGAGGTGCATTTCCTGCCCTTTCGCCCAAACCTCCGACCGTGACGCTTACCGCTTTAAATCCTGCCTTAACGGCTGTAACCGCATTCGCGGTCGCCATGCCCAGATCGTTGTGGGCGTGGAATTCAAACGGGATGGAAATTTGAGCGGTCAACCGGGAAAAGCGATTGTAAACTTCTAGTGGATCTAAAATGCCCAAGGTATCTGCCACCCTGATCCGGTCAATTCCCAGGCGCTCAGCCTCTTCAGCTATCACCAAGAGAAAGTCAAGATCTGCCCTGCTCGCATCTTCCAGACCCAAAGAAATATATTTACCCTCTTTCTTAGCCAGGGTGACACATTCCCCCATTTTCTCCAGCACCCATGAGCGGCTTTTCCTTAGTTTGTGTTGAAGATGTTGATCTGAAACGGGAATTGAAATTCCAACTCCCTGTACCCCTGTCCGAAAACTTGCTTCAAGGTCGGATAGAACGGCCCGGTTCCAGGTGCTTAAGCGCGTGGGCAGGCGCAAATGCGCAAGTTTTGTGATCAAATCAAGCTCATCTGAACCGAGAGCGGGAACTCCGACTTCCAGTTCATCAATTCCGGCAGCAGCCAACCGGGTTGCGATCATTTTTTTCTCCCTGTAACTGAACGCTACGCCCGGAGCCTGTTCCCCGTCTCTGAGCGTGGTATCACAAAGCCAGACATTATCTGACACGGGTTATTCCCCCTTAAACCAGGCCAATCGCATCAGCCCGGCATTGTTGGCAATGAGTCATCTGCGGCAAAATGGAGGCCAGGCGCTGCCGGTGGTTTAGCATTTCTGGAGGCGTTGGGGAGGTATGATGTCTAAATTTTCCCTGAGGAATCAGAGGCAAGAGGTTTAGAAGATGTGCCCCTCTGCGCTTGACTTCCCAAGCCAGAGCCTCCAGTCCGTAATCATTCAAGCCGGGAATTACCACGGTATTTACTTTAATCGTCATCCCTGCTTCTGACGCCAATTTAATGCCCAACAGTTGGTTTTCCAACAAAACCCGCGCGGCATCATGGCCTATCAGCGTCTGCCCTTGCCAGTGAATATAACGATAGATTGCTGAAGCGGTGTCTTCATTCAGGGCATTAACCGTTACCGTAAGATGGGAAACACCCAGGCTCACCAAGTCATTGATTTTTTCCGGGAGTAGCAGTCCGTTGGTACTCAAGCACAGGGCTAAGTCAGGAAAATGCTCCCGCACCAAAGCCAAGGTTTCAAAGGTGGTTGGGTTCGCCAAAGGATCCCCCGGCCCGGCAATGCCCACGACATTTAGATATGGCCCGATGGCAGACTCCTTTGCCTCACGAACTAGTCCCAATGCTTCTTCAGGTGTGACAAGTTTACTTGTGACACCGGGGCGGGATTCATTCGCACAGTCAAACTTGCGCACACAGTAATTGCAGGAGATGTTGCAGGCGGGTGCCACTGGTAAATGAATGCGGCCGGCCTTAAGATGCCTTCCTGTACTAAAGCAAGGATGGCCTTGGTTAAGACGGGGACTTATCGAGTTAGGAATTAACTCCTGAATGCAGGTGTGCATTTCCAAGACCTCCTCCTTTTTTCTGCAGCCAGCGGGGTGGATTTTTTTGGAGCAAGTAGTGCAGCCTTTGGGCTGCATCTTCGATCAAGGTGCCTGCTTCAGCCTTTAACGGATAAATGTTTTTTTGAATAAGCCGTGCTGCAGCCGGCCCTCCAATATTTGTACAATAGAGAATAGAACAGTCCTTGACTACCTTAAGCCTTTGATTTACTTTGTCTTCTTCCTGGTCTGGGTAACCTCTATTCTCTGCATTTGGAAAACTAATCGCAGCTACCTCCCAATACGCTAAGAGATCAAATTCATAAATAATCACCTTGGAACTTTGAGCAAAATGGGCATCAATGTGGATTTCGTCCTCACTGCAAAAAGCAACTTTAATCATGACTCTTCCTCCTAACTTGCCATAGTATTTAAGACGTCAACTAAAAATTGCCGGGTACCACGATAGCCGGTCCAAACTTTGAGATTTTCGCCTGCCCGGTCAAACACGGGCAGCCCCGCTCTTAAATGGGGAAGGCGGAGAGCGGATGCCGCTTGTCTCCCATTCGAGTTGGCAATGATTAAGTTACTTCCATCTGCCTGTTCTTCCAAGTCTTCCAAATCCCCCACCTGAACCGGGATGGTTGGGGGAAAGCGCTTCATTTCTTGTTCGGTGGCTCCTAATGCCGTTGTAATTTCCGCCCCCACTTCCAACAAAGCCGTGGCCAAGGAGTAGAGCAAGTCTGTTTCCAAAGCCAGCGCAATCTGTTTGCCCCCGATTTGGTCGTGATAATCAGCATAGGTATCAAGCAGTTGACTTCTTTGGTGTTGAAGTTTGGCTGGAACCGGTTTCTCGGCCAAGTCCGCTAAAGCCAGCACCAAAGTGTCGGTGGCTGCAACTCCGGTGAGGGAGGGGAGGTTAAGATGGGGAACCTGATACTTTTCCTGAAAATATTGTCCGACTTTGTTCATGCTGAGCCCGAACGAGAAGGCTGCTTTACAATAAGGAAGCTGCAGGATTTCAGTGAGGGTAGTCCCCCCCTGGACCACAGGAACGGGCTCAAGTTCGGTATGCCCATCCAGGGAAGTGGACAAGTCCGGAACAACCAGCGGCTGAAACCCGAACAGGCTGACGATCTCTTTTAATTCCGCGACATCCCCAGGACTTAGATGAACGCCGGGAAAAAGGGCGATAGCCGGTAGGGTACTTTGGCTTGATGAGTGAATGGTACGGGCGGCAGAAGATTTAAGGAGAGTGGCCAGGAGAGATGAGACTGTTTGTTGATACCCTTCCTGCATGGAGCCCGTATAATCCGGGGTCCGGCTTAAGACAACCGGGAAATCTTCCAAGTCAGGCCGTTCCAGGCGCAATTCCGCCAGGGCGCTTTCCATGTCATCCCCATAGGTCTCAGTCAATCCTGTACTCATTACTCCGATGATTTGCGGCCGGAATTTATCAATCGATTTGACAATTCCTTGCTTGAGATGGTCCCATCCGCCAAAGATAGCGGAGTCCTCCAATAATGCAGTCGAATTTAGCGGAATCGGTTCCTTAAAATGCCGGGAAAGCTGCAGCCTGATAAAGGTCGAACAGCCTTGAGAACCGTGAAGCATGGCCAGCAGCCCGTTGATTCCCATATAGGCGAGCGTGGCCCCCAAAGCCGGACTGTTTTTTTGGGGATTTCCTCCGTAATGTCGCGTATTACTCATAGCTGCTCCCCCTTTCACCGGCAAATGGATGCTTTAAGAGATCCCAGACCGGACTGAAGACAGTTCGGGTCACCGCTTGGGCAAAAGTGATCATTCCCTGATATCCGGCATAAGGAAGCTTGCGCCCATGGTTGATATCCAAAAATGGGGTCCGCGTTTTATAGGCCAGGTATTTTGTTTTACCACCGGCTACAATCAAATCCGGTTTCTTGTCCTTGATGAGTCTTAAAAAGCCGTCTGCACTGGTATCTTCAATAATGTGGGCCGCGGGATCCATCATCGCTTTCATCCGCAAAAAATCTTCGGGGGTGGAATTTTGCGTGCCCCCCGCCAGGACCTGAATTCCTAATTCTTTTAAAGTGGAAACCATGGACCAGGTCTTTATGCCACCGGTAAAGAGAATGGCGGTCTTCCCTGCAAGTTTCTTTTTATGGGAGGCGAGCTGGGCCCTGGTAAAAATCTCCCGCTCCTTGACATACTGCCGGGTTCGCCGCAGCAACTCTGGATCTCCCAATGCCTTGGCAATGTTTAAGAGGGCATTGGAAGTTTCTTCAACCCCATAAAATGAGGCATCGATAAATGGAATGCCCCATCTGAGTTGCATATGGCGCGCAAGATTTGTCAAGCTCTTGGAACAAACCAGGACATTTAGACTGGCTCGGTGGGCTGACCTGAGATCATCAAATTTGGCATCTCCGGTAATTGCTGTTTGTAAGATAATCCCAAGGTTTTTGAGTTCGGGCAGAACTCCCCATAGATCTCCGGCAATGTTGTATTCTCCGATTAAATTAATGGCATGGAGGTTTTTCGCATAGGGAATACTTGGCTCCAATTCCCGGCCAATGACATACTGCAACAGAACGTCTCCGGCGATCCGGTTGCCGATGTTTTTGTCTCCCAGAAATCCCGGAGCGTTGACCGGTATCACCGGAATGCTTAAGGCCGTTTGGGCTTGGCGGCAGACAAGGTCAAGGTTTTCCCCAATCAGGGAAGAAACGCACGTATTATAGACGAAAATCGCCTTCGGCTTATGTTTCCCGGCAATTTCGTGCAGTGCTTGCCGTAGTTTTTCTTCTCCTCCATAAATGACATCATTTTCCCGCAGGTCGGTTGTCAAACCGCGCCGGAAGAGCTGAGACCCAGAGGAGCGCGCTCCTCTGTTGTCCCATGAGTTGCCTGCGCAGGCAATCGGCCCGTGAATCACGTGCGCTGCATCTGTAATCGGCATGAGGACTACGCGCGCTCCGTCAAAAGCGCAACTGCGTTCAGCCCCTTCGCCCGGGAGGGCCCGCATGCAAAGCTTGGGTGCACCTTTCTCTGCGATCTCTCCGTTATCTTTTAAATCAAGGTTCGATAGTTTGACAAACATACGAGTCCCCCCTAACTCTATCTCAATAGCTCAAAGTGAGCAGTGTCCGCGTTCCGGTCTTTCTCTTCCAACAACGTGTTGGCGATCATCGTAATCAAATTGAGCGTTCCTTCGTAACCAATGATCGGGGAGCGGTGGAGGTTTACCCGGTCGGTGATCGGAAAACCGATGCGGACGAGAGGGATTCCGGCATCCCGAGCCGCATATTTACCATGCGAATCCCCGATCAGCAAATCCACGGGATCGTTCATGAGCAAGGAGCGCAGATGCCAAAGGTCTTTCCCCACATGCACGGTTGCGGACTGGCCATAGGGACTGGTTTTGAGCAACCCTTCCATCTCTTTGCGAAAGATGGGAGTGCCATTGCTTGAGATAATGTGTACGGGGACGCCACCCATATCGAGCAGGAAACTGACGACGCCTAAAAGGACGTCCGGATCGCCGAAGAGAGCAAAGCGCTTCCCATGGATATAGGGGTGAGCATCGGTCGCCGCATCGACTGCCCGCCCGCGCTCAGCTTCGATGTCCTCCGGAATGGGTTTGCCTGTCATCTCCGCCACCTTGGTTAAAAAGCGGTCGGTATTGGAAATCCCAATCGGCATCGGAACGGATTCGGTCGGTATCTTTTCTTTATTTTGCAGATATTTGCGGGTCGCCGTGGTGGAATAAGACTGGAGGAATAAGAAGCCCGCAGCGTTTAAGGCTTCAATTACTTCAGGCAGAGGTGTTCCCCCGGGATACATTTGGAACGTGCCGTTATTGGGAGAATCGACCACATCACTGTAGTCTGAGAGCAACGTGTACTGAACCCCGATTTTCTCCAGCAAACGCTTGATTTCCCTGAGGTTGGCCGGATAGGGATCAAAACCGGGCACTACATATAAACGGTTATTTAGGTTTTTTTCATCCCGCGGCTTAGCCAAGGATTGAATGAACCCTTTGAGCATATTGTCATACCCCGTAATATGAGAGCCTTTGAAACTGGGAGTATGAGCCAGAGCCACCGGGAAATCCATGGGGATCGCCTCTTCTTGGCGAGCTTTATCGACATAAGCGCTGATATCATCCCCGATCACTTCAGCCATACAACTCGTAAAAACAGCGATCATTTTCGGCTTATAAAGTGTATGGGCATTTTGCAAGCCTTCAATGAGATTCCGTTGTCCGCCAAAGACTGCTCCGTCTTCCGTCATGGAATCAGAGACGGCGGAAACCGGCTCACGGTAATGGCGTGATAAGTTGTTCCTGAAATAGGCAGCGCAGCCCTGGGATCCGTGAACAAAAGGAAGACACCCTTCCACTCCCAGGGCACAAAGCATGGCACCCAGAGGTTGACAGGCTTTGGCCGGGTTAATCACTAAGTCCTTGCGTTCAAAATTCAAAGTGTGATAGTCTTTGGTATTGATCCATTCTGCTACGGTATTGGCCGGACTCATCTTGCTGCCACCTCCTTGTTGATAGAACTCTTCCAGGGACTTGGAATCAGCTTCCAGGTAGGACTGTTGATGGCCATATCCATATCCCGGGCAAAGATGGGAAATCCCTCATAGCCATGGTAGGGTCCGGAATAATCCCAGGAATGCATTTGTCGAAATGGTAGTCCCATTTTTTCAAACACATATTTTTCTTTAATTCCAGCACCGATAAGATCGGGCGCCAGGCGTTTGGCAAATTCTTCAAGTTCATACGCTGAGACATCATCATAAATCAACGTGCCTTCCTGAACTTTTTCAAAGGTTCTCTCATAGTCGTCACTGTGCGCGAACTCGTACCCGGTTCCGATGATCTCCATCCCCAGGTCTTCATAGGCTCCAATAACGTGGCGCGGTCGCAGTCCGCCCACATAGAGCATCACTTTTTTCCCTTCCAAGCGGGGACGGTAGGTTTCGATGACTTTAGCCATCATCGGCTCATACTTGGCAATCACTTTGCGCGCATTCTCCAGGATGGTGTCATCAAAAAACTCGGCGATCTTGATCAGGGATTCTTTAATCTTGGTTGGGCCAAAGAAGTTGAACTCCATCCAGGGAATTTGATATTTTTCCTCCATATGGCGGGCAATATAATTCATGCTCCGGTAGCAGTGAATCAGATTTAGCTTGACCTGATGACCGGTTTGAATCATTTCCAAAGTTGAGTCCCCTGTCCAGACATTCCGAACCTTTAATCCGATCTCTTCCAGGATTTTCTTAGTGGCCCAAGCGTCACCACCGATGTTGTAATCCCCGATCAGACCGACATCGTAGGGCCCCACATCCGTTCGGGATGCTTTACCCAGAATGTAATCCCGGATGCTGTCATTGGCAATATGATGGCCCAGAGATTGGCTGATGCCCCGGAACCCTTCACAGCGAACGGGTATGATGGGAAGTTTTAATTCTTCCGCTAATCGCCGCGCCACACTCTCGATATCGTCCCCGATTAGCCCAACCGGACATTCCGATTGAATAGAAATCCCTTTGGCATTGGGAAAAAGCTGGACAATTTCGCGCAAGATCCGTTCTAGCTTTTTATCTCCTCCATAGACGATATCGTTTTCCTGGAAATCAGAAGTAAATTGAAAAGGTACGAAATTATCCACCCCCAGCGTGCCCTCAGCGAGATTGCGCCGGGTAGCCCAGGAGTAATACCCGCACCCAACCGGTCCATGCGAAAGATGGATAATATCCTTAATCGGCCCATACACAACCCCTTTAGAACCCGCGAAGGCACACCCCCGGGCAGTCATGACACCGGGTACTGTCTTAACATTTGACTTAAGGGCGCACCCTTTGCACTCATCATCCTTAACGGCGAGGTGTTCGCTCCGGTTTTTGTGAGCCTTTTCAGGGTAAAGCTTGAGTATCTCTTCCACCGTTTCTTTCATTTGGCTTACCGAATTCATTCCGACCCCTCCTCATCTCTTTTTCTTTCTAGGGTTCCTATTCCTCTAAAATGCCGTATTCCATGAGCAGTTCTTCTAATTCCTCCATGGCCAGAGGGGTAGGAATGCTAAGGTTCTGATTTTGATCGATTTTCCTGCCCAAAGCCCGGTATTCATCGGCCTGAGGATGCTCGGGACTGTATTCGATCACGGTCATTTTCCGCAATTCCGCGCGCTGTACTTGATTATCTCGGGGCAAGAAGTGGATCATCTGGGTATTTAAGCGCTTGGCCAGCTCTTCGATAAGTTCATATTCTTTATCCACTTTACGGCTGTTGCAGATCAACCCGCCCAGGCGGACACTGCCGGTGGTCGCATACTTTAAAATTCCTTTGGAAATGTTATTGGCGGCATACATGGCCATCATCTCGCCCGAGGTTACGATATAAATCTCCTGGGCTTTGTTTTCACGGATGGGCATCGCAAATCCGCCACAGACCACATCCCCTAAAACATCGTAAAAAACATAATCCGTATCTGTAGTATAGGCCCCGTTTTCTTCTAAAAAATTAATTGCGGTAATAACTCCCCGGCCTGCACACCCGACTCCCGGTTCAGGCCCCCCAGACTCGGCACAGCGGATTCCGGCATATCCTTCCATGAGAACCTCATCCAGTTCCAGGTCTTCAACCGTCCCTCTTTCCCGGGCCAGATCCATAACAGTCGCTTGGGCTTTACTATGGAGAATCAAGCGGGTGGAATCTGCTTTCGGATCACAGCCGACAATGGTTACCTTTTTACCCATTTCGGCAAGCGCAGCGACCGTGTTCTGGGTCGTTGTGGATTTTCCGATTCCGCCTTTGCCATAAATTGCAACTTGGCGCATTTTCTACATCTCCTCACTCTTTTATTGTTTTTTTAAGGTAGTCAGAATTTAGCTTACCGCATCCTTGCCCTTTTCCTTGGTCCGAACCCGTATCACTTCCACAAGCGGGCAAACAAAGATTTTGCCGTCTCCGACATGTCCCGTTTGATTGACTTGGGTAATGGTTTGGACAACACGTTCCACCTCATCATCTTGGACGATCAAGGAAAGCATCCGCTTTGGAATCCAGTTAATCCGCGTTTCATCGGCATGTTGCGGTTTAAGCACCTTATTAAGTTCGGGGTCAACTTCCGCAGCCCAACCCCCGATCCCATACTGTTTGCCGCGTCCTTCGACACTCTGAATAGTTAGCGCCGGAAAGCCGGCATTTTCAAGCGCCTTTTTCGTAGGAGGAACTTGATGCCTCCGAATAAAGGCTATAATTTCCTTCATTATTTACAACCCCTTCATGCCTATACTTATGGTATAAGCCTCTTCGACTTCAGTGATGAAGATTTTTCCATCTCCCATGGTACCGGTTACCGAGTTTTCAAGGATAATGTCAAGCGCTTGATCCAGATTCTCATCCTCGACCACCATCAACAATAAGGTTTTCGGAAACTCGTCATAAACGATGTCCCCAATGCGTATGCCTTTGGTACGCCCCCGTCCGAAGACGTGCATCTTAGTTAAGGAAGTCAGCCCCGCATCCGCCAGCGCTTCAGCAACAGCTTCCGCTTTCTCTGGCCTGATAATGGATCGAATCATCTTCATTTCTAAACTCCTCCTTTTAATAAGTAGTCTCGCCAACTGGCTTCTCTGGTTGTTCGCTCTTCTTAAGAACCTGACCACCACCTTTCAGCAATAGAAACAAAAATAAAAATAGAGAGAACCTCGTTCATTTCAGGAAAAGGCTCTCTCTAGCACTCTAGCGCTTCGAATCCCCAGGATTCGATGCCTGCAAATATGCTGTGGCCTAGGCCACGTATTGTCTATTAAAAAACACTGGATTCTCTTTTACGCTGAGTTTAATTTCTGCAATAAAAAACACCATATAAAAATCCGGGAACACCAGATTTTATATGGCGTCATTGCCATAGAGGCTTATGATTTACTAATAATTACCCTTCAATTCTTGGAGTGATTATACCTTAAAGTAAGGATATTTGGCTAGTGATTTTTTAAAAGAACACTGTATACATAAGATGAAACAACGGTTTAACGTGCTCAAATACTTATCCCCTCTTTATTAATGTCTGAGTTTTTGTTAAGTTTATAATAGGTAAACCAAAGTTCAGTATTTTCAAACTCAAAGTAGACAGCATCTAACTGAGGGAGAGTATCACAATGAAAAAAATAGAGGCAATAATCCGACCCGGAAAACTCGAGAATGTAAAAAATGCCTTGTCTGAATTGGGGATTAACGGATTAACCGTCAGCAACGTGTTAGGGTGTGGTAATCAGAAAGGCTATACCCAAATTTACCGGGGGCAAGAAATCCGGACACAACTATTGCCCAAGGTAAAACTCGAGATTGTGACTTCGGACGAAAAGGTAGAGCACATAATTTCGGCCGTCATTCAAGCAGCCAAAACCGGTGAAGTTGGTGATGGAAAAATATTCGTTTCTCCTATTGAGGAGGCTATTCGTATACGCACAGGTGAACGCGGAGCAAAAGGGCTTTAGGACTTCGTTCATACTTAATGAGCAGGATGTCCGCTTGTAACCGGATTAACAGCGGCTGATTTTACTTGTTTAGACACTGTAATGTGTGTGGGAACAAACCCACCGCCTAAGAAGTCCGGATACGCTTCTTCACCATGCATAGACAAATCCAATCCGGCCTCTTCTTCCTCAGAAGTTGCCCGCAGTTTGACAAAGGCTCCCACAACTTTCAGAATAACAAATGTTGCAATCACGGCCAGGACTATTGTTACCCCCACACTCGTGGCTTGAATTCCGAGTTGAGCAGCGTTCCCGTATATGAGTCCATCCGCTCCGGAGGGATTTATGGTCTTCGTCGCAAATATTCCGGTGGCCAGCGCACCCCAAGTTCCTCCTACACCATGGCAACCGAAAGCGTCCAAGGCATCGTCATAACCGAGCTTCCCTTTGAGTACACTCACAGCGAAGTAACAGAGCACTCCTCCGACTAGCCCAATCACAATCGAAGACAGCGGGGTGACAAACCCGGCGGCCGGAGTGATGGCTACTAAACCGGCCACAGCACCGCTCGCTGCACCGAGTACAGTTGGCTTGCCCCGGTGAATCCACTCCACAGCCATCCAGGACAAGGCGGCTGCCGCAGCCGAGGTGTTGGTCGTGACAAGGGCTACACTGGCCAAGCCGTTAGCTCCCAACGCACTTCCCGCATTAAATCCGAACCACCCGAACCAAAGCAATCCTGCCCCTAATACAGTCATGGGAATCTGATGGGGGGCCATCGGTTCTTTCCCAAGCCCTTTGCGTTTACCCAGGACCAGCGCGGCTACTAAGCCGGAAACCCCGGAGCTGATATGCACGACCGTTCCACCTGCAAAATCAAGCGCTCCCATAGTCCGTAGAAACCCACCTACACCCCAAACCCAGTGAGCCAAGGGAGCATAGACAACTGTCATCCACAAGAGAATAAAAGCTAGAAAGGCTGAAAACCTCATGCGTTCAGCGATCGAACCGGTAATCAAGGCCGGTGTGATTATTGCAAACATCAGCTGAAAAGCCATAAAGACAAAAGCCGGAATCGTGGCCGCGTAATCCGGATTCGGATCTATGCCAACTCCGGCAAGTCCTAGCCAGTTCAGGCCTCCAATCAGTCCTCCATGATCCGGACCAAAGGCTAAGCTGTAGCCGATCACGACCCACTGAATTGAAGCCACGGCCATAATGATAAAACTATGCATAATCGTACTGAGTACGTTCTTTTTTCGTACCATCCCCCCATAGAAAAGCGCCAACCCCGGAGTCATCAAAAATACCAAGGCTGTGGAAAAGATTATAAAACTGGTATCGCCGGTGTCGATTGCCGGGGTATCTGCCGCCATGACGGTTCCGGGAAGTGCTAACATGCTTATAAGTGCGATTACTAAGGACCATAATCTCTTCATAGTTGTTCCTCCTGTCTAATTCACAAATTACTGGCCACGGTAACACCAAGTCCATTTCCAAGATATGAATTTTTCAAAATCCCTGTATCAACTTACTTCACTGCTTATCTCCTCCTGTATGAAAAAAGAGAGAGCCCCTAAAGTTGCAATAAATAAGGGTTCTCTCTTTATCACTGTGACACTCCAAATCCTTCGGATTTGGCACCCATTTAATATGTTATGGTCTTAACCATAAGTTTGTAATGACATTTAACTTTATCACTTTATCACTTTATAACTCTAGGAAGACTCCTGATGCTACAAATGCATATACCCAAGTCCTACGCGGCAATGTTCTGAAAGTGCGTGCAATGACGATCGTCCAAACATTGCAATAGCAATCCATTTCCTGTCGGTCGTCATCCCAATCTTGAGCGCAAAACTTGCATTGCTGTTGGTATGAATAAAGATGCCATTGCTGGCTTCCAAAGCCGCGTGAACCACAGCATGAATTTCTTTGGAATCTTTTTTAACCAGACCGGTATTGATTGCGGCAGATATAATGGAGTGAGTTAGCTTTCCTGTCGGTTGCAGAGTTGCTACCGTGCCGCCAATTTCCGTAACCGCACAATGCAAGCCTTGAGCAAATAACAACTGTTTTAACTCATCCTCTTTTTCCCGTGTATCGGTTAATGCTAAGGCTAGGGCAGCACGTTCCAATGAAGGTTTATCACTGCTGTAATTTGGAAGACGTTCCGGCATACAAGCCCTCCTACTGAAAAAGTAAAAAGTGCCGTAAATTATCTGGGAATCCAGACATTTACGGCACCGTTGCCTTTTTTAATAATGAAATTATTATACTGCATCCTACCGAAAATCTCTAGTAGAAAAAACAAAGAACATTGTATACTTGCTTATTTGAATAGATCTTTAAGATTGACACTAAAACTATCTAAGATTTCAGAAGCTGCCCAACCGATTTCTTTGAGGGCGTCTACTTGTTGATACTGTCCCTCAATATTTAAGACATAGATTTGCACACTATTTAGCAACGGCTTAATTCAATATCAAAAGGAGCGTGAAATACTTCGCATTCCTTACCTTCGAGAAAATTAAACAGTTTAGCGTGTAACCTTCCGGAAACTCTTTGATGCTTGGTTGAAGGAGAAGGAGTCATATAAACAATTCCGGCAATAAATTCTAACGTCTGATCGACTTTTTCCCGCAGTTGATAAAACTCCTCAAGCGTGATCTTATTAGGGTGTGGCCGGCTCATAACAGTACCTCCATCGGACCCATCATCGAATGGTTTCCTATGGCATATTATACCATCCGCAGAACTTTCTTAACAAGTCAAGCCTATGTTTTATTTCCTAGTAGAACAACAGCAAGAATAAGTTGTTAACTTAACCGCGGTGCACTCCGCACCAGCTCAGAATAAAAGCAGCATAAGTTTTAGTTACTGCTTTGACACTTTCAAGATCGACCCATTCATCCGCACCGTGCATGTTCCCGCCTAAAGGGCCATAGCAGGTCGCCGGGATATTATAATACAAATTATAAAATCTCATATCCGAGGTCGCGGTGGTAACGCCAAACTCAAATTCTTCCCCGGTGGTAGTTTTATGAGCCCACTCCAATTCCTTAAAAATCTCTAATCCTCGATCCAAAGCTGCTCCTTCTGCATGAAAACCGTAAAATGTAATCTCCGGAGGAGATTGCCGGAGCCATTTATCAGCTTGGGCAGCCTGTAGCAGCCATTCTTTAACTTCTTCCTTAATCTGATAAGGGTCTTGCCCAGGATATAAGCCCACTCTGGCTTCAAACACACACTCAGATGCCACGGTCGAGGGCCAGTCTCCCGCCCGAATAAGACCAATATTAACATTAAGCGGATGCTCAAGATGTTCAAAATCCTTATGCTTCGGTTTGGCGTTGATGTGCTTCTCATAGTCTTTTAAGGCATTGACCAGAATATAAGCCTTCTCAATAGCGTTGACAGCACGGTCTGCCCTTTCAACATGGCTTCCCGCACCAATTACCCTTACTCTCACCCATATCACTCCGACTTGGGCAATTAGTCCGGACATGCCAAAAGGTTCCGGAATCAAAGCTCCGTCAGCAACGTAACCACGCTCCAGCGCAGCCAAAGCACCATTCCCGGTGCACTCTTCTTCGATAACCGTCTCCAGTAATATATCCGCCCCTAATTCAAGCCCAGACTCTTTGATCGCTTTCACGGCAAAAACCATAGCCGCAATCCCACTTTTCATATCCTGCATCCCGCGACCGTAAATCTTGTTGCCAACAATGGTCGCATCCCATGGGTCATAATTCCAGAAGCATAAAGGCTCGGGGCTTACCACATCAATATGCCCCTGGAGAATTAAACTCTTTCCAATTTTCGGTTTATCCGTTTTCCATTGTCCGACTACCACCGGTCTTCCTTCATACGACCACTCCGCCGGAGAATATCCCGGATGCCCGGCTATTTCTTTAGGATCCGGAAAAATTTTATCTACTTCAAGTCCCAGCTCCTCTTGGAAATACTTGGCCACGTAATTTTGCACAGCCTTCTCATTGCCAAGTGTACTCGGATAGCACCCAATAGCTTGCAGGAATGAAAGTTCTTCCTCCCATAGAGCATCAATTTTTGCCAGTACCTGCGTTAAGATTTGTTCATTTACTTTCTCGCCCACTCTTACTCTCCTTTCCTAATTTCTATAAGGAATCCATGGATTACCTTTCGTTGGCCAAAGCCTCAACCACATAAAGCAACACATTTGCTCCCTGCTCAATATCCTCCCAGGATGTGAGTTCTTCTGGTGAATGGCTTTTGCCATTGACACTCGGAACAAAAATCATGGCCGTGGGCGCAATATCACTTAAGTATTTGGCATCATGCCCGGCCCCGCTCACAATTCGTCTAGAACTATAACCGTAAGCTTTGGCTCCTTCAGTTATATGTTTTAATATTTGTGGAGCAAATGGGGTAGTTTCGATCTCCCACAGATCTCTAATCTCGATTTCCACTCCTTCTGCCGCCGCAATCGTACTAATCTTCTCCCGTACCAGCTCAACAGCCAGACGCCGTTTGATATCTTCAGGATGACGAACATCCACTGAGAAACTAACCTCTCCGGGGATACAATTGACCACATTGGGGGCAAGTGCCATCCTACCTACTGTGGTAGTTGTCATTTCATCGATTTCACGGGCCGCATGCTGAATGGCCACAATCATTTTGGCTGCAGCCACCAAAGCATCTTTACGCATGTTCATCGGTGTCGGTCCTGCGTGGTCGCCCTCTCCTGTTAACTTTACTTCCAGCCAAGTCATACCTTGAATAGCCTCTACCACTCCGATGGCCGAATTTGCTTGTTCAAGCACCGGACCCTGTTCAACATGGAATTCTAAATAGGAATGCACCTTCCGAATCCGGTTAGATTCATCCCCGAGATATCCTATCCTTTTTAGCTCATCCACAAAACTTTTACCGGATTTATCTTTCTGACTATAGATAAATTCTTTATCAAAAATCCCGGTGATACCGCCGGAACCAAGCATCGGCGGCTCAAACCTGGCCCCTTCTTCATTGGTAAAGGAAACGATTTCAATCGGTAATTCCGTTTCAATTTCTAAATCGTTTAACGTTCGCACAACTTCTAAAGCTCCCAAGACTCCTAAAATCCCGTCAAAACGTCCACCCATCGGCTGGGTGTCAAGGTGTGACCCTACAAGGATGGGAGGAGCGTCTTTCTTTTTCCCTTCGCGCCGCCCATAAATATTGCCGAAGTCATCCACTCTGACCTGTAGCCCGCTGTCTTTTAGCCAAGATCGAAAAAGATCGCGTATTTCTTTATCTTCATCACTTAAAGCCAGCCTGCACAAGCCGTTCCCTGGTATAGCCCCAATTTGGGCACTTGTTTCAATTGTCTCTTGTAACCGGTTACGGTTTACTTTCATTAAAGCTTGTTCCATATATTGTCTCTCCTCTCTACTAAAAGAAGATTTTAGCAAACATCCCTTTCCGAACAATCGAAACTAAGGGAATATGTTCTATTTTCTAGCTTTACCCGACATGTGCTCGATATTAATTTTGATGACCTTTGCTTTGTGTTCACTACTTTCTACATATTTCTTGCCTTTTTCTATATACTGACTGGCATATTTTTCTACAAACCCTAGAAGCGCTTCATGCTTCTCGTCACCATAAACTTCTACAATATTCCCAAATACTATTACACTCTGATACTTCATACTGAACTGTTCGGGAAGGGGTTCTGCCTCTCCAACAACACAAAATGATACTCCGTTGTTTTCCTCAATAATCTCGTGCTTATGCCCCTCCGATGCACCATGTAAATAAATAGAACCATTCATATATACGTAACTTAACGGTACTCCATAGGCATTTCCGCTTGGACTAGCTATTGATAGGATACCGTATTCTCCTTGCTCCAAAATCACAGTTGCAACAGCCTCATCTATTTTTCTATCTTCTCTTCTAAGCGACTTAATCATTTCATAATATCCCTTTCTTCTTACCACATTTATATTGATTACCGACAATTACAGATGTTGGATATTTACGTGATTGACTCAGCCTTCGGATAAATCTTTATACAAATCCGGACGTCTCGCCCCAAACAAATAGTTTATATGATCCGCCGGTTTTCCCTCACTGGCCGGATAATAAACTTCTTTTTGGCGCGCTAGGGAGAAATCAAGGTCTGCGTAAATAATGGTTTCATCCACATTATTGGCCTGGGCCAGCACTTCTCCATCCACACCATAGATGCTGCTGCGTCCGAGGAACTTGTATCCGCGTTCTTCACCCACCCGGTCAGAGGATAAAACAAAAACCCGGTTTTCATTGGCCCGTGTCGGAAGTAGAAAATCAACTTGAGCTGAGGCTGTAAGGGGCAAGTTGGTGATGTGCACCAAAATATCTGCTCCTTTCAGCGAAAGAATCCGCGACTGTTCCGGGAAACGGGCATCATAGCATACCAGCGGTCCGATTTTACCAAGCGAAGTTTCGATTAACTCGAACGTCTCAGTTCCGGCCTTGGTGAAATTATCCACTCCCAGAGTGGGTAAGTGCGCTTTCCGATAGTGCCCTTTTACTCCCTCAGGCCCAACGACTAAAAAGGTATTATAAATATCCTCCCTAAGCAGTTCTACAAAACCTACGATAACATAAACGTCCAATTGAGCGGCCAGTTTATGAAGCTGGGTTGTCCATTGATCTCCTATGACCAATGCCTTGGACCTTGCTTCCTCCTCACTGGCAAAACAATATCCCGTTAAGGAGCACTCAGGAAAGACAACTAACTTGGCTCCTTCTCGAGCCGCTTCTTGAACAAACGCCCGCGTTTGTTCAAGATTCAGCTCCAATTGTCCAATTTTAGGATCCATTTGAACCGCGGCAACCTTAACCAAAATCCTTTACCCCCATTTCTTTCCTCACTTTTTGATTAAACACTTTACCCTAAATAAGCTTCGATCACCCGCTCATCTTTTAACAAACTTTCTGAAGTTCCTGAAAGCTTAATTTCCCCCGTTTCCAGCACATAAGCCCTTTGCGCGATTTCCAAAGCCAGATGAGCATTCTGCTCAACTAAAAGAATCGTGATCCCCGTTTGACGTACTTTTTCAATGACATCAAATACCAGATCTACAATAAGAGGTGCCAAGCCGAGGGAAGGCTCATCCAGAATAATTAACTTCGGTTTGGAGAGCAAGGCCCGGCATAAAGCCAGCATCTGTTGTTCTCCTCCGGAGAGGGTGCCGGCCATCTGCTCTTTTCGTTCCTTCAAAATCGGAAACAGGGAAAACATTTCTTCATAATCCGTCTGTAACTGCTCTTTATCCTTACGCAAGTACGCACCGGCTTTGAGATTTTCCATCACCGTGAGATTGGTAAAAATACGCCTTCCCTCCGGAACATGAGCGATTCCCCGTCCTACAATGGCATCCGGAGATGCTTTTGTTATCTCTTCTCCTTCAAAAGTAATCGAACCTGTTTTAGGGCGGACAAGTCCGGAAATAGTTTTGAGTAAAGTTGATTTCCCGGCTCCGTTTGAACCGATCAGGGTGACAACTTCCCCCCGATGAACTTCTAGGGATATTCCTTTTAAGGCATTTACTTTTCCATAAGCTACACGTAAATTAGAGACTTTGAGCATTCTCATACCTCCTGCCCAAATATGCCTGAACAACACGAGGATTCTTCGTGACTTGGTCATAAGTTCCCTGGTCGATGAGTTGTCCAAAGTTTAGTACGGCTATTTCATCACAAACCCCTTTGACCAATTTCATATCATGCTCAATCAGAAGGACGGTTTTTCCTTCATCCCTGATGCGTTTAATCAAAGCCATAAGCTCGGAGGTTTCAACCGGATTGAGCCCGGCCGCCGGTTCATCTAAAAAAACCAATTCGGCACCGGTGGCAAGCGCTCTGATGATTTCCACTTTACGTTGGATGCCCTGTGGTAAATCCGATGCGATTTCATCTTTATATTGAGTCAAATGGTATTGCTCCAGTAGAGCATTTACCATTTGCTTAGCTTTTTGTTCTTGTGAACGATACTTAGGAGTAGAAAAGAATGCAGAAACAAAATTGTATTTAAGATGATAGTGTGTGGCAATCAGAATGTTTTCAAATACACTTTGCCCTTTTAAGAGGCGGATGTTTTGAAACGTCCGGGAAATTCCCAACTCGGTGATTTGATGGGTCGGAAGATGCGTAATGTCTTTTCCTTTAAAAAACATTTTGCCGGAAGTAGGTTTGTAGATCCCGGTCAATAGATTAAACATCGTAGTTTTTCCTGCACCGTTCGGACCGATTAAACCAAAAATCTGTCCGGGTTTAACCGAAATCGAGACTTTGTCCACGGCCACTACCCCTCCAAAATGAAGAGCTAAGTTTTCAGTTGCTAATATTGGTTGCGCCACGCTTGTTCCACCTCCCAAACAAACCCGCCATTTTGGCCAGTAAACCGCTTAATCCTTTAGGCGCAAATATAACCACGAACACGATTAAGACACCGTAAATAATCATCTGGTACTGGGCAAACGCTCTTAAATACTCAGACAAGACCGTGATAAACAAGCCACCCAATACTGAACCCAAGACGCTTCCAATCCCGCCAATCAAGAGCATCAACAGAATATTAATAGAAGCTGCCCCCTTGAAAGTCTCCGGACTCAAAAACAGGACATAATGGGCATATGCCGCCCCAGCAATGGCCGCAACCGCGGCGCTCCAAGCGAAGGCTGTCACTTTATAATAGGCAACATGAACTCCCATCGTACGGGCGGTAATCTCGTCGGCACGAATAGCGGATAAGGCCCTGCCCATTTTAGATTTATGCATCCGATTGGAAAGATATATAACCAAAATCACCAGCAGTAAGATCAGGAAATAGTAATCAATTTTTTGACTAAAATCGAGACCCGGTATACTTTCTGGCCGCGGAATGCCGCTTAAGCCCATTGGACCCCGGGTTACCTTAACCCAGTTGTTAATGATAAGATGCACTATTTCCCCAAACCCAAGAGTCGCTATCGCAAAAAAATGCCCTCGCAAACGCAAAACAGGATAACCCACTAATAAACCTGCCAACGCTGAGATCACGGCAGCTATGATACCTGCAATCCAAACCGGCAGCCCCTGCATTGAAAGCAAAGCGGATGCATAGGCTCCTATTCCGAAAAAAGCGGCATGTCCCAGTGATATCTGACCGGCAAACCCTGAAATGATATTTAAACTCAAGACGAGAATCACGTTAATTCCTGCCATGATCAGAATGTGGGTCAGATAATCATTAGACATGAAAAGTGGAAAACCAATACTAAAAAGTACTAGCAAAGCTAACAGTAAATTCTTTTTCATCTTACACCTTCTCCTGTACTTGTTTTCCGAATAGACCAGCTGGTTTTAAGAGTAAGACGAGAATCATAATGACAAAGGCAATGACATCTTTATACTCAGACGACCAGTATCCTGCCGCATACGTCTCAACTAACCCCAGAATAAAACCTCCGGCAATGGCACCGGTGATATTCCCTACCCCTCCCATTAAGACAACTACAAATGCTTTTACCGTTGCCATGACACCCATTGTGGGATATACACTAAAAATAGGGGCTAGCAGAGTGCCGGCCGAAGCCGCAAGGGAGGCTCCTATAGCGAAAGTGAACATGATAATGTTATTGGCCTTGATCCCCATAAGCTTAGCGACATCCATATCAAAGGCACACGCTCTCATGGCAATCCCAATTTTACTTTTCTGGATCACGTAATAAAGAAGAATAATTAAGAGAATAGAAACAAGAACCACGAATAAGCGCTGCTGGTTAATTCCAAGCCCACCAAAACTAATTTGCAAATTAGTGAACGGAGAAGGTAAATTTCTCGGGTCCGGTCCCCAAATCAACTGAACGGCATTCTGCAGAATAATCGATACTCCCAGCGAGCTGACCAATAAATTCACACGTTCGGAATTGCGCAAGGGATGGAAAGCCAGACGATGCATGATTACTCCAAGTATGGCCACCACCAACATGGAAACGGGAATTGCGACTAGATAGGATACGTGAAATACTTCCACAAGAGTAGTTGCTATAAAAGCTCCTGCCATTAACAATTCCCCGTGGGCAAAGTTCAACATATCAAGCATGCCAAATATCAGGGTTAAGCCTAAAGCAGTTAAGACATAACTGCTTCCCATAACCAAGCCGTTAATCGTTTGCTGTAAAAACTCTACCAATAGCAACAACCCCAATCTAAAAAGGATATAAATTTAATATTCAAGGTAACAAATGGCCCCTGGAATAGATTAGACCCCAGGGGCCATGCCAAGTGTTTATTTGGTATCTTTGTCTGAACCGATCGGTACGCGTTTGCCATCTGTAATTTTAACGAATACTAACCCTTTAGCGGCCTGTCCATTACTATCGAAAGTCGTAGGGCCACAAATCCCGGGCAGGTCTTTAATCTGGGTCATCGCCGCGCGAATCTTTTCCCTATCCCCGCCCCCGGCTTTATTGATAGCCTCGGCCAGAATATACACCGCCTCATAGGCATTCGCCGCATACATATCCGGATTGGAGCCATACTTCTTGTTATAATTGGCAACAAATTCTTTAGCTTGCGGGAAATATTTATCATCCGCTTCGAAGTAGCTGACATGAATCATTCCTTCAGCTGCACCCTCAGCTAGTTTAGGAAACGCGTCATTGGTAAAACCGCCTAGCCCTAACCATTGGGTTTTAATACCCAGGTCACGCGCTTGTTTGAGTATTTGGGCGCCTTCTGTGATTAAACCGGAAATAAAAATACCTTGGGCATTTAAGTTTTTAAGCTTTGTCAGTTGGGGATAAAAATCTTTATCGCCTTGATTGTAAAACTCAACAGCAATAATTTTGGCACCCAGTTCTTCCGCTTTCTTTTTATATTGATCCGCACCGGTCCGGCCGTAGTCTGTGTTTTCGGCCAAGATCGCTACATTCTTCAGATTCAGGGTGTTGGTTGCATATTTAGCAAGTTCCGGACCCTGGAAGTTATTGGGCATAAGATTTCTAAACATATAGGGATGTCCCGGTTCAGTAATGTTATCCGCAGTTGATCCAGGGGTTATTTGGACTACTTTTTCCCTCTCAGTGACAGCGCGCACTGCCAGCGTAACCGAAGAGTTAAAATCTCCAAGAATTGCAGAGACTTTATTTGAGGTAATCAATTTTTGGGCTGCATTAACCCCTTCCGCCGGAATGCCTTTGTCATCTTCGAATAATATTTCTAGTTTCTTACCATTCATCAGACCTTTGGCATTGATTTCTTCTTGAGCAAGCTCAATTCCTTGGCGAAAACTCTTCCCTTGATAAGCAGAGCCTCCTGTTAACGGGAAAACTGCCCCAACTGTGACTTTACTTTCTGATGTACCACCACTTGTTTGCGCGCCTTGGGATCCGCATCCTGTTAAAAATGTTCCTGTTAACAGCGATAGTACCAAAGCAGACCCTAAGATTTTAGTTTTTGTCTTTTTCAAACACAATCCCTCCTCAAGAATTTTTCAATTCAGAACATTTGCAAATTTGATGCCATCTTTTTTCCGGACATTTATCTTTTTTTGTAGAAAATTTGGGATAAAATACTTCTTTTTAGACAATTTTTCACCCGTTTGAATCGTTATTTTAAGAGTTGAAGCTAATTCGATTCATTGTATATCCCGGCTAAAATAATGCTCGCTGAATTTTCGAATCGACATCGATTCGGGGATGAACCTAAACAAAAGTTTCAAACTATTTTGATGAGCGCGATAAGATAAAATATTGTATAATACTTATATCCCATGGTCAGTATTGACTTATTGTCATCTACGGTAGTAAAAAAAGACCAAAGGAGGGTAAGGATGTTCCCTGAGAAAATCACTTTTGAGCAATTTCAGAAAATATTAAATGCCCTCTCAGACGGAGTATATATCTCGGATGCAACGGGTAATACCTTATGGCTCAATCGAATCAGTGAAAATATCGTTGGCAAAACCAATGCTGAAGTGGTCGGACGTAATGTTCGAGATTTAGAAGCCGAAGGAATATTTAACCCTTCCGTCACCCGTCTAACTTTGGATGCAGGGAAAACCATCAGTACCGTCCAATCTATGGATAACGGCCGTAAATATCTGGTAACAGGGAACCTGATTCGTGATGACCAGGGCAAAATCATCCTAGTTGTAGCCCAATCGCGCGATATAACGGAAGCTATCCGGACAACTGTACAGCTTGAAGAAGCGGAGGCACTATTACGACAGTACAGCCAAGAGATACGCGACCTAAAAAATAATCGGGATAAGGTTGATTATATTGATCAAATTGTCGGCCACAGCTCGTCATATCTCCCGGTGTTAGATCTGATCGAAAGAGTAAGCATGATCGACACCACCGTCCTCATCACGGGCGAGACCGGTGTCGGCAAGACCGTCCTGGCCAAGCGCATTCATGAGCTCAGCGACCGCCATGACAAACCGTTTGTTCATATTAATTGCGGGGCGATCGCTGAATCATTGATCGAATCAGAACTCTTCGGGTATAAGAAAGGAGCCTTTACCGGAGCCAATACCTCGGGCAAAATCGGACTCGTGAAATCAGCCGATGGCGGCACTTTATTTTTGGATGAAATCGGGGAGCTGCCCCTTCATCTCCAATCTAAACTGCTTCAGTTCTTACAGGAGAAAAAATTCATACCCGTCGGTGATACCCAAGTTCAAACAGCCGATGTGCGCATTATTGCGGCCACTAATTCCGACCTCAGTGACATGGTCAGCGCAGGGCGCTTCAGGCCGGATTTGTACTACCGCCTGAATATCGTGCCGATTGCCATTCCCCCTCTAAGGGAACGCCCTGAAGATGTATTTCCCCTGCTTTATCACTTCCTGACGAAATTTAACAAGCAGCACCGTCAAAACCGCCGTTTCTCAACGGAGGTTCTTGATCTCCTGCAAATGTATGATTGGCCGGGAAATATCCGGGAGCTTGAAAACTTGGTGGAACGCCTGGTCATCACCGCTAAAATGAATGAAATCTCCGTAACCGACCTGCCGGAAAGAATCCGCAAGCAGAAGCCCGCTGAAGAAAGATTAGTCAAGATGCTTGAGGGGGAATCCATGACCCAAATGCTCTGGCGGATTGAAAAGGAGCTCTTGGAAGAAGCCTACCGTATACACGGCAACACCCGCAAAACCGCCAATGCATTGGGTATCACCCAGTCTTTGCTTATGCGCCGGTTCAAACGGTACGGAATTCGTCCCCTAACGGAGTAACTTAATTCCTTTTTGAATTTTTAATAAGGCAAATAGGTATTTCAAGCCTAATATACGACTTTTCGCACCAATTTCTTTGACAACAATTCTGACAATTCGTACAATGTTAAAAAATGCGATTGTTGGAGGATAGGTAGGATGGTGCATAAAAAAACGATTATTGCGGCAGCAATCGCAGAGATTCGCGGCCGTATGACGGATAAAGAATTTGCCGAAGCGCTAGGAGAATTTACCCATGGGGAGCTTCACCCCAGCCCTACTACTATTCAAAAATATCGGACCGGTCAACGTCAACCGAATTATGAAGATTTTAGCCGCATCCTGGATTACGGCCGCAAAAATGATTTAATCTCCCCTATTACCGGGCAGAGGTTGGCAGATTTCTTCCATTTAACAGATTTGCGAGCGGATTTTGTAAAGCTCCAACAGGAGTTATTTATGCTCCAGGCGCAACTCGCTGAGGTCCAGGAACAAGCCTCAAACAGCGAAAATCATGATGAGGAGCCCATAACCCATGCTCCGGCACAGAAATCCAAGTTAAGTAAACCATTGGGAGATGTTATAAATATCCCTATCCTAGCTCAGATTCCATTTACCTATCCCCGTAAAATTGACGAAAACTGTGAAGGGTATGTCACCATGCCCCGCAGTATGCTTTCGGGGTCAGATTATTTCTTTCTCAAGATTTTTGGAGATGCCATGATGAATGCGGGAATTCATGATGGGGACTTAGTGTTGGTCCGTAGGACGGAAAGTGCGGAAGACGGTCAAACAGTCATCGCCAGGCTGAATGGCGTCGAACTGTGCAAAAGGTATTTCCGCACGGGTGTGGGCATAATTCTTTTGCCTGCAGATCACGATTTTGAACCCATTCAGTCTATTAATTTTCAACTGATCGGAGTCGTTGAGAAAGTAACCCGAAACCTGTAAACTTTCTTCCATATTGTACAGCTTTTCACTGGTAATTATAATATAATTCGTATTAACTACAGATAGAAAATAAAATCTAAGGGGGTATTGATATGCTAGAGTACTTTGAACAAATAGTTCCATTACTTGATCAGGCAACTTTTGGCAAAGGATCAATTGGCCTCTATGACCGGGAAAAATACCTAATTGTTACCCAGGGAACCAAATTAAAGATTCCACTTAAACCCGGAGACCCGATCGCTCCCGGTACCAGCTCCTATAATGTAATTCGGACCGGTAAACCCTATGTCGCGGAGGTAAATGCCCAGGCTTTAGGTATACCTTATTTCGCGGCCGCTTATCCAATCGTGGTCAACGGCGAAATCATCGGGGGCATGGTTGCAGCAGTACCCACCGAAATGAAAGATATCAGCGAGGAACTGCAAAATACCGCGGCTTCCCTTTCCGCAGCCATGCAGCAAATCTCAGCTTCGGTCGAAGAAATCGCCTCTTCCTCTCAGTATCTGGCCGGTGCCGGGAGGACACTCTCGGACTCTTCCCAAAATGTCAAGCGCAAGGCAGAGGAAACTGAAAAAGTAGTGCACTACATAGACTCCGTGGCTACCAACACCAAACTCCTGGGGCTTAATGCCTCCATTGAAGCAGCCCGGGCCGGGGAAGTCGGCCGTGGCTTCGGGGTCGTTGCCAATGAGATTCAGAAAATGGCCGTATCCAGTGCGGATTCTGCCAAAGAAATCCGTAATATTATTCAAGGAATTAGAGACCTAATCGGCGGTATGGTCACTAATCTTGATCAACTGAGCAGTAATACCAATGATGTCTCAGCCGCCATTCAGGAAATCGGCTCTTCCCTTTCATCCTTGATCCAAACAACGGAGCATCTAAGAGAACTTTCAGCCAAACTTTAACTTGCGTAGATAAAGACGGAGCGTCTAGAAGGCGGTCCGTTCTTTAATTCCATTGTCAGTTTATGTCATCCCGAGCACTCGTGTTCAAAATGATAGTATTCAGGCCTACCTAAAATGGCATAATATTACAAGCTGCAAAAAATCCAACATAAAGGAAGAGTTGAATGGCTGTACTATCATCAAGTGTCGAGTTTGTCCACAGTAAATCCCTGGTGGAAGTGGTTGAAATAACACTGGTTGAACAAAAACTTGAGGAGATTGCCCATAACGCCCAGGGGGTTATCCGGGATTCCTGCGCAAATTTAATCAATGCCGGGGGCAAGAGAGTGCGGCCCATGCTCACTCTTTTAAGCGCCATGTGTTTCGGCAGCATTAAGAACGAAACCATCCTGGCTGCGGTCGCTGCAGAGCTAATTCATATGGCTTCTCTCATTCATGACGACATAATTGACAACTCCCTAAGCCGCAGGGGCAAACCCACGGTCCAAGCCCTCCATGGCAACAAAGTTGCGGTACTCACAGGGGACTACCTGTTTGCCGAAGCTTTCCGAATCCTATCGGCTTCAAAACTCCAAGCAAGCATGAGCTTTTTGGTTACCGCGATTAAAGAAATGTGTGACGGTGAAGTCGATCAGGCGGCGGATCTGTTTATTCAAACCACTGATCCCGAAAAATATTTTAGCCGCATCGCCCAAAAAACCGGCATGCTTCTTTCTGCCTGCTGTCAATCGGGAGCTGCCGTTGCAGGGGCCAATAAGGAGCAAATAGAAAGTCTTAGGGTGTATGGACTTTATCTGGGTCAGGCTTATCAAATTATAGATGACATCATGGATTTTATCGGAAACCCGATAGACATTGGAAAACCGATCGGGCAAGACTTCCTTAGCGGCAACCTTACTTTGCCCGTCATCTATTTGCTTCAGGATTCACAGTACGATACATGGGTACAGGAATTAATCGCCCGCCGTAAAGTTAATAAAGCTTCCCTCAAAACCTTAGTTCAGGCACTCCTTCAATCCGGGAGCCTTCATCAGGCTTACCGTCTGGCCGTCGATTCAATCAAGCGGGCCCAAGAATCCTTAGCCGCCATCCCGGAGGGGCATGCCAAAAAAGCTCTGCTATGGCTGGCAGAGCAAGTGATTCAAACTAATCAGCTTCAAATAGAGTTGGAAGACTGCAAAGTAAATTCGGATTGCAGCGAACTGGCATCTATATGATATGGTGGCGGCGCAATTCCAGACACATTCGATGCAAAATCCGCACTCCTGCGCCGTTGGCACTGAGCAAAGCTTTACTGATACTATGTATCTCAAATTGCGTGGTTTTCGGATCAGAGAGATAGAGTGCCAATAAGCCCTGAATGACTGTACGATGAAAACCGGGATAACCTAAGTGCTCCGCTTCTGCCAATGAATTGACTAAGAAAAGTTTCAGCCTATCCCTCATCTCATCAGGGTTTTGATAATAGGCTACAAAGTTCAACTGATTGCTTTCCCTATCTTCAGTTAGGTCGATAAAATAGTCCAGTAAAATATGTAATCCGCAGATCCAAGGGAAGTATCCATCCTTCATCTTGCGGATCTGAGATGCCGAAATACTTTGATCACAAGCGGCTGCCGTCAGGCAGAAAACCCCAAGGGTTGAACCGGTTGCCGCTGCAAATTCCCAGATAGATATTTCCGGATAGCGCTGCAAGTGCGGCTCAATCCAATCCCACATTTTCTGCTCGCGCACGGCATCGTCTAAATGTTTATAGGTCTGAAGCTTGGCATAATGGCTTGCCAACCACATAATCTCCGTTTTAATATGGTTGTATGCGGGTACGGAACTCATGTGGATTTGGCATGTTCTCACTAACGAAGCTAAGTAACCACCATCCTCCCGATAAGGGTAGAAAAGATAATAATCCGATAAGTCCGCTTGGGGATCCAAAGCCTCGGTCATGGCCAGATGGAGCTGGGCAAATGCTTGCTCATCCCGAACCTCCAGGCTGTCTACTAAATTGTCCAGATAATCGCTGATCGTCTGATAGGCAACAATAAACTCAAGCGTTTTCTTAGAATTCACTCCGGGGTAAAGGGCATAGATGCTCCCGCCTTGACAATGAAATGCTTTCATTTTAATGCTGGCCAAGGCCTGCTCACGCAGCCGCTGTTCCGGTATACTCTCCGCTGCCAGTTGCCAGCGGGCGAGTTCTTTTTTTACCAGGGGCAAAATCTCTTTCACAAAACTAAAAATCAGGATGGGGTTGCTGGTTGCCCCGGCCACCCTTTCTTCACTCACGGACATTTGAAGGCTCCTTTATCTAGGCTGACGCAATTACTCTGGAGTATTAGTTACGAAAGTACTCCTTCATCCAGAGTCAGCAGACAACTGACTACTGAATTCTGACTACTGACTCCTGAATACTACTTTATCATTATAGCTTATTCTTTCCAGGTTTAAGATTATTACACAATCGGCCTTAAAACCAGAGCGTATAGTACGAAATTAAGGATACGATAACAGAAGCTCCGAACATCGCGGCAAACGGCTTAAGCGCCCGGGCGCGCAGGCTGGACAAGTGGACATTAAACCCGAGCGCGACCATGGCTGCCGCTAATAAAAAGGAGGCCGCAACGGAAATGTCATTGAGCAGAGTTTTTGGCAGGGGCAAGTAAGTGCCGATTAAACTGGTGAGAATGAATCCAAGCAAAAACCAGGGAAAAGGCGCGCTTTGTGCCCCTTCAGCCGTTCCCTTGCGCCGCATCCATAAGGATAATAGAATGCTCAGAGGAACCAAAAGAAATACCCGGCCCAGTTTAGCCAAAAGCCCAAGGGCCAGGGCATCCTGCCCGGCTGGTGCGGCGGCGGCAGCGACATGGGCGATTTCGTGCAAGCTAATCCCGCTCCACACCCCATATAACTCAGGCGTCAGGGGAAGATACGCACGCAAAAACGAATAAACAACCGCAAAAACAGTCCCAGTTAGGGCTATAATTCCAACACCGATGGCAGTATCTTCATCACTGGCTTTAATAATCGGGGAAACTGCGGCGATGGCTGCCGCCCCGCAAACCCCGGTGCCTACTCCCAGAAGGAATGACAAATTATGCTCTGCTTTCACTAGTCTGGCAAAAATCATGGTTAGGATGACGGCGGCAATAATGGTAATAAACCCGTGTACTAAGAGCATACCCCCTTTATGGATGACAATATCAATATTCAGCTTAAAGCCATAGAGAATGATGGCGATGCGTAAGAGTCTACGCCCGGAAAACTGGATGCCCGTACGCATACTCTCCGGATAACCTATCGTATTCCGAAAAATCACTGCAATTAAAATCGCGGACAACATCGGCCCTAAGCGGTTAAATACCGGCAAATAGGCCAGTCCTGTCCCAATTCCTGCAATCACGAGAGTAAACAGCAAACCAAACAGGAAATCCGGACTTAACCATTTATTTCTCAATCCAGTCATTTCTTCACCCACCTCTTCGAACTTTAAGCGTGATCACTGTTTTGCTCCGCGCTTTCATTTTGATAAACAGATTATATAGATCCAGCCCAAGGTAAGACAATACAAATTACTAATTGTGCCAATAAGAAAAATAAATAAGGAGTAAAGTGGACGGGAGGAAAGAAGATTGGTTGAATCCCTCAGAGTATATGTCACCGTGGTGGATAAAAAAAGTTTCTCGCGGGCTGCCGATGAACTCTTCATTTCTCAACCGAGTGTCAGCCTTCATATCAGAAATCTGGAAAAAGAGTTCAACACCAAACTCTTAAATCGCTCCCCAAAACAGGTGGAGCCCACTGAATCAGGACATATTCTCTACAAACAGTCCAAACAGATCCTGCATCTTTATGATCAAGTCAAAGAAGAGATTGATGAACTGAGGCATGTGGTTAAAGGAACTTTAAAAATCGGCGCCAGCTTTACCATAGGAGAATATTTTCTTCCCCGCCTGATGGCAGAATTCGCCGCCCAATACCCTTATGTAGAAATTGAAGTCATCATCGCAAATACTGAAGAAGTTATTCAGGCCTTGCGGGCCAACCAATTAAACCTAGGGCTGGTAGAAGGGAAAGTAAGTCAGACTGATGTTTTGATCGAGCCGTTTATGGAAGATGAGATGATTTTGGTCGTTCCTCCGAAGCACCCTCTGGCCGGGCAACTCGAAGTGAAGCCGGAACATTTGCACGATCAGGTGTGGATTTTAAGAGAGCAAGGTTCCGGGACACGCATGTTCAGTGACGAAGTCATTAGGGATTATCAATTGAGGGTTAAACGCACTTTTGTCTTTAGCAGCAGCCAGGGAGTGAAAGAAACGGTAGCGGCCGGTCTGGGGATTGCGCTGGTATCCCGCCTGATTGTCCAGCGTGAACTGGCTACCGGGGAATTAAGAGGATTAAATATCACAGGTAAACGCAGCACCCGCCGCTTTGTCCTGATTAGCTTGCCGACAGCCGCGCAGACAAAAGCCATTGAAGTTTTCAAAGAAAAAACGTTTTCTTATCAATGGGAAAACTAAATATAAACCGGATGTATGACATCCCTCCTTTTTACGCACTCTAAAACTATGCGCCCAAACTTTACCGTAAAAAGGAGGATCTCGTGTGAACACACAACAACCACCCCAACTTACAACCAAGAATCTGATGATTCTCAGCGATCAGCTGGGAGCCGAAGCCTTACTCGTACACAAATATACTCAAGCGGCCCAGGGAGTCACTGACCCTGCGGTTCAATCCCAATTAAACTCAGCAGCGGATCAGCACCGCCAGCACTATCAAACACTCCTGGCTTACCTCAATTCGCACCAATAACCGCTAAAGTACCAAAGATAATTAGTTAAGTCTACTAAGAGCAAATGCAAATAAGAAGATTCTGGACCGTCATTAGGAAATGCAATGAAAAAAGATGAATGAAAGGGTGAATGATATTGGCACCTCAACAAGCGCAGCAAACAGCGCAAACTCAAGCCCAACCTCTAACCGAACAAGAAATCCTCACCGATCTTTTGGCGACAGAAAAGCATATGACCTCAGCCTACAACACCTTTATTACGGAAACAACTTGTGCGAATTTACGGCAGCAATTAAAAAACATCCTGGCTGATGAACAAATGATTCATGAGAATATTTACAATGTAATAAACCAAAAAGGTTGGTATACTCCCAGTGACGCACCCGCTAAAGAAGTCCAGCAATTAAAGGATAAATATAATCCGATGCAGGTATAGTTTTAACCGGTGCAAAAACAAAAAAGCCGCCTACCCTGTTCAGAGAAAAGGCAGGCGGTGAAAGAGAAGGTATATTAGACCCTGCCAAGGGAATCTAATAACTAAGAAAAGATAAGCGATTGAGAATTAGGCTGAAATAAAAAATGGCCATGGAACAGGCAGCACTTCCCTGCCAGACCTCCATGGTCATTGTTATTTTATAAATTTTAGTTCTGGCTTACATTAAGATATTATTCTACATCCGGTCTTGATTTCCTTCTAGCGTTTGAATTTAATTTAACAGTTTTTTGACTCACGAATTAAATCGTAATCACCTTTTCCGATTCTGTCATAGTTTCCACGATCTCCAACATATTTGAGACTTCACCAACCGCTATTTGATCCTTAATTCCGTAATAATCCAGGCATGTCTGACAGGCCAAAAGCCTGACCCCTTGAGCCTGGAGATTCTGCAAGGCGACCAAAGCCGGATAATCCGGCAGAAGCAGTTTAACCCCGCGTTCAACGAAAAGAATATGCGTGGGCTTGGGATAGGCTTGAACTAATTTCAGCAAAAAATTCTTCATCAGCGTTTGACCTAATTCCTCATCCTGACTCCCGATTTTGTCTGAAGTAATAAAATAAACTAAATCAGCCATTCTTAAGCCCCTTCCTACTGAATATTCCTCCCAGGCAAAATAATATCACTATATAGTTATAATGTAAATAATTTTTTTATTATAAAATCGCTCCTTTATAAAGCGAAAGGACTGTTTGATCAGAGGTCAGAACAGTCCCGTTATGCATAGCCACCCTATAGAATTCTTCATTAATATCTGTGGAAGCTCTTAATATTTACTCCATAAATTTGCCGGTATCCCGCACATCATAGCCTCCCAGAGCCAGGACGTCCTCCTGAAACTCCTTACTCCGGATCACAGCCAGCATATTTTGAAGGCGTTCATCCTCAAGGTAGGCCCCTGGAATGGCCAAGTCATAGCGTTCTTCCCCAATGGGGACGAAATCCAGACCGAGCGTGGCCGCAGCGCTTTGGATTCCAAGCCCTGCATCGGCTGAACCGGAAGCAACCGCGACCGCGACTCCTAAGTGGGTGAATTCTTCCCAGTCATACCCGTTAATCTGGTCCTTAGCAATCCCTTGTTTCTCTAAGAGATAATCAAGCAAAACCCGGGTCCCTGAACCTCCCTGGCGATTGACAAAGCAGATGTCCTCACGGGCTAAGTCTTTCAGATTCTTAAGTCCACGCGGGTTTCCTTTCGGTACAATTAAGCCTTGCGTGCGGTAAACCAAATTCAAAAGCCTGACATCCTGCCCGGGGAGAAAGCGGGCAAGATAGGAGCGGTTATAATCTCCGGTGGCAGGGTCAAGCAAGTGTACTCCGGCAAAATGAGCCTCCTGCTTGCGCAGGGCCAAAAGTCCCGCTAAACTTCCCACATGGGCTGAGGCAACCGCTCCGCCCCGGCCGTGGAGCCGCAAATGGCTTGTCAGCAAGTCGAGCGTAAGGTCATGGGAGCCAATCCCGATTAAAGTATGCTCCAACTCCGAAAGAGGACGCAAAAGTTCAACCTGGACTTTGTCCCCATCATGATACCCTTCTTCAAGGCGCGGGATGCGAATGAAGCCGTCAGCGCGCACCAGGCTCATGGTGACACCGGCTCCCCGGCTGATCGGCGCCGCAATCCAGCGCCCGCCGACTCGCCCGATTTTTACCCGTACAAATTCTTCCGAGCCCAGACTGGAATACAGTTTCTTGGTTAAAACCGCCTCTACTCTGGAGGCAGAATCCGGATCCAGACCCTGCAGGTGTTTCACCCACGGTTCGAGAAAAAGGCGGGCGGTTACATACGCTGAGACGGGATAGCCCGGAATCCCAATGGCCGGCTTGCCCTTGATAGCTCCCAAAATCACCGGCTTGCCCGGTTTGATCGCAACCCCATGAACCAAAAGCTTTCCATACTTTTCAATGATGCGGGCGGTATAATCATCCCGTCCCTGGGAGGAACCGGCGATAAATACCAGCATATCTTGGGACTCTGCCATCTCCAACAGGGCTGCTTCCAGCTCTTCCAGCCTATCCGGAGTGATGGGCCAAATCTTGCTTGTTCCTCCCCATTCTTCAACTAGGGAAGCCAAGACTGTGGAATTGCTGTCCGCGATATCCCCCGGCCCCAAATCACTTTCAGGTGAACGGATCTCATCCCCGGTCGGCAATATTCCCACCCGCGGCTTTCTGCGCACTTCTACCTCAAGCACCCCGGAGGCCAGCAAAGCGCCTTGGTCCTGTGGGCGGATCCGGTGATTAATTGGAAGAATCACTTCCCCGGCTACAATATCCTCCCCTACCGGACGGACATTGTCCCCCGGGGCCACCGGACTTTGCACCAGGATACCGTCTTTATTCTCTTCTAATATTTCTTCAATCATTATCACGGCATCCATTCCGGAAGGCATTGCATCCCCGGTGTCAACCTGAACCGCTTCTCCGCCAAACTTGAGCCAACGCGGCTGCCGTTCAGAAATGCCGAAAGTATCCCGGGCCCGGATCGCGTACCCGTCCATGGCTGCGGCGGGATAGTGGGGAGAGCTCCGGCGTGCATGCACGGTTTCACCGGTAATCCGCCCTAAAGCCTGACGCACATCCACCGTCTCATTTAGAGGTTTGCATGTATCCAGAAGGCTTTCAAACATCAGCTCCAACGCTTCCTGCCAAGCTTTGTTATTCAAGTATATCCCTTTGTCCATCACACCCACCTCAGCTATTCCAGCGTAAAAGCTGAATCTTTACCCTTTCCCCTGCCTGTATCCCTTCAACTTCCAAAGGCACATGAACCAGCGCGTCCGCCAAAACCATGGTACGGATTAAGCCTGATTTTCCGCGCACCGGTTCCGCAATCCACTCTCCGTCACGCTCATTTAGACGCACCCGCACAAACTCATCCCTGCCGCTGCCGGAATGAAGGTTTTGCGATAAGACAGATTCCGGCCAAGGTCTGGACTCCTGGCGCAGCCAGCTCCCACTGAGCCAGGGTTCAATCATCCCGGCGAAAACAACCATAGCGGAGGCCGGGTGCCCGGGAAGCCCGAAAATAAGCTTCCCGCGAACCACTCCCCCTATGGTAGGCTTCCCGGGACGCAAAGCCAGTCCATGGAACAAGAGACCCGGCTCTCCCAATTCATCAATTAATTGGGCTGTGAAATCACGGGCCCCGACTGAACTACCGCCTGAGAGCAATACCAGGTCATTTTCCTCAAGCATTGTTTCCAACCGGACTCTCATCACGGCGGCATCATCTCCAACAATCCCATAATATTTAACAACGGCTCCGGCGGCCTGAGCCTGCCCGTAGAGAGTATAGCCGTTAATATCCCTGGTCTGGGCCGGCAAGGGATTGCTTTCAGGTGAAATAATCTCATCCCCTGTCGAAAGAATACCAACTTTGAGCCGTTGAATCACCGGTACCTCAGCAATTCCCAGCGCCGCCAAAAGCCCCATCTCCTGAGGGCGAATCTTTGTAAAACGCTTGAGAATGATCTCCCCGGCTTCCAGGTCTTCCCCGATGTCGATCAGATTTTCACCCGGGGCTACGGGTCTGGTTACTCCATACAACCCCCCGCCGAAGTCATCCAGATGTTCAACCATCACGACCGCATCGGCTCCGTCCGGAAGCATCCCCCCCGTCGGAATCAGCATCCCTTGACCCCGTGCGATTTCTCCGGCGGGAGCTTGTCCCATATGTATTTCCCCATGCACCTGCACCAGAGACGGCAGGCTTTCCCCAGCGCCAAAGGTATCGGCCGCTCTGACCGCCAGACCGTCCACCGTGGACTTCCGGAAATGCGGCAGGGGGGCAGGCGCAGGAATATCGACACTGATTAAACGACCCAGGCTCTCAAGCAAAGGCACTGTCTCACGACGGTTAAAGAAAGGCTCGGCATACGGCTTAAGCATGCTAAACGCTTCTTCCAGGGTTTTAACGGCAAATAGCTCATCCTTCTGTCCCATCCTATGAACCCCTTCTATATTTCTAGATCTGCAAGTAAAACTTCTCAAATTCCATGGCAAGGAGGTCGACTTGAAGCCAGGCATGCCTTAATACCGATTCTTTTCCCAGAAGAGTTTTTACCGCTTCGGCCACGGCCAGGCTGGCTACTACTGCCGGGGTAAACGGCGGGTTCCCCAGCACGGTTTCCACTCCCCGCTCCCCTTGTCCGAATAAGCGGGCCACGCTTTGGTCCCCGGGGAAGCTCACCCCTACCAAACCGTACCAGCCTGCAATCCCGGCAAAAACCAAAGGGAGGTTCAGGGCATGGCAGCTGCGCTCCAATTCCAGACGAGCAGGAATCGAGTCAAGCGCATCACAAACCACGTCCGCTCCTGTAAGCAAAGTCTGTGCTTTTTCTTCCTTAAACCAGTCCTGAAAAAGCTCCAGTTTTACCTCAGAGTTCACTTCGCGCAAGCGCTTGCCTGCAGACTCAACTTTTGGCGTTCCAACCACCTTCTCGGTGGCAAAAAGCTGACGGTTCAGGTTGCTCTCTTCAATTCGATCCCCGTCAATTAGAATTAACCGTCCAATCCCCAGCCGGGCTAATTCTTCCGCAATATATCCTCCCAGCCCTCCACAGCCGATGACAGCAACCGTAGACGCTTGAATTTTAGTCTGATTTTCAGGAGAAATGGTTTGAGCATTGCGGCGGTAACGGTCAGGAAAACGGCTCATCTTAGCCACCCCCTACCGGAGGAAAGAGTGCCATCACATCTCCATCCTGAAGCACTTGCCCAAGAGCAGCATCCTTTCCGTTCACGAGCTGGATTGATACTTCCTCCGGCTTTATCTTAAGCCTGGACAAAACCTCCGCGACCGTGGCCCCCGGTGCGAGCTCCCATTCCTCAGATTTGAAGCGACCTTCCCGGAAGGTCGCAAACAGTTTGATTAAGACACGCATAGGTATCCCCCTTTTCTTGGGACAAACCAAGTTTTCTTTAGGAAAAGTTATGCCTTGCATCCAGTATAGCAAACTAAGAACAGAAATCCAAACCGCTCACCGGCTTTTCCATAAACCAGATCCTTTTTCCCCGGTCACTGCATTATAAATCGCCCGCTAATCATCCAAACCCCAGGCAAAATTTCAATGTGCAAAGCCACCTTTTGCTAAAAAATAAACGGCCCTTTCATGATAAAGAGCCGTCGCATGATTCCTTCATAGGTACCCAGGGTTTCTACTAATATTACTCTTTGGTGGTATCTTTAGTTGCCGTCTTAACCTCTTCCTTACCGCCGGTTTCTCCTTCGGTTGCGGATTTGAATTCTTTTATTCCTTTACCCAAGGCCTTACCCAATTCCGGCAATTTACCCGGTCCAAAAATCACTAGGGCAATTACAAGTAAAATTACTGCAACTGTAGGAGTTACAAATCCAAAAGTTACTAGCATTTTCGTCCACCTCCAATGTCATCACTATAACATATTTTTTCCTTAACTGTCCATTGAAAAACGTTTCTAAGACTTAAGTTAGTTCATGAATTCACTAGTTCTATGCTAGCTTAACTAAGACAAACTTGCAATATCTTTTTCAAAAATTAATTAATGGCAAATAATGCAAAATAGATTTTCTCAATTGTTAGCGCCTACGGCGATAGTATCCACTGGCACTGGAACTATCGGACGTAGGCACCGTACAAGCAAGTTGAACCTCTATTCATTGCTGTCAAACAGTTCTTCATACCCTAAATACAATTGCCAGATTACAGTCCATAACTCATCTTCCGCTTCAATTACTTTCAGTCCCAGTTCATAGGCTTCCCTGCGCCCTATAGGATAACCATGAGAAAAATAGCCCTCCGTTAAAGCTTCTGTCACAAACGGAACCTTTTCCGGAGAATCTTTCAACATATAACGGGAAAGTAAAGCTTCTGCATACTGGCGCGAAGCTTTTAAGGTCTTTTCATAATCCCCGATCAGCCAGGGATCCAGCTTGTTTAATATCGGGGTACTAATGAAGGTCGCAATTTCCGAGTCCGGACTGTTGCTAATCGAGCGCTGCAAATACTCTATACAATACCGTACCGCCTGAACCGGAACCCACAAATCTTTATAAACCGGGTGTTTTACCAAAGGGTCAATGGGACCGAGCTCAGACAGTGGGCCCATAACAACCTCATCTGCCCCCAGAACCAACATGGATGCAGCCGATTTGGCTACGAAAGGAACAATCACAGCAAATTCCTGGCAAAATTCTCGAATAAGGGATACTACTTTGAACGGCGTGTCTACTGCCCCTCCAAAGCTATGCAATACTAAATCAATTTTAGGCGTAGGGCCGATTTCTTTCAGCTGTTGGTAGAGCGGCACCAGAATTCGGTCATCGAGCGGGGTATAAGAAAAGTATACTAAAACCTTAGAGTGGCGCAATTGTTCTAACCGTTCGAGTAAAGCAAACCTGTCCTCGGCATTCACCCGATTCCCTCCCAGTCAAATGTATATTCCAGTTTATTCCATAAACCAGGAAGGAGTGCCGAAAACATACTTCTTTATAAATTTTAGGGTAAAATGCCTTGCATAAATCGTTTATATACTGGGTAATTGCACGCTTATTCCGGATTTTGTGTGGCAATCCGTACAATAATTTACCCCACCCAGACCTTGTTTTTCATGACACGGATAACACTGTTTCGCCGGCTGCTGATTATTTTTGACTGCAAAGGTATGCCCATTGCTGCCTGTGAGCCATTGTTCACGTGGGATCGAACTATGGGGGTTGGTTGGGTCATGCTGCTGGGACAAGATGATGACAGCAGCCAGCGCCGCTAACAGAGCGAGAGTAATTAGACTTCGCAAAACCTGTTTACGCGCCATTGCCCCGAACCTCCTTAAAGTTTCTTCATAACCTCACGCGCCTTTTCGAGAGTAAAGTCAATGTCATCGGCCGTATGGGCGGTCGAGAGGAAAACGGCTTCATATTGACTGGCGGCCAGATAGATGCCCCGTTCAAGCATTCCGCGGAAATAACGGCCAAAACGCTCCGTATCCGATGTACAGGCACTGGCATAATCTTTTACCGGGGTTTCCGTGAAAAATGCTGAGAACATAGCCCCGGCCGCATTGACCCACAGCGGGAACCCGGCTTCGGCTGCAACCGCCTTAAGCCCCTCAGCCAAGCGGTTGGTATTCTCTTCTAGAGCTTCATAGGTACCGGGCTTTTGCAGAAGCTTAATGGTAGCAAGTCCGGCCGTCATGGCCAAGGGGTTGCCCGATAGGGTTCCCGCCTGATATACCGAACCGCTGGGCGCAATCTGTTCCATAAAGCGGCGTTTTCCGCCATACGCTGCGACCGGTAGTCCTCCGCCAATCACTTTTCCGAGACAGGTTAAATCCGGATCGATCCCAAAACGGCCTTGTGCTCCTCCGTAGCTCACCCGGAATCCGGTCATGACTTCGTCAAATATTAAGAGCGCTCCATACTCTGTAGTTAAAGTCCTTATCCCTTCGAGAAAACCGGGTTCAGGTAAGACTACCCCCATGTTCCCGGTCACCGGTTCCAAGATGACGGCCGCAATTTCCTCCCCTTCTTTGCGGAAAAGCTCTCTCAACCCTTCCAGATCATTAAAAGCGGCCGAAATCGTGGTGGCTGCCGTCTGGGCAGGCACCCCCGGCGAATCAGGAACACCCAGAGTTAAGGCTCCACTCCCTGCCTTAATTAACAAAGCGTCTGAATGCCCATGGTAACATCCTTCAAATTTTACGATTTTTGTCCTTCCGGTCACAGCCCGTGCCAGGCGTAAAGCGCTCATGGTGGCTTCTGTCCCCGAGTTCACCATCCGGATCATATCCATGGAGGGATAGGCTTTCAAGACCTCCGTGGCTAGTTCAGTCTCGATTTCAGTCGGCGCTCCATAACTGGTTCCGCGCTCAGCCGCTTTCTGAATGGCTGCAACCACTTGCGGATGAGCATGTCCCACAATTAAAGGACCCCAGGAGCCGATATAATCTATGTAGCTGTTGCCATCGATATCCCATAGGCGGGAGCCTGCTCCCCGTTCGATAAAGACCGGGTCACGTCCAACGGATTTGAAAGCCCGTACCGGAGAATTAACCCCTCCGGGGATGACCTCTTTAGCTTGTGCAAAGGCTTGGCGACTTTTATCATCATGATAAGACATAAAATGTACCTCCCATTCCGAATTCTGAATTCTGAATTCTGACTACTCGATAAAGTACTTCATACTGCTTTTCTTCAATTCTTTCAAACTGTAGAGGGCATCATACCGGGTAACGCCGGTCGCGCGCGCAATCTTAGCCATAACTTGGCGGCATTCTTCCTCGGATTGCCCGTGGATCATGGTAAAAACATTATAAGGCCAGTCAGGCAAAGAGGGACGTTCATAACAATGGCTCACCTCCGGGAAACCCGACATGATCGCTCCGACTTGTTCGACTCTTTCCGGCTCCACTTGCCAGACACCCATGGCATTACTGACAAACCCCGCCTTCTGATGGCGCAGGACCGCCCCCAAGCGGCGGATCACACCGGCTTGGAGCAGTTTACAGGTGTGCTCCAGCACCCCCTCTTCGCCCTCACCCAACTCTGCAGCCAGAGTTTGAAAGGGAGCCAAGTCCTGCGGAAGATCCTCCTGCAAAAGCCTGATGAGGGCAATATCTTCTTCCGTTACGGGATAAGGCTGCTTAAGAAAAGTACCTGGGTTGTCATGGCAACCACCCTCGATAGAATGAAAATTACCGGTATAGGTATTACTCGAATTAAAGTCACCAAAATTAAAGTCTACGTTAATCTTAAATAAGCGAATGGCAGGAAGACTATAGATTTCCCGAACTCGGCTTTCTTCTTTTACGGCCTTTAGAATTTCTTCCGCTTTTTCTAAAGATGGGGCAATCAAGGTAAACCACATATTATAGGTATGAGCGCGCAGGTAATTGTGCGTCACTCCGGTAATCTCGGCTAAAATTCGTGTCAAAACCGGAATCTTTTCTTCCGGAACTTTGGCCGCACATAACGTACTATAATATCCCAGCCGGTGGGAATCCAAAATAGCACCCAATCTTCTGATATATCCTTGGGTACGCATCTCCCGGAGACGATGATAGGCTTCAATTTCCGCAATCCCGACCTTTGCCCCTATGGCCGAATAAGGACGGGATACCACCGGAAACCGGCGTTGAACCAAGTTGAGGATGGCCTTATCAACAGAGTCCAAGCTTAAACCCCCTTCCGGCCATGGTAAAGACACCACGGCTCTTCGGCCATATAATCACCCTCATGATAATAAGCAGCCCGTGCCCGGCAGCCGCCGCAAATCTTTTTATACTGGCAGGAGCCGCACCCGCCTTTGTAATCAAGTGTACGCAAGGTTTGGAACACTTCGTGGCTGTGCCAGATTTCATCAAACGGGGTCTCCCGCACATCTCCCAGCGGAATATTGAGATAAGCACAAGGCTGAACCTGGCCTTTGGGCCCGATAATGCAATAGTGAGTGCCCGCTAGGCAGCCCCGGCCGAAACGCACATCCACTCCCACTTCTTTGGCAATTCTCATAAACTGAGGAGCACAGGTCGGTTTAAGTTCAATCGGCACGCTCTGCTGTTTCATCATGATGCGGCGAAGTATATCCTCATAAGCCTCGGCACGCAGGGACTCCTCTTCGATGCTTACCGCCCTTCCGGTCGGAACCAGGAAAAAGAAATGATGAGCCACTGCACCTTCCGCCACCGCAAAATCTGTGATGTTTTCAACCTCGTTTGCGTTCCAATCCATAACGGTGGTATGAATCTGGAACGGAAGCCCCACTTCCCGGCAATTGCGCATGCCCCGGACCGCTTCCTCCCAGGCGCCGGGATACTTGCGAAAGCTGTCATGCTTCTCTTGATCGAGGGAATCGAGGGAAATGCCCATACCCATCGCCCCGGCATCTTTCAGCTTTTGGGCCAGGTCAAGGGTCAACAACGTGCCGTTTGTCCCAAACACCGGACGCAGACCCAGAGATTTTGCATACGCTACCAGCTCGACAATATCCGGACGCAAAAGCGGTTCTCCTCCGCTGAAAATCATAATTTTGAATCCGGCCTTCGCAATCTGCTCCAGCAAAGTTTTGGCTTCGGCTGTACTTAACTCTTCACTGGCCTTGACTCCCGCATCCCGGTAACAGTGGTCACAATACATATTACAGGCATTGGTTGTATTCCAAGAAACAATCATGACTAACTTCCCCCATTACAATCTGAGCCAGCGCGCCACATCAAGGGCAAAATAAGTGATGATCAGATCGGCCCCGGCCCGTTTCATCCCGACCAAAGCTTCCATGACGATCCGTTGTTCATCGATCCAGCCTTGCTTGGCCGCGGCCTTAATCATGGCATACTCCCCGCTGACATTATAGGCGGCAACCGGCAAGCCAAAACGCTCCTTTGTGCGGTAGATGATATCACCATACGAAAGGGCGGGTTTGACAATAATCAGGTCTGCGCCCTCCTCAACATCCAGGGCAGTTTCCAGCATAGCCTCATTCCCGTTCGGAGGATCCATTTGATAAGTGCGCCGGTCCCCGAATTGGGGTGCGGAGCCGGCAGCCTCCCGGAAAGGTCCGTAAAATCCGGAGGCGAATTTAGCTGAGTAAGCCATGACCGGAATATCTTCAAATCCTTCCCGGTCTAGCGCCCGCCGAATCGCCGCCACCCTGCCGTCCATCATGTCGGAGGGAGCAACCATATCCGCTCCGGCTTGTGCGTGTGACACCGCTGTCCGGGCCAGCAGTTCCAGGGAAGGATCATTGAGAATTTTCCCCTCATGCACCAACCCGCAATGGCCATGATCCGTATATTCGCACAGGCAAACATCCGTGATCACATAAAGCTGAGGAAACTTTTCCTTGGCTAAACGCACGGCTTTCTGAACGATCCCGTCATCATGATAGGCTCCCGTGCCAACCGGGTCTTTGCTTTCAGGTATGCCAAAGAGGAGGATGGCCGGTACGCCCAAATCCACCACTTCCTGCAAAGCCCTGACAAATTCATCAAGGGAATATTGATATACACCCGGCATCGAAGACACTTCAACCCGCATATTTTGTCCAGGCATGACAAACATAGGATAGATTAAGTCCTTCACATGCACATGGTTTTCCCGCACCATGCTCCGGATCGCTTCATTCGCGCGCAAGCGCCGGGGACGCCTGATTAAATCCATTCTCTAACCCCCTTCAATCCGATTTCCTCATCGGTCAGATAACAAGCCGGGTCAGAAGCCCAGAAATCTCCGGTGGCCGCTTGGGCCCGGGTACGGAAATTCCCGTTGCAGATTTCCAGATAGCGGCAGGAGGCGCAGCGCCCTTTAAGCAAAGGCTTGCGGTCTTTAAGTCCTGCCAGAATCGGGTGACTTACATCCGTCCAGATCTCACCGAACTTGCGCTCGCGCACATTGCCGAAGGTAATGTGCTGGCTGAACTGGTCCGGATGCACATTGCCAAAGGGATCCACCTCGGCGAAGGCGATCCCGGAACGATTGCCCCCATTTAAAGAGATTAATCCTTTGATACGTTCCGCTTTTTCCGGATCATCAGCCAGAGCCTTAAGGTAGAGATAAACCCCGTCACAGTGATTGTCCACTGTCAGAATCTCTTTTTTCAATCCTCTGGCTTCATAATCCAGGGTGCGCCGGATAATTGTATCCATAGCCGCCCGCGATTCTTCCGGAGACACGTCCTGATCCATCATCTTGTTCCCGCGTCCGGAATAAACCAGGTGGTAAAAACAGACCCGGTCAATATTTTCCTCCTCGATGAAGTCAAAGATTTTATCTAACTCTTCAAAATTATGGCGGTTAATCGTAAAGCGCAAGCCCACGCGCTGTCCGACTTTAACACAGTTCTGAATCCCGGCCATGGCCGCCTTGAAGGCGCCTTCCTTGCCCCGGAACTTATCATTCACTTCCATTAAACCATCCAGGGAAATCCCTACATATCCTACCCCAATCTCCTTAATCCTCCGGGCAACCTCCGGAGTGATCAGGGTTCCATTGGTGGACAGCGTCACCCGGATTCCTTTGCTGATTGCATAATCTGCTAATTCAAAGAAATCCGGACGAATTAAAGGCTCACCCCCGGAAAACAGAAGCACCGGCACTCTAAACTCTGCCAAGTCGTCGATAAACTCTTTTGCTTCCTGAGTGGTCAGCTCCCCTTGATACTTTTGGGAATCTGAATCCATATAGCAATGCACACACTTAAGGTTGCAGGTACGGGTTGAGTTCCAGACCACCACCGGCCCGGAATTGACCGTAGTTCCGTGCAGCGCTCCCCGCGAACCCTTGGCATAGCGCAGGGAATCCCCGAAATACTCCGTATCAAATAGAAGCTTGGTTACGCTGATCATGCTTTTACCCCCTCAACCAAGGCCTCGGTCAGCCCCTCAATCGTGTATTGCTTAGCCTCCCGGTGCACCTCTATTCCTAATTCCCGCGCGGTCTGGCTTGTAATCGGACCGATGGAAAATACTTTTACCCCATCCAGTAATGAAATATTGCCCTCGATTAGCTTTATGAAATTGCGCACGGTGGAAGAACTGGTAAAAGTCACGGCACTCACCTTGCCATCGCCGAGCAGTTCCAGCAAATCCTCCCGGTTGCTCTCCCCTAACACCGTTTTATAAACCGGCACATCCCAGACATCCGCGCCCAGCGCTTTCAAAGCTTCCGGCAAAACATCCCTGGCCTCTTCGGCCCGTGCCAAGAGCACACTTTGCCCCGCTAAAACCCGGCTGGCCAGCCCCTCGATAATCTTCTCCGCCCGGTACTCATCCGGCATAAAGGCTATCCGCAGGCTTCTCTGCTCCAAAGCCTCTTTGGTAGCCGGTCCGATGGCTACGATTTCAACTCCGGCCAAGTCCCGAATATCTTTCCCCCGCTTCATCAATTCATTGAAGAAAGCGGTGACACCGTTGACACTGGTAAAGACCAACCATTCAAAGCGCTTAAGGTTTGAAATCGCTTTGGTCAAAAGTTCCGGGGCACTGGGAGGGACAATTTCAATCGCCGGAAATTCCCAGGGCTCGCCGCCCAAGTCCTCAATCGCTTGGGACAAGGCACTGGCCTGATGGCGGGCGCGCGTGACGATAATCCTTTGACCGAATAACGGTTTGCTTTCGAACCACTGCAGCGACTCACGCAAGGATACAACCTCACCTACAATAATAATGGCCGGTGAGGAAAATCCCTGTTCTTTGACCAGAGCGGAAATGTTATGAAGCTCTCCGACGAGGGTCCGTTGTTCCGGGCGCGTCCCCCACTGGATAATACCTACGGGAGTCTCAGGGTTCCTTCCGTTTTGGATCAGCTTTTCCGCGATTAAGCTTAGGTTTTCCATGCCCATGAGAAAGACTAAAGTACCGTGAGCGGATGCCAGGTGCTCCCAGGCGATCGCCGTTTCATTTTTAGAAGGATCTTCGTGTCCGGTGACCACGGCAAACGATGACGTTAAATCGCGGTGGGTGACCGGAATCCCGGCATAAGCCGGAACCGCCACCGCTGAAGTCACCCCCGGCACGACTTCATAAGGAATGCCCGCCTCTTTCAAGGCTTCCGCTTCTTCCCCGCCGCGCCCAAAGACGAAAGGGTCCCCTCCCTTAAGCCGGGTTACCACTTTTCCTTCCTTGCCTTTTTTCACCAAGACCTCATTAATTTCTTCCTGGCGCAAGGTATGCCGTTCCGGGGATTTGCCGACATAGATCAGCTCACACCCATCTTTCGCATGCTTTAATAAACGGCGGGAAGCCAGGCGGTCATAGACTAAGACATCAGCCTTAGCAATGCATTCAGCCCCTTTTATCGTTAAAAGCTTTGGATCCCCCGGACCCGCACCTACTAGATAGACAAATCCCTGATTCAAACACAACACTCCCCATATCTATAAAGTAGTCAGAACTCAGGAGTCAGAAGTCAATAGGTGTTTCTTGCATTTTTTTAGGGTTTAATCCCTTAGGTTAGTCTCCCAAAAATCATTCTGACTCCTGACTACTGTCTCCTGACTCCTATAATTTATCGAATTTCCGCCAAGATTTCCCCTGCGCCCTGGCGCAGCAGTTCAAGCGCGGCCCGTTCCCCCACTTCTTCCGGACTCACTCCCGCCACCCGGACACGCAGCAAACGCGACCCGTCAATACCTGCCACCATGCCCCGGAGTTCGATCTCCCGGCTCTGAACCTGAGCCAGAGCTCCGATCGGCACTTGACAGCCCCCTTCCAGCTTGCGCATAAGCGCTCTTTCAGCCCGCACGGCCAGCTCGGTCGGCATATGGTTAAGCTGCGTAAGCAAGTGGGAAATATCCCGGCGCTCCTTGGCGATTTCAACTGCGATGGAGCCCTGCCCCACCGCCGACAACATGATATCCTCATGAATAATCTGAGTCATTCGTTCTTCCCACCCTAGACGTTTGACGCCGGCCGCCGCCAGCACAATTCCATGCATATCAGAGTTTTGGAGTTTATCCCAGCGCGTTTGCAAGTTGCCGCGCAGATCCACGAACTGAAGATCCGGCCGGTAGTGCTTAAGCTGGGCTTTGCGGCGCAGGCTGCTGGTTCCGATGACAGCCCCGGAAGGGAGGTGTTCGAGTAAGCTCCCGTCTTTGCTCAAGAAGACATCCCTCGGCTCCTCTCGTTCGCAATAAGCCGCAATCTCCAATCCTTCCGGCAAATTGGTGGACAAATCCTTTAGGCTGTGCACGGCCAAATCGATCTCGGAACGGAGAAGAAAGCTTTCCAATTCCTTGGTAAACAGACCCTTATCTCCAATCTTGGCCAAAGGGACATCCAAGATTTTATCTCCCTTTGTTTTAACAGGAACGAGTGTAATTTCGAGCTCCGGATAAATCTGCGCAAGCCGGGACCGCACCCATTCCGCTTGCCATAACGCCAAGATGCTGTCACGGGTCCCAATGCGAATTTGTTTCATTCTACTCTCCCCCGCAATGCTTGCCCGGGCTGCTGTCCAACCATCCACAAAGATTTCGTCTCCTCTTCTACGCTTAAGTCAAATAAATTTTGCAGGATTTCCGTATACAGATGGCCCTGACGGGTATCCGCGAATTCCTTAAGATTCGTGATCGGAGCATGGAGCAGCTGGTTCACAATCGAGTTAGCCAGTGAACGGATCGCCTTCTCTTGCTTAGGGGTTAACGTCCCTAACCGTTCCAGAGCCCGGCTGAGCTGCACTTCTTTAATTTCTTCCGCTCGTTGTTTCAAGGCCACAATCGTGGGAATGACAAACAGGGAATTGTGCCATTTAAGGAAATGTTTCATTTCTTCTTCGATAATTTTCTTTCCCTGCACCGCCGCCGACTCACGGGCCTGGAGACTGCGGTCAACCACACCCTGCAAATCGTCTATATCATGCAGGGTCACTCCGGGAATACTCCCCACCTCCGGATGCACATCCCGGGGAACGGCAATATCAATAATTAATAAAGCCCTCCCGGCACGCGCGCGCATGATCTTCTCCACCCGCTCCGGCAAGAGCACGTAATGAACGGAGGCTGTGGCCGATATAATGATATCGACCTCCCCTAAGTATGCATCCATTTCATCAAATCGAACGGCGCGCCCGTTAAACTCTGCCGCTAAGCTCAAAGCCCGGTCATAAGAACGGTTCGAAACCAGGACTGTTGATGCCCCGGCTGCCACCAAATGCTTGGCTGTGAGATAGCTCATCTCCCCCGCACCTAAGATCATAATCGTCTTGCCCTTAAGATTGGGGAATTTTTGCATCGCCAGCTCCACGGCCGTATAGCTGATGGATACCGGGTGTTGGTCGATTTTCGTCTCAGTGCGCACTCTTTTACCGACCGTTAAAGCGTTTTGAAAAAAAACATTAATCACTTTATTGGTTACCCCGGCAGCATAGGCATCCTCATACGCCTGCGCAACCTGGCCCAAGATTTGGGTTTCCCCAAGCACCATGGAATCAAAACCGGAAACCACGTTGAAAAGATGACGGACTGCTTCGTAAAGGGTACGACTATAAAGGTAGCGGTTTAACTCATCTGCGCTAAGCCCACTTCGTTCATACAGAAATTTCTTGATTGCATCCTGGCCAATCTCAATATCAGTTGTAGCCGCATAAATCTCCAAACGGTTACAGGTGCTGAGGATGACAATACCCTCGAGTGCCGGGTAAGCAATCAGCTCCTGTAAAGCGTTATTTATTTCGGATGCAGGAAAAGCAAGCTTTTCCCGAATCTCCAGGGGAGCACTGTGATGGCTTAGTCCAACAGTGACCGGAAACACGCTTCTACCACTCCTTTCGCTTCAAGCAAGCGTTTAGATTTGATTATACTCCGGACTTGCCCATCTGTCACCCGTTCCCAGAAAAGACGCCGTTTTGCCGGAGAAAGGCTCTCCTTGACCCGCGGGCGCCAGCTTTTCAGCAAAGCGAGATAGTCCTTCATCTCATCCCCGTACATTTCTTCAAGTTCCATGCGGATTTGGCGCGCGACAATGGGGCTGCTCCCTCCGGTTGAAACGGCAATGGCCAAGTCTCCTCTTTCCAAAATCGAAGGGACAATAAAACTGCACTTTTCCGGATCGTCCACCACATTGACCGGCCGACAGGCAAGCGCAGCATCCCGAGCAACTTGGGCGTTCACTTCTTCTTGGTCGGTGCATGAAAAAATAAGGACGGCATCTTTGATGTCTTGGCTGTCATACGCTTTGCTTGACCAGAGACAAAGCTTGCCGTCGATTAATTCCCTTAATTCTTTATTGATTTCCGGAGCAACCACGTGTACCCTGGCTTCGTGGGCAAGTAATGTCTGCACTTTGCGCAGTGCCACACTGCCTCCGCCAATCACTAATACCGGTTTATCTTTCAAATCCAAAAAAATTGGATAGTACTGACCCAATTATGTCACCTCAAATTTTCTGGTTAAGTATTATTTCGTTATTTTGCTAAAACTTCCTTCCATTCAACACAATTAGACTTATCATTTCTTTTATTATTGTTATATTTCCTTAAATAAAATTCTTTCCTTATGCCGGGTCGCCAATAAATTGCCCGAACTTGCCGGTTAAGCATAAGTATGAAGTCCCGGCAAGAAATAATTAACTCCGAAAAAAGTAAATAGCACTGCGGCAAACCCAAATACCGCCATCCAGGCCGCTCTTTTTCCTTTCCACCCATACATAAGGCGCGCATGCAAATATCCGGCATAAATCAGCCATGTGATCAAGGACCATGTTTCTTTGGGATCCCAAGACCAGTAAGTTCCCCAGGCGTAATTGGCCCAGATCGCCCCGGTAATAATGCAAAGTGATAGCAAAGGAAAAGCAAATCCCACCACACGATAAGCGAGCTCATCCAACGTGTCCAAGGCGGGGAAGCGTGTCATCAGACCGTCACTTTTCTTTAGCAACTCAAATTTGTGTTTGAGCAAATACATGAGTCCGAGGCCGAAGGCCACTGCAAAGGCCCCATAAGCCAAGATTGCCGTGATGACATGAAAGGTAAGCCACTGGCTTTTGAGTGCTGGGGGAATGGCTTGAGCCACCCTCTCCTCCGGGCCCATTTTCATGGCGATATAAGCAAGGAGCAAGAAGGCAACCGGAAGCACAAAAACCCCTAAAGCCTTCAGGCGGTAGCGAAACTCCGCGAAAAGGTAAACGGCCAATATTCCCCAACAAAAGGTGACTAAAAATTCATACCCGTTGGTTAGGGGAGGCCGTTGAACAATCAGGATGCGGACAACAATTGCCGCCGTGTTCGCCGCGAAACCAACAATAGCCAGGGCTGTCGCTAACTTTCCCATCAGTTCGCTCTTAAAAGCAGCCCAAACCCAATAGCTGAACATACTTAATAAATAGGCCGCAAACATTAAGTAATACATAGATGTTTCCAGATTTTCCAAGCCCGGGTTCATCGTACTCCCCCCTTAATTCGCCGCTGAATTTTTTAGTTTATCTGTGAACTGACCGAATTCTTCAGCCAGCAGGCTTTTAGACTTGCCTGATGCCCCTAACACCAGCTTGCCTCCGGTTTCTCCCCCATTATAAATACCGCTGATCACTACCGGACGCCAATAGAACGAAAGCATCAATCCTATCAGCAGGAGCAAACTCCCTAACCAAATCAAACTCACACCCGGATCTTCTTTAACCTGAAGTCCGGTAAACCCGGAATAGCCATCAAGAGTAACCTGATACGCATCATTTATCATGACGCTTTCCCCTTTTTTAAGCTGCCCGGATTGTACAAGTTTAAATCCATATCCTTGATATACCTGGTACAGAATCACAGGGTTTTGCACATCGTTTTTCATAGCAGCCACCACTAAGTAAAGATCGGTACCGGGAGCCTGAAAAAAGTTCCCACCCTGATCCTGCAGCACCACCGGTATCTTTTGTCCCTTAATATCCGCAGTAAGAGCTGCACCATGAGCAAAACTCGCTTGATAAAAGGTAACTCCCTCATAGGTAAACGGATGGTTGACGGATAAAGTTTGGCGGGCTACTTCCTTATCCCCTTCCAGAATACTCAAATCCGTATACCAATTGTCCCGCTCACCGTTAGCCAGCATCCGGTCTTCAGCCGAATTAATTTTCACATTGAATGTTTGGCTTACTTTTCCCCGGCTAAGCTCAATCTGCTTTAAGGGAACAGTACTTCCGGCCCCAGCCATAAAATATCCCTTAAAACCCAGCAATGTCCCCACCAGGGCTCCGGCCAATAAGATCACAAAAGAAATATGCGTAATCAGCGAACCCCAATAGCCCCAGCGATGTTTAACCGCGGTAAAACTCCAGCCGGTTTCCCATTCATCCCTAACCAGATGATAGTGCTTTTGGACTAAAGTCTCCGTAATCACTTGGGCCAGGCGGACACTGTTTCCTTTAAGTTCCGCCCGTGCCTGACCAGGCAACTCGGTCAACGTTCGCGCGGCTTTCTGATGAAACGTCTTGGCATAAATTCCTTGAAAGCGTTGAAGGCTGCAAATAACTAAATTAACTCCCAGCAGCCCGAGAAGGAGGTGAAACCACCAGGCGGCATAGAGATCTGTGAAACCTAATGTCTGCCACAAAGCCCCAACAGTCTTCGCCTTTTCAGGTTCAAGACTTATTTGGGGGATGAACGTTCCAATAGCCGAGGCTAGGGCAATGATTCCCAATAACGCCAAACCCAGCTTCATGGAACTAAATACTTCCCAGATTTTATCTGTTAGGCTCTTTTCCTGTGTACTCATGACTTCCCCCTATACCGCCTGGCGATTTCTAATAACATACTATATCCGGATATTGTTGCCGCAAAAGACGTAAGATAAGCACCGGCCCCCCAGCCCACCGAGAAAGAGATAGATCCCGATAAGCCTACCCCAATGTAATTCCATCCCTGACCCTCCATTTCCTTCTCTTATCAACATACCCGTTAATTATTTTATTATCTTCCCTACTTTGTTTTCGGAATAATTGCCAACGATGGTTTGGTTATCTCCGGCGACGGCATCCCTCCGTACAGGCCGGTTCCCCCCCTTTATCCTGCACTGCATAACAACGAATATCATTCAGATAATCTTTAACAGCACTCAATTTCTCTTCAAACGATACTTTACTTTTTCTTCCCACAAAAAATGCTCCCTTTGTGGTAGACAATTTTATTATTTAAACTGTCTACCACAAAAGGAGCATATCACTCATCGAAGAGCCCTCTTCTAATTATTTTATAAAACTCGGCAAACGGTTTCCTCATTATAACCTGTTATTACTCGCATATATCCGGATAGTTCCTGATCAAGCGCTGGATCACCCGTATCGACGAAAAGAGCGTGATCCGAAAGTGCAATTATTTTACTCAGAGCGGCAATCACAATAATATTTTCTTTGCCGACCTTGCGCACGACTTGGGGGCTGAATTGCTGGTTTCCTCTGCCAAGAAGATAGCCCTGCCCGCCGATGGGAGTAAGCACCATCTTGGCTTGACTCTCCCGGATTAATTGAAGCAGGGTTTGTTCATTGACATCCCTGGCTATTAGCTTCTTTCCCTTTAACACATCGACACCAAGCAAGGTATTCGGCAGGGAAAGCCGTTCCATTATGGCCCGGGTTGTCGTTCCCGGGCCAATAAAGTACAGAACGTCGTCCTGCATACCGTCTATTATGTACTGTGCAATTGCTCCCAGTGTCTCAACTTCACTGGCACTGCCTCCGGATTTGACGTTTTGAACAAAGTTTTGTTCATAGGGCACCGTTAAATAGCCATACAGTTTGGCGCTTACCGAACCCGCTCGAAAGCTTTCTTCATCAATATCCATGACTTCCGCTTCCCGTACCTTCTTAGCCTCTCCTTTAAGAACTAAGGCGGCAAGCTGCCCGGCGCTCTTCGGGCTTTTCCCAAAGACCGCCGAGTGCATTTTAACCCCCGCCGGAATCCCCAAAACCGGTACTTTTGTACCAATGGCGGAATAGATATCACGGGCCGTCCCATCCCCGCCCGCAAAGAGCAGGAGTTCAACCCCATAATTCATTAGATCCGCAGCTGCCTGCACCGTATCTTCAGACGTCGTATAACTGTTAGCAATATCGCCAATAACCAGGGGAGTAAAGCCCGCTGCCTTCGCTGTTTCTTCCCCCATCTCTCCCGGATAGGTTACTATCTCAAAAGAAAGCCCATGCCTTATCAACACCTGCAACGCTTCCCGGGCACGTTCGGCTGAGCGGGACACAGCCCCCAGCTCCAGTGCTTTCCGTTGAACCTCTGTGCCATCGCTTCCTTTTAGCCCCACCCGGCCGCCGATACCGGCAACCGGGTTGATAATTAAGCCTAACCTCTTTGGCAACCGGTTTTCATCCTCTCGCACTTTTTGTCATTCCACGGCCTAGATACGCCTGGATGACCTCTGGATTATTGGCCACTTCCTCCGGCGTTCCCTCCGCAATTTTCCGGCCAGAATTCATGACTATGATTCTATCCGAGAGAGCCATAATCGCCTGCATTACATGCTCAACCATAACAATCGTAACCCGTTTATCCTTACAGATTTTACGAATGATTTCAATAACCCCTTTAACCTCGGACGGATTTAACCCTGCCACAACTTCATCAAGCAAAAGCAACTCAGGTTCGGTGGCGAGGGCCCGGGCCAGTTCTATTCTTTTTTTGCCCCCCAGCGTCATAGACTCAGCCAAATTATCCTTAGCGTTAAAAAGTCCTACAAAATCAAGAACCTCCAACGCTTTGTCCCGGGCTTCTTTCTTATGACCGGTTTTGGCAAAAGCCCCCACCATGACATTATCTAAAACCGTCATTTTACCGAAAGGCTTCACTATTTGAAACGTCCGTGCGATTCCTAAGTCACTGGTTTCAAACACTTTCAACTTCGTAATATCCTGACCCCTAAAATAAACTTCTCCCGTTGTTGGCTTATAATAACCCGAAAGCATGTTAAAAAGGGTCGTCTTACCGGCCCCGTTCGGTCCGATTAAACCTACGAGTTCCCCTGAGTTTACAGTTACACTGACATCCGCAACAGCCATTAACCCTCCGAAACTCTTGGTGAGCTTCTTGGCTTCGAGAATTATCATCGTTTCCACCCCCTAACGTGAGCATCATAAGGTTTTTCCGGCCCCGGTCTTAGCCGAGACAACCGGGTCCCCAAGCTTCAGTAAAATCCGATGATACAATTTCGAGAATGTTCCTATGACGCCGTGAGGGATATGAGTCACGACGGCCATGAGAATTAGACCATACGCTAGGAGATGAACACCGGCAAACCGGCCTCCAAGATAAATCCTGGTAAGCTCAGACAAAGGGGTAAGAATTAGGCTGCCGAGTACCGGCCCAAAGACTGTCCCTTCCCCGCCGATAATTCCGATGACTGCAATCTCGGTCGAGAAATCTCCGCTTAATACTCCCTGTGGATTAATGTACAGAAGAAATTGGGCGTAAAAGGTACCGCCTAATGCCATCACAAAAGCACTGATGGCAGACGCTGTTAGTTTCATCTTGGACGTATTGACCCCCAGTGACTCCGCTGCGTCCTGATCATTTCCGATAGCAGAGAGATAATACCCCATTTTGGAGTTCTTGATCTTATAACTAAGAAGCAGAACCAGCAGAAACATAGCCAAGGCCACATAGTAATACGCTGCTTTGGTCTCAAACTGAAATAAGGCAGGGGAACTTCCTTTGAACGGAATCAGTATTCCCTCAGCTCCTTTAAGTTCAATGGGACCCACTGCTTTCGTATTCTGAATGAAGATCCGAATAATTTCCCCATAAGCAATCGTGGCCAAAGCGTAGTATGGTCCCCGTAATTTAAAGACAGGATAACCGATCAGCCAGCCGAAAATAGCGGCTATGACTCCGCCGAAAATCATCCCAATCCAAGGAGATATCCCCCACTGCACAAATAAGATGGTTGATGTATATGCTCCAATTCCTACAAATGCCGCATGTCCTAGAGACAATTGCCCGGCGAATCCGGATATGATATTCCAACCTGAGGCGAGGTAAGCATTAAACAAGAACATAATAAACACTTGTAATATATACTCATTATTTATAATAAAGGGAAGGAGTCCTAAGATCAGCAAAAATAAGAACGGTAAAAAATAACTCGGGTATCTTAGCCTGCGCAGCATATTTGTCCTCACCTCGCCTTATTTCCCCAGTAAACCCGATGGTTTATATAATAAAACCCCGATAAATACGACAAAGATCAGCATCTCAGCCGCTGTTGCCGACCAGACCTGAGCTGTCACGGACTCGATCAGGCCCACAATTAACCCTCCGTAAAAAGCACCGCTTAAACTTCCTATCCCGCCTAAGACTGCGATCACAAAAGAACGCATTTCGAAAATTTTTCCGGCTTCTGGCTGGACATAGTACATTGGCAGCATCAGGGCTGCTGCAATCCCCAGAATTGCAAGACAGAGCCCAAAAGCGATATTGTAGATTTTATAATCGTTGATACCCATCAAACCTGCAGCTTCCCGGTCCTGGCCCGTGGCACGGATAGCTTTCCCTAAATCAGTCTTGCTGAGCATCAACTGTAATCCTAAGATGACTATTGCCCCGACAACCCCCGCAATCAGACGGGGCACAGAGGTAACTACTCCGCCCATATCCCAGGTCATCCCAGAGACAAAGGTCTTTGCCGCTTTATAATAGGCTCCAAAAAACAAAAGGGCAGCATTTTGAAGTACGAGCGTCAGTCCAACGGTAAGAAGAATCACGGCATGTCCATTGCGCCCGAATTCCCGTTTTAAGACCGGATTAATCACTTTGCCCTGAAGAAAGTAACCAAACAAAAAAAGAACAGGCACCACGACAACCAGTGAAAGGTAAGGGTCAAGACCGATTAAACTCCACATGTAAAAGACCGCATACATTCCTACCATCACCAAGGCTCCATGGGCAAAATTAATGATTTTCATGACCCCAAAAACCAAACTCAGACCCACGGCGATGAGCCCATAGAGACTTCCCATAAAAAGTCCGTTTAAGGTAGCTGCGATTAAGGTTTGCATCCTTCCTACCTCCGTTTATAAGAGAGAAAGTCAGGGCAAAGACTGTGAGTCTTTGCCCCACATTCACCTTGCTATTTTCTGTCCGTCCATTTTGGCGCTGGCCATACCACTTTATAATCGGGATTCTTAGCGTTGAATGGCCAAACGGTTGATCTCTGACCGTTATTGACCTGAACCATAATCAAGCTGGCATGGATGTTTTGCCCGGACTGGTCAAACTCAATGGAGTCATAAGGCAGGATCATCCCTGGGCCGGAAGTAATTTTCGTTTTAGCCAGAGCTTCTCTGATCTTCTCCGGTTCGGCAGATCCGGCCCGTTCCAGGGCATCAGCAATCACATACATGGCTGCATAAGATTCAGCAGCCTCCCCGTTCATGTCAACCCCATATTTCTGTTTGAACTTGGCATTGGTCTCTTTGACTCCGGGTTTCCCTAAATCAGGAGACCATTCCGTTAGGTCAAATCCATACTCCGCATTCTTACCCACATTCTTAAGATACTCGGGATCAGCATGGCCGCCGCCTTGCCCAATCATACCCATGGCGTTAATTTTCTGTTCAGCAATGCCATTGGTAAGTAGAATCGCGTCGGAAGTATATGATGTAAATAGGATTAAATCCGGATTGGCTTGCTTGATTTTAAGAATGACGGGCGTTAAGTCAGAAGATGAGCTTGGATACGGTGCATCTAGTACGATTTCCATACCGGCTTCCGGAACAGACTTATTCCACCCTTTAGCAGAGGATTGGCCCCAATCCGAGTTCTCATAGACTAAAGCCACCCTTTTGGGTACACTGCCGGTTTGTTCGCCCATTTCTTTTGCAAATTTCACCTGATCCCGTGAATACCAAGACGCCTTGGGTGCCAAACGGAAGGTGTACTTAAAGCCGCGTTCGGTAATGTCATCCATTACCGATACCGGAACTACGTATGGGATCTTGTATTTTTCAGATACCTGTGTACTGGGATAAGTAACACTGCTTTGATAGGCACCGGTCATGACGGCTACCTTATCTTTCATAATCAGGCGCTCTGCTTCAGACATACCAACCTTGGGATCTCCTTTAGAATCGGCGAAATCCAAGACTAATTTGGCCCCGCCAAGTGATTTAATCCCTCCGGCGGCATTGATCTCTTCAGTTGCCAATTCCTGCCCGCGTTTACAGGTCTCCCCGATGGGGGCAACTGCGCCAGACAAAGGCAATAAGGCTCCAATCTTAACTTCTTTGACTCCGGCACTACTTCCACCTTGATTATTCGTTCCACCGGTTTGACTGCCGCAGCCCGTTAAGGTTAGTAACCCAATCAAGGTCACTGCACCAATCTTTTTTAACATTTTTCCTACCTCCTATCGAATTTCCTCTCTTCCCAAAGTTTCCTCTAGTTTAACTTTTCTGAAAAGTGCTTAGGATTTTCACCTTCTTTCCCTCTGCTCATAGGAAACTAAACAAATCATCTCCTTTCCTTCAAACTTCCGGTTCCAGTACAATCTTCAGTGCCTCTTTACGGTTTAACATCTCCAAGGCCGTGCCCATTTCCCTTAAGGGCAACCGGTGGGAAACAATGTTATCAATCCTAACTTTTCCTGTGGCAATCAGATTAAGGCAGGTTCCAAACTCCAGCCAGGTGTAGCAGAAGCTCCCGCGCACTGTGATTTCCTTTTTCACAATCTGGCTTAGCAAAACTTCCGTGGATCGATGAAAAACCCCGGTTAAGCCAATTCTTCCCTCTTTCCGTACAGCCTCAAGGCAGGTGGCGAAAACTTCCGGAACTCCGGTGGCTTCGATTACCACATCGGCCATCTTGCCTCCGGTCAAATCCCTGATTTGTTTGAGTAATTCCTCTTGATCCCGGGACAGCAGCACGGCATCTGCCCCCAACTCTGACGCAATCCGCAGGCGCTCTTCATCCCCCGGGGCTCCGACCATGATAACCTTGGATGCCCCTTCGATCCGGGCGAGCTGTAAAGCGTACAAACCGATCGGCCCAGGGCCGAATACCACTACCGTGTCTGCCGGATTAATATTGGCCTTGCGCACCGAATGATAAGCAGAAGCAACGGGGTCGACCGAAGCCCCTTCCACAAATGTTGCCTGATCCGGCAGTTTATGCAGAACTTTGGCAGGGGCTTTGGCATAGTCAGCAAACCCGCCGTCAATATGGATTCCAATCTCGGTCAAAGAGTTGCACATGGACTCAAGCCCTTGCTTGCAATAATCACAGGTGCCGCAGCTGATTACCAAACTGGGAGCAACCCTGTCTCCTACATTAAAACCACTGACTCCTTCCCCGATCTCCACGATCTCCCCGGCGAACTCATGCCCGGGGATTAAGGGGAAAGGCACCGCGCGCACTCCGTTAAATATCGGAATATCCGATCCGCAGATACCCACGGCCCTCACTTTAATGATAACTTCCCCCGGCCCGGGTTGCGGGATATCTACCTCGTTAAAGGCGAATCCCGGACCGGCTTTTTCCTTCACTACAGCCAGCAAAACACTTACCTCCCTTAACCGACCAGCCGGTCTTCCCCAGACTCCGTGCTCTGTTTCGATTCGGCAGTCCCCTTTCTTTCCGCTTCGGAACCGGTGCCTTTTTTCTTTAGATATGCACGCCAGGAAGGAGCCCACTGATGAGGGTCGTCAAAGGACGTATCGCACTTATGAATGGTGCTCTGATAAGGAGCATTCTTCACCAACTCCGGATTGGCATAAGCCTCCTCAGCCACCTGACGGAGAATCGAAACATACTCATCCATGTCGGCTTTAGAATAAGACTCGCACGGTTCAAGAGTAAAGGGCTCCGGAATCACCCACGGGTGATGACTGGTAAAATAACTTTGAATCCCGTAGTCCACAATTCTGCGTGCAACGTCTTCCGTTCCCACTCCCGTATCTTCCTTAAGCTTCTCCCAGCTATAGCGAACCTGCTCCAGCCTGCGCTTATCCGCATACCGAACTGTAACCCCGGGGATTTCCATAATCTTTTTCTGCAAGTAGTTGTTGTTTAACACAGATATCTCAGCACACTCGCGCAACCCTTCGGCCCCAAGGCTCATGGCCCAGGCATAGGCCCTTAAGACAACAGGGGCTACCCCAAAAAATCCTCTGACCTTACCGATGCTTTGGGCATGGTCATAATTCAAGAAATATTTTGAACCGTCAAAATCTACCGTAGGCACCGGGAGAAACTGGGCCAGCTCCTTTCTCACCCCGACTGCACCCGCTCCGGGCCCGAAAGATCCATGCGGGGAGGAAAAGGTTTTATGCAGGTTAAAGTGACACAGGTCAAAGCCCGCTTCTCTGGCTCTGGCTATACCTAAAACTCCATTGGCATTTGCCTGGTCATAGGCACAGAGCCCGCCGGCTTCATGCACCACCCGCACGAATTCGTCAATGTGCGGGTTGTAAATCCCGGTATCTTCCGGATTGGTAATCATCAAACCGGACGTGCGTTCAGATACCACCGCTTTTAAGGCCTCCAGATCAGGATAGCCATTTTCACCCGGCATTAAGGTAATGATTTTGAATCCGGCCGTCGCCGGACTGGCTCCGTCTGTTGGATGAGAAAAGATCGTGGTAATGATCTCCGTGCGCCGGTCTAGTTCCCCTTTGGCTTCATGGTATTTGCGGATAATGCTCGCATTGGTATAAATACTTTGAGCCCCGCTGGACGGCTGAAAGGTGAACTGATCCATCCCGGAAATTTCTTTAAGGATCTGTTCCAGCCCATAGTACACTTCCAACATCCCCTGAATGGTTTGTTCATCCTGAAGCGGATGAAGTTCCGCGATCTGAGGGAGACGCGTCAATTGCTCATTGACTTTTGGGCTGTACTTCATCGTGCTCGTACCCAGACTGATGTCAATCCCCATATCTGCCCCCATGGTCTCCTGGGACAAATGCAGATAGTGCTTGAGCACCTGCCATTGGGAGAGTTCAGGCAGGCGCGGCGGTTGGGGCCGCAGCATATGCTTCGGAATTTCTGCTAGGACATCCCCGGCAGAATTTTCTATATCTTTTTCGACTTCCGGAACTAAAATTCCTCTCTCTCCAGAACTTGACATTTCAAAAATTATGGGCTCATCCCAACGGGCTTGGTGAAATTTTCTTGGCAGCATTCTCTCATCCCCTTTCCAGAATTTTGCCTAAGGAGTAAACCAACTTGTCAATATCTTCTTTGGTATGAATCTCAGTCACACAATAAAGCGCACTTTGACCCAATTCCGGGAACTCCAGTGAAAGATCTTTGCCGCCGAAAATTTTATGCTCCAGCAACTGTTTATTGATCTCAGCCACGCTTTTCCCGGTCTGATCGAAGTTAAGGACAAATTCTTTGAAGGTAAGGGAAGGAAAACTTAAGTTTACGCCCTTAAGCTCAGACAGCCTTTTCTTGGCATAAGCGCTTTTCTGCATGATGGTTTTGCCGACTTCCTGCATTCCCTGCGGTCCCATCAGATTGAGATAAACACCGGCCGTTATCCCCCACAAGCCGGCTGAAGTTCCGGTGAACTCCTTGCCTTTTTCCCTGGTGGCATATGCCGTTCTCTCCCAATATACCTGCCCAAATCCATATTCCTCGTGTTCCTCATTGCGGGTAATGCCATAAATCAAGTTCGGGAACTCCGCAACATATTTAGGCTCATCATGGGTTGCGATAAACCCCGCGAGCCCCCCGCCGAAGGACATGTGGATTCCGAGCGGCTGCAAATCTCCGCATACGATATCCGCCCCATAATGCGACGGCGGCGCCAGCACCCCTAACGAAATCGGATCAACCCCAACCACCAGCAGTGCTCCGTACGAGTGGGCGATGCGGGCCGCCTCCTCCCCGGCTGTCTCTACCACACCGATATAGGATGGATTTTCAAAATAAACGGCAGCGGTTTTGGTGGAAACCTTTTTCTTAAGATCCGCTAAATCCAGCTTGCCCGTGTCTTGTTCATACTCCATAAACTTGATCTCAATCTCAGGCAGAAGATAATTCCTGAGCTGCAGCACTCTTTCCTGACTGAGCGTACGCGTTACCACAACCTCCGTACGCCCGGTAATCCTGGCAGCCATTCTGAGAGCAGTGGCGGCAGCCTGCCCCCAATCATACGTCGGCATGCCTGTGATATCCATATCCACCAGTTCACATAAAGCGCTCTGGTACTCGAATAAGGCCTGCCACTTCCCATGATCGGCATAGGTCTTACCGGTATAAGCTGTTAAGAACTCAGCTCTGCCATTGATTTCATCACAGACGGCCGGGACATAATGCTGCCAGGTGCCTGCCCCCAGAAAATTGAGATAGTCCTTGCAGCTTCTGTTTCGGTCCAAAATCTCTTCCACATGCCGCCTGAGCGAGTATTCAGATAACAGCGGCTGAGGCAGATTCATTTCCCTGGGCAAACGGAGATGCTCAGGAATATCACGATAGATTTCTTCTACACTGCTTAAACCGCATGCTTCAAGGAGCTGAGTTTTGATCTCGGGAACAGCGTTCGGAATGTAAGGGTATGCTTTTTTGCTCATATCTCTTTCCTCCAATCCGTTTAGAATCAATAGAGTAATCTGCCGCCGTCGATATATATGGTGTGTCCGGTAACATAGGTTGAGGCTTCTGAGGAAAGAAAGATAATGGTTCCTATGAGTTCTTCGGGTTGTCCGAATCTTTTCATGGGAATTTTAGTGAGCAGGGTATCGCGCACTGCCGGATCGGATAAATACTTGCGCGTCAGATCGGTTTCGAAATAACCCGGTCCGATGGCATTGACATTGACTCCATAGGGAGCCCACTCTTCCGCCAATACCTTGGTAAGCTGTACGATGCCCCCTTTACTGGAGGCATAAACCGCTTGCAGGGGCTGACTGATAGAAGCTAAGGTTGACGCGGTATTAATAATGCGTCCGCTTCCTTGCTTAAGCATCACTTTACCGACAGCCTGGGCGCAGTGAAAAATCCCGCTCAAATTAACCGTAAGCACTTTCTCCCATTCTTCCGGCGTATACTCAACCGCAGGCTTCCGGATATTGATGCCTGCATGGTTCAGTAAGACATCAATCCGCCCGAACTTTTCTAAAACTTGGTCCACCATAGCCTTGACCGACTCGGGATCCGTCACATCTACTTGAACCGGAAGGCACTCCGTTCCATATTCACGGATGAGGTCACAGGTCTTGTGGGCACTCTCCAAATTCTGATCGGCTACCGCTATCTTGGCGCCGACAGCAGCCAGTCCTTTACAAATGGCTGTTCCTAAGGTTCCCCCGCCACCCGTGATAAGAATAATCTTGCCTGAAATGTCGAATAGCTTTTGATAATCCATGTTTTCCACCTCTTGCTAATTTTTTTCGGTTTGAAGAATCAGCTTATACTTAAATTTTAAGATATAAATTATTTAGATTATCTAACATAATGTCAGGAAAAAATAACACCCTGAAACGTTAATGGAGTGTCAATAATGCGCTATGTTATTACAGACCCAAATATGCCGTTTTGAGATGGTCGTTTTCCAATAAATCTGTTCCCTTGCCCTCCATGACAATTTTTCCGTTTTCCAGTACATAGGCCCGGTCAACTATTTGCAAGCAAATAGTTACATTCTGCTCGACCATGAAAATCGATATCTTTTGTTTTCGTATCTGCTCGATGATTTCCAGAATGGCCTCAACCAGCACCGGAGCTAATCCCAGAGAAGTTTCATCAAGCATCAGCAATTTGGGCTTAGACATAAGACCCCGGCCAATCGCCAGCATCTGCTGTTCCCCCCCGCTGAGGGTACCGGCCAGCTGTTTGCGCCGCTCTTTTAGTTTAGGCAGCATGGAAAACACCATGTCCATGGTATCTTTACGTTCTTGTTTAGGCCCTGGCAAATAGGAACCCATTTCCAGGTTTTCTTCAACAGTCATTAAAGGAAAGAGACGCCGACCCTCGGGTACATGGGCAACCCCCAATTCAACCACTTTGTGGGAAGGCAGTCCGCTAATAACCCGGTGTTCAAATTTGATCATACCCGAGGCCGGCTTCATCATCCCTGAAATCACTTTGAGCATAGTGCTTTTGCCCGCTCCGTTGGCGCCGACCAAACCAACCATTTCTCCTTCTTCAATTCGAATACTCACTTTATGAAGTGCTTGAACCTCGCCATAGAATGCTTCAATTTCCTGAACCTCAAGCATTTTGTATCCACCACCTAAACTATTTGTTTTATAAAGTAATATTTTAACCATCAAAGTATTACTCAAAATATATAAAAGACTCATCTCTTTCGATATAAGTATACCAAATTAACCCTCAATATGTCTACGGAAACTTGCGAAGTTTCTGAAAACTATTAACCTAAATAAAACTATTCAATTGTAATAAATTGATACTCATTCTATTGGTATAACCTTACGCAGCAGTTCTCCCAAAGTTCCTTTTTCTTCCGGAGACAAGGGCTTCAGCAAATTAGTGAGCGCCCGCCGCTGTTTCTTGGTCCATTCCTCCATAATGTGCTTACCGGCAGACGTCAGCTCAACTTCCACTACCCGCTCATCCCCTTTAAGGCGCCGCCTTTCTACCATACCTGCTTTCTCCAGGCGCTTTGTGGCAATGGTCACCGAACTGGGAGTAATATCTAGCCCTGTAGCCAGTTCTCCCACCGTCAAAGGCCCGCGGTGATTTAGGCGCTTGAGCAGCCAGTATTGCTCCAGGGTGATCTCCCCTTGCCTGACAGGGTTGGACAACCTGCGCCAAATCCGCCACAATTTCCATAATGACTCAACCAAGTCATCTGTTTCCTCAGCACTGACTGCACTGACCGAATTAGCTATACTTGACTTAAAACCTTCATCACTCACAGATTTCACTTCCATCTAACCTCTTCCTTTACCTTTCTATTTATCTATTATACAAACCGAAACAATCATTAAATATTAGGTGCCATCGCTCATTTAAGCTCAAGTTATCATCAAAACTTGCGCTCACGGATAAATTCGGCCAGTTCATTAAGGACTTTACGCGTGGGAACATCCGGAAGTTCAGCGAGATGTCTCTTCGCTTTGTTTACATAGAGATCAACCCAGCGCATGGACTCATCGATAGCACCTGAGGCTTTAATGGTTCCGATCACTTCCTGAACCTCAGCTTCACTTTTATCATTTTGGGCCAACAACTGTTCCAAACGGTTGCGTTCAGGCGACAGCCTCAGTGCTTCGATCATGGGCAAGGTCATAATCCCCTGCCGGATATCCCCGCCAATCGGTTTGCCAAAATCCTTCGGCTTGGCGGTAATGTCAAGAACATCATCAACTATTTGAAACGCCATTCCGAGAGCATGGCCGTATGCTCCCAGAGCCCACACCGAGCGGGCCGGAGCCTCTGTCACCAAAGCCCCTAAGCGGCAGCTGGCCGCAATCAGCAAGGCGGTCTTGCGTTTAATGCGATAGTAATACTGTTTTAAGTTTTGCCTCACATCAAAAGACGCTTTGATTTGCTGAATCTCTCCTTGGCACATCTCAATACTGACTTCCGCCAAAATCCTCGATACTTCCGCATGATCAATCTTAGCGATTAATTCCAGGGATTTGGCAAAGAGGAAGTCTCCAGTCTGGACTGATACAATATTGCCCCATTTAGCTTTTACCGTAGGCCTCCCCCGTCGGGTCGTCGAGGCATCTACGACATCATCGTGGACCAAAGTTGCCATATGTATAAGCTCAAGGGCCATGGCTACGGGCAATAGTTTATCAAGCGAGTAACCATAAAACTTACCCGCCAGCAACGTGAAAGCAGGACGCAACCGTTTGCCCCCGGCCGCCAGCAAATGAACGGAGGATTCATGAAGCACCGGGTAATCCGTTTCCACAAACTTCATGAGTTCTTTCTCCACGCGTTGGAGATCATTGGTAATCTGATTAAACAGCCATAATTGTTTCAAATTCGTTTCACCTGCTTGAGCCCTTTTGTTCCTTTGGTTTCGCTTCTTCAATTTCTTCTTCATAGGATACCATATCCGAGGGCAATTGTGCCAGTGGGTCATCCGTATCTGAAGCGGGATCAGCCTTCACGGGCAAATCATCATCGTAACTTAAGAGTTCTTCATCATCCGGTAACGTCTTCTCTAAAGCCTCTTGCCCTCCGGCTTGATTACTCTCTAAATCAGTCTTTATCCCTGTAGCTGCAGAACGCCCGGGCTTGGTAATATCATCCAAAGCTTTATTCATCATAGCCGCAGGCTCTTTCACTACATCCTCGAATTCACTGGTCAAGTCATTAACGGCCTTGCGAATCTCATAGATGATTCTCCCGAGCATTCTCGCGATATCGGGCAGGTCTTCCGGCCCAAACAAGATGAGTGCAATGGCCATAATAATAATGATTTCACTTAAACTCATCCTGCTCCTCCTAACTTCCGGCTAAAGCTTTTTCCCGCCTGCGGGCTACCAGATAACCAAGCCAGATACTGATTTCATATAACATGTACATGGGCAAAACCATTAAGACTTGAGTAAATAAATCAGGGGTGGGGGAAACAACCGCCACTAGGATAATAATCGCAAATAAGGCCCAGCGGCGTTTTTTGGCCAAGGTCTTCGGGGATAAAAGCCCCATACGGATTAGAATGAGCAATACAACAGGCAGCTGAAAAACCAACCCGAACGTTAGGATCAAGGTTAATAAAAACCCCAGATAAGAGCTCTTCGTGACAAAGTTCGTCGCCGGTACCGAACCCCCTCCGGCGTAAAGCAAAAACTTAATCGCCATTGGCAATACCAAATAAAAACAGAAAGCCGCTCCCCCTATAAATAAAAGCAAAGAGCTGGGCACAACCAGATAAAGATATTTTTTTTCATTCTGCTTGAGTGCCGGTAACAAAAAACTCCATAATTGCCATATAATCAGGGGCAGGGCAACTGCCGCACCAATCACCAGAGATACTTTCAGTTTAACCATGATAGGTTCCATCGGGGTCGTCGTAATAAATAAACTTTGATTCAGTTGCATGACCGGTTTGGCTAAATAGGCAAACACCGGATCCGCCAGTACCCAGCCTAAGATTGTCCCTGCAGCGATGGCATATGCTGAAATAATTAGAACCTTGCGCAATGCCTTGATATGTTCTAAGAACGGCATACTTACATCTTCGCGCTGGCGCCGCCGCATTCGCTACACTTCCTTCCCGTATTCCTTTAGCCTTTCATAATGGGTGTTGCGCTGAACCGCCCGGTACCCGGCATCCTGAATTGAACGCACAATCTCGCGCAAAGGCACCCGCGTTTGTACTCCCGCCGCCCGCACGACATTCTCCTCCAGCATCGTACTTCCAAAATCATTGGCTCCGAATCTGAGAGCGAGTTGAGCCATCTTAGCGCCCTGGGTGACCCAGGAAGCCTGAATGTTCGGCACATTATCCAGCATTAGCCTGCTCACGGCCAATGTTCTTAGATATTCAACCCCGGTGCTTCCTTCTCCGCCCAGCTCCGTGTTCTTCGGTGCGAAGCTCCAGGGGATAAAGGCGGTAAACCCGCCGCTTTGTTCCTGAGCCTCCCGTACTCTGACCATATGTAATATCCGCTCTTCTGCCGTTTCAACATGACCGAACATCATCGTTGCCGTGGTCTTCATCCCTAACTGATGGGCGGTGGTCATAACCTCCATCCATTGCTCCCAGGAGATTTTGTTCGGAGAAATCAGCTTTCGTACGCGGTTATCAAGAATTTCCGCCCCTCCTCCGGGAATTGAGTCCAGGCCGGCTTCTTTCAAGCGCAGGATGACCTCCCGAATACTCAAGCCTGACTTACCGGCTAAATCCCAAATCTCCGGCGGGCTAAAGGAATGAATATGGATGGAGTAATGGCTTTTAATATCCCGAAGCATTTCCTCAAAATACTCCAGCCCCAAGTCAGGATGGAGTCCTCCCTGGATTAAAAGCTGGGTTCCCCCGAGTTCCAGGGTTTCCTTAATTTTAGCATGCAGTTCCTCCCTGGACAAAATATACCCTTCCACATCCCCTTTTTCCTTATAAAAAGCGCAAAACTTGCACTTGCAAGCACAAATATTGGTATAATTAATGTTTCGGTCTATCACAAAGCTTACGACCTGATCCGGGTGCATCAACCGGCACACCTTATCTGCCGCCTGGCCCAGCACCAGTAACTCAGCCTTTTCCAGAAGGAATACCCCTTCTTCGACACTGAGCCGCTCCCCAGCCAAACGCCTGTTGATAATCTGCATGACTCTATCCATGGTCTTCTCCTTAAATTAAATATCATCACGTTCGACCGGTTCGCGCCCGGCTTTACGGATCATTCTGATTAAACCTTCTTTGGTAATGGAAACGGTACCATCTAATTCATCGACACCGAAAGCTAAAGATACCTGAGCCAGCTTTGGCCCCAGCACCATCCCAAAAGCTTTGATATGCTTGAAATTATCCAATAAGATACGGGCCCCGGCCAGTAAGCGCAAATCTTCAAACCCGGTCGTAAGCTCCACTCCCATCCCCCCTTCAGACGTGACGTTTTTAGGATTATCGGGAAGGGGTGCAAATGTCTCAAACCTACCGGTCTCATCCTGTAAGGCACGCAGCTGCAAAAGGTGCTGCACTCTCTCTTCCGGGGTCTTAAGGTCTGTATATAGGATAGTAGCCGTAGTTTTGATGAGAATTGGATCTTCAGTCGTAAGCCCTGCCCTAAAATAAGTTTTATCTCCGTGGAGGCGCTCCCTGACAATATTTGCCATATATCCTAAGGCCAAAATATCGTTGCTGCTCATTAGCCGCATGCCTTCTTCCAAAGCCAGGCGCTCGCCATTTTCCACTTTTATGATTAAATCTGCAAGTTCACTCTCGTCAAAGACCGGCAGCATGGAAACACTCCTTCGGTATCAGTAGTCAGTACTCAGGATTCAGGATTCAGGAATCAGGATTCAGGAATCAACGAAATATTATCAGATCCAGCAGTGAAAACACAAAGAGCAAGACGCTCAGATATCCATTCAAATTAAAAAAGGCAACTCCCACCTTCGACAAGTCACTGGCCGACACCAGGCGATGCTGGCGGTAAAGAAGAATAATTGCAATGCCGACTCCTAAGAAATACAGAAAGCCAAGTTGAAGCAGGACACCCACCGCGATAAAGGATAAAGGTGCGAGTACATGCACGAAAGCGGAAATCTCAAGCCCCCTGGTTAAACCGAAAACAGCAGGGATGGAATACAACCCTTCCCTCCGGTCAAACTCAACATCCTGACAGGCATATACAACATCAAACCCGGCGACCCAGACGGTTACCCCTAAACCTAAAAGCACCGGTGGCAGGGCCCAAGCTCCAGTGATTCCAATCCAGGCACCCACCGGCGCTAAACCCAGAGCAATCCCCAGAACAAAATGGCAAGCCCAGGTGACCCGCTTCATATAAGAATAGATCACCAGGACAAATACAGCAATAGGCATCAGTTTTAAGGCCAGCATATTCAGCTGATAAGCTGCGAAAGCAAGCAGGGCGAAGGATAGAAGCACATACACATATACTTCGCCGGTACCTAATAGTCCAGCCGGAATTGCCCTTTGCGCGGTACGCGGGTTACGGGCATCAATATGGCGGTCAATGAGGCGGTTAAGGGACATAGCAGCGGTACGCGCCCCGATCATCGCCAAGGTAATCCAAACAAGCTGCAAGACCGTGGGAAAACCGCCATGCAAGTAGCGGGCAGCTAAAAAAGCTCCCAAATAGGCAAAAGGGAGCGCAAAAACAGTATGCTCAAATTTTATCATCTCTAAAAAAATTTTGATCTTACTCATTCAACTTCACCCAACTTTAAGCTGAGTTTCATATAGATAAAAAGTTCGTTCAGCGGCCTAAAATCTAGCGTATCCGGAAGTGCCTCCAAGTATGCCTGTGCTTTATCCATTAGCTTGGCCACCACTTTTTCTCCCAGTCTGGCAGTATGCGCAGCCCAAGCCAGGCCCAACTGGCTGCCAAAAGATTCGAATCTCTGTACTACATTTAACGGCATTCCTGCCAATTCAGCTCCCACACGGGCAGCTAAACCTGTCAAAGATGCTCGCTCGCGCTCCAGGATCTGGAGAATTTCTTCAATAGAAAGCTCATGTTCACGACCCAGCCAACGGTAAATTGTACCAATGCTCATATCCCCAATCACCCCTGCGATAGGGGCCAGGAAAGGTAAAAGTTTATCGCGGCTCAGACCCAGAAAAAACTTGCCATAGAGAAAATCCCCCACTAAAACGGTAAACTGTCTTAGCTCCTCGGAAATTCCCTCATCCTCACGCATCAGGGAATGAACTTTATCGGCCATAAATACAAACTGGATAATCGCAGCCATTGAGACAGCTTGGCGGCCATGATAACCACAGGCATTGCTCACCGCCAGGACAATAGCAGGACAGGCATGGTGCTCCAGTTCGTCAAACTCCAGGGGAATAAGCTCTGAAAACGTGGCACTCTTAAACGAAATTTCATCTGCAAGCCGGTCCTGGATTTCTTTCAGTTCCTCCCGGATCGATGGTAAGGAAACCAATTCAACCTCTCCTCAGTAAACAATTAAGAGATTAACCAAATGCTTAGTAACCTATCGAAACAGTATTTATTTATGAGACTAACCTATAGTATATTCGAGATTGCGTCTTAAAATCCTCCCGTTATTTATTTTATTCCGGCAGAAGTAAGTGCCCGTTCAGTAGACACAAAATGCTTGTTAAGTCCCAAGGCCGAAGGATCAATACCTAGTGTTAGCCCAATTAACTGGGTAAAATAAAAAACTGGAATCAGCGGCGTGTTCTGGTCACGCCGAAGTTGAAACTGGCGTAAATCCAGGTTGGCATGGCACAGCGGACAGGCAGTAACTATCGCTTCGGCTCCACACTCCCGGGCCATGTCGACAATCCTGCCTACCATGGTTTTGGCTATTTTATCATTCCCTCCGGAGATTCTTCCCCCACAGCACTCATTCCGATATGGCCAGTTCAAGCCTTCTCCTCCAAGGGCGAGTAGAAGCTGATCCAAGCTCTCTGTTTTTTGGCGGCAGCCATAATAAGCCGCTACTTTTAGCCCGCTTAAGCTTTTGCGCGCGTAAAGCCGGATTTTTTCCAATACGGTTTCTGCCGTAAATATTTGCAGCGCACTTAATGGCTCCGGAACATCACGAACTTCTGTATCTAAAGCCTCGGCCAAACTCGCTGCCAACGCCTCATTGTGAGCCAACTCCTGCTTGCTTTCTAAAAGATTTTCATAACAAATCGGGCAGGGAACAACGACTTCTTTGGAAATTGTGTGAGCCTGGACTAAATTTCTTGCGGGCAAAGTATAAGCCAACCCTATATCCAAACTGGATGCCGAATTCCCTCCACAACAATTCCAATCAGGCACTTCTCTTAAAGGAATATCCAATTTATCTGCTACCAGACGCAGGGACTCGTCATATTCCCGGGATGCCGTATGGTTTAAACAGCCGGGGTAATAAGCCAATTCAGACATCCAGAGTCCTCCTTTTCCCTTGGGCAAAAAGCCGTTTCATGGCAACCTTGTCATGAACCCGGCCGCGAAACACTTTAATTTTCCCGCGCTTTAGCAATGGCCAGCGAATTTCTTTATCCGAGCCATTCCTTATTCCCAGAGCTAATGCAGCTGATGTACGTCCATAGCGCTCAACTGAAGCCAGGAAGGCATCATGATAGGCTTGCACTTTCCCTGCACCTGACATCCGCGCTTCCCGTTTTAATTCCTTCATAATATTAGGAAGATTTATTTGGTGCGGACACAGACTTAAACAAATTTTGCAATCCGTACAAAGCCAGAGAGCTTGAGACTCAAGAACAGTTTCCTTGAGCTCAAGCTGGAGCAAACGCACGATTTGATGAGGCAGGTAATCCATAGCGAAGCCGGTCGGACAACCGCCGGAACATTTCGCACACTGTTCACATTGCCGAACTTCCACGCAATGCACCCCCGAATCCAACCTCTACTATTTAATTCTGGTTTAAGTACATAATTCCTTCTAAAAACTAATAGACCCTGCAACAATTCTCTTGTTACAAGGTCTATTAGACTGTCATCTTAGTCCGGAATAAAATAAATATCCCTCCTAAAGATTTACCGCTTCCTTTTGGGTTTCAAAGATACCACGCTTCATCTCCGTAGCTGTCATATGACCCGCCTGAAACTTGTCTGTGAGATAGTTGCAGGCATCCCAGGGATTGACGCGATCCCCGCAAGTGAAGACGTCAACGGCTGCATAACCGAGTTCGGGCCAAGTATGGATGGCAAGATGGGACTCAGAAATCACCACGACACCACTCACACCTTGAGGACTAAACTTATGAAATACAACCTCCCGCACTTCAGCTCCTGCTTCCAGGGCTGCGTTGACCATAATGGTTTCGACTTTTTCACGATCATTCAAAGTGTCGAAACTACACCCATACATTTCAGCCAACACATGACGTCCCAGAGAATTGCTCATCTTATAATCGTTGCCCCCTTTTGTTTGCCAAAATAGGAAGGAATCCGAGCCGGACACTCGCGTGCCGGTGACCCAAATTCCCATCGAGATAAATTGTAGCATAAAGTTTCCTATTGTCAACAAAAAAATATATTAAGAGGCTTTATTCATGAGTATTTACAGGTTTTCTCAAAAAAGGTTGGTCTCAAGTAGTTTTTCTCTGTCTTTCTTTGGTACTTAATGTATGAATTTACTTAAACATTGGTGCAATAGAACAGTTTGTCCCTCTGCCTCGATTGAACTTTGTTATTGTCTGGTCGGGATCTAATTCCCGTAGGTTTCCACGCTGGTACACTGTAGCTCTGCCGGTGTGCCCAACCTCCTGATACTGCCCCAGAGATTTGTAAGATTCTATGAGAGGGGTGGAAAATGGCAAATGGGTTTCCGCACAAAAAATGATATTCATTTCTGAAATTCGATTTCAACATTGAAATTGGGTATATGTTATATAGAAATCAGTAAAACCCGTAAAACCGTCATTCCAACGGCTTTACGGGCTCAAAGAGGGTTTTGGTAGGTAAGAACCATTACCTAAGCCCCGAGTGTCTCCATTTTTCCCAAAATTTGCTGAACCTTTCTGACTTGAACTTAAGCACAATTATTTGCTCCTTAAGATGATAAATGTATTTCTTTAACAGCTGCACTTGACCAATCTCTTAAGCTTGAACATTTTTCTTCTCAAACTAATAAAGAATTCATATAAAAACCCACCGGCGGCTGCCGGTAAAATTAAGCACCAGGCTCAGCCCGGTGGCCACAAACTTACTAACGGGAAGCGGCCATCCCCAACGGTTATGAAACCACAGCAAAAGTCCGTATGTTACGGCTAAAGTAAGAAGGTTCATAGCCAAAAATCTGCTTAACTGCCCATGGGAGCGCCCGCCTTGCTTAAAGGTCCAGGTCCTGTTCATGAGAAAGCTGTTTAATACCCCGCAAGTGTAAGAAACTGTTTGAGCCGCCAACAGCTGAACACCCCCGGAGGAGAGAATAGTAAATACCGTGAAATCCACACCCGTATTTACTGCTCCGACCGCACAAAATCTTAGAAACTGCTGCGGACGCTGTGCTAGCTTAAACAACATACTTCTCCCCGACCTTCTTGAGTCTGCGTTCCTTTTGCTTGATCCCATAGCATTCACTCACAATATATAAAGGGCGATCCCTTGTCTCATCATAAATACGTCCGATATACTCTCCGATAATCCCCAGCATCGACAGGAGCACGCCGGTCAAGAGGAATTGCACAGCCATCACGAGATTCCAGCCTGAAATAGCAGAGCCGCTCCCTGCCTTCAACAGCAACAGGATCAGCAAATAAACCAAACCCGAAACAATTAGCAGGCCTCCGGCATAGCTCGCAAGTTTGATAGGCTTGAAAGAAAAGGAGGTCAGGCCGTCCAGAGAGAGCTTGAGCATCTTTTTGAGGGAATACTTCGTTTTCCCGGCCAGGCGTTCATCCCGTTCGTACTCAACCGCTGTTTGCCGGAAGCCTACCCAGCTGACCAGGCCCCGCACGTAACGGTTCTTTTCCGGCAGCCGTTTCATTTCATTGCATACTTTGCGGTCCAGCAAACGGAAATCGCCGGTATCCACCGGGATCTCAATGTCGGTGGAGGCCCGGAGAAGGCGGTAAAACAAATGGGCAGTTTGTTTTTTGAAGAAAGTCTCTCCCTTGCGGCTCAGGCGTTTGGCATAAACAACGTCATACCCTTCCTTCCATTTCGCAATCATATCCAAGATGAGCTCCGGAGGGTCCTGCAAATCCGCGTCGATCACCACCACTGCCGCCCCGGATCCATGCTCCATTCCGGCCGTAATCGCGATCTGGTGACCGAAATTGCGGGAGAAGGAAATCAGCTTAACCGTACTGTCCTTATCTCTTAAGCTTTTGATGATATCAAAGCTGCGATCACAGCTGCCGTCATTTACAAAAATCAGCTCGTACGGCCCATCGGCCTGATCCATCACCTGCTTCAAACGCGCATAGGTTTGCTCAATGACAGCTTCTTCATTGTAAACAGGAATAACAATGGAATACTCAATCTCTGTGTTCATACGCACCCTCCCGGTCATGGATTCACTTCATACAACGTCATGGAACCATTCCTAGCCGGTCCTTCAAGCACAGACCCCGTACCCGCTTGCCATGTCTCAGCCGGAACTTCCTTCCCGTTCTGGCGAATCCAATTCAGGACTTCTGAACTTCCGCCCCTGCCGAAACCACCCCCGGAAATCAGAAAATACTTAACCTCTTTGTTTTTCACCATCTCTTGCAACTTGTCCACAGTCAGAATCGGATCAGAGCCAGAAAATCCACCCATCGCCATTACTGCTTTCCCGGTCTGGATGATGTAAGGGGAAGCTGTGTGGGAGTCGGTCGTGGCAAACAGGTATTTCTCACCGGTATTGTTGGCGCTTAAAAACTCCAGCAGTCGGGTATTTACGCTGTCCTGGCCTTGGCCGGGCATTCGACCCGTCATTTGGCCCGGCATTTGACCCTGAATTTGTCCCTGTATCTGCCCTGACCCCAGGCCCGGCATGCCTGCCCGGTTCCAGGCTGATCTCATTGACGGTCCAGCCTCCGGCAACATGCTGTCCCCCCCGTAGAGAAGCGGAGTAGCAGACCAATAGAGCGGAGCCGCCAGCAGTACGAGAATTCCTCCCACAGCAGCTGCCCGAGAAATCTTGGGCAAGCACAAGACCAGAGCCAGGCCGACTCCCAAAGCCCCGACAGCGACCGGCCAGCCCAGGCCGATTTGCGTTTGGTAAGGCAGCAGAATGTAGATTTGAAAGAGCGTGGTGCCCAAAATTCCAGCCGGAAGCAGCCACCTTCTCCAGCCTTCGCGGTTGCGGTAAAAACTATAAAGTTAGACCCACCCCGCACCCGTAAGCGCTGCGATCGCGGGGGCCAACATGATCAGGTAATACTGGTGGAAAAACCCCGCCACACTAAAGAATCCCATCATCGGCAACAGCCAAGCAAGCCAAAACAAACTTTCCGTCTGCTTCTCTGTCAATTGCTGTTTTCTACGCCAACCCATCAACAATCCAACCGCAGATAATAAAGAGAAAGGAAGCAGCCAACTGATTTGTCCAGACAACTGTGACTGAAACAAGCGCAGCGGGCCGGGCGTGCCGGTGTTAAACGCACCGCCGCCGCCACCGTCTTGGGGAGCGCCTCCATCCAGCGTGCCACGGGCGTTAGGGCCGTCAGAAGGAGGGGTTTGGCCGGCGCCATCTTGCCCCGGTGGTTGCTGCCACTGCTGCCCGTCGTTGGGCATGTTGCCAACGTCTATGTTTGCTCCTCCGGGTCCCCCCATTCCCGTCAGGCGGGAAAGGCCGTTATACCCAAAAGCCAGTTCCAGCACGGAATTTGTTTGACTGCTCCCGATGTACGGCCGGTTTTCCTTAGGAACGCTGTCCACGATCAGCGGCCAGGAAAACGACACAGCCAGTAAAACAACTGTTGAGGCGGCAAGTGCCTTGAGCTTTTGCCTCCAGGATACCTTCATCGCCAGCCAAAAAAACATATAAAATGCCGGAAGCACCATGTACGCCTGGAGCATTTTGATATTAAAGCCTACTCCGATCACAGCAAAGGCTGCGGCCGACCAACCCCACTTGTGGGTTTTGACAGCCTTAAACAACAGCCAGGCAGCTAGCAAGAGTGTAAACACCAATAAGCTGTCGACATTATTGGTACGGCTTACGGCCGCCGCTACCGGCGTGCAGGCAGCCACCAAAGCTGAAAGCCTCGCAGCCGTACGGCCAAAGGAAGGCTTGACCAGAATATAAATCAGCACAACCGAGCCGCCCCCCGCCAAAGCCTGCGGCAAAATGACGCTCCATCCATGCAGCCCAAAAATTGAAGCGCTGATGGTTTGAATCCAGAAGGCAACCGGAGGCTTATCCACAGTTACGAAACCTCCCGGGTCAAAAGAAGCGAAGAAGAAGTTGTGAAAGCTTTGGAGCATGCTTGCCACCGCAGCGGTGTAATAAGAGTTGGCATATTCATCCCGCCAAATCCCATAAAGATTCAAAAATGCGGCAAGCAGGGAGATTCCAATCAGCACGGGATCAATCAGCCTGTTCTTAGAAGTTTTCATTTTTGTTGATTCACTCCTTACACGATCATGGACTAACTAGCCTGGCACAGCACTGTTCTCCCTTACTTTAACCGGCGTTCCTGAATTGGTACTTAAGGCTGACTGAAGGTTTCGTGAGAGTTTCCTGAAATTTTGCTGAAAGCACGGACACAGACCTCACCTCATCGATAAATAAAACTCGGCTTGTGCCCGTTACTGCCGGTGGCAGTAACGCACCTGTTAGCCTTCGGCGAAGGCAGAAGCCGAAGTTGCACTTATGCCCGCCGGAAACTTATGCTTTCTGATTGGCATGAAAAAACGGCCCCACGTGCGGCCCAGCCGCGCGCAAGAACCGTTTTCTCACTAATTTCTTCAGGTTATTCCAGAACAAGCACCTTGCATGAGGAGCAAGCCGCAAACCAACTCGGCGATTGCCTGCCAACACCCTTAACTGCGGCTCCATGTCCCTGATCAGCCCGTCAAGTTCTCCGTCAGAGAGCTAAATATTGGGCGAACGGTCAAGCTTCGCCAGGTGGCGACACTGACTTGAACCACCCCGAGCAGAAGGCCGCGATCCTCAATTGTTTGCAGAACCACCAACTGCTCAACATTTAGCTGAAATATGACTAAACAAAACTCACAAATATTCAGGATTTCTTCAGCAAACAATCAATTTCATCTCAGGTTAAAGTTATATACTGGGCCACATAACCGAGCAACATTAGATCGGGAGTGTGGGATATGAAAAGCATTCTGGTCGCCGGCGGGGCCGGATATATCGGAAGCCATACCGTGAGGTTATTACAAGAACAGGGTTTCAAGCCGGTCGTCCTCGATAACCTGGTAACAGGGCACCGGCAGTCCGTTCCCTTGGATGTTCCCTTCATCCGGGGAGACATCGCCGATTCACGTCTCGTGCGCGAAACAGTCGAGCACGAAAACGTCAGTGCGGTTATCCATTTTGCTGCCCGCAGTCAGGTCGGAGAATCCATCGCCAAGCCCGGCCTTTATTTCGAGGAGAACAGCGCCAAGACCAGCCGCTTTCTCAACTCACTCATCGAAGCGGGGGTGAAACACATTGTTTTATCATCGACAGCTGCCGTCTATGGAATTCCCCAAGCAGTTCCGATTTCAGAAAGTGCACCGGCCAACCCAATTAACCCTTACGGGGCCTCCAAGCACATGATCGAACAATCTTTGCCCTGGTTAGAACAAGCCTATGGCCTGAAATGGATTGCCCTGCGCTATTTTAATGCGGCCGGAGCGGTGTTAGACGGTTCCCTGGGCGAAGACCATGTTCCTGAGACTCATCTTATTCCTCTAGTCCTGAAGACAGCATTGGGACAGAGACAAGCCATTCACATCTATGGTTCGGACTATTTCACGCGGGACGGGACCTGTATCAGAGATTATGTTCACGTCCTCGATTTGGCGCAAGCCCATATCTCTGCCCTGGAGGCCCTCGAAAAAGGAGGCGAAAGCGGTGTTTATAATGTAGGAACAGGCTCAGGCTATAGTGTCAGAGAGGTGATCGAGACTGCGCGCGCGGTGACCCGGCGCCGGATTCCCGCCATCGAGTCCCCCCGGCGGCCGGGAGACCCGGATCAACTGGTGGCCGGCGTTGATCGGATTAAAACACTTCTCAATTGGACGCCAGAATACAATTCCCTGGAACAGATCATAGAGAGTGCGTGGGCCTGGCATCATCGCCACCCTTACGGATTCGAACACAAATCAACTCTATAAGGAGGACTATTCATGAACGAGCAAATTCCGGATAACAATATCTCAGTCGAACCAAACAACCCTGAAGCCGCAGAAACCAAAGGAACGCCAAAAGCATACGAGGAAGCTGTAGAAGTACATGCAGAAGATGCTGTTGGAGATGCTGTTGAGATTCCTGCCGTAGGAAATGACGGGAATCCTGGCGCCCGGGAAGCAGAGGAGGACAAGACGCCTGCTACACAGAATACCGGATTCCCCGGCGGAAAAACTACCGAGATCCCCGGCAGTAAGAAACTCAGGACTCCAAAAAGCCGGGAGCGGCTCCGGCTTTATCGATTAACTTCTGCATCAAGTCGCCACACGAAGGCCAAAAGCTCAGCCACGGCTTTGAAAAGCTTCGGGGGTATTTCATGATTCAGTTGGACCTGTAGGAGGGCTTCAACGAGGGCAGGGTTTTCCTGAATGGGAATCCCTGCCTGTTTGGCGACTACGATCAGGCGCTCAGCCAAATAACCTGAACCCTGGGCTACGACTTTGGGAGCACCCTGGTGATCATATTTTAAGGCAGCCGCTTTCGGTCGTTTGCTCATACTTTAATGTCTACCCCTTTCGGCTCAATTCCATGGATAAATGAATCAAACCGTTCGTCGCCAAGCGGGCTGATCCGAACCCCGATGAGTTGGTAGCCCTGTCCGGCAAAATGTTCTACGACGGAATCTTTGAGCTGATCCCAGAGAGTCGAAATCATTTGCGGCATCTCAGTCATGAGAGTCACGGTTAATGCATGATCATAAAACATGGCGTCAATTCCGATTTCCCCCAGAGTGTCTGTTACCATATTTAAGCCGATCCGACAGTGTCCCGTATCAAGCTCTTTCCCCTTTTTGTTGCCGTGGACAGCTATCCTGGCTTGATAAGCTTTTGTCTGGAGGCGATACGGCAAATCCATGACCAAGTATACCTGTGAATCGTGTTCTGAAGCTTGTATCGTCTGGAGGTTTGTCAGAGTGTCCAACCATAGTTTGGCTTCTGGATCTTTTTTCGCTGCGGCGATAAGGTGAGCTTTAAGAGTATTTTTTATTTCCTGAAATTCCTGGCTCTGAAGGGATCCGGTCAGATTTAATGCCTGCCAGAGTCTTTTTTCATAGTCCATGCCAAGCTTGTGAAACATGGACACGAGAGCCTGCGCGTCCATTCCCTGGATCCCGTCTGCCAGGATATGCGGGAGAATTTTTGCAATGGATAACTCAGGCACCGGTGTGTTTGAACTCGGGCTGCTTGCTTGGGCAATACCTTCTTCACCACTTAGAACGGTTGTTTCTCCCTCCCCGCCAATCTGTGAAGGGACTTGATCCTGTTGGGATGACTGAAGCAGATTGAGTATTAATCCTTGAACGGGCAATATTCCGTTTGGTTCCATACTCTCCCTCATTTCGCTAGGCACAGCGGTTTAATCGCCTTGGTTTTCTCAATAAGATTCAATCGTGCGCACTAAATAGTCTTTAAGCATCGGCTCAACAAAAGTATAACTTCCGCGGCCGGATTTTTCGATAATAGCCTTAAAAATCAAGATATCAACTGCTCGTTTCCCCAGATCATCTAAAAGTTCCTCATAGACCGGCGACAAAGTTGCTAAGGCTCTGGCGTAACCAAGCTGTACAATATCAAGGGTCAGCCTTTCTTCGCCGGCCTCCAGCAATACATAATAGATTTCCGAACACAACAGCATAGTGTCTTGTGGGTGCCCGCCGCAATGGCTCCTTGAAATTCATCAAACACGAGCACAGTATGCTTGCTATCCTTCAAGAGGAGCAAGATAAACTCCTGCTCCTTATTACATGTGTAGTAATATCATCCGGTAGAAAAATCGGTGTTGCGATGTGACTTTGGATAGTAGATAAATCCTTATTTGTAAAAATAAACGGCTAATCAGATTAAATTAAAATTGAGCATCAAAAGATCGTTAGGTAAAAATCTTTGACGGATTCAAGCCAAACGCCGTCAGGTGTATTCTGCTCACAATGCCGATAATGTCGGTTTTTTGGAAAGTCAGACTCCTGGCAATCGCCAAATACGCGCGACACCGTGGGCTGAGATACTCCAGCCAACCTTGCCACATCTTCCGCTGTTACTCTTTTTACGATGTTGTCGGATTTTGCCACAGAAACACGCCCTTCTAGTCTCAGCATGCGTATTCAGGATTTTATTCTTATCATTATTCTGTTCATTTGTCAATATTCATGCAGAATAGTTCATCTTGCATCAACGTTTACTCATATTCATACCAACTCGAATCAACCGACACAGCCTCGCCGCAGCCTCACTAACCAATCTATCGGCATTTCCCAGACACGCTTCCAATGACATTGGCTCAGGCACGATACTCATAAGCCCTGATATCCCCTTTTGCAATACGTCCTCATGCCCCGGGCCGAGCCCCCCGGATAAACATACAACCGGCACCTTATACTTTTGGGCCAAAGCGGCAACACCGGCAGGCGCTTTCCCGTGGGCTGTCTGCCTATCAGTTCTCCCTTCTCCGGTAATTATCAGATCGGCCTCTTTTATCTTCTCCTCAAAGCCGGCAGCCTCCAAAATGATTTGAATCCCGGGGCGCAGCTCTGCCGGAGTAAAGAAGAGCAAGCCTGCGCCTAAGCCGCCGGCCGCCCCTGCCCCCGGAATTTCCGCCACCTCTCTGCCGGTAGCGGATTTCGCTAGCTGAGCGTAGTGATTAAGCGCCTGATCCAATTCAGTCACCATCTCAAGCGTGGCTCCTTTTTGCGGGCCATACACTGCCGAGGCACCGCGCGGGCCGCATAACGGATTGTCAACATCACATGCCACCAATATTTTGGTTGAGGCCAGCCGCAAGTCGAGTCCGGATATATCTATTCTTCTGAGGTGTTTCAGTGCCGCTCCCCCATTCGGCAATTCACGGTTTAACTGATCCAGAAATTTTACCCCTAAGGTCCTGGCCATTCCTGCTCCGCCGTCATTAGTCGCACTGCCCCCGATACCCAAAATGAGCGAACGAATTCCGGCATCCAGCGCTGCCTGAATTAATTGGCCGGTACCGTAAGTCGTAGCCAGCAGGGGATTGCGCCTATCCTTCGGAACCAGCGGAAGCCCTGAAGCTGCAGCCATTTCAATCACCGCGGTTTTGCCATCTCCGAGAATGCTCCAATGGGCTTCCACCTTATCCCCCAGCGGCCCCATCACCTCGGTTTTCATTAGCCGGCCGCCGGTCGCGGCCAGCAGAGCTTCTACCGTCCCTTCCCCGCCGTCAGCAACCGGTACTTTAATTATCTCGGCACTGGGAAATACATCTTGAATCCCGCGTTCCATCGCAGCGGCCGCTTGGATGGAGGATAGACTTCCTTTATAGGAATCCGGTGCCACTATGATCCTCACATGCTTCACATCCTAAGAAATTGCTTGTTCCATAAACCCATACTATTGGAACAGGCTCTAAAATTCAATAGACTTGATCCTGCCGCAGACATAAATCTAATAATCATGGAATTTGACAAGTCTGCAACAGAAATCAAAAAACTTGTCTAAACTTTATGATTAATTCACCCACTACTATATTCTAACCCGATTGACCCCAGACGGTTGATTTTTGATATACGCAAGGTGGCGCCAAAAGACGCCATCATGTTCTCGGATGTCGGCAACAACCAGCCTTGGATCGAGGAATTCTGGAGCTCCGAGGTACGGGGAACTCACTTTACGGCCGGCGGCTTTGCGGCCATGGGCTTCGGTGTAAGCGGTGTTTTGGGTGCCAAGCTGGCCCGACCGGATACGACCTGTATTAACGTCTGTGGAGACGGCGGTTTCCTCATGATGCCGCATGCAGTAGCCACCGCCGTCCAGTATAATCTGCCGGCGGTCTGGATCATCATGAATAACTACGCCATCGGATACTAACGATTGTGAAGCGGGAGTAACTGCCGTATCTTATGGCTAGGGTTACGAGATTTCCGCCGGAAGCCGGACATAAAAAGTGCTTCCCTCACCCTCCACGCTTTCAACCCAAATGGTTCCTCCATGGAGGTCAACAAGTGATTTAGAAATCGCCAACCCCAGCCCGGCCCCGCCGTATCTGCGGGTACGGGAGGAATCTATCCGGTAAAAGCGCTCAAACAGATGGGGCAAATGCTCCTTTGATATGCCGGTGCCATTGTCTCTAACGCTGAGGATGACCCCCTTATCAGCACTACGCCCGGTCCCGCCGCCTTCAACACCACTTCCGTTGCTACTGCTTCTACTGTCACTTTCACTGCTACTGTCACTTCCACAGCTACTGCCGTTTGTATTACTGATGTTGACGGAAATCTCGATCACTCCCGTTTCCGGGTCGGTGTGCTCGACTGCATTATGGAAGAGGTTCAAGAGCACCTGCTTCATCTTGTCCTCATCATACCGGCAGCGGGTAGAGGGACCGAAGAGTAAATCCACCCGGCGGTTGCCTGCCAAGAGCCGTAACTGCGGTTCCATAACCCTGATAAGGTCGTTCAGATCCCCCTCAGTCAGCTCAATATCAGGCGAACGGTCAAGTTTCGCCAGTAACAGCAAATCCTGAACCAGCTTTTTCATGCGTTCTGATTCCGCGTACATGCTGTTGAGGGATTTGTGCAGTTTATCCGGCTGATTGACGGCCCCGCGCAGCAGCACTTCCAGAAAGCCGTGAATCGAGGTCAGAGGAGTGCGCAGTTCGTGGGAAGCGTCAGCCACAAAGCGGCGCATCTGTTCTTTGGCTTCTTTTTCGGCTGCGAACGAGGATTCCAGCCGCTCCAGCATCCCGTTAAAAGAAATAGCCAAACGGTCTATTTCAATCTGGCCCTGTTCGGCGGGGAAACGCTCGGTCAGGTTTCCGGCATCGATTTGTTCCACTTTGTCGACCATGTTGGACAACGGCACCAGTGTTTTGCGCAGCACCGGAATAAAGGCCAGCAAGCCCCCGATTAAGGCCAAGAGCGCGAGCGCGAGAAACGTAAACAGCTGCTGCAGCAAAATGTCCTGTAAAGGCTTGGTCGCAACACTCACTTGTACAACTCCCAGCAGAAGGCCCCGGTCCTCGATCGCTTGCAGAACCACCAACTGTTTATTTCCGGACCCATTGTCAAACACTTGATAGTTTAATTTGCGCTTACCTTGAACAGCACCCTGGTAGTCTTGCACTGTCAGCTGGGGCGGAGCCCCGCCATCCAAGCGTGAATTGGAGAGTACGAGAAAGTTTCCTCCGCGGTCAATGAACGCAATTGCAGCATCCGGCAAAAATACAAACGGCACCCGGCTGGGGCCGTTGACAAACGAATTCAGGACAACCTGTTCCCAGGCATCCGAAGAGAGGGATAAAATCTGAGTCTGCATACTGGAGGCTTTGTTTTGGTAAATGAACTCCTTCATTACGGCATATTGAAACAGGCCCACGATCAGCATAAGCCCTGCCATTACTATCAGGGAACGGGACAAGAGCTGAAAGCGCAGGGAATTCTTTTGTCTAAATGCTTCTTGCAAACGCCGGGAGTTCTTGTGCCCGAACAACCGTCCAAACAGGCGCAGAAAGCGCAGTAAAATTTTTTTCCTGTTCATGATAAATCGACCCGGTAGCCCGACCCGCGCAAGGTGCGGATCAGGCGATGTTCTTTGTCATTTAACTTATCCCGCAGGGAGCGGATGTACACCTCCACGATATTCTCATCCCCTACGAAATCATAACCCCAGACTTTATCCAGAATCATGGTTTTGCTCAGAACCATTCCTTGATTGAACACCATAAATTTAAGCAGCTCGTATTCCGTTGGAGAAAGCTCCAAAACTCGGTCATCATACTGAATCTCTTTGCGCCGGTCATCAATGCAGAAAGGTCCGATCACCGCCTCCCCCATCAGGTTGGGGAATTGATTGCGAATCCGGGCCTGAATGCGGGCCAGCAATTCCTCAAAGCTAAACGGTTTGGCCATGTAATCGTCAGCCCCAAGGGTCAGTCCTTTCACCCGGTCTTCCACCTCATCTTTAGCCGTGAGCATGATAATGGCAATGTTGCCCGTTTTTTTAAGCATGCGGCACACTTCAAATCCGTCCATACCCGGCATCATGACATCAAGAACCGCGATATGGGGCTGGAACTGCTTGGCCATCGTAACCGCAGTCATCCCGTCCTGGGCCTTTTGCACCTCGAATCCCTCATTTAGAAGGCCCATCTCTAAAAACTCTAAAATATTCGGTTCATCATCCACGAGCAAGATTTTAATTCCCTTAAGTTTCTGCAACAAGCCCGCCCCCTTAAACCTTTATCTTTATTATGCACGATTCAACTGAAAAGAGATTGAATAAATTTCATAAAAATATTCAGCATTTCTTCAGGTAACACTCAATGCCGGCTCAGTTTCACAAGCGATAATAAATTCGTTGCCGATTTTATCAAGCGGAGGTACAAGATTAATGAAAAAGATTAAACTGTTGAAATGGAAAGTCGGGATTGTAGGTGCCATCGGTATCACTGTTTTCTTCAATACTATTAGAACAAGCCCTGAATTTCAACAGGCTTACCTTAATGCAGCATCATTTTCAAACAGCCAAGCAAGTATCACAGAACCCCAAAACCCAATGGCATCCGACCCTACTTCTCCTGACAATTCATTCAATCAATCCCCAAATACGAATGATCATCAAGGTCAAACCGCACCGCGCTACCACTCGAAAACCAGGCGTTCCTAACCTCACACAAAGGAAGCTCAGAACATGCTTAAAGCAATCGAACCGATGAACAATACTTTACAGCAAATTATCTTTCAGGCAATGAACACCACCGTAGAAATTGCCTTCTGGGGACAAAAAGAACAGGTGCCAAGCATCGAACGCCGGGCTCATGACTGGTTCGAGCAGGTAGAGATGAGCTTCAGCCGCTTTCGCCCGCAAAGCGAATTAAGCCGGCTGAATCGCTTCCCAGGCCGGCGTTCGACGGTTTCAGCCCCAATGCTCGAAATCCTGCTCCTGGCAGAAAAATATCATCAACTGACGCAAGGGATTTTTGATCCGTTGATCGGCAAAGCCTTACAGGATTCAGGGTATAACGAGTCCTATGAGATCGTGAAAGAGAGGGAGCAGTGGGAGCTTGCTCCGGACATCGCGATCATCCAGAACAAAAATAAAGCCGGACAAGCCGCATTTCAGGATAGAGTACTGAGCAGCACTCTTCCTCGGCGGAAACAGAAGATCCAGATTGACCTTTTATCCAAATCAGTGCAAATCCCAGTTCAGACGGAGATAGATTTAGGCGGAATCGCCAAAAGCTGGGCGGTCAAGGGTTTGGCCGAGCAATTGCACGGCCGTCTCGGGTTTGAACGGGGACTGATCAACGCCGGCGGCGATCTGACGGTCTGGGGAAACTCAGGAGCTGATGCCGATCCCTGGCTTATCGGAATCGAAAACCCCTGGGCCCCGGAGGACGAAATCGGAATACTGTCATTAAGCGATGGGGCAGTGGCTACCTCCAGCAAACTCGGACGCACCTGGGCAAGCAAGCAAGGCAAAATGCACCATTTAATTGACCCGCGCACCATGGCTCCAAGCACAAGCGATGTCGTTCAGTGCACCGTCAGCGGCAATGATGTGGTGGCATGCGAAATCTGGGCCAAAGTGATCTGCATTCTGGGCCGGGAACAAGGTCTGGATTTATTCAGCCGCTGGACAACCGGGTATGAGGCTTTCGTATTTACCGAGGAGAGGAGATGTTATAAATGGCGCAGTTCATCCTAAGCCTGCCGCTGTGGCAGTTGATCCGAACCCTGGGCATCGTGTCTTATGTCTTAATAACAATAGGCATAAGCCTCGGGCTGATTTACACCTTCCCCTGGTGGAACGCAGCCCGCAAAGCCGATGCCTTTGAAGTACACACCTTTTTCACGAATACCGGTATGCTCCTGGGAATATTGCACGGAATCATCACTGTGATTGACCCCTACATGCCGTTCTCCTGGAGCGAGGTTCTCGTTCCTTTTACAGCCCAACACTCTCCGATTCTCAATGGGCTCGGTACTCTTGCAGCCTATAGCCTGCTCCTCATCATCTTCACGTCCGATATTCGCCATTTGCTTGCACGCAAGGTATGGCACTTGATGCATCTGTTATCCTATCCGGTTTTTGTGATGTCATTCATCCACGGCTATTTCGTGGGAACGGATACCGGTACTCTTGGATGGATGTACCTGATTTCAGTCCTTATCGTCTTAATTCTCACGGGAATTCGAGTTGCGTTGGTCCGTGCTCCCAAGACCAATACGGCTCCTCATTCCTGAATCGTGAAGCCGTATGAGCGATCCCTTAAAATTCTTGGCCTTTTCCCCAGGCATTCCGCCCATATGGCCCCCAAACGGATCCCTGCCCGACCTTTCCCCGGGCCTGCCGCCTGAACCCGGGCCGAAACTCTTCTCCCGCAAAAATTCAGCTATCTTTCAGCAATCTATCAATTTCAGTTCAGTTTTAAGTTTTATACTATGTCACATAAAGGAGGGAAGACTATGAACGAGCAAATTCCTGAGAACAATAAAACACTGGAACTTAACAATCCTCAAGCTGAAGAAAGGGGGACATTTCCCGCTAGTGAAGAATCAGAATCTACCGGGATTGTTGCAGAAAATGCAGTGATTAACTCTGCTGAAGATGCTGCCGGTAACCCTGCACATCATTTGAAGCAAACTGTGATTGCTAACCCCTCAACCTCCAAAAAACGCATGAGGAAATTCGTTGCCATTGCAGGCATCAGCTTAGTCAGCGCCATCGTTGGCAGCCTCACTACCGTTGCCGCCATCCCCCATATCTACCCCAACTCTGGCAATGCCGCTCTTTCCTCAACCTTGGGCAGCACAAAGCCGGTCCTCCCCGTTTCCTCTGCCGCCTCCGGCGCCGCTAATTTCCCGGTTGCGGAAATTGCCAAAGCGGTTGGCCCTGCGGTGGTGGGAGTATCTAATTTTCAGACCAGCAGAGGCTTTGCCGGGAATTCCGGGCTTCAAGAAGCCGGAAGCGGCTCCGGATTTATCATTGATGCAAAAAAAGGGTACATCGTCACTAACAACCATGTGATTGAAGGAGCGCAAAAAATTACCGTCAGCTTAAGTGACGGGCGCAACCTTGACGCCAAGCTGGTCGGGGCGGATGCACGTACTGATTTGGCAGTGCTGCAGATTGCGGATACGTCCAACCTGACGGCGGTAAGCCTGGGGGATTCCTCAAAACTGGTTGTCGGGGAACCGGTGGTTGCTATCGGCAACCCTGGCGGCAATAATTTTGCCCGCTCGGTAACCACCGGGGTTGTCTCCGCCACCAACCGCACGCTGAATCTTCAAGGAGAATCCAGTTTTAACCTTATCCAGACCGATGCTGCCATTAACCCCGGCAATAGCGGCGGGCCGCTGGTAAATTACCAAGGTCAGGTGATTGGAATTACCTCGGCCAAATATGCGTTGCAAGGCTTTGAGGGCATGGGCTTTGCCATTCCGATGTCTGATGCGATGCCGACTATTCAGCAATTGATTAATTCCGGAGTAGCCAAGCACCCGGCCTTATTGGTGAGCGTCAATGATGAGTACCTCAGTTACGCTCAGGCGAACAATAAACCGCTTGGAGCCTATATTATTGATGTTGTCGCTAACGGTCCCGCGGCCAAAGCCGGTATCGCCAAAGGGGATGTGATTACGAAGATCAATGACGGACAAGTACAAAATTCCTCTGATTTGGTGCGTGAACTCTACAAGTATAATGTCGGGGACAAAGTAAAGGTTACCTTTGTACGCGATGGACAAACCCACGAAGTCGACGTAACCCTGGGAGAAATTACTTCAAACCAGAGATGATTTATTCTCTCAGGACACCAAAGACCGTACCGGTGAGCGGTACGGTCTTTATCCGTGATTTCTAAAGGCTTAGAACAAACGCGGATTTTCAAGCTGGCATAATTTCTTACATCCCTAATGCGCTTAACTGTTCAGATGTAGGGACTCCCTCCGGATCCCAACCTCTCACCGTGTAATATTCCGGCAGCAGCTCATCCAGATGATGAACATTCCCTTTGGAGGGGCCATCCGGAATTGGTTCATTCAGCAAGCGTTTGGGTAACGTATCATCTGCTTTCGAGTACCCTACCCTTAAATTATGGAGACGCTCGTTATTCCAAATCCGCTCGCCGCAGGCCAGAAGTTCTTCATCCGTGTACTTAAAACCTGTGATGGCATTAACCAACTGCCTGTAATCGGATAATCCTAAAGCGAAGGAAGAAAAAAAGCATAGGCCTAAAGAGTCTATGACAGCAGTTAGATCTTGGGTATGCTTAACCCATTTGGCTTTTCCTTCGGTGCTGAAGCGATCGATTTTCTCGCCCACTCCCAGAATTTCAGGGGAAATAACATACCCCCGGACATGACAGCCGCCCCGGTTACTGGTAGCATATGCTAACCCCTGGCCTTGAACACCGCGTGGGTCATAAGCAGGGAGTTCTTGCTTTTTGACGCTCATTGAGAGTTCTACCGCTCCATAACTTTCCGCGAAGCGGTAAGACCCTAAAGCCATTTTGGCTCCCAGGCCTTCCTGATAGGCTATTTTGCGAATCCATTCAAGCATTCCTTGCGCATGGCCGAATTCCAAGGGAGTGCCTTCAAGTTCGTCAGGCTTGATGTAGCCGCGCTGGTATAGTTCCATCCCGGCCGCAATGGTAGCCCCCACGGAAATCGTGTCTAAGCCGAGCTTGTTGCACCAATCATTGGCCTGATGAATGGCATCATAGTCCTGAACGCCGCAGTTGGAACCGAATACTCCAATAGTCGCATACTCCGGCCCCCCGCCTTCTCCTTCATCCCAATTGCAATAGCGGCCGCAGGCAATCGGACAGCGGTAGCAGGATTCCCTCTTGACCAGGTACTTCTCCGACATGGTTTCCCCGCTGGTTTCATCGGCATGGGGGTTATAGGATTGTTGGAAATTGTTCACCGGATAGACTCCGTTTTCGTTCATCACATTGACCAAGATGGCGGTGCCATAGGCCGGGAGCCCTTGGCCGGTTACGGGGTTTTCCTGGATTTTATTAAGGATATCGGTCAGAACGGCCTTTACGGCACCCGGGTTAGCAGGCTCTAGTTTGTTCGTGCCCCGGACGATAATAGCCTTCAAATGTTTAGACCCCAGCACCGCCCCAACCCCGGTCCGCCCGGCTGCCCGGTAGAGGTCGTTCATCACCGAGGCCATCAGGGAAAGGTTTTCACCGGCAGGCCCGATCGTCAACACCTTGGCCGTATCATTCCCGAACTCCGCTTTAAGGATTGAGGTCGTCTCGTAGACGTCTTTGCCCCAGAGATGGGCCGCATCCTTGATTTCAACCTGGTCATCATGGATGGAGAGATACACGGGCGCAAGAGCCTTTCCTTCCACAACAATCATGTCATACCCGGCGAACTTTAATTGGGGGCCCCAGTACCCGCCGGAATTCGAAGTGGTTAAGGTGCCATTGAGCGGGGATTTCGTCACCACCATGAAGCGCCCGGAGGAAGGAGCCTTGGTTCCCGTCAGGGTTCCGGCCGCAATAAACACTTTATTCTCAGGCGAGAAGGCGTCTACCTCGGCCGCAACTTCATCGGTAAACATCTTGCCGGCCAGCCCGCGCCCGCCCAAATATTTGCGGTCCAGCTCCGGATTCAGCGGCTCAGTTTTAATAGATTTTTCCGTTAAATTAACCCGCAGGATCTTTCCGGTATACCCACCCATTGCTTTTTCTTTTCCTCCTGCGTCAAATTGAGTGTGAGCAGTTATTTAGAAATTAGAGACGGTTTGATTTTCTTGATCCTAACCCCGCAGATTTTAAGCTCAGGGATATTGCTGACCGGGTCGGTGGCATTGATGGTCAGACGATTGGTAGGAGTTTCTTTATAGTGGAAGGTTAAGAAGACCATCCCCGGCGGGATGTGGTCTGTTACCTGGATTTTGGTTTGAACTTCCCCTCTTCTGGATTCTACTTGGACATAGTCCTTGTCTTTCAGCTTATATTCCCGGGCCGTATTAGGATGAATCATCATCAATTCTTCCGGGCGCATCCGTTCTAACTTGGAACGACGGCTCATGCTGCCCGTGTGAAACTGATACAGATTGCGGCCGGTGGTTAACAACAGGGGGTACTCCTCATCCGGCTCCTCCGCCGCGGGCATATAGTGGACCGCGTGGAACTTGCCTTTGCCTCTGGTAAACGTGTCTTTATGGAGGAAAGGAGTTCCCGGGTGATCCGGACTCGGGCAGGGCCACTGGATACCTCTCGTCTCGAGCCGGTCAAAACTAATCCCGGCATAGGATGGCGTGCAGCGGGCGATTTCTTCCATGATCTCGACCGGCCCCCTGGGATAAGACCAGGCGTGGCCCATTTTATTAGCCAAAGCCACAATAATCTCTGAGTCGGGCTTAGAATTTCCCCGCAGGGAGATGGCCTGCCTTACCCGCTGAATCCTGCGCTCGGTATTGGTAAAGGTACCGGTCTTTTCAGCAAAGCTTGCTCCCGGCAGGACGACCTCAGCCAGTTCGGCGGTTTCCGTCATAAAAATATCTTGCACCACCAAAAAATCTAAGTTCTTTAAGGCTTCAATCACATGATTGGCGTCAGGGTCTGACAGGACGGGATTCTCGCCCATGATGTACATAGCTTTAATCTCCCCGGCATAAGCGGCATCCATCATGTCCGTGACCGTTAACCCAACTTTTTCAGGTAACTCAACTCCCCAGAACTTGGCGAATTTCTCCCGGCTTTCTTCGGACTCGACCAACTGATATCCAGGGTAATAATTGGGCAGACCGCCCATATCACAAGCACCTTGCACATTGTTCTGGCCCCGCAGGGGGTATACTCCCGCACCTTCTTTGCCCACGTTGCCGGTTAAAATGGCTAGATTAGCCAGAGAGAGCACATTTTGCGTTCCGGAGATATGCTGGGTTATGCCCATGGCATAGACAATCGAAGCCCGCTCGGCCTGGCCGAACATGCGGGCAGCTTCTTCCAGAAGTTCGGCCTTGACTCCGGTAATTTGTTCCACCCGCTTGGGGTTATACTGTTCCACAATTTCACGCCATTCATCAAACCCTTCACTGCGGTCTGCGACAAACTTCCGATCCCATAAATCATCCCTTAAAATGACATGTGCCAGACCGTTGATCAGGGCGATATCCGTACCGGGTCTCTGCCTGAGCCAGATATCCGCATATTTGGCCAGTTCAATTTTGCGCGGATCGGCCACAATCAGCTTGCGTCCGTTGCGGACAGCCTGTTTAATACGGTAGCCTGTCACCGGGTGGGCTTCCGTGGTATTGGCGCCGATTAAGAAGATCACTTCCGTATTCAGTAATTCATTCATGGAGTTCGTCATGGCTCCACTGCCAAAAGCTGTTGCCAGACCGGCAACGGTGGAGCTGTGTCAGAGACGGGCGCAGTGATCGACATTATTGGTCTTCAGAATCGTGCGCATGAATTTCTGAAAGAGATAATTCTCTTCATTGGTGCATTTAGCCGAAGTTAAGCCCGCAAAGGCTTGGCCGCCATGTTCCTGCCAAATGGCCTTCAGCCGGTTCGCGACATAAGTGAGCGCTTCATCCCACGATACCTTCTCGAAGACTCCATTGCGCTTTATCAAGGGGTCGGTCAAGCGGTCATTGGACTGAACATATTCCCAGCCGAACTGGCCCTTGGCACACAGGTGTCCTAGATTGGAACCCGATTTAGCGGCAGCGACCCCAATGATGCGGTCGTCCTTCACTTTAAGCTTCAATTGGCAGCCGACTCCGCAATAGCCGCAAGTGGTGGTTACCTTTTTGACTTCCCAGGGCCGGCCTTGCCAGAGCACCGATTTTTCTACGAGGGCGCCCACTGGACAGACATTAACGCACATACCGCAGGCGGTACAAGTTGTCTCCTGGAGATTGTCATCAAAGGCCGAGGTAACTTTGGTATCAAAGCCCCTTTCCATAAAATCATAGACATGAGCGCCGTTTACTTCCGCACAGATCAAAACGCACTTGCCGCATTTAATGCATTTGCTATAGTCTCTGATAAAGAAATGGTTGTCAGTGTCAATGGGGTATTCCTTTTTGGCGCCCTTATAAGGGGTGTCTTCCACCTGATAACGGTAACAGTAGTCCTGCAGCCTGCAGTCCCCGTTGCGTTCACAGGTCAGGCACCTTAGGTCATGGTTGGCGATAAGCAGCCGTAAGATATCGCGGCGGGCCGAAACCACCCGCTCAGACTCCGTTTGCACTTCCATGCCGTCGGTTACAGGAGTCGCGCAGGCCGCGAGCAGTTTCCTGGCTCCCTTGACCTCAACCACACACATGCGGCAAGCACCGGTAATCGTCAATCCTTCCTCATAACAAAGTGTCGGAATGTCGATCCCATTTTCCTCCGCCGCCTTCAAAATCGTATAGTCGGCGGGAACGTTGTAAAGGTTTCCGTTTATCTTAATTGAGACCACGAAAGATCACGCTCCTAACCCCTGATTATGGCTTCAAAGGGACATTTCTCCATACAAACGCCGCATTGAGCGCACTTGGCGGGATCAATTTTGTGCGGCTGTTTCTTTTCCCCGGCAATGGCTTCAACCGGGCAGTTTTTCTTACAAATCCCGCAAGCCTTGCATTTTTCTTCGATGATCTTATAACTGATCATGCCCTTGCACACCCCAGCCGGGCAGATTTTCTTCTCCACATGGAGCTCATACTCGTGCCGGAAAAATTTAAGGGTGCTTAAGATCGGGTTAGGTGCAGTCTGGCCCAGACCGCAAATAGAGGACATAATAATGTTTTCCCCTAAGCTCTGGAGGCGCTCCAGGTCTTCTTTCTCCCCTTTGCCGTCGACAATGCGCTGGAGAATTTCCAAGAGCCTGGTATTGCCTTCCCGGCAGGGAGTACACTTACCGCAGGATTCATGCCGCGTGAAAGAGAGAAAGAAGCGGGCCAGTTCGACCATGCAGGTAGATTCGTCCATCACCACCAGGCCGCCGGACCCCATCATGGCTCCGGCCTCCAGCAGAGAATCATAATCGATGGGGAGATCTAAATGCTCCTCGGTTAAACATCCCCCTGACGGGCCACCGATCTGGACAGCCTTAAACTTCTTGCCGCCGCTGATTCCGCCCCCGATATCAAAGACAATTTCCCTGAGGGTTATCCCCATAGGCACTTCGGCCAGTCCGGTATTGTTAAGCTTGCCGGTGAGGGCAAAGATTTTGGTGCCTTTGCTCTTTTCCGTGCCAATCTGGCTGTACTGTTCACTTCCCATGCCGATAATCACCGGAACATTGGCGAAGGTTTCCACATTGTTAATGTTGGTGGGGCGGTCCCACAGCCCCTTTACGGCTGGGTAAGGGGGCCTGGGCCTGGGCATACCGCGGTTGCCCTGAATCGATTCCATGAGGGCTGTTTCTTCCCCGCACACAAATGCCCCCGCACCTTGTTTAATCTTGATGGAAAAGCTAAAATCACTGCCTAGTATGTTCTGTCCAAGGTAACCCTTGGCCTCAGCCTGTTCGATGGCGATGGACAAGCGTTTGACAGCCAAGGGATATTCCGCCCGGATGTAGATATAACCCTCCCAGGCCCCGATCGCATACCCCCCGATCAACATTCCTTCCAGCACGGCATGGGGATCACCCTCGGAAATACTTCTATCCATAAAGGCACCGGGATCACCTTCATCGGCATTGCAAATGATGTATTTTTTATCAGCGGTGGATTTGCGGGCAAATTCCCATTTGATCCCTGTGGGGAAACCTCCCCCGCCTCTTCCTCTGAGTCCGGATGCCTTTATTTCTTGAATCACCTCTTCAGGCTGCATGGTAGTGAGCACCTTGTGCAGGGACTTGTATCCCCCCGAATTGATGTAGTCATCAATGTTTTCCGGATCGATAATCCCGCAGTTCTTGAGCACCAGACGTTGTTGTTTCTGATAAAAAGGGACGTCATGACGGGTCTTTATTTTTTCCTTAGTTGTCGGATCGACATACAGCAATTCTTCATAGACTTTTCCCTGCTTGAGACTGTCTATGAGGTTTGGCACATCCTCAGGCTTGACCCTGCAGTAAAATTCTTCCTCCGGCGTAATTAAGACAAGCGGCCCCATTTCACAAAAGCCGTGGCAGCCGGTGTATTTGAGCTCAAATTCTGCCTCCAAGCCTTGTTGGGAAAGTTCCTTTTCAATGGCATCGTGCACCAGCCGTGAATTGTTGGAGATGCACCCGGTACCGCCACACACGAGAATTCCTTTCACTAGACCGCCGCCTCCTGCCTCCGGTATTTGGCCAAGATTTCGGGAATCATTTCCGGGGTTAATTTCCCATGGATCTCATCATTCACTGACATGACAGGGGCCAGGCCGCATGCGCCGATGCAGGCTACGGACTCCAAAGTAAACTCCAGATCCTGTGTGGTCTCTCCGGTTTTTATCCCTAATTCCTCTTCCAGCTTGGCCATAATTGAGGCTCCGCCCCGGACATGGCAGGCTGTACCCGAGCAGACGCGGATAATATTTTTGCCCCGGGGATTTAAGTGGAACTGGGAATAAAAGGTTGCTACTCCAACCACTTTAGCCAGGGACAATTTCAGGCCTTCGGCAATTTGTTCCAACATTTCCCGAGAAAGATAGCCTTTCTGGTCCTGGGCTTCCTGCAGCAGCGGAATCAGGCCTCCATCAGTGCCACGGTACTTATCGAGTAACTTCGAGATGTCGTCCAATTCCTTCAACTCCTGATTGCGTTATCATTTAGTTAATTTATCCAACATTGGGCATCATATTCAGTTTTTAATAACAAAAGACACCGGTGAAGCTTGAAAAACTTAACCGGTGTCCGGTAATAATCTCGTGAGAGGGCTGAATTTTCACTCAAAATCAACTAAAATATAGAAAAACCTATCTTCAGTATAGGCAGCGTGCTTTCACCAAATCAAACATCAAGATTTTAAACTCCTCCGTGACAATCGCTAAACAGATGTGAGTCGGGGAAACCTGGCGGCAAAAGCCAGGGGTAAACTCAAGGCAAAATTCTTTAGGAATCTTCCGAACATAGAAAAAATACCCCAGTAAAAATAAGAGAATTACAAGTGGCAGCATCCCTGAGACAAATGCCGTCATGTCAACCTTCGTCAGGCTTAAAGCCAGCAGTATCGAAGAATACACCGGCAAAAATGACCCCCGGCATTGTTCACAATCGGAGCAGCAATCAAGACAGCCCCGGCCGAAGGCAAGAGCCCGATCACAAAGGGCGCGACCATGGCATTGACGCGCCTGCTGTTAAACAAGCCGCTCAATGATTTTCAGCAAGGGTGAGGTGGTCCCTATGCTCGAGCATCCTTTGCAGAAAGGTAATGCTATAAAAGGAACGGTTGCTTCAATTTCATAACACCGACAATCAGTGCTAAGATCACAACTAATTTAAGTATATCCATGATTTCTCCCCCCGAATAGTATCAAACCCGCAATACCCTGCCTAATGCAGGTTTGCGGGTTTTAACATTTCTTTAATTTGGTCGGAGCGACACGACTTGAACGTGCGGCCTCTACCACCCCAAGGTAGCGCTCTACCAAGCTGAGCTACGCCCCGACATTTGTTAGTATGGATGAGAAGGACTTATATAAAATACCACAATCATCAGCGAATTGCAAGTAAAAAATTTTATTAAAAATTTTAGCGTTTAAGAATTCTAATTAAGTTTTTGAGCTACAGATTTACCCTTTCTAACTTTGCCCCACTACTTCAATTTTGCGCACGCCATCAAGGGCGCTAAGCCCTGATAAAAGGTTTTCCGGGGTGTCAGCCATACCCGCAGTTTCAATTGAAATGGAAACATAGGCAATCCCTTGCAGGGGGATTCCCTGATTAATCGTCAGGATGTTTCCCTTGATAGAGGCAATGAAATTAAGGACATAAGACAAAATTCCAGCCCTGTTCTCAAGGATCAGAGAGATTGTGACGATTTTTTCCCGGCTGGCTTCGTAAAACGGAAAAACCCCATCTTTATATTTGTAGTAAGCGCTGCGGCTCAGTCCCACACTTTCCACCGCATCATTAACTGTGGCTACATCTCCTTTGGCCAGAAGTTCTTTAGCCCGGGCGGTTTTCAGAATAGCCTCGGGCAAAATGTCCTTACTGACAATTAAGAAATCTTTCCGCGGAATTGTCACGCCATTCGCTCCTACTTAATAAAACCTCAAAGTTTAAGCTAATAGGTATTATAAACAATCAAACACTCCTTCGCAATTCCATATCCATTCCTTATTACCTCTCTAAACTGTCTTCGGACTGACCACCTGGTCGCGGCGGGCCACAATAAATTTCGAATAAAGAGAAGAAAACGGAACTTGAACGAAGAAGGCAAGGGCTACCAGGAACACTACCATGCTCCCTTCCTGACCGCTGCCCAAGAGTGGTACCGCAATCCCTAAAGCCAGGGCAAGATAACGGACAGACGTTCCGTAAACAACGGCAATTCCGACCGGGTAATCCATTCCTCTGCTAAGCAAAGTACTTGTGCCAAACATCAGAACGTAGTAGAAAAGCAAAGGAATGATCCCTTTAACCACAAGCAACGGATTGGATACGAGCATTTTATTTGTGTCTAAAGACATAATCAAGAAAAGAACGAACAGAAGTCCGGTCGAGCTAAGCCCCGAAAACATAGGTTTAAGGCCTTTGTAATACGGCTGACCCTTGCGCTTGATGATAGCGCGCCTGGTGATATCTCCCAATACCAGAGGAATCGCGATCACAAAGAGCACTCTCATGAGGATAAAGAGCGGCCCGGCGCTGAGTAGCCCCCCGGCCAGAATCGGAAGCATAAACGGCAAAGCGACAATGATCACGATTAAACTGGTGGCGATAATGGACAAGGCAACTTTCAGGTTTCCTTTGGCTAGTTCTGTCCAGGTAGCCGTCATCCCGCTGGTAGGGATCAGAGAAATGAGGATTAGTCCTAGAGCCATGTATGGTTCATTAGCCAGAAAAATCTTGCCTAATAGATAGGCATAAACCGGGGATAGGATAAAATTAATTATAAGACTTGTAATAACCGGCTTTTTGTAATTCTTGATTTCGACCACATCCCCAATCTTTAAGTTGATAAACATCGGGTAAATCATTAAAAATGAAGCCGAGGCGCAAATTACAATGTTAAAAGGAATCCCTCCCAGGAAGTAACTGTTGGCTACTCCCAAGATCATGACTGTGAATATTAGTTTAGTCAGGTTTTTGCTCACGAACTTTAGTATGGGCATTTTGGCTTTCCCCCTTTGTCATTTTCCTTTATTCTATATACCCCTTACCTAGTATGGGTATATCTATGCCCAAATTATATCATTCAATACGAGAGATGCAAGGGGGAAAAACTCAACAATATCTTAATGACTAAGCAGGATGTTTAATTGTTGTTCGAGGTCAGTGCTGATAGCCCCACTATTTCCGACAATCGTTGAGGTAGAGATATACCCTTTATTGTAGAGCAAAAACGTACTGAGGGGAGAAGGAAGGTTCTTGGGAGGAAGCGCAACCATAAAGCCCCCGGTTTTCGCAGCCAGGGCTGCAGCCGGCAAGGCGTCTGCAATCGGTTTGCCGCCGCCGACATCTGAAGCACTCACCAAGGCGGAAGTAAAATAAAGCGGACTCTGAGGTGATTTGGTATTAAAATACTCTTGGAAAATGAGCTGTTCAGTTTCGTAGCGGTCATATCCCCCCAGCCGCTTAACTGAGTAAGACTGACGAAGAGTATTCTCAACATTCTGGCTGACAACCCCGGTTCCGCCAAGAATAACCACTTCCCGAGCATTCATCGCAGTCAGCCGATCCCGAACCGATGGGGACAAAACATCTCCGTCAGTGAGTAAAATCGAAATTCCCTTGGCGGCTGCGAACGCGCTGGCAGCCAAGGCATCCGGTTCAGCATAAGCGTTGGCAAGGAAGACCGTCCCTTGGGAACCGACCCAGGAAGATACCTGAACTGACGTCTCTACGCGATCAAGACCGGCGATCCGAATCACTCTAAGCCCCCGGTCCGTCAGGCTTTTCTCCACATCCTCGCTCACAGCCCCTGTCCCGCCGATCATCAAGACCGTACGGGCACCAAGTGTGCTGATCTCATCCGCTACTCTGGAGTCTAACGATCCGGACGGGGTCATGAGAATAGGTGCATCAAACTTCTTGGAGAGCGGCACTGCCACCATGGAATCTGCAACCAGATCATCCCGGGTGAGGATCACTGTATTGGCGCCGGTCCAGCCTTTACGCGCGATCTCCGCCGACATCCCTGCATTGTCCGCGGTACTGCTGACAATGCGGCCGCCGCTCTTATAGGCAGGTTCCACAGATAAACTTAACACCACATGCCCACCGTATAGTATGTTCACATTCCCCATTTTCGTGGGGGTCATCGCAAAACTAAACGTGCCATCGTACGATGTATTATATTGGGCGGAATTGGCTCCCACTTCTGTTCCGTCAACCGTCACCGGCTTGCGCCCAAGTGGATTCCCATCGGGATCAGTCAGCTTGACCGTGACCGTTTGCTTAGAGTTTTGAATCAGAGAGCCGGTCGCAGAGGCCACTGCGTTAACTACCGTAATCGTCCCGCTGGCATACCCGCCGTTCCTGTCCGAAATGACCAGGCTGTAATCTCCGATCTCATCTAAGATCACATTGGAAATGGTGTAATTGCCGCTCGAACCGCTGATTGAATAATAGGTTATCTTGCCGTCCGTATCTGAAATATAGGCGGTGACACTTCCAGAAAAAAGGTTATTACTGTCATCGTATAAAATAAGATGAATGGTGTTATTTGCATCCCCTACGATCAATGTCCGGTCGGAATCAGATTGAAAGACAAGGTAATTTAGTATGGGAACCGGATCAGTTGCTGCCAAGGCCAATTGAGGACTTAGCAGCAACCCAAAAATTATTGCAGAAATGAACACAGTTACTAGTCTTTTTTTCTTATAATTCACAGGGAATCTCCTCTCTTTCTTACTCATACCGCAAGGCATCGATCGGATCCATGCCGGCGGCTTTCCTGGCCGGAAACACCCCGAACACGATCCCAATTCCTGCCGAAAAGGCAAAGGCCATCAGCACTGAAAATACGGAGATACTTGCCGTCATATTTAGCATCCTTCCGATCAACTTGGAGCCGCTCCAGCCAAATATGATCCCTATTCCACCTCCCAGTACGCTTAAAATGACTGCTTCAATCAGAAACTGCATCAGAATATCACGGCCTTTGGCCCCGATAGCTTTGCGGATTCCTATTTCCCGCGTGCGTTCGGTTACCGACACCAGCATAATGTTCATAATCCCGATTCCGCCAACCAGCAGGGAAATGGCCGCAATCCCGCCTAAGAGCATGGTCATGGTCTGGGTCACCCCCTGCATTGTCTGCAGAACCTCGGCCTGGTTCATGATGGAGAAATCATCAGGCTGCCCGGCCTGAATCTTGTGTGCCTGCCTTAAAGCTATCGTGACTTCATCTTGGGCAGTCTGCATCATGTCGGCAGACGATGCCTCAATAAAAAACTGGCGCACATACTTATTTCCGATCAGACGCGCTTGTGCGGTTGTGATCGGGACAAAAATCATATCATCATTGTTCTGAAAGCCGGAGGATCCCTGGCTGGCCGTGACCCCTATCACTTGAAAAGGCACATTGTTCAGTTTGATAATTTTGCCCACAATATCGGCATCAGCCGAGCCCATGAGATTTTGGACGACGGTGGGGCCGACCACAGCCACCCTGGAGTACTGATCGACATCCGCTTGAGTTAAGAATCTCCCCCGTTCCATACTGACGCTGCGAATTACGGCATACTCAGAGGTTGTCCCGGTCACAGTCGTTGAAGTGTTGCCCGCACCGTATACTACCTGCGCATTCCGTCCTGCCGAAGGCGCGACCGCCTTCACCGCCGAACCCGCCGCTTCGATTTTGGGAAGATCGTTCATCGTCAAAGTATTGGCGCTCCCGGTTCCTCCCCTTACTCCCCCGCTGTTAGCCTGACCCGGGGAAACAATCAGGAGATTAGATCCCAAACCCTGGATCTGGGATGTGATTTGGGCAGTTGCCCCGTTGGCGATGCCAACCATGGCGATAACCGCACTGACACCGATAATAATTCCCAGCATGGTCAGGATGGAGCGCAGTTTATTGGCTAGCAGTGCCCTTAAGGACACGCGTACAGATTCGAGAAAATTCACGATACCGCCCCTCTCTCTTCACGTTCCTGAGACAGGGCCCGCCGCGGATTTGCGACTTGCTCATCTCCGACGATTTCTCCGTCCCGGAAGCGCACAATCCGCCTAGTGTATTCTGCAATATCCGGTTCATGCGTAACAATTAAAATGGTGTTGCCGCTGGCATGAAGATCCTGAAAAATGGCCATCACGTCCTCGCTGGAGTGAGTGTCCAAGTTGCCGGTCGGTTCATCAGCCAGAATAATGGCCGGCTTGGTCACCAAAGCCCGGGCAATGGCTACCCGCTGCTGCTGCCCACCGGAAAGTTCTTTGGGCTTATGGTGCACTCTTTCCCCAAGGCCTACGGCTTTGAGGGCCTCCAAAGCGCGCTCTTTTCTCTCCTTGCCTCCGACCCCGGCATATAAGAGCGGCAGCTCCACATTTTCCAAAGCAGTTGTCCGGGGCAATAAATTAAACCCCTGAAACACAAAACCAATCTTGCGGTTGCGAATCACTGCTAATTCATTGCCTGTAGCCCTGGCCACATTCACCCCGTCCAACATATACTCGCCCTCACTGGGAGTATCCAAGCAGCCGAGAATGTTCATCATCGTGGATTTCCCGGAACCGGAAGGGCCCATAATCGAGACAAACTCTCCTGCTCCTACTTCAAGATCTACCCCGCGCAATGCCGCAACCTCAATCTCACCCGTTGCATAAATCTTTTTAATCCCATGAAGCCTGATCAAATTCCCTCCCCCTTCCGCCTCAAACCCAGAGCAGTTTATCCGATGGCTAACCGCCACTAAGACTCCCACTCTTAAAGTGGGAGATAAGTGGCGATAAGCCCCTGGATAAGTTCAACTAAACTTCAGGAACAAGTGCGATAGTTCCACCGGAACTATCGGGGGTTAAAACCCCATCTGAAGTAAGTTTCCTTTATCCCCGTTAGCGAAGGGCACGGTTAAACTGTCCCAAACTGTTCTGTCCGCCGCCTCCTGTTCCCGGAAGCCCTGAAGCCGGTCGGCTGGTGTTTGTAGTACTGGTAGAACGCACTCCGACAATGATTTCTTGACCGTCAGTCAAACCGCTTTTCACTTCGGCATTGGTGCCATCGTCCAACCCAATCTCAACCGGAACTAGATGAGCTTCAATTCCGGCCGGGATGGCGGCCGCTCCAGACCATGCCCCAGATTGAGCTCCTGTATTTCTTTGTTGGCCTTGTTGGCCTTGTTGGTCTTGAGTTCCGGAAGCTTGGCCGCCTCGCCTATTGGCATTTCCACCGCTGCTTGGCACTCCCGCACCCCCTGCACCCGCTCCGTTGGGCGCTGCACCCGGAACTAAGACCATCGTGCGCTCGCCTATTCTTCTCACCGCTTCGCTGGGAATGGTGAGCACATTTTTCGCTTCGGCCAGGACAATCCCGACATTGACATTCATGCCCGCCCGTAGAAGATCAGAAGATTGATCAAGCTGAATCTCCGCCTTATAGGTTGTGACATTTTGCGTAGTCGTGCCTTGCAAATCCACTGAAGTCACGGTACCGCTGATATGCACGTTGGGAGCGGTGTCAAGGGTAATGTCAGCCTTTTGGCCGTTCTGTATCTGGGCGATGTCAGCCTGATCGATCACCGTATCCACTTGGAAATTCCCGGAGTCTGCAGCCAAAGTCATGATTGCTGTTTTATTATCAACGTTTTGATTGTTTTCCACGCTGACAGAGGTTATCACGCCATCGGCAGGCGCCTTAATGATCGCATTGTCCAGATTGGTCTGGGCCGTGGCCAAACTGCTTTCAGCCTGGGCCACACTGGCCTGGGCCGACAAGACATCGGCAGACGGTTGGCCCTGTTCATACTGGGTTACCTGTTCCTGAGCTTCCCTAAGCTTAGCCTGGGCTGCGGTATACTGAGCCTCGGCGGCAGCCAAAGCCTGAGCCGCTCCCCCGTTTAGTTCGCTTTCCGCAATGGTTAAGTTCTGCTGGGCCTGTGCAAGCTTGCCCTGAGCCCCTTGAATCTGGGCGGCATCTCCCGCCTGTTGGGCAGCTGCGAGGTCATTTCCGGCCTGAGTAAGATTTTGTTTAGCCATACTGACATTATTGTTTAAGATACCGGGATCAGCATTCTGTCTGGCTGTAGCGAGATTCTGGGTCGCTTGGCTCAAATTCTGCTGAGCTGTGGCCAAAGTGGAATAGACCGAAGAGTCAGCCGAACCCAGGGTTTGTTTTAATTTAGCCTGTGCGATTGCCAGATTGGCCCGGGCCTGATTGACATTTAACTGCAGACTGTCCGTTTCCAACTGCGCCAAAACTTGCCCTTGGGTCACTTTGTCTCCTACTTTGGCATTCAGTACCACCAATTTACCCCCTTGTTGGAATGTCAAAGGGATTAACTCCGGATACTTCACACTACCTGTGGCAGTAATTACTTTCTGCACATCACCGATGCGGGCATTCCCTGTGATGGCGGAAGCCGCAGCCGGTTTGGCGGTGAGCTTACTGTAGCCCCAGAAACCGCCACCCACAATCACGACGGCAGCAACGCCCAAGATTATCCACTTTCTTTTCATGACCCAATCTCCTCTTCTATGATCTAGGATTTCTTAGTCTTTATAGGTAGATATACTGTAAAACAAGCACCTTCTCCGAGCTTGCTTACAACTTCGATTCTGCCGCCGTGAGCCTGCACAAATTCCTTTGCTATGGCCAGGCCAAGCCCGGTGCCGCCGGTTTCCCGCCCCCGTGCCCGGTCGACCCGGTAAAACCGGTCAAAAATATGAGTAAGTTCTTCTTCCGGAATGCCAACCCCTGTATCTTGGATGCTGACTTTTATCCATTCCCTGTTTTCTGGTTTTGGAAGAGAAAACTCTGAGTCAGTGCTCCTTTGCTCCTGATTCTTATTACCACTGCGGCGGGCGAGTTTGTCCCTGACATTCGTACCGGTCCCTGATTTGGCCTCCGGCAAGGTAAGATCAGATTCTTGACTGACACTGACACTGATTCGTCCTCCCGGGGGAGTATGCAGCAATGCATTCCCGATGAGATTGACAAAAACCTGGGTCAGGCGATCAGGATCAGCCTCTGCCGCATAAGTTTGGTCCGGATTGATAATAAAAGATTGTTCAATCTGCCGGGTCTCAAATTCAATGGCAAACTGTTCTAAGATCCGGCTTAAAATGTTCGCAATATCCACCTGAACAAGGTGAAGCGGCAATTTTCCCGCTTCAGCCAGGCTTAACTGTTGCAAGTCCTGAACCAAGCGGGTTAATCTGATGGTTTCATCCTGAATCGGGAGCAGGGTTTCAGGGCTCATCGGCAATACCCCGTCCTGAAGAGATTCAAGCTTGCCGAAAATTACCGCCAGCGGAGTACGCAGCTCATGTGCAATATCAGCGACCATGTTGCGCCTTACTTCCTCATTGCGGGCCAACTGTTCAGTCATTTGATTAAACGCATGACTCAGCATGGCAATATCGTCTTTGCCCTTCGCTTTTACCTTAAGCCTCGTACTTAAGTCTCCTTTAGCCACTTTCTTGACCGCCTCTGTTAAATTACGCAATGGTTCTGTGAAGCGGCTGGTCAGAATAATACCCAGAATTAAGGCCAAAATCGTAGTTAGAACCAGTCCCACAATCATGGAATTGATGATCGTACGTCCGACTGAGCGGGCTAACCGGCTCTGGCGCACAACCAGCTTGTCATCCAGCCAAAAATAACCCACGGTCTGGTTTCCGACCTTAACTTCCGACAAATGCCCAGTAAGTCTGGACGTTTGGGGCAAGTCCGCGAGACTTTTACCTACCTCACTTGGCCGGGAACTTGCCACGATTTTATGCTCCAGATCGAAGACATAAAGCCTGTCGCTGTTGCGCTCAACCGCCAGTTCCCGGCGGTCGGAATCTTCCATAAGGCGCAGGACATAATCTTGGACATGGTCCCAACTTTGATGTTCCGAATAATAAGAGGAAAGCCAGCTGTTCCATTGTTGATTAAACCCTTGCTGCACGTAAGTGACGGCGTGCCCCATGAGAAATTCCACGGACGTCAAAGAAATGGCCGCGAACACCAAGGACATAAAGACAACCATGCCGATTAAAGCAATTAAGAACTTGCGTTTTAAGGTCACCGCACGTCACCAAACCTATATCCAACCCCGAACACCGTCTGAATATAAACAGGCTCGGCAGGGTTGTCCTCAATTTTTTTACGCAGGTTAGATATATGCGTATCAATTGAGCGTTCGTAATTCAAATACTCTTCCCCCATAGCCCGGCTCAGAAGCTGCAACCGGCTGTATGCAATACCCGGACGGGCTGCGAGCACTTGCAAAATATTAAATTCCGTGCGGGTTAACTGAACTTCTTCACCTCTTTTCCAAACCCGGTGGCTGAGAGGATCAATATTCAATTCCCCTCGCACCAGATTCTGAGGTACATCTGTTTTATCGATGCCGGAACGGCGGAGTGCACTGCGGATACGGGCCAGCATTTCGCGCAAACTGAAGGGCTTTACGATATAGTCATCCGCCCCAACCTCAAGCCCGAGCACCCGGTCCACTTCTTCAGACTTGGCCGTCAACATAATAATGGGGATCGAGCTGGTCTTGCGCAATGTTTTGCATATTTCCAATCCACTCATGTCCGGCAGCATCCAATCCAAAACGATCAAGTCCGGAGCATCCGTTTCAAATAAGTGCATTGCTTCCAATCCGCCGGAGGCCGTTAAGACGCGAAAACCCTCACGTTCTAAATAATCGCGCACTAGGGACTGAATTTCCGGTTCATCGTCAACCAACAGTATTTTAGGTTCCATGTCTGATACCTACTTTCATACAAGCAATTAACATTATTATAACGTCCAAATATGTAAACATTCTCAGGAAGTTTTTAAGATTTTGTGAAGAAAAATTGGAGTAGAATAATTATTAGAGAAAAAGAAAAGAGTCGTCTAATTTTTTCATTTAGACAACTCTTTTATCTCCTACTGACTCCTGACTCCTGACTACTGACTACTGAATTCTACTTAAAAGCAATACCTCAGATAATGATACAGATCAAGCCGCCGTTGCCGTCGTTTACAATGCGCTGGAGGGTATCCTGAAGCTTATGCTGGGCGTTTTCCGGCATACGGTAGAGCTTATTCTGAATGCCTTCGCGCACCAGGTCGTGGAGAGATTTGCCGAAAATATTGGATTCCCAAACCTTCTTCGGATCGCTCTCAAACTCATCCAGAATATAGCGCACCAGTTCTTCGGCCTGTTTTTCCGTACCGATCAAAGGAGTAATCTCCGTGGTCACATCTGCACGCAGGATGTGCAGAGAGGGAGCGCTGGCTTTAAGCTTGATTCCATAATGGCCGCCTTGTTTTACCAGCTCAGGCTCATCCAGGAACATTTCCTCCAGTTGTGGGGTTACTACACCGTAGCCATTGGTCTGAACTTCCTCAATCGCTGAGGAGATTTTGTCCCACTCGCGCTTGGCTTTGCTGTAGTCTATCACCATGCGCATCAGATTGTGTTCTCCGTCAATATCGACACCCGTAAGTTCTTGCAAGACTTTCTTAAAGAGGCCGTCAATGGCTGTCATTTCAATATTGGCGATCCCTGTCCCGAGATTCATTTCCTTAAGCACAACGTCTTGGGCATGAGGGCATTCAGCCAGAGCGTCCAGAGCACTGTCGATATCCCTCAGCCTTTGAATCTCCTCCACAGCCTGACGTACGGTCGCTTCAAAGCTGGCACGCACGGGGTGGCTCTGGTCTAATTCTTCAACCCACTTGGGCAGCTCAATATTTACTTCGGCCACTGGGAATTCATAGAGAACCTCTTCCAGAATCTGCATAATATCTTCCGTCGTCATTTCCTGACAATCAACAGAAAGCACCGGCACTCCATATTTCTCCTCCAGGGAGCGGCAGAGTTCCAGGGTATGTTCGGCATAGGGCCTGGTTGTGTTAAGCACTACAACATAGGGTTTCCCGAGCTGTTTTAGTTCGGCAATCACCCGTTCTTCAGCATCCAGGTAGGCTTCCCGCCCGATTTCCGTAACTGAGCCATCCGTCGTGATGACGATTCCGATCGTGGAATGATCATTAATTACTTTGCGCGTTCCAATCTCAGCCGCGTCTTGGAATGGAATTGATTCCTCATTCCAAGGAGTATTCACCATCCGTGGCTCTTCCCCATCCTCATCGGTATAGCCGAGCGCTCCCTCTACCGCATAGCCGACGCAGTCTACCAGGCGCACATTCATGTGGATCGCGTCTCTCACGATAATTTCTACCGCTTCCGACGGAATGAATTTGGGTTCGGTGGTCATGATCGTCCGGCCTGCCCCGCTTTGCGGCAGCTCGTCTTTCGCCCGCTCCCGCTCGAATACGTCCATAATATTGGGCAAAACCAGGAGGTCCATGAAACGTTTGATAAAGGTGGACTTCCCTGTGCGGACCGGCCCAACGACACCGAGGTAGATATCGCCATTGGTGCGTTCAGCGATATCTTTAAAAATGTCCACTTTTTCCATCTTACTATATTCCCTCCCTTTTGAGTGCTGTCCCACAATTGGGGAAGGGTCCCCACCTTATCTCCCTTCCACCCCCTAATCGGTTGATGATCATCGGCTGCCTGGACTAGCACATTAAGCAGTATAAATATATTGATCTTCTTGGAGGAATATGCCAAGCAAGCGCAAGAAACTTTTGTACAATCCTAAAAAAAGTATTCACTCTCTGAGATTTACGCACGGTTTTAGCGAAATATTCGTAAAAAAGAGAAAGCCAGGATTTACCATGGCTTTCCGTTTCTTAAACCTTATTGCCTTAATCATTGCTAAGAATTGTTCGGCAAGGAATCTTGCTTGGATCCATTGTTTATGGCTATTTAAGCTGGATAAGCTTTTACTTAGTCTTACTCAGCGTAAGCGCTGCCACTTCCTCCATCTCATGGCGCTTGCCGCGCAGCATGAGTTCAGATACCGCCTGCTTTAGGTCAGCCCCTTCATTCAGGATCTTATACGCCTGCTCCGTGATTGGCATGGCAATGCCTTTATCCTGGCTCAGTTCATAGGCCACTTTAGTGGTGCGCACTCCTTCCACGACCATACCCACCTCTTCCAAAACCTGGGCCAGCGGCTTGCCCTGACCCAGGGCAACCCCGGCACGGCGGTTGCGGCTATGCATGCTGGTGCAAGTCACGATCAGATCCCCGATGCCGGCCAAACCAGCAAAAGTCAGGGGATGCCCCCCCATAGCCACCCCGAGGCGGGCGATTTCGGCCAAGCCCCGGGTCATCAGGGCTGCCATGGTATTGTCTCCAAATCCCAGACCGTCCGCAATTCCTGTACAAAGGGCAATGACATTTTTTAAGGCGCCCCCCAGCTCAACCCCGATCAGATCAGGATTGGTATATACCCGGAAGTTCGGAGTCATGACCAGGTCCTGCACACTCGCGGCCGTATCCAAATCCGAAGCAACCACCACCGCTGTCGGCATATCGCGCCCGACTTCCTCCGCGTGGCTCGGTCCGGATAAAACGGCTACCCGGTTCCCCGGAAGCTCCTGACTCAGCACTTGGGATAAGCGCAGGTGCGTACCTTCCTCCAGCCCTTTAGCCGTATTGACAATAATACTGCCTTCACGGACATAGGGCCTGGCTAAACGCCCCGCTCCCCGCACACCGTGCGACGGCACGGCAAAGATGACGAGATCGGCCGCCAAAGCCTGCACATCTGTTGTCAGTTTGAGTGCGGGCGGCAATTCCACGCCCGGTAAATATTTTGTATTTTCCCGGCGTTCTTGCATCTGGGTGATTTGCTCCTGATTCCGTCCAATGAGCGTAAGCTCATGACCGGCTTTTGAGAGCATCACCGCCAGGGCCGTCCCCCAGCTGCCGGCTCCATAGACCGCAATCTTGGCCATCCCTTAACCCCCTCAGGAAATTTTCTTACTCCCAAAGCGATGTTCTGTCCCTTTAAGGATCCGTTGAAAATTTGTACGGTGCCTGATAACCACAACCAGGGCTGCAACCAGGCCAAACGTCCGGTAGGCCAGGGGCTCCGGCAACACAAAAACGGAAATCGCCACCGTCAGTGCTCCGACTACCGATCCCAAGGAAACATAACGAGTGATTGCTACTACTAAAATGAATAACGTTACGGCTAACAATGTGATTTTTGGCATTAAGACACTAATAATTCCGAGACCCGAAGCCACACCCTTTCCACTTGGCTTAAAACCAAAGAAAGGATTCCAGCTGTGTCCGGTCATCGCCAAAAGGCCTCCGATAATTCCGCCCCAGGAGCCAAAAGCCTGATACGTCAGCCAGGCTGCCAAGGCACCTTTAAGCGCATCGCCAAGGAGTACCCCTATTCCCAATTTGGCTCCTAACAGGCGGAAAGCATTGGTCGTCCCGATATTGCCGCTGCCGGCCTTGCGCACATCAACTCCCTTTAAACGCCCGGCCAGGTAAGCAAACGGAATCGCCCCCAGAAAATACGCCACCACAAATAATGCGTACTCCATTACTTCTCCCTCTCCTCATCTCTTTGGCGCACCACAATGCGAATGGGCGACCCTTCAAACCCGAAGCTTTGCCGCAGCTGGTTTTCCAGATACCTGCGGTAAGAAAAATGCATCAGTTCCGGATCATTCACAAAGAAGACAAAGGTTGGCGGCTTTACCCCCACTTGAGTCAGATACAGGATTTTCAAGCGCTGGCCTTTATCCGTAGGGGGCGGATTTAAGTGCACCCACTCCCGTACCAGGCCGTTTAAAGTGGACGTGGCCACCCGGGTGGAATTCTGCTCGGCCACAAAATCCACCAGCTCAATAATTTTGTTAACCCGCTGCCCTGTTTTGGCAGAGATGAAAAGAGTAGGAGCATATTGCATAAACCCGAGTTCTTCCCGGATTTGCCGCTCGAACTTATTCATGGTCTTTTCATCTTTTTCAACAATATCCCATTTATTAACGATTAAGACAATCCCTTTCCCGGCTTCATGCGCATATCCGGCAATTTTCTTGTCCTGTTCCGTAACCCCCTCCTGGGCGTCGATCAGCATCAGAATCACATCCGAGCGGTCCACTGCCCTAAGGGAACGCACCACGCTGTAATACTCCGTCACTTCCTCGATCCGCCCTTTGCGCCTCATGCCTGCAGTATCGATCAGCACGTAGCTTTTGCCTTCATAGGTAAAGGGAGTGTCAATGGCATCCCGGGTAGTGCCCGGAATATTGCTTACTATGACCCGTTCCTCGCCGATCAGTTTATTGACCAAGGAGGACTTCCCGACATTGGGCCGGCCGATAACCGCAATCCGGATAACATCCGGAGCGTACTCCTCTTCATCTTCTTCCGGGAAGCGGGAGACGACCGCGTCTAGTAAATCCCCGGTATTCATCCCGTGGACAGCTGAAATCGGGATCGGTTCCCCCAGGCCAAGCTGCAAGAACTCATATAATTCTCCCTCGGCTTCAGCCTTGGCAAAATTCTCGACTTTATTGGCAGCCAGCAGCACCGGTTTACCGGAACGGCGCAAAGTCCGGGCAATCATCTCATCATCCGGAGTAAGAGTGGCCTTGGCATCGACCAAAAAAATTATAACATCTGCTTCCTCTATGGCTAATTCAGCCTGCCGCCGGATTTGCGCGGATATCGGGGTGGTCTCTTCTTTAAACTCAATCCCCCCGGTATCAATTAAGGTAAATTTGCGCCCCAGCCACTCCGACTCACGGTAGAGCCGGTCGCGGGTGACTCCGGGTTTATTCTCAACGATCGCGACCATGCCCCCGGCAATCCGGTTAAAAAGCGTGGATTTGCCGACATTTGGCCGGCCAACGATGGCTACGACCGGTTTACTCAATGTTTTACACCCCCCGTATTCGATCTAATCAGTGCTTCCAAGAATCTGAGCCCATGATTTTCAACAATGACGGCTTGGCCGTTGATCTTCTGCTCGAGCCACCCCACGCTGCGGTCATCAAGGAAAATATCCTCATCCCGCTTCAGCATAATCTCTGGAAGTAAAAATTCTTGCCCTTTAAGATCCTCGATCTGGGCAGCGATGTCCTGAGCGGTCAAAAGTCCCGCGACCGTAACCGTGCTGCCGAAGAAATCATTGCGGATGGAGTGGATAATAAGGGATAGTCCTTGAACCCTGGCTTCAAGCTTGTGCTTAAGCTCATGGAAAAAGCTTGCAGCCGACGTACCGGTCACAAGATGGAGCATGCGCGGTGGAATTTCCGCCGGCAGCTGGTCCCAGCCCTCGGCAAGCTCCGCCAGGAACTTCGCTCCCATGCCCACCCCGTTTTCCAATTGGGGAAAGCCGTCATAGTCTTCAGCCTTCGGGAGTTCCTCTCCGGCCAGGACATAGAACTCATCGGCAAAATAGACCAGACGGCGTCCGGTTTCACGGGCAAAGCTATCCTGCCACATGTGTCCCTCTTTAAGGAGGGTACGCGCCTCCGCGCCGGTAAACGGGCGCAAAGGAGTGAGACGTTCCCGGTACTTTGTCAGTCCGACCGGGACCACCGCAATCGACTGAACCTGGGGATAAAAGCTGCCCAGGTGCGTTACGGTGTCACGCAGCACCTCCCCGTCATTATACCCGGGAACCAAGACAATCTGCGTGTGCATCAGAATGCCGGCTTCAGCCAGCCGCCGGATCTGGGTGGGCACATCCCCGGCCCGTTGATTGGTCATCAGCCTGACTCTGGCCTCAGGATTCCAGGCATGCACAGAGATGTACAAAGGGCTTAAGTGCAGATCCAGGATTCTTTGAAACTCCGCCTCGGACAGATTGGAAAGCGTCACAAAGCTCCCTTGGCTTAAGGAAAGCCGGTAATCATCATCTTTATCATATAGGGAGGGCCTCATTCCTTTAGGCATTTGCGCCACAAAACAGAATACACAGTTGTTGGTGCAGTATTTGAGACCCCCTGCACTGACTTTTTCTACCTCTAACCCTAAAAACTCTCCCGGGTCTTTTTCGATCTCGATCTCCCATACCTCTCCATCCGGCTTTTCGATCAGCATAGTAAACTCTTCATCTGCCGTCAAGAACTGAAAATCAATAATATCCCGAAGTTCCTGGCCGCTTACCGCCAGCACTTTATCCCCAGGCGCAATTTCCATTTCTTCGGCAATTCCACCCGCTTCCACCCGGGCAACCACAAGCCCCTTCGCCAAAAGACACCCTCCAAACTATTTCTGAAACCTTTGCTCAGGTTTAACTCCTGACTCCTGACTCCTGACTCCTGACTCCTGACTCCTGAGCAGGCAGAGCTGCCCGAGCCTGTTTCCAGGCCCTGACTAACCCCCCCAGCGCAAAAAAGACCACCCAGAAATTCCAGGTAAAATCATTCGGAAGCTCAGCCAACCTCAAGACCCCATCAAATAGAAAAACGAAAATCACCTGGTTTAGCAATAAACCGCCGCTAATCGCGGCTGCCAAATCCCAATATCCATGCGTGCTAATCAAAGCGGCCAACACGAACACTCCAGCAAAAAGCCACTGGTCAGCAAAAAAGATACCCGGTTCATTTACGATAAAGAGATCCTGGCTAATCAGGGCGACCACGACCAAAAATAGCGGAAGCACGCGCCGTTTGGCCTGACGCCAGGCAATGATCCAAAAAAGAAAGATCACTGCCAGACGGGCATAGTGCCAATTCCAAGGGGCATATGGAGTAAAAAATACTTCCATGGCCCTGCCTCCCAGCCAGCCCGCCGCCAGGAACATTAACAGGCGTTGCCCGGGTATTTTCTCAGCCCAAAATCCAAAAGCGAGAGAAAAGAGAATCCACTCACCGTAAGGTAACATCCATTACCCTCCCAGGGTTTCTTTGGCTCTCCCTAGTATTCCCCGCTTCGCCGACTTTAGACCGGAATCCACCCCGGCTTTGCGCCAACGCGACAAATTAAGCAATAGTCCGATTTCCACCATGGTCACAAACAGGGAACTCCCCCCGTATGAGATTAAAGGCAAGGTAATACCCGTTACCGGAAAAACCCCGGTTACCACAGCCAGGTTGATTGCGGTCTGAATCGCTAAGGTAGACGTGAGCCCAAAAGCAAATAACTGCGTAAAACGGTCCGGGCATTCTCTTGCCGTCTTGTACCCGCGAACGAACAAGCCGATGAACAATCCCATCAGAAGCAATGTCCCCCATAATCCGAGCTCTTCTCCGATAATGGCAAAGATCATATCTGTAAAATTCTCCGGCAGGAATCCATACTTCTGCCTGCTCTGACCCAGACCGACCCCAAAAAGCCCGCCCGAGCCGAAAGCAATCTGGGCATTAATGATTTGATACCCATCGTCCGAAGCATAAGCCCAGGGGTTTAACCAGACGAGTATCCTTGTCCACTGGTATTCCATATGACGAACAAGATAGAACAAGGGAAGACCGAAGACAGGGACAGCCATGAAAAAATATTTAAGCGGCAGTTCTGTTCGCAATAACATCGCCGCGGCCGTCAACAGCAAAACCATGGTGGTGCCCAAATCCGGCTGTTTATAAACTAAGGCCAACAACGGCAGAAGCACGCCCAGCGGCAAAGCCAGATCCTTCAAGTGGCGTACCGGGTAACGGTCAAGAATATGGGCATAAAAGAGTACTAAGGCCAGTTTGGCAATTTCCGAAGGTTGAAAGCTAAAAAATTCTCCGATTTTTAACCAGCGGGCCGACCCTTTTAAGGTTACGGACGCTTCACTGAAAAGAACCGCGAAAAGCAGAATAAAGCTAAGGATTATCCCAATTCCCGCGAACCGGCGCCAAAACTTATACGGCACCAAGAGCGCAATTAATGCTCCTGCGACTCCAAGGATAGCCCATTTCAGCTGCTGCAAAAAATAGAAGTAGGGCGTGTTGGTGGCATTATATCCCTGAACCGCGCCTGAGCTTAATACCATGATTAATCCGTAGATTAAAATAGCCACGGCAAAAAATAAAAGCTTAAAATCTATGGGTCCCACTTTCCGCATGTTCCCCAGCCCTTTACTGCAAATGTTCCATTTACAGGGAAATTCACTGAAGCTTCTTTTTTCGATTTCATTTGCGAATTTGTCGGAACGGAAAATGACTTCCTACTCCTTGAGTAAGAAGTCACCCATTTCATCAAAATGTCAGCGCAAGAGCTTCCTTCTGCTCATACCGTTCTAAATCTGGCATCAGCCATTGTCGCTGTTGTCGTTATCCGTGTTCTTACCGTGATCGTCTTCGCCGTTTGGAATTCCTACAGCCTCTCCGATGGTAACCTCCGGGATTTCAGGCTGAGCGGCGAGTTCTTCTTGGGCAATCGCTGCCTTGGCTTCAGCCGCCGCTTCCCGGATACTTAGGCTGATGCGTTTTTCTTCCGGCTTGCACTCAATCACTTTGGCACTGACCATATCTCCGACTTGCACGACCTCTTCCACTTTGCCCACCCGGCGGTCTGCAAGCTGGGAAATATGAACCAGGGCGTCGACTCCGTCTTCTAATTGGACAAAGGCACCAAAGGGAGCGATCCGCACGACTTTACCTGAAACCAATGATCCAACCGGGTATTTATCTGCCGCCTCTGACCATGGGCTTGCCTTAAGCTGCTTTAAGCCAAGGCCGATTTTTTCATGCTCCCGGTCCACTTTCAGAACCTGAACCTCGACCTCATCCCCTACCTTGAGCAATTCGGAGGGATGCTTTACCCTGGAATAGGCCATGTCAGACACATGCAGCAGTCCGTCCACGCCGCCGATATCCACAAAGGCACCGAAATTGGTCAGGCGGCGTACAACCCCTTTCACGATATCTCCTTCTTGCAAGGACTCCATTAATTGTTTGCGTTTGCTTTGTTGTTCTTCCGCCAGAATCGCTTTTTGTGAGAGTACGACTTTCTTGCGGGCCGGATCAAATTCAATCACTCTCAGACGCAGAGTCTGGCCCAAAAACTGATTCAAATCTTCTACAAACCCAAATTGGATTTGGGATGCCGGGACAAAGCCACGCATACCAACATTAACTAACAGTCCGCCCTTTACAACCTCAATCACTTTTGCTTGAATCTCTTCGTTGCTCTCAGCCAATTCAGCTAAATGATCGACTGCCCCGGCCTCATCGGCCCGCCGTTTTGACAGAACGGGATATCCTTCTTCGTTCTCCACCCTTAGTACGACTGCGGAAATCTGATCACCGACGGCGACCACATCCTCCGGTTTTTCCACATTGCCGACCGCCAATTCCCGGCGCGTGATTACCCCTTCAGACTTCCACCCGATATCTACAAAAACCTCATCATCCGTCATTTTAACCACGGTGCCCGTAACCACAGCTCCGCGGTGAAGTTCCTGCAGTCCTTGATCCCAGCTTTCCATGTTCATGCTATCCTGATTTGATTCCTCAGCAGCTTGTGTTACCGGTTCCTTTTCATTCATGTCCGACATCTTTCTATAAACCTCCTCGATTATCCAATCCGGCGTGGAAGCACCGGCTGTGAGTCCAGCCGTCTTAGCTCCTACAAACCAGATTTCTTCTAATTCCGAAGCAGTCTCTACTAAATAAGTAGGTACTTGGTCTGCACAGATCCCCACTAATTTACGGGTATTGGCACTGTTCTTTCCCCCGACCACCACCATGACATCGACTTTGGCCGAGAGCTCGCGTGCAGCCTCTTGACGTTCCTGGGTTGCATTGCAAATGGTATGGTAAACCGTTAAATCCTCTGTATGGCGGCGCAGTTCTTCCACAATCAGCTGAAAATTAGCTGCGGGCTGCGTGGTTTGAGCCAATACCGCCAAACTGGGGTACTGTGGAAGCGCACGGGCTTCTTCGAGGGTTTCTATGGCTAATGCTTGTCCCCCGGCCCAGCCGAGGATTCCCTGAACTTCGGGATGTTCTCTATCCCCAACCACAATGACCTGACGGCTCTCAGCGGCTTTGGCCGCCAACTTCTGGGCCTTCCAGACAAAAGGACAAGTGGCATCAATCAGATCGATATCTCTGGCAGCCGCTTCCCGGTAAACTTGGGGAGGGACACCATGAGAGCGGATAATTAAGGTCTTAGCCCCGGCATGGTCAAGGGTGGGCACATCTCGCACTCCGCGCTCAGCCAAGCGCTCCACGACCTGACGGTTATGAATCAAGGGTCCCAGGGTTGCTACCTCTTTGGTCGCAGCGGATTTTTCAGTTAAATCGAGCGCGCGTTTGACTCCGAAACAAAATCCGGCTTTATCCGCTCGTATAACCTTCAATTCAAAACCTCCTCCCAAGCGGATAGGGAGAGTAATTCAGCCTAGAATTCACCTGAATAGCTAAAGTAAACATTTCGCTGCTTAGGCGCGAAATTCCTGCTTTAGTGACTACTTTTCATGTATAAGGTTCCCTAAGCGCTAAAAAACATGCGGCTTAAATCTCCGGCAATTGTTCGAGTGCTTCCATAATTTTTTGGGCCACCCACTCCCGCCGGTTTTCGACCCCGGCAGGGGGTTTAAGCATCTCCGGCGTCAGGGGTTTTCCGATTACAATGCCTACTTTACCCCATCCTTGGCTAAATAGCTTGCGCGTGCCGCTCACCCGAACCGGCACAATCGGCGCCTGGCTTTTTTCCATAAACATGACAATTCCCGGGAGGGCTTTCTGAAGTTGTCCGGTCTTGGAACGGGTTCCTTCCGGAAAGACCCCCAAAACTCTCTGTTCTTTAAGAATTGCCAGGGATTGGCGGATTGCACTGGTATCTCCCTGGCCCCTTTTTACCGGAAAAGCACCCAGATGTCTTAACACCCAGCCAAATAAAGGTACGTGAAAAAGTTCATCTTTCGCGATATAACAAACCTGGCGGGGGACGCTGCAGCCAATCAGAACCGGATCCCAGAGGCTCACATGATTGGAGGCAAGGATTACCGGTCCCTCGGTCGGAAGGTTTTCTATCCCTTTAATTTTCCAACCCATGATGCGAAAAGGAAGCGACATCACGGCTTTAGCAAAATCATAAAAGGTCATCTTCGTTCCTCCTGAGCCATAGTTACTATCTTAGAGATTACTTGTTCAACCGTGAGCCCGGTCGTATCCAGAATCACGGCATCCGGTGCCGGTTTGAGAGGGGACACGGCCCGTTCGCGATCCTGACGATCCCGCCGCTCCATGTCCTTCGCAATCTCTATGAGGGGTATTTCTTGTCCCGCGGCCTTTAATTCCAGCCAACGCCGCTGGGCCCGCTCTTCAGCAGACGCTGTGAGAAAAATCTTCAGCTCTGCCTGAGGAAGCACCTGGGTTCCGATATCCCGGCCATCCATGACGACATCACCCTGCTTTGCTTCCTCCCGCTGCCAGGCTACCAGGCGCTCGCGCACTTTGGAATAAGCTGCGATCACCGAAACCGCCCGGCTAACCTCCGGAGTCCGGATTTTTTCCGTCACATCCTCTCCGTCACACCAAACCCTGTCCCCCTGGGCATGATTAAAGCGAACCGTGGTCTCTGCCGCTAAGCGCTCAACCTCTTCTTCCGCCTGAATGTTTACCTTATTATTTAAGGCCTTATACGCCACTACCCGGTACATCGCCCCGGTATCAAGGTAAAAAAGCCCCAAGCGCTTGGCTACCGCTTTGGCAACCGTACTTTTTCCCGCACCGGCCGGGCCGTCGATGGCAATTTGCATTTTTTAGAGGCTCCTTTAAGTATTAGAGTAGTCAGGAATCAGTAAATACAAAGTACATTATAGCAAACTTTACGGGTAACGTACATTCTTTGCTGCTTCATTAGCTTCATTAGCTTCATTCACCTTAGCTTCATTCACTTCATTCTTTTACTATTCTAAGGCTTTCATTCCCTTCATTTCATTCCCCACATACCTAAGCTTTCATCGTATCATGCCCGTCATTATACCGGTACCCGCTATTGTCTGGCTGCCATTGTTCTAAATACTTTATGACTTTTGCCACGGCCTCGGGCAGGCTTTGATGGGCCGCTTCACTCAACTCTGTCCCCCAATCGAGTTTTTCCGGCTGGATTCCGACCACCACGATCTCTTTCGGCATGTTGCCCGTAAAATGTGCCCAGTATAGAACTTCAGCAAAACTCATGTCATGAAGAGATAACTTGCCCTTCGTGTATTTCGGTACGTCATCCCCCTGCCACACCACGACTTCTCCGGGGGCGCGCCCGTCATCGACGGCGTCCAAGATGATGAGATGCTTCTTGCTTTCGATAAAGCTGAGCAGAGACAGGCCGGACGTCCCCCCGTCCAAAAGCTCTACTTCCGGAGGAACCCTGTCTTTAAGTAATTCCAAGAGATGGAGGCCGACTCCTTCGTCGCGCCGCAGGAGGTTGCCTACAGCCAGGATTCCGATTTGGTCATTTTGGTACATTGAGACACTTCTCCTTACTTTGCTGTTGAAAGCATGTCTTCGGGTAGACTTGAGTTATCGCTTTCCCCGCTCCCGACCAGTTCAAACTTATACCCGTTGATCATGGATGATACCGTTCCATCGTCATCGAGAATATCCTGGCGGAACACCATATAGAGATGCCCCAGCAAAAACAAGGGATAACTCCAGGCAAAAAGGTGGTGGAGATTACGCACTTGATACTCCCCTCGGAAACCCGGAATTACCCAGCCAAAAATGGAGTAGAGCACGCCCCCGGGATCCTCGCCGCTGCGCATCGCCAATCCGGTAAGAATCATGAGGGCACCGGCCAGCCAGATAAACAGAAAGTACATTAACTGGGCCAAGGCATTGTGCCCTAAGTGGAGGGTATGCTCACGGGTCATAAAGGTATAATATTTGAACGTTGCAACCAAGTCCCCCCAAAACTCTTTGCGCCATAAACGCAGCTTTGAGTACTCGTTCCCGGCCCAGAACCAGTACAAACGGAAGAGCAAATTGGCGATGAAAATGAAGGCAAAAATCCCGTGCCAGGCCCGGATTTGCCCCATGATAAAATTTTGATAAGCTTCACCCCTCGGAGTCAGGATGGGATTCCCGATATAGATTCCGGTAAGAAACAGGATAGTAATCGCCAACGCATTAATCCAATGAAACAGCCGGACCGGAAACTGCCATACGTAGACCTGCTTTCTCAAGGCTTGATGTTCGGACCGGGAAACGGATGAATCATTCATAACCCATAAGCCCCCCTTCTTTGTTCTTAAAACAGCTAAATAACGCGAAGATTCAGCATCTCTTCTCCCTCGCGGTTAAGCAGATGAGTCGCGCAGGCTAAACAAGGGTCAAAGGAATGAATGGTGCGCAGGAGTTCCAGCGGCTGGTCTGGGTTAGCCAAAGGGGTATCAAGCAGGGATGCTTCATAAGGACCAATTTGTCCTTGGGCATCGCGGGGGGACGCATTCCAAGTTGTTGGGACCACGGCCTGATAGGATTCAACTTTTCCCTTGTTGATTTTAATCCAATGGGCCAAGGCACCTCGCGGGGCTTCGCAATACCCGACTCCCTGGGCTGTGGCCGGCCAGGTGCTAGGATCCCACTTGTCAGGATTGAATACCGCGCTGTCTCCGGCCTTGATATTCGCAACCAGGTCTGCGTGAAAACCGGCTAAGTGATCTACCGAGTATTTTGTTTCTAAAGCCCGGGCCAACGTCCGGCCCAAGGTGGAAAAGAGCGCACTCAGCGGCAGATCTAATTTTTTCAAAGCATCATCGACCAGAGTACGCATTCTCTGATTGCCGCGCGCGTACCCAATAATAAAACGAGCCAGCGGTCCGACCTCCATCGGTTTCCCCTGCCAGCGCGGCGTCTTGATCCAACTGTAGCGCTTGTTTTCATCCAGATTTTCGTAGGGCGGTTTGGGTCCGTCATACTGGGCTTCCGTCCGCCCCTGCCAGGGATGAAGTCCGGCCTGGGGATCGTCATAGCGGTACCAGGAATGAGTGACAAATTCTTGAATATGTTTGGGATCTTTGAGATCAATGTCATATACTTTACTTAAATCCCGGTCCAAGACAATTCCGCCAGGAAACAGGTAGCTGTCCGGGTTTCTGACATCGACTGTGGGTACGCCGCCATATGCCAGGTAATTCCGGACCCCGCCGCCGTAAAGATCTTTTTTATAGAAGTTGGCGATGGCCAGAATATCCGGCATTAACACCTGGTCAACAAACGTTTGAGCTTCCTCGATTTTCGTTTTGACCAGGTTCAAGCGCTCTATATTAATCGTGTTGTTGCCATTGATGTTAATGGCGGAAGCCATCCCGCCCACTAAATAATTAGGGTGAGGATTCTTGCCTCCAAAGACGGCATGCACTTTGGCAATTTCTTTTTGCCAATTGAGCGCTTCCAGATAGTGCGCCACGCCCATTAAATTGGCCTCGGGCGGGAGCCGGTAGGCCGGGTGTCCCCAGTAAGCGTTGGCAAAAATCCCGAGCTGCCCGCTTTCAACCAGGGTCTTCACCTTAGTTTGCACATCCCGGAAATATCCGGCGGAAGAAAGCGGCCAACCGGAGATGGATTGGGCCAGAGCGCTGGTTTGCGCGGGGTCAGCCTTAAGCGCGCTCACGACATCGATCCAGTCAAAGCCGTGCAAGTGATAAAAATGAATCACATGGTCCTGAACAAACTGGGTTAAAGTCATGATGTTGCGGATATAGTTGGCATTCTTGGGGATACGGTAATCAAGTGCGTCTTCCACTGCACGCACGGAGGCGATGGCATGGATGTGGGTGCAGACCCCGCAGATCCGCTGCACAAAAGCCCATACATCCCGGGGATCACGGTTTTCCACAATCTTTTCAATCCCACGAAATAGGGTACCCGAGCTTAACGCGTCCGTAATCTTGTTCCCTTCCAAAACCACTTCAATCCGCAAATGTCCTTCAATCCGGGTTATCGGATCGACTACGATTCTTGTTGGCATAATCAAGATCCTTTCTTCTCTTCTTTCTCTCTGCCTTTAATCGCTCCGGTGGCGGCCGCATGGGCCAGCACCCCTACTCCGGCTACGCCGAGGGCTCCTACCCCTACTTTATCCGGATTAAACCCAATCGCCCCATTGGGGATGTCAGCTAAATGCGTGTAGAAAGGGGTATTGTCGAAGAAATTATTTTCGGAACAGCCGATGCAGGGGTGACCGGATTTAATCGGGTAACTCACCCCGTCATTCCACTGGGTGACCGCACACGCATTATAGGTGGTTGGACCTTTGCACCCCATTTTATAGAGACACCAGCCTTGTTTGGCTCCCTCATCGTCAAAACTCTCCACGAACTGGCCGGCGTCAAAGAAGGCGCGCCGGTTGCAGCCGTCGTGCACCCGGTGCTCATAGAAAGCCCTCGGGCGCCCTTGATTGGTCAGCTCAGGAATTTTATCGAAGGTCAGGTAATGGACAATCGTTCCGGTGATCACCTCGGCTATCGGCGGGCAGCCGGGAACATCAATCACCGGTTTAGTGGTGACAACCCGGCGTACGGGCACGGCTTGGGTTGGATTGGGATAGGCTCCTTGGACACAGGCATTGGTGGCACAGGATCCATAAGCAATCACCGCCGCCGCTCCTGCGGCCGCTTCTTCAAGGATACTGGTCGCTGTTTTCCCGCCGATGGTGCAGTAAATCCCGCCGTCCCCCAGGGTTGGACTGCCTTCAACCACCAAGAGATATTTACCGTTGTAATCTTTCATGGTTTTGGCTTTAGCGGCCTCGGCCTGCTCCCCGGCCGCAGCCATAAGCGGCTCCATGTAATCAAGTGAAATCATATTGAGTATCAAATCAGCCACCAAAGGATGGGCTGAGCGCAGAAAGGATTCTCCGCAACAGGTGCATTCCTGCAAATTAAGATATATCACCGGCATGCGCGGCTTTGTCTCCAGGGCTTGAACGATTTTGGGCACCGCCGCAGCATCCAACCCCAGCATGGCTGCCGCCAAGGTGCAAAACTTCAGAAAGTCCCGGCGAGTTACGCCTTTACTGCGGGCCCAACGGTAAAAACTATCGGATGAAGGCAACTTAACCCCTCCTTGCTTTCCCATTTATCATCCTTATTGTTTAGTGGATAGCCCACATTTATTCATGAACGCTCTTGACCTTCCTCTTCATCCACTATAAAGTTGGAGAAGGTAATCTTAATTTATCTTGAAAATAAAAAAGAAAGCCCCGGGAATTCCCCGAAGGCTTAACAGCTATTATTCCTGACCTATACCTTGTTCATGGTTCCAAGACGAGCGATGACGGTGTTGATGATGTTCATGGTGCGGATTGGGACCCATGCGTTTACCTGCTTCCCTTCCGACCAGGAACGCCCCCGTTAATCCAATCATGCTCCAAAGCCAGCTCCGATTTTGTTGACGCCGACGGTTCATCCTAAACATTTTAACTCCCCCTTTTATGGTTAGAATCTGTCAAAACAGCAAAAATTACTCCTGGGAAAAAGGGGAATTCATTTTGAGACATCCATTATTTAATTGTTTATTTAAACACTTTAGATAAGAGGGGACTGAATTTATGAAATATCAGGTAGTACTATGGGATTTAGATGGAACACTAACGGACCCTAAAGAAGGGATTACAAAATCCGTCCAATATGCTCTGGAAAAATTGAATGCGCCTGTTCCAACCCAAGATGAGCTTGAATGGGTCATCGGTCCGGCCTTAAGCAAAAGTTTCGAGATCCTTCTAAAAAGCACGGACGAAACACTTGTTTCCAAGGCTTTGGAGTTCTACCGGGAGCGCTACCGAGAAAAAGGGATGTACGAAAATAAAATCTATCCTGGAATCCCGGAGCTCCTTCAAGACTTAAAAGAAGCAGGCTGCTTGAATGTTCTGGCCACTTCAAAACCAAAGCCGTTTGCTGAAGAAATCCTCAGGCACTTTAACTTGAGCCGGCATTTTCACCTCATCATGGGCAGCAATTTAAACGGAGAACTGGTAGATAAAGGGGATTTAATCCAGGAAATCCTGCGCCGGCTGCCACAGGACATATCCTGGAAACAGACGGTCATGATCGGAGACCGGCGCTTCGACATTGAAGGGGCCAGGCGCAATGGTTTGGATGTAATCTCCGTGGCGTACGGGTACGGCACGATGCATGAGTTGGAAGAAAATAAACCGGATTATATTGCTAAAGGCCTGACTGAGCTACGAACCATTCTATTCGAGGATAAATAAATTTAACCTTGTTCTTCTTCCGCCACCGGATAACGGACAGCAGCATCAAGATATACATACTCATGATCATGCTCCTGCCGGACCATACCTACGATTCCATGATCATTGACTTGTTCAAGCTGCTTAATAGTATAATATTGATAGGCCCGTTCATCCCAGGGATCCGAAAATTCCTGGACTGTATCCAGATATTCCCGCAAAGGCACTTTATAACGCTGATGGTAGACTTGTAAAGTAATCAAAGATCATCCCTCCTAAAACTAGTGTGGAAGTACGACCACATCTTTATCCATCGTACGTTATTAAAATTAGGAGTTTATAATGGAAGAAATTAAACCTGTAAAAACCCTCAACTGGGTTGACCTCATAGCTGCCGTGCTTGGGATCGGGGTACTGTTTGTGCTACTGGTGCTTGCCACCAAATGGGCTGCCGCCCGCTGGCCCCATGAACAACTGCTTTTATACTTAAATGGATTTCTCACCCAGCTTGCTTTCCTCTTTTTAATTTGGGTTATAAAAACCTTCAGAAAATGGAACTGGGCCGACTTTGGCTGGCGTCCGGTAAAGTTCCGCCAAGTCTGGCCCAGTATTATCGGGTTGTATATCTTTGCATGGTCTATTAATTTCATGTACGGCTTGTTCTTACTCAGCCGCGGATTTACCCCGCCGGAAACAGATGTGTACTCCCAGCTTTTCGGACAAGCGACGCTTCTAACCTTTCTCCTCAACTTCCTGCTCGCCAGTATTCTGGCCCCGCTCACGGAGGAAACCCTGTTTCGGGGAGTGATCTTTGGCAGCCTGCACACCTATCTCGGCAAGTGGACGGCCGCCGCCATCAGCTCCGCGTTGTTTTCCCTGCTTCACTTCCAAGCTTACGGGTTTTTGCCGCGCTTTATGTTAGGGCTGATTTTAGCCCACATGTACGAAAAGAACCGCTCACTTTACCCTTCCATGGCCTTGCACGCTTTGAACAATTTTGTGGCAACTGCGCTCTTAGCAGGGTTGTCGATGTAAAACAATTTTACGAGCAAATTCAAGCTCAAATCATTTTATTGAAATACGCTTCCTCGACCTGTAATTGCCTTTTCAAAATATCTTTCCATAGTCGCTTGGGTATTTCACCTGTTCCTTTAGACACCTTTGTACGTTTTATACTCCCATCAGGCATCATTTTCCTGTAGAAATAATGATCTGTATCCTTAAAAAGCTCCCATCCGTCTCGTTCGCAGAAACGTTTTAACTCTCTCCAGCTAGGCATCGATCAGACCTCTTAATGCTTCTTTATCTTTCTGAATAACCACTCGCATGACATAGGGAAAATGCGACTTTCTATTGGGAGCATTATAGTATTTCTGGAATTCATTCATATACTCGTTAGCATATTCAACTAGTTCTTCAATGATTTCCGTTTTTAATTCCTCTAAATTAGATGCATTGGCCAATAAGTCAAGCTCTCTCAATGAGCCGCTATAACTGCCATCAGCCTCTTTTTCATATGCTAAATTAAACCGGTAAGGTGATAGAACAAAATCCAGCTGTTCAAGAGACATGGCCGCCATGTAATCTCTATTTCTTTTAATTACAGATGGTTTATACCGAACTACACTGTCGATAAAATTGCCCCATTCCTTCCTAACGTCTGTGGCATTCATCACCTCACGCATAATTACACTCTCCTTAGCTAACGCCATATTCTTCACCTCCAATTATATACTATGTACACAACGTACACAATATACATATTGGTTGTATTTGGAAAAAAGAGGAGGCTTTATGCTTTGGAACAGAAAAAAAATGAACTGGGCGGACTTCGACCGCCCCATTTTATACGCGCGAACTCCGACCCAGTTACAGATTATATTTAGTTATTTGAACTCAATTGCCTTTTTCCTTTCGAGATTATATAACATTCATTGTTTTCAGTTCCTGTATTTCTGCATCAGTTAATCCCAATAAATCTCGGTACACTTCCTTATTATTCGCTCCTAAAAACGGCGCCGGTTGATCAAAGCCTGCCTCCGCTTCCGAAAACTTGATCGGATAACCCCAGGACTTAAAGCCTTGAATAATTCCTGCTGTTGGATGTTGAATATCAACTAAAGTTCCCCGTTCGGCAAGTTCCTCATCCTGCAATATATCTAAGAAATTGTGAACTGGGCCACTAGGCACCTCACATTTAATTAAGATATCTACTGCTTCCTGAGTAGTCATGGGTCGGCTCCAGGCAGCAATGAGCGCGTCAACCTCATCGGCGTTAGCAGTGCGTTGAGACTGGCTGCTATACCGGGGATCGCCAATTAGCTCTGCCCGATTCATCGCCTTGAGTAGCCGCTCCCAATGCTGGTCGCTGCCGCTGGCAATTACAATATATCCGTCTTTTGCCGGATAGGAGTTGAAGGGGGTGAGCCTTAATAATCGATTGCCCATACGCACCGAATGCCCTTGTGACGCCCAGAAATCAAGCGAATCGTCCATCATTAGTGCAAGTAAAGCATCCAACATAGAAGTCTCAATCAGTTGTCCTTTTCCTGTAACTTCACGGAAATGCAATGCGCCCAGGATCCCGATCGACGCGAACATCCCAGAGGCTAAATCACCTAACAGAACTCCAGTTTTAACCGGTGGTGAATCAGGCATCCCATTAATAGACATTAGTCCGCTCATTGCCTGTACAACGATATCGAAGGCTGGAAGATCACGATATTTCCCAGAAAGCCCGAATCCGGAAATCGAAGAATAAATCAAACCCGGATTAAGCTTTTTTAACTCATTATAGCCTACCCCTAATTTATCCATTGTACCGGGCCGAAAGTTTTCAACTACTACGTCAACATGTGTTGCTAAGTCCTTAAAGATTTCTTTACCTTTAGCATGCTTAAGGTTTAAGGTAATACTCTGTTTATTCCGACCCCGTTTTAAGATACCGAATGATAAATCTTGCTCATCCAGAGGTTTAGCTGCAACCCCATTCTTCCCAGCAAAGGGTGGACTTATCCTGGCCGGATCTCCCACTTTAGGCTGCTCCACTTTAATTACTTTTGCGCCCATCCCAGCTAATAAGAGGGTAGCATAAGGACCGGACAGAAATGATGTAACGTCTAAAATTGCAATTCCTTCTAAAGGCTTGGTCACGAACTTCACTCTCCTTTTCCCTGTCGCATCCTAATCTCTAAGCCATTAATATGACGCTCTTCGAGATAGACTTTTTATCAGCAGCCTCGGGAGATCAAAATCTCGATATCATAGCTAATTAATTAGGCGAATGACTTTGTCTGGGTAAGGTCGGTAGGGGCAGACGCATTCTCACCTATTTGATTCCGTCCCACAGGGCACAATATCATGCATCGTCCACACATTGCGGCAACCCGCTCTAACCGGTTCCATCTGTTGTCCGATTTTGCAAGCTTAAACCAGTCCTCCACCTTAGTAACCGTTTGTTGTACATTCTGGGCCTGCAATCTGCCGGCCGTACCAGCCGCTAGGCCGGTTACACCGCTTCTGCAGATCGGTTTAATCAGCTTACCATAGATGTAGGTTCTGTCACTAATATTTAAGTCAACACTCTCTGTTTCGCTAAGTGCTTCAGTTGGACATTCTTTGACGCACTTTTTGCACTTTTTGCATAATGGAGGCCCGCTGTATAAAGGATCTGCCTCCAACTCTGCTTCAGTGACGATAACCACCCAGCGAACTCTGGGGCCTGCGTCAGGAGTGAGGGCTAAACCATTCCATCCAAACTCCGCCAGACCAGCACATACAGCTGAATGCCTGTTTGAGATTACTCCTCGCATTAAGTATTCGTCACGCCCCACACTAGAAGGTGGCAGAAATACCTTCGAACCAGCCTCGTTCAGATATTCAGCAAGTTTCAGTGCAACATCCTCCATGTAGCTATTAATCAAGTTATAACCAAAAAGCATGTAGGTAAAAATACCGTGTCTCATGCCCTCATACGCTCTATGATTAGATTGCGTACAACCTTCTGGAACGCGCACACCCATGACAATCACTGATTTGGCTTCTGGCAGGAGATCATTTGGACGATGCCCTACAGGTGCATTAGCCCAACGATCAACTGATCCGACACCGAAGTAATCCATACCATTGTCCAATGCCATCTTTCGCAGATCTTCTTTCAGATTCATGTGCATCCTTCTCCCTTTCGCCTGGTCTAATTCGTTCCAATTGGACACTCAATCATGCAGCGATGACAATAATTGCCGTGATTAAACTCCATTCTTTGCCATGGATCATCCTTTTTGTTCATCTCGAACCAGTCGTCCATGCTTTTCATTTGAGCAGGGATATCGGCTTGCAAACGTCCGGGAGTACCTTTGACCAACCCTGTTGTCGCACAGCGGCAAAGTGCCTTCTGACGCAGGGAATAGCTAGTACGGAAGTCGCCAATTTGTACTTCAACAGCCTGATCCTCACTTAGAGCACCTACCGGACAAATTTCAACACATAAATTGCATTTTGTGTGATCGCAAAGCTTAGAACCTGTGTAAAGACTGTCAGGCTCGATTTCTGCGTCAGTGATAACGGAAACCCAACGCACACGAGGACCATCTTTGGGCGTCGCAACAAAGCCGCTCCAAGTAAACTCTCCCAGACCAGCACAAACAGCGGCGTACCGGTTCGACATAGCCCCCATGTATAGATACTCATCACGTGGTTGACTCGAAGGTATAGGATATGCTACCCTTTTATAGTTTTTTTCGATATATCTAACTACTCGAAAAGCAGCATTATTGAGCATATCGTTGACTTTAAGGTAGCCATAAATCGTATATGAGAAGTACTGATGTCTCTCACCGGCAAAAGCCTGTTTGTGAGCCGTAATTGCTCCCTGTGGTATTTTCTTTCCCAATACAATTACGGACTTTGCACCTGGTAATAGGTCTGTAGGACGATGGCCTTCAGGTAAGTTCGTTAATCTCTCAGCAGGGGAAACGCCGAAGTACTCCATCTCATTTGCTTCGGCCAGTTTTTGAAGTTCCTCTTTTATTCCCATTCTTGTATCCTCCTTGTTATTGATTAGTCCTTAACATTGATTATTTCGCAACTTAATTAAACTACTCTTTCAAAAGCTAAACCGTAACCTCCCTCTTTTAATCTTGATAGACAACAAAATACTTGGTTTTTATCTTGTTAAATAAATTTTAACATTAAATTTATTGAAAATATTTTGGATTAGTGATATATTTATTGAAAATATCGATAACATCAGGGTAGGTGAAATAATTTGGAGCTAAAACATCTAAGAATATTTCAGAAAATTGCAGCCGTAAAGAGTTACTCTCTAGCCTCACGTGACTTGTACCTTTCACAACCTACTCTCAGCACTCACATTAAAACATTAGAAAACGAATTAGGTATAGACTTATTTATACGTAAAAAAACACGTGTTGAAGTTTCACCGATAGGCCAGGTTTTTTTACAATACACAGATCAGATTCTTGCCTTAGTTGATGAGGCTAAAAAAAACGTTGCTGATTATAAAGAGGGCTTTCATGGTACAATCAGTATTGTTTCGACCCATACTATCTGTAACTGGCTCTTACCCGACATTATTCATAAATTTAACCAGCAATACCCAATGGTAAAGATAATATTAAATACCGATTTCTCTCCATATGGTATAGAAATGCTCTTAAAACAAGAGGCCCATTTTGCAATAATCAGATTGCCCTCCCCAAGCTTTAGTGACCGCAGATTTGTATCGAAAATTGTTCATTCCGATGAATCTATCTTGGTTGCCTCCCCGGAGCATAGAATTAGAAAATTAGAAAATGTAAGCTTGAAGGACATTAGTACAGAAAAATTGATCGCATTTGCTGTCAAAACTAATTTTTGGTCCCAGATACAAAGTTCTTTTCAACGTTATGGTTTAGAACCAAATGTTATTATGGAGTTAAATGATATTCATTCAGTAAAAATAATGGTAAAACGGGGCATGGGTATCGCTTTTTTACCCTCCATCGCAGTCCAAGACGAGATTAAAGACAAAACCTTAATTACATTGCCGATTATTGACTGTGAGCCCATAAAACGTTATTCCACTTTTATTCATAGAAAAGACTTAATTTTAACCGGAGCTTTACAAAATTTTAAAAACTTTATATGCAAACAAACCGTCTCTTGTCACTGATCGGACAATATAGATAAAGACCCCAGGGTTTTTACCCTGAGGCCTTTAAATTTTGTTTACTGCATTAATACTCTTGGAATGTACAGAGAAATACCTGGCCAGAAAATAAACGTGATTAACCCAAGAATCATGATTACTAAAAACGGGGCCACACCTTTTACAACACTCTCCACCCGCTCTTTTGCCATTGCACTGACTACGAATAAATTTAACCCCACCGGCGGTGTAATCATTGCCAATTCCATGTTCACTGTCATAACCACAGCAAAATGAATTAGATCAATATGCAGGGCATGGATTATCGGCAACAACAAAGGCAGAGTAATGAGAATTATGGAGACAGCTTCCAAGAACGTACCCATAACGAAAAACATTAAGTTTGTGGCAAAAAAGAATGCATACTTACTAAGATGATGATCAGCAATCCACATTGAAATTTGATTCGGTACTTGATTGGCGGTGAGAAAGAGAGCAAAAACTTGGGCCGCAGCAATGATCAAAAAGATCATGGACGAAATATTTATCGACTCTCTAAATACTGTTCTTACATCTTTTAATTTAAACTCTTTATATATTAGAGTGGATACAATAAGCGTGTAAAATACGGAAAGAGTGGCTGCCTCAGTCGGAGTAACTACGCCTAAGTAGATTGTTCCTAAAATAAAGACCGGGAGAAAAGCGCCGGGCAGAGCTTTAATGGTTGTACGCCAGCGTGTGTTCCATGATGCACGCTCACTTCTGCCGAATCCTTTAGCCTTTGCATATACCACGGAAGTTACGATGAGAATTAATGTCAAGAAAAGACCAGGAAGCAAACCGGCCATGAATAATTTGCCAATGGATTCTTCGGCTGTAACTCCGAAGACAACCATTGGGACACTCGGGGGAATTAGAATTCCCAAGGTACCGGCTGCCGCAATTAACCCCATCGCATATTTTTTATCATATCCGCCCTCGATTAAAGTAGGCATCATGATCGAACCAATTGCTGCTGCGGTGGCGGGACTCGATCCGGATATAGCTGCAAAAATGGCACAAGCCATTATTGTTACTACTGCTAGTCCACCCGGTAAATGCCCAAACCATGCCTTGAGTGCCGCTATAAGATATTTAGATATACCACCATAGGACATGAGCACTCCTGCGAAAACAAACGCTGGTATAGCCATAAGCGTATTAGAAAGCAGTGAAGCAAACATCCGTTGCGCAACCATATACATCGTGAATTGGCCATCGATTCCAAGAACGATAATAGCAGCTAGGGCCAAGCTTATAGCAATAGGCACATTTATCAGAAAAAGAACAATGAATAGAGTAAATAAAATAGCTGTTTCCATGAACTTAAACCTCCCCGCTGTTAGCTCTATGCCAGTCAGCACCGCCGTTTTTAAAGAGCAGGTAGAGTTTTGTCAGTATCCTGAAAATAAACATCAATCCGCTGACCGGCATGATAAGATAAACTATCCAGAGAGGGAAGCTGCTATCTGTGGATACTTGTCCGGAAGTATAATAACGTCCAACTAATTGAGATCCATAAAAAGTATAAAACAAGCCGAAGAAAATCCCGATTATATGAGCAATAACACTGACCCAACGCTGTAGCTTAATCGGTAAACGGATAAACAGCATATCAACCTTAATATGATGGTCATCGCGTAAAGCCACTGCTGTTCCAGCAAGAGTTCCCCAAATCATAAAATAAGTGCTAAATTCATCCAAAATAGATCTGGATTGATTAAAAAAATACCGTAGTATTACATTAAGCATTATCAGCGATAAGCCAATAAAAACTAAGCCACCGCAAAAGTAATCCTCAAATGCCTTATAAGACCGGCCTAATCGTTTAATCATTCGGCTGACAACCTCCCCTTTAGATAGCTTCAGAATAATGTAGTGTAATGAGGGGACAGTAATGGCGTTACCAATACATGTCCCCCGCTCATTATGTTACTTGCTATTTTTAGCAGCTTCGATATATTCTTTTCCGATTAGATCAACATACTTGTCATAGACAGGTTGTAGCACTTTCTTAAACTCTTCTTTTTGACTGTCTGAAAGGGTGTTGATTTTTATCTTACCGCGGTTTTGTAAATTCTCTAAACTCTTCCGGTCAAGCTCACCCGCTAATTTTATTTCATAATCGGTAGCCTGTTTCATAGCATCGTTGATAAGCTTTTGGTCTTCAGGCGACAGACTGTTCCAAAACTTCGAGTTTGTTAAGACAACATAGTCATTTCGGCCATGGTTAGAAATAGTTAAGTATTTTTGGACTTCGTCTAGTTTCGCGGTATCAATATTATTCAGGGTATTTTCCTGGCCGTCTACGGTTCCGTTTTGTAGAGCCTGGTACGTGTCGCCCCATGCAATGGTTTGCGACCCAGCTCCCAAGGCCTTGAACTGATCATCGAGTAGCCCGCCGCTTTGAGTCCGGAACTTTAACCCTTTGAAATCTTCCGGCTTAGTAATCGGCCGTTTGGAGTTTGTAAAGACTTTTTGGGCGTTCAACCACCAAGCTACTCCTAAAATTCCTTTCGGTTCCAGCGATTTCAATAATTTTTGGCCATTCTCACCGATATAGAAACTATAAGCGGATTTCTCGTCTTGAAACAAGAAAGGAAGATCACTGATTTGGAATGATTTTGAGAAACTTACTACTTTGTTTGACAACGGAGCAATAAACTGAACATTATTAGCCTGTAAAGCCTCCATTTCCTCTTTATCGCCATAAAGTTGGCTAGAAGGAAAAACTTGTACCTGGAATTTTCCGTTTGAGTTTTTTTCAAGGAGCTCCTTAAATTTTAGAGCTGCTTGATGTTTAGGAGTGCTTTCAGCGACTACATGAGAAAATTTAATTATTATCGGCTTATTATCCGTTCCGCTAGTATTTGTTGAGCTTCCGCAACCAGATATAACTAAGGTAAGTAACAAGCTCAAAACTAATAAAATCGACACTGTTTTTTTCATTCAATGACCCTCCTTGAAATAGATTGGCCCTTTCAATTTTTAGTGAATCGGTTTGAACAAACATTCCATAAATTAACCAAGTGTTTTACTGTTGATTGATTGAATTGGAGGATGTTTTTTTAGATTGACTTATACCACCTCTCATGATTTATTAACATTTCCGTTAACTGCTAACATGTCTGGCAATCTTCCTTTGAGTTTTCTTAAAAAACCTAACCTCTTCACAAAATTCTTAGTGTTTAGAAAATTCTATACATAACTCGTCCTTAAATTTATTTTTATATTAACATAAATCCGATTAATAATATTTCTGTTTCCTAATATAATTATTGGAGATTTCAATAATTAAAAATTTTCATTTGAATTTTCTAAACGGAGTTTGGCTTGCACTTTACAATTTAGGTGAAAGAAGACGTGTCCTTGATATCATGTCTCAAGCTATAGATTGTCAGAAGAGCTGAATAACTTCTTAAGAAAAATAAACTGGGCCGACTTTGGCTAACACCCTGTAAGGTTTCGCCAAGTCCGGCCCAGTTGTATTGAGGTATATTAGTTATTTTTGAACTTAGGCTTTCTCTTATCGAAAAAGGCTTTCCGTCCTTCAACGAAATCCTCTGACGCAAAACACAAATCTTGAGCCATTGCTTCCAATTCCAACATCGTGTCTAAATTGGACTCAAGGCTAAGGTTTAACATCTTTTTGATTAAGGCCAAAGCATTCATCGGCAGCTGAGACAACTCAGCTGCTTTTTCCTGGGCGTAGGCCATAAGTTCATTTCCCGGAACCACTGTATTAACGATGCCGAGTCGTTCTGCCTCGCGGGCTTCAATAATCCCCCCGCTGAACATTAGCTCCTTTGCCTTATGAAGTCCTACCAATCTCGGCAAATAGTAAAGACCTCCGGCATCAGGAACTAATCCAACCTTGATAAACGATTGAATGAATTTGGCTTCTTCAGCCGCCACCACCAGATCACAGGCTATGGCCAAATTAAAACCTGCTCCCGCTGCAACCCCGTTTACGGCAGCAATAACCGGAATCTCTAACTCAATTAGTTTTTTTAACCAGGTATGCTGCGTGGTCTTCAAACGCTGACGGCCTTCAAAGGGATTGAATTTGTGATCCATCGAGCGCAAATCCCCGCCCGCGCAGAAGGCGGAACCTTTTCCTGATAAAATCAAAACCCTGATCGACGGATCAGTTGCGATGGAGTCAAGCGCTTCCGATAACTCTTCTCTCATATGAAAATCCAGAGCGTTTCTCGTATTCGGTTTATTCAGGTAGAGGGTGCAGATCCGGCCTGATCTTTCAAGAATTATGGAGTTGTTAACATCCATAGACTTTTATCCTTTCTCTTATAGTGCAGCAGCATCAAATAACCTTGTTAGCCCTCAGTTCTTCGATTTCTGCATCTGTTAGTCCCAATAAATCCCGGTACACTTCCTTGTTATTCGCTCCTAAAAACGGCGCCAGTTGGTCAAAGCCTGCCTCCGCTTCCGAAAACTTGATCGGATAACCCCAGGCCTTAAAGCCTTTGATGGTACCGGCTGTGGGATGCTGAATGTCAACCAACGTTCCCCGTTTGATCAGCTCCTGATCCTTTAGGACATCGATTACATCACGAACCGGGCCACTGGGCACCTCATATTGAATTAAGATGTTTACTGCATCCTGAGTAGTCATCGTACTGCTCCAAGCACTAATGATCGCATCTACCCCATCGGCGTTCGCAGTGCGCTGCGGCTGGTTGTTAAACCGGGAGTCCCCCATCAAATCTTCCCGCTCCATTGCTTTCAGCAGCCGTTCCCAATGCTGGTCATTGCCGCTGGCAATCACAATGTAGCCATCCAATGTAGGATAGGAATTAAACGGAGTCAATCGCAGCAAGCGGTTGCCCATACGCACGGAATGTCCTTCTGAGGCCCAAAAGTCGGGAGCTTCGTCCAGAATTAAAGCAAGCAGTGCATCCAGCATCGAGGTCTCGACCAGTTGGCCTTTCCCTGTCAGGTCACGGTATCGCAGAGCACCCAGAATTCCGAGGGCGGAGAACATACCCCCGGCCAAATCACCCATGATGACACCGGTTTTAACGGGCGCAGAATCCGGCATGCCGTTGATGGACATCAGCCCACTCATGGCCTGCACCACAATATCAAAGGCCGGAAGATCCCGGTAACTGCCCGAGAGCCCGAATCCACTCAGAGAACAATAAATCAGGCCAGGGTTAAGCACTTTAAGGACATCGTACCCTACGCCCAGTTTATCCATGGTTCCGGGACGGAAGTTCTCTACAACCACGTCCACCCGTTTAGCTAGTTCCCTGAAAATCTCTTTGCCTTTTTCATGCTTAAGGTTTAAGGTAATGCTCTCTTTGTTGCGGCCTCGTTTCAACATGCCAAAAGACAAATCTTCCTTATCCAGTGGTTTGGCAGCCGCCCCGTTCTTTCCGGCAAAAGGCGGACTGATTCTGGACGGATCTCCTGATTTGGGCTGCTCAACTTTGATAACGCGCGCGCCCATCCCGGCTAATAAGAGAGTAGCATAAGGACCTGACAAGAATGTTGTTGCATCTAAGATCGTAATTCCTTCCAAAGGCTTGGTCATAAACTACACTCCCCTTTTCATTTGTTATATCTCATGGTCAGGCTTCAATTTCACTGCCCCCAACTGTACATTTAATACCAGTCTGCTCAATCAACCTCCGATATTCTTCCATCCGTTCTTTAGAAGGAACCTCAAGCTCCGGCAGTAGATACTCTAAACCAATCATTTCGTATTTTCCCGAACCCAACCGGTGATAGGGCAAAATATTGATTTCCAACTTGTCCGAAAGTGAATGAAAAAACGCACCGGTTTTTAATAAGTTATCTTCCTGGTCATTCAGTCCCATGATAATGGGAACTCGAAGAATAATTTTAGGCGTTCCGTATTTAAGGCTATATTCCACCGCATGCTTAATATTGTCAAAAATAAGTTCATTGGGAACACCGGTTAGCTCCCGGTGAATCTCAGAATCCATATGCTTAATGTCCATAAAAACCAAATTACTTAAAGAGAGTAGTTTTTCGAGGTCTTCCCATCGGCCATACCCCGAAGTCTCGATCGCTGTGTGCATCATTTCTGAACGGCATTGGCGCAAAAGTTCAGCAGCTGCTTGAGCCTGAAGTAAAACCTCCCCACCCGTCAAAGTGATTCCACCCTCATTGCGTCGGTAAAACATCCGGTCCCTTTGAATCTGGCGAAATAGTTCAGCGGGCGTATAGAGCTGGCCGACAATGGCCAGGGCTTTGTTGGGACAGGCAGTAGCACATAATCCGCAAGCATCGCACTCATTTCTGTTAATAACCGGTTTCCCATCGATCACCTTGATGGCCTGGCGCGAGCAGACATGGACACAGGTCAGGCAGGAAACACACTTGTTTTTGTTATATGCAAGTTCCGGTTTTGTTTGAAAACCAAAAGGATTGGAGCACCACTTACACCGAAGAGGACACCCTTTATAAAACACGGCGGTTCTAATGCCGGGGCCGTCTTCAATTCGATATCTGGATATATCGAATACTAAGGCGTTTTGTTTTATTGGCATAAGTTTCCCTCCGGCACTGGGATAATGGATAACTAGGCATTTAGAAGAAATAACGGGTGTCTTGTTATAGGAAGAAAAGAAGGCGCAGGGGAAAGAGAATTCACCGTACGCCCGCTTTTTCAAAGGTCTAGAATCTGTGCTCCGTTCTGGATATAACATCATCCTGAACCCGTTTACTGAGGTCGGTAAAGTAGACACTATAACCCGCGACCCGCACCATCAAGGTTGGATATTTCTCCGGATGTTTTTGGGCATCGAGCAAAGTTTCTTTATTAATCGTATTAAACTGGATATGCTCGACTCCGTAATCGTTTAGGGTGGTACGGATAAGGTTAGCGAAATTCCTTAGTCCGGCGTCTTTATATTCAGGTTCCTGATAAGTTGATTGATTTTTTTTAGACATCGCTCATTACCTCCTTAAGAGTCTTACTTTACTAACTCAGAGCGGCTGATCCACATGTTTAACAGTGTTCCGTTGGTAAAAGCCGGGAAATTCAGTTTGCCATAACTTTTGGCAGCTGCTGTCGGACCGTAAACATCTGTCTGTTGTTCAGCCGACATGGTATCGGCCAACGGTTTCATGGCCAGGCGGCCATTGGGCAGTGCCCAGGTCATTTCACCAAATCCGACGTGCGCCTGAACCATTTGCACCGCCGGATCGGAATAGTTGCCCCGATAGCATTTCAAGGAGCGGACTGTATCCGAGAAGAATTGGAACATCTCGGCGGCAATGTCGTCAACATAATCATCGTCATTGCCGTACTTCGGAGCATTGCGCAGTTTGAGCCGCAGATCTTCGTACCCTTCGAAATTTGCATCCAGCGCCTGGCACAGCTCGTTCATGGTTACCGTCTTTTCGTCATAGACGCATTTCTTAACGGCTGCGAGCGAGTTAGACATATCCGCCAGACCTACTGCCTGAATCGTCGGGCCCACATTACAATAAGCGCTGCCGCCGCTAACGTCTTTGCCCTTCTCAATAACCCCGCGCGAAAGTGCACTGAACAGAGGGACTTGATGTTGCTCAGCAATGATTTTCTCGGCCACTATCATATGGGCATGGACTTCCTTGATATGATATTCAAGTTGTTTTTTGACAGCCGCCTTAAAGTCCTCATAAGTTTCCATGACATGCGGCTCACCGGTTTGAGGGCCAACCTGCTGACCTGCACCCCATCCAGGGAGTGCGGCCGGTTTTATCCCATTCGTCATAACGAGGCTTACAACTGCGCCCAAGTTTACAATGGCCGAATCAGTATGTCCATATTGCAGTCCCATGACCCCAGGCTCAACACAGCCGATGGGACAGCCGCCTTCCAAGATTTGTTCCATGGTGTACGGACTTTTTCCGTTCAACCCGCCTGTGCGGTATTCCAGCATTTTGGAGTAGGTATCCACGTTGAAAAATGAGGGATGGCCCATGCCTTCGGCACTGAGTTTACATGCTTCAATTAACAGAGACTCCGGTGTTTTCTGATGCAAATATAACGCCACAGACGGTGCGGTCGTACGCACATGCCGCATTGCACGCAGGCAGAGGTAAGAAACTTCGTTGGAAGCGTCCCGGCCTTCTTTGGTTAACCCGCCGACCCCAAGCTGTGGGAATTTATAATATCCGCCGAAATAATAGGCTAATTGAGTCGGCTGGAACCAAGGAATATTGGTGGTTTTAATATAGAGTTCTTCAAGGTACTCCATAGCTCCTTCCGGAGTCAGGATCCCGGCCTCAAGATCCCGTTTGTAGAAAGGATACATGTACTGGTCAAAACGGCCGTAGGACATGCTAGGACCGGCGCCTTCAATGTTTAAGAGCATCTGGGTGAACCACGCGGTTTGAACCGCTTCTCTAAAGGTCCGGGGAGGATTCCAGGGTACATGACGGCAAACATCGCTTATTTCCAACAACTCCGCTTTGCGCTGCGGATCGCTTTCAGCGACCGCCAGCTCTTCGGCTTTCACCGCATAATTATTGGCCATAATGCGTACGGCTTCAAGAACTTTAATGATCCCCTCATAAAAGTCCCGTTTCCCAATGTCTTCCGGGTTATTGTCATCTACTTTGGCTAAATATTCTTCCGCCAGCCGGGCATATCCTCTGTAGCCTGTCTTCATCAGAACTTGATAATCCGGCAGAAAGTGCGACCCGGGATTGGAAAGGTAATTAATGCAGTCTGCGACTCCGCAGAAGAACATTTTATCAGGATTAGGGACTTGCTGCTTCCATACTGCAGTCAATGTTTTATCTTTCCAATACGGAATGTGAACAGTTTTTAATTCTTCAATATCTTCCGGACTAATTTGGAAAGGGTCAAAGCGGCGCTCAGGCATTTCGTCAATTTCATTGCCCAGCCAATCCGCATGGATTTCGATATTAAAGTTTTCGCTTCTGGGTTTGCGGCCTTGCCAGCCGACAATCCGCTCATGATTGTAAATTTGCACCGGGAGCGTAGCGTAAGTTTCGGCACTGGCTAAATATCGTCTTCTAAGGTAGGGCTGGCCTTCGGTTTCTTGAAAGACTTTGGTAAAGCATCTGGTCCGATGAATTTCCAAATTTGGCCTGTTGGCGTGCAGCAGTTTGTTCAACTGCTGAATGCGGTAGGTGCTTCCAACTTCAGCACTGGTGCCGTCTCTCCATTGCATGCCTAATTTACTGCCAACTTCGTTGATTTGCTCGACTTCTTTTTCCTGCACTGACATTGATTCTACCTCCCTCTTTCTAAATCCTGTTTGATACAAGGGAATTGCAACTTTTCACATGGACAAATTGCAATTCCCTATAAAACTATTTAACGTTGCATTTTTCCATACTGACTAAGCTAAAGTCACGGCCTTTCCAAGGACCACGGGTTTCTCTGGTGAAGAGCAGGATCGCCAAAGCTGCAATAACCATGCAAGCGGACAAGAACCAAAGACCATAGACATAACCCGTTTGCGTGTTCCAGCCGCCGCCTAAATTAATAAATATGCCTAAGACGAACGGGGAGATACCACCGATATAGAGACCAAAAAGGTTGATCGAGTTCGCGATTCCCGCAGCTCCCGGTTCGGAAGAATCGGTCGCCAAAGAATAGAGCACCGGGAAAATGGCGTTTGTGGCCATGCCGGCAAACAGTTGAATTCCGATCAGCCAACCTAAACCGTTTACAGTGTACTGCATGAGATACAAGCCAACAGCGAGCCACAAGAAGGTAATAATCAAAGTTACTTTACGGCCGATTTTATCTGATAAGGTTCCCCAGAAAATTTGACCGATACCGCCTGTAATAGTAAAGATAACGCTCCAGCCTGCGGCTGCGGAAATACTCATTTTACCTACGAAGGAAAGGTACGGAGCCAGCCAAAAACCGAGACCGGCATAAGAAACGATCCCTAAGAAAGAGCCAAAAGCAGCCATGACAATATTAGGATTTTTTAATGCTCTGCCCATAGCACCGGGCTTAGCGACTGCTTCGGTGGCATCCTCTTGAATTGTGGGTGTAAGTCCCATCTTTCTGGACTTTTCTTGGAATGTTTTGAAATTCCTTGGATTTGCGAATATCCAATAAATTGCAAATACTGGGATCTGCAGCAAAGGAATCAGCAGAAAAGTTAAACGCCAATTTTCCTCGCCATATTGGGCAAGAATCAAGGCAATTAAAGCACCACCGATAAGAGAACCCCAAGGATAGCCTGCGTGGTGCGCTCCTTGTGCAAATCCGCGGTACTCTTCCGGCCACCATTCTGCGACGGAAGTAACTTCGATTGACTCACCCCAACCGCTAAACCCACTCTTTAACATTTGTAAAATAATGAATCCACCAAGACTAACCGTAAAAACATTTAATCCAGTTAATACACAAAATAAAGTATAACCGATTACAACTGGTAAATGTCTATATTTTCTGGCCCAGCCATGACCACCTGCATCAGACCATCTTGCGCCCGGAAGGGCAAGCGCGGAATTTGCGATCATGACTAACGCGGCAATAAGCCCCCACGTGGTTGCGTCAATATGATATTCAGCGACAATCGCCGGAGTCACCCGATTCATCATTTCACGGCCAATGGCATTAATGCCGAAAACTGCCCACAAAAGAAGCAAGGCCCACCAAGATACTCCCGGAGCTTTAGGTATAATTCCGTGTTTTTTGACTGATACATTAGCTTGGACTTGTGCTTCCATAATTCAATTCATCTCCTTCCAAAAAATATAATGGGATGGGATGTTATAAGGGATTTTTTAATGGGCTGGACTTGAGAATTTTATTTTGCCCTCACCTCCTTAGCAGTTAATCCACAACGTGCTCTCGGACCTACTCACCTCCTTGTCCATTGTTGAGGTTTTTTACTTGAGGATCATTCTCGTTCCCTCTAGCGAAACTCTGTTCCCTTGAATGATTAAAAAATATAACCTTATTTCTCTTTTCAAGATTTTCCGACTCTTAAGTCTGTTGCTTTAGAGTGAACGCAGTTCCCGTCAATGGGTAAAAAAAAAGCTATTTTCTCCAACCCAGTCTTGCGGAAATGTCTTCGGCACCGCTAATAACATCTCGAATCAAACTATCCAACCGTTCCCCTACAAAACGATATTCCGGACCGGAAAGGCTTATTCCTGCAACTACATTCCCTTCATGATTGCGAATGGGCGCGGCAACCGAAGCTGCTCCTTTACTGCGTTCATTTGAGAAATGCGCATATCCTTGCTGCCTGATTCGAGCTATTTGTTCACGCAGAATTGAAGGGGTTACTGCAAGTCCCAGAATGGTTGCTTCCAAGTTTTTTTGTTTTAGAATCAAATTGATTTGCTGATCAGGCAAAAATGCCAAGAGCACCTTGCCCGCAGCTCCTAAGTACAAAGGATTTCTGCCGCCGACGCTTTGGTCGAAATTACGGACAGGTTCAGGACTCTCTAACTTTTCAATACAAACGCGCATGTTATTTTCAACCACATTCAGTGTAATCGTTTCCCGCGTTGACTCATTAAGCTCTCGCATTTTGGGGAGGGCGATATGCCTGATTTGCAATCCAGACAAGACTATGTTTCCTAACTCTAAGAGTTTAAATCCCAGGCGATATTTTAAGTTATGTTGATTTTGGCTGACAAGGCCGTTTCTTTCCATATTCTTGAGAATTCTGAATATGGTACTCTTATACATCTCCAGCTTCGTTGCAATTTCGGTCACACCAAGCTCAGGTTGTTCATAGGAAAAACACCCTAAGATTTCAACCACTTTATCTATACAACCGCTGTTACGGGTAGAAGTGTCAACATCATTCATTCGCTGTCTTCCTTTCAGGCTGTTCACTTCTAGGGAACCTAGTTTCCTTTCTAGTAACATATTAATATAAAAGAATTGCGAAAAGTATAAATTTAACCCAAACGGTATCTATTTAAGGGTGAACGGCATATTATTAAGAGCGAACGGCGAACATGTAAGAAAACCTCCAAAGGTCTCCCTTTAGAGGTTTCAAACTCTTACTCCGCAACTTATCCCAGCTTGTGCACTTCATCCAACTCTTCGTCACTGACATCAAACACGGTGCCGGTGGAAAGATTTTGCTCTTCATAGAAATGCTCGGGCAGGCGGTCATCCGCATTGGTAAAGCCTGCCCGCCGGTTGAATTCACGCTCCCACTGGACTGTATCTTGAGCAAGTTTAAATAAATCATCCGAGCTATAATTGGTCCCTAGCTGAGTATTTACCAATTTAGCCAGCACCTCAGGGTAAGCACCGAGAGCTGCTGAGACAAACATACACAGGCCGAGGTCATCATAGATCGGGATCGTGTACTGCATTTTTTTCGATAAAGCAGCTTGTCCTTCCCGTGAATTATGGTCAACCTTTGCCCGGGCTGTGGCACCCGCCGTATGGTCCGCCCCCATGGGAGATGTCGCATAGGTTACCCCTAAGCCTTTGATCCCTCTGGGTTCGTAACCAGGCATGGACTGTCCCTTCACGACCGGAACATTGGTCACCCCTAAGACTTTGCCGGTAATGGCAGCGCCCATCCCTAAGACGCGGCCAATTAAGGAGCCTTTCCCAATCTCGTGCACTAATTCAATGGCACCTTGAGCATCCCCAAACGGAATCACTCCGCCTTCCATAGCAACTCCTATTGCAGCTCCAGTCTCAATCGTGTCAATCCCGTAGTCATTGCACAGGTAATTCAGCTTGGCAATCACATCCAGGTTATCAATGGACAAGTTGGAACCCATGAGGGCAATAGTCTCATACTCCAGAGGTGAAACGACGGTATTGCCTTGTTCGTCCGGATAGACATTGGAGCAACGAATCATACAGCCGGGCATGCAGGCATGGGTTGGATTCCCATTACGGCTGGTGATGGTGTCATACAGGCGCTCAGCATCAATCTTCTCCGCGCCTTCAAATTTACCGGCGGAAAAGTTTCTGGTCGGCAAGCCTCCTACGGCATTGGTCACTTGCACCATGGCTGAGGTGCCATAGGTGTTGTAAGCTTCAACCACCGGGGATTCTTTGAGGATCTTGGCGTATTCTTTCATCACTTCATTGAATTCCGCGCTGTTGGCAGGCTCATGCATTTTAGCCCCGGAATCGTCAATAACCAAGGCTTTAATCCCTTTCGAACCCATTACCGCCCCTAAGCCTCCGCGGCCGCTGTAGCGGCTCGGTACGCCTTCCGCATCGGTATTCGCAATTCCGGCCGAGAAGAACTTCATTTCTCCGGCCGGCCCGATGCAAGAAACCGCAACCTTGTTGCCAAAGCGCTCCCTGAGCTTGGCCGCCGTTTCATAGACCTTTAAGCCCCAGTATTCCTCACCCGGCAGAATTTCTACACCCTCAGCACTGATTTTGATAATATACTTCTGATCATTTTGAGGGAGATCTTCAATAACGATTGCCTTATAGCCTAACCGGCCCAGTTTAATCCCGACGACACCGCCGCCGTTGCTCTCCTTGATGCCGCCGGTCAGCGGGCTTTTCGCTCCTATTGAAATTCTTCCCGAACTAAAGACTTTGCTTCCGCCCAATAAACCAGGGGTGTAGATGAGTTTGTTATGGCGTCCAAGAGGTTCGCATGACGGCTTCACTTCATCGAGTAAAAACTTGGCGATAAAAGCCCGGCCTCCAAGCAATTCGTAATCTTTGTTCCCGTCTTCCAGCTTTTGCTCCAAAGAGGCCATGTTAATTCTTAGTATCTTGTTCACTCTCTTCCCTCTCCTTCAGGCGGCTGCATCCGCCTTAAAATTCAATAGCTTCGCAAAGGCTCATTATCATTATACACCGCAGTCTGTAAAGATTGGGTGATTATTTAATGACCTCTCAACCGCTTATTTTAGAATTAGCCAAAACATGTTCTTTATCTATTGTAACAAATTAGATCAAAATTTCGAAGAAAAATTTTAAAAAGAAATATTTTTCTAAACAAAACAAGCCCCGGAAAGACTTCCTCCCCGGGACTTGCTTTAACAATCCAGTTCCTAAAAGGCCAGCTGATAGGGCTCATAAACCTTCTTCGGCAGCCGCATGCGCACCGTTTTTAAGGGATCAACCACTTGGCTGATCTCAAGATTCCCGGCAATACTGAGCAAAGACACCACGTCATTGAGGGGCAGTTGGGTTCGTCTCATTAAGAATGCAGTCGCCTCTTCCATGGCAAAAAGGGCCGCTTCATCCAAATCTTGCCCTGAGGCAATGAGATACCAATCGGTCGCGGTCTCCAGTACAGGCCATTTCGACTGTTTTCCTTTAATCAGATCCACTTTTACCGTAACTTCTCCGGCAATTTCAACCCCGCAGATCGAGACTTCACCATCGCCCATTACCGCATGGAGATCCCCCATGGCCAGATTCGCCCCCGACACGAACACCGGCAGGTACAGCCTGCTTCCCGGGCCAATATGCCGGGTATCCATATTCCCTCCGTGGCGGCCTGGAGTGCCGCAGGGGATATCCTCATTCGGGGGAGCGGTGCCAAAAGATTTGAGCCCCCTGTCCCAGAACCGCTGGCTCGGCGTCAATCACCATAAACTCAGGTTCAAAGGCCCCCACAACCGAACCACCCCAGGCAGACTCCACTTCAGCAAGGAGCTTACTTAGCAAAGTCCGGTAACACCCGGGAAAAGGAGAACCATCGGGCTCCAGCAGGTTGCAATACACATAGGCCGTATCCGCCTGCAGCGGAGACAAGGCAAACGATCCGAGATCCGGAACAGCCCAAAAATCTCCATCCGCAGCATTGTAGTAGGGTTCATCCACAAGCCGGTCAAGTGCAGTGAAGCTCATAATAGCTTTGGAAAAATTGACTCCGTACTTTAATGCAGCCTCAAAAGCCGGCTTTAACACTACTTTCGTGCGCAGAATTCCCGAAGTGTCTACAAACCGCAGTTGCAGATAACGTATATCGTTGTCCGCGACAGTGCGAAGGATTTCTTTCAACATTACTTTCTCCTCCTGCCCACCTACAGAACCCCACACTTTTATAATTCTCCGTGAGCCGGGCTATTCCTCTTTATTTTTGCGTTTAATCTGCGGCAGCAAGCCATACATTACCCAAAAAAACGCCACTCCCAGCAACGGCACCAGTGCCGTAAGCGCGAACATGACTTCAAACCCTGCCAGGTGACTCACTATTCCCATTGAAAAGGGCCCCAGAAATTGCCCGGCATCAACAGATGCTGAGAAAATTCCAAGGGCCATTCCCCTGCTGGCGGTATCTGAATTGTCGACGACCAATGCCGCCATGCTCGGGTAAGCAAGCCCGAACCCCAGCCCATAGACAATAGCACATACTGCCAGGGACAGCGGCCCCCTGATAAAAGCCAGTCCTAAAATACCTGAGACGATTAGCATCATGGACGGGACAATAACTTTCATCCGCCCGAAGCGGTCAGACAACCCGCCGCCGATAAATCTTATAGAAATGAGCGTCATTGAATAAACCGCAAAGAAGAGCGGGGCATTCGTACCCGGAACCGTGAGCACATATAAAGGCAAAAAAGCCATCACAACCCCTATGGTAAAAGAAGCAGTGATCCAGGTAACACTTGGTATGATGACATTTTTGTCTTTGATAATTTCCTTAAATGATTTCGTACTGCTTTCCTGAGCCGGTGAGAACTGATAATCGATCTTAGTCGTGAAAATCACGGCAGCCAAAGCCGCCACAGCAGGGATCAGTAATACAATCTTAATAGGATATTCCTGCATGAGCCAAGAACCCAGGGTAGGTGCGAGTCCTGTCGCCAAACTGATGGAAGTAACATAAATCCCGATTGCCTGAGCCAGCCGCCTCTTAGGAGCAATATATGAAACAAATATTGAAGACGAGGTCGCAAAACTGGCGGTACCCGCCCCGTTTAAGATCCTTACGATGATCAAGGCCAACATGGCTTTGGCGAATAAATACAATGGGCTGGCAAGGGTTAATATAACTGTGCCTGCCAGCATTAATTTCTTGCTGCCGTAAAGTGAAGCATACTTCCCAATCAACGGTCTGAGAAAAATGGCCGAAAAAGAGTACGAACTAACAATTAAACCGATCTCAGAGTTGTTATAGCCCAAGTTCTGAAAATATACCGGCAAGATCGGGATGAGGTAATTAATCGAACCGAACACAAACAAGGTTGCTAAGAAAGTAAGGATGTAGTTGCGGGTAAAGATTTTATCGGTATAAGTCATTGGCTGTTCACCTTATAATACTGATTATAAACAAGACTGTCTATCTTGGGTAAAAGTAGTAAAAGACCATCTTAATCTTACCACAGATTTAACTACCCGAATATTCTTTATGGTGACTTATACTATTTTTTCAACTCCTTCCAATATACCTTTCTCGTCCAAGCCGCTACCCAAAAACACAATCGACAGCACCTTGGGCAGCAGTCACTCCAGCCTTGGCTAAATCAGTTGCCAGTAAACCTAATTGATTGCTCAGACCCGTGTAAATGTTTCTTACAGTTGCCCCTTCTAGGGCATTCGGCCAAGCGGAAGCAAGGCTTAGGGAGGCGGCGAGTTTCGGGCCAACCGACAACCGTAACTGTTCTGACCCCGGATGCACCTGTCGTCTGGGACATCAGGTTTACTTTCCCCGATACTCTACCTATTCCGAACCGATCTAAATCCTAACAATGCGACCTGTACAGATGTTGCACCAAGAATAATAAATTTGGGCCACATCCCTTCAAAGAATATTCTTTTCCCGGGGGAATGGCCCTGAACACTAAATTACTTTCGCCACTAATTCCGCTAAATCTAAAACTTCGATCTCATCCGCGTTGGAACGGGTACCATCCTCCATCATCGTTAAGCAAAAGGGACAAGCTGTTACAACGGTATTGACGCCCGCAGCCATAGCTTCCCGGGCGCGGAGGTGGCTGGCACGCTCGCCTGATCCTTCATCCATCCACATATGCCCGCCCCCGGCCCCGCAGCAAAAGCTTTTTTCCTCGTGACGTTCCATCTCATTTAATTCCAGGCCGGGAATGCAGTTGAGCACCTGGCGCGGCTGTTCATAAACAACGTTATAACGTCCAAGATAACAAGGATCATGGTAAGTTGCCGCTTTGCTTAACTCCCCAGTGATCGGTAAAGAACCCGTGCGGATAAGCTCTAAGACAAACTCGGAATGATGCTGAACCTCAAACTGAGCACCCATTCCCGAACTGTAATCGTTTTTAAGCGTATTATAACAATGGGGACAAGCCGTAATTATTTTCTTCACCCCATACTTTTCTAAAGTCTTAATGTTTTCCCGGGCCAGTTGTTGAAAGAGATACTCTTCTCCGACTCGCCTGACCGCATCTCCGCAGCAGTTCTCCTCATCACCCAAGATGGCAAAATCAACTTGACTGGCTTTGAGCAGTTTAAGCATTGACTCCGAAATCTTCCGGGAGCGCTCATCAAATGAGCCCATACAGCCAACCCAATAGAGCACATCCGCTTTCCCTTTATCTTTCAGCAGGGGAACGCCGGATCCTTGAGCCCATTGTCCTCGGGAGCCGCTCCATTCACCCCAGGGATTTCCCTGCTTGTCAAGATTGCGTAAAACCTGCCGCATCTCTACCGGGACTCTGCCTTCCTCTAAAACCAAACTCCGTCGCATTTCCACCGTGCGGCTCACTTGCTCAATTAAAACCGGGCATTGATTTTCACAATAACCACAGGTTGTACAGGACCAAATCGTTTCCGTCGCTAACGGCCCTAGAGGCTCATAAATCTTCTCTCCTTTCCCTTCTTTACCGGAAAGGAAATCCCTTAACGACACATTTATTTCTTTCGGCGACAGGGACTTGTGAGTCAGGAAAGCCGGGCAACCTTGCTCACACCGGCCGCAGCGGGTACAAGCAAGGCTTGCCAGGAGGTGCCTGCGCGTGAAACCTTCAAGCTTGCCCGCTCCGAACACCGGGCTGGGGGTGTTTACATCTAAGGCAAGAATCCTGCCCGTTTCGCTGTTTGCAGACAACAATATATTAACGGGCGCAAATAGTACATGCCGAAATTTACCAAACGGGAGGTATGCCAGTAAACCCATCCCTAATGTTAAATGGAGCCACCATAAAAATTTGTGTAATACTCCTAAATTAACACCGAAGGAACTAAGCATCAGGGAAAAAGCAAAACCCACCGGCGACCAAACTGCCCATGGATCAGCCGTGGCAGCTTGACGCACTCCTTCCACCAAAAAACCGCTCACGAGAATCAGTGCAACCAAGACCAGTAAAATCCAGTCTTCAGTTATGCTCGTTAACCCGGCGGGCCGGACAACAACACGCCGGTAAATCAGGCCAAAGACTCCGATCAAAGCCGCAAGACCGGCCAAATCCAAGGCCAAAGAAAACCAAAGATAAAAGCGGCCAATCAGAACATGAATGCCAAAATCCGCCTGAAGGGCTACAATCAACGTGCCGATAAAGAGAACGGCAAAACCCCAAAAGAGAAAAAGATGCGTAAAACCGGCTAGAGAATCCCGGCGAATACGTCTCTGCTTTATTCCCTCCAGCCATAAAACTTTAACCCTCGCTAATAAATCCGTTCCGAAACCGGCTTGTTTTTTCCCCTTCATTATGGGTAAAATTTGTCTGCCTGCTCCGTAGAGGAAGATGGCAAGTGTGACCACAAATAAGAGGTACATCACAGTATGGTTTGTTATATTCCAGTACACTTCCCGCGCCGGCACGACTTTCCCTCCTCTGCAGCATTATAGGTTCTCTATCTGAAACTTCTGCTTTCCTGCTTTATAAAAACACCCTTTATGATTGCGGCAGCCTGTGCCTCCCGGCTGGCACTCAATCAGGCTCTCTGCCATCCCGCTGACTCTGCTGCCTTTTACTTGATTCACTATCTCTGCGGCTTGAGCGACAGCAGCCGATTCTCCGGCCAAGACCATAGTTGCCGCCCCTTCAGCTCCGTCGATTCCGCCTTTGGCAATTACCGTACATGTTACATCCGCCAAATTGGCAAGTGCGTCTATTTCCGTGATAACTTTCCCGACCAAGGGAACCAGGCCAACTGCCATTCCTTGCGCTTGATGGATCGTGTTGCGCCCGGCAGCGTTTTTCCACCACTTATCCTCCTACGCTCCTACAGTTTGCGGGCGAGCATATGCCCTTCCCGCACCGCTTCGAGAATTGAACGCGGAGCCATGGCATCTCCGATGGTATATACTTCCGGAACTTTCCCCTGCAATTCTGAGAACAACTCGTCACAGGCTTGACGAACTCCTGCAATGACAATGCTGTCGATATCCTCTAACTCAGACTCATCCCCGGAATAAAGATCTTCCACTAAAACCGAATGCCCCTCAGTTCCGCTAACACCGCTTCCGGTAATAATGGTTACCCCTGCCGAACGAAGCCTGGTATGCTGGGTAATCCAGCTTATTTGCACTATATCCGAGCCTTCGATAGTACGCGGGGTAATCAAGGTCACCTCTTTTTCCTGTTCAGCCAGATACTCGGCCACACTGGTGGCCCGGTAATGGCCGTCATCATCCACCAGCACCACTCTCTGCCCTACTTCGGTCTTTCCTTGCACCACATCTTCAACCGGTACACTCTTTACTTCCGCCGCCTCTAACTCAGGCAGCAGCGGCCGGGCACCTGTGGCCACAATTACTGCATCAGGCTGCTCTTGCTCGATTAGCTGAGCTGTTCCCTCAGTGTTAAGCCTAATCTGAACTCCCAACCGCTCCAGTTCATGGCTCAGATAGCGCACAACCCCGCTCAGTTCCTGCCGGGCCGGAATTGAACTGGCCAACACCACATTCCCGCCCAGAACGCTTTGTTTTTCCCATAAAGTAACCTGATGGCCGCGGATGGCTGCCACCCGGGCCGCTTCCATTCCTGCCGGGCCGCCCCCAATCACCAAGACCCGTTTGGGCCTCAGGACCGGAGCAAGGGTGCCGCTGCCCAACTCCCGTTCTAATCCCACGGTCGGATTCTGCGTACAAGTAATGGGGAAACCGCGATGCATCATGCCAACACAGCCCTGGTTACAGCCGATGCAGTAACGGATGTCATCCAGACGATCCTCTTTCGCTTTATTCGGCAGTTCCGGGTCGCACAGAGTGGCCCTGGTCATACACACGACATCAGCCTGATTGTCAGCCAGAATTTGCTCGGCATGACTGGGGTCAATAATACGTCCAACCGTAAATACCGGAATATCCGCCACTACGCTTTTGATTCCGGCAGCAAGGTACACAAAAGAGCCAAACGGAAAATGCATATCCGGAATCATGGTGGCAAAGCTCAGTCCGTCATAATTGCACTGGCTTACGTTAATAAAGTTAAGCTTGCCTGTAGCTTCGAGGCGCACCGCAATTTGCTGCATGTCATCAAGGGTAAGGCCGCCGTCCGTAAACTCATCTCCGCTAAGCCGTATCCCGACCGCCATGTCTGAGCCGCAAACTTCCTTAACCTTATCGATTACCCGGAGGGCGAAGCGCAAACGATTGTCCAAACTTCCTCCCCACTGGTCTGTGCGCTTATTGGTGTGCGGAGACAAAAACTGTTGGATTAAATACCCGTGGGCGCCATGGATTTCGACTCCGTCAAAGCCTGCATCTTTGGCTATTTTGGCACTCTCGCCAAAAGCTTTAATGATCTCCTCGATTTCCCGTTCGGTCATAGCATGGGGAATTTCTTTCTTGCTCTGGCTGGGAATAGCCGAGGGAGCCATAATCGGCAGACGGCTTTCCGTACTAACCATCTGACGTCCCATATGCAAAAGTTGGACGAATATTTTGGCTCCGTGTTCGTGCACCTTGGCAGTAACCTGTTTCAGAGCGGGAATGATCGCGGGAGCGTACCCCGCTATGGCCGTACGCCGGGCGTGGGTAGATGGATGCACATACATCGCTTCCATAATAATCAGTCCGATCCCGCCCTTGGCCTTTTCCGCCAGGTAGTACGCATGGCGTTCCGTGGGGAAACCATCAAGCGCGAAATTAGTAACATGCGCGGAACTGGCAATGCGGTTGCGGATAACAACAGGGCCTATTGCAAGCGGGTTAAATAGATTGGGTAAACTGGACATCACTTTTTCCCCTTTTCATGGCTCTCAAGAAAGCCTTACTTTCAGGGCGCACAAATTAAAGACTGCGCCTTAAATAGCGGCCCCGCCCGGATTCAGCAGAAATCTTGCCATCCTGAGCAATGATTTCACCCCGGCTGATGGTGTAACGCGGCCACCCTTTAAATTTCATGCCCTCATAAACCGTGTAGTCACAGCTGCCGAAAAGTTCAGGGGTGACTTCCCGTTCCCATTCCAAGTCAACGATGGCAAAATCAGCATCCGCTCCGACCCGAATCCCGCCTTTTTGCGGCAGGTTCAGGGCTTGGGCCGTATTTTGGCTGCTGACCTTGGCTACTGTCTCCAGTGAAATACCCCGTTTATGGTACCCTTCGCTGATCAGAACCGGCAATATAAGGCCTGCACCCGGGAATCCAGGCAAGGTGCCCCAGACATCCTTGCCCTTGCTGTACTTCTTATCCAGATTGCTTGGGCAGTTATCAGAGCCCAGTGTTGTAATAAGTCCTGCGCGTATGCCTTCCCATAACTTCTCCGCGTCCTGGGCCGTGTGGATCGGCGGGTTAACCTTGGCCAGTAAATTCGCCGGGGAATCCTCCGTTAAGACCAGATAGTGCGGACAAGTTTCCACCGTAACTCCTTTTTCTCTTAGTTCAGGGGCAGTGTCGATAAAATTCACACTTGAACCGGCACTCAAATGCACAATATACATATTGCCGTTTACTAAATGATTGAGATAGAGTGCCTGCATTACAGATACCGTTTCAGCGTAATCCGGACTGGTGCGGGCGAAAAAGGCCAAGGTGTCTTGAGCATTCTCCGCTTTAACTTCCGCAGCCACTTTGCGTTGCAAATCCATATCTTCACAATGAACACATAAAGAAAGCTTAGGAGACTTGTTCGCAAAATCACGCAGAATGAACATCATATCAGCAGAATCCAAAGTCAAAGGATCTTCTACCCCAAAGATTCTTTTGACATCATCCTGGTAATTACGATAGAACTTGTAAGAAGTCACCCCAAACTCGCGGGCATACTCTTCAACTTCAGCCACATGCTGTTTCGTCAGCAGGCCTAGGCTAAAACCAAAGTCTATCAGACTATTTTTTTCTCCCACTTCAATCAAGTTAGGCACACTTTCCTTATATGATTCTTTGCCGCGATAATAATTGACGATGGAGGTGATACCGCCGATGGCCGCGGCTTTGGTATCCTCGGCAAAATCAGTTGCCATACTATTGTAGATGCCCAGGTGCATGTGGGGGTCAATCACCCCGGGGAAAACATGGAGCCCTGCGGCATCAAGGATGCGGTCTGCTTGCGGGGCAGCGCCGGGCGAAAAAATACCGGCAATTTTCCCGTCCGTAACTCCGATGTCGGCCATGTCCACTCTATCAGCAAATACAACCTGAGCACCTTTGATTAGAAGATCCATCTCAAAACTCTCCTTCCTGCTTATTTCTTCAGGCTTTGGAAGTAGTTAATAATGTTATCACTGTCAACGACATCGCAATACTTCATCCACAGGTCAAGCAAAGCCGCTTTATGGGACAATTGAATCCGGTCATACACGGCATCCTCAATCATGGCTACATTGTAGTTGCGCGTCACCGCATCCACCGCTGTTGCCCGGCAGCAGCCGCTGCTGGAGCCGCCGACAATAATAATGGTATCTATCCTTAATTTCACCAGGTAGCTTTGCAAAGGGGTGCCATAAAACACGCTGGCATAGGCCTTATCAATCACAAGCTCATTGTCCGCAGGAGCCAGCTCAGGCACGATCTGAGTCTCCGGACGGCCGTCGAGGTATTTGCTCTGGTCACGGTTGGTTTTCGTGGCAAAGCCGTCAAAAGCAATGGTTTTCTTTTGCACATTGCGCGAGTAAAAGACCGGGACTCCAGCGGCACGGGCAGCCTCGCGCACGCGCTGGATATTGCGGATGGCCGCCCAAGCAGCCGAGCCACCGCCCGAAGGCCAGCGTTCCAGTTGCTGTTCGATGGGTACATCTTCCCCCACGTAATTCGGCTGCACATCAATAATCATGAGCAGGGGTTTTTGACCCAAACCACGGCTCTTGCCATACCCGCCTTTTTCAATGACCAACCTGTCCACATCCGTAAGTAGATCTTCCCAAACTCTTGCCATTTTCATTTCCTCCTTCGACAGTTTTAGTTGGTTTTTTATGGCCTCAATTTCTTAGGCCTATACCGCTTAGCTATTCAAACCTATATCACGTTTGCTTAAAGATTTTCTGCCGCATGCCGTCCCGCGATGAAGCCGAAGCCTAAGGCTGCCAGCAGTCCATTGCCTGACATATATCCTTTAGGCTTACGGCCTGAAACTCCTACGGCCGCACCCCCACCTGCGTATAAATTTGGAATAGGCTCACCTTTAGTGTTTAACACTTGGGCGTTGACGTTGATTTTCAGACCTCCTTGGGTGTGGAATAAAGCCGGCTCAACCTTGACCCCATAAAATGGAGGTTTGAGCTTTTTCGGAAACCAAGTCCGTCCAAAAGAGTCCTGTCCGTCCTGAACAGCTTGGTTAAATTGCTCAATGGTAGCTGCTAAGCCGGCTTCAGGCAGTCCCAACTTTTGCGCCAGTCCCTCCGGCGTATCGGCTATCTTTAGCCCATGAAGCTGGGCTAGGTTTTTATAATCCTCAATACTCAAGAGATTTTGGTGTATCTCCTCATCCATAATGTAGTTGGCAATCCTGCCCGGCTGCTTCATGACCTCCAGGGCATACTCGGAATACCCCTCGCTTTCATCTCCAAACCGCTTACCCAATTGGTTTACCAGGAACCCCCCGCTCATGACTCCCCCCCAGGTTACGAGGATGCCGTGGCTGGAAGCCACTGAGGCATGCCCCTGAAAGCAAGTCATATTTTCCACTTGAGCTCCCAGTTCGAGCCCCCACTTAATAGCATCCCCAGTATTTGCCTCATACCCAAAGTACAGGACTTCTGCCATTTCGGGAATATATTGTTGTACCATCTCCTTATTACCGCCAAAACCATTGCTAGCCAAAATGACCTTTTTGGCTCCAATCCTTTGAATACCGTCAGGTGTACTGGTTTCCACCCCGATAATCTGCCCGTCGCCCCCGGTCAATAACCGGGTTACCGGGGATTTAAGCATCAAGTAAATATCTTCACGCTTGGCCACTTCACGGCGCAGCTGGTTGATCAATTCCAGCCCGCTTCTGGATTTGGGTGCATGCATGCGGTGATGGGAGTGCCCCGGCCATTTGAATTCCGTGAACAGGGAAAGTTCAATCCCCAGCTTGTCGACCATCCATTCCACCATTGGCCCCGAGGCGCGGCAAACTGCTAAGGTCAACTCCGGGTCACTCTCATGTCCATTCTTATGAAAAATATCTTTCGCCATTTGCTCCGGAGAATCGTCAATTCCGAGCTCTCGCTGGAAGCGTGTACCGGCCGCTTGGATCATCCCCGCGCTGCTGGCGGTATTGCCCAGCACGTGCTCCGTTTTTTCTAAGATGACAACCTCAGCCCCCTGATCTGAAGCTGCCAATGCAGCTACCAAGCCGCAGCCGCCGGCACCCACCACTGCAATATCAACCTCGGCGTCCCAATTCATAAGCTTCCCTCCCATCCATTCAAGATTTCAAATGGAATTCATCCTAATCGTTCCATCCATGGCAACAACGTTCTGAAACATCCCTTGATTTTTCAACACTGCCTTAAAAAAACTCTATACTAGCCCCTCTTGACGAAGCAAATCGTAGATTTGAGCTGCCCCACCTTGGCTGCCTTCAGCCACATTGCCCTTTTTTTTCTTAACTCCGCCGGAGAGAATCATTTTCATTCTGTCTGAAGCTGACATCGAACTGTCCGGCGTTAAGATTTTCTTCGGTTTGAGGCGCGCCGGTGCGAGGCGGGCTGTGCGTGCATAGGAAGCCAGCACCCCAATCTCAGCCGGTTCAACCTGAAGCTGGGCTAAATTAAAAACCGGAATTTCCGCTTGGCGGGCTGCCAACCGTCCCGGAAGGGTGGGATAGCGCGTTTCTGAACCTCTGCCGACAGACAGCACGACGGGAATTGGGCACTCGTATATCAGCCTGCTGCCTTTTTCCCCTCTGCACGTTACTTTTAACTTGGATTCGCTCAAAGGGTCTATTTGAATGACGCTTACCAAATTGGGTCTGGCCAGAAAGTGGGCCAGATACCTCCCAACCATTCCTGATCCGCTGCCACTTGATTTGTCCCCGCATAAAACCAACAGGCAACCACGCTCTGAAATCCAGGCCGCCAGCATCCGGGCTTTCACGGCAGCTGCTGACGGAAAAAAACTTTCCAAACTCTCATCCCAAAGGCGCACAGCCTCATCGGCTCCCAGGCTTAGCGCCTGGCGCATCCCTTCTTCGTGCGTCTCAGGACCGACTGACACAACCGTAACCTTTACTCCCCATCGGTCTTTCCACTTAAGAGCCTCTTCCAAGGCATAGTGGTCTAAATGACCTAAATCATAAACGATTTCCGTCTTTTCCGAGAGACATCCATTTTCAATGGTAAGGGGGCCTGCCCGGTGCGGCCAGAAGCCGACCGGGACCGCGATTTCCAGATCATGCTCCCACCGGCCTGGCATTCTGCTTGCCCTCCTTTATCCGCTTAATTAATTCCGGCAATACCTCATGCACATCCCCAACGATCCCGGCATCGGCAATCTTGAATATGGGCGCATTCTTATCTTTATTGATAGCAATTATTTTCTTCGCATCGCGCATGCCGAAAGTATGTTGGGTTGCACCTGAGATTCCGCAGGAAATAATCAACCTGGGAGCCACAGTCTTCCCGGTTTGCCCGATCTGCCGCTTCAGGGGAATCCAACCATTGTCACGGGCCACCCTGGATCCACCGACAGCCGCGCCGATCAGTTCAGCAAGTTCTTGAATCAGCTGAAAACCTGCTGCTGAACCCATACCCCCACCACCGGCAACAATAACTTCTGCTTCACTCAGATCCACCGTTAGGGGATCAGCTTTTACTTCTTCCAGAAAACGAGTTAAGTTTAGTGTTTGAACCTGTGGACGTACCTTCTGCACCGTACTGTTCAGCCCCGGACACTTCTTAACATTTACTATACCTTCACGCCAAGTAGCCAAAACCGGTCGTTCCGCTGCGGATGTGAGCAAAGCACTTACGCGTTCCCCATACCAGAGACGTTCAAAGAGCAGGCTCTCCGGCCCTTGAGAAATACCGAGGCAATCAGGAAAAATGGGCATCCGGTATTGCAGGGCGGTTCTAGATAGAAGTCCCTTCCCAAACTGAGTTTCGGCCGCGAGCACTAGCCCGGGTCTTTCGCGTTCAATCAATTCACCTAGAAACTCCGCATAATCTTCTCCTGTCACACTGGGTGACCCCTCTTCGTGAAGATAAATTGTTTGCGGACCAAATTCCATGACTTCTTGAACTAAATTTTCCTTATCCGGCGCCAGTACAACAGCAGCTGCAAGAACCCCTCCGGCAACAGTGGTTGCTGCGGTCAGAACCTCTCGTGAACTTTCGCGCAGACCATGGTCATCCCCTTCTACTACAACCCAGATCTGCATTACCTATCCTCCAGTTCTTGTTCAAGGTGCGGAACTAGCCCGCCTACTTTGATCAACTCCTGAATGTGTTCGGGCAAGCGGCTTGCCTGGTAAACTTCACCCCGGGTAAGATTGCGGATAGTCCCGTTGACCAAATCGATCTCTAATTCGTCACCCTGCTGGATCTTATCAGACTCGGGGCATTCCAATACGGGCAGCCCCAAATTAATGGCATTCCGGAAGAAAATTCGGGCAAAAAACACAGCTACTACGGCACTCACTCCGGCATACTTAATTGCAGCCGGAGCACTTTCCCGGCTTGATCCGGAGCCGAAATTTGCGCCTCCGACAACAATGTCTCCGGGTTTGATCTTTTCCGGCAGTTCCGGATCGATTCCTTCAAAGACATGCTTGGCCATCTCGTCATTCGGCAATTTAAGATATTTTCCAGGAGCTATGACATCCGTATTGACATCGTCTCCAAATTTCCAGACCCTGCCCCTAATTGTCTCCATCTCGTTCAGCTCCTTATGAACTCCCTCGGATCAGTAATACGGCCAGTCACCGAAGACGCAGCCACTGTAGCGGCTGATCCCAGGTAGACTTCGGAATCACTGCTTCCCATCCGTCCGCGGAAGTTGCGGTTTGTTGAAGAAATACAACGCTCTCCGTCGCTTAATACACCCATGCTTAGGCCCCCACATGGTCCGCAGGCAGGAGGCAACAGGGTTGCCCCGGCGTTTAGCAGAGTTTCCAGAACTCCGTCGGCTAAAGCCCGCTGCAAAACTTTCTGTGAAGCCGGTGCGACTAATAATCTTGTGCCCGCCGCAACCTTCTGCCCTTTGAGAATGCCTGCAGCCGTCGCCAGATCGTGATATTTGCCTCCGGTGCAACCTCCGATATAAGCTTGATCAACAGAAACTCCACTGAGTGAAGCCGCAGCCGCCACATTATCCGGACTATGAGGGCAGGCAACCAAAGGTTCAAGCTCTTCCGCCTCGCATACAAGAATTCGACTGTACTCCGCATCCGGATCGCTGTAAACCGGGTTAAACTCAACTTTTTTTTCTTCCATATATTTGAGCACTGTCTCGTCAGGCTCAATGATTCCGGTCTTGGCACCCATTTCGATCGACATATTCGTCAGAATAATTCTCTCATCAAGGGGCAGATTTCTAACTGTATCTCCGGTAAATTCAAGCACTTTGTAGGTTGCTCCGGCAGTTCCGAGCTGCTTAAGATTGGCCAGAACCATATCTTTGGCATATGTCCCCGGAGGCAATTTGCCTTCCCATACGATTTTGATTGTTTCAGGAACACGCAGCCAAGTTTTCCCGGTTACAACAACACCCAGCATATCCGTGGAACCTAGAGCCACCACCATCGCGCCCATGGCTCCTCCGGTGCAGCTATGTGAGTCTCCGCCCACCATCAAAATTCCCGGCCTTACATAACCCTTTTCTATCGGTACAATATGACAGATTCCTTCAAACTCATGGAATTTCTTAATACCGTATTTTTTTACCCATGCCCTGGTTATGGCCTGAATACGAGCCTCCGTTTCGTTACTGGGCGGAACGAAATGATCTGAGACGATCGTAATATTATCGGGATTCCAAACCGATGCATTCAGGTGCTCGAGATGATTGGCTATCCTCCTTGGCCCCCCGGAATCTTGCATCATGGCCATATCCACATTAACCCAGACCAGTTCACCCGGACGTACTGTCTCCCTGCCGCTGGCCCGGGCCATGATTTTTTCCGTTATTGTTAAGCCCATTCTCCCTTCCCCTTTGCATATTTAATTACCCTGACTTTTCTTCGACTCTTACGGTTATTATTGATACTTCTTCTCCAGTTCTTTCCACCGGTCTAACCCTATAATGTTATTTACTTGATTAAATAAAAACATTTGATCTAGTTGTCCCTGAGTTGTACCGGATTCTTTTAAGGCGTCCATAAGCCGGCTAACTGCTTTCGTCATCACTCTAATCGCGGAATTCGGATAAATCACGATGTTGTACCCGATTTCCTTCAACTTCTGATTAGGCAACAGCGGTGTCTTGCCCCCCTCAACCATATTGGCTAAAGTCGGGGCATTGAGCCGGCAGTTAATCTCTTTCATTTCCTCAATAGACTCCGGTGCCTCAACAAAAATAACATCCGCCCCGGCCTCTAGGTAAAGTTGGGCGCGCTCGATTGCCGCATTCAGTCCCAGCACCGCCCGTGCATCCGTTCGCGCCACGATCACGAAATCCGAGTCGAGACGTGCATCGACTGCAGCTTTTATCTTATGGACCATTTCACTTGCTTCGATAAGTTGTTTACCTGCCAAATGGCCGCATTTTTTGGGCATTACCTGGTCTTCCAGTTGAATAGCAGCCGCCCCGGCTTTTTCATACGCCTTGACTGTGCGGATGACATTAAGGGCATTGCCATAGCCGGTGTCTCCATCAGCAATAACCGGCACCCTGACCGCCTCACAGATATATTCCAGCCTGTTCACCATTTCGCTCATGCCGAGCAGGCCAAGATCCGGCCCCACCGTCGTATAGGCAACTCCTGCACCCGTCAAGTAAAGGGCAGGAAACCCGGCCTGCTCAATGATTCTGGCGACAAGTGCATCGGCAGCACCAGGGGCTACGATTAATTCGCCTGCTAGCAGCAATTGGCGCAGTTGGGTTGTTGTTCGCATACGTATCCCCTTACATTCCTAAGTAAGCTTTCTTTAGATGTTCATCATGCAGTAGTTTCATAGCAGGGCCGCTGAGAACAATCCGGCCTTGTTCAATCACATACCCCCGGTCCGCCATCCCCAAAGCGTGATGCACGTTTTGTTCTACAAGCATCAACGTAACCCCTTGCTCCTTGATTTTGCCGATAATCTCGAACATTGTTTGTGTTAATAAAGGAGATAAACCGATTGAAGGTTCATCCAGAATCAATAGCTTGGGGGCGGACATGAGTCCTCTTCCGATGGCCAGCATCTGCTGCTGCCCCCCGCTTAAGGTGCCGGCCATGTTACGGGCCTTGGTTTTAAGATCAGGGAGCATTTCAAAAACCAGTTCAAAGTTTCGCTTTTTCTGTTTATGAGCCTCTTTTGTATAAGCACCTAATTCTAAGTTTTCCAAAACTGTCATGGCCGGAAAAAGCTTCCTGCCCTCCGCAACCTGAATTAAACCTCTGGCAACAATTTCGTCAGGTGCCAAACGGGTAATGTTTTCTCCCATAAAAAGAATTTCACCTGATTTCGCTCGCACCAAGCCGGAGATTGTTTTGAGCAGAGTGGTTTTGCCTACACCGTTGGCTCCAACCAAGGAAACCAGTTCGCTTTCTGCTACATCCAGCGACACACCTTGTACGACTAAAGTATCACCGTAGCCTACATAAAGGTCATTGATAGTTAGCAAGCATCTCCACCTCCCCTAAGTAGGCCTCCGCAACCTTTGGATTTTTAACAATCTCGGCAGGCGTTCCTTCAGCCAGTTTCTCACCGTGATGAAGGACCAGAACCCTGTCAGATAGTTTCATTAAAGCCGCCATAATATGCTCGATCATGAGAACGGTAACCCCGTTTTCCCGTACTTTTAGCACCAAATCCATAACCATGCTCACTTCCGTCGGAGTCAGCCCGGCCATCACCTCGTCCAAAAGCAACAGCTGTGGACCGGTAGCCAAGGCTCTTGCCATTTCCAGCTTGCGCTGGTCACCAATCGTCAGTTCTTTGACCTGAGTTTCTTTTTTGTGGTCCAACCCGACAAATGCCAGATAATGTGCAGCAATCTCAGCGGCTTCGGGGTAATTTCTGGCGCGGTTAAAAGCACCGACCATTACGTTTTCTAAAGCAGAAAGCTTGCCAAAAGGTTTTACGATCTGAAAGGTTCTTGCCAACCCTTTTTTACATATTTGATGCGACTCAAGGTTTGTAATATCTTCTCCCTTAAACAGTACCTGCCCCCCGTCGGCCCGGTAGTAACCGGAAAGCATATTAAAAAGGGTAGTCTTGCCGGCTCCGTTGGGCCCAATCAAGCCCAGGATTTCACCCTGGTTGATCATTAAATCAACTTCTTTAACAGCCACCAGACCCAGAAATTTTTTGGTCAGGCGATTAGCTGAGAGGAGTTTCATGAATTTTCCCTTCCTTCCTTGCCAGCGCGGATTTGTCCTGCTTGACCTTATACTGGGTACGTCTATTTTGAATCCAACCCATTACCCCTTCAGGAAGGAATATGATGACGATGATTAAAATAAAGCCGTAAACCATCAAGTTCATACCGCTGTAATTAGCGAGCAAGGTGCCGGTAAGCTCAGAAATCGGCGTGAGGACAAGTGAACCGAGAATAGGCCCCCAAACTGTGCCAACCCCTCCAATAATGGCGGGAATAATCGCATTGATTGAAACCTCGGATCCAAAGACCAAATTAGGATCAATGTAGGAAAAATATTGAGCATAAAATGTTCCGGCCAGTGCAGTCAGTGAGGCACTAATGGCCAAAGCAGCCAGTTTATACCGGAAAACATTCACACCCAGCGCTGCAGCCGCATCTTCATTCTCCCGAATGGCTACAAAATACAAGCCTAAACGGGTCCGGGAAATATAGCGCAGCAAAACTGTCAGCAAAACAAGCAAGGCGAAAATTACATAAAAGTAATATACTTTTTTACTGAATTGAAACATTGTCGACTTGGAAGAAATGGGTATCAGTATTCCCATAGCCCCCTTGAAGAACGGAGTATTGGTAAAGATCGCCCGTAGTATTTCTGCGAAAGCTAAGGTTGCAAGCGCGAAGTAATGACCTTTTAGTTTATAGCGGAAAGAAAGGTAGCCGATAATTAACCCTATTAATCCGGCCACCAGAGCCCCCGCGATCATCCCCAGCCAAGGGGAAAACCCGGCATCTACAAAGAGCAATGATGAAGTGTAGGCTCCTAAACCGAAGAAAGCGGCGTGCCCGAAAGAGAATTGCCCAGCGTACCCGCTCATTACATTCCAACACTGGGACAGATATGCACCATAAGCTACCATAATTAAAAGATTAAGCAAGTAGCTGTTTACGAACCAAGGTAATACCAATAAGATAATTATCACGGGAAGAGCCCAGCCTAACATCGCCTTGCTTTTAGCAACAGAACCGCCTTTTTTAGTGCGAGCCACTGAGACGCCCCCCTCCGAAGAGACCCGTCGGTCTTAACAAAAGTACAAGCACAAAAATGCCGTAGATCACTAAATCATTCCAACTTCCTGAGAGAAACAGCCCGCTGAGGGATTCTGCCAACCCGACAATCAGACCGGCGACCAGTGCACCCCAAAAGTTACCGAGGCCTCCTAGAATAGCCACGACAAAAGATCGGAGAAGAAATACCGCACCGGCTCCCGGTGATGTGAAGAAAAACGGAACAATCAATGAACCTGCTACTCCGGCGCAGGCCGTACCGATTCCAAAAGCAATCGCATTAATATTTTTTACTTTAATCCCGACTAGACTTGCTCCGTCTCGTTCCTGTGAAGTGGCACGGATAGATTTTCCTAAAACGGTTTTCTGTAAAATGATAAATAAAACCGCCGTTAGAATAAGCGCGAAAGCGAAAGCCAGTAGTTTTGGCTTGTTGATAGACACAACCCCCAACTGAATTGAGGTATCAAGGCCCGGAACATTGATGCTCCTGAAATCCGGAGACCATACAAAAAGGGCAAGATTCTCAAGAAACAACATGACACCTAAAGTTAAGAGCAGCTGATTGTGCTGAGGTGCATTGATAATTTTATTTAATAAATACCTCTGCATGAGCCACCCTATTATAAACATGACTGCAATACTTACCGGAATTGTTAAATAAGGGTTAATTCCGAATAACGTAAACAGCCAGTAGGTAACATACATCCCCAGCATCATTAAAGCTCCATGAGCAAAGTTAACAATTTCCATAACGCCAAAGATTAGTGTTAATCCGATGGCCGTAACGGCATACACCCCACCCATCAAAATCCCGTCAGCAGTTGCCTGTAGTATGGCCGCGCCACTCATCTTTTCCCTCCGTTCATTCTGTTCTTTTTATGCTAAGTGTGGGATCCGGGAGCGGGCTATGCAACCCGCTCCCGGATTTGATTGTGTTACTTCATTGGGAAAATCAGCTTCGCTTGGGCATATTTTTCAGGGTAAACTACTACTTGCTTCCCGTTTTGGATTTGGATCAGCACTGCCTGGGCGTTGATATTCTCGGGTCTTTGACACTTGCGTTTATATAGAAATCCCTACAAGCCTTGAAAACAGGGCTTTTTTTATTGGAAAAATGTCAAATTCTCTTCAATTATTAGTGCGTAATTTTGCGTAATGTGTTATAATGTAAGGGATTGGAGGGGATTGTTGCTATGCGGCTTAGTATATCCAAGTCTAAAAATGCTACTTCGCTTTATGCCATACAATCTGTTTA